>JAHDHQ010000007.1 GCA_020631235.1 Saprospiraceae bacterium | reverse complement strand
GCCGACCCGCTGATTACAAATCAGCTGCTCTGGCCAACTGAGCTACATCGGCATAACTCGCCATTCTTCAAAAGCGATTGCAAAATTAGTGTTTTTTCTAATAAAAGGAAATAAAAATTTATTTTTTGTGGAATATTAGTAAAAAATATATGTGTTTAAGTTTTTATTGGTGCAAAAATACTCATCATTCATTTGATCTTGGGTGGTACTTGTGGGCTTCCTTTAACTGTTTTATGGAGTTTTGAGTATATATCTGAGTTGCTGCTAAACTACTGTGCCCTAAGAGTTCTTTGATGGCATTTATTTCCGCTCCATTATTTGATAAGTGAGTGGCAAAAGAATGCCTCAAAGTGTGCGGACTTTTTTTCTTAATGGTTGTCACAGCAGAAAGCTTGTTCTTGACTAAGTTGTAAACTAGCTTTGCATATAAGGGCTTTCCTTTCTCAGTTAAAAACAAGTATTTATTTTCCGCTCCAAATAATTTTTTTCTGAGTACTAGGTATTCCTCTAATAGATTTGTCATACTGGGTAAAATAGCAACTCTGCGTTCTTTAGCTCCCTTGCCAAGTACTTTAACTTGCTTATTTTCTAGATCCACATCTGCGACTTCAACATTAATTAATTCAGATCGTCTTAATCCTCCACTATATAATAAGAAAAAAATCAGCTTATTCCTTAGATGCTCAAAATCGCTCTTTCCCCAGTCTATAATTTCTAAGGCCTTCTCCATTTCAGATTCGTGAACGAATTCTGCAACCCGTTTGGGGATTTTCGGCGCGGAAATCTTAGAAGTAGGATTTGAAGCTATAATTCCTTTACGTTTGAGAAATTTAAAGAACGTCTTTATAGAAGATATTTTCCGATTAATGGATTTTTCAGAAATATTATTTTGCAACAAAAAGACTATCCAACCTCTGAGATGATGGTGCCGATATAATTCTACATTTAAGTTTTTGAAGGTGCTCTGAATGTAAGCATTAAATTGATCTATATCTTTTGTGTAGGCAGTAATGGTGTGCTTTGAATACCTTTTTTCAAATTGTAAGTAATTCACAAAACTGTCAAAACCTTTAATCATATTACAAATATATATAATATGACAAGATAAAAAAAGAGGAGCATTACTATGCTCCTCTTTTTTCTTCGAAAACTGTCTTGAAATCTAATTAGTAAATAGAGGCGGCCAATCACCTTGGTCCTCTGATCTTGAAATTATAACTGTACCATTCTCTCCGTAATCATTAGACCATGAAACGGTCATATCACGACCTGCAATTTCATCAATAGTCCATGCCCAGCCATCTCCATATCCATCTTCTCCAATCACTGATATTTCTTCACATAAATCCTTTAATTGCAATGTTCCAAATCCTGCAGTAATTGGTTCTGGATAGCATGATACATAAGCACCAAAGTCCCAATTATCAATTTCATACAATCCTCCACCAATTCCAGTAATTGCAACCGTATCCATAACTGATGTATCTGATACACACCAATAACTTATTGACTCATAAGTAAAAATACCTCCAAAATCAGATGGACAACTACATTGCACTGTCAAACTTTTAGCAAATTTTGCACCAGTGGAACTATCATAAAAAGTGTACACAACTTCATTTCCAACCGATACATCTTCCAGATCAACTCCTAGGCCACTTATTGCTTCAACAAGAGACACATCTAGCGTTGCTGGCAAATCATTATACGTGCCGTATTCTACTTCGTCACCTCCATTAAATGATTTTTTAACAGTAATACCATTTATTGGTTCTCCTGCTGAAGAAATTTCAAAACCGACTGTTGTGTTTTCTTTGTCTTTTAAGTTGTAAAAACCACCATTTGTTACATTTGAATAATTTGCTATGGTGCCTCCTACAGAAAATAAATCATCTTCAGCCTTATTCACTAAAGGTTCATCGTTGCACGAAGTACCTACGAAAGCTAAGGCTGCGAAAATGAAAAGATTTCTTATTTGAAATATTTTGTTCATTTTTTTAATTATTTATTAATGGTTTTAAAAAAGTTAATTAAGTCCCTTTCATCTTTAGAATCAAATCTATTCATTTTAATCGCTTCTTGAAGCACTGGGTGCTCTGCAACTTCTTTCATAAATTTTTTCCTTGATGAAGGCACTATCTTAACCAAACCATCGATTTCGTAATAATATTTAATTTTTTTATTCAATTGATAATTAATATTCCCCGCGTCAATAGCTGGATTATAGCTTGGCTTTAGCAACACACAATAATCATGTCTATAAACACTATAGTCTCCAACAACTAACTCTTTGAATATTTTCCGTTCATTTTCATGTGTTTTCAAAACAAAGTTATCATCTACCCTACTTCCTGTAAACACATCAATGCCTGTAAATACGATGCGCTCTACAAATGCCTTAGGAATAGACATCATCTTTGACTCTGTTTTGTGCACAAATTCTTGATTATGAACATCTATTTTTAATACTAAATCTTGAATGGTATCTCCATTGAGCAATACAATATAACCTTCGGACCAATTATCCTTAAGATATGGACTCCCATCAATACCTTTTAATCGCGTGTCATATGTTTCGAAACCCGCTGTCCGAGCTACAACCATTTTGTCAGACATTTTAGTCGACTCATCAAATGATTGAGCCAAAATGTATGAACAACTTAACACACTTAAAAATATAGTTATTAAAAACTGCATATCAATTAAATCAATATTTTTTTACTCAAAAGCCCATACTGGCACATCCAATAAAGCACCATTTTGCGCATTTTGAGCAGCTTCAACGTTTAATCTATTTGTAGTCGCTTCACTTTCTGCGTAAAGGTACCTTTGAGGTATTGCTCCTGAAGGATTAAAACCATTCGAAGCATCAGCAGTAGGAGTTAAAGCAGGAAATCCTGTTCTTCTCCAATTTGCCCATGTCTCATGAAAATTAAAACCATAATAAGCTTTATATGCTTCAGTCATAACATTTTCTAGAGATCCGTTTGAAGAAGCCGACATAACAAAACTACTGTCAACATCAGCTGGAGCAATCCCAACCAATTCCATGCTCGCAAACATAGCTTTTTGTAGAAAATCAGAACCATCTCCTGCTCTTGCAGCTGCTTCAGCCTGAATAAAAAGCATTTCTACATATGTGATCAACGGAATACGAGCTGCGCTTTGAGACCAAACAGTATTCCCTCCTGATGCCATATCAAACCATTGCCATCCTGCGTCGTCTTCAAACATATAGTACGATTGTCTCGGATCACCATCCATCATCGCAGCAAACCTTGGATCAATTCCTAAAGTACTGGGACGTTCGATAGCAAACTTAGCCAATGAATGGTTGGCTGTTGCTGTATTTTCAAACTGAAATGTTGGATTCATGGAATTACTTGCAATAGCATCGGCTGCCATTGCAGCAGCACCAGCGTAATCGCCTGTACGCTTTGCAGTATGAAGCATATATCTTGCCTTCATTGCCTTTGCTGTTGATACCCATAATGAGGCATCCCCTCCAAATATCAAATCACCTGAAGGTTGCGGATCTTCAGCTAAATCAGGATCTGACAAAGTGGAAATAGCTTCATCCAACATACTTTGAATTTGTGCATATACATTCTCTTGAGAGTCGTATGAAGGTGTAAGGTTTCCCGTCCCCTGCATAGCTTCACTCATTGGAATATCACCAAAGGCAGCTGTTGCTTTTCCATATTCGTTAGCCATAATTATTTGAGCAATTGCACCATAAATTGGTCTGCCTTCTTCGGCTGCTTTATCAATAACAACTTGACAACTTCTTAAAACTCCAGCATACAAACCAAAGTTCCAATAATTATTCATTACATCTTGTCCTAAAACATATGTATTATAGGCTAATTGTTGAGCATCAAGCCCAAAAAATTGTTGCGTAACAATTCCAGCCACTCTACAAGCGTTGTTTCCTTCATTAAAGGCGGATTGCGCCAATAAACCAGGGAGTACCAACTCTAAGTCAGCATCAGCCGGTACAGTTGGGTCAATGTTTGTGTCACCAAAATCATTACATGATGTCAAAAACAGACCTAAGATTAATAAGGGTATATAAAATATTTTTTTCATGTCTTTCTTAGTTTTATATCAGTTAAATAATCTGATTAGAAAGTTAATTTAACAGTTGCAGAATAGCTCTTTGTGTTAGGCATATTGAAATAATCAAGACCTATACCATTCGTAGAACCTGTCAAGTTTGTTTCTGGATCAATTCCTGGATAATCAGTGCTTAACAATAAGTTACGCCCTGTAAATCCTATGCTTGCACCTTCAAAAGGAAGACCTTTCAAAGTTTCAGCTGGTATTGTATAACCTATAGATAATTCTCTTAATCTAATCCAAGAAGAATCATGAATATTCATTTCTGAAATTCCGCCAAAACCATATCGTACACGATACGAAGATCCAAAATTACCATTTATATCAGCTTCAGCTAAAGCAACAGATGTAGTATTTTCAGAATAAATTGGATTTCCTTCATCGTCAGTTCCTGTTTGAACCACACCGTCAAAAACAACTACATCGTCTCTTTCTACAGCAGACTGCTCAGAAGTACCAAAGTAGTTAATGATTCCGCAAGTTCCGCACCATACATCTCCACCTTGTCTTACATCAACTAAAGCCGAAACAGAAATTCCACCTAAATTGAAGGTATTTCTAATACCAGCTGTCCAATCTGGATTTGGATCACCCAATGCTTTCTTTGTAGGGTCAGCTAAAGGCCATCCATCCGAGCCGATGATGATATCTCCATTTTCAGTTCTTTGGAATCCAGTACCAAATATCGAAGAATAAGGTAATCCAGCAACTACGTCCGCAGATGTAGAAACGAATCCTGCGAGACCTATGTTTTCAATTCCTGGAGCTAACTCGTCTACTGTATTTTCGTAAGCATTAAAATTTAATCCGATATCCCAAGAGAAGTTATCATTTCTCACTGGTGTCACATTCAACACCGCTTCAATACCGCTATTAGAAATAACTGCTGCATTTTGTACAAATTCAAAATAACCTGTAGATGGAGCAATTTCAACTGGAATGATTACATCTTCTGTCGTCTCATCATAGTAAGTGACATCTAATCCTACTCTTCCTCTGAATAATTTAAATTCACCACCAACTTCGATTGTACTTGTTTTTTCTGGAGTAATTAGATCATTTCCTAATCGCGTACTTCTTTCGAAAGAATTTACTCCAAATGCAGGAAATTGTACCGTAGTAATAAATCCATCACCTGTAGGTTCAGCTGGATCAAAGTAACTTGTTGTCAAAAATGTTGGTGCATCGTTTCCTACTACCCCGTATGACAATCTTAATTTACCGTAAGATAAAATATCGCTTCTAAGATTTAAAGCTTCCGTAAAAGCAAAACCTAAACTAGCAGAGTAAGACTGATATGAATTGTTTTCTTTAGGTAAAGATGATGACCAGTCATTTCTTGCTGTCAAGTTTAAGAATAAGTAATCATTCAATGTTAAATCTGCTGTACCATACAAACCATTGATTCTTTTTCTATCAACTACTTCTTCAGTCGTGATATCTGTTGCATTAGAAATAGCAAAGAAGTTAGGTATTGATAAAGTAGTACCAGTAACATTTCTTCTATTGTATAGGTGACTATATGTGTTATATCCAACTACCGCAGATATGCCAATATTGTCACTCAAGCTTGAACTAGCTGTTAAGAATAAATCTGAGTTTACATCTTTATTAGTGATGTTATCTTGGATAATTAAACCAGCCTCTTGTCTAAACGCATTGGTTTGTTTGTCAAGAACTTGTATTCTTTTATCAGTATAAGTATCTACACCAGCTCTATAGTTAGCTGATAACCAATCGGTTAATTTGTATTTTACATTTCCTGTACCTATGATTCTATTTACATCATCAGTTGCAGGGTTTCTGTTTACTGTCCAGTACGGGTTATCATAGATACCGTTTCTGTAAGAACGCATTGTTCCATCTGGATTTACATATGAATCTGGATTGTTAACTGCGTTTCTTCCTGTAAATCCTCTTCCGTTGTCAAATGTAGGTGATGTTCTTAAAAGACCTAACATAACTCCGTTAAGGTTAGATCCTCTTTGGATTCTATCTCCACCTGAATTTACAAAGTTAGCTGTCACACCAGCGCTCAATCTATCAGTAATGTCACTGTTGATGTTCGCTCTGAATGAATTTCTATTGAAAGAAGAATTAGGCACAATACCGTTACTTTCTAAAGTCCCCGCACTTATGAAATAATTCATTGCATCGGTACCTCCAGCCACTGAAGCATTCAAATCATACGTAGAACCATCTACGAAGAAATCGAATTGGTCATAAGCTTGAGCAGGTAATAGACCTGAGCCTTCTACTTTTGGCTGCAATGTTCCAAACTCACTGAAAACTGTAGGTACTCCATCGTACTCTAAATCTTCAATTCTTGGACCCCAGCTAAAACCGTTTCCTGTACTTGGCCCAAGGTAAGTGGCAACACCTCCTGCATATCTTCCTTGTGCGTAAGTGCTTTGCATT
Source organism: Saprospiraceae bacterium (assembly GCA_020631235.1). Lineage (GTDB taxonomy): Bacteria > Bacteroidota > Bacteroidia > Chitinophagales > Saprospiraceae > JAHDDO01. The sequence goes on along the minus strand of JAHDHQ010000007.1, from coordinate 167,672 downwards.
TCTGGTAATTTATTAACTCTATCTAAAGAGTATGATCCAGAAACAGTAACTCTAGGTTTTCCAGCTGATCCTTTTTTAGTTGTGATAACGATAGCACCATTTGCAGCTCTTACACCATATAATGCAGTTGCTGATGGTCCTTTTAATACAGTCATGGAAGCAATATCATTTGGATTAATATCAATCGCTCTGTTAGAGTTATCTAAACCATCCACTGCATTTCCATAGGTATCATTATCAATAGGCATCCCATCAACGACGAATAAAGGAGCATTGTTACCTTGGATGGATTTACTACCTCTAATTCTAATGTTAGCAGAAGCTCCTGGAGAACCTGATGAACTTGTTACTTGCACACCAGCTACTTTTCCGCTTAAGGCATTAACAAGGTTTGTCTCTCTAGAACCTAATAATTCATCCGGATCGACATTTTGAACTGCATATCCGAGTTTTGCTCGGTTTGCTTCTAGACCTACAGCTGTAACTACAACTTCTTCTAGAACAGTTCCTTCAGAAAGAGCAACAACGATTTCGTTTCGTCCAGCGATATCGATGTTTTGAGTTTCGAAACCAGTATAGCTGATTTCTAACATAGTTGTTTCAGTTGGTACTTCCAAGCTGAAGTTTCCATCAATATCAGTAATTGTACCGATGGAAGTTCCTTTAGCGATGACGTTAGCACCAATTAAAGGAGTATTATCTACGTCAGTAATGTTTCCAGAGACCATTCTCTGAGCAAACGTCTGACCAACGCAAATAATCAAAATGAAAAACAATAGTGAAAATTTTTTCATATTGAAGTTTGTTTGGTTAATAAAAAGTTTTTTCGATTTATTGAAAAATTGTCCTTCTTTAAGGAGAGTGGTTAATATTCGAATCGATAAATTTAGCAATTTAGGTTAACGAATTGTTAATAAAACTACTAAAATTTACCTGCTCAAATTTAACTCTGAGTTAATTTAACTGTCTTTTGTATAACTGTATGGTGTTTTGAAGCCCATAATATATACTATCTACTACTAATGAATGACCGATAGAAACTTCTAAAAGGTTGGAAATTGCCGAATTATATTTTAATAAATTATTAAGATTTAAATCATGACCGGCATTTAAACCTAGATTAAGTTGGCCAGCAAGCTTAGCTGCATCTACGTGATTTGTTAATTCTTTGTTATCACCATCTCTAACTTTAGCATAGGCCCCAGTATATAATTCGATACGATCGGTTCCTGTATCTGCTGCAGCTTTAATCATTTCTAAATCGGCATTCATAAACAACGAAACTCTGATATTTGCTGCTTTTAATTCTTTTACAACTCCAGCTAACAATGCTTGGTGCTTTTTTGCATCCCAACCTGTGTTAGAAGTTAAAACACCTGGAGGGTCAGGCACAAGAGTACACTGATGTGGGCATGCTTTTAGCACTTCGTCCAAAAACTTTCTTGAAGGATATCCTTCGATATTGAGTTCGGTAGTTACTACTTTTTTAAGTTCATGGATGTCAGAATATCGCGCATGTCTTTGATCCGGACGTGGATGGATGGTGATACCATCTGCACCAAATTTTTCACAATCTTGAGCCACTTCTATCAAGTTTGGAAAATTTTGTCCTCTAGAATTTCGAATTAAGGCTACCTTATTAAGATTAACACTTAGCTTTGTCTTCATAAACGAATGATTTTATGTCTTCCGAATTTAGAATAAGAACTTTATCAGCAATCGTCTATGCAAGTTTAGTACTTTTTGCCTCACTTTACTCTTCTTGGGCGATTTTATTATTCTTATTTTTTGTTGGTTTATTTTGTTTATACGAATATGCTTCGATAACTAAACTAAATGGAAAAGGACTTGTAGGCCTGGTTATTATAATATGCCTCATTTTTGCCAGTTCATATTTCAAATATTTAACGCTGGATCTATTATTAGTAACATTGTTAAGTTGCAGCCTTCTGTATAGTATACTGAAGATGATAGATTTGTTCAATGTTGTTTCACTTCCTCTACATCAAGCGTGGAAATTTGGTAGTTTGATCGATATCATGTTACTTTTTGGCTTACTAATGTTAGCTATATATCATTTTGAAATATTCACTTTAATTCTACCTTACTTTATCTTAACCTGGGTTTCTGATGTGGGAGCTTATTTAGTTGGGAGGAAATGGGGGAAAACGCCACTTTTCCCAAGTGTTTCGCCCAAAAAGACCATAGAAGGAAGTTTGGGAGCTGGTGCTTTTACGCTTTTGTGTGGTTATCTTTTTTGGATCTTATTTTTTACATATTCAGTATCTTTTTGGCTATGCTTTGCGGCAGTTATCTGGATTTTTTCTTCCATTGGAGATTTAGTGGAATCTCGATTTAAAAGGCAGTATGGCATTAAAGATTCAAGCCAATTGATCCCTGGTCATGGTGGATTTTTGGATAGATTTGATGGCTTTTATTTTGCTATACCTTGGTTTATTTTATTACTATTACTATTTAAAATTATATAAATGTACATACACAAAGAAGGAAAGGCTACCATAATGCTCACCTTATTGCTAGGAGTTGCCGTAATTGGAGCCGCTTATATGTGGAGCAGTCCCTTTTGGTTGCTGTTCTTTATCGTCTTATGGTTTGTTTTTTTCGTTTTCATTTTATCCTTCTTCAGAAATCCTGATCGTAGTTTAAGTGAACTTGATGAACATAAAATATATGCACCCGCGGATGGAAAGGTGGTCGTCATTGAACAAACAAAAGAAACAGAATATTTACAAAAAGAGTGCATTCAGGTCTCCATATTTATGTCCCCTTTAAATGTACATGTAAATCGCAATCCTGTATCGGGAAAAGTAGCTTATGAAAAGTACCATAAAGGCAAATATCTAGTAGCTTGGCACCCTAAATCGTCCACAGAAAATGAACGACACACCACGGTGTATGAATCTAAACATGGCATGGTGCTTATGCGTCAAATTGCAGGTGCATTAGCTAGACGGATTGTAAACTATAAAAAGGCTGGAGAGGCCGTTAAGCAGGGTGATACTATGGGATTCATAAAATTTGGTTCTAGAGTCGATTTGTTTTTGCCATTAGATGCTAATATAGTTGTGAATAAAGATCAAGTTGTCCGTGGTAATGTCGATGTAATAGCTACATTTTGATAATGGAAAACTTAGCAAAACCAACATTGAACCTTAAAAAAATACGATGAATCAGAAGCCTTTAATCTTAGTTACGAATGATGATGGAATTACTGCACCAGGCATTAGAGCCTTAATAGAAACGGCGAAACAATTTGGTGAGGTAGTTGTGGTAGCTCCAGATTCTCCTCAATCAGGCCAAGGACATGCGATCACTTTAACCTCTCCGATCATGTTCCACAAAGTGGATTTATTTGATGACGTAGAAGCTTATGAATGTTCGGGTACTCCTGTGGATTGTACCAAAATAGCCAAACATGTTATTTTAAAGAATCGTAAGATAGACTTATGCGTATCTGGAATTAATCATGGATCGAATGCCAGTATAAACATCATCTATTCAGGCACTATGTCAGCTGCGATGGAAACAAGTATCGAAGGCATACCAAGTATCGGCTTCTCTCTCCTGGATTACAGTTTTGAAGCAGATTTTGAGCCTGCGAAACACTATGCTAAAATAATCATAGAAAAAGTATTAGACCAGTCGTTAAATGGTTGCAAATTGCTCAATGTTAATATCCCTAAATTGCCATTAGACAAAATAAAAGGCATAAAAGTTTGCCATCAAGGGACAGGCAACTGGCAAGAAGAGTTCCAAGAAGGTGAAGATCCTCGAGGTCAAAAATATTATTGGTTATCTGGCAGTTTTATACAAAAAAACGAACCAGAAGGATCAGATTTAAAAGCCTTAGAGCATGGATATGTATCTGTAGTGCCTTCTGGTTTTGATCTTACTATTTATGACGCCATTGATAACAATAAACACTTAGAAATATGAAAAGCAGGGACAGTTTTGGACTTGGCCTCTTAATCGGAGCCATTGTGCCTATACTTGGCTACTTATTAGTGGGAGGATTGTTTGAGCTATTAGGCAATATGGGCATTATGGAGGAGGCCAGTAGTAGTATTTCTGGTCGAAGGGAACGAACCGTTTTGTTACTGGCCATATGCTGTAGTTTGATCCCTCTTAATATTTTCAAGCGGCATCGAATGGATGATAGCATGCGAGGGATTGTATTGCCGACGGTTTTTTACGTAGGTGCATGGATTTGGCTATTTAAAGGACCTTTGTTCGGATTATAATCTAAGCATGAAATATTATATCATAGCTGGTGAACCAAGTGGCGATTTATATGGTGGTCAACTTATTAGGTCATTAGAGCAGCATGATAAAACGGCAGAATTTAGGTTTTGGGGCGGCGATCATATGAAAGCAGCTCATCCAAACATAGCCAAGCACATTCGTGAAACGTCATTTATGGGTTTTATCGAGGTGTTAATGAACTATCGGACGATTAGAGAATTATTTGCTTTTTGTAAGGAAGATATTTTAGCCTTCGAGCCTGATGTAATCATTTATATAGATTATCCTGGTTTTAATCTCCGAATAGCTCGATGGGCTCATGCTAAAAAATTTAAAAACTTCTACTTTATCCCTCCTAAAGTATGGGCATGGAAAGAGTCTCGAGTAGAAAAACTGCGCGCTTACATCGATCAGATATTTATCATTTTCCCGTTTGAAAAAGCGTACTATGCATCCAAACAATTAGATGCTATTTATTTAGGTAATCCCTTGGTGGAAAACATTGGCAAAAAAAGAAAATCTACAAATGAGCATAGACATTTAATAGCTCTTTTACCTGGGAGTCGAAAACAAGAAATACAACGTCATTTATCGCTTATGATCGAACTGGCCTCGCACTATCCTCAAGAGCAATTTGCTATTTTGCAAGCTCCTGGGTTTAATTATGCTGATTATGATTCCATCAAAGCGGCGAAATACCAAAATATACATTTGGCAAAATCCGGTGCTCATGAACTGTTTAGTCAATCAAAGGCCGCTGTAGTTTGCAGCGGTACTGCCACGCTAGAATGTGCAGCCTATGAAGTTCCACAAGTGGTGATTTACAAAGCACATCCTGTATCATATGCCATCGCCAAATCATTTGTAAAAGTGCCTTACATTTCCCTGGTAAATTTAATTATGGACAAAGAAATCGTAAGAGAACTGATCCAAGAAAAAGCCAATGTAGATCAACTCAAGGAGCAGTTAGATAAACTGCTTACAAATCCTGGCTCGATGCAAAAAGAATATCTTGCGCTCATGCAGACATTAAATAGTGAAAGAGCCATGGAGAAAATAGCTGGCAAAATACACCAATTATTGTCTTAAGAATGCTTACTTTTTCGCCATGAAAAGATCTCAAAAGATATTGATTTATTGCATCGGATTATTAATCGGGCTTCAGTTTGTCCCGCTTAGCGAAAGGAAAATAGACAAAGTTCCGGACAACCAATCCTTTAGCCAAATAGAAGGTTTAGATAAAGACCAATTAATTTTATTAAAAAATGCTTGTTATGATTGTCACTCCTATGAAACCACCTACCCATGGTACGCCCAAGTAGCTCCTGTATCCATCTGGATTAATGGACACATCAAAGGTGGTCGTCAGAAACTCAATTTTTCTACATGGCAGCAGTATGACTCAGAGAAACAAAAACACAAATTAAGAGAAAGTGCAGAAGAAATTCGTGATGGACATATGCCACCTAAGAGCTTCGCTTTTATGCATAGTGGTGCAAAAATGACGGATCAACAAAAAGAAGCCTTAGCAAGCTGGTTAGAATCTTTATAAGCTTATCCTAACCAAGATTTAAACGATTTTACCCGTTCTCTAGCCACTAAAATTTCTCTGTCATTGTGATCGGATAATACTAACTTTAGTCGACTACCCGAATAAGTAATGATATCCTTTATGGCTGAAATGTTTACAATTACTCCCCTACTCGATCTAAAAAAGTGACTTGGATCGAGGACTTTCTCGAGTTGGTCTAAGGTATAATCTATAGGATAATTTCTTCCGTCATTGTTTAACAAAAAAGTGGATTTTTGTTCGCTTACAAAGCCATTTACTGAACTGATTTGGATACTTTTTATCCGCTCACCAATTTTTATGCTGATCCTTTCTTTGTATTGAGGTGTTGTCCTAGATTGTAACATCTGACTCAGCGTTAAAAGATCTATTTGACTTTTCTTTTGTTTATACTCAAATTGGCTTAATGCATGATTTAACTCGTCTGCATCTATTGGTTTTAATAAATAATCGATACTGTTTTGTTTAAATGCTTTGATGGCATATTGGTCAAAAGCAGTGGTGAAAATAATCGGTGCACCGAGTTGTAATTTGCTTAGTGTATCGAAGACTACACCATCATTGAGATGGATATCCATTAGATATAAATCAGGTTCGCCATTAACTGTAATAAATTGTTGCAGCTCTTGATTAGATGCGCAAACTCCTACTATTTCCAAATCAAAAGATGAAAGCATTTTTTGCAATCTTCTTGCTGCAACACCTTCGTCTTCGATGATTAATACACGCATCATATTAATGGCACTTTTACTGTGAAAGAATCCATTAAGTCTTCGATGATTATGTCTTTTTGCGTCATTAACTGATATCTGTCTTTAATATTTTGGAGGCCCAATTTATTAGAAACCTGAATCGATGTTCTTTCTTGTTTATTGTTTCTGATAATGAGACAGTCATCTTCAGAAAACAATTCTATGACTAAAGGCTTTTCCTTACTGAATCCATTATGTTTTATTGCATTTTCTAGGAGCAATTGTAATGTCAGTGAAGGGATGCGTTGATTTAGAATGTCTTCATCGATGGACCACTTTAAGACGATTGCATCTTCGAATCTTGTTTGCTGGAGAGCTAAATATTTTTTTGCAAAATCCAACTCATCTTTAATCACACTTAAATCTTCATCTCTGGTCTCCAAAATATATCTATAAATACTAGATAGCTTGCTTAGAAAATGCTGCGCATTTTCCGGATTTTCGTCTATGAGTCCTGATAAAACATTGAAACTATTAAATAAAAAATGCGGATCTAGATGTGCTTTGAGCATATTTAACTCAGTACTAATTTTTTCTTTTCGTAATGTTTCGTTGATCCTTTTTTCCTGTTCTACTTGTTTAAAAAACTCAATCGCGTGAAGGATCGAAGAAATAATGACAGTTATAATCAGCGCAATAACATAAAAATTCTTAAAAGTCTGATTAAGCAAACTCGACCATTGATGACCTTGGATAAGTACCCATAAAATTATATTGAGTACTACTAAAGTAAACATGGTCAAAACGATGGAGCCAATCACTCCAAACCAAGTTCTCTTTTTAGGATGTTCCTGCCAAGGAAACTTAGTAGATAAGCGATTAAAAAAGAAACCATTAACTGCACCTAGAGGAAAGCCATAATAGAAATTAAAAAAAAACTGCTTTCCTATGGCCTCAACATTAAACTCACCCATCAAGAATCCCATAACCAGTGCAGAAACTACACAAAGAATGAGGATAATCACTATCATAGACTTCAGCTCTTCTGTCCAGGTTTTCATTATTCGTTACAATTTTCTATTAACTGAATGAGGCGTTCTTTTCCATACCTTGGAGCAAATGGTTCAGAACTTTCATATTCGTCGAATGTACTCAATATTTTTTTGACCCGTTGGCAATAAGGGCTCATATCCTCATTGAAAAATTGTGCAGTGCCCATTTCGAATTCTACTTTATTCATTAGAGCTCTAGGATTTATGGGGTCTAAGCTAAGTGCTCTGTCATGGAGCTCCATAATTTTGGGTGCGTATTTCATTGCAAAATTGCCGGGATCTGCAGCAACATAAGCAGTGTACAGTAATCCTTCGAGTGTAATAATTTCAGCATTATCTTCAGATCTCGCATGTGCTATTTGTATATATTTTTTAGCCTGTTCGAGCATCTCGTTTCTCAAGCTTTCGTCTTTTTCTGAAAAGCTCGAAGCAATGTGTACATTCGCTGAATAATAACAAGGCAACCACGCTTCTGAATCTACCTGGCTTATTCTTTCGAACAGGGCTACGGCTTCCGCCGTTTTGCCTTCTCCCCAAAATTGCAAGGCTTTTTGCATCCCTTCTGTATAATTTGCTTGAGCTACACCATTAAAAGAAAAGAACAAGACTATGTAGGAAGCTATTAAGTATTTCATGTTTAATTTTTTTTTGATTTGACAATAATGAAAGATTAGAATTGAATGTTGGTTTCAGTATGTTCTGCTGAAATAATTAGTTTAGCATCGACCCAAGCAGGAGGCCCAAATCTTCCTACCGCTCCATTCGAACAAGCGTAGGGCTCTGAAGGAATCCCAAAATATTTAGTGTCCAAGGTATCATTCCCATTTAAGTCGTGATAACAAGATATCCCGTAGGTTCCATTAGGAACACTATCTAAGACTACGATGGCTGCTCCATCTAGAATTTTGGCATCCGCCATTTTATAAACTTGTTTTAACCATTGATCTTTTTGATCGTATAAGCCTACTTTAACACTGCCTTCATCAGAACTGAGACCTTTTAAATGGACTGTAAAGGAAGTTGTTTCATTACATAGGCTAGTGCCCTGAGCATACATTTGATGGCTTAACAAAAAGAGAATGGCTGATAATGATAATAAATGTTTCATGTGTTTAGATTTTAGATTTTAGATTTTAGATTTTATTGAATAGTTAATTTTATAGTTGATCTAGTTGATTGCGTTTCTGATCGCGACTGAAGGTCATAAAAAAGCCAGCAAAGAAGAACTGGTCTTCATTAGGCCTTATGAGTTGTCCTGGGTACAAACCATCAGTTCCTCTAGAATGTGCATATGTATATCCAAATTCATTCTGCACTCTGGTAATATTCGAGATAGAGATAAACAGAATCTTTTGAGCGGATATTAGGTAGGCTAAACTGAGGCTTAGATTTTGGTATGGCTTTGACAAGCTTTCCATAAATCCATCTATATTAGGGTTTTCGTACGGACGACCACTAGCAAGGGTGTAGGTTAAGCTTAACTGGGTATTTAATGTTCTAATCCATGTTTTGCTCACTAATGAAACATTGTGGCTAGTCGCAAAGGATGGCATGGCTAAACTAGGGTAATCTTTATACATGCGTTTGCTCTTTAGCCAGCTGTAAGAAACCCAGCAATCCGTGTTTTTTATCACATCATTGGCCCTCCAAAAAAGATCTATACCTCGAGCATATCCATGGCCATTATTGTCTAAATCTTCTATTGTGAAAGCATCGGCCTCATAACTAATCAATGAATGATATCGCTTGTGATAGCCTTCCACTCTAACTATGTGCTTCTTAGATTTAAATTGGTAGTTTAATAGTAAATGACTGGCTTTTTGGTTTGATAGATTCGTTGAGCTGAAAAGATAATGGTGGGCAGGTTCTTGAACATACTCCCCATAAGAAACACTTATTTGTTGTTGCTTATTGATTTTTTGTGCCAATGTCATCCTCGGGCCTAAAGAAAATGCATCGAATAAAGAGTGATATTCAGAACGAAGCCCAATTTTGAGTGCCAATTTAGGACTAAAAAAATATTCCGATTCCACGAATGCAGCAGACAAGCTTCGGTAAATATCATCTTCATAGGAAAAGTCGATTGACGCTATGTTTTTAGTTAAGTCGTTAGAAAGCAAAACAGTTTCTATTCCAGCTTTACACTTAAAGTGATCATTGAAAAAATGGGTGATTTGCGCCTTGGCATGTAATCCTTTAAATGATTGATCGATGTCGGTACTATCCAGCCTAAGCAATTCCTGATTTTGTCCAAGGCTGAGTCCCGCAAATAAGCTAGTCTTATCATTGAAAGTGTGCAAATAGCTTGATGCTAAATATGCATTTTGGTTATTTATGTTTAAGGATCTGGGTGATTCATCATTAATGCCTTGGTTTATAAACCGAATGTTTCCAGTTTCACCCGAAACGTATGTTTTAAATATACCATGGCTTGTTTTATTTGTAAACACTGCTTCGCCAGAGACACCATGGTATGGTCTTTTTTGATTAACTCGATTAGGTATAGCCCAGTTATAAGGTGCCAAATCAATGTAATTTACATTGGCACTTATAGAGCTATTTTTAAATGATTGTTTGTGCCCAAAACCTAATCCCAGCGTCATCACATTTACATTGGATTCTGTTTGATTTACCTCATTGCTAGTTTTCAGGTCCAAAATTCCTGAAAGAGCTTGCCCATAGCCAGCATCATATCCGCCTGAACTAAAGCTTATGCCCTGAAAGAGAAAGGGAGAAAACCTACCGCGTGAAGGGCTTCCTACGATGCTATTTGTATATGGAGCAAATACTCGCATACCATCGATAAAAATCAAGGTTTCTTCTGCATCTCCACCTCTAACAAACAAACGACCATCTTCACTATTAGATTGGGTTCCAGGCAAAGTTTGGAAACTAGCAATGACATCTCCCAGAGAACCTGCTGTAGTGACAATATCCATAGGTTTTAAAACTGCCAAAGAAGAATTGTCCCCTGCTTTAAATGTGCTTCCAGCGATTTCTACCGCATCCATCACTTGCGATGATTCGCGCAGTTGGATCACTAAATCATTAAACTGGTTTACTTCGCCGGGTATCTGTTTAGATTCATATCCTAGGTAAGAAATGCACAATACTTGATTATCTTCTCGAGAAGTTTGGAATCTAAAACGACCATCCAAATCTGTGATGCTACCATCATAGCTACCTTCGATAAAAACATTTGCCCCGATGATACTTATTCCTGCTTTGTCTACGACCTTACCTTGGATAGTTGTCTGTGCATGGGTATGGGTATGTGAGCAAATTATGAAAAGGATAAAAAAGAAGAAAGTTTTCATGGTTCGTAATTATGATTCAAAGTTGCACTGAATCATAATCCGAATAAAATAAGATCGGACGAACTGTCGAATGATGGGGATGAGTTGTAACTCACCCTGATTTCTAGTATTTATTTGCTGATTGCCATTCGCTTTATCTCGTCCGAATAATAAATTTTACCTGAAAACAGGTCATCAAAATCAATCAGTGGGATTTTGTATAGATAGCAGATGGGTCCGCAGCAAGTTACAATTTCCTCAACAAGGATCGCATCTTGTACTACTCTGATATCATTGATTAAAGTGACTCCACTTATTTGACCGGTCTTATATCCTAGAAACCGGACTTCCATATCATACGTTCCTGGCATTAAATTTTCAAAACTATATTGACCATCAAAATCAGTTTGCGTACCAGTTATTAAAACCTCATTATGGTATAAAATAACATCGGCAAATGGCACCGTTTCTTCTGAGCCTTTATCCTTAACCGTCCCGGTAAGTGAAGCTTGTGCACTAAGTTTTAAAGCACAAAAAAAGAGGCTTAGGATGAATAGATAATTGTATAAGCTTGCTTTAGACATAGTTTTATGGATTTAGTAATGGACAATAATGCATGTTTAGTTGGAAGAAAAGTTGGGATGATTGCCTTCAACCATCCCTTACCAACACTTTTCAAAATGACTATCTCATGATTGTTCTTGCAATAATGTTTTATGGATATCGACCATATCAATTAACTCTGCTAGTTCATCACTAGGTCTTTCTGTATGTATACTTTGTAGTGCACTTAATACGTCATCAATTGATGCTCTGTTTTTAAATGACGAACCTCTTAAAATCAAGCCCCATTCTGCAATGGTTAAGGCTAGCTGACTATCTAATGAAATAGCGCTTCTTTTCAGGGCTACCCCACTGACCACTTTTTCAAACTTTATAGATTTCTTTTTATCCGGTTGCTTGTATCTAACTTTTACAGTTGCTGCTTCACTAGATAATTCTTTAACCACCTCATTAATCTGATATTTAAGTGGATCAATCGAAGTCGTAAACTCATCCTTTCTATTTGCTGGAATCAATTCATAGAGAGCAGTTACGCTATGATTCATACCTATCTCCCCTGCATCTTTCTTATCATCGTTAAAATCTTGATTTTCTAGTTGTCTGTTTTCGTAACCTATTAGGCGATAGCTTTTTACATGCTCAGGATTAAATTCTATCTGTAGCTTGACGTCTTTTGCAATCGTATGCAGGGTGCCTTCAAACTCTTTCCCAAAGATTTTCTTTGCCTCTTTGAAATTGTCGATGTAGGCATGATTCCCATTCCCTTTATCAGCCAATGTTTGCATTCTATTGTCTTTATAATTACCCATTCCAAAACCTAACACAGACAGATAAATACCTGTTTCCCTCTTCTTTTCAATCAGTTTTTCTAATCCATCAGGCGTGTTTACACCTACATTGAAATCTCCATCTGTCAACAAGATGACTCTATTATTACGGTCTTTTTCATAAACCTTTTCTGCTAATTTATAAGCTGTTTTAATGCCTTGAGCTCCTGCAGTAGATCCACCGGACCTAAGGCTGCCTAAAGATTCTAGAATCAGTGCTTTGTCTTTAATCTTTGTAGGTTGTAAGACAATGCCAGAACTTCCTGCGTATGTCACGATAGATACTTGATCCTCCTCATCTAATTGGTCAATCAAATAATATAGAGACTTTATAGCCAAGTCTAACTTATTTGCTGAACTCATACTTCCCGAAACATCGATTAAGAAGGTTAGATTTGAGTTTGGAATTTCTTTTTTATCAAACCCCGTGGCTTGCATTGCTATATGCATAATTTTATGCTTTTTATTCCATGGGCAGTGCGTTAGGTTGGTTTCAACAGCTATTGGGTGTTCGTCTGTTGGTTCTGCATATGCATATTCAAAGTAGTTTATCATTTCTTCGATTCTAACTGCATCAGCAGGTGGTAATTGTCCTTGTTGCAAAAACCTTCGAACATTACTATAGGCTGCACGATCTACATCGATAGAAAAAGTGGAAAGTGGTTCGAATGCTGTTTGTTTAAAGCCCATTTCGGTAATCTGATCATACTCTTCCGTTCCAAACCCAAGTGATTCAGGGATGTGTTGGCTTTGTCGCTTACTAAACCATTTAGATACTCGTGTATTATCCTGTGAGGCTGCTTTATCCACTCTTATGCCATCTATATAATAGTGTGTAGCATCAGATCTTGATCCGCGCACAGAGATGTCCTTATTTTTACCTCTGCTTATTCCAGCAACAGTAGCTCTTATTGCAGTTATTGATTTTGACGGCAAATTCTTAATCGATTCAGCGGTTACCGTATTGCCTGAACTAGTTGCACATCTATTTATCAAAGGCACTTTATAAGCACAAATCACTACTTCATCTAATAATTCACCTGCTTCTGATAACGAAAGGTTAGCAGTCGTTACTTCTTGAGACTTGACAATCACGCTATCCAATCTAGTTGTTGCATAGCCAAGGAATCTACACTCTATGTTATAGATTCCTGGTTTAATATCTGAAAAAGAGTAATTGCCATCAAAATCAGTTTGCGTACTAGTGACTGGATTACTGTCTTGGAAAAGTACTACATCTGCAAAAGGTATAAATTCGCCAGATGCAGTTTCGGATACAACTCCTTGGAGAATAGTTTTGGTAGAAGTTTGGGCAGAGGTATAAAATTGGCTACAAAATAATGTGCAAAGGATTATAAAGTATCGCATAATGTTCCATTTAAAAGGTTAATAAATCAATCCTTTTGATCATTATGGTTTGTTAAACCTTGCGCTTAGTTTATTTCCATGTGGTTGTAAGGAATACGAAGCCCAATCCTTAAACCCCTAATGCTTCGATGTTTTAATTAGATATTAATTATTTATGCGGACAAAATGCAGAATCATTTTGTAAAAAGCGGTAGCACATGTTATGCAACATCCGTCTATCCATTAAAAGTGTTGAGCACTTAATTACTCTGCGTTACCGTCGACTACTTGTACAGTCAATATGTCTTTGTCAAATAGGTATAGACCTGATTTTTCATTACCGATCATTTCCAATTTGTCATTAAGTGTACGCGCTAATGCTTCTTCTTCAATCTGCTCAGCTACATACCATTGCAGAAAATTATGGGTTGCATAATCTTTTTCTTGCAAGGCGATATCGACCATCTTATTAATGCTTTCAGATACAAATATTTCGTGTTCTAAAAGTTGCTTGAAAGCATGTTGGAGCGAGGGAAAAGTTAACACTGGTTGTTCTAAAGCAGGGACCACTGCGAAGCCACCTCGATCATTTACAAAATGGATTAATTTAAGCATGTGTTCTCGTTCTTCATCACTTTGTCGGTAAAAGAAAGCAGTAATGTTATCAATACCTGGTTGAATTTCTGCCCATGAGGCCATAGCTAAATATACTTGTGATGATTCAGCTTCAATTCTTATTTGCTCATTTAAGGCTTCTTGCATTCTTTTTCCTAGCATGGTAGTGTTTCTTTTGTGTATTGATAAAACTACTAAATTCCCAAAATGTTTTGGAAAGAAGTCAGTATTAGTTTTGTGTTTTGATACTAAATAGAATTAGTCTATTTATCATCAAGGAAATCACAAAATTCGTTTAAAGAATCAATGAGCGCATTATAAGAAATAGTGGCGCCAGAAATACCATCCACGGCAAGTGGCTGCTGCGCAAACTGGCATACCGATTTGTTTTTATATTGTGTGAGATAACGTTTAGAACTTATTTCATAACCATAATCAGAGAAATAGTTGAGTACTTTGGTAAAGATGATAATTCCTTGATTATTGACCAATGTAGCTACATCATAATACTCACCCTCTAAGCTTGTTTCTTTATTTTTATTATTACAACCATTTAAATCGCAAGCTCTAACTTCTTTAATCATGAGATAACCAAGCGAGCTTTCTGCTGTCAAAACCTGATAAAATTCCGATTTCTCCCGACCATCTTGCATCAGATGAAAACTCACTTCAGCGTCTGTGATTCCTACTTGTTTTTTAATGGTTTTTCGAATGCTCTTTTCGTAAGATTTAAGTAAATCCATGTCTTGATGAAAAAACGACATTGAACAACAAAAAATAAAAAACAATAGCTTATTTAGAACCATACTCCAATTCCTGTATTAATAAATAATCTCCGATCTTCAGGCCTATCAAAATCATATAGAATGGCATCTATTTTAAATAAGGCTCCATTAACCGGCTGGTAATTAAATCCGAAGGTGAAATAATGATGATCTTTCCAGGTATTGATTAGATCAGTATTAATTAAGTTTTCATCAAAATAGCTATACCGTAGAAATCCCATCCATTGTTGATCCTTGTCAAAATAACGCCCATATTCTACATAAGCACCCAGTTGGGATTTGCCCAGATCACTGCCTGTTTTTGCATTGTAGGCATATACATTATCCGCATTTACATTGTAGATCAGTTGGCCTCTCACTACATTTTGTCCTATGACTGAATTAGCGTGCAGTCCTGTCATTGTGGAATATACAACAGTGCTGTCGGCTGATAATACAGCAGGCGAATTATCTTTTGGCAATCCTGAATAGGCATCCGTATTTGACAAGCCTGAATATATAGATAAACCTATTTTTGTTTTAGATAAGCCAAAATATTCTAGTTGTCCACTGAAAGAAGGCATGCCAGACAGTATAGTTTTTATACCTTTCTGTCTTCCCCCTCTAAACGTATTTGATGCCTGGAATAGTCCTTCACCTTCTTTGTAACCTACAAGCCCATTTACCAAATAAGCTTGATATTTCAAACTTGCTGTAGGAAAAACACCGGTGACTCCTATTCCTATATCTCTCCATGTAGAAGGTACTAGGTTCCTATCTATAATCGGTCTGTCAACGGAGAAAAAATTAGTTGGCTCATGGTTCTCATTAATATTACCCATCGGAATAAGTAGCACTCCAGCTTTTAGCGAAAGATTATTTTTGAGTTTATGTTTAATAAATGCTTGTTCGACAAACATTTCATTTCCATGCTCCAACTCCCACTCGGTTATAAATTGTGTATTGCGACTAAACTGGTATCCAAATAAGGCCACCACCCTTTTAGCATCTAATTTACCTGGGCGATAGGTATCTGTATCGACTTCTTGGTAGTATTGAATTTCGCCATACATTTTAATAAACAAATTGGCAATCGAACGATCGTTTTCGAAGTCTATTGTTTGTGCCGATAAATGGCTCAAGAAAACAAGGCATAAAAGAAAGGGGATTATCACTCTCATGATTGCATATCTCTATTTGGATTAAATCTAAACAAATGTACTTATTGTTTTTAATTAATCTAAATAATGATAAGCGTTTTTTTTATAAAAAAGAAGTGAGTTGATAACTCACTCAGAACTTATATAATTTTTTCTTTAATGTGGCCAATAAATAATTCTCTACACTTTTTGAGCAAGTTTCAGGATTATAAAAAAATGTAATAAATAAATTATTTTGTACTTCTTATATATGGATTAATCATATGTAGTTTTTACTTCCTTAAGCACATAAACTGATATAAACTGTGGTTTAATGGCTTATGGTTAATAAAAAAATATCATGCAACTTGTACCCTTTCCTAAAAGATTAATAAGAAAAGAAATAGTTATATAATGCCATATGTATATATTTTGGCACAGTACTTGCAAATAGTAGATTGAATATGAGTTTTGGTTATTAAATTGAGTATGCCCGTGATCCTCTCACGGGCTTTTTTCTTTTTGATACTTTCCTTAGTAATATATTTTTTCAAAAGCTTTCTATATCTCCATTAACATTAGTCATTAATTATTATTTTTCAGTTTAATTTAGTTTTAAACCAACAAAATAAATCGTCGATGATAATCGGAGTGCCTAAAGAAATAAAAACAAACGAAAACCGAGTAGCCTTGACACCAGCGGGTGCTCTAGAACTTGTTAAGCACGGTCATACTGTTTACGTACAATCAACAGCAGGAGATGGCTCAGGCTTTTCAGATTCAGATTATGAAGAAGCAGGTGCCAAGATGCTTCTTACAGCTGAGGCAATTTTTGATATTGCTGAAATGATTATGAAGGTCAAAGAACCTATCCAGCAAGAGTATAATTTAATTAAAGAAGATCAACTAGTCTTTACCTATTTTCATTTCGCTTCATACGAACCACTTACTGAAGCCATGATAGCTAACAAATCCATTTGTTTAGCTTATGAAACAGTTACCGCAGCCGATGGATCACTACCCTTACTTGTGCCCATGTCAGAAGTGGCTGGAAGAATGGCGATACAAGAAGGTGCTAAGTACTTAGAAAAGCCCATGAAGGGACGTGGTGTGCTTTTAGGTGGAGTTCCTGGCGTACCTCCCGGCAAGGTATTAATCTTAGGTGGCGGAGTTGTGGGCACCCAAGCTGCAAAGATGGCTGCAGGTCTAGGAGCTAATGTGACCATATTAGATATAAACTTAAACAGACTAAGATATTTAGCGGATGTGATGCCTGCGAATGTAAGTACCATTTATAGTAATGAATACAACATTAAACGATACATAAAAAATCATGATCTAATCGTAGGTGCAGTCTTAATTCCTGGTGCTAAAGCGCCAAATCTTATTTCAAGAGCCATGCTTAAAGATATGAGACCTGGTACAGTAGTGGTCGATGTTGCCGTAGATCAAGGTGGTTGTATCGAGACATGCAAACCTACTACACACGAAGATCCAGTTTACATTATAGATGATGTTGTGCACTATTGTGTGGCGAATATGCCTGGTGCTGTTCCCTATACATCCACCATTGCCTTAACTAATGCTACACTACCTTACGCTATCCAATTAGCTAATAAAGGTTGGAAGAAAGCATGTAAAGAAAATGCAGAATTAAAGCCTGGACTAAACGTAATAAACGGAAAGGTGGTACATAAAGGTGTATCAGAAGCTTTTGGTCATGAGTATCATGATGTGGATAATTTCTTGGCGTAATAAAAATTTTGCCAAATAGGTTTTATTTAATAGATATTTTTGTTAGATTTATAATGATTGGAATTTTATTTTGTTAATCATCAAAACTGCTTGCCTATATGAATATTTCCTATAATCAACTAAGACAAATTAAACACAGCTTGCCAACTGGAAGCGTATCCAAAATCGCCACCCAGTTAGAACTAGATGAACAAACCGTGCGGAATTATTTCGGTGCGCAAAAATTTGCTGATGGCCAAATTGCCTCAATGAACATAGAGCCAGGTCCAGATGGAGGAATTGTAAGTTTAGAAGACACTACAATCCTAGACGCAGCGAAAGCTATTCTTGCCGCTTCAAGTAAGATGAATTAAACAAAAGCGAAAGCTGTCAGTCCTTGGCAGCTTTTTTTTGTTTAAAACTTTAAATACAGATTCCTAGTAAGGGATCTGTATTTTTTATGATACACCCCTGGTCTTTCATATATACATACTATTGACTCCTCCACTGCATCAACCCTTTCCCGAACAATACAATACATAATATTAAATGGCTCAGTATCAGGAAAACTACACACTTTTACCATTGCCTGCACAAACAAACCACAAAGTCTCACTTGTTCGATGAGTGCCTGCTGGCTTGATGCTGGAAACACCACAAAAAATAAACCTGTAGCGCTTAAAGATGAAGAAACGCTTTCTATTAGGCGCTGAATGCTTAATTCGGCCACATGTTTAGCCATTTGTGTTTCTTTAAGCTTTGACTGGGTGCTATTTGCAAAAAAAGGTGGATTGCTTATCACTAGATCATACAATCGATCAGTTTTCCATTGGGTAGCATCGGCTACTTCAAAGCTGAGTCTCTCACTTAACTGATTTACTTGGGCATTAAAATTAGCTTGACCAACCGAATCATGATGGATATCAATCCCTTTTATGGATAAATTTGGATGTTCTTGCGCTAAAATTAAAGCTATAACACCACTTCCCGAGCCTATATCTAAGCCATAATTACCTTTTACCTGAGGACTTGCCCATGCAGCTAATAATACACCATCTGTATTGACCTTTAAGGTACTAACATGGTGATGCACCACTAGATGTTTAAATCTGAATGGTGCATCGTCTTTATATTTTGTTATTTCTTCCGCTTTATTGGATGTCTTCTTCGTTTCGAGGAAGGACCTGTGCATTGTTAAACTCGCTTACAATACCTACCATATCAAAACTCCCTGACGGTACTCCATCTCCTCCAAATGTTGAATTAAAGCTGATAAATGTACCGATTGATCCGGTAGCATCAGTTAAGGTGGAAACATCTTCCCATACAGAACCACCTGAAGCTGTGATTCCTTCTAGCTTTACCAAGGTGGATTCCCACAAATCATGATTAGCTAAGACCTCTTCTACTGTTGCAACCCTAGGCTCAGGCAATGTCCCTGCACCTAGTGATTCTGCTCTCGAAATAAATAAATCTGCTACTTGAACCTGCCCGTTAAATTCCGATATTTCACGGCCAGCCAAGTCTATTTTAAGCTTCTCTCCCATAGGAAAACTGTGAGGTTCGTCAAATCGTATGGTGATACCAAATTCTCCTTCTTGTATTTGAAGGTTTTGGTTATTGATATTGCCATTTTCGTAATCCGAAATGACTACACCTTCGATGTAATTATCTCCTATTATTGTAGAACCGCTGTTCCACATATTTTGTAATTCTTCGATGGAAATCTGACCTTCGGTACCTGTTCCTCCTCCTCCACCAGAACCATCACATCGTTCAGCTGTCATATCCAAATCACCTAAATCTCTGGCCATTATTTGCCAGCCAGTGATCCCAAATCTTCCTAGAACGCCGTATACTGTTCCATTTTCAAATGGAACCTCATCATTAGCAAATGTAGCAAAGCCACTAGTTCTAAAGTCTAAGGTATTCCCATTACAATCTTGTAGTGGGTGATTTACAGAAAAATTTTCCGTAGCCGTAGATACCGCAAAAGTTTGGTTTAAGGCTTCATTTGCAAATTCCACATCCGAAAGTTTTACGAGCGTGTTAAGATATTGCTCACTTAGCTGACTTAGACTTATTTCGTTTACGGCTAATTCATTAAATATAGTTCCGGGCAGTACAATGTCACTTAGTAAAGTCGTAGGTATACGACTTAACTCACCATCGGAAGGCGCCATACCTAGTTGAGGGTTAAAATTAAAATCACTGATCCATAGGTCTTCCAAGTGTACAAACACCTTACGTCCTGTAGGGTATGTATTAAACAAATCTGTTTCATCTATCACGATACTGATTCCTTGATTACCTTCTTGGATGATTAATGTCTTATAGAAGTTTCCGGTTTGGTCATCAGCAGCAACTATCCCCTCTATGTATTTATCAAGACCTATCTCAATATTTACACCAGGAACCCACATATCCAGCACTTCGGATAAACTAATAATCTGATCTGCAGAAATATTCGGATCTACTCCATTTAAAGGTGGCGAGTCTAATTCACTATCCACACACTGTGTCAAACAAAGAATAAGAAATAAAGAACAAAAAAGATATTTTAAGTGATTCATTTTAATGAATGTTTTTTACTTTATAATTTAATTTAAACTGATGCTTGCGGTAAGAAAATAAGATCTTCCATAAGCATTGAAATATTTAGGAGGAAACAAATTATCTAGACTATACTGTCCATCTTCATTTCTATCTCTGAGCAAAAATCGCGTTCTCAATTGCTCATATCCTCCACTTCTAAATACATTATTTAGGATATTATTTACACTGGCACTCAGTACTATATACTTATCATTTACTTTCCAAGATTTCCTAGTATACAAGTCAATCGTCAAGGCTGGATCAAAACGTTCTTGTTCAAACACTTGATCCAAGGAAATTCCTAATTCGTCAAACAATTGTTCGGCCTTCAGTAATTGTTCGCTACTTGCTTCTGTTTTTTCAAGATCGCTCACCACATTACTGTAAGCAACAATAGGATCATCAGCAATACCACCAAATCTTCTAAAAGGACTCACATTTAAGTAGTTATGATCGAAGTAATTAGCATTAACTGATATGGACCAAAACTTAGGACTTCTATACTCTAGTCCCGCGGTAGCTGCTGTTTGAGGCCCCGATGCTACTCGATAATTCTTAATATACACTGGGCCCAAATCTGTGACAATCTCTGTATCATCTATGGCAAACTCCAGATTAGGACGATCTGTATAAAAATGTTCCCCATAAGCAATGGCTAAGCTTCCATTTATGGTCGATGTAATATTGAATTCAGAACCATACTCCACTCCTAAGAATCGCTGGTCGATATTCTTTGTGATTACATTCCCAAACTGTCGTGTATTATCTACGTATACATTTCTTGTTTCGAATTGATCGTTGATCTGGTTTATATAAGCCGTAAGACGTGCTTTAAACTTGGGAAAACGTGCGTTGTATCCAGCTTCAGCACTGTAAATTTTCTCATTATCTAAACCTTCTATAAGTGCATGTCGTGTTCTAGGACTTACATAGCTATTTCTCGATCCAGGTGCATCGGTTCCATAAGCGGCATTGGCATATAAATAATTCCTACCATTAATTTTATAGGTCGCTCCTGTCTTAACCATCCCCGTAAGAAAACTATTTACAGGACCATCACCAAAAGAATCATCTGGGAAAGCTCCATTTCTAAATATCCCTTCACGCTGATAAGACAATTGATTAATTTGCCCTCCCACAAAGAAATCAAATTTTGAGAAGGTAAATTCCCCCGTAGCCCAAGTACTTATTTTTTGATTCTTTATAAAATAATGATGACCGTAAATATCTCCTTCATATAAGATTTTGTTGGGCACTTCTAAATCGTTTTGTTTCAAGGTATCTACAATCGAAGATGAAGACCCCTCCTCAGGAGCAAATTGATCCCAGTTTACGGAAAAATCAGCCCCCATTAAATCATCCACTTGTCTAAAAAATTCATTTTTATCATTGATGTATTGGACACCTGCGTTAAAGTTGACGGATGCATTAATAATGCTATTCATGGTAGAAGCAAACACAAATTTATCTGTATCAAAATGCTCTTCTTGAAGTATGTAGGCCGCTAATTTACCTTCTACAGTATTACCTGCAATACCATTTGCATTTTCGATAATACTGAAGCGATTCGCATTGATTGCGTACATCGATTCTAGATCTACTTGCTGGTTAGCTTGATCACTTTTTAGTTCTTCTTCGACTAAATTAGCTAGCAAGATATTATCCTGAAAGCTTGGCAGCTTGCGGTAATAATCAGGTCTTGGGTCCGCAGCTTCGAACCAGTCTATCCCTGTACTGGCATTCTTTCCTGTCATATAAGCCACAGAGGTAGTTACTTTTAATTTGTTCGATGGGGTATAATCATGTCTTAGCATTCCTACTGGAAGATGCACTCTAAATTGCCTAGGGTTACGCTTTTCACCATTTAAATAGCCCCAATTAGGATTGTAAAACGGATTTCCTGTCAGATCATACATTTCTTGCGTACTCGCCGAAGATCGACCTCTTTTCGAAGGCGCACCAAAAATATTTACAGACAAGCCATGATGGCTGTTAAATCTTTTTTCAGCTGCCCCGAAATAAGAAAAAGCATCATAAAAAGTACCTTCTATATATCCTTCTTGTGCCCAACGTCTTGAACCAGAAAAAGTGAACGCCCATCCATTCTCATTTAAACCCGTGGAATAAGTAAGCATAGCTCTATGGCTGTAAGCAAAATTGGCAAAATTATACACTGCTTTTAATTGCTTTCTTTGTACTGAAGGCCTCATGTCTATATTTGTGGCTCCATTAACCCCACTAAAAGCAAAATTGGACACCCGTACTCCTTCTACCGCTTCTCTCACCCGTAATACATCATTTAGACCACCCCAGATCGTCCAGAAAGCGCGACCGTCATCTAGATCATTAAAAGGCATTCCATTTAGGTAAGTGCCATTGTATTCTTGGGCTAAGCCTCTAATTCTAAATCGAGCAGCTCCAAGATTAAAAGCTGCTGCGTTGTTAAAAGGATCTCTACCAGCTGTTAATAAACTCGACACTTGACTTTCGTCTTCCACTTGATCTAATTGAGCTTCAGAAATCACATTTATATCTACACCACCGTCTGTATTTCTATTGTTTTGAGATGCCATCATTTTGACTTCTGTAATGGTGCCTGATTCTCCGTCTAAACTAATATTACCCGTCCACATTTCGTATCCACCAGCTTTAATAAAAACCTGATATTCTCCGGGTTCCATATCAAATAATCGATACGTTCCTGTTGCATTACTAATTGCCTGAACATCTGAATTAGCTATTGAGACAACAGCTCCAATGACTGCTTTACCAGTAGCTTCATCAAATAATTGACCCGTAAATTGCTGAGAAAACGAAAAGAAAGATGAGCCTACAAAAAAAAGAAATAAGACTAATTGTTTAGTATTCTTCATGGTTTGGTTTATCCTAACATTTTCTTAATATTATCGAATGAATTCTATATCAAGAAAACACGTTAATGCTTAAGTACATGGTAAAATTAATATTTTAACCATATGATTTTTCTAATCCATTAATAATATTGCAAAGCTTTGTACTATTTTGCGTCACAATTGACAATTATGAGATCATATTCACGATACTTTTTGTTCTTTTCTTTGATATTTTTGTTCAATGTTGCTCAAGCTCAGGACAAACAGTTTAAAATAGGTTCGATAGGCTTTTATAACCTTGAGAACTTGTTTGACATCAATGACGATGACGATGTTAGAGATACAGAATTTACGCCAGAAGGTAAAAACTTATGGAGCCAAGAGCGATATGAGGAAAAACTGGCAAATATGGCCTTTGTGATTTCTCAAATCGGTCTCGATCTTTGTCCATCTGGCTTATCTGTTTTAGGAGTATGTGAAATAGAAAATAGATCGGTTTTAGAAGATTTAGTAGCTCATCCACTTTTAGCTGATCGTGACTATCAGATTGTACATCAGAATTCCCCTGACGAACGAGGAATCGATGTAGCCTTATTGTATCAAGCATCTCACTTTACACTTGATGAGGCGAGAAGCTTAGAACTCATTTTAATAAAAGATGATGGCGAGCGAAATTTCACCAGAGATATATTAGTCGTTTCTGGCACTTTCGATGATGAGAGAATGCATTTCATGGTCAATCATTGGCCTTCGAGGTCTGGCGGAGAGAAACGTTCGGAAGGCGGACGTCGAGCAGCAGCCGAGCTTTGCCGAACAGCTGTAGACTCTATATACAAAGTTGAGCCTGAAGCAAAAATCATTATCATGGGTGATTTAAACGACAACCCTAACAATAAAAGTGTAGTAAAGGATCTACAAAGTACAGGTGTTTTAAAGGGCTTAAAGAAACAAGGATTATACAATCCTATGCATGGTATGTTTAGGCAAGGAAATGGAACAACTGCATGGAGAGACTCATGGAGCCTTTTTGACCAACTCATTGTTTCAGAACCACTCATCAATGCTAAAAGCCATAGCTATACTTACCACAAAGCAAAAATCCATAATCCTGCTATGTTAAAACAAGCCAACGGTAAATACAAAGGCTACCCTTTTAGAACCTTTGCTGGAGGCCAATATAAAGGTGGATACAGCGATCATTTTCCGGTATATGTTTATCTAACTAAAGAATTATAATCTTTTTTGTCCGACATTGAACCAACAAAAAAAGCCCTTAAAGAGCCCTTATTTCTATCTAAGGAATACACCGGCATTTTAGATCAATTAGAAAACACCAATCAGTCATTTTTTATCACCGGTAAAGCAGGAACAGGAAAGTCAACACTCCTTCAGCTTTTCCGAAAAACAAGCCGTAAACGTATCGCTGTGGTCGCTCCAACGGGCATTGCAGCCCTAAATGTAAAGGGACAAACCATACATTCATTCTTCAGATTTCCACCCAAGATGCTGAATGATTATGATATCCGTAAACTAAAAAATCACAAATTATACAAGAACATACACACCCTGATCATAGATGAAATTTCCATGGTTAGAGCGGATGTATTTGATAATATTGATACGTTTTTGCGAAGAAATCGTGACATAGATGAGCCCTTTGGAGGAGTCCAAGTACTGGTTTTTGGCGATTTATTTCAGCTACCACCAGTCATTTCTTCGGCCTTCGAAAAGCAATTCTTCAGGACAAAATACAGTTCGCCTTATTTCTTTAGTGCTAAAGTTTTAGAATCAGGTTTTGAACTACCTATGATCGAACTAAGAGAGGTGTATCGTCAAGATGATCGTAGTTTTATCCAGTTATTAGATAACATCCGACTGAGCACTATGGATTATGACGATTTAGACATGTTAAACAGTCGACATGGTGTAGAAAAGGATGAAAATCCATACATTATTTTATGCAGTCTTAATGCTACAGTAACCCGCATTAATACCGAACGTCTGAATGCCTTAGAAAGCAGTCCTAGAGAGTTTAGGGCAGACATTAAAGGCGTGTTTAAACCCAATGTATTCCCAACCGATCAATTTTTGCACATCAAAGAAGGTGCGCAAGTGATGTTTATAAAAAATGATCTTCAAAAACGCTATGTAAACGGAACCATCGGCACTGTAAAACATGTCACTAATGACCATGTCGAAGTGGAAATCATAAATGCACAAGGCAATCATCAAGTCATCGAAGTCGAACGACAGGAATGGGAACTTATCAAGTACTCCGTCGATGAAAAAAATCCAAAATCTTTTAAGACCGAAGTGACGGGCAGTTTTACACAGTACCCATTAAAATTAGCTTGGGCTATCACTATCCATAAAAGTCAGGGTAAAACGTTTGATCATGTCATTTTAGATTTAGGTCGCGGCGCTTTTGAGTATGGACAGACATATGTGGCTCTTTCCAGGTGTCGTACTTTTGAAGGTATTATTTTGAAACAAAAAATAAGCCCAAAAGATATTTTAACCGATGAAAGAATCAGAGAATTTTACGAATCTCAACGCTATTATTGGTAAATTAAATTCGGTTTGTTAATTTCATCAAGACGAAAACAAAAACGAATGGCAAAGTCAAAGAAAAAACTCAAGGAAGAAAAAAGAAATAAAGCACAAGAGAAAAAGTTTTTTACCATAGCCTTTATTGTTACTGCTGTGATAGTCCTCTTTATGTTTATTCGATTTCTAAGCTAAGCTTCTATATTTTCAGCGCGCGCTTCATCCATTTTGCCCCGTCGGGTAGTACTATTTGTATGTAATATGGACCAGCTGGTAAATCCTGATGCATCGTCATCAAATAAATTTGCTGACCTTCGTCCACTTGCACGGTCTGTACAATCTTGCCAGACTGATCGATGACATTTATTTCCTTCTGAGTATCTACCGCTTGGTCAAAATCAAATTGTAAACTATTCTCAAAAGGATTAGGATAAATATTGACATTATCTAAGTTGTTAGCTTTTGCTCTTGTAGTCAGTTTAGCTCCTAAATTATCGTCTAAAGCAATAGTGTAAGCTGCATTTGATGATACTTGCACAATAACTTCCAGGGCTCCTCCATTGACAATGTTCCACTCAAAATGATCTTTGTGGATATGATTAGCCTCTATACTTGTCGCTATTGGTTCTGCACTTTCCACAAGATAGAAATCCTTCGATAGGTCGACCATTGACAAATCATTTTGAGAGAAATATAATTTTAATTCATTTGACTCCGCGTGATCCTGCTCGTAATAAAAACTCTTCTGTATTCTATCCACAGCATTATTCCAATTGGCTTTTGTCAATTTATTTCCTTTCTGATCGATGGATAAATCTACACATCCATCCGATTGATTACCTGCAAGCAGCATCCCTGCTAGTGATAGATCTTCGTCTCTAAAAACTACCATTTGCTTAGCTTCTACAGATGATTGTTTGTAAAATATATCTTCACAGATTTGATCACCTTCACTTCCTGTCCCCCATTTCATGTTAGGTCGAAGGGTCGATTTTTTACGAATTTTTGAAAGTCCACACCCTCTATTAGAATCCTTATAATCTAATTGCGTACAAAAGAAGCCGACATCTTCCGTCAAGACTACATCATTATTGGACCATTGT
Organism: Saprospiraceae bacterium; assembly: GCA_020631235.1. GTDB lineage: Bacteria > Bacteroidota > Bacteroidia > Chitinophagales > Saprospiraceae > JAHDDO01. The sequence goes on along the minus strand of JAHDHQ010000007.1, from coordinate 140,712 downwards.
TTATTGTCGAAACAAAATTGGACCACCAAGTTTGCACTGCCATCCCAGGTAAACGATTGATCAAAAACAAACTCATTCCACCCATTGTTGGTCGTATAATCACTCGTATACACTGTGGTTAATGCTTCATCAATAAACGTATTTCCTGGATCATGAGCTTCATTTTGTTCGGTGTGACCGATGGCGATATTGAAATTTTTAAATGGTTTATTGCTATACTTTTGTTTGATTTCCAGCGCTAAAGATTGTATAGAAATACCGGCAGTAAGCCCCTTTTCTCTTAATTCGTCTGCAGTAAATAAACATTGCGTTTTTTGATCTTCGTAGTATCCTTTAAATGGAAAATCTATGGTCTGTTTGTCACCATCAGCGAGCACCAGTTCTCCACTGCCTGCACTGAAGCTTGCTTCCAGGTCATTACTGATTATACTTACATTCAGGTTTTCATTAAAAGATAATTGATTGTAGTCATAGGTCAGCAGTATGCGGGCTTTTTCTTCATCTTCTACCATCAAATCTGCTGCAATGGACAAATCGATGCTTATTTCTGTCGCATTCGCCGGAAAAACACCCTGTTTAACTGGGAGATATAGGTCTGCTTTAGAAGAATTAGCATATTCTAAGGTCAGTTGGAATGGTACGGCATCATCAGCAGGTCTATTGGATTTTATGACGATGGGATAAGTGTAGATGTCATTGCACCCATCATTATCATTAACCATTTGGTCCTCAAAAACCGTAATTTGATTTTGTTCTTCAAAACGTAAACTGAAGGTTTGGTTTAGTTGAGCTTCGTAAATACCTCGACCAAAGGTAGCTGCTATTATGGTTTTCCGGTGTGGGTGAAAACTAAGTTTATCTACACGTACATTGGCCATTCCCTGGTTCACTAAGGTCCATTGAGTTTGGTCTCCGTTTGGATTCTCAGCTTCAAAAACACCTATCTCTGTTGCGATGTAGACCTTATTATTTTGTTCTTTGATTAGCAATACATCACGAACAGGTACATCCGGCAAGTCACCTTCGATGCTTTGCCAATTTTGGCCAAAATCTTTGGTCTCGTATAAGCTGACGACACCAAAATTAGATACAGCTACAATGATCCTATCTGCATCTACAGGATCTTCTTCGATATCTACAATCACATGTCCATCAGGCAGATCTAGCATAGACAAACCAGTACGATTAGTCCCAATGAAAGCAAATTCCAAACGCTGTACTTCCCCATTTTCTGTACCTATGTATAACCTATCTGCTTTATGGGTCGAACTTTTTAGGGCGGTTACTTGCTGATTAAATATATTATTTACGATCACCTCATCTGTGTGCACACCTAATTGTGCAGGGTTATTCCACCTAAATATTTTTCCTTTTTCGTGTGCTGCATATAGAACTTTTCTGTTTTCATCGTAGGAAGAAGGATTAATAAATAAGCCTTCATTATTAAATGAGCGGTAATAAAACTGTTCTCCACCGTTTGTACTTACATAATATTGGTTCTTGATGTAGGAAGTTAATTGGATTTCGGGGTTTAATCGATCGATATACACATGACCTCCATCTCCGCCTGTAATTTCTTCCGCATCTACTAAATCAAAATTAGCAATCCTTTGTGTTCCATTATCTTGTGTTCCAAGGTGAATCAGATCTTGATTAGGATGTCCCACTACATCATAACATTGTGTAACATTGAGCTGGTTATTTTTTGCCACAAACCTTCGATTATTTTCGAAAACATCCGTACAAAGGTAAATCCCACCATCGTTAGCCACAATGATATCTTTACTATTCGTAAAAGCAAAAGCGTGTTGATCAGCATGGACTTTAGGGAGTGTTCCAGTTCCTGACCAATTACTGATTTTCTCCCATGAGCTTCCACCATTTTTACTGATAAACAAATCGATTCCACCTATAATAATGTGATTTGCATTTTCAGGACTTACAGCTATACTTAGATTATACCAGGCTTGATTACCCGCAAAATCTTGGTTACCATTGATATTTGGTAGCGGTAATTTTGTCCAAGTAGCTCCTTTATTATTAGATTTAATGATGGTTTTTAAACCATTAGATACTGGATCTTCTACGATAGCACATATCGTATTTACATCAGCATTTGTGGCTGCAATCTCGATTCTATGATAATCAGAAATTAGTTTGTTTACATTTAAAGCAGACCATGTAGCGCCATTATTTGTTGATTTGTAGATATCTCCTTGCTCATGCAAACCCATGCTGGCATACAGCGTTCCATCTTTAAGCTGGATTATTTTATTTGCTGAATTAACGTTTGCACCATGACTTGTTCCTAGCACTTTTGACCAAGATACTCCCCTGTCAGTGGTGCGTTGTATTCCTTGATCCAATGTTGAGATAAGTTGAGTTTGTTCATCTATATAAATAACATCTTGTATATATCTAAATCCTCCACCTTGAGCATTTGGATTTCTATGCCATGTTTTTCCTGCATCTGCTGATTGGTATAATCCCACTCCTGGGAAAGCATCGTGTTTAAAATAACCTTCACCAGTCCCAAAACTCATTTGATTAGGCTTATCAGGATTTTGTCCAATGGCGCATACCGAAAGTGAAGAGAAAAAATCATTGCTGGGCTTCCATGTAGCATTGACACTATAAATATCATCGCAAGACCATAATCCACCTGAAGCTGAACCAATCCATATTTTTTGTCCATCAGTCCCATTTTTATCAACTAAGATTTCCCTAATTCGACCAGCAACGTCATTAGGACCTATACTAGACCAAAATAAGGACTGTTTACTATTGCTAGTTCTAACTTTCCTCGCAGCTTCGATGACTTGAGACCGATCTACTTTATTAGTGCTTGGGTTCTTAGCATACAACCACTCTTGATAACCAGCATCGGCAATACGCGCTATTTTCTTCGGTTTCACAAAATCAAAGGAAGGTATAATGTGCTTATGTTGTGAACAAACGACACACAAAACGATGAGTGTAAATGTGATACTTTTTGATATTCTCATGATGCTTATTTTTAGCAAAGCCAGTTCTAGTCATCATAAAAAACAAAATACGTGCCACATATTATTATTTTATTTAATATGTATTATCAAATTGATCAATAATATATAGTTTACTATTTTTTAACATATGATTTATCTTATGATAGCTAGGATCATTATGCATTTAAACATGTATCTTTACGTTGACTATTATTTCTATTGATTATGAAGAGACTATGCATTCTTTTAATGTTGATATGTTTTATACCAATGCTTGCCCAAGGGCAGCTTATTACGGGTATAATCACCGATATTTCAGGAACACCGTTGATTAGTGCTAATGTTGTTTGGTTAGGCAGCACGCAAGGAGTAAGTACTAATCAAGATGGATATTTTGAAATAGAAGACATCGTTGCTGAAGATCGACGACTTGTATTTTCTTACATTGGTTTTAAATCTGACACCTTGAAAGTTGGAGATATAAAACATTGGGAATTACAGATGATCGAGGACTATACCTTAGTCGAAGTGGATATTACTGCAAAAAAACAAGCAACGGGATTTTTAAATGAAGCCGCAAAAATTGAAACTATTGGCACCCGAGAGCTTGAGCGTGCTGCTTGTTGTAGCTTAGCAGGCTGTTTTAATACAGAAGCCAGTGTGGAATCTCGAACCACCAATGTAGTTAATAATGCAAAAGAGTTACAATTGCTCGGTGTATCTGGTGTTTATAATCAGGTCCTTCTAGATGGATTGCCTTTGGTTCAAGGTGCCGCTTACTCATATGTAACTGGAAGTATTCCAGGCCCAATGATCCAACAAATTTTTATTGCTAAGGGTGCTAATTCTGTTTTACAAGGTTTTGAAAGCGTTAGTGGTCAAATTAATATTATTCCTAAAAAAGCTGATCAAACACCTACTTTATTTCTTAACGGTTTTGCCAACTCTTTTGGCGAAACTAATGTAAACGTGAATTTTAAATCTCAGAAAAACAACTGGACAAACTATGCAGTAGCTCATATGGCAAGCCCATCTATTAATAGAGACATCAATGACGATGGATTTATGGATTTCCCTAGAACTACTCGCTTTATGCTCTACGATAAATGGCATTATTATCACCCAGAACAAAAATTTCAGTCTGAGATTGCTGCCAGATTTTGGAACGAGCAAAGGATTGGTGGAGAGGTAGGTTTTAATAAAGATACAGACCTCGGCACTAGCAATAGTTATGGCCAAACAGTAGACATAAATCATGTTGATGTATATTCAAGGAATGAATTTGTATTAACTCAGGATCTTTCTTTACAAGCGGAGTTTAGTGGCTTTTACCACAAACAAGAGAGCTTTTTTGGCTTAACCCAATACAATGCAGATCAGATAAATTCGTATGCAAATGTCTTTACTGATTGGTTTTTCTCGGAAAATGATCACAATGTAAAAATGGGATTAAGCATTAGGCATAATCAATTGGATGAATTGATCCAAACCAATGATTCGAGGAATTTTGATGGTCTGTATGAACTAGATTATGTGATTCCAGGTGTTTTCGCAGAAGCCAGTTGGAAATTTGATAAGTGGACGATAAATACTGGTGCTAGAGCTGATTATTTTAACAATGATGGAGTAAAATATACACCTAGATTTTTAGTTAGGTATGCTATTTCAGATCAGTTAGATCTGAGATACTCAGCTGGAAAAGCTTATCGCATCGCTAATCCATTTGCAGAAAGAACTAATATTTTAGCCAGTGCTCGGAATGTTTTAATACCAGAAACATTTCAGCTGGAAGAAGCCATCAACACAGGTGGAAATATTTTATACCGGTACTTTATCAATGACATTGCTGGAAGCATTACTGCTGATTTCTATCATACCAATTTCCAAAATCAAATATTTCCAGATTATGAATTTGATCCCAACAGTATTTTGTTAACTAATTTCAGGGGCACGAGTATTTCTAATAGTTTTCAATTGGAAAATAAATGGACTTTTACTGAAAATATAGAGTTGAAATATGCCTATAATTTCCAAGATGTCTATAGAATTATAGAAAACCAAAAGCAGATATTACCTTTTACAGCGAGGCATCGTTTCATGGTTAATGGTTCTTATACAAGTATAAATGAAGCCTGGCAGTTTGATGCAACATATCGATGGGTAGGTGAAAGACCTTTACCTTCTACCACAAATTTCCCACTTGAATATCAACGACCATCTTATTCACCTGCATTTGGTGTTGTGGATTTCCAAATGACGAAAAGATGGGAAAAATTCCAAATCTATATGGGTGTAGAAAATATATTCGACTTCAGACAAGATGATCCTATCTTAGCGCCGGATGATCCTTTTGGTCCATATTTTGACACAGCCTTTAATTGGGGTCCTACACGAGGAAGAGAATTTTACATTGGCTTTAGGTACTCGTATGATCAGGACAAAAAATAAAGCGCACCGAAAAATCGAATACGCTTTATTGAACTGATATGCTTTATCTTAACGACCTTTTATTTCGAACACTATTGTTCCACAGATAGGTTTTGTACCCATGCGTTCAAACCAAAATTCTTTAGCTTTTCTAATAGCAAGGTTTTGTAAACTTTGCGTCTCTATACTTGACTCGGCCACATTTAATTCTGCTGATTCTACCCTTCCTGCTTTAGAAACACAAACATCTACGGCTACATCTCCTGTTTGATCAGATAGAATCAAGATATTAGGCTTATCCATAATCTTGCGACTTCCCAAACCGTTTTTTATCACCAGTTGTAAATCTTCGTCAATGTCTATTCTAGTTTCTGTATCGTCTACCACAATTTCGTCTTTAACCTCTTCCTCACTATCTTCAATCAACACTTGGTCTTCACTATCCATGATGTCTATCTCAGCATCACTTTTCTTTTTAGGAGCTTTTGTTTTTTTACCTGATTTAGGTGCACTGACCACTTCATCTGATTTAGACGACTGATTGCAATATTTTCTTTCCCAAGAACCAGCTTTGGTGGAGCCTAGAGATTTTGCTTTTTTGGCCACTTTACAAGCTTTGGAAGATCGATCTGTTTCATAGTACGATTGTGCTAATCCTTCTGCGACCAAAAGATCAGCATTTTTATGTGCGTAACTTAAAGCCAGCGAACCAGCTGCTGCTTTATAATTTCCTAATCCATAATCAGATAAGCCTAAGATTCTAATGGCTTCTTGAGAGATTCCTAAATGACTTATGGACATCGTGATATCTTCTTTTGCACCGGAGTAATTACCGAGCATGTATTTAGAAGAAGCTCGTTTTACCAATGCATCCTCATAAGAAGGATCTTGACTGATGATACTAGAATACTGATCGATGGCTTCGTGATATCTTTCAGTCTGATACAGATATTCGGCTTTAACATAGATAAATCCTACTTCATCTTCAACTGGCTGAGCAAAGCTAGAAACAGCTAAAATGCTCAAAAATAAAAGTGTGCTTAATTTTAACATATCTTCCTAATTTATTTCAAAACAATGAATACATCACAAAAATTTTGTGCGGGCATGATTTAAAACAAATTTAACTTGCTTAAAACATATGTCATTTTTTCATAATGTATAAATAGTTGATATCAAAAATGAATCCAAAAAGTAGAATTCTGACACTTAGCTTTAAAAAAATGTGAAACATGTATAATCTATAGTAACTTTGTGGCAAAATTTAAAAACATGACGAAAGTTGTATATATCGTATCTGCTCAAAGAACACCAATGGGAAGCTTTGGCGGAAAATTAAGTGGATTTAGTGCTGTTGATTTAGGTTCTATAGCTATTAAAGCGGCATTGGAAAAAGCAAATATAGATGGAGAAAAAATCAATGAAGTATATTTTGGCAATGTACTTTCAGCTAATCTTGGACAAGCGCCAGCTAGGCAAGCTGCGATTAAAGCTGGAATCCATTTAACGACACCATGTACTACTATTAATAAAGTTTGTTCTTCAGGTATGAAATCCATTATGCTTGGTGCACAAAGTATCATGCTCGGATTGAATGATATTGTGCTTACGGGTGGAATGGAAAGCATGAGTAATGCCCCCTATTATTTACCAAAGCACCGATGGGGAAGCAAATATGGAAATCAAGAAATTGTAGATGGTTTAGCTTACGATGGATTAACAGATGCGTATGATAAGCAATCGATGGGTATTTTCGCTGACGCCACGGCTGGCAAATATTCTATTAGCAGAGAAGATCAAGATGCTTACGCTATCCAATCTTATCAAAGAGCGGCACAAGCTACTGAAGCCGGTAACTTTACGAATGAAATTGCCCCTGTCAGCATACCACAACGCAAGGCCGACCCTATCATAATGACTGAAGATGAGGAGTTTAGAAAAGTGAAATTCGAAAAGATACCTCAATTGCGTGCGGCATTTACCAAAGAAGGAACTGTCACCGCTGCCAATGCGTCCACCATTAATGATGGAGCTTCCGCCCTCATTTTAGCCAGTGAGGAAGCAGTAAAGAAATACGGCCTCAAACCATTAGCTAAAATCAGTTCGTTTGCAGATGCAGCTCATGAGCCTCAATGGTTTACCACCGCACCTTCTAAGGCGGCCCCCAAAGCAATGGAAAGAGCTGGGCTAAGTGCTGGAGATGTAGATTTGTATGAAGTTAATGAAGCCTTTGCCGTGGTACCACTTAGTTTTATGCAAGATGTCAAAGTTTCGGATGATAAGGTTAATGTACATGGTGGAGCTGTAAGTCTAGGTCATCCATTAGGAGCATCTGGTGCAAGAATCGTCACTACCTTAGTCCATGCATTGCACAGCCAAGAAAAACAAATAGGCTGCGCTACCTTATGCAACGGTGGAGGCGGTGCTTCTGCTTTAATTGTTGAGGGTGTATAATTAACATATTATTAAAGCTATTTATATTATATTTGCGGTCGAAACCTATTTTTCACCAATTAATTAATATCTGATATGAGCAAATTCGATGAATGCGTTGCAAAATACGAAGCAGAATTCAAAAAACTTAAAGTAGACTATGATGCTGACTTATTGAGAAAAGTTGCAAAAGGTTGTGGTCCATCTATTTACAATGCAGATGCTTCTAAAGTATCTTCTGCAGATGCTGAGGAGTTAAACAGAGTAAAGCAAAGCTTTTTAATTAAAAAATTAGGATTAAAAGATGGTCCTAAATTAGATGAAGCAATCCAAGAAGTGGTTGACACTTTTGGATCAAGCAATAGAAATAAGTTTAGAGCAATGTTTTATTACATGCTTACAGTGAAGTTTAAAAAAGAGAGTGTTTATAAATAAACATCTTCAATAATATAAAAGGCAATCATTTTTGATTGCCTTTTTTTATGCCCAAAATCGAAAGCTTTTCTGCCAATTTGGCGCAAATAATGTATTTTCGTAGTCCAATTTGATTTGAGATGTACAACGATAATCCCACAATAAACTTTGAGCCCAAAAAAATTGATGAAAGTAAGCAAGGAGATGTTTACTTTGATGAGTTTAACCACAATCCTGCTGGCAAGCATTTTTACATTGAGTCCTATGGATGTCAAATGAATTTTAGTGACTCTGAAATTGTGGCTTCTATATTATCGAAAGCGGGCTACTCGCCTACTAGAGACATGGAAAAATCAGATCTAATACTGATCAATACCTGTTCTATCCGAGAAAAAGCGGAAACTACCGTCAGGAATCGCTTGCATATCTTTAACAAGCTTAAAAAAACAAAGCCAGATGTGTTGGTAGGTGTGCTTGGTTGCATGGCCGAACGTCTAAAAACAAAATTTTTAGAAGAAGAGAAAATAGTTGATATTGTAGTAGGACCGGATGCCTACCGAGATTTACCCAAACTCATTGCCGGTGCAGAAGGTGGAGATCGTGGGATTAATGTTCTCCTATCTAGAGAAGAGACTTACGCTGACATTTCGCCATTACGTCTAGGCAGTAATGGTATTTCGGGCTTTATTTCTATCATGCGTGGTTGTGATAATATGTGCTCTTTTTGCGTGGTGCCTTTTACAAGAGGCCGAGAAAGGAGCAGAAATCCATTTACCATAGTAGCAGAAGCAACAGATTTATTAAACCAAGGATTTAAAGAGGTTACCCTGTTAGGACAAAATGTAGATTCTTTCAAGTGGGAAAACCCAGAAACAAAAGAAATAGTCAATTTTGCCCAATTGCTCGAAATGGTAGCACTTATCCATCCAGATTTAAGAGTGCGTTTTAGTACTTCGCATCCCAAGGATATCACCGACGAAGTATTGCATACCATTGCCAAGTATGAAAACTTGTGCAAATACATTCACCTACCTGTTCAATCAGGCAATAGTAGGATTCTAAAACTAATGAATCGGACGTATGACAGAGCTTGGTATGAAGAAAGAGTAGAAGCCATTTATCGCATCATTCCAGAATGTGCAATTTCGTCAGACATCATTACTGGATTCTGCACAGAAACTGAAGAGGATCATCAAGATACATTGAGCATCATTGAACAATCTCAATATACTATGTCTTATATGTTTTTCTACTCTGAGCGACCTGGTACCTTGGCTGCTCGAAAATATGAAGACGATATTCCGCTGGCAGTTAAAAAACGCAGATTAGCAGAAGTGGTCAAAGTTCAATCGGAAGTTTCTCACCAGCAAAATTTAAAAGATGTAGGAAAAACGTTTAAAGTGCTGATAGAAGGAGACTCCAAAAAATCAACGCTAGATTTTAAAGGAAGGACAAGCCAAAACAAAATGACCATCTTTAAAAAACAAGAAGGATATAAACCAGGAGATTATGTATTTGTTACTATCACTGGTGCAACGAGTGCTACTTTATTTGGCGAAATTATAGCACAATAAATGAGTATACAAAGTGTAAAGCAGCGTTATGGAATCATAGGAAGGTCTGAAAAATTAGATCGAGCCATCGATATTGCCATGAAGGTAAGCTCCACGGATTTATCTGTATTAATCCAAGGTGAAAGTGGTGTGGGTAAGGAGGCTATCTCGAAAATCATCCACGACAATAGTAAAAGAAAACACAATAAATTTATAGGCATTAACACTGGTGCCATTCCTGCTGGAACCATTAATTCTGAATTATTTGGCCACGAAAAAGGGGCCTTTACTGGTGCAACAACTGAACGAAAAGGATACTTCGAAACGGCTCACACAGGAACCATATTTTTAGATGAAATAGGCGAAATGCCACTCGATACTCAAGCCTTTTTATTAAGAGTCTTGGAGAATAATGAAATCATCAAGGTCGGGTCTTCAAAAGTCGAAAAGATTGATGTCCGTGTGGTTGCTGCCACTAATGTCAATCTAATAGAGAAAATCAACAAAGGTAAATTTCGTGAAGATCTTTACTACCGCTTGAATACAGTACCTATTTATCTTCCAGCACTGCACGAAAGAAGAGAAGATATAGACTTACTTTTTAGAAAATTCAGCATAGATTTTGCCGAAAAATATCATAGTGAACCTGTACGTCTACTTCCCGATGCTAAAGAAGCAATCATCAACTACAGATGGCCAGGAAACATTAGAGAACTGCGAAATTTAGTTGAACAATTATCCATTTTAAAAGTGGACGAATACATTTCAGCTGATCAATTGTTAGAGATCGCACCACAAATATTTAATTCGAATTTACCGATCAGCATTAATACTAACAAACAGCAAGGAACGGACTCTATAGAAGAAAGAGAAATTTTATATAAATTTCTTTTTGATATGAAAAGCGATTTGAATGATCTTAAAAATCTGGTATTCGAACTAATCAATACTAATGATTTACATGTCACTAACACTAAAGAACTGAGTTCATTAAAAAATACAAACAACTACGGTTCGCAGCCTTTTGCTAAACCGACACAAAATGCGGAAATCATCGTACCCAACGATACAGATCCGCATCCTATAGTCATAGAAAGAAATGAGGCTTTTTATGATAGTTCAGTAGAAGTAGAAGAAAGCTTATCTCTCGACGAAAAAACTAAGGAATTAATCATTAAAGCCTTAAAGAAACACAATAATAAACGTAAAAAAGCCGCTCAAGATTTAGGAATCTCCGAAAGAACCCTCTATCGAAAAATTAAGGAATATGACATTGAAGAATAATATTCTCGTGCTTATTTTAACTGGATTACTGGCAAGCTGCTATTCTTTTAAGGGCATCACTGTGCCACCAGGAGTGGAAACTTTTTATGTAGAAAATTTTACAGTAAGTGCCTTCAATGCGCCAGCTAACGTAGAATTAGAATTTACTGAGGCATTGAGAAAAAAAATGAGAGAAGAAGCTCGATTAGTATTTGATGATCAAGATCCTCATGTGAGTTTTTCTGGTTCGATTACTGCCTTCGACATCGGTATTGCTGCTGCATCAGAAGGTGATGAAGTGACGCTAAATCGACTCAATGTAAGAGTGATGGTTAAATATGAGGACAGCGTAGAACCGGATAACAATTTTGAAAAAACATTTACGGAATTTGAAGATTTTCCCGCAGATGATGATTTTCAAAGCTTACAAGAACAGCTTGTACAAACCATTTTTGACGATATTATTGAGAAATTATTCAATGACACCTACACAAATTGGTAATTCGAAAGTATATTTATCCAAAATCCAAAACCTGAAGCATAGAAATGAAGTGGCTTAATCCCTTAAATGGAGAAAAAGATCCTATGAATTGGGATGCTGGCTGGATGCAATATCAGTTAGCCAAGAAACCTTTTGATTTAGTTCAAAACGTCCTACTAACCATTAAAAATCTATTTCATCATGAAACGGAGGCTAGTTTAGCCCCACTTAAAAAGATGAAGTTCTTAGCCAATGGACCGGTCGATATTCCATCACTTTGCCATCTCATCGAAGAACCAGTCATCGAAGAAAACATTTATGAAATAGAGTATATTAAGCTCAAGAAGGATAAAAAAGACAAAAAAGATAAATCCAACAAAGATCAGCCAGCTGTATTAGAAATAGTGGAGAATACCGAAGAACTTACTAGTCCGACATTGGACAAAAACAATATAACACCCGAAGACTTTACCGAGGTAGATCAGCTAGAAGAGGCTATCCATGATAGTGTACTAGAAATAGAAACCATCCAATTAGACGAACAAAAAGAGGAATCAAAGATAGTCTTAGAAACAATTCAAGCAGAAGCGATAGCAGAAGAAAAAATCTTAGAAATAGAAGCGTTAGATATAGAAACCGAAGATACATCACCTCAAGCCAAGGATGAGTCGAAAATCGAGAAAGCTCCGGCTGAAATTGCAGAACCTCCTAAGCAAAGCTTTACCATAAATACCAATAAAGCCTCCGCTTTTACTTCTTGGATAAACCAGTTTTCAGCGAATAATGATCCGGATTTTAATGAGCGTAAATTAAAATCTAATGTCGATCTGAGTGTACACCATTCGGAAGACATTATCTCCGAAAGTTTAGCTAAAATATTAGCGAAACAAGGACACACCAAAGAATCTATAGAAATGTACCGCAAACTAAGTTTGAAATTCCCAGAAAAAAGTGGTTATTTTGCATCTCTAATTAATGAAATAAATAAACATTAGAAATTATGGGTAGCGGATTAGTTGTAAGTTTAACCATTCTTATCGGATTAAATTGCGTTTTACTAATGCTAGTAGTATTAATACAAAATCCAAAAGGAGGAGGAGTAGATGCTACATTTGGAGGTCAAGCAGCAAACCAAATGTTTGGAGCCGCGAGATCGACTGATTTTGTCGAAAAATTAACTTGGGGTTTAGCCATCACTTTATTCGTTTTGTGCATCATTACTGCATTAATCGTTAAAGGTTCGGCTTAATTTCCTATTAAAAGAATATACTGAAAGCCTGCTATGATTTTAGCAGGCTTTTTTTTATCTGCCAAAATTGCAAAGATTTCTGCCATTTAATTAGCGCAGCCTAGATATTCATGTAATTTTGGCGCAAATTTCGGATTGGCACATCTTGTGATAACAATATGTGTAATCATTTTTAATTAACTCATAAAAAATTATCAACTATGATGAAACCTATCAATGACAGAGTCGTTGTTAAACCTGCCAAAGCTGAAGAGAAAACTGCAGGAGGAATCATTATCCCTGACACAGCAAAGGAAAAACCACAAAAAGGTGAAATAGTAGCCGTAGGTCCTGGAAAGGATGGCAATGCTATGACAGCTGCCAAAGGAGATATCGTTTTATATGGCAAATATGCCGGTCAAGAAATCAACTTTAAAGGTGTTGATTATTTAATCATGAGAGAAGATGACATTCTTGTCATTCTGGACGAAAAATAAGCCAGTTAATCTTCATTGTTTAATTATCAAAAGAAATAATAATGTCTAAAGAAATAAGTTTTAGTTCAGATGCCAGAATGTCCCTAAAAAATGGCATCGATGCATTAGCTAATGCAGTAAAAGTAACCTTGGGGCCTAAAGGAAGAAATGTAGTAATACAAAAAAGTTTCGGAGCACCCAACATCACTAAAGATGGTGTAACCGTAGCTAAAGAAATAGAATTAGAGAACTCTGTGGAAAATATGGGTGCTCAAATGGTTAAAGAAGTCGCTTCTAAAACAGCTGATGCAGCTGGTGATGGTACGACTACAGCGACGGTACTTGCTCAGGCCATTGTAACGGCTGGTATGAAGTATGTAGCGGCTGGCGCTAACCCTATGGATTTAAAAAGAGGAATCGATTTAGCTGTAGGAAAGGTAGTAGATAACTTAAAGAAGCAGAGTGAAGTGATCGGAAAAGATTTCAAGAAAATCGAGCAAGTAGGCTCTATCTCGGCTAACAATGACGCAGAAATAGGTGGTTTAATTGCTGATGCGATGAAGCGTGTTTCTGTAGATGGTGTAATCACCGTAGAAGAAGCAAAAGGTACAGATACTTATGTAGAGGAAGTGATGGGTATGCAGTTTGATAGAGGATATTTATCTCCATATTTTATCACGAATAGTGAGGATATGGTTACTGAATACGAAAATCCATTTATCCTTATCCATGATAAGAAAATCTCAAATGTTCAAGATATCGTTCCCATCCTAGAAAAAGCAGCTGGAGCAGGAAGACCTTTATTAATCATTTCTGAAGATGTGGAATCTCAAGCTCTAGGTCTTTTAGTGGTTAACCGATTAAGAGGAGGTTTAAAAGTAGTAGCTGTCAAAGCACCAGGATTTGGAGACAGAAGAAAAGCGATGTTAGAAGACATTGCTATCCTTACGGGAGGTACTGTTATCTCTGAAGAAAAAGGATACAAGTTAGACGGTGTAGATGTTGCTGATTTAGGTTCTGCTGAGAAAATTACCGTAGATAAAGACAATACAACTATTGTTAATGGTTCGGGCACTAAAAAAGCCATCCAAGCAAGAATCAACCAAATCAAAGCTCAAATAGAAACAACTACTTCAGATTACGATCGAGAAAAACTACAGGAACGATTAGCTAAATTAGCTGGTGGTGTGGCTGTATTATATGTGGGCGCTCCTACAGAAGTAGAAATGAAGGAGAAAAAGGACAGAGTAGATGATGCTTTACATGCTACAAAAGCAGCTGTAGAAGAAGGTATTGTTATCGGTGGTGGTGTAGCATTAGTTAATGCTATGAAATCATTAGACAAACTAAAAGGCGACAACGAAGATCAAAACATGGGTGTACAGATTGTGAGAAAAGCACTTGAAGCTCCGATTAGAACCATTTCGGAAAATGCGGGAGTAGATGGATCAGTTGTTTTACAAAATGTAACTACTCAGAGTAAAGCGGATTATGGTTATAATGCCAGAACCGATAAATATGAAAATTTAAAGAAAGCAGGGGTTATAGACCCTACAAAAGTGACTAGAGTAGCTATCCAAAATGCAGCATCTATTGCAAGCATGGTACTAACTACTGAAGTGGTCATCAATGATAAGCCAGAGGATCACCCTCCAATGCCAGCAGGAATGCCAGGTGGAGGAATGCCGGGTATGATGTAAACATCAAACATTAAAAAAAAGCTGCCTTTTAGGGCAGCTTTTTTTTTGCCTTTATGCGTACTAAATGGATCTAAACCCTAGCCGTTTAGGTCATTTATTGTATTTTAATACTATGATTGCCTATGCTACTGTATTGCTCTATGCCATTCCGGCTTTTGTGGTTTTAGTCTTGATCGAATGGATTTACGGTCTTTACATTAAAGATGTAAATCTTAGATTATTTGATACTATTTCTAGTTTAAGTTCGGGTATAAGCAATAGCATCAAGGACTCATTGGGTTTAATGTTGATTTTAGTAAGTTATCCATTTTTATATCGGCACTTGCAGATCTTTGAGATTCCATCAAAAACAATCGTCTATATTCTCGCTTTTATAGCCATTGATTTTTCAGAATATTGGGTACATCGAGTGAGTCATACCATTAATATTTTCTGGAATCGTCATGTGATTCATCATAGTTCGGAAGAGTTTAATTTACCTTGCGCCTTGCGTCAACCTGTCTCTAACCTTTTAGGCATATTTGCTATTTTTTTAATTCCTGCAGCGATCATTGGAGTACCGCATGAAGTCATTTTGATCATTGCTCCCTTGCATTTGTTTTTACAATTTTGGTATCACACGCGCTACATCGGCAAACTAGGATGGTTAGAATACATCATCGTGACTCCATCTCAACATCGAGTACATCATGCCATTAATCCGGAATACATAGATAAAAACTTGGCAGCTATATTCTGTATTTGGGACCGAATATTTGGTACCTTCCAAGAAGAATTAGACGATGTCCCGCCAGTTTATGGGACTTTAAAGCCTGCTCAGACATGGAACCCTTTTAAAATCAATTTCCAGCATGTTTGGGGGATTTTTAAAGATGCATGGCGAACGAAACACTGGTCTGATAAATTAAAAATTTGGTTTATGCCTACTGGCTGGCGTCCAGCAGATGTAGCTTCACAGTATCCAGTTAAAACGGTTAAAGATGTGTATAATGTGCCCAAATATAATACTGATTCGAGCTCTTTATTATCTATATGGGTTGTGGTGCGCTTTATGAGTACTTTAGCCTTGTTGCTTTGGCTGTTTTATCGTTTCGGAGATTACGACTATCCCCATCTTCTCTTTTACGGCGGTATGCTAGCTGTGAGTATTTATGGGTATACTTCATTAATGGATAAGGATCGATGGAGCTTTGTGGCGGAAATTTGCTTTGCCTTAGCCGGAATTCTATACTTAATGCGCTTCGGTACATGGTATGGATTATCCTCTCCACTTGCTCTTCTGATTTTAGCAAGCTATTTCCTAAGCATTATAGGATTATCTATTTATTTCAGTGCTATTTGGTGGTCCAATGTCGGGAAAATAAATAAGTCCATTTCTATCAGTCATTAATTAACAATTATTTATCGTCCATCATCCAATATTTTAGGCAATTTCTTTGTTGGAAAGTAGCCAGCAGTTAAACGCTTAATGCTGCATCGCTTTTGTACCTTTATTGATGAGAATCTATACTATGAAACACACTTTACTTTTTACCTTGCTTTACCTGTGCTCTACAAACTATGGCATAGCGCAATTTGACAATATCATTTACGATAATCACACCTACGTTGATTATATAAAAACAGTAGAAACTAAGGTTAATTCTTTAGATTATTCTTACCCATTTTTACAACTCAAATCAACTGTTCCCTTGGAGGTAAGCTTCGACGATTTGGCTGCAGAAGAAGTCGATTATTATTATCATATAATTCATATGGATCGTAATTGGCAACCGACGGACATCGATGAAGAAGACTACATTAGTGGTTTTAATGGAGAAGAGATTCCTGATTATCGTATTAGTGGACAAACAACTATTCCATATGTACATTATTCATTTACTCTACCCAATCCAAATCAGCAATTGCTTATATCAGGCAACTATTTATTAGTGATTGTAGATGAAGATGATCAGCCAATAATCACACGCCGTTTTGTCGTCTTCGAACCAAAAATAGGAATGAATGTAAGTGTGGAAAGAAGCTATGCTACAGATGAAGTACGTACGCATCAGCGAATCCAATTTGAAGATTTGGTAAAGCCAAAAGGGCTCAACAATATAATGGAAGGCCTTGAGGTCAGAATTATTCAAAATGGTAATTGGGATATAGCTTATCACAATATATTCCCTATTAATGAACAAGGCGAACAAATCTTTTTTTCACCTAGTCTAGACTTATCATTTCAGGGATTAACCGAGTTTAGGTCGTTTGATACACGAAGTTTGGAATTTACATCATTAAATGTACATTCGATCGATTTACACCCTGACAGAATCGATGTTTTACTCAAAAAAAACCATCCGAGAACCTATGCTTCTCATACAGCTATTAATGATAATAATGGTCAATTTTTCATCACTAGAGCATTGCAAACAAACTTTGACAGAACCTATGATCGAGCAGTGGTAGAAGCCGAATACACGAATGTTATATTTAACCTAAAGGTTGATTTCCCATACCAAGAAGATGTATATGTATTAGGTGCATTTAATGCCTATAAAAAAGAAGACGATTATCGCATGAGATATGATGAGGAATTAGGCATGTATCTTTGTACTGCACAATTAAAACAAGGATATTACGATTACCTTTTTGGCTTGGATAAAAATGATTATTTTGATTATGCCACTATCGAAGGTAGCCACATAGAAACGGAAAACGATTACACCGTGCTTATTTATTTTCGTGACCCTGTCAAATATCACGACGAAGTGATTGGCTTAGTGTCTTTTACTTCTAAGCTCTAGTTAGATTAGTCCATAAATTACTAAGCTTTATATATCTAAACATTGAAAGCATGAGTATATTTTTTACCTTGCCTAAAATAGTTTATGGTACATGGCAGCTAAATATCCATTTTCATTTATTTTCCTTCTTTTTTTGGCCAATGTTGGTATATCCCAAAAGGTTTGGTCTCTACAGGAATGTATCCTTCATGCACAAAAAAACAATCTATTTATAGCACAAGCAGAATTACAGGAAGCAGCCAGCGAAATAGACCTACAACAAGCAAAAAAAGCTAGATTACCAAATTTGGGCGCAGATGTAAACGCAGGATTAAACTTTGGTAGAACCATCGATCCTACCTCCAATGAATTTATAACCAAATCCTTTCTATCCAACAACTTTGGATTAAGTTCGGGAGTAATGATTTACAATGGCAATCGTATCAATAACACCATAAAACAAAGCGAACTTTCTCGCAAATCTGCCCAACTTACAACAAAGGATCAGTCCTACAATCTGGCCTTACAAGTTGCCTCCCTTTACTTAAATGTTTTATTCGCACAAGAGAATGAAAAACTGGCTGCTTTACAGATCAACTCAGCTCAAGAACAACTTAAAAATCTACAAAAACTCATCGAAGCAGGAGCAAGACCTAAAAATGACCAATTAGAAATAGAAGCTTTGCTGGCTCAAAGAAATCAAGATGCTTTACTAGCAGCAAATAACACGGCATTGGCAAAATTACAGCTAGCCCAAATGATGCAGTTAGACGAATTAAGCATCGAAATTAGTGGAGACGAAAATATAGACTTGCTGATAGATCCAAATAATTTAGATTTTGATGACTATTTAAAGCAACTGATAGCCAACGATCCTAATACGGAAATTGCAAAAATCCAAATGGAGTCGGCGGTGCTCAACGAAGAAATTATAGCTTCAGGCTACTATCCTAGCCTTTCTTTTGGAGCCAATCTAAGAACGGCATATTCTAATCAAGCCATGGATATTGATGGTTTCGAAACCAGTTTTGTTGATCAAACGGTCATGCTAAATGGTGCTCCCGTAACAGTGGGTTTTCCTCAATTTGATCCGGTTTTAATCGATGTGCCATATGCAAATCAAATTGGCGATAATGTTTCTTACGGTCTTGGTCTTGGACTAAACATACCTATATATTCTAATTACCAAGTAAAAGGCAACGTAGAAAAAGCTAAGATAAACGCTCAAAATCAAGCATTAATATATGAGCAACACATCAGAGATTTAACGCTAACTGCCCAACAAAGTATTTTAGAAGCTAAATATGCGAAAGAAAAATACGAAACCTCTCAAAAAACAGAAACTGCCCAAAAAGCAGCCTATGATAATGCAGTCAAAAAACACGAAATTGGTGCACTTAATAGCTTGGAATTAGTCAATGCAAATATCCAATGGCAACAATCAAGTTTTAATACTCTGTTAGCAAAATATGATTATATATTTAAGGTTAAGGTCTTAGATTATTATTTAGGCAATTATTAAATCAGCACATGGCGAAAAAGAAAAGAAAAACGTGGCTATGGATACTCGTAGCAATCCTAATACTAGGATTGGCATTTTCTTCTTACAAATACTTTACCAAGGAAGAAGAAGGCATAGAGGTCGAATTAACCGAGGTAGAATTAAGAGATATTTACGAAACTGTTAGCGCAAGTGGACGAGTATTTCCTGAAACTGAAGTAAAAATAAGCTCTGATGTATCCGGGGAAGTGGTCGAACTTTATGTGATGGAGGGAGATTCCGTTAAAGCAGGGCAAATATTGGCTAAAATTAATCCAGATGCCTATGTTTCCTCAGTAGAAAGAGGACAAGCAAGCCTAAATAGTGCCAAGTCACAATACCAAATATCTGAAGCACAAATCGAATCCAGCAAAGCGCAAATTAAGCAAATCCAATCGCAATTAGCGGCTGCACAGAAAACCCATGACCGAAATACAAGCTTATTAAATGATGGCGTTATTTCTCAAGCGGATTTTGAACAATCATTAGCTTCTTTGGATGGAATCAAAGCAAATTTAGAATCAGCAAATTCTGCTTTAAATTCATCTAAATCAAGTGCACAAGGTGCCAGTTTTAATATACAAAGTGCAGAAGCTACCTTACGTGAATTGCAGACGAGCTTAAACAGGACGACCATAAAATCTCCAGTAGATGGTATCATTTCTAATTTGTTTGTAGAGCAAGGCGAACGAGTTGTGGGAACCATCCAAATGACAGGAACAGAAATTATGCGCATAGCTAATCTTAATGCCATGCAAGTAAAAGTAGATGTAAGCGAAAATGACATCCTAAATGTAAGTATGAATGACTCTGTCAGCATTGAAATCGATGCCTATCTAGATCGAAATTTTAAAGGGGAGGTAACCCAGATATCGAATAGCGCATCAAATATTTCTGCTAATGCCATGCTGAGCAATTCATCAGGCCAAGTAACCAATTTCGAAGTCGAAATTAGGATTGATTACGATAGCTACAAAGCGCTTATTCAGAAGGGCAAACCGCATCCTTTTAGACCTGGAATGTCTGCATCTGTGGATATTTTTACAGATCATGTTAAAGATGCAATCACTTTGCCTATTGGAGCGATAGGCGCACGATTAGAAGACGCGGAGGATAACAATAGTCCATATTTAGAAGTTGTGTTTAAAAAATCGCAGGATACGGTCATACAACAAGTGGTAAAAACAGGTATCCAAGATGATGAATACATTCAAATCTTAGACGGCATTAAAGAAGGAACAGAAGTTATCAGTGGGCCATACTCCGCTGTAGCAGATAAACTAGAGGAAGGAAGTCAAGTGCGACTTATGGAAGAAAATGAAGACAAAAATGATCGAAGAAAACGATAAGTTAGCCCACGATCAAGCCCTCATTGTTTTCTGTAAAAATCCGCTCCTGGGCAGGGCTAAAACCAGGATAGCTAAAGATGCAGGAGCATTGGAGGCACATAATATTTACCTTCGTTTACTGGACATTTGTATCGCTAATTTGAAAGCGATTCCCTTCCCTATTTATGTCTTTTATGATCTATATATCCATGGCAGTGATAAGTGGAATGCATTGCAGCCTATTAAGCGTATACAATCTTCTGGAGATTTGGGAGTAAGAATGGAAACTGCCTTTTCTGAAGTATTTAAACGTCATAAGCATGTGGCGATCATAGGAACAGATTGTCCTACGCTATCTGGAGATATTATAAAAGAAGCATTCAATGCACTTCTAAGCAAAGATCTTGTCCTAGGCCCAAGTGTAGATGGCGGCTATTATTTATTAGCGATGAATAAGCTATACACAAGCTTATTTGAAGACATTCCTTGGAGTACAGACACTGTTTTAGATAATACCATCAAGGCGGCTGAGAAACTGAATTTGAATGTAGGCCTGCTTAAGCAACTCAATGATATCGACCAATGGTCCGACTGGAAATCATATATAGCTGAAAACACATAAAAAAAGCCACTCCAAAATGAAGTGGCTAATAGTTATATTTTTAAGCGTCGGATTATTCACCAGAATAAACTGCTTTAAAAGCTAAGGCAGCTAAGGCAGCACCTACTAAATTGGCCACAATAGAAAGGCCAGCAGATCCCCATGAAGTTATTCCATTAAATGCGATACCTATAGCTATGCTTGGGTTAAAACATCCACCGGTACCGAAACCTCCTAGTGCATAAGCCATAACCACCACAGTAAAACCTATGGCTAAACCATAGTAAGAATTTCCAGAGGTGCTTTTTGTTGTTGCCGTTTGTAAGACTACCCATGCTAAAGCAAACATGCCTAACAACTCAGCTACAAAACCAGCAACCATATCAGTCGGTCCTGCTGTACCACCCATAATAGCACCTTTACCCAATAATGATGCACCAACGACAGCTGCCATTATAGCACCTAATATTTGTGCTATCATATAACCTGGCACATCACTAGCAGGGCAAGCACCACGCATAAAGGCAGCTAAGGTAACTCCCGGATTATAATGTCCACCTGAGATATGGCCACCAGCATATACCATAATCATTAATGCACTACCAATAGCCAATGGTGCAACAATGGCTGCATTATCATTTCCATTAACAACACAAACAATGGTTAAAACAAAGAAAAATGTTCCAATGAACTCAACAAGTAACTTTTTCATTTTTAAAATTTTGGTTAAACGATTTATTTTGAAAAATAACAAGATGGAAGAGGCGACTACAAAGTCGAAGGATCGAATACATTCAGCTAATAAATATATGTATTTATTTTATATTTCGATTGTTTATTTGGTATTATACAGCAAATACCAAATATTTTAACCTTTCTGCTCTATGTAGGCGCGAAGATCTAAGAGCTGTTGTTGGCTCATTTTTTCTAGAGGATAGTGTGGCATATACGATTTCCTTCCAGGAATAGAGTGTACTCCATATCTTACCACTTGGTAAATTGAGAAATCATTGTATTTATTAATTCTGTTTTTTAAATAACGGAGACTCATTTGTGTAGTATCTAAATTAAAATAAGAGTACCGTTGATTTTTATGACAATGAAGACAACTTGATTCGTATATTTTTTGACCATTATCAGCATTTCCGGCTTGCATTCCATAAAGTGCTCGGTCTATATTGGGGTCAGAAAAATGGGCTGGCGAACCGTCCAAGTATTTAGATTTTATGGTTTCGATAATGGGACCATTATCTGTTATTTCACCATCTAAACTGGCTTGCAAACTGGTTAACTCATCCGAACTAAGTTGCAAATCAGATATTTTTAAATCAATCGTCCATAAATAAGCCAGCAATGATTCTATTTCCCAGTCCGCTAATTTTCGTCCTTGCGCACATTCTACAGCGCATAGTTGGATTGCTTCCCGTATGTTTTCTCTAGCAGCAAACACTAAATCACCATACTTTTTTTCGTAATCATCATTGTAAAACAATCGACGACTGACAGCTCCATACATGGTTGTCCCTTGTAGGAAAGGCAAATCATTAGCATAAGTGTATTCCAAGCGTTTTTCAGGATCTGCTTTTGTTAAGTCTAATTCTTCCTTGACGACATTATGACAACTGGTACATACAAAATGCTTGCTTTGTTTCCGCTTTTTTGTTCCACGTTCGGAAGTGATAAATCCAGTATGGAATAGCTCATAGCCCTTTTGCGCGGATACACCCTTGATGGACTCATCTATTTCCCAATAACTATCATCGCCCAAAGCTTTTAACACTTTAGAAACACTGTACTTTTCCCATGCTTTCTCAGTATCAGCGGCAGGCTTATCGATAACATTCGGCAAGAAAAACAACAAAAAAGGTATGACTATAATACTACTTCTCATATCTTAAACTGTCTTGCGATCGTAAAACCTAATCTGTATTCCCCTTCACTCCAATTAGAAACAGTATTCGGTATATAATCCGTCTCAAAAATACCTCTAGCGTTAGTCATATTTACTTGAAAAATATGTCCTCCTCCGGTATCCCATTCTAATCCTACTCCAATCGCAGGTGCATAATTAGTTTCCACCGCTCTTACAGAATTAAATCCAAAATTACTATCAAAAATGACACCTAGCACCTTAGTGACTTGCAGTCTAAACGCTACACCAGCACTCACCAAATCATTGACATCATTAGACGGCACTAAATTTCGGTACGTCCATCCACCGTGCGCTTGTAAAGAAAAACGATTAGAAAACTTTTTAGAAAACAAGAAGGAAACATTATAATATACTCTATGAGCAAATTTTTCAAAGTAGGTTAAATCACCAATATCACCTGATTGCATAGTAGTGATAGATCCCATCCCCATAACCGATAAACTAAAACCATTTTTATTAACTGTTTGCTGCATAATTCTATATTTAGCCAGTGCTATAATGTTTTGCCTTAAAACACTAGCCCCTTTAGCCCTATGCAATCCAATCATCAAATTATCAGCCAAACCATACTCCGCACCAATACTAATATCTGCTGCATTTTCTAAACCATAGAAGGTTCGCCATCCACCTTGAGCTCCTGCAAAATCTCCAAATCGATGCCCAATGCGTATATCCATATGTCCCTTTTTAAGGGTTTCTACAGAATGAGTGTTGATGACTCTAGTGTCTTTAAAAGTATCGTAAACCTTTTCTTGCGCAGTAGAGATATTAATAAAAAATAGCAAAAATAAAGGGTATAAAATATGTTTCATCTTGGTCATATTCAGTGTAAACGTCTATTATTTTTCTGGAAAACCAGCTTCCATCCAGCAAACCAATCGGTCAAATTCTTCAGTGGTCAATTGCAAATCATCAGGTTGAGTAGCTGTAGGCATTTCTTTGCGAACAATCACCCAGTCCGTGAACCCTCCCGGGTCATTGTGTAAACTGCTGGCCATATCTTCATAGTTTGCATAATTCTCTCTAGCACTAGAAGAGTTATGGCAGCTTGACCCATTAGTACATGTACGTATGATTATAGGTCTTAAATTATTATAAGTGTATTCTACTCCTTCAATGCATTCTCCTGGAACCACTGGCGCTAATTTATCGCGTGTGCATCCAGACAGGAACAAAATAAAACACATCGTCATGAATGCTAAAATCTGCAAAGTATTTTTCATAACAATTGAACTTTTATGAATCGATTTTGATTGTATCATCAAGCATTTAGTAATACTTGTTTACTACATTTGCTTATTATATTGTAAACATATAAAAAAATATTAATATATGTACCCTATTGAACTAGTAAAACCAATGGAAAAGGACTTGACAGACTTTGGATTTACAAGCCTTGCAAGTCCTGAAGATGTCGATGCCCTTTTATCTAAAAAAGAAGGCACTACTTTAGTCGTTGTAAACTCTGTTTGCGGTTGTGCTGCAGCCAATGCTAGACCAGCTGCTAAGATGTCTTTAAACCATCAAATAAAGCCTGATAATGCGGTTACCGTTTTTGCAGGCGTAGATAAAGCAGCCACTGAAAAAGCAAGAGAGTACATGCTGCCATATCCTCCTTCATCGCCTGCCATTGCTTTGTTTAAAGATGGCCAATTGGTACATATGATCGAACGGCATCATATCGAAGGTCGATCTGCTCAAATGATAGCAGGCAATTTAGTACAAGCTTTTGATGCTTTTTGTAAATAGAATAAAAAAAGCTTGACGAGCATTCGTCAAGCTTTTTTTTTAATCAATTCTTTCTTTTCCTTATCACATCTTAATAAACTGCTTACCGTAGCGCTTGTTGTCTGCATATATATACAACTGATAAGCACCAGGTAGCAAATCATTAATTTTAATCAATTGTTTTTCTGAGCCTTTTTCATCAAATTCTCTTTCAAAAACAAGCGTTCCTAATTGATCATAGATATACACTAATTTCGATGTTTCTTTTAACGAACTATCCCAACTCACAACTAAATAATCTGCCGCAGGGTTAGGATATATTTTTGCCGATAAAACATCTAATTTTTCTTCGGCTACTAAACCGATCTTGATACTTTCTAAGGTCTCACCTGATTTTAATGAAAACCGTTTTGTGTATACCCATTCTTCGATGTCATAGCCTATATTATCGATTAGATCATTAGATTTTTGCAGCAAAGTAGCTTTATAATTGTTGGGCTTTGCCAAACGTAAGTAATACTCTCCTGGCGCTAATCCTTCAAACTTTAAACTCCACTTTCCTCCTTCAAGCACATACTGGTCACTTGTCAATACTCGTTCATCAAATTCATCAAACAATTCCAGTGTAAACTCATTGGATGATGCCTCACCCAGCTCTCTCACGCCATTCCCATTTTCATCAAACCAAACCTCCGGTTTTACGGTACCTTCCTCAAATATTCCAGCATCCAAATCACGAACTATATTTGATGGGTCTATAAAAACCATATCACTCATCCCCTCTTCTGACACATCGCTATCTAAAGACTCATCAAAACCTTGATTCTTTTTAGTAAACTCATAGCCCTCTGGAGCTTCGAACTCAATTTGATAGTTACCTGGATCAAGATTATCAAATGTGTATTGACCTACATGATCAGTAATAGTCGAACGGAGAACATCTCCCTCGTCATTTAATAAATTTACTCTGATATCCGTCATTAAAGCCTCATTAAAATCCTTCAATCCATTACCATTTACATCTAACCAGACTTCTTTTCCTATCAATCCTGTGCTTGCATGAACTCCGACATCGACATCACTTTTATCTTCTTCATAAGCCAATAAAAACAATTCAGAGTTCCCAGCTGCATTCACATCACTATCCTCATCTTCTGAGCCCATATTTTGCAAGCTAAATTGAAGAGCATCTTCTAATGCTACCGAAATGTAATATTCACCAGCTGGCAATTGATCAAAAGTGTAACTTCCGTTATTGTCGGTGATTTGAGTGCCATAATCACCATAACCCGCACGGTATAAAGTCACAGGAATATTAGCTAAACCTGACTCATTCGCATCTCTAATACCATTTCTATTGGCATCATCCCAAACTAAATCTCCTATGGTAGATTCTCGATACAAACCAGCATCTATATCATCTAAGAACAAGCCTGGCCCCAGCAAAAACACATCTGTGGATCCAGAGGCTACTGCTTCAGTTACATTGGAATCAAAGGCAGCATTTGCCCCTTGGTAAGGAATGACAAAGAGATATTCTGGCGGTGCTTGAAATCGCACATAGTAATTACCCGGCTCTATTTCTTCAAAAAGATAGAAACCTGCAACACCATCTTGAGTTTGCGTTGTAGTCGTTGCTCTGAGACTGCCGTCCTCATGATAAAGATCTACAATGACGTCATTAATGCCTGGTTCGTCTTCACTTTGAAGGCCATCACCATTTAAGTCATCCCATACGAAGTTACCTATCGATGAAGGCTCCAGTATTAAACCTATATCCCAATTAACTTCTAAAACACCAGAGTTTAAATTAAAATTGGCTGTACCATTGGGACCATTAGAACCGTCTACATCTGAATCTACTGAATCATCGCTTCCTTGATTAGGAATAGTTATGGCCACTCCATTGACCAAATCAACTCTTAAAAAGAAGTTACCTGGTTTTATGCTTGTAAAACTATATTGACCATTTTCATTACTCGTAGACATAGATGTCAGCGTCCCATCATTTCTATATAATCGTATGTTAAATCCTTCCAGTCCTTCTTCCGCATCATTCTGGATACCATTTTGATTTTCATCAAACCAGATATACCCCGTTAAATCTGCATTTCTATAATAACCAGCATTAACCCCTTGCACTACGTCACCAAAAACCAAATCATATACTTCTGTGCGAAGCTCACCTCCTGAATCACTTACATCAGAATCTTCTAACTCATCCAAACCTATATTTGCATCTGTCAAAATCACTCCACTCGGCAAGTCAAAACTGACATAATACATCCCCTCAGATAAAACCGTAAATTCATAGTATCCTGGTTCATTTGTTTCCGGATGATTTGCCGTCGTTTTCGTGTCCAATACTGCTCCACTTCCGTCTCTCAAGCTCACTTCTACCCCATTAGTTCCAGGTTCTGCGTCTCCTAATATTCCATCGGCATTCAAGTCATCCCAAACATAACCAAACATAAAAGATTTAGGATCTACGGATGGATCCAGATATACTCCACCATCAATATCGACATTTGTTTCTCCAGATGTTATAGGTATAAAATTGGTTGTTCCAATGTCGCCAAAAGATAAAACTACATCTGAATCGGCAGAACCATCAGACCCCTGCAAGCCTTCGGAGAAAAGATAATATTTTGGCAATACAAAATTAACTCTATAATTTCCTGGACGCAATGACTCAAAAGCATATTGACCATTCTCGCCTGAAGAAACAGAAGCTATTTCATTGTTTCCATTATCAAATAATATGATTTGTACTCCTTCTAAGCCAGACTCATCTAACCCCTGTACACCATTCTCATCTAAATCATTCCATACATAATCACCGATCCGTGCAAAACGATAAACCAAAGCATCTATATTTTCGATAGATTCCGAAGAAATACTAAGAGTAACTGTACGCCTAAACTCACCATCTAGCTGAAAATCTGAATCTATGCTAGCATCTGACCCTGTTTGATAGTAGCTTAATTCCATATTTTCAGCTAAATCGATCACTATAAAATAATCCTCTGCAGGAAGATTTTCAAAGAGGTATTCTCCTGCCATATTAGTCATTTCATTAGCCACTAGAATCGTATCCATGGTAAATAGCGATACTTCGATCTCAGCTAATGCTGGGTCATTAGGGTTTTGTAAACCATTACCATTTAAATCTTCTATGACTTTCCCACTAATATTGAAGGCCCCTTGGATAGGGTCCATTCTTAATCCTGCACCAATTTGATCAATCACTTGGCCTGAAATAACGGACATCTCCTCACTTATGCCAAAAGGGCCTAAAGTGCTTATAATATCAGAATCCAAGGTTTCATCGCTTCCTTGATTCTCTTCGGTATAAAAGAATCCATTAGGTGTAATAACACCCAACATGTAACTACCAGGTATTACTGATAGCCTGTATAAACCGTCTTCATCTGTATCTACACTTCCAAAGGATGTACCGAACGCATCCAGTAAAACAACATTCACATCAGCAAAGCCAGCTTCATCGCTTTGACGGATACCATCACCATTTTCATCAAGCCAAACAAAGCCTGCAAACTCAGCCAAATTATACACACCACAATCTACATCGACAATAGCTTCATCTGCATTTAAACTCAAATTGATCGTCCTGAATGTATCATCAATCTTTAAGAAATCATTATCAATTCCCGCATCTACTCCTTCTTGGAATGCAGTCACTTGATAGTCTGGATTTAATTCGACTTGTACATTATAGTTACCTGCAGGCAGGTTAGAAAAGCCATAAAAACCATTTTCATCGGTAGAGCTTGTAGCCAACAGTCCTTGAGCATCAAACAATCTGACTGTACGATTTCCTAAACCTGGATCGTCAGTTTTCACTCCATCAGCCATTAAATCTTCGAAAACGAATCCACTTATGGCCCCATTTTGCATCGGCGTTTCTACCATCACATAACCAGCATCCATATCTAAAATTCCTGAACCAGAACGCAATATAAATACGTCTGTATCACCTGTATCTTCTGCTGCATCTGAGTCTATAAACACATTAGCTGTTGCATTAGACGTCGTGTAATCTAAGGAATCTTTGAGGGAGAAATTTAGGTAATAATTACCCGGCCTTAATCCTTCGAATAAATAAGCTCCATCTTCTCCAGTCAACACATCCTCAATTAAATCATCAGCATCATCAAATAAGGATACTTTAATGCTGTCCACACCAGGTTCCGTTTGATTTTGCAAACCATTTTCATTGATATCTAACCATGCATAATCTCCTACGCTTACAAACCTCCAAACACCAGCATCTACATTGGCAATATCTTCATTTTCAGCTAGAGGGATTAAAGCTGTCGTAATTCCATTTAATCCAGTTGAAAAATCAAAATCAATAGCATCATTCGATCCTATATTAGCCTCACTAATGTTGTAATTATCCGGAGCATTTAATTGCAAATAATATGAACCTTCAGGCAAATCAGTAAAACAATATTCACCATTTGCACCTGTCAATGTTGATTCAATAAAGTCATCTTCTTCAGTAAATATAGCGATGGTCATATCAGCTAAACCTGGATCGTCAAGACTCACTCCATCAGCCAGCATATCTTCGTACAAGAATCCACAAATACTGCCCAATTCAATAGGATCTTCAAGCTCATCTCTATACCCGGCATCAATATTTACACGTGTTAAACCCGATACCAAACTAAACACTTCCGTGGTCCCTGATTCTAGATCGACTACATCTGAATCATTGGATTCATTGGCACCTACATTTGCTTTGGCAAACCTAAGTTCCGCTTTCCTAGAAAATTGCAAGTAGTAATCACCTGGAACAACATTGGTCAACATATATTCCCCATTTTCTGAACTCATCGTAGTCTGTAAGGCTACATCATCAGCAGAAAACAAAGTTACATCTATACTATCAACACCTGGCTCTCCAGGGTTTTGCTTGCCATTCTCATTAAGATCATACCATACAAAGTCTCCCACACTCGCAAATCTCCAAAAACCCGCATCCAGATTATTTCTATTTTCTCCATCACTTAAATCAAGTTCAACCATAATTCCGCCTGCTTGCTCCTCATTAAAATCAGAATCAATGGCATCATCCGTACCGATATTCGTCGGGCTTAGCTGATATAAATCTCCCGCATCTATGACTACTTCATAACTACCTGCTACTAAATCATCAAAGCGATATAAACCATTTTCATCCGTCAATTGCTCATCCAGCAGATCTCCTTCCTCATTCAACAATCTCAGCTCCACACCGCTCAAAGCTACATTCTCACTATTCAAACCATCCGCATTCATATCTTCGAATACTTGTCCTGAAATGCTTCCGTAAATGATCGGTGGATCTACGATCACTTCTTGTATATAGCCAGCATCCATATTTAAATTTACATCTCCAGACTGCACACTAATCACATCTGTACGTCCAGATTCATCACTCACATCAGAGTCATTGGTTTCATTAGTGCCAATGTTGGACAAAGTGAATAAAAGTGAATCTTTTGATGAGAAAACCAGGTAGTAATCGCCTGGAACAACATTGGTAAAAAGATATAAACCTTCTGTATCGGTAATAGCTGAGTCAATCTGCTCATCATCAGCAGTAAACAAACTTACTGCTATACTATCTAAACCATAATCACTAACATTTCTCTTACCATTTTCATTAAGATCAAACCACGCGAGATCTCCAATGCTCGCATATCTCCATAAACCAGCATCCAGATTACTTCTATTTTCTCCTTCACTTAAATCAAGTTCAACTATCATTCCGCCTGCTTGCTCTTCATTAAAATCAGAATCAATGGCATCATCCGTGCCGATATTTGTCGGGCTTAGCTGATATAAATCTCCTGCATCTACGACTACTTCATAACTACCTTCTACTAAATCATCAAAACGATATAAACCATTTTCATCCGTCAATTGCTCATCCAGCAGATCTCCTTCTGTATTGAATAATCTTAGTTCAACATTGCTCAAAGCTACATTCTCACTATTCAATCCATCTGCATTCATATCTTCGAATACTTGTCCTGAAATGCTTCCGTAAATGAGCGGTGGATCTACGATCACTTCTTGTATATAGCCCGCATCCATATTTAAATTTACATCTCCAGACTGCACACTAACCACATCTGTGCGTCCAGTTTCATCATTCACATCAGAGTCATTGGTTTCATTAGTGCCAATGTTGGACAAAGTGAATAAAAGTGAATCTTTTGATGAGAAAACCAGGTAGTAATCGCCTGGAACAACATTGGTAAAAAGATATAAACCTTCTGTATCGGTAATAGCTGAGTCAATCTGCTCATCATCAGCAGTAAACAAACTTACTGCTATACTATCTAAACCATAATCACTAACATTTCTCTTACCATTTTCATTAAGATCAAACCATGCGAGATCTCCAATGCTCGCATATCTCCATAAACCAGCATCTACATTAATTACCGATTCATCTTCATCAAGGATAATGATTTCTGTGGTCAATATACCAGTCTGACTTTCTTGGAAGTCAGAATCTATCGCTGCATCATTCCCTACTTGATAAGGAGACCATTCGAAATCTGGACCAATATCTAATGAAACGGTATACTGTCCAGCCATCAATGAAGTAAAGAAGTATTTTCCATTATTATTGGTATTTGTAGAAGCTACCACTTCACCGAGTTCATTAAATAAAGTCAGCGTCATTTCTGCTAGACCTTGATTGCTTGTTTTCAAACCATCAGCATTTAAATCTTCGAAAACTTCACCGGAAATGCTCGCATTAAAAACCGGAGGATCTACAAGCTCAATTTCTTCGTAACCAGCATCAATATTTAAATTAGACTCCCCAGAATTAAGCGTAATAAGGCTCGTATTTCCAGTATCACTAATGACATCTGAATCGATAAAGTCATTCGTACCGACCTTAGCTTCTGTAAATTCGTAATCCTCTACATTGCCGAAGGTCAAGAAGTATTGTCCCGGTCTCAAAGCATCAAATAAAAATAATCCTTCTTCATTGGTCGTCCGTATTCCGACTAAATCATTATCTGCATTGTATAACATTATCTCGACATTGGACAATCCTATATCGTTTACATTCCTTTTCCCATTACCATTAAGGTCGATCCAAGTCAAGTCACCTAGGGATGCATATCTATAAAAACCAGCATCTATCTCGCCCAAATTTTCACCTGCTTCTAAACTCACAATAGCTGTTCTCACTTCACCATCCTCCAAACTAACATCGGAATCGAGCGCTTCATCATTGCCGATATTTAACCATGTGGATATCTGATCTTCGGCAAAGCCAAATACAATATAATAGTCTCCCGGTGCTAGTTCTGAAAACTGGTAAAATCCATTTTCATCAGTAGATTTACCTTCAACAAACAATCCATCTCCATCGAAAAGAGTAACAACCATCTCATTTACTAATGGATCATTTTCTTGAATGCCATTAGCATTTAAATCTTCAAAAACGTGTCCACTCAAAGAACCACTTTCCAATTCGGACTCAGACATGCCTGCGTCAACACCGGTATTTTCCTCTCCAGAAATGAGCGTAATTAAAGCTGTATTCCCTGTAAAACCAGCCGTATTATTCACATCCGAATCAAACAAATCATTACTTCCTTGATTAGCCAGCGTAAATTCATATCCATCTACTAATCCAAAGGAAACATAGTATGTACCAGGCCTTACATCAACAAAGCTATATAGACCATCAGTGTCCGTAGATAAGGACTCAACCAATTGATCATCCTCTGTAAATAGCATGACCATTTGATTAGGTACACCCAATTCGTCTTGGTCTTGTAAACCATTTTTATTTGAATCAAACCACACATAATCACCTATGGTCGCCAAGCTAAAGAATCCAGCATCTACGTGATCAAAATGCGTATCTGGCATCACTAATAAGTGATCAGTCCTGATGACACCATTGACTATTTGAGCATCCGAATCGAGCATGTCATCTCCTACCTGGAATGGACTTAATTCATATTCGTTTTCGAAGACTACATAGTATGATCCAGGAGTCAAGATGACAAAATCGTAGGCACCTACTTCATTCGTTTGGGTAGTACTTACTAGTTCACCATTTTCCCTATATAATGAAACTTCTTGATTGATAAAGAATCCTGTATTTTCATTTATCCCATCTGCATTAAAATCCTCAAAGACTACTCCCGAAATACTTGATGCTAAAGGAGGTGCTTCTTCATAAGCAGCATTAACATCTGCAAGATTTTCTCCACATTTGAGTACAAAACTTGTGGTAATGGCCCTATCTTCTTCTATTAAGACAATGTCAGAATCCCCTGACAAATCAGGGCTTGAAAAAACCAAATCAGGGTGCTTATCAAAGCCAAGATTGTAAATCCCCGGTACAACTTCTTCAAAAGCATACCCACCATTAACATCGGTTGTTTGATCTGCTACGACATTCATGAATTCATCCATCAGATACACTCTAACACCTTCTACTCCTTCTTCATTCGGCTCCAGTAAGCCATCTGTATCTTCATCAAACCATGCACTTCCTGCAAGCCTTGCATATCTATAAAAACCTGCATCAAAGACCATAGAATCATCCAAGTCAAAAATCAAGGTTTCAAAGTTTCCGCTCTGATTTAAAAAATCTGAATCTATGTTATCATTATTGCCTTCATTTGCAAAACTCAGCATGTACATCGAATCATCTATTTCAATACTTAGGTAATATTCATTGAATAAAATGCCTGTTAAAGCATACTGCCCAGCCGCATTTGTAAGAGTGGATTGATGAATACTTCCATCTGGATTATGCAAATTTACCCACACATTAGCTATCGCAGATTCGTTGGTTTGTTGGATTCCATCGACCTTACAATCTGCCCAAACATAGCCTTCTATTGCTTCAGTTTTATATTTATAGCCTGCATTTACTCCTGTTACATCAGTGGTGCCATCGATAAGGATATCCGCTGTTTGCCCATTATTTGCCGCGATCGCATCACTATCTAAATTTGGATCATTCCCTTGGTTTTCAAGCGTAAAATCAAGCTGGTTGCTGAGTGGAAATCTTAGCTTATATGTACCGATCGGTACTGAAGAAAAATTATAATTCCCCTCCACATCGGTAATTCTTGTATCTAATATATTACCAAACTCATCCAGCAATTCGACCAATAGAGCACCTTTTCTCAATTCATCAGCTTGCAATATACCATCGCAATTTTCATCAATCCAAGTTGTACCACTAATGCTTCGAGTACTGTAAATTAAGCCTGCATCGATGCTATAATCTTTCACTCCAGAGCTTAGATTAATTATCGAACTAGTGCCTTCTCCATTGGCGTTAGTCACGTCAGAGTTCAGTGTTGGATCAGCTCCACTGCTGGTCGTAAAAAGAAACATATCACTGATGGCAAACTGCAAATAATAAGATCCGGGATCTAAGTCTGTAAATTGATAGAAACCTTGGGCATTTGTGACCACACTCTCAAGCAACTCACCTTCAGCACTCAATAAACTAACCGCCACATCTTCTACGCCCACTTCACCTACATTTTGGATACCGTTTTGATTAGCGTCAAGCCAAACAAAATCTCCAATACAAACAGGCATGTAATACCCAGCGTCAAAACTGGTGGTTTCATCCAAAATGACGCCCACACAATCTGTAGTACCAGAGCCACTTGAAGCATTAACATCCGAATTTAAATTAGCCGGAAGCAAGTCTGGCGCAGTAAATGCATAATGGTCTTGCAAGCCAAAGTGAACATAATATTCGCCCACCAAAATATCGCAAAAAACATAGTTGCCTTCTTCATCAGTGATCGTACTCGCTATAAATTCACCTGTACAATTAAACAACTGCACTTCAATATTAGCAATGGCTTGTTCACTACTCTCTTGTAAACCATTAAAGTTTTCATCATGCCAAGTATATCCTTCCACTTTACCTGCATTTAACCTCATTCCAGCATCTATATCCAGATTGATTTCATTGGCTTTAATCAAGATTTCCGAGGTACTGTTTATGCTTATGCTGCCATCGACATCAGAATCTAAATTTTCTTGTCCAATGTTAGCATCTGTAAAAAGATGATTTTCTAACAATAAAAACTCTATATAATATCTTCCTGGATAAATATTTTCAAATAGGTAATTCCCATTCGAAAGTGTGATTTCAGATGCAATCAATTCGTCTTCCCTATTTTTAAGCAAGACTTCGACGCCTTGCAATCCTGCTTCATCCACATCTTGGATACCATTGGTATTTGCATCCAACCAAACATAATCACCAAGGCTTGCTAATTGAGTATAACCAGCATTCACATTCGTTTCTGTATTGTTCTGTACCGTAAAACAAGAAGTAGACCCTAAGCCATTGCTATTATCAACCTCAGAGTCTGCAGCACTTTGATCTAAGAATATATGGCCATTTAAAGATTCAAAGACAAGATAATAATCACCTATAATGACTTCTTCAAAGTGGTAATAACCTTCATCATTCGTAAAAGTTGATGCCACAAAATTAGCTTGACAGTCATATAAACTGACTAAAATATTTGGCAGCAATGCATCTTCTATATCTAACTGTCCATCGCCACAGTCATCATACCATGCCAGGCCATTCACTTCACCTGTTTGCCATCTAAAACCAGCGTCCAGATCCCGATTTATTTGTCCTGACCACACTTCGAAAGAGCCTGTAGTAATCTTTTGGCCATCCAAATAAAAATCGGAATCTGTAGTGGTTTCTCCTATATTTCTTGTTGTTATTTCATAGTTTTCATCAGGCAACTCTATGAGAATAGAGTATTCTCCAGGATATACATCTTCGAAAAGATAAAATCCACTTGCATCTGTTGATACAATGCTAATTATCTGCTCATTTGTGTCTAGCAAACTTAAAGTTACACCTGCAATTCCTTGCTCATGATCATCTTGGATCCCATTTCTATTTTCATCAAACCAGACATAGTCTCCAATTTCTCCAGTTTTTATCAAGCCGAAATCAAGGTCTAAATAAGATTCTGTCTCATCCACATAAACAAAGCTTGAACCTGATCCATAAGCCCTGACAAAATCACTGTTTACAGATTCTTCCGCAGCTTCTATAGTTTGCATATAGGGCTCAGGCACCTCTACTGAAACCCTATAGTTTCCTTTCTCCAGAAGATCAAAAAGATAAAAACCTTCAGCATCCGTTTGAGTAGACCCTACAGCTTCATTATTATAATTATACAAGGTTAAGTCAAGATTAGGCACTCCTTCCTCTCCTTCATCTTGAATACCATTAACGTTTTCATCATGCCATACTCGATCACCTAAAGACCCTGTCCCACAGGGTCCATATCTAAAATTTCGGCAACAGATGTCTGAGCTTAAAAAACCAGAAGTTGCTTGGACACATACTTCAAATAGTCCATAGCCCGTAGTATCTCTGCCCAAATTTAAAACTCGATCGTATGGCTCATTATCTATATTATGATACCCCTCAGGTATACTCCAGTTATATTGGATATTGTCACCTAAATCCTCGACAAAGAAACTCACACAATCATGCTCACAAATATCATATGCTGGTCGGTAAGTAATGATAATATAAGCAACATCTATTTCTGCTGTGGACACCTCATCCCCATTATTTTCCAACTGAATATACATTCCAGTAGCTGGATTATTTAAAATCTCGGGATTTGAGCCCAAAGACCACAAATCGCCAGGTGTGCCATACTTCCAAATCTGATTATCGGTCCAAGGTTTAACACCACCTAAGACGTCATTTGCCTTATTATCACCTATTAAACCTGTCGATGCGTCGTACCACTGAATCGTCCTATCCACAATACCTTCACCTGTTTGTGAGCCAAATATTTGCAGCTGTATAGACTCTACACTTGCTGAAGCAGGAATAGATGCATTCACATTTTTCAACCATAAAATTTGACTTCTTTGGCCTGGCTCAAGACTTACACTTGTTAAAGTGCCTCCTCTAGCAAACAATCCAGATAAATTATCCCATTGTACGCCATCCCCTTCAACAGAAATAGGCTCGAGGGCAATGCGCCGCTGTTTGACAGGCGTATTTTCTCCCACAATTTTTATAGGACAAATGTCTTGGGCTGTTAAAACACAAGGGAAAACGACCACAAGCACAAGCAGACACAAAGGCCTACATGCACCTTTTAGAAGATGTGTAATTTGCATAGTATGTATGTAAAATCCTAGAATTCAAGGCTCTACGTTCATACCATTTATCAGGTCAACACAAATATAACAAATATATGTCACACATATATAACTTATTATAATATATAATCGATGATAACGAACGAGAAAAGCTTGATTATGGCAGTAGATTGCGGTAATTGTCCACTAAGATATCAGTAACATGTTTTGAATCAAATTGTTTGAGGTGTTTTTCCAAACCATCATTATCAAACACCCAAGCTTCCAGTTGCTTAATGGTCTCTTGCAAACTTTGGACATCACCAGGCTTAATATACAGTGCCTGATCACCTCCTGCTTCAGGCATAGATGAACTATTCGATGTGATCACTGGAGTTTTAGTGCTTAAAGCTTCTATGACAGGTATCCCAAAGCCCTCATACAATGATGGATAAATCAGCGCTTTAGCATGCTGATAGAGACCTTCTAGCTTTTCGTCTTCGACATTTCCTAACCACTCAACCCATGCATCCAGTTGATGAGCACTTACGAAGTTTCTCAAATGCTCTTCATAAGCTCCTCCCTTCCCTACTACCTTTAAGTAAATCCGCTCAGTTTCATGCTGAAGACACATACACTGCAGTATATCTTTGAGTCCTTTTCGTTCATTGATCGAACTGACAAACAAATAATAATCTCTTGCTGGATGAGCGACGGGCTTATATGGCCTACAAGATTGATAAATAACATGAATAGGCACTTTAGTGTGCGGATAAAAATGGAGAATATCCTTTTTGGTGCTTTGACTGATCGAGATAATACAATCTGCATTCTTACATGCTTGATTCGACTTATAATTATACAATTTTCGATCTACCCAGGTGTATTGCTGGGTAAATACCCTAAATATCAAATCATGAATAGTAACTACCGATTTTATACTGTTTGGCAGTCGCTTAATAGGCAACTCATTACTTAATCCGTGATAAATATCTACTTTTTCTTGCTTTATAGCTTCTACAATCCCCCAAGAGCGCCATGCAGGAAATCGTGTACTTTTTTCTACGATTTTTATATTTGACTGATCAACAAACCATTCATTATATGGATGAATGTGCACTTTCGGAGTAAAAAGCACCAAGTCTATTTCTGGATAAAATTGATGAAGCTGTTTGACTAAGGTTCGAGCATAATTACCCAAACCAGTTGGATTATTAAATAAACGTTTTGCATCGAAACCAATTTTCATAGTGAATTACATTCGGACACAAAGGTAAGCATGAAATTAAAAGTAAAGGGCCGGCAAAATGCCAGACCCTTTTTTTTTCTCATATTTAGGCCATTACAGCTTCTTGCTGAGAAACTATCCGCGCCTGCACATCTGCTGGCATTTCAGCATATTCCGCAAAAGCACGTTTAAACTTGGCACGTCCCTGAGAGAGCGAACGCAGTGTCGACGAATATTTGTACATTTCTGCTAGTGGCACTTTAGCCATTACTTTTTGATAATGCCCTTCAGCACCCATTCCTACAATCATAGCTCTTCTTGTTTGCAGATCACCCATTATCTCGCCCATGACTTCATCCGCACAAAGAATTTCTACGTCATAAATAGGCTCTAATAACTTAGGTCTAGCTTCATTGAACGCTGTTTTGAAAGCATTCCCTGCAGCCAACATAAATGCCATATCATTGGAATCCACGGCATGCATTTTACCATCATAGATACTCACTCTGATGTTTTGGCAATAAGAGCCAGTTAAAGGACCATCTTCCATCTTCTGTAAAATTCCTTTCTTGATTGCATTGATGTATTTAGCATCGATAGAACCTCCTACGATGCACCACAAAAAGACTAGCTTACCGCCCCATGGAAGCTCTTCCTCCATTTCTTTACGAACAGTCAAATCACTAGGCAAAGACATATCTTCATAGCAAGGCTCGATGCGC
Organism: Saprospiraceae bacterium; assembly: GCA_020631235.1. GTDB lineage: Bacteria > Bacteroidota > Bacteroidia > Chitinophagales > Saprospiraceae > JAHDDO01. The sequence goes on along the minus strand of JAHDHQ010000007.1, from coordinate 101,740 downwards.
ATATGCACTTCAGCAAACTGACCCGATCCTCCTGATTGCTTTTTATGCCTATAGTGCGTGTCCGCCGAACGAGTGATCGTTTCCCTGTAAGCAATTTTAGGCTTCTCAAAACCAAAGTGAAGGTTGTTTACTTTTTCGACCCTATATTTTATCAAGTCCAGATGAAGCTGACCTTGTCCATGCAAAATGGTTTGCTTAAGGCTCTTAGATTGCTCTACAATCAAGGTAGGATCTTCTTCAGCTATACTTTGGAGAGACTTCATTAATTTTTCCATATCCCCTTTACCACTTGGCTGTATAGCCGTACGCATGCGTGGTGCAGGAAATTCAATGGCTTTAATTTTCCGATCTACTCCTTTACCCGACAAGGTATCATTTGTATGACTTGATTTTAATTTAACCGTGACACCTATATCGCCGGCATTTAATACATCAACCGATTTTCTAATTTTACCTTCAGCAACAAACATTTGATTAAAACGCTCTACACCACGATTACTAGCATTAATCATTTCATCACCAGAACGCAAGACACCACTATAGACTTTAAAGTAGGAAACCATTCCTACTTGAGGTTCGGATAAAGTCTTGTAAATAAATATACTTGTGGAAGTGTCATCAAGCGAAAGCCTGGAACCATCTTCCAACATTGCACCTGCGCGGTCAGCAGGAGATGGCGCGATATCATTTACAAAACCCATAATTCTTCCACTGCCTTTATTTTGACTGGCCGAACAAATAAAAACGGGAAAAAAATCTCCATTAGCCAAAGCAATACGCAATCCTTTAGTAAGCTCCTCTTCACTTAATGAACCTTCATCAAAGAATTTTTCCATAAGCCCTTCGTCATTTTCCGCAGCGATCTCAACAAGCTGATTATGCATAGCTTGCGCCTTAGCAATTTCACTTTCGGGTATAGGCACTTTTTCAGGCTTACCTCCATCAGGTCCAAATGTATACATAGTCATACGCAAAGCATCGACAATGGTATCAAATTCTGCACCTTGATTTAATGGATACTGCAAGGCCACCACTTTATTACCAAACCTACTCTGTGCCTGCTCAAGTGTTTGCTGATAATTTGCTTTATCATGATCCATTTGGTTTATGACAAATAATGATGGAGTCTGATTTTTATGAATATGCTCCCATATGATCTCAGTTCCAACCTCCACACCTTGTGTAGCGTTTAAAAGCACCAAAGCAGTGTCCGCCACTTTTAATGACGAAACAACTTCTCCTATAAAATCATCAGAACCAGGTGTATCAATGATATTAATTTTCGAATCTTTCCAATGAGCATGCATCAAAGAACTAAACAAGGAATTTCCTCTTTCTTTTTCAATATTAGTATAATCAGAAGTAGTTGATCCATCCGCTACATTTCCTCTTCTTTTAATTGCTTCTGCTTCAAAAAGCATTGTTTCGGCAAAGGTAGTTTTGCCGCTGCCCGAGTGTCCGAGCAGCACCGTGTTTCTTATGTTGTGACCATCCATATGCGAGTAATTTATTTTCCAATAAGTTACAAATATTTTGACCTAACCTAAAATTTAAGACATATATTTTACAAAAATATAAATATGCCTTATTTTATATTGTTGATTTTTATAATATGAAATTTAAAGAAGGTAGGCATTAATCTCGTCATCGTCGAGCCATTGCAAATAAACCGAAGCGAGTTGCTCCAATGTGGATGTGATATCTCGATATTCAAAATTAAAAGTCTGAAGACTTTTAGCATTGTCGTATTTCATTTGGCGCTGTGCAACTTTCAAGCTTTGTGCATTAATGTTTGAGCTTTTGAGAAATGGGATTTTTTCGATCCACTTTAACCATTGAATAGTACTATCAGTTACAGGCTTAGTGGGCATTTCAGCTTTTAGGTGGTAGCATAAAATATCAAGAACTTGCCAGTAGTCAATGTTCACAGCACTACATATATATTTTCCTGGAACGACATTTAGATCGACAGCTTGATAGATCATACTAGCTACATCTCTGACATCCACAAAACCATTGGTGCCTGTGGGATACCGTTTGATACCTCTCTTTAATTGGCTTAACAGATGTGGTGTTCCTTTGCTGAAGTCACCTGTGCCCAAAATCTGTGAAGGGCAAATCATCACAGCGTTTAGTCCTTCGCTTATGGATCGCCAGACTTCGAGTTCGGCTAAGTACTTCGTTTCTGCATAATAGGTATTGAAGGGTGAAGGCTCCCAATCTACTTCTTCATCGAGCAGTTTATTTTCAAAAGCTTTGCCTAACGCGGCAGTCGAACTGACATGCACCACTTTCTGGACATCATTAGCTAATGCAAGATCCATGAGCTGGCCTGTCAAGGATACATTTGTTTTATAAAGATGGTCTTTAGCTTTATTAAAATCTATGTCTGCTGCAGCGTGAATCAAGACATCCGACTCAGCAAGACAATGGTCTATGGGATGAATATCTGCTAAATCTGCTTCGACCAATTTTATTCGAGATTTGAAATAGTCCAGGTGATCAATATTTGAACTTGGTCTTCGCAATAGGGTAATCTCATAGTCAGTACTATTTACCAGTTCTTGAATAATGTAATACCCTAAAAAACCAGTGCCGCCTGTTATGAATATCTTCATTGTGTCTTAAAATTCACAAAAGTTAAATATTTACGGAGCCATACAACGCTCCACCCATCGAATTTCTGCTAGCGCCGGTGACCGAAGCTAATAAGTTGTCTCTATTGTTTAAACGATAGTATGCCAGCAAAGCCATTAATATTGATTCTTTAAACTCGATGATATCATCCGCTGGAATACTGATCGAAAGACCCTCTACTTTTAATGCATGTTCTAACAAATTTTTAAAGAAAGTGTTTCTGATTCCTCCTCCCGATACCAGCACTTTTTTCTTTACAGCCAGTGTATTCTTAAACTCTTTTGCAATCAGCCTTGTTAGAAAATGGGCATATGTATGCAATACGTTTTTTGGGGATGGTTCAATGTTGCTCAACTTAGGAATAAAGTTATCCTTAATAAAGTTATTGTCTAATGATTTAGGATGTGATAATTTAAAGTATTCTTGCTCTTGGATGAACATCAATAAGCTTTCATTTAAAAAACCTTCTGAAGCCCATTTTCCTTCTCGGTCATAGGGCGCACCTAATGTAAGCGCAAAATGATCAAATACTTGATTACAAGGAGCTATATCATAGCCAATGATATCTTGATCCTGTCGGATACTCACATTAGCTATACCACCTAAATTTAAAAATAGATCATGATCTTTAAATAAGACAAGATCTGCTAAGGGCGCCATAGGTGTTCCTTGCCCACCCAAACTAACATCTTGCTGCCTAAAATCTGAAACAACAGGAATCTCAGTCAACGCATACAAACTTGCTCCGCTACCCATCTGAAAAGTAAAGCCTTCTTGTGGAAGATGAGTCACGGTGTGTCCATGCAAGGAAATAACATCCATGCTATACTTATTGTCTAAATGAAGAATGACCTTGGCCATCCATTTAGTGAAAGCATCTTGCTTCTTTAGTATAGTATATAAGGTATCTTGAGGTCCTACTTGCAAAGCTGATATTACCTCTTCATCATAGGCAACAGACCAATGCTGAAGCACTTTCCAAGTTAAGGGATCCATGCCTTTAAAAGCACATAGAGACAAATCCATTCCATCCTTGGAACTGCCTGTCATCACACCTAAAATATTACTCATATGTCGAAGATATTAGAATTCTGGTAGTTAGTTCTAAGTAATTAATACCCAAAAAAATGTTTTTAGCAGAAATCTTATCAAAATGAAAACCAATTAAGACTTGCTTTGTTAAAGTCATAGTATATTTGGAAACTCAAACCACAATCATAGTTTCCGTGGTTTATAAAACAGAAAAAGATCGATCAAAAACTTATAAATACAAGCCGTCAGTTATTCCTTAAATACGGGATTAGAAGCGTAAGCATGGATGATATTGCCAAGCATTTAGGTGTATCAAAAAAGACATTATACAAAGAAGTAGATTCTAAAGAGAGCTTAATCAAAGCAGTCATTGAAGGTTACATCCAAGACGAAAAAACCTTTGTGGATGGAATTTTTGCCAACTCAGAAAACGCGGTGGATGAGATTTTTCAGATGAGTGCTTATCTGATAGAATTTTTAAAGCAAGTGAAACCATCTACACAATACGAGTTGCGAAAATATTACCCAAAATTAGCCTCCCTAATTGACGAAGGACATATGAAATATATCCGCTCGGTGATGGAACATAATTTACGCAGAGGCATACGAGAAAAACTGTATCGATCCGATTTAAATTCGACCCTAATAATCACTTTTTACATGAATAATACACGATGGTTGTCTGAGCAAACCGAGCATGCTCCTGTCGATGTTTATCGTGCATATATTAATTATCACTTATTGGGTATTATGAACGAACAAGGCTTAGCCATATATAGAGCCTATTTAAAAAAACTGGAATATGCATAAAATGTTTATGTGGATAGCTGTGATCATGCTATCAAGTTTTGGTGCAAGTAGCCAAACTAGTTACACTTTAGAAGAAGCTTTAGCCAGGGCAACATCTAATAATGCTGCACTGGATGAACACAAAATCGAATTAGCCAAGGCTGAAAATCAAATTAAAGAAATACGAGCTTCTGGTCTTCCTCAAGTCAATGGTGGCATCTCGTATAATCATTATATAGCCGCACCTGTGAGTCCAGTAGAAGATTTTATTACTCCATCCATTTTTGGGGTTTTAGAAGGGACAGGCTTACTCCCTATGGGAACCTATACCGGGCCACCTGAAACTTTTGAGTTCGGGTTTATACCTAAAAATGTATTAACAGGCGAACTTAATGCTCGATGGTTGGTTTTTGACGGATCATATTTGGTAGCCTTAGAAGCAAGTAAATTGTACAGAGCATTTGTAGAGGCAGGCTTAGATACTAAAATCCAAACTGTAAAAGCCAATGTTATAAAATCTTATCTGAACGTAATGTTAGCCGAGATTAACAAGCAAACATTGGAAAACAACATTGGAACACTACAACAGTCTATTAGTGAATCGAAAGCGATTTATGCTGAAGGTTTTATCGAACAATTAGATGTCAAGCGTCTAGAGTTATCGCTCAGTAATTTGCAATCAGAATTGCTGAAAGTGGAAGAGCTGATCAGCTTATCTAAAAACTTGCTAAAATTCTACATTAGGCACCCCATGGAAGAAGAGATAGTGGTGACGGACGACCTAAACAGCCTAGTGGATCAATTAAAAACAGAAACGGATTTGACACTATTAGAATTAGATGTAACCACAAGACCAGAATGGAAAGAAATTCAGCTTGGTAGAGATTTACAATCTATGGATGTAAAGCGCATCAAACGTCAATATTATCCGAATTTGAGTGCATTCGCTTCAGCTCAAGAATCATTGCAAAGAAATAACTTATTTGACAATGATGAAATTGGCTGGTTGCCCACAGTTGTTGTAGGTTTAACCGCCAATATTCCTATTTATGATGGTGGCATGAAAAAAGCACAACTCGCTAATGCTCAATTAGAACTCGAAAAAATTGATCTGGATCGCAATAATTTTGCAGACCAATTAAACCTTCAATTTTTAAATGCCAAAACTCAGTTTATCAACGCAAAATACAGCTTGGTAGCTGCTGAAGAAAACTTGGCACTCAATGAAGAAATCTTACAGACAACCCAAATTAAATACAAAGAAGGTGTGGGTTCTAGCTTAGAAGTTACCCAAGCAGAATCGTCCTTATACCAAGCACAAGCTGCTTATATGAATGCTATTTATAACCTGGTTAATGCCAAAGCAGATTTGGACATTATCATGGGAACCCTTTAACAAAACCTATCAAAACTAGATATAATGAAACATCTACTAATACTACTTTCTACACTTAGCCTTTTGTTTGCTTGCAGCCCTGCAAACGATACAAATACTGAAATGCCTGAAGACTTGGCTGGACTCAAAAAGTTATTAACTGAACAAAAAAGACAATCTAAGGAATTGGCAACCAGCATGGAAGCCATCCAAGCTAAAATAGATAAGCTCCAACCACCTAGAGCAAAGGAAAAAGTCATCGTAGTTACTGAAAAAATTGCTAAAGAGTCTATAGACTTAATAGCCCAAGTTCAGGGTGCTGTCCTCTCTGACAATTTTGCCATGGCTAGTAGTGAGACTGGCGGACGCTTGATGAGTATGACCGTAGAAGAAGGTGATTATGTAAAAGCGGGACAAACAATCGGAAGTGTAGACCTAGAAAGTTTTGAAAAACAAAAAGCTGAACTACAAACCAGTTTGAGTTTAGCTAAGGATGTATTCGAACGTCAGTCTAGATTATGGAAGCAAAATATTGGTTCTGAAATACAATATTTAGAAGCTAAAAACAATAAAGAGCGTTTAGAGAAGACACTCGAAACATTACAATCGCAAATCACAAAGAAATACATTAAAGCTCCAATTTCTGGCGTTATCGATCAAAAGTTTTTGTCTCAAGGGGAAATGGCCGGTCCAGGAACACCAGTCGTCAAAATCTTGAACACTTCCGCCTTGAAAGTCGCTGTGGATATTCCAGAAAAATACATTTCTTCTGTAAAAAGAGGACAAACAGTGACCGTACGATACCCAGCATTGGACCAAGAAATGAAGAAAACCATTTCTATGGTAGGACGGACCATCGATCCTTCTAATCGGACTTTTAAAATTGAAGTCAAAACAGGCAGTCAAGGTGGACTGATTAAACCGTTTTTACTTGCAGAAGTAGATTTTGTTGCTGAGCAATTAAAAGACGTAATCGCTATTAGTCCTGAACTGATTCAAGAAGAAGTAAGCGGTAAAAAATTCGTTTTCATAAATGAAGATGGAGTGGCGATCAAGCGATATGTGGAAGCTGGCTTATCAAATGACGACAAAGTGGTAATAGATGCAGGTCTAGCAGAAAATGACGAAATCATTACTGAAGGTGCGTTTTTTGTCAAAGAAGGCGAATTGCTAGAAACTAAACCAACTGAAAACTAAGCCATTATCTATGAAAAATATAATCGATAATTTAAGAGAATTTAAACTCAGCTCTCTAGCCGTAGATAATGCTACTTCGGTGTTTTTAATCGCATTTATGATCCTACTCTTTGGTATCAGGTCATATAATGACATGCCTAAAGAGCAGTTTCCAGAAGCTTCATTACCTACCGTTTACATAAACACTCCTTACTTCGGAAATTCGGCAGAAGAAATTGAAAATTATGTTTCTCGACCACTGGAAAAAGAAATCGAAAATCAGACGGGCATTAAGTACGTAAAATCAACATCAGTGCAAGATTTCTCTGTAATCATTGCTGAATTTGATGCGGACATAGATATGACACTCGCTGTGAATCGAGTCAAAGATGCCGTAGATTTAGCTAAAGGAGAATTGCCTGAAGATCTCACGAGCGAACCAGCCGTACTCGAGGTTAATATGAGTGATATTCCTATTGTGACCATTAATATCTCGGGAAATTATAGCAATGATGAACTGAAGCTTTTTGGTGAGTACATAAAAGATCGTGTAGAACTAATTAAAGAGGTCTCTGAGGTCGACATGAAGGGGGACCGCGAAAGAGAGGTGCGTATAGATGTAGACATGGTAAAAATGCAAGCGGTCAAGGTTTCTTTTGGCGATATAGAAAACGCTTTTAGGACGGAGAATTTAACCATGTCAGGAGGCGAAATGCTTAATAATCAATTTAAGCGTTCTGTACGAATCATAGGACAATTTGGCGACGTGGATCAAATGAAAAACATGATTATCAAATCGGAAAATCAGCGTCCGATTTACTTAAGAGACATTGCCGATGTGAGTTTTAATTACGAAGAGCGATCGAGTATTGCTCGTTCGGATCAATATCCAGTGATCTCCCTTGATATCATCAAAAGAAGAGGAGAAAACCTAATTAATGCAGCCGATGGAATCAAAAAGGTCATCGAAGAAGCAAGGCCTAATTTGCCACCAGACTTAAAAATTTCCCTTTTTAACGACCAATCGGTGTATACGAAAAACGAGGTGGACAATCTACTAAACTCCATTATTTCAGGGGTAATTTTAGTAGTCCTAGTATTACTTTTCTTTTTAGGATTAAGAAACGCCATGTTTGTGGGTATAGCGATCCCTTTGTCCATGCTGACAGGTATCCTCATTTTGCATTTAACGGGCACCACCATGAATATTGTAGTCCTGTTTGCCTTAATCCTTGCCTTGGGATTATTAGTGGATAATGCTATCGTGGTTGTAGAAAATATATATCGATACATGCAAAACGGCTACAACAATGTAGAAGCAGCCAAGTATGGTACCGGAGAGGTAGCCTTGCCCATTATTGCTTCCACGGCCACGACACTAGCCGCTTTTTTACCGCTAGCTTTTTGGCCGGGTTTAATGGGAGAATTTTTATTCTATTTGCCAGCAACCCTAATCATAGTGCTTTGCTCTTCACTTTTTGTAGCCTTAGTGATTAACCCTGTGCTCACATCTGCCTTGATGAAAGTAGACGAACGAAGTGATGATCAAGTGGCCAGAAATAAGAAACGTAGAAATATCTTGATTGGCTCTGTGATCATGTTAATGGGAGTGATTTTATTCCACTTTTCTGATGTAATGTGGATGCGTAATTTATTGGGTATTGCACTGATTGTGAGTTTAGTAAATTTCTTTTTATTAAGACCAGCATCTTTCTATTTCCAAGAAAGCCTATTACCTATCTTGGAAAGGTTGTATGATAAATTTATACGTTTTGTTTTAGGAGGATTTAGGCCAATGTTGACACTATTCGGAACCTTCGCACTCTTGATTGGCTCCATCGTTTTACTAAGCTTAAACATGCCCAAAGTAGAGTTTTTCCCGATTGCTGATCCCTTGTACGTAAACGTATTTATCGAGTTACCAATGGGTAAAGATATAGAGGCCACCAACGAATTTGTAAAGGATATCGAAGATCAGGTGATCGAAACTTTAGAACCTAATATGGATATTGTAGAAGCCGTATTAACCCAAATCGGTGAAAACACTTCTGATCCCAATTCGCCTCCTGAACCAGGTGTGACCCCGAACAAAGCCAGGATTACCATTTCTTTTGTAGAGACTAAAGAGCGTGGTGGTAAGTCTTCTAGAAAAATCATGGAAGAAGTACGGGCGGCTGTTTCTGGATACGCAGGAGTACAAATATTTGTGGACCAAAATGCAAGTGGACCACCGGTAGGAAAACCGATAACCATCGAACTAAGGGGTGATGATGTAGATTCTTTAGTGGTGGTTTCAGATCGCATGATAAAATATATTAATGATCAATCCATACCAGGTATAGAAGAACTGAAAGCTGATGTTCGCTTGGGAAAACCTGAACTACTGGTCAATGTCGATCGCGAATCTGCGAGACGATACGAAATATCCACCTACAGTATTGCTGATGCTATACGTACATCCATTTTTGGAAAGGAAGTATCTAAATTTAAGCAAGGTGAAGACGAATACCCTATTATGGTGCGTCTTAGCGAGCAATATAAAAACAACATCTCTTCGATCTTGGATCAGAAAGTAACCTTCAGAAATCCGGCCAATGGTCAACTGACCCAAGTACCTATTTCAGCCGTTTCTGATGTCCAATACTCGAGTACATACAGCTCTATAAAACGGAAAGATGGAAAGCGTCTGATAACCATAGATTCTAATGTATTAGATGGGTATAATGCAAATGAAATTGTGGCTGAAATTAAAAGCGCTTTAGAAGATTTTAGCATGGCCGATGGCATGTCTTTTGAGTTTGCGGGCGAGCAGCAACAGCAGTCTGAAGATACCGCCTTCTTAATGAATTCCTTTTTGATTGCAATATTCTCGATTTTCATCATCATTGTGGCGCAATTTAATAGCTTACTGAGTCCATTCATTATTGTGTTGTCGATACTATTTAGTACGATTGGAGTGTTTTTAGGTTATGCGTTTTCTGGAAGAACCATTACGGTGATTTTTACAGGAGTTGGTATCATTTCCTTGGCGGGAATAGTAGTAAACAACGCGATTGTATTAATCGATTATATCAATTTACTCATCAAGCGCAAAAGAGAACAAATGGGCTTAGCGAGTGCTAATGAACTAAGTTTTCAGGATATAAAAGAGTGCATAATCGAAGGAGGTGCTACTCGTTTACGTCCAGTGTTATTGACCGCTATTACAACCATTTTAGGTTTAATTCCATTAGCTGTCGGATTTAACTTTAACTTCTTTACATTGATTACAGAGTTGGACCCGAAAGTTTTCATTGGAGGAGACAATACAGCCATGTGGGGTCCTATGTCATGGACGGTTATTTATGGATTATCCTTTGCTACTTTTTTAACACTAGTGGTCATACCTGTGATGTACTGGTTAGCGTTTAGAATGAAGCACGGTGTTTCTAAAATATTTAGAAAAGGATGAAAGATTTAAAGGATTTAAGAGTACAATATACGAAGGGAAGCTTGGAGCGATCTGAGCTTCCAGACAATCCTTTTGATTTATTTAATGACTGGCTCAATGCTGCTCGATCGTCAAATGTCATAGAACCTAATGTCATGGCACTTTCTACTTGTGCGGCGGATATTCCGTCTTGCAGGGTTGTTTTGATCAAAGAAGTGACTGAATCAGGCATTGTTTTTTATACGAATTATGATAGTCAAAAAGCGCAGGATATCGATGTAAACCCTGTAGTTGCCGTAAATTTTCTGTGGAAAGAAATGGAGCGACAAATACGCATAAGAGGTACTGCTGAGAAAATCAGTGCAGAACGTTCACTTGCCTATTTCCAATCACGTCCTAGAGAAAGTCAAATTTCGGCATGGACCTCTCCACAAAGTCAGTTGGTTATGAATAAAGATTATCTGATGGAAATGCGCGACAAAGTAGAAATGCGCTTTGCTGATCAAGCTGCACTACCCTTACCACCAAATTGGGGAGGGATAGAAATAACTATACAATATTTTGAGTTTTGGCAAGGTCGTCCCAATCGTTTTCACGATCGCTTTGTTTATGAAAAAGTAGATGGCTCGTGGAACATCCAACGATTAGCTCCTTAAGATGACAGAACAATATGTTATCAGATTATCGCCTAAGCTGAGAGGTTTTCATATCATTACGGAAGCCATCTTAGGAGGTATAACAAAGCCGCTCCCTGATCAGGGTTTGTTACATGTGTTTATTCAACATACTTCAGCTGGGGTTTGCATCAATGAAAATGCTGATCCAGATGTATTGCATGACTTCGAATTATTTTTTAATCGTTTAGCGCCGGAAAACTTATCTGGCATGCGTCATACTATAGAAGGTCCTGATGACATGCCTGCCCATATCAAATCAGCTATAGTAGGTCATTCTGTGCAGATTCCAATAGTGAATGGGCGTTTAGCGCTGGGTACTTGGCAAGGTATTTATTTATGTGAATTTAGAAATCGGGCCTCAGGTCGCAAATTAGTCATAAGTGTTTTAAGTTAATCTTGTAGTCATTGTATTGAGTTTTCTTCCAGTCCGAGGAAGTTTACCGTTTCTGAAATTTTTTAACAGCAGAAGATTGGTCATCAAATATTACATGCAGATAATAGCTACCTGTTTGGAGATTGGAAACATCCACTTTATGGGTTTTATGTAAAGCTGCCTTATATATTAAAATACCACGGATATCATAGATATGTACTTGGTCTACGTTTTTAGTTGTATGTTCTAAAGCAAGATTATTAAGACAAGGATTTGGGGAAATTTTAAGCGCGTTATTGGTATTTATATTGGCTAACGAAGATGGTAGTCGTGTAAATATTTGTTCGACTTCCTCTTCCGTTATGGCGCGGTCGTAGACAAGTAACTCATCCATAGATCCATAATAAAAGGCTTGTGCTTGATCAGCTTGTCTTGCGATAAAAAATGGATCTGAAGACTGAGGAATAGGAAGGTTATATATTTCAGTAGACTCTAGCACTCCATTAATGTATAAATTTCCTGCCGAACCATCATAAGTAGCCACAATATGCATCCATTCATTTTGATTAAATGTACTTGAGCTTTCCATAAAAGGCAAGGTTCCCATATTCAGATTAAATCGAATTCTATTGTTAGCTGGATTGATACCCAAAAAGTATCCACCTTGATCAAATCCTGACCAGTTATTTATTAAGCCAAACCATTCAGGTGGTATTGAATCCGGTTTGCACCAAAGAGATATAGAAAATACACTTTCATCTCCTGAAAAATTGAACATGGTGGAATCTACTGATGCAATCCAAGTATCCAAAAAAACGATAGATTCTATAAAATTACCAAAGCGATCATCACCGCGAAGTAAAGCCATATTATAGTCACTCAAATGATTTTCATTTCCACTAAAATCGTCCACAGATGCATTCGAAAAAGTATAATATCCCACAAGGTTGTCCATAGGGATTTGGGCTGACAAAAAACTTAATGATCCAATGGTACAGCTAAATATAAAGAGAAGATTTTTTATCATTGTAGTGAAGGTTTTGCGAGTTCTATGCAACCTAAAATAAAAATAGAAAGACTAAAAACAAAACAATTATTACGGATCTTATCAACTGAAATCAACTAATTGTGCTACAGGCAGGAGATTAGAGGATGGAAATTCCTTTTTTTTATGCTGAAAACTCACCATAAAAAAAGGCGAAACAAATGAATGTTTCGCCTTTATTATCCGTGTTTTATTTCTTTTATTGAACCTTCGTTAACTTGCTCATTTTTGTTTGATTACCTGAGACGACTTTCAAATAATATTGTCCAGGTAACAGCTCAGTAATATCTATTTCATGCTGTTTTTTACCTGCCACATCTATACTAAAAGTTTTATGACGCACCCCTGTAATAGAGTAAATACTTACCTGAATATCAGTATATGGATAAGTATGTACGTCTAATTTGATTTTGTTCAATGCTGGGTTCGGTGAAAAACTATAAACTAGTTCTTTAAGTGGATCACCTTCATTAGAAGATTCTGGTTCTGGCTCAGATATAGAACCACAATCATCGCCAGTTAAGCGCTCAATCAAAATATAATCTTTCGACAAAGCAAAACAGCCACTTACCAAATCCAAATTATGGATACTCTCTCCTTGTTGGATAGTTAAATCACCAATGTAGGCTAAACCCCAAATTTTGCACAATCCTGCAGGGGCGCCTTCAATCTCTATTTCATCTCCATTTAATGCCGCAAGAATAATATCATCCTCATTAGTGACAATAAAAACGTAATCGCTCGAAACATTAGTTGTATTAAGATGGGTTAAATCACTGATTCCATCATCTGTACAAACGGTCAATGCTTGCGAACCATCATCCAGAAATACACTGCCACCAGACATTTTATTAGAACAAGTAGAAACTAACTCTAAATCATCGATATCCCAAGCTGTAGCTTGCGCTAACTCCCCTATCAGACAATAAGCTAATAGCTCAAATTCAAAATCAGTCACTTCATCTACAGAAAATGCAGGATCATTGCTAAAATCAAAAATTTGCTGAGTATAGTCGGCGTTTGTTGGTATATCTATCTCTTTATAAATTTCCGTACCATTGGCCAAAATTCTCAACCCGTATAAGGTAGGATAGTTGTTATTTCCACTAGAACCATCTAACCATTCGAACTCTTCTGGCGCACGTTCAAAAAAGGTCATTTCGGACAAATTAGCTATTCCGCTTACTCCTGGTGTTAAACGCAATGTAAAGCGAACAGCATATTCACTATCATTTTCGAAGTTACAGCTATTCAGTGAAGAAACACAAACTGCAGGTGTAGCTTGGACACCTGGTGTACACGAGTGCTTAAAATTAGATGGGTCATTTCTGTATATAAAACCACTCACTAGTTCCATTTCCCCACAATCTTCTGCATTGGATATTTCTGGAATAAACTCTGAATAATCACAATTGGATAAATCCTCGTTTAGAGCTCGGCAATCATTGAAGTTAAAATAAGTGTAAGACTCTCCACTTCCTTCTGCTTCTATCCGCTCCACTGTTATTGAATTTGACAAATCATAACATCCTTCCAAATCAAATATCGTACTGCCGACTGCAAAACCTGTTAAATCGCCATAGCTAATGTGTACAATTAAACAAGTTCCTGCCCCAGCATCTTCGAAATCAAAAGGTGGCCCAGCAGCAATTTCTAAAATATTACCATCATCATCCAAAATCACCCATGCCATATTTGGCCCGTATGGATCATCAAGGGTGACATTTAATTCATCTGGAATACAATCGCCTGCACAAATAGTAATTTGATCATCTCCATTATCCAAAGATAATTGGCCACCATCAGGAGCTAGCACCTCAATATTTATTGGGTTAGAAAACTCATGGCAACCTTCTATTTCAAATACGTTAGCTCCTTCGGATAGTCCTTCCAATCCATCAACGTAGCTTATGTTCCATATTTGATATAAAGGATCATCACCAAAATCAGCTGCATTGATAGCTGTTTCATTGGTTAATAAAATAATATCGCCATCTGCATTAGTTACCACAAACATTGATGCATCACCTTTCTCTTCCATCAAACTTAAAGTGATAAATGACGGATTTCCGTTTTGACAAACAAATGTTTCATTAGGCGTAGAAAGAACGCCACCATTTACACATTGACGTTGTAAATTTAGTGGGTTAGAAATGTCAAAACATCCGGATATATCACTAATCTCTCCTCCAAGCTCTAAGCCATCAAGTTCACTATAACTTACATTCCAAACATCGAAACTTGTGCCAGACCCCGTCGCTGGAATGTGTAGCGGCGTGTCCTCAAAAATCGCAATTATTTCTCCTGTAACATCAGTGATAATGTATTGATTATCTCCTTTATTTCCTTCAAGATCGATGTCAAATTCAGCGCCTTGGCTAGTTTCGCAAACGACCATTTCTTCACCGAGGATAGTTCCACCATCGACACAGTTTCTTATAATAGAAACAGCATTGGACAAATCATAACAACCCATTAAATCTGAAGCTAATTGTCCCACCTCTAAGCCTTCCAGGATTCCTTCATAACTTACATGCCATACAAAACATTCTCCATCACCAGCACCTGTAAAATCAAAAGGTGGTGCAACTGGCAAGCCTAATATCTGGCCATCTGCATCCGTGATGATCCAAGCGCTTTCTGGACCAGAATGACCAGCCACCTGAAAGTCTACACTATCGTTTGTGTCCTCATCGCCCAGGCATAACACAGTAGGTCCATCCGTACTTATTTCTCCTCCATCCACATCAACTATCGAGATTATTACACCATTAGATGGATCTAAACAGCCTTCCACTTCTCCTATATTTCCTCCAACCGATAAGCCTGTGATAGGTTGAATATAACTAAGGCTCCATACTGTATATTGACTCTCATCTACAGGTATGCTGAAAGTATTGCTACTTGGTAGAGCAACAATATCATTTGCTTCATTCGTGATGATCCATTGTTGCGTTTCACCTTTGTGATCACTCACGCTAAAGGTGTATTCATTGTCAAGATCATCTGCACAGAGATTTAAAGACTGTCCAGTACCTATCAGACCTCCATCTACACAATTTCGAGTAACGCTGATGGCGTTTGAAAGATCCGCACAACCTGCAATATCAGCTGCATCTGCTCCTACTTCTAATCCAAAGATTTCTCCATTATACGATAAATGCCATATCAAGCAGACACCTGGTCCAGCACCTCCAAAATCAAAGCTAGTACCCACAGGCAATTCTAAGATTATACCTTGCTCATCAGTAATTATCCATTGACTAAACGTACCCGTATTTCCTTGTATATCTACGGATACGGAAGTGTTTTCATTGATACCACCTAAACAAAGTGTAGTGTTATCGTCTGTAGAGATGGTTCCTCCATCAGCAGGGCGTACCACAACTTCTAGTTCATTAGATACCGCATAACAACCTACAACATCATCTAATGACTCGCCTTCTTCTAAGCCTGATATTCCTTGTATATAACTAATATTAACAATTCTAAAGAGAGTCTCACTGAGGACATTAGGCAAATCGATACTATTGCTGCTGGATAGCGCTGCAATGGTATTTGTAGGATCTAATAAAACCCAAGTGCTCTCATCGCCTTTTTCATTGCTGAGTGATAAGTTTACCGTCATATTTTGATCACGATCACAAAAGTCTAAAGGTGTACTGCTCGAAATCTCGCCTCCTGCAACACAAAAACGTTCGATTTCTATAGGATTAGAAAGTGAAAAACAGCCTTCTACATCACTGGCATTGCTGCCTAGTTCTACATTCATGAGCGTGCCTTCTGAACTTAAGTGCCAAATTACACAAGTACCTGGGCCAGCGCCATCAAAGCTGATTTCATTAGTGCTAGGCAATCCTAAAATAACACCATCTAAGTCCGTGACTACCCATTGGCTATTGTCTCCTTCGTTTCCAGTAACCGTAGCATTAACTATCGCTTCTGCCCCATTACCTATACATACTTGTGCCACATCAGTAGTAATTTCACCACCAATAACCACATCTTTTTCGATAATTAATTCATTTGATAGAGCAAAACAACCCGTCAGGCCATCCAAATTTTCACCAATTTCTAAACCTTCAATATCACTGTAAGCTACGTGAAAAATAACGCATTCTTCATCGTTTCCACTTAAGTTAATAGGTGCACTTTCAGGTAAATCTAGGATCGTTCCATTTACATCACTAAGGACTAACTGACCATTGCTTCCAGTGAAGTTACTGATCGCTACATCTACTATTGCTTCATTCTGGTCACTAGCACATATATTACTAACATTAGAAGATATGGTAGCTGCAATCACTCCCTGGCGCACTATCTCAATTGAGTTTGACAGTGAATAGCAACCGGAAAAATCATTAATATTATCACCCGCTTGTCCGCCTTCAAAATCACTTTCATAGGCTACATGATAAATAAAACAAGATCCCATGCCTGCTCCTTCAAAATTAAATGGAGGTGTGGCATCAAATACAATAATATCTCCGTTCTCATCTGAAATTAACCAAGCGCTATTAGCACCCAAATTAAAGAGCACACTCACGTTTACTTCATCCGCTATACCATCGGTTACACAAACTGTAGTTGGATCGTCGGTACTTATTTCGCCACCCGCAACTTCTGTACGATTAATTATGATCGGATTAGACAAAGCAAAACAGCCCTGTATATTTTCGATGTTTGCTCCGAAAGAAGCTCCTTCTAATTCCCCGTACCAAGACACACTCCAAATCTGGCAAATACCTACACCTGCTCCTTCAAAATTAAACGGCATTTGGGCGTCAAAAACTAAAATATTCCCTAATAAATCAGTTATTAGATAGGCCGATTGATCACCCGTATTTTCGATTAAAACTACATTGACCAAATCATTAACCCCATCACCTACACAAATATCAGTAGGGTCTTCAGTACTTATTTCACCACCCAAAACTTCTGTTCTATTGACGATAATAGGATCTGAAATATCTAAGCAACCTTCTAAATCATTAATTTGATTCCCAACTATAATCCCATCATAAATGGCAGAATATTTTATGTGGTAAATGAGGCAAGTGCCTCCTCCTGCACCTTCGAAATTAAAAGGCGGTTCAGATGGATTAGCCAAAATAACACCCGCTTCATCAGTGATAACCCAAGCCGTAAAATCACCGAAATCTCCGGTAACCATTACATCTACAAAGTCATCTTCACCATCACCAATACATAGGTCAGTGTTATCATCTGTCGCTATTTCCCCAGCATCCGCTAAACAAAAGTTACAACAAGATAAAATACTAATGTTATCAATATCCCAAGCAGCCGCTTTACCCCAATTTTCTGCTATACAATAAGGCAACAACTCTACGTTAAATATTGTCATTTCCGTCACATTGAATGCAGGGTTATTGGAAAAATCAAAACACTCTAAATTCCAATCTCGTTCAGTAGTAATATCCGTCTGAGCAAATACTTCCTCACCATCCACTAATATACGGATGCCATATTTTGTTGGGTAATTGTTATCATCGATCGCCCCGTTTATCCACTCAAACTGTTCCGGTGCTTTTTCGTAAAATGTCAAACCACTAAATGAAGCCGTCTGACTATTTTCTGGTGTGACTTTTACATCAAACTTTAAGGTTTTAGAATGTCCGGGAATATAATCGCAATCTTCAGCCGAACTTATACACATAGCCACTGAGCCATCTTCTACCCCAGGGGTACATGAGTGTCTATTAAGAAAAGGATTGTTTCTATAGAGATGTTCTCCTACAATTTCAAAATTTGCGCAATCAGAGCCCATGGGATAGCTGGCTGTCAAATCCGAATAATCATAATCACTTACCCCAGGTACAGATTCGCATTGTTCCATACTAAAATAAGCTACGATTAAAGAATCTGGACAGATTGGTCCATTTGCAATCATCTCTTCGCTTGTGTGGCTAAACAATATGCCAGCATATAGCATTGCCCATGCCATTGTAAAAATTCGTTTCATCCTTTAAAATTTTGCCATTTAATACAAGTAATATTAAATGCCTTGTTGTGCTTGTGTAAGCGTTATTATCTAGTTATTTTAATAATTTTCTTTGTTAATTCTTGATCTCCAGATCTTACTTTCACTATATACATACCTGCACTTAAACCTCTTAAGTCAAGCATAAATTCCGTCTCATCTGTGATGCTATAAGTATTATTTTTTACTTTCTGTCCTAAGTCATTGTATATACTGATGTCCAATGTCGCGCCAGGTATGGAAATCAAACCAAGCTTTATAAAGTCAACACTTGGATTAGGACTCAAAGTAAAATCAAGTATAGGTTCTACTGGCTCCAAGCTATCAGGACATGCATCCACTACCACTACATTTACAGCTGTTTCTGTAATCGCATAACACCCTTCCGCGATTAAAAAATCAATATTAGAGCCTAAGGCAGGATAGATATTGCCTATGTAGGCTACACCATACACTTGATAAATACCGGCTCCGAGTAAACTAAAGTCTACGGTGTTATCTTCTGCCATAAATATGATACCACCTTGCGCATTGGTTACGATATATTGATAGTCAAATGGACCATGCGTGGTGTTAAACGTTATAATATCTGATATTTCATCAGCTAGACAGAGTTCTATTTCATCACCTTGATCCATATCCCAGTCACCTGCATATAATTTACTATTACACGCAGATGAAATATGAAGATTATCAATATCCCACACTGAAACTGGGCCTCCATTTTCCGTATTGCAATACGCTAATAACTCTACATCAAATATGCTTGTCTGATTTACTTCGAAAGCAGCTATTCCATTAAAGTCAAAGCTTTCTAAGGTATAATCGTGCGTTGTAGGAATTTCATCTTCTCGATAAATCTCGGTACCGTCTATACTGATTCTAATACCATATTTTGTCGGGTAATTATTGATACCGTCTGCTCCGTTAATCCAATCAAAAGTTTCAGGTGCACTTTCATAAAAGCTGAGGCTTGAAAGCAATGCTGTCCCGCTCAGACCTGGTGTCAGTTCTACACTGAAACGAATAGCGTAATCACTATCTGCTTCATAAGTGCAATCATTAGATGAACTTACACACATGGCAGGACTATCGTCTACTCCTGGGGTACAAGAGTGCTTATTAACTTCTGGGTTGTTTCGATATACAAACCCGCCTACTAAATCAATGTTGGCACAGTCTTCTTCGTTATAAATTTCTGCGACGAACTCACTATAATCAACATTGGTCAAACTATCTGGATGAGAATGACAATCGTCAAAATCAACATGTGCATATGAATTCCCATCAAGTCCCAATCCATACTTTGTGATAGTGATGCTGTTTGTTAAATCATAACATCCTTCGAAATCGAAAATATGGTTACCAACAGCCAAACCAGTTAATCCTGACTCGTAGGCCATATACCAAACCATACATGTACCTATAGTCGAATTTTCAAAATCAAATGGAGGCTCCACAGCTAAAGATGTAATTATTCCATCAGCATCTGTTATAAACCAAACTCCTTCTGCAGCATGATTTCCCGTAAGATTAATGTGTATCAAGTCACTATCACAATCACCTACGCATACACTGACTGCAACTTCACCATTTTCTAGTAATAATTTACCTGCATCTAATTCAGATGCTTTTACAGAAATACCATTAGAAAGAGCCAAACAGCCTTCTACATTATTTAGATTTGCTCCCAGGGATAAACCTGACAAAATTCCATCATAGCTGATTTGATAAATGGTATAATTATCTGGATTCAAACTGGACAAATCTACCTCTGGCGAATCGCTAATCAAATGTATTTCATTAGCATTATCTACCACTACAAAAACACTGCTAGCAGAAGAAGATTGGATATCCACACTCACTACACCAAAGTTATCCTCACAGAAAACCGTCGGGCTATCAGTAGTAATAGTGGCTTCAGCTATATCATAAAGACTTAACTCTATGCTATTCGATAAATCATAACAATTTGATAAGTGCTGTAACTGGTCACCTACATTGATCGAAGTACCATCCGCATAACTGATACTCCATAATGAAATTCCATCGGCTAGCTCAGGAATACCGACAAAAACTTGTGCATCATCACTTATCGATAGTATTGTTCCGTTTGCATCTGTAATTAAATAGGCAGTTTGGTCACCTTTATTACCCACTAAGTCCAGCTCGATGACCATGTCACCACTTATCCCGCAGAATGTGGTATTATCTTGAGTACTAAGGCTTCCTCCACTGACACAATCCACTCTAATCGATAGAGTATTTGACTGATCGTAACAGCCAGTTAAATCATCGATCTGTAAACCAATAGCTACCCCTTGAATATCATCTGTGCTAGCTATGTTTACAATCTCATATTGAGTGATCCCTTCTATTAAATTAAAGCCTAAGGCATTATCGTTGTCTACATGAACAATGGTTCCATTTTCATCTATTACCACTAGATGTTGGTGTAATCCTAGTGCACCGACTAAGTTAACATCCAGCGAAATGTAATCTTCTGTCGAACAAATACTTGTAGGATCCAAGGTACTGATCGATCCACCATCGACCTCAAATACACTTATACTGATCGGATTAGAAAGATCGTAACAGCCTGTAAGGCTTGAAACATATGCCCCTGGCATAATTCCCGTTGTATCCCCATAATATGAAATATTCCAAATTTGATAATTTCCGGCTCCTAAATTTGAAACATCAATGATCTCATCGGTATGTACAGAAACTATTTCTCCTGCTTCATTCGTCAAAATAAACGTTTGTTCTGCGCCTATATCATTGATCAAACTTAGCTCTATATTCGCTGCATCATCATTACTACAAATTGATGTAGAACTCGCAGTACTTATTTGTCCTCCTTCCGCACTAATTACTTCAAAAGTAATAGCATTAGAAACATCAAAACATCCTGCCAGCTCGTCTACAGGCTGACCTACAGATAAACCTTCTACATTACCAACATAAGCAACACTCCAAATACTATATGTAGCGTGAGTTCCATCTGTGCTAACATCTAAACTGTTATCATTATCTAAATGTATGATATTACCGGATGCATCATTTACAACAAATACAGCTTCCTCACCTATACTGCCGTCCAACATGATGTCAAACTGAGCTGTGGCACTTGCTGAACAAATCACAGTAGGACTGTCTGTACTTATGGTGCCTCCATTAACCTGCAGCACTTCGATTGATATTGGATTAGACAAATCAAAACATCCATTTGCGTCTACTATATTGTTACCATTCGAAAGTCCTGTAGTCTCTTCAGTGTAGGAAACACTCCAAACATCATAATAGGTGCCTGAGCCCGTAAGTGCAAAGGCTATATTTTCGGTATTTGATTGATAAACAATCTCTCCTGTTTCATCTGTTACGATAAATAATTGTTCATCGCCTTTAGAACCAGTTAAGGCTATATCTAAATCAATATATTCTTCCGTTGAGCAAATGACCGTGTTTTGATCTGTAGAAATATGTCCACCTTCCACGCAATCAACCGTAACTGGGATGACATTGGACCAATCAAAACATCCTTCTACGTCTTGTACATTTCCACCTTCAATCAAACCATTAACACCATCTGCATAAGAGACACTAATGATATCGTATGTGCCAGAGCCTGTGAGTGCAAGATCGAACGTGGATTGGTCATGAATACTTATGATATTTCCATCAGCGTCAGCAATTACAAATTGCTGGTTGTCGCCTTTTTGATCATTGAGGTCGATTGTGAAATTTGCATTTAAGTCAGCACTACACCATTCAGTAGGACTTTCGGTGCTTATCATACCTCCTTCTACGCAATGAATATTTATGTCTATGCCATTTGATAAATCAAAGCAGCCATCTAATTCTTCCAGATTATTGCCTTCGTTGATACCACTTGTTTCTTCCGTATAACTGACATGATATATAGTATACGCGGTCCCTGATCCAGTGGTAGGTATCAAAAGTGAATAATCATCAGTGACTGTCACGATTTCCCCTGATGAGTCAACGAGTAGAATCTCTCCATTTTCACCTTTGGTCTCGGTGACATTTATATCTATGATTGCATCCCCATCTGTACTACACAGTTCAGTAGAGCTCTCTGTACTAATGAGACCGCCATTGACACACTTTACAGTAAATGGTAAAGCGTTAGATGTATCAAAACAACCTGACAAATCATCGATATGATCTCCGATTGCTAGTACTTCTTCATTATCTCCATAACTTACATTCCAAATTTCATATTGAGTGCCTGAACCCGTTAATACATAATCAAAAGCTTGATCATTACTGGTAAATACGACATTGCCCATGATATCCGTGATGACAAAATTTTGTGTACTACCCTTGCTATTTTGAGTATCAATCGTAAAGCTGACCGTATCATCACTTAAACAAATATTCGTTTCGTCGTCCGTAGAAATAACACCTCCATCTACGCAATCTATAAAAATATTAATGGGCACTGACAGATCGAAACATGCAATGATATCATTTAGGTTTTGTCCAATGTCGAGACCAGTGATAGCACCATCATAAGCAATATTCCAAATTTGATAATTCGCTACACCTGCTAATAAATCCAAAGGTATTGAGCCATCCACAGACAAAAACAAGATTTCTCCTTGGATATTTGTGAGTACAAAGACATTATTATTCGCCGTACTACCATCTAAATTTACTTGGATGGTCGCTTCTTCTTCAGTAGAGCAATATTCTGTAGGATCCTCAGTTGTGATGACTCCAGCATTAGGTGCTGTAATCTCGAATGTCTGACTATTAGATATCACATAACATCCATCTAACTCATTAAGTTGACTACCCACTGAAAGACCTTGTAAATCTTCAAATAAAACTTCGAACACCTGATAATTACCGGCCATCAGATGACTAATATCTATACTTGAAACATTGCTTATATGGACTATAGTTCCTGAATCATTAAGTATTATAAAAACATTTTCAGCATTTGATCCACCATTGGAAAAAACGTTTAATGCATTGTTTTGACCTTGGCAAAAAGCAAACGCATCTATATTAATGGTAGAAGGAAGGAGTTCTTTTACAGTTATCTCAACAGAATTAGAAATATCAAAACAACCTAACAAATTAAAAATATTATTCCCTATCGATAAACCTGTCAAATCATCAAAGAGCACATAATATATATGATAAGAGCCCAGTCCGTATCCCGTTAAATCTTGAGATGGATTAGTATCAATGGATAGTATCAATCCATTGTCATCTGTTATTACATAAGCTTCGTTGAAATCAGTTTGTGCGTTATTTTCAATTTCGACTACATAATCTCCAACTTGACTGGTGCAGAAAGTAGTATTACTATTGGTATAGATTTGCGGTGTATTTAACCAAAAGATATTTACATCTATAGGATTAGAAAGTCTAAAACAACCATATTCTTCAAAGATGTTATCTCCTACTTGTAATGGTTCGAAGTCATCATCATATTGTACAAAGTAAACACTAGTCACAGAGGATTGTCCAGCATTAAAACTAATGGGGCTAGCATTCTCTATATCGATAATATTACCTAAATCATCAACCAATAAAAAATCACTATCCTCGCCAAAACCACCTAGCACATTGATCGATAAACCTGCAGGGTTTTGATTGTTAATACAAATATTAGTGTCATCTTCAGTGCTTATCGTACTTGACTCCGCATGGCAGGAGTTACAGCATGAAGTAATTTTTATGTCTTCTACATCCCAAGCATTAACTGGTGAGTCATTGTCAAAAGTACAATACGGCAGCAATTCAAAATGGAAAGTTGTTTTGCTAGTTACTGAAAAATTAGGATTAGTAGAAAAATCGAAAGACTCTAAATTCCAATCTCTACCCGTCTTAATATCTTCTCTTCTATAAATTTGTACTGAATCAATAGTTATCCGCACACCATAACGTTGTGGATAGTTATTAGGACCCGAAGCTCCATCCACCCATTCAAACATTTCGGGTGCTTTCTCATAAAACTCTAAACCACTTAAATTGACTATTTCACCATCTTTTGGTGTTAGTGTAATATCAAACCTTACCGCTTTTTCGTGATATGGGACAAAGTCACAATCATCCAAAGAACTGACACACATGGCTTCAGTTCCATTTAGTCCAGGAGTACACGAATGGGTATTTATCGTTGGATTTTCTCTGTATAAATGTCCTCCTTCTGCTTGAAAATAACCACACTTTGTGGTTTCAGGATAAGCGGCTTGCATTTCAGAATAGTCCTCATTAGTCAAGCCAATGACAGCATCACACGCATTTAAATCAAAATGCACAACCATACTTGGATCCTCACACCCATCGGTGCCCGAAAAATCTACTCCTGCAAACATTGGTGTAATAAAGAACAAAGCCACCAAACAACCTAGCATTGAAAACATGCGTCTCATGATGCAATTTTTTAACAAATAAAAATTTAGGTTCAACCAAAAAAAAATGGTCGTTACAGGTTGGATTTATAAAACTGATACCCAATATTTTGCACTGGGTGTAGCGTTGAAAAAGTATATACTGAACTAAACAGCATATTCTTTGAAGTAAATCAAATTAAGGTCCAATTTTCTCAGGAAAAGAAAATTGAGGGCAAAAGCCAATTAATCAATTGAACAAAAATATACATATTATTAATATATATAATATATATAGATGCTTATTTTTACTTTTAACATTTAAAATTCGAGAATATTCAGTCTTCTCGTAAAGAGTCGATCTCCTGCTGGGTTTCTCACAGAATATAAGTAGGTACCTTTTCGGGGATTAGGGATTACTATTTCATTTACTTCAATGCCTTTTTCCAGTTGTATTTCGGTTCTCCATATCCGTTGTCCTATGATGCTATACAATTCGAAAAAATAGACCCCAGATTGATCCAAATTAGAGTACAATTTCATTTGGCCAAAAGTAGGATTGGGATACACTTGGATGGTCTTATCTAGCTCTTTGCATGGCCGCTTACTAAAGGGAATATTTGCCTGACTAATGAGATCTACATGTGCTACTTCTTGCCGATACTTGCAGATGCTGGCCAGCCAAATACCTTTGTACGAATTAAATATATTTACATATGTTATTTGCTCTCCTTTAGTATTTTGCTTGTTGTACATTGATACATCAATCAATTGATTATTACTAGCGTTCTTTACCTTGACTAAGGAAAACACAAAGTTCGATATGACAGGATAAGCTAATCGTTCGCCATAATGAAAAAGGACTTTTTGCTGGATATCGACTTCAATGTTAACATCCGTTGCTAAATAGAATTCGGCACTATCCAGTTTAAACTCTTCCATGATATCTAAAAACAAACCTGAGGCTTCGTCTCTTTGCAAAAAAATGCTTGCTTCCACTTTTGCATCATAGCCTTGACCTTCTTTAGCCGGAAAATTAAGGTAAGAAAGTGGCTGAATAAACGTGCATTGAATGGGTTTGTTTATTCCAAAAATATAATCGAAAGTCCATTCATGAATAAAATGAGTTTTCCCTTTAATTTCTTTTTGGTGGGTGCTAAAATATTCGGCACTCATAAAAAGTTCATCGTCTTTTGTTTCTATATGTAGTGCTTGCGTGCAACCGTATTTGGTTTGACTGAAGTCATAATCTAGAGATTCACTGTCCCCTTGATGGATTTTTTGTGGTTTGTAGACCCTTGCAATCTTGACAGAATCTTCCAGAGATCGGTAATCCAGGGTGAGTAAGGGTACTTGCGCATTAAGTGCAAAAGAAGAAATTAAGAACCATACGTAAAACCATTTTTGCATCAGACTACATTTTGTATTTCTATATACTTTTTATAGATACCATTTTGTTTAGACAAGCTTTGGTGATTACCTTTTTCCACTACTTTTCCTTGATCAAAAACATAAATAATATCTGCATCCTTGATAGTACTCAGTCTATGAGCCACAATGATAGCTGTCCTATTTTGAGTGGCTTCTTCTAAAGCTTCATTCACGATCTTTTCTGATTCTGGGTCCAAAGCAGATGTTGGTTCGTCTAAAAAAATAATGCTAGGATTAGAAAGCAAAGCTCGAGCTATGGATATTCGTTGTTTTTCACCTCCTGACAATCTTGAACCTTGTTCGCCTACCACTGTATCATATTTACGATCTAAATTTTTTATAAAGTTGTCTGCATAAGCTTTATTGGAAGCATTTAGAATCTCACTTTTAGTGTGATTGCTGCGGCCAAATAATATGTTTTCTTGGATACTTTCGTGGTAAAGAAATGCATCTTGGGTCACATAAGCCAGCTTTGCTCTCCATGCTTCTGTATCTATATTTTTCAATGCCTTCCCATCCACAATGATCTCTCCGGTGTATTGCTGATAAAATTTGAGCAACAACTTCATCATAGTCGACTTTCCAGAGCCAGAAGCACCTACAAACGCAACTTTTTTACCTTTAGGAATGGTCATATTAATATTGGATAAGACATTTTCTCCATCATTATAACTAAAACTTAAGTTTTTAATCTCGATTGAGGAATCAAAGCTAAAAGTATCCGTAGAGTGATCCAGGGAAGTAGTTGCTCCGGGTTTATCCATTACTTGATGTATCCTTTCCAAGGCTCCTAAACCCTTTTGAATGCTATAGTAGGCATTAGAAAAAGATTTTGTGGGCGCAATGACTTGATAAAATGCAAAAATAAAAGAGAAAAACACTGCTGAGGTCATTTTTCCTTCAAAGACTAAAAATGCTCCATAATATAATAAGGTTGCCACTACACAAATACCCAAAAATTCAGACAATGGAGAAGACAAATCTTTTCTTCGAACCAGTGCGTTTATCTTTGTTCTGAATTGTTGGTTGATTTGATTAAATCGTTGTTGCCAATAAGCATATGCGTTGTAAGATTGTATGACCGGCATACCCGATATCGATTCTTCTAAAACTGCATTTAATGCTCCTAAGTCATTCTGGACTGCTTTAGAATCTCGCTTTAATGTACGGCTAATTGATCCAATAATCACACCGGTAAAAACGATTAAGACAAATACAAAAAGGGTCAATTTTACATTTATATACAACATGTAACTAATGCAGCCAACCACCATCAATGGTGATTGAAAAGTGACTACTAAAAATTGCAAAATGCTAGTTTCTACTTCTTGTACATCCGAACTCATTCGGGTCAATAAATCCCCCTTCTTTTCTTCTTGGAAATAATCAATGGGTAAACTTAAATATTTATCAAAAAGACTTGATCGTATATCAGCCACTACCCCATTTCTAATACCTGCCAAGCAATATAAAGCCGAATATCGAAATAGGTTTTTTAGAAAAAAAACAGCAGCAATAAATAGACAAAGGAACAATAATGTTTTCTGTTTTGAATGGCTTAAAACGAGTTCAGAAAATTTAAATTTTACTTGTTCTACAAGTCCTGCATTTGCGGCTGGCTGTTCGATAATACTTACATCCGCTCCAAATAGTAGTTCAAAAAATGGAATAAGTACTGGAATACTAATTAATGCAAATATAGACTCAAGTATTAGAAATAAAATACTGAGTAAAACCACCTTTTGGTAGGGTTTGATTTTGGATAGTAAAGTCCAAAAAGAAGCTTTCATATTTTTATAACGGATATTTAGGCTTCTTCCTCTTCTTTTAGCTCAAAATCATTTAAAAAACCTGTATTAAAATTGCCTGCAAGAAAATTTTCGTCTCGCATGAGCTGTTTATGAAAAGGAATCGTTGTTTTGATTCCTTCAATAATGAATTCATCTAAAGCACGTTTCATTTTCTTGATGCATTCTTCTCTAGTCTGAGCTCTACAAATCAATTTAGCAATCATTGAATCATAAAATGGAGGTACGGAATATCCCGCATACACGTGAGTATCAACTCTCACACCGTGACCTTTAGCTGAATGAAAAGAACTTATGTAACCAGGGCTAGGTCTAAAATCTTTATAGACATCTTCGGCATTAATCCGGCACTCCATAGCATGCATGACAGGCACATAATTGCCTCCTTCAATAGCAATTCCTGCAGCCACTTTTATTTGTTCTTTAATCAGATCATGATCGATTACCTCTTCTGTAACTGGATGTTCGACTTGAATACGAGTATTCATTTCCATAAAATAAAACTTACGGAACTTGTCGACAAGAAACTCTACTGTTCCTACTCCTTCATAATTAATGGCTAATCCAGCTTTAATGGCTGCTTCACCCATTTCCTTTCTTAATTTTTTGGTCATGAAAGGAGAAGGAGCTTCCTCGACTAATTTTTGGTGTCGTCGTTGGATCGAACAATCTCTTTCTGAGAGGTGGATTACTTTTCCTTGTTGGTCTCCAATGATTTGTATTTCAATATGTCGCGGTTCTTCAATGAATTTTTCTACGTACACTCCATCATTAGCAAAAGATGCTTTTGCTTCTTTTTGCGCCAATTCACATTGCTCGACAAATTGGTCTGCTTCCCAAACGATTCTCATTCCTTTTCCACCGCCTCCGGCCGTAGCTTTAATGATTACTGGAAATCCAATTTCTTCGGCCAATTTTACACCTTGCTCCGGATTGGTAATTAAGCCTTCTGATCCTGGCACTACAGGGACTCCAGCTTTAATCATTGTTTCCTTAGCCGTGATTTTATCTCCCATCTTACGGATCATATCAGCTGATGGTCCTATAAATTTCACACCATACTCTGTACATACCTCTGCAAAATCAGCATTCTCTGCTAAAAAGCCATAGCCAGGATGTACCGCATCCGCATTGGTGATTTCCACCGCTGCCATGATTTTAGGTATGCTTAAATAGGATTCGGCTGAACTCGCTGGACCAATGCAAACGGCCTCGTCTGCAAAACGCACGTGCAGACTATCCTTATCTGCCGTCGAATAAACAGCAACTGTGCTTATGCCCATTTCTCGGCAAGTTCTTATAATTCTTAAGGCAATCTCACCTCGATTAGCTATCAGTATTTTTGAAAACATAGTTGGGATTAAAGGCAATGAATTAAGCAGGTTCTACTAAGTAAAGGACTTGGTCGTACTCCACAGGTGAAGCATCTTCTACCATAACTTGTACGATTTTTCCACCGATTTCACTTTCGATCTCATTAAAAAGTTTCATGGCCTCTACGATACAAACCACGGAACCTACTTCGATAGTATCCCCTACTTTAACATAAGGTGGTTTGTCTGGTGAAGAAGATCTATAAAACGTACCTACAATAGGAGATCTAACTTCAAGCAATTTAGATGTATCTGGTGCACTTGCGGCAGGTTTTTCAGGAGCTGCTGCTGGTGCAGGTGCTGGTGCAGGTGCCGCAGGAGCAACGGGTGCTGGAGCATTGGCCATTACCGTTTGTACTGCTGGAGCAACCACTTGCTTATTTATAAAGTGTTTTGTCCTCAAGGTTAATTCGTAGTTTTCATCTTTCAGTTTTAATTCTGTCAACTCACTTTTGTTAACCAACTTGATTAATTCTTGTAATTCCTTGAATGTCATTCTTTATAGTTTTACTCTTTCCATATAATTACCAGTCGCTGTTTCTACTTTGATTGTATCTCCTTCATTAACAAATAAAGGAACTTTTACGGTGCCTCCAGATTCTACAGTAGCTGGTTTTGTTGCATTGTTTGCTGTATTTCCCTTTTCACCTGGTTCGGTATAGGTGATTTTCAATTGCACATATTGTGGCAAATCTACCGTTAATGGTAAATTTTTGTCTGCATGAAAGAGAACTTCAATATTTTCTCCTTCTTTAAGATACTGAGCATTATCGATTAAACTTTCTTGAAGGTTAATTTGATCATAGGTCTCTGTATCCATGAAGTTATATCCTGAGTCGTCTTTGTATAGAAATTGAAATTTTTTTCTTTCTACACGTACAACATCTATTTTATGACCAGCGGGAAAAGTATTGTCTACTACTTTTCCTGTTGTTAAACTTTTCAACTTTGTTCGAACAAACGCAGGACCTTTCCCTGGTTTTACGTGTAAAAACTCAACGACTTTATATACGTCGTTACTGTAGTTCATACACAAACCATTTTTTATGTCTGAAGTATTTGCCATTTATTTAAAATTTTAATGAGCGCAAATATAGCCAATTAGGACATCTTATCTAAGCATTTCCATCATATGCCCATTTCAAATACAAGGATCCCCATGTAAACCCTCCGCCAAACGCCGTAATAATTAAATTATCGCCCTTTCTTAACTTACTTTCATAATCCGCTAAACACAATGGAATCGTGGCGGATGTTGTATTTCCATAATTTTCAATGACCATCATTACTCTTTCATGCGGAAAATCTAATTGATCTGCTACAGCATTAATGATCCTTTTATTTGCCTGATGAGGCACCACCCATTGTATATCTTCCTGACTTAACTGGTTACGCTGCATTACTTCTTTGATGGTGGTAGCCATACCAGTAACAGCACGCTTAAACACTGGACGACCATCTTGAAAAAGATACTTATCAGGAGAATCTACATTGTCTCTAGTTACTTCATTCAAAGATCCACCTAATTTAAGGTGTAAATATTGCATGCCTGTTCCATCTCCTCTTAAAACCTGGTCTATGACACCTAGGCCATCTTCTTGTGCTTCCAACAAAACTGCAGCGGCACCATCTCCAAAAATAATGCAGGTAGCACGATTTGTATAATCAACAATCGATGACATGGTATCCGCTCCAATCACCACTATTTTCTTGTACATCCCTGACTGAATAAAGCTGGAAGCTGTAGCTAAGGAATACAAAAACCCACTACAAGCAGCATTTATATCATAACCAAAAGCATTTGTAGCTCCAATATTAGCAGCAACTTGATTAGAGGTATCAGGAAAGCGCATATCCGCAGTCACTGTCCCAGTGATGATTAAATCTATTTCTTTAGGATCAAGCTTTGTCTTTTCGATTAATTGTTCTACCGCCTTTGTGGCCATAAAGGTGGTTGCTTTGTCTTTATCTCTTAAGATATGTCTTTGCTTTATGCCTGTCCGGGAAGTTATCCATTCATCATTCGTGTCGACCATTTTTTCTAGGTCTTGATTTGTTAGCACTCCTTCGGGCAAATATTTCCCTACTCCGGTTATTGCAGCTCTTCTCATTACTCGTCTTTTTTAAAGAGGCGCCAAGTTACTAAAGCTTTTTCAGTTAACTAAAGGCTTTGCGCTTTTTTGGTGAGCTTATTTCACAAGTCATTAAGACCTTTTAACAACATATTAAACTTTGCAATAATATATTGGCACACTTCTTGCATCCAAGTAATCAAATGCAAATCAATTTGATACATATCTCTAAATATTTTAATATGAATATCATCCAGTCCTCAGTTTTATCAAGATTAATGCTCTTGATTTTCATAAGCTGCTCAAGTATATTATTACATGCTAATAATGAAACAGAAGCAGTGGTCTCTTTTTATAAGGGAAGTTTTGAAGCTGCAAAAACAAAAGCATTAGGTGAAAATAAATTTCTATTCGTTGATTTTTATGCTAATTGGTGTACTCCATGCAAGTGGATGGATGAAACGACCTTTAAAAATCAAGAAATCATCAATTTATTAGCAGACGATTTTGTTTCGTACAAAGTAGATATTGATGATGAAGCGGGTTACAAACTCAAAAATCAGTTTGAAATTAAAATGCTTCCTACCATTTTAATATTCAATAAAGAAGGAAAATTGGTAGATCGAATTGAGGAGACATTGGATGTGAAAAAATTAAAATCACTGATTCAGTTTCATTTACATAATGATGTAGAAGTCATTAATATCTCACCTAATGTGAGTCCTAAAGATGCCAGTTACAACAGCGAACAAAAAGAACTGGATAATCTCTATAAAGAGTATAAAGAGAAACTCTCTATGGAATCAAGAACGTTTAACGCACAAATAGGCAAATATGATAATTACAAGGAGGCTTTTGATCAAGTGAAGACCGTTAAGGAACAGTTTTTAGAGCAAGTGATTGTACTTACAGAGTACAATGATGGAAAGACTTATTACAAAGTATTACTTGGAGAATTTCAAACCATAGAAGAGGCGGATAGCTTTTGTGAAATTCTTAGAAATAAACATCAATACGACGCCATCGTATACTAATTTTTTAACTTATAAAATATGTTTTAGTCATATGTCCCATCCCAAGACGCTTTTGATTAAAAATATTAGAATTCTTTATGGCATAGATCATCGTCCTTATCCATTTAAACGGGGTAAGGCGATGTCTTTTTTAGACCATATAGAAAATGCTTATATTTTCGCTGACAATGGTAAAATTGTCGCTTTCGGCCCACAAGAAACATGCCCTTATGAATCGGCAGAAGAGGTCATCGATGCCAGTGGAAAAATGGTCCTACCCTCGTGGGTAGATTCCCATACCCATATTGTTTTTGCTACGTCTCGTGAAGGCGAATTTGTAGATCGCATCAAAGGAAGATCATATGAGGAAATTGCAGCCAGTGGAGGTGGTATATTGAACTCTGCAAAAAAACTGCAAAACACAAGTTTTGAAAATCTTTATAGTGATGCTGAAAAACGACTCAAAGAAGTAATTTCTTTTGGGACGGGAGCCTTGGAAATAAAAAGTGGATATGGATTAAGTTTCGACGCTGAAATAAAAATGTTAGAAGTTATCAAAGCATTGAAAAAAAACCATCCGTACTTCCCTATTAAATCAACTTTTCTCGGAGCTCACGCAATCCCTACCATATACAAGCAAAATCGTGAAGCATACATTGATATTATCCTACACAAGATGCTACCTTACATCGCAGAACACCAACTAGCCCAGTATTGTGATGTATTTTGTGATAAAGGTTTTTATACAGTAGAAGAAACAGATTTAATCCTAAAAAAGGCTGCAAGCTATGGCTTAAAAGCCAAAATACACGCTAATGAATTAGCTATATCCGGAGGCGTCCAAGTCGGCATTGCTAATCAAGCTATATCTGTGGATCACCTAGAAGAGACCGGTCAGGCTGAAATAGATGCACTCAAAGAAAGCAAAACAATACCTACCCTGCTCCCCGGAACATCATTCTTCTTAAATATCCCATATGCCCCGGCCAGAAATATGATCGATCAAGGCTTAGGTATTTGCTTGGCAACCGATTATAATCCAGGTTCCACACCATCCGGCAACATGCCTTTTTTACTGTCCCTAGCTTGTATAAAAATGAAATTATTACCAGAGGAAGCCATTAATGCAGTCACCATTAATGCCGCTCACGCATTAGAGTTGTCTGAACAATATGGATCCATTGACATTGGCAAAAAAGCTCAACTGATTATTACAAAACCTATTAAAAGTCTTGCATATATACCCTATGCATATGGTTCTGAACTGATAGATTCTGTCGTATTAAACGGGAAAGTAATCGTTTAAAACAAAGCTGTAATAAGCATATAAGCAGCCATAATCATCATCGTACTGTTCTCGATCAAAGTGACCTTGGACATCGGTAAATTAAAGATGGAACCTATGCATGCACATTGGATTTTCTGTTTGTGAGTAATGGTCTCCACCACCCCCAGCGTTGTAATACCCAAAACAACTATGGTAAGCGCGTTCATAAAAATTGAGTTAAGATTAATTACATAAGCTATCCCTAGCGAAGTTTCGATAAAGGGATAAATCCATGCATAAAGACCCCATCGCTTAGCCAGCGGATCATACATCCTAAAGCTGGAGGCAAAACCCTTCAAATCCAAATGTTTAAATAAACTAAACAGCAAAAAGAATACTCCCATAAAATAGCGCATCCAATCCATAAAGCTTGGCGAAGATGAGGTGTAAGCCATCAAAACACTTAACAGCAACACGAAGAGAAAACTAATGATTAATGGCCGGTAAGTACTTGCCTTTGATTGGGTATGGGCATCGATTTCTATGAGTTGTGGCAAGTCAAATACGGTGTATCTTTCTTTGTCGATGATTGTATTCAAAGACGCAGCATCCCAAAAACGCTGGCTTTCTAACGACAAAGCTTTTAAGTCACTAGATATTTGAATATTCTCGAAAGCATCTGCCTGTTCCAACTTTTGAGTAACATACTTTACACATGCCTGACAAGATAATCCGTCTATTTTAAAATTTTGTGATGACAAGGGTCCTCGATTTTATATACAAGATTTACAAAAATTATTTAGTTGCTTTTACGCAACACTTCATTCTATTTTAAGACTATTTATGTTAGAATATTGAAGATCATGAACAAATCAAAACTACGTTTAAAAAAAAGTAAACCAATTAAAATTTTTAAATGTTTATTAACGTTTAGCTTTTATTATACGTTACAATAATACTTGATGTATAATCGAGTATATTTGCATCCGAAATTAACAGTCCGAAATTCACAGCATGTCCTTAAAGTCATTTAAGTATTTAATTCTATCCATTTGTCTAAGTTGTAGCATCCAACATTCTATTGCCCAAGATTGCACTGGCTTCGAACCAAGTGTTCAAATAAATGGTCCTATTTCTGGAGCTTTTGGTTCTCAAACTTGTGTTGATTTTTTAACAAATGGGTGGGACTTTCCTTCAGGTCAAGGGATTCAAGGTTATGATTTAGTCATTTCATGGGACCCTACGATTTTAAGTTATGCAAGCCTAGTTGACAAAAACATGCTTAATGGCCCAATAGGTTTTGGTCAAACAAATACAGCAAATGGTATATTAATTACCAACTATTTTGATGTAAATGGCGCTTGTTCTCCCTATCCGGACAACACTTGCATTTTCCAAGTTTGCTTTGACGTCATAGGACAATTCGGCGAATGTTCGTCTATAAACATTATTGAACCGATCCAAATCACTTCAGAAAATGCGTTTGCAGGTTGTGACGGATGTTTCTTTTTCCCTGAAGTTGGCCCTATTGATAAATTTATAGTTGAATGTGATAACCTAGCAGGCTCGATTTACAGCTGTGGTGATGATGGATCCAGCAGTGGCAGCATAACATTTAAACCCTGTGGTGGAGCCGAACCATATACGGTAGAATTGTGCGATGCTGGAGGAAGTACTATAGCTACAGAAATCGTAAGCAATCAAGGTGAAGATGCTGTATTTGATAATTTGGCAAATGGCAATTATACTATAAAAACTACTGATGGTAATAATACGAACTATTCTGACAATGTACAGGTAGAAAGTGCTAGTCCAATAAACATCCAATTTGATAAAATGCAGCCAACATGCCCACCTCCTTTTTCTAATGGACAAATCGATGTCACTGTAACAGGTGGATATGCCTTGAGTGCTTCTGACTACTCTTACGCTTGGTCAAATTTGCAATTTAGTGAAGATCTTGAAGATGTCAGCTCTGGTATTTACACAGTAACAGTTAGCGATCTAAATGGATGTACGGCAGAAGCTAGTTGCGAACTTTATGCTCCACCCATTGAAGTTAATAATTTGGTAGTAACACCTGCTACATGCTTTGATTCTCAAGATGGCAATATATTTTTTACTATCGATGGAGGAAATGATCCAAGCTTATTATTCGATGTGGACATCACGGAAATTTTCTTTTTCCAAGATGGGATTGATACTGTAAACGTGGATGTCGATACGGGATTATACATCATTGAAATTGAAGATTTTGTAGGTTGTCCACTGGAGATTGAGGTCTATGTACCGTATCTATTTGATCGTATACAAACGCAAGTGTATACACAATCGGAGTTACTTTGTCACGGCGATAATGATGCTTGTGTTTATATAGAGTTAAACCAGCCAGGCCCATATGCTTTTTCTACGTTTACCAACCAAGACGGAGATCCTTTTCCGACTAATCAAGAAAATACTGATACCGGAATCATTGAAGTTTGTAATTTACCAGCAGGGACCTATGACTGGTCGGCTAGTTTAGTTGGTGTTGATTGCTTTTTCGATACAACCATCGTCATCTCGCAGCCTGACACACTCATAGCCGATGGTGGAAACGTAGATCCAAATACCAGTTGCACAGACCCCAATGGATTAGTGATCATCGATGCTACTGGAGGAACAGGTGATTATACGTACGACTGGGATCCAGATGTCACCGACACTGACATTTTCGATATGGCGGACGCAGGGACATACACGATTACTGTCACTGATGAAAATTTTTGTACTGATACTGTCAGTGTGATAGTTATTGGTGCGACCGCCTTTGATATAGATATTCAACGAGATAGTGCGATCGGATGTAATGGAAGCGCGCTTGGAGGACTTACTTTGTTGATTGATAATACGATCGATGATTTATCCATCAAGTGGACAATGGAAGAAGATGCTTCTTTTTGCGAACTCACCGAAAGTATCACAGGTCTTACAGCAGGGACCTATTATGTCGAAGTCATCGATAACAATAGTGGCTGTACAGCTTTAGATACTGCCATATTAACGGAGGTACAGGATGTTTTTCTTGATATTGTCACGACAACTAACCCTAGCTGCCCAGACTCTGCTGATGGCATTATAGAAATTCAGGCTATGGGTGGAGCGGCACCTTATACGGCTACTTGGGCCGATTTTCCGGGTAATACTTCATTAAGGATTGATACAGCAACTTGTGGTATTTTCAATGTCACGATTACGGATGACATGGGTTGTTTTGCAGATACTTTTGTAGAACTTACCTGTCCGCCCCTATTGGTTCTAGACACCATGAATCTAATGGGTGTCCTTTGTCATGAAGATCAAACTGGAATGTTAACTGCAATGGCTAGCGGAGGTACACCTACGCCTAATGGAGAGTACAATTATTATTGGTCTCTCAATACTTGTGATATACAATTTGTAGTCGAAAGTAAATGTAATGGATTGCCTATTGGTGAGGGTTGGGTTGTAGCTGAAGATGCCAATGGCTGTTTCTCGGACACTTTATTTTTCAATGTTCCAGGGCCAGATGAAATTACCTTGGATCTGGACAACTCCATCTTTATGGATCCTCCTTGTATGGGAGATTGTGATGGTTATGCTAACATAGTAGTCAATGGTGGAACTTTCCCTAATGATGTTTTAATGGTAGAATGGTCATCGCCTTCACCATTTGTAGGTGCAGAAAGAAATGATCTTTGTGCTGGTGATTATACGGTAACCGTCACGGATGAAGTGGGATGTACCAAGGAATTAAGTTTTACTTTGGACGAACCTAACTTGCCTTTTTTAGTTTCGATAGATTCTATGTTTACCAATGACATTTCTTGTGCAGGTTCTGCGAATCCCGATGGAAGAATACGTATCAGTACACAAGGTGGAACAGGCGATCCAATCAATTTTACCTATAATTGGTCTCCGGATGTGTCGGATAATATGAGTGCCAATAATCTCACGGCGAATGTATACACCATCACTGTAACCGATGAAGGCGGCTGTTCTAGAGTAGTTATGCACGAAATAAATGTACCAGAACCTATAAGTTTCGATATACAACCTATTGTTCCTATACAATGTGCTGGAGAAACAACTTGTATACAGTTAGAAAATTTAAGTGGTGGTACAGGAGATAATTATACTTTCCAATTATTTAATGCTCCTCCTACCCTGCCTATTGATTCTTGTGTAGAAATAAGAGCTAATGAAAATCTAAGAATTTCAGTATTTGATGGTAATGGAGGAAGTTGTTCTGTGGACACGATCATTAGCGTTCCAGAACCCGACCCAATTACCGTAGACCTTGGTGATGACATCACTGTAGATTTGGGGGACGCGTCGACAACACTAGAAGCTGACTATACTAGTGCATTAGCTATCATAAGCTTTGATTGGTCGCCAGTAGAAGATGCTAATTGCTTAGCAGCAGATTGCAGTACAGTTACCGTCGAACCCATCCAGAATTCTACATATGGTGTCTTACTTACAGATGAGAATGGGTGTACTGGCGAAGATGATATTAATGTATTTGTAAGGGAGGTAAGAGATGTCTTCATGCCGAACATTTTTAGCCCGATTGGCCCTCAAAGTGATCGAAAAATCATGGTGTTTGCTGGAGCCTCAGCAGAAATGATTAACTTTTATAAAGTATATGATCGCTGGGGTAATGAAGTGTACTCTGTTACTGATATTTTGCCAGAAGACGCATCCAATTATGGCTGGGATGGTGCTGTCAATGGAAGGCAATCAGTCATGGGCGTTTATGTTTCCATTGCAAATATTCGGTTTAAAGATGGTAAAGATTACGTCTTCACGCAAGATGTTACATTAATACGATAGGATAACAACAAACTGAGAAAACATCTAAACAACAACTGTATTTTTCTTCGTATTCGGAATAAAGTAGCGACAAGTTTAGCTTATACAAATGCGGCTTAATTTCTCTGAAATGTATCGTCTATTCTATGAAAAATATACCTCAATAACTAGATTTTGATTCTATAGGCGAGGTTCACTAAATGTTATATTTAGTCGATGGTATCTTTTGCTGAAGCCTCCTCTGATTTAATGTCTTCAGGCGCTTTGTCTAAAACAACGCCATCTAGGTACACATAGACAGGATCCTTTGAAATATTGGTAATCAATTTGATTTCAGCTTTTTGTTGGCCCAATTTTCCTTTTGAGTCGTAGTGTACCCCTATGGTGCCTTTTTGGCCTGGGTCTATGGGCAAAAATGGAAAGACAGGTGTTGTGCAGCCACACGAAGCTGATGCATTCATAATTTCCAATGGAGCATTTCCAGTGTTGACAAATGTAAAGCTTGTTTCGAAGGTCTCGCCAGCAACGATTCGCCCAAAATTATGACTTGTTTTTTCGAAGCTCATCATCGGCTTTCTTACGACTTGCTTAATATCTGGTATTTCTTTCTTTTTGGGCGTTTCCTTAGGCTTTTGCTGCGCAGGTTTTGATTGAACTTTTTTCTGGGTTTTACTTGGTTTTTTTGACGTTTTATCCGTTTGCTTTTCTTCTACGTTAAGTGCTTTAGCAATGCTTTTTTTCACTTCCGCAGGGATTCTATCACTCGATTTGTCAGTTTCATTCTGTAGCTCTTTACGAGTACTACTTATGGCTTTTTCGGACTTTTTTTCTGATGCAATGGGTGCAATTTGCGATGCCTTGTTTAGGGGTTTTTCTTCCTCCTTTGTTGCGGATGTTTTGTGTTTATGGGCAGGTCCTTCAATCATACAAGATTGGAGTAATACAACCATGCATCCTAAGATTAAAGTGTATTTAGGATTAAAAAGTCTTTGTGCGTTTTTCATTTTCACCGGGTATTTCGCAATTGCGACATGCTTAAATTTAGCATTTTATATTTAAGTACAAAGGATAAAATCCATTGCTTTTCCCAATAACCCCTTATCTCATAAGAGAAAAACTGCCTTGTGTAGCTATTTCTTCTCCGTTACAAATATATTCAATTCTATATAGATACATGCCTAGCATTAAGTCTTCATCCTTATACTTTCCATCCCAAGCACTTGTTTTTAAGTCTCCTTTAAATACGATACCTCCATATCGATCAAAAATCTCAAAGCTTAAAAGTTCGTCTATGATAAAAGCATTACTTATCTTGAATACATCATTTACATTATCATTGTTGGGCGTAAAAACATTGGGCAACAATAATTCTTCACAATTGATTAGCGACTCATCTATTACATTAATTCTTATGCTGTCCAATGTCGCACAATTTGCTTGAGTCGTTTCGAAATAGTAAGTGGTAGATTCCTCAGGACTTACCGAAGGCATCGTAGTATCTTCATCCGTAATATTATCCAAAGGGCTCCAAAAAAATGAATTGGCGCACACATTCCCAGCTATGATATCCACAAAATCACCCATAAAAATAGTTGTATCTGGACTGATGATTTGATCCGGTAAAAAATCCGACGCTTTAATCTCTCCAAAAGACCAGGCTCGATCATCTAAAAACACCTCATCGATTTTACCACCAAACTGGATATCGTTTACCGCAACACACGGAGAACTGCCAATATAAATCCGCGCATTCTCCGAAAATGGATAGGCATTGAAAAAATCAAACTGCTCGATAAACTCCCCATCCAAGTAAAAATTATAAATATTCCCTTCCTTGGTTAAGACCACTCGATGCCAACATGCATTTTCTTTTAACTCTCCCCTTGTAGACCAGGCTTTGCCTAGCTTTTCGGCAACGTTAAGCTCCAGCTCGTTCACACTCGCTAAATATCTAATAGTAAGTATAGAATCTCTATTGCATGAGTCTTGAATAGCAAATAAAGCTTGGTTTCCTGTAGTAATATCTGGAGAGAAATAAAACCCAAAAGTATAATCTTGCTGAAAAAAAGATTTGTTCATGTCAGGCATGAAAAAAGTATCCGTAAAACCGTCTAAAAACAAGGATTGATCAACCACCCCACAAGCACAAATCGTGTCATTTACACTTGTTAAATCATTTGATTGGTTGTTGCTATCCATCAAATTACAATTATCAAAATTGTAATAAAATCCTTGGCCGTTTATTTGTCCAACAAACAAGCAACATACTATAATAATTAAAGACAAAGGTTGTTTCATTGGCTTATTTGTAGTCACAACTTAAAATAAATCTTTTAAACTATCTAATCCCATACCACCTGGCAATATATCTTGTAGCATTTTCTGCTGGATTACTTGCTGCTTTTCTAAAGCTACAGACTGTACTTTGCCGGCTAATGATATAAGTAAATCTTCCAGTTGGTCCGCATCTTTCAAGACCGTCGGTGCGATGCTAATATCTTTCCACTCTCCTTTGCCATCAAAAACAAGTTTTATCGCTCCACCATCCACTTCCTCTTCTAATCGCATTTTCCGCAATTCTTCGTCCGCTAAAGCTTGTTTCTCTTTGATACCACCAAACATATTCCCAAACATATTAATCGATTAATAACCTCTCTTAATTAATTCCATTAGATAAAAACCATATAAAAGTAATAACATACAGGCTTCCCATCTAGTCACCCTCTTTGAAAACGTAACTAAGGCAAATATGATTGTAACAACCACCATAAATGGTAAACCAAAATCAGTTATACCTTCAGGTATTTTTAGATCCCCAAACAGAGCGGGTATACCCATAACCGCATAGGTATTAAAAATATTTGAACCCAAAATATTACCAACTGCAATAGCATGCTTACCTCGCCTTGCAGCTGCTATGCTTACTATGACTTCTGGCAAACTAGTACCCAAAGCTACCACAGTTAAAGCAATCAATTCTGGATTGATTTTTAATGCTAAACTTATCAATTCAATGTAGTGGATAGTAAAGTGCGCTCCTAAAAAAACAAAAAAGATTCCCGCCACAACCATCAAATAATCCTTAATTCCCACCGATGGGCGCTCTTCTTCATCACTTCCTGCTCCCTGTACAGAATTTATTAAAAACACAACCAATGCTGCCAAGAATATGATGACTTCACCAAAACTAATATGATGGTCACTCAAAGCAAAGAATAAGAGAAAACAAGAAATTAACAGCAAAGGCATGTCTACATCCATAATGTCAAAATCCATCGTGAATGACTTATGAATAATACCAGTAGCCCCTAAAACCAACAAAATATTAGTGATATTAGAGCCTATCACATTACCTACAACCACCTCAGAAGAGCCGCTAAAGACAGAAGCTAACGATGTGGCTAACTCAGGCAGTGATGTACCAAAAGCTACTATGGTAACTCCAATTATGAATGGCGAAATACCCAAGGAAAGGCCAATTTTTTCGGCAGATTCGATAAACTTATCTGAAGCAAATAAAAGCACTGCTAAGCTTACCGCAAAAAGTAAAATATACACTAATAATCCACTCAAATCAATCTTTTTATTATAAACAACAAATGTACAAAATTTAAATATGTTCTAGACCTACTTAACTGTTAATCTATGTCTATATTTGCATGGCAGAAAAGCAAAGATTAAGGAAGTGACAGATATAATTCCTCAGGATAACACGGATGAAAAAGAAATGAGTTTTTTAGACCACCTGGAAGAACTCAGGTGGCACATAATCCGTTCCATCTTATCTGTAGTTGCCGTAGCCATCGTCGTTTTTGCTTCCAAAAAATTTGTTTTCGAAACCATCATTTTTGGCCCTAAAAAAGAGTGGTTTCCTACCTATCAATTTTTCTGTTCTTTAAGCGAAAAAACCTGTTTTAAACCCCCAAAATTTGACTTAATTACTCGAGAAATGGGCGAACAATTTTTTGTTCATCTAAAAGTTTCCATTTGGATGGGAGTAATTGTGGCTTTCCCATTGATCTTTTGGGAATTTTGGAAATTTATTAAACCTGGCTTGTATGACAGTGAGCGAAAGGCTGCCCGAGGTGTTGTTTTTGTATGCTCCTTTCTATTTAGCGCTGGTGTGCTTTTTGGGTATTACATCATAGCGCCGTTTGCCATTACTTTTTTAGCTAATTATAGCGTCGGATTGGAAGCTACAACGAGTCCTACTCTTGCCTCATATGTTAATTATCTGACTATGTTTACGATACCAACAGGTTTACTTTTTGAGTTACCTATTGTGGTGTATTTTTTAACTAAAATTGGTTTAATTACCCCTGATTTTATGCGGAAGTACCGAAGACACGCTGTGATTGTAATTTTAATCATGGCTGCCATCATTACACCGCCGGATATAGTGACT
Organism: Saprospiraceae bacterium; assembly: GCA_020631235.1. Classification (GTDB taxonomy): domain Bacteria; phylum Bacteroidota; class Bacteroidia; order Chitinophagales; family Saprospiraceae; genus JAHDDO01. Next base: position 58,632 of record JAHDHQ010000007.1, on the reverse strand, counting down.
CAATTTTTAATAGGTGTTCCTGTATTTATACTTTATGAAATCAGTATTTTAATATCTAAACGCACACTTAAAAACAAACAAAAAAATGATGGATAAAACGTTTAGATTATCCAGTAATATCACACTCTTTTTAAAGATATTTTTGCCTACATTCTGGATTGTTTTTTTCGGCATGTTTTGTATTATGGCCATTGTCATCCCAGAAGAAACCATGCCTTTTTTTAGACAAACCACAGTACGTATATCCATTTTAGCTTTGTTTTTTGTATTCTTTCTTTTGTTCTACTTTACCATAATGAGTTTAAAGCGTGTGGACGCTTCGAAGGAACACATATATATATCTAACTATTTTAAATCATATAGATATAAATTAGAAGACATTGAAACCACTAAAGAATTAGATTTTGGTATTATCAATGTGGTACGACTGGTTTTAAAAGAAAAAGGAAAAATGGGTAGAAAACCATTCTTCCTTTTAAACGCAGCAACCTTCAATGCATATCTTGAAAAGTATCCCGAAAACTTCCAATATTTTACTTTGAAGTCAATGTCACGATCGGACAAATAATCTCTTCTAAAGAGATCCCTCCGTGCTGGAAAGTATCTTGAAATAAATTATTGTAGTAATTGTAATTGTTTGGGTACAAAAAGAATTTCTCCTCTTTAGCAAAGATGTAGGTCGAACTGATATTGGGCATAGGAAGCCCCACTTTTTTAGGGTTTTCTACCGCCAGAACATCCGATTTTTTAAAGTTTAAGTTCCTACCCACTTTGTACCTCAAATTTGTGGTTGTGTCTCTGTCTCCAATAACCTTTGACGGAGTATTTACTTTAATGGTACCGTGATCAGTCCCTATCACCAGACGTATATCCTTAGTTGCTAATTTTTGTAAAGCTTCCCATAATGGCGAATTTAAAAACCAAGACTTGGTTAAAGATCTGTAAGCTTTTTCGTCTTTAGCTAATTCCTTGAGCACTTCCATTTCGGTACGTGCATGAGAAAGCATATCTATAAAATTGTAGACTATGACCGTCAGATCATAGTTCGTAGCATTCATGATATTTTCATTCAATGCTTTAGCTTGATCCACCTTGGTTATCTTTTTATATTGCATCCTTACAGGTTCTCTGAACAACCGATTTAATTGCTCTTCTAGAAAAAACGCTTCATGCATGTTCTTGCCACCTTTTTCGTGATCATGAACCCATTTATCAGGATAAGATTGTTTAATATCTTCTGGCAATAATCCAGCAAAAATAGCATTGCGACTGTACTGGGTAGACGTAGGAAGAATCGAATAAAAATGATCCTCTTTATTTATTTTATAATATTCGGTAATGATAGGCTCCAATATCTTCCACTGATCATACCTTAGATTATCTAATAATAAAAAGACAACAGGCTGACCTTTGTTTACTTCAGGTGCAATTTTTTGACGGAAGAGTTGATGGCTCAATGTCGGTCCTTCCTCTTGACCGGACAGCCAAGCGTGATAATGTTTTTCTATATATTTTGAAAACTCTCTATTCGCTTCGGTTTTCTGGGTGTTTAGAATACCGAATAACTCAGAATTATCAGATTGATCTAATCTTAGTTCCCAATTAATGATTTTCTTATACAAATCGACCCAAGATTCTTTGTCCTGATGAGCGCTTATGTCTAAACTGATGTTTCTAAAATCCTGCTGGTAACCACTAGCTGTTTTCTCAGAGACTAAACGTTTGTTGTCCACTATTTTTTTAAGGGTCAATAATATTTGATTTGGATTGACCGGTTTTATTAAATAATCATCGATTTGCGAACCGATGGCTTCCTCCATAATGTTTTCTGCCTCATTTTTGGTAATCATGACCACAGGCAAATTACTGGATTTTACTTTTATTCTTTCTAGGGTTTCCAAGCCAGTGATTCCCGGCATTGACTCATCTAAAAACACAACATCTATATCATTTTCTTCTTCTAAACGATCGAGTGCATCATGTCCATTGGTTACAGTAATAACTTCGTAGCCTTTCTTTTCCAGAAAAAACAACTGAGGTTTCAACAAATCAATTTCATCATCGGCCCAAAGGATTTTTATTGCGGTCATATATTATTATTAATTTTAATTTTTATTTCTCAGTACTTAATATTGATTACCTGCGAAATAACAACTTATTCGAAAAGATACAATGAAACGATACTGAATCTTTCATTATTACATATTTATGAAAAATAAAAAAAAGTTATTTAACGACCCTATTTACGGATTAATACAATTTGAAGAAGAAATCTTGTATGAACTCATAGAGCATCCTTATTTCCAAAGACTCAGAAGAATTTCACAATTGGGTCTATCTAATTATGTGTATCCCGGCGCTACGCATTCTAGATTTCAACACGCCCTCGGAGCTTTGCACCTCATGTCTAAGGCATTGCAAACCTTGAAAAACAAAGGAGTGATCATTACAGATGAAGAATCTGAAGGGGCAAAAATTGCCATATTGCTTCACGACATTGGACATGGACCATATTCTCACGTGCTAGAACATACTTTTATAAAAGAATCGCATGAAGAAATTTCTTTAGCTATAATGCAAAAATTAAATCTCGCCTTTAATGGCCGATTAGATTTAGCCATTGCCATCTTCAAAGGCGAGTATCACAAACAGTTTTTAAGCCAGCTGGTAGCAAGTGAGTTAGATGTAGATCGTTTAGATTATTTAAATAGAGATAGTTTTTTTACTGGTGTAGCGGAAGGAGTCATTGGCTATGATCGGATCTTACACATGATCAATGTACAGAACAACCGATTAGTTGTAGAAGAGAAAGGCAAGTATTCCATTGAGAAATTTTTGATTGCAAGGAGATTAATGTATAGTCAAGTGTATTTACACAAAACCGTCATTGCGATTGACCAAATGTTAATAAGCTTTTTACAACGCTATAATGAACAATATATTTTGGGAAAGACACTAGAAAATAATAACTTTACACTCCTGTTTGACTTATATGCCCAAAAACTGCCCGTAATTGATACATTTCTATTGTTAGATGATGTAGATGTAATGCAACTTTTAAAGAGTAAAATGAGCGACGAAGACCCGATTTTAAGGTATTTATCGCGATGCATAGTAAATAGACATATATTTAATATATATTTAAGTGAAGACGAAATAACAAGTGACTTTGTTAAGGAATGTCGTCAAAAAGTTGTTCAAAGGTTAAATTTGAAAGAAGACGAAATCAAATATTTCATTTTAACCGGAGTAGAAAAGATCAAATCGCATATAAGTAAAGACGAAATATGCATCATTGATAAATCGAAAAACGTTAAACCAGTCTCGGATTATCTAGTAAATTATTCCTCGGAAATATCTATTAATAAAAATTATATATGTTTCCCGAATAATGACTACTTTCGCGCCTGATTAGCATATTTATTAAATTTTTTATTAAGTAAACCTTAAGTAAATCATGAGGAAACTAAACACAATTCTTACTTCTGTTTTAGTTTTGTTCGCTTGTGTGGCTTACGCTCAACCTGAGGCAGGTATGCCATCTGAACCAGGTAAGTGTTATGCAAAATGCCTTATACAAGATGTATATGAAACTATTACCGAGGAAATCCAAACTCAAGCTGCATCTACGAGAGTAGATATCGTTCCTGCTCAATATGAGACAGTAACCGAAGAAGTATTAGCTAAAGATGCGTCATCTTCTTTGAGTGTTGTACCTGCTCAGTTCGAAACTGTAAGTGAGGAAGTACTAACTAAAGAAGCATCAACAACTCTATCCGCTACTGCTGCTCAGTTCGAAACTGTAACAGAAGAAGTGCTAGAAAAAGAAGCTTCTACTGTATTGAGTGTTGTACCTGCACAATTTGAAACAGTAACTGAAGAAGTACTTGCAAAAGATGCTTCATCTGTACTAAGTGTAGTACCTGCACAATTCGAAACTGTAACAGAAGAAGTATTAAGTAGAGAAGCTGGTATTTCTGTTGCTACGAGCGCGGCTCAGTTCGAGACAGTCTCAGAACAAGTTCTTGTTAAGGAAGGAGCTCCAACTCTTTCTGTATCTCCTGCTCAATTTGAGACAGTAACAGAAGAAGTACTTGTTAAAGAAGCTTACACTGAATTAAGAGTAGTACCTGCTACATTTGAAACTGTTACCGAAGAGGTGTTAGTTCAAGACTCTTATACTACATTATCAGTAGTACCTGCTCAGTATGAGACAATTACAGAAGAAGTACTAGCTAAAGATGCTTATACTACTGTTGTAAAAGTACCGGCTGTTACTGATTTAAATGCTTTATACGAAATGCTTGATAGCGGTGCAAGTTCTATGACTTTATCTAGCGGAGGACAAGTGTTAGGTATTGGTGCTGGAGCTGGAAACGGAAGCGGTATCGTAAGAAATTTCACACCAACTGAATTAGAAGCTTTAAGAAGCATAAGAGCTTTCGCTAATGGCGGAGGATCAAATGGTGGTTCTGGAGCAGGTTCTTTAGGTGCTGGTGGAAATGGTGCTGGAAACGGAACTGGAAGCGTTAGATTAAAAGCTGACGAGTATGGTAACGTATATGCAACTATTACTGAGACCGTATTAGAAAAAGAAGCTTACTCAACTTTATCTGTAAGTCCTGCTCAGTACGAAACAGTTACTGAAGAAGTATTAGAAAAAGAAGCTTACTCAACTTTATCTGTAAGTCCTGCTCAGTACGAAACAGTTACTGAAGAAGTATTAGAAAAAGAAGCTTACACAACTATACAAACTATTCCTGCTCAATACGAAACAGTTACTGAAGAAGTATTAGAAAAAGATGCTTACACAACATTAAGTGTTGTTCCTGCTCAATACGAAACAGTTACTGAAGAAGTATTAGTTAAAGAAGCTGGAACTACTATAGAAAAAAGACCTGCTCAATATGAAACAGTTACTGAAACTATCGTTGTAGCACCATCTTCAACTAAGTGGGAAAAGAAAAAAGCGGATAAAAACTGTCTTTCTGCTAACCCAGAAGATTGTTTAACTTGGTGTTTAGTGGAAATCCCTGAGCAAACAAGAACAATCAGCAAGAAAGTTAAAATGGCTTGTGAAGCTGGTTATACTGATATGGGTGATGACTGTGTAAGAACAGTTGATGTTCCTGCTCAGTACACTACTAGAACTTATCAAAGATTAGTTTCTCCTGCAACTACTACTCAAACTGAAGTACCTGCAAAATATGGAACTAGATCTTACCAAAGATTAGTTTCTCCTGCATCGACTACTCAAACTGAAGTACCTGCAAAATATGGAACTAGATCTTACCAAAGATTGGTTACTCCTGCTGCTACAACTTCAAATGAAGTGGCTGCTAAATACGGAACTAGAACTTACCAAAGACTAGTTTCTCCTGCAACTACTAATTCAAACGAAGTAGCTGCTAAATACGGAACTAGAACTTATGACAGATTAATCTTGTCTGCTGCTACAGCTACTCAAAATGTAGACGCTGCATACCAAACAAGAACTTACCAAAAATTAGTTTCTGGTCCTACAACTACTACAACGGATGTACCTGCTAGATATGAGACTAGATCTTACCAAAGACTTGCTTCTCCTGCAACCACTGAAGTTGTTGAAGTGCCTGCTCAGTATACAACAAGAACATACAAGCGATTAACTAACGCTGCTAGCGTTAACGAAGGTCCTTGTAATTCTAAAGGGTCATCTGCTGTATTAAACAACATCAATTTCGAAACGGCTTCTGCAGTATTAACTGCTTCTTCAAGTGCAGAAATTGACAGAGTTGTTTCTATGATGAATGCTGATCCAAATATGACTGCAAAATTTGTAGGTCACACAGATAGCGATGGTTCTGAAGCGAGTAACAGAACTCTTTCTAACAACAGAGCAAAAGCTGTATATGATGCAGTAATCGCTAAAGGAATCTCTGCTAACAGAGTAAGCTACGAAGGAATGGGTGAATCTTCACCAATTGCTAGTAACGCAACAGCTGCTGGTAAGAGACAAAACAGAAGAACTGAAATGATTTCTTACGGAACTACTTCAGGTGGTGGTGGAGATTGTGACGAATATACAACTAGAACTTACCAAAGATTGGTTACTCCAGCTGCTGCAAGTTCAAGTGACATCGCTGCAAAATACACAACTAGATCTTACCAAAGATTATCTTCTCCAGCAACAACTACTTCAAATGAAGTACCTGCTAAATACGAAACTAGATCTTACCAAAGATTAGCTTCTCCTGCAACAACTACTTCTAATGATGTACCTGCTAAATACGGAACAAGATCTTACCAAAGATTGGCTACTCCAGCTGGAACTAACTCTACGGAGGTTCCTGCTCAGTACCAAAGCAGATCTTACCAAAGATTAGCTTCCCCTGCAGCAACTACTTCAAACGAGATTCCTGCAAAGTACGAAACAAGATCTTACCAAAGACTTGCTTCTCCTGCAACAACGAATACGGTTGATGTACCTGCTAAATACCAAACAATTAGCAAGAGACAATTAGTAACTCCAGGTGGATTTACTGAATGGAGAGAAGTTGTTTGTGATGGTGCTGTAACACCTCAATTAATCAGACAAGTACAGAATGCATTAATCTCTAGAGGATACGATGTAGGACCTGCTGGTGCTGATAATGATTTCGGTCCATCTACAAAAGCAGCATTGGTTAAATTCCAAAAAGCTAATGGTTTACCTATCGGTAACTTAGACTTTGAAACACTAAAAGCTTTAGGTATTAGATAATCTAATATCTCTTAGATAAATGGAAGCCCCGCTCAATTTTGAGTGGGGCTTTTTTTATACTTTCTTTTGAATATTCATATTCTATGTTACATTTGCTGATAATAAAACTAGAATCGTGAAAGACCCAAGAATATTTGATCTAATTCGCCTAGAACAGGAGAGACAGCGTAATGGTATAGAATTAATTGCTTCAGAAAACTATGTATCTCAGCAAGTAATGGAAGCTATGGGCTCTGAATTAACCAATAAATACGCCGAAGGATACCCTTCTAAAAGGTATTATGGTGGATGTGAAGTGGTAGATGAAGTAGAATCTTTGGCGATTGAACGATTAAAATCACTTTTTGGGGCAGAATATGCCAATGTGCAGCCCCACTCAGGCGCACAAGCAAATGCAGCCATTTTTCTGGCTACCCTGAGCCCAGGAGATACAGTTTTAGGCTTTGATTTATCGCATGGTGGTCATCTTTCTCACGGATCGCCAGTAAATTATTCTGGTAAGGTCTACAACCCAGTATTTTATGGGGTAGAAAAAGAGACTGGAATGATAAACATGGAGAAGGTTCGGGAACAAGCAGTTAAACATAAACCTAAACTGATTATTTGTGGTGCATCCGCCTACTCGCAAGATTGGGATTATGCTTCATTTAGAGCCATTGCTGATGAAGTAGGTGCATTGCTACTCGCTGATATTGCACATCCAGCAGGACTTATAGCAACCAACTTGCTTAATAACCCTATGGATCATTGTCATATTGTGAGTTCTACTACACATAAAACCCTAAGAGGTCCTAGAGGTGGAATCATCATGATGGGTAAAGATTTTGAAAATCCATGGGGACGAACAACCAAAAAAGGTAACACTATAAAAATGTCTTCAATCCTAAATAGTGGAGTATTCCCAGGCATGCAAGGTGGGCCGCTCGAACATGTGATTGCAGCTAAAGCAGTGGCTTTCTATGAAGCACTACAACCTGGATTTAAAGCCTATGGAAAGCAAATTATCGCTAATGCCCAGGCTATGTCTTCGGCTTTAATGGATCGAGGATACAAGATTATTTCCGGTAACACTAAAAATCATTTAATGCTCATCGATTTGAGAGCAAATTTATCCATAACTGGCAAAGAAGCAGAAAAAGCTTTAGGACAAGCAGACATCACCGTTAATAAAAATATGGTGCCTTTTGATGATAAAAGTCCTTTTGTTACTTCTGGTATCAGAATAGGTACTGCAGCCATCACAAGCAGAGGACTTAGAGAAGGAGATTGTATCGAAATTGTGGATTGGATGGATCAAGTATTGAAAAATGCAGATAATGAATACATGCTTAAGGAAGTCAAAGCCAAAGTAATCCAAAAAATGGCGGACTACCCTATCCATGCTACTGTTTAAAAATCGTAAATAACATCACTTAAACTTAAACCCACAGCTGGCACACTCCAGCTGATATCTAACTGTTTTTGAGTGTCAAATGCATGTTTAATCTGATTCATATTAATTTTTTCTCTTTCAAGATTTAGGTACATCCCTACCATTAATCGAATCATCCCACGTAAAAAACGATTGGCTTCTACATCAAATCTATAGTGACCTTCACCCAATTGTTGCCAACCAGCTTTATACAAATGACATCGAAAATGTTCGTTACCACTGTTGGATTTGCATAAAGGTTCAAAGAGCGATTGCTGTTCTAAATATTGACTAAGCACAAAAAATGTATCTAGATTGAGTTCTTTTTTCCACGTATAGTAAAAAGAAGATTCGTTTAAAAACGGATGCTTAATCGTATGTAAATGATAGGTGTAGCTACGACGACGTGCACTGAACCTTGCATGATCATCTGCTTTCATTTTTTGGCAATCATATACCGCAATATCTTTAGAAAGCATGTGATTAAGTTTGTATTTAATAGATTCTTCGTCACTATCCTCTGGAAGATCAGTATGAAAATAATAGCAACTGGCATGGACTCCAGCATCCGTTCTGCCACAACCCATAATACTAATTGGTTTTGCCATTAACTGACTCAAGCATCGTTCGATTTCAGCCTGAACCGTGTGACTATTCGGCTGGATTTGCCATCCAGAATAGTTAGTGCCTCGAAAAGCAATTTTGAAAAAATATCTAGGCATAGTTAACTCCGTACTGGTAAAATTTCAAAACTATAACTAATCGATGCTGACTTTTCTATCATTGCAGATACCGAACAATACTTCTCAAATGAAGAAGCAATGGCCTGGGCTGCTTTAGTTTCTTTAATGTCACCATACAGGGTAAAATGGGCTTCCACTTCAGTGTAAATCTTGGGTAAATCTTCCCTGCGTTTACCTTTAATCCTTAGTTCTATATGATCTATAGATTGTCTCATCTTTTCTAAAATCATAACTATATCAATGGTACTGCATCCGCCTAGCGCCATTAATACCGACTCCATTGGCCCTACTGATTGGCCATCATTGCCTAAGATGAGGCTATCTCCTCTTTTATTTGTGGCTTTATATCGATGAAGCGACCCATCGGTTTCTAAAAATACTTCGGTCATACTTTGTTTTTTTTAATAAATATAGTTTTTCCCATTAGAACATTGGTAAACTGTCGGCTTAATGCACAGACAAAAATATCGAAAAGTTGTACATTTAGTTACCAAACATTCCTAAGATGAAAAGCTTAATCTATACTCTGGTTTTTATTAGTTGCACCTGTTTATTTAGCTGTATAAACAATGAAAACAATGCCTTTTTACCACAACCTACACAAGTGGCTGAGCACCAAGATGAACATGGGCTAAAAGATATTCGTAAAGCTTGGTTTGAAGATATACATAGAGCGCCAGATGGCATCGATTGGCGCGATATAGAGTATAAAAATCAATGGAAAAAGCATCAAGCAAAACTGGAAATGCTCGAAACGAGATCTGGAAATTGTGATGAAGTAGAGTCTTATGCCAACGATAACATCCAAGCAAAATGGATTGAAAAAGGTAGTATTAATCAAGCGGGAAGTGTGCACGATACAGATTATGACCCAGTAGAAGATTTAATCTATGTAGTTTCAGATGGAGGTACTTTGTTTAAAGGTCCAAGATCGGGGAACGAATGGGAAATTATCAACCAAGATTTTCAATTCTCTAGAGGCCTACTTAAACTACTAAGACCCGCAGATGATCAAAAAAGAATAGTATCATGCATTAATGGAAATCCACATTATTCGGATGACGATGGTATTTCCTGGAATAAAAGCGAAGGTATAGACAATGCTTCTGGTGGACAACAAGACGATGTATTTACCTTTAAAAAAGATTCGCTGGAGTATCTCATCATGCTCAATAAAAAAGGAGCCGGTCAAAATTTGGATTTAGTTTATTCTGTAGATCATGGGGCTAGTTTTCAAACGGCTAAATCATTTAATACGGGTGATTTAAACCGATTATCGATTAACAAGCCATACAATTCGGAAGAGTTGTACATTATCGAACGTAAAGGGGGTACTTTTTCTCACATGTATCAGTGGAATTTTGAAAATATGGATATGGACACCTTATCAACATATTCAAATTTAGATTTTTCCTTGCGATCTGATTTAGACGGTATACTGTACAACGATACCATCACTCGATTTTATGCATACAACTCAGCAAATGTTATATACATGACCGAGGATTTTGGTAATACTTGGACTCAAAAAGGAAGTTTTCCAGTTAATCCATGGGCTGTAGGACTCCACATATCGCCACAATACCCAGATATAATTTATATGGGAGAAGTAAACTGTCACCGAAGTACAGATGGAGGAGCTACATGGGTAGCAGTCAATGAATGGTGGGAATATTATGACAATGTAGAATTTGCCCTTCATGCGGATATTATGTATTTCGAAAATTTTATCTCTAATGATGGAGAATATTTTACACTTATCAGTAACCACGGTGGCTTGAGTATCTCTTATGATGAAATGGTCACCAAACAAAACCTATCCTTAGAAGGATTAAATGTAAGCCAATATTATAGCGTTAGAACAAGTCCAGACTTACCTGAACTTGTATTTGCAGGCTCGCAAGACCAAGGTTTTCAACGAGGTTTCTCCTTTGCTGAAGAAGATCAGTTATATTTAGAACAATACATTTCTGGAGATTACGGTCATATTGTTTTTACCAATGATGGAAAGAACATGTGGACCACCTATCCATTTGGTTCGATTAGTGTAAATCTCAACGCACAAAACGGCTCATTTACTGCTGGTTATAACATCGAATCCTTCAATGAAGCGCCATGGTTACAATATTTAGTTGCCGATCCAGACCAAACAAAAAACAGGATCTATGCTGCGGGTGGTTCAGCTGATGGCGGCTCAGGCTCTTATATGATCCAATTAGACTACGAGCCATCAGGGATCGTGGCGACCAATCTTCCTTTTGATTTTATGGCTGCTTCAGGAACATTAGTTACGGCTTTAGGTATATCCACTTTAGAGGATAAAACATTTTATGGAGTCACTGAAAATGGAAGATTTTATTATTCAGAAGATGAAGGACAGAACTGGCAAAATGGATCCACCATTCTCAATGCTGGAAGTTGGTTATATGGTCAAGCATTGATGGTGTCTAAAGTACATGAAGGAACTGTTTATGTAGCCGGCGCCGGATATGGTGGTGATGCTGTTTTTAAATCTGAAGATAAAGGACAAAGCTTTGTACCAATGACGGAAGGACTACCAGAGACTTTGGTATATGACTTGGCAGCTAATGATGACGAGAGTTTATTGTTTGCCGCGACGGAAAACGGTCCTTATGTGTATGTGGTTCAAGATGGCCAATGGTATGATATCAGCCAATTATGTGCTCCAGCCAATGTTTATTGGTCTGTAGAATATGTCTCAGAATTGGGACTTGCAAGATTTGGGACTTATGGTAGAGGTATATTCGATTTTGTGATTAAAGAATTTGTAGATGTAGAGAAAGAATTACCTATAAACGAAGATGTAGCTATTTATCCAAATCCTGTATCCGATGTTATTTACTTTAAAAACATCGAAAAACTAGAAGGTATGCATCAGCTAAACATTCAAAATATGCAGGGACAAACGGTATTGCGAAAAAATCAGGTGGATAAAATGGATTTGGCCGGCGGCATATGGATAGGAGAACTCGAAAGTGGTCAGTATGTGGTGAACTTGTCCGACGGGAAGCAATCTCGCACCTTGCTCATGATGGTACTTTGATCGCTTATTCCTTAAATAGCGGAGATATTTGATAGTTTTTTTGATTCAATGCCGTGATGATTATATTTGTCGGTGATCAAATAGCAAAATCATGATCAGATACTGAGTTTTCGATTGGTTTTATGTAGCTCAATCTATTGAGCTAATCCTAACACTCCTTTTATTGCACAATTCCTAGTTGTTCTTTAACGATTTAAGAAACCAAAAAGCCTGCAGTAAGATCCTATTTTTAGTCGAAATAGAAAAACATTTCGGTACTAATCAAAACTAAATAGGACCGCACCGGTCTTTTGCCCAGAAGCCACATAATTAAATGCCCGCTCATATTCTTCCAATGGATATTCCCGCTCGTATATACCTTTTAATCGACCTTCTTCAAGCATTTGGCTAGCCATTAGAAGACTTACTTTTGGCTTAGAAGGAATAGGAAACTTGACTCCTTTGCGCCGCCAAAGTCTGAATAATCTCGTAACTGGGAATAATAAGGACATCCACACGTGCTGCAACATTGGCCCTAACTCTGAAGAAATATACACTCCATTTGGCTTTAACAAATGCTTGCACGCAAAAAACGAACTTTTCCCAACTGCATCAAAAATGTAATCAAACTGATCTATGCGTTGAGTAAAATCTTCTTGCTCGTAATCAATGATCGTATTAGCTCCAAGTGAACGTATGAGATCTATATTCTTTGTATTACAAACAGCGGTTATTTCTGCACCTAAATCTTTGGCTAACTGAAGACAAGCTATTCCTATCGCACCTGTCGCTCCATTGATTAATACTTTGTGATTACTATCCAATGGCACCTTATTAATGGTATTATATGCATAATGAAATCCTTCCGCAATAGCCACTGCCTCTTTAAATGAAGTGTTTTCCGGTATAGCTACTATTGTTTGCTCTTTAGGTATAATAAGATGTGAAGCATGCGAAGATAGGCCCATATCACTGAACCCAAAGACTCTATCTCCTCTCTGTATGCCCGTAACCTTAGTTCCACAACTGAGCACTTCTCCTGCGTAGTCCGTTCCACTTACCTTTGTTCGAGGTTTAAATAAACCATACACCAATCTCATGATGAGCGGCTTAGCACTTAATATGGCACAGTCTGTTCGGTTAATGCTGCTTGCTTTGACCTTAATCAATACCTCATCCTCTCCGATTTCAGGTATATCCTGTCTTTGTATTTGTAAATCTTTAGGAGGGCCATATTTTGACTGAACTAAGACGCGCATAAGCTAAAATATCGTTTAATTAAAAGCAAACAATCACTTTTTACAAGGCTACACATGACGCAAGCCTTGCTGTATAGTTTTCCTCTCCAATATATAAGCTAATAGTACTAATAGATATTCAAAAAAGACCAAGCAAGTTATTTCTTCGACAGGCTCAGTTTGATAAGCACTATAACTTAGAAATATAAGTAAGGACCACAACCAAATAAACTTCCATCTAGAAAAAACATTGAATAATAAAGGCACTGCTAAATACCAAGGGTGTACCGTCGTGGCAAAGCTTAAGTAAACTAAAAAGGATACATTAAATAAGTTGATTAAATGCAAAAGCGAAACCCTCTTTTTATACGTCCTCAGCCCAATAAACACGATAGCAAACATGGCTAAAATACTCAACATTGGACCTAAAAAAGCTATAACATTATAACCTTTAAACAGGTATCCAATAGCTCGTCCTAAATAATACACACTCGCATTAAATTCAAACCGCTGAAAATATAAATCGATGCTTTGCCAAATATTTAAATAATGGTCGATAAACATCGGCACAAAAAGAACCATTAATGAAAGTGCGGCACTCAAGACGAATAACCAAAACGCTCGGCCTTTGCCAACCAGGTAAAAAAACAATAAAGGAACAAACATGAGAGGCAACAGTTTTACTGCCACTGACAAAGCAAAGAATAATCCTGCTATTAAATATCGGTCGACACATAAAGCATATATCATGAGTACGAGAAAACACAACATAAAAACTTCGAAATGCACATTACCCGTAAGTTCGATTATGATCAAAGGATTTAAAAAGTAGGCTAAAGCATAAAAGTCAGGTAAACGAAAGTGGCGTAATATCTTAAGCAAGTAGATCAAACTAATGATCTCTGCTATAAAAATACAAAGCTTTAAAAACACTGAAATCCAATAGTATTCTATTCCATCAACCAAGGTAATCAAATAAAATATTCCTTGACAAACTGGAGGATAAATAGAATAATAACTCGGCGAATTTAGCTTAGGAAACAGATCCGCAAATGGAGCTAGAGATCCATGTTCGGCCACATAATTAGCTGGTGTCCATGCAAAAGGATGCACACCATGATGCCAGAGCGCTCCATCCCAAATGAAGCGAAATATATCATCTGATAAATTGGGGAAAATAAACACCATCAACACCCGCAACAGTAAGCCTAAAGCTACCCAAGGGGCTAATGAATTCAGCTTTTGTCCTCTACTAATAAGGATACTAAATCCTACAAAAGCAAGGCATACGCTGGTGATAATGAATAAAAAATCACTTTGTTCGGGAATAAGTGTGCAACAAAGAATGCCTGCTAGCAAGCTAATCATCGCTAAAACATCTTTCCAATGCATAGCTAAAATTAACCTTTATTCAGCGAAAGATGTTTGACTGAAATAAAGAAAATAGACCCATAGCCGAAGGCCAGCAATACATGCAACAAGACTAGGTGATAATTACCCGTCCAAACAGCATAAGCAATGGCCGCACTAAAATATAAGCACAGTAATCCTTCCATCAAGATGAGTGGCGTCAATTTTAATGTTAGGTAACTCTTCATATTTACCTTGTCCTTAATGGTATTTAGATTAAACTTAGGTGTCCGTATAAAGGCCGATTTTTTTCCCATATAGCCTTGCAATACAGCAATGGAATTGTGTAAGGATAAACCCATAGATAGCGCCAAGAAAAAGGGAAACATTATTAAAAATTTAAAAGTGAGTTTCCATCTCGGGTTTCCATCTATGTCATTAAATACATTCGCCACAAAGTACACGACTAAAACACTCAAGGTCCCAATCATAAAAGCACTCAATATATCCATCGAAATTTGCAAATTCTGGTTAAGAACTAACAAAGGCACACTCATGATACCTAAAACAAAGACGCATAAGAATATAGAACTACTTAATAAATGTGCTGAGGCATGTAATTTTTTAAAGAACCCTAATTCGGACTTCCATACAGTAGGTAGCATTTTCCTTGCTGTTTCAGCTCCTCCCTTCATCCATCTAAATTGCTGTGATTTCAAACCTCCCATTTCGGCTGGTAATTCGGCTGGTGAAATCACTTCTTCGAGGAAACGGATCTTCCATCCCTTCATTTGAGCACGGTAACTTAGATCTAAATCTTCTGTCAAAGTATCCGCAGACCAACCGCCAGCACTTTCTATGGTTTCTTTCCTCCATACCCCTGCTGTACCATTAAATTGCAACAACAATTCACCTCCTTCTCTACCCGCCTGCTCGACCGTAAAATGAACATTCAGTTGGAAAGCTTGCAATCTTGTGAGCAATGAATAATCTTCATTAATATGCCCCCATCTGGTTTGCACAACGCCAATTTCTGGATCTTCGAAGAAAGGCATACATTTTTGTAAAAAATCTTTTTCGGGTAAAAAATCAGCGTCAAAAATTGCTATAAAGTCTCCTTTTGCCTTAGGGGTTGCCTCTTTTAAGGCACCGGCCTTGTAGCCTGTTCGGTCGGTCCTAGTAAGCAGTTCTATTTGATATCCTTGCTCTTTATAATGATCTACTCGCTCCTGAGATATCGCAACTGTATCATCCGTGCTGTCATCTAAAACTTGAATCTCCAACTTTTCTTTTGGGTAGTCCAAGGCCACGATGTTATCAATTAATCGCTTAGCGACATATTTTTCATTAAACATTGGCAATTGCACGGTGACTGTCGGTAAATCCAGCGCTTCCAGTCCTTTAAATTCGTCCTTTTCTCCACGAATAAAATGATACAATAAATGAAACTGCATCAAACAATACAAAGTGATAACTACCAATGCTATCATGTATAAAACCAATACAATAATTGCAAATATCTCCACTTATTATCTATTTATCAATATGTTATACATTACAATAATTTGAATATTGTCCATAATATCTTGTGCCCAGCGAGTATGGTTCCCCTCACAGTTCCCGACACTTTGGAAACTCCAATTCGTTGTCTATAATCTACAGGTACTTCCACACATTTCATCCCTAATTTGGCTGCTTTAACTTGCATTTCCACAGTCCAACCAAAATTTTTGTCCACCATATTTATGTCTAGTAATGACTGGTACTTGACAGCTCTAAAAGGCCCCAAATCAGTAAACTTATACTTATAAAACAAGTGGATTAAACTTGTAGCCAACCAATTTCCAAAAACTTGTTGTGGGGTTAAAGAACCCTTTTCTTGTCGACCTAGCACCCTGCTACCAATCACTAAATCCATGTCATCATCAAGAATAGGTTTTACAAGCGCAGGAAGTTGGCTTGGATAGTCAGAATAATCACCATCCAAAAAAACAACAATATCAGGTTTCACCTCCTTTTGGGCAATGTGGGCTAATCCTTTTAAGCAAGCATTTCCATACCCTGGCAAAACCTGATCGACTACAGTGGCTCCATGTGCTCGTGCAACATCCTTCGTGTTGTCTTTACTATTGTTATTACAAACAATAATCTCACGCACCCATAACTTAGGAATCTCATCAATCACTTTCCCTATTGACTTTTCTTCATTAAAAGCTGGAATAATTACATCAATATTGAGATTCTTTTCGTTAACCATTAGTCGTCTTGCGTAGCAAATGTAGATGTTTTAAATACATTTTCTTGTTATACAGCAGACAATGTAAAATTTTCATTAATCTTGTATCGAATTGGATAAACAGCCTAACATATCGTTTTTTTTAGCCATGCTGTGCAGTGGTGTTTTCATGCTCTTGTTTAATGCCTGCGGCATTGATAAAAGTTATCATGAAGGAACAGAAACTCGATTGAGATATTCACTGGACACTTTAAGCTTCGATACCGTTTTTACGACTGTGGGAAGTACTACAAAGTATATTAAAATTTACAACGAAGAAGATCAGCGAGTACTCATCGATGAGATTTCTTTTGCGAACCAATTTAGCGAATTCTTCAGAATGAACGTGGATGGTTTTCAAGCACAGGATAAAATCGAAGACGTGACCATTTTGCCAAATGATAGCATTTACGTTTTTATCGAAACTACCATTGATCCAGATCAACCTAACTCTATCAGTCCTTTTATAATTGAAAATATTCTGACGATAAAAACAGGCAATCGTGTGGACCAAAAGTTAATCCAAGCTTGGGGTCAAAACGCAAATTACATCCCAACTTCCAAACAAAATTCGAGTCTGTCCTATTTGAGTTGTGATTTCGGCGAATGGGTATGGGACGATCCGCGTCCATATGTTATTTACGGTTCTTTAATCATCGATTCTTGTACTTGGCGACTGCCAGCAGGAACCAAAGTATACGTGCACGGTGGCATTGCTAATAACGACTTAGGAATATACAATGATGGTTTAGTCATTCTCGGTGGGGATGCTAAAATAGTAACAGAAGGAACGATCGATCAGCCAGTAAGTTTTAGAACAGATCGTTTAGAAGAATCTTTTCAAGATGATCAAGGCCAATGGTCGGGCATTATACTTTCTAGCGGTTCGGTAGGCAACCAATTAAACCACACACAAATTTATCATTCACTCGTGGGTATTAGAGCTGACTCAGCCACCCAATTAGTCATCAATAACAGCGAAATAGGTCATGTGGGTGGGAATGCAGTTTTAGGGATTCAGTCCAATGTCGATATATTTAATTCTGTGCTTCATAATACAGGAAGTCATGCTGTCCAATTTATTCAGGGAGGTACGTATCGTATGACTCACTGTACGGTCTACAATCCTTCAAGCCAAAATTTTGGTTTATCCATGTCTAACTTCAGGTGTACAGACCCTTTATGTCAAGGAGATATTCTGGTAGCCCCAGCAAATGGATCCTTCCGAAATTGTTTGTTTGTAGGATTCAGTGCTGACCAAATTACTTTAGGTGATGCAACCGAGGATCCAGGAGATTTAAATTACAGTTTTGATCATTGCATTTACTCCATAGACGAAATTACAGATGAGGCCGGTTTCCCTGACTTTCTGACATTTTCTAATCAATGTTATGATATAGACTATAATCCAGATTCAATGTTTATAAATACGGATAGCTTTGATTTCCATTTAGACACCATGGCCATTGCGATTGATCGCGGGAAAATATTGAACGGTTTTGAGCTAGATAAGGATGGTTTTATGAGGGATGACATGCCTGATATAGGCTGTTATGAATTCCAAGATTAATGCTCAAAACGAACTCTAGTTAACAGAAGCATACCTACTACAAAAAAGAAAATTAGCCCTAAAACCGAATATCGCATATCACCGGTTATTGCGTCTATAAAACCAAAAATAAATGTACCAGAAACGGTAGCTATATTTCGAAGCAACTCGAAAAAACTGAAGTAACTAGCACTCTCCTCTTCTGCTTCTATCATTTTACTGTAACTCGATCGAGACAATGATTGTATGCCACCGATAACCATGCCTACTCCTCCAGCAATAAAATAAAAGGCCGTTTTATTATCCACATAAAAAGCTGCGCAACAAATGACTATCCATATCATTAACTGAATTAATAAGGATCGTTTATTTCCTAACATTTTAGAGACATAAGCAAAAAGATACGCGCCTCCAATCGCTAATAATTGGATGATAAGCACAATGATGATCATTTCTTGGCTTTGAAAATTAAGCACCTCTTTAGCAAATACGGTGGCAACATAAATTACCGTATACACCCCTGCTATGTAAAAGAAAAAAGCCAACAAATAATTACGTATCATAGGTTGCCTACTGATTCGTTTAAGGACTTTTGCAACTTCTGAATATCCTTTTTTAATAGCATTCTCAGGCAACTTATCTTGATTGTCTTTAGGCAAGTTTTTAAAGCTAATTTGCGACCAGCCTATCCACCACAGACCTACCAAAACAAAGCCAAATCTCACTGGGAAAGTATCGTTCTCTATTCCGAACATATCTGGTTTAAGAATAACCACCAATATGATAATCAAGCAAATCACAGATCCTACATAACCATAGGCATACCCCATAGCACTAACCTTATCCACCCTGTCTTCACTCACAATCTCTGGCAAATAAGCATTATAAAATACTAGGCCTCCCGCAAAACCAATCGTGGCTAATAAAAAAGCCACAGACCCTAACCACAACATACTGCCATCCGTAAAAAAATATAGAGCCAAACAAGAAAAACTCCCTAAGACCGTAAAAAACTTCAAAAACATCATTCGCTTCCCACCAAAATCAGATATGCCCGACAGCACAGGCAGTAACAGTGAGATCAACAAATATGCTAAAGAAACTATGAAAGAGTACAAGGCTGAATTACTAATGCTTGTTCCGAAGAAAGGTACCGTTTCGTTAGTAATAGATAAAAAATAAGGCGGAAAGACTGCCGTAGAGATAACCAAGGCATACACCGAATTAGCCCAATCAAAAAATGCCCACGAACGTATGGTCTTCTTATTATTAATGGCTATCGATGCACTCATATACTTCCTTGCTTTCATCCAAGATAAGTATTGTTTTCCAAATGCTATATTTGGGTGTAAAAATCGTTCAAATTATACGCCTTTTGAGGAACTTTTTTTCGCTCACATTTGTCATGAATTTGTGAATATCGTAATACTCTCCCGAAGTGCAGCCTTATACAGCACGCAAAGCCTAATCAAGGCCGCCAGAAATAGAAATCATTTTGTACGTGTCATCGACTATCAGCATTGTGATATTATCGTCGAAAATAACAAGCCCAAATTAAGTTATTATGGTACTGTACTCAAAAACATTGATGCAGTCATTCCAAGGATTGGTGCCAGTTTTACTCGATATGGCGCTGCTGTGCTCAAGCAGTTTGAGGCCATGAAAATACCGAGTACTTTAACCCCTGAAGCATTATTTGTGGCTAGGGATAAACTCATGTGTCTGCAAGTATTAGCCATGAATGGCATACGTGTCCCGCGGACTATTATGACAAATAATGCCATCATGTATGAGGATTTAGTTAAATCCTTTGGCTATCATCCATTGATCATAAAACTCGTAAGTGGTACTCACGGTGTGGGAGTAATAAAAGCTGATTCCCATCAGTTAGCGGTAACCCTATTGGAGGCATTTCAAAAAACTAATCAAAAAACTATACTTCAAGAGTTTGTAAAAGAGTCAAAAGGTGCAGATATTCGTATTTTTGTAGTCGGAGGAGAAGTTGTTGCAAGCATGAAACGACAAGCTAAAGAAGGCGAATTTAGATCAAATTTGCATCGTGGAGGAAGTTCGACTCAGATTAAGATCACGGAGGAAGAAAGAACTACTGCTTTAAATGCGGTAAAAGCCTTAGGCCTAGATGTAGCAGGGGTAGATATACTGCAAGCGAAAGCAGGACCACAAATCATCGAAGTCAATGCTTCTCCGGGCTTAGAGGGAATAGAAAAAACATCTGGGGTAGATATCGCAGGTAAAATTATCGAATTAGTTGAAGAAAAAGTAAGAGCAAGTAAAGGATATGCAGGACACGCTAGTCATTCAGAATCAAGAAATAGCAGGTAATGAGAATACGCTCATCGAGCTTAATGTAGGACGTTTACCATCTGATAATGTAATTTCCATTCGCGCCCATGTCTTTAGAGGTAAAGAAGAAGGACCTACCATTTTATTTCTTGGAGGAGTACATGGTGATGAAATAAATGGTGTCGAGATCGTTAGAAAAAGTGTCGAGCAAAATTACTTTGATAACATCCAACGAGGCACTGTCATTGCTATACCTCTACTCAATGTTTTTGGTTTCATCAATTTTAGTCGAGATGTGCCTGATGGGAAAGACGTAAATCGAAGCTTTCCAGGCACAACAAAAGGATCCTTAGCGTCTAGAGTAGCCAGAACATTGACCAAAACCATATTACCCCATGTGGATTATGCAGTAGACTTCCACACTGGTGGATCTTCTAGATATAATTACCCACAAATACGCTACACAAAAGGACAAACCGAATCTTACGAGTTAGCCAAAGTATTCAATGCTCCCATTACTATTGAAAAAGCTACGATACCTAATTCTTTCAGAAGAGTTTGTAAAGATTTAGAGATTCCAGTCATCGTCTACGAAGCCGGCGAATCCATTCGTCTAGATGGACTGGCTATCAGTCGAGGACAAGAAGGCATCCAAAACATCCTGGAACACTTTAAGTTTGTCGACCAAGAAAATAAAATCACCCCTCAAAACACCATAAGAATTAAAAAAACCAGTTGGATAAGAGCTTCTTTTTCCGGTATTTTTATCTGGTCTAAAAAATCTGGCAACTATGTTCAAGCAGGCGAACCATTAGGATCCATAAAAAATCCATATGGCACAAAAACGGCAACTGTGGTAGCTAAAAAAGATGGGTTTATCATCGGTCATAATAATGCATCTGTCGTTAATCAAGGCGATGCCTTGTTCCACATAGGTTATGAAGATGTATAAATCGACAATCTACATATTATTATTTTATTTAATATATTCGAATCCCCTCATCGCTCAAAGTAAACTCCAATCTGGTATAGAGCGAGTGCTTGCTTCTAATGAACTTAAGCATAGTAATGTGAGTGTTTGTGTGATGGATCTCGAGTCGGGCGATATTTTAGCTGATGTCCGTGCAAAGAAAAGCCTCACCCCCGCTTCCTCTTTAAAAGTCATTACCAGTTTAACGGCTTTAGATATTTTGGGTGCAGATTATCAATTTTCAACTAAAATAGGCTATGAAGGAAGTCTAGACCCAGATGGAACGCTACAAGGTGATTTGTATATTTACGGAAGTGGAGATCCTACACTCGGGAGTACCAAATTTCCGGCATACCCTAATTTTGAGCAACTCTTAGATGAAATTACTAAAGTGATTAAAGCAGCAGGCATTACTTGCATTGATGGGTCTATCATAGCAGACGAATCTGTATTTAATAGTTTTCCTATCTCTCCATCGTGGCAATGGAACGATCTCGGAAACTACTATGCTAGTGGTGCTTGGGGTATTAATGTTAATGAAAACCAATACACTATTTACTTTGATGGTCGTGGCAAAGTAGGCCGAAGACCAAACATTAAATCCTATTATCCGCAAGTTCCCAAATTACAGCTATCTAATGAATTAGCTGTAGACAGTGCTGGGACTGGCGATAATGCCTATATTTTTGGAGGGCCTTACAATTATATTAAACGAATTGTAGGTACAATCCCAGCAGGCGATGGTGTCTTTTCTATAAAAGGTTCGATTCCTGATCCGCCCTACTTCTTAGCTTATCATGTCCACCAAGAATTGAAAAAAAATAAAATTCTGGCTAATGATTATAAGGTGAATTTCAACCCAAGAAAGAAAAAAAGCCAAGGGACCATCATTCATGAATTTCGTTCGCCACCACTTGCAGACATTGTTAGAAGGAATAATCTAGAAAGTAACAATTTGTATAGCGAAGCTATTTTAAAAAGCCTCGGGCTTAAGGTTAGAAAAGGAGGCTCGGGCCAGTTAGGTATATCTGCTATAAAACGATACATGAAAAAATTAGGTGTAAGTTATGCTGGGATGAACTTAGAAGATGGCTCAGGACTCTCTGCACGTACCTTTATAACGAGTTATACCCTAGCAGAATTCCTAAGGAAATATGCACTGAAAAACGGCATTGAACAAAGTACAAAATACCTGCCTCAAGGAGGAGTATCTGGAACCATCCGATCGATGTTTGCTAAATCATCAGCTGCTGGCAAAATATGGGCAAAAAGCGGCAGTATGAAAGATGTAATGAGCTATACAGGTTATGTAAAAAGTAAATCGGGAAAATGGCGTAGTTTTTCTATAATCATCAATGCTTATGCCGCCAAGAATAAAATCATAAGAGCAAAAATGGAGAAAATGATGAAGGAAATTTATTTTTCTTCTTAGCCCATGCTGTTAGAAAAGATACCTTGTCCTCAAACCAACGGAAAGTGCATCCGCTAAATCGAATGGTCTTTCGATATTTAACTGATCTTTAAATAGTGGTTTGTATTGATATTCTAAATTTAAGCCTAGACTGAAAGAAGGAGAAAACCAATAATCTGTACTCAAATGAGATAAGAACTGCCAGTTATTTATCGCATCATTATTAGTCAGATATTCTCTAGCATTAGCGGAAAGCACATTGCCATCTTCATGGGTCGACACAGAAGCAATGTAATCAACACCCAAGGTGCTGGCTATACTCAACTTCGAACCCAATTTATATCGGATCCCACTCATTAATCCAAAAGCATGGCTTATGTGATATCGTTCTACATCAACCTGTATGTATTTAGGAGGCATGCCTTCCTCTTCTCCTGGCTGAGCAGGTGCTGTAGTACGCCCGTCATTTAATCTTGTCTCAGTAAACACATCATGGTGATAAGCAAATTCATAATTGATGGCTTTTATCCATGAAGTATTTTTTGAAAGTTTAGTTTCTATTCCGACACCTGTTCTTAAACCTAATAAGTCCTTTGACAAGTTGCTGCTGTTAACCATATCCACAAAAACATGACTAACTCGATTTCGAATCGTTGGGACAGCACTAAGCAGTAAATGCAAGCTGCTGGCATGATCTAAACGATTTAGTTCAAGGGTTTTAAGTTGATCTAACTGGTCATTACTTGTTGTTTTTTCATATTGTACTTGACTTGCTTGTTGATCTACCGGCAACCCTTGAACTAAAGGTTTTGTTGCGCTTGATGGCCTTAATTGTGAATGTTTATTCGAAAAAATATCATCTTGGATATGTTGAGAAACTTGTTCCTTAATAGCTGAAGTATGATTAGGTTTTACCGAATCATTACTTTGGGTATTACTGGCTTGTAGATCGATTGTATTAAATCGATCAATGGACATGATTTGTAGCCCTTGCGCTACTTTTTCTACTTTTTCTTGATGCTTGAGGATGGAAGATGTCTTATTAAAACTATTTTGGTAGTATGCCATCATCACCAATATCCCCATCACAAATGATAAGAGCATAAGTGCAGCTAATCGCCAGGTTTTACTGCCTTTCTTTTCGGCAGCAACTGGCATTTCTTTAGCCAACATGGTTTCGAGATCACCCCAAGCATGCTTTACCTCCTTGTCTGTCCACTTATGCTTATCCTGCATTATAGTTTTCTTGTCTGTACTTTAATATCTTCTTTTGCAAACTCTTCCTAGCTTCCGAAAGCAACCATTTAGATGTACCTTCAGACATTTGTTTAATTTCTGCAATCTCCCGATGCTTGTATCCATGTATAGCATAGAGGATAAAAACATCAGCGGTTTGTTCAGGAAGTGTGTCTATAATATTTAGCAAATCTTCCATCATCAATTGTTGTAAACCTTGATTTTGGTCGACTTTGTCACGGTGTTCTAACTCCAGAAACCTAATCTTACCTTGTTTCGATCTTAAAAAATCTGAAATAGAATGGTAAATGATACGTTTCATCCAGGCTTCGATGCTGCCGATTTTTTGCAAAGAACCTAAGTTCTTAAAAATCTTTAAAAAGCCATTGTTTAGGCAAATAACAGCTTCATCTCGATCCTTTGTATATCGCATACACATAGGAATCAATGTATTAAAATATCGTTCGTACAACCACTGCTGGCTACGTCTATCATTTTCAATACATCCTTGTATGGCCTTTTCTAATTTCAAAGCTCTGGTATATGTAAGCAACTATAAGTATAAATATACATTAAAGGTCACTTAATAATAAGACTTTGTTGTTTTTCATTTTGGTTGGCAAATGGATCATTTTTTCTTGCCGAAATGTTATTTGTTCCGCGAGAATGCTCACATTCTTTGTTTTTATGGTTCAATGTTGTGTTAAGATTCAAACCTTATTAGCCGCTTATTCTTCAGCCTTTTGTTTGTGGATAAGCCAACTTGCTCCTACGGAAAGATAATTCATCGTATGATTCAAGCCTGTACCAAAAGAGAAGTCCAACTGTAGATCTTTATGGACAAGGTAGGTAAACCCTGCATCGAAATTAGCCACATGCTCTTCAAAATCGACCAAATCTCCATACGGTTCTATGTAAATAGCCACCTTATCATTTACAGCTACTCCAA
The DNA here is from genome assembly GCA_020631235.1 of Saprospiraceae bacterium. Taxonomy (GTDB): domain Bacteria; phylum Bacteroidota; class Bacteroidia; order Chitinophagales; family Saprospiraceae; genus JAHDDO01. The sequence goes on along the minus strand of JAHDHQ010000007.1, from coordinate 33,411 downwards.
GAGCAACAGAATAAGTAAAATCGCCCGATCCTGTACCGAAATAATTGTATCCTAGATTGTATCCAATGCCTACATTTTCGTTAATGGAGTGAGATATGGATAACTTATTTATCGTACCTAATTGCTCAGATCTAAATCCAGCTGAACCAGATGAAGTCACAAGATGAGAAAGGAAAGCAATTTCTGTATTGATATTTTCATTTTGGAGAAGTTGGATTTTAGTACCTATTTCGATGTCGCTTATGCCTTGGTTTTCGATTCCATTGCTTTTTAATGTTTCGAACTGGCTGAGCAATCGTAGTTCGAACCATTGGTTAATTCCATATCTAAATAAAGTCGTGGGAGCTAGTATTTGCCTGGTAGCTTGTTCACCTTCTCCTTCAAAACCTAATAGCAAGCCCGATTCTATTTGTAAGTCTCCTGATTTAACGGTAGATGAACTTTCTGTCTGATCTGGTCGATCAGTAACTATTTGCGTGTGAGCCACCTGTACGAAGCAAACAAACAATAGTATGTATATGTATTGCATGATGTTATAATTTCCCTTAAAGGTAATCACTCTTGCATCACAAACAAGCGGCATTAAACATTTTTTTAGATTTGTCTAAATTTAAATTTTAGTTAATTAAAATATAGGCGAAATTATGACCATTTACGGGCACATGCAGACGATTATGAGGAAGGAAGACTATCCGAAAAGATAGTCCGCCACCTTATGTATTGTTATGTATTTTTAATTTCTTCCCGCAATTACACCTCCATCCGTATCCCAAATTGCACCTGTTACCCAAGAAGATTTATTCGATAGTAAGAATATTATGCTGTTAGCAATATCTTTTGGAGTTCCGTTTCGACCAATTGGATGAAAACCATTAAAACCTTTTAATGCCTCTTCAGCTTCTTCCTTACCACCAAAGACGCCATGATAAACTGGCGTATTCACAACTGCAGGAGAAACTGCGTTGACTCTTATGTTGTGATCTGCTAATTCCATGGCAAGATGTTGGGTCAGGGAATGTAAACCTGCTTTTTGCATTGAATATGCAGAAGAAGGAGTTGCTTTTACTGCTTGCTTTGCCCACATGGAACCGACGTTGACGATTGAACCTCCACCACTTTTTTGCATAGCTTTAGCTGCCGCTTGTGTTAAAAAAAAGAAACCTCTATTTAAATCTAAATATGAGTCATAGTCTTCTGTTGTATGATCTAAAAAAGGTTTAGGCCCAAAGATTCCTGATGCATTTACTAAGAAATCTACATTTGAAAAATTGCTGATTTGTTCAATTAATTTATTGACATCGACTTTATTAGTAATATCTGCTTGATGTTTGAATAAATTAGGTTCATCTGAAACCTTATCTGGATTTCTACCAACAATGTGTACGATTGCTCCATTTTCTAGTAATTCTTGCGCGGTGGCTTTTCCAATTCCACTTGTGCCTCCAATGATGATGGCAACTTTGTTTTTAAATTCTGTCATTTGTATTTATTTATTTAAAGAATGATTAAGTCCAATTAGGTTTTTTCTCAATTGCATATCCATCAGATGTAGTATGGCCTTTAAAAGAATTTTCTTTAGCCTGTATGACAATGAAAACAAATGCACCGTCGATTTTGTGATTCCTAATAGCTCGCTCAGTGTGAGTAGCAACCCTAACTACAGTACCTTCTTTAATATTTATATAAGTGCCATTAAGTAGGAGTTGCCCTTCACCTTTAATTCCGATATATATTTCTTCATTTTCTTTATGCTTATGTAAAAAGGAAATAGAAGTTTGGGGCTTCATCTTGTTTAAGGATATTTCGGTGCTTGTTAATCCTAACTCTTGCTTCACAAACCGCTTTCCTTCAATCTTAAAATTGGGCTTAGGTTGATAGATACTTTCTTCAAGCTGATCGAAAGGCCCGAAATCAATTTTTGAATATTCGTTTGTCATTGATATATATTTAGTTCACAATATTAGACAGACCAGTCTGTCTTTTAAATGATAAATTTTTTAGATTATTTGAGCACAAATATTCTTTGCTTCTTTTATTGGCCAAATCTTTTGATGTAAATGGCTTTCACTCACTGCACTTTCATACAACAAATAGATTTGTCGTGTCTTAGAATCTCTATATTTTGATGCTTTCCCTTTGAAGTTTTCTTTAGATAAATCATCAATAAAATCAATCAATTGTTTTTTCTGTTTTTGAATTTCGATTTTAACTTTTCTATCATTTTTGGGTAATTCTGCCATGGTTTTAATACACCAACAACCATTGAATTCCTTATCATTAAAAAACTCTTCTAAAAAGTCAAAAATCAGTAAAATTCTTGATTTAGTCTTTGTATTAGAGTAGCAGTAATCTCTTATCTTATTCAAGAAGTTTTCATTCATATATTTCAAGTAGGAAATACAAAGTTCTTCTTTGGATTTAAAGTGGTTGTAAAGTGTTGCTTTGGCAATTCCAGATTCTTTTATAATCTCATTTATTCCTGTTGAGTTATAACCATTTCTATAGAATAGTGCTGAAGCGGTTTGTACAATGTGATCTTTTATGTCGATTCTTTTCACCATTCAAATGTAAACAAATTATCTAAAGTAGACAAGTCTGTCTATATTAGGTGAAAAATTCTTATACAAGCAAAAGAATAGACTCTAAAAAAACCTTTCTCAGAAATATATGTTCAAAGCTGCAAGGCATAGTTATAAAGAATATTCCTACTCTATGCTTTAAATCATAACATTCGTTTAATCTATCTGATCACCGTAATATCTCCTGCCTGTTGTCTAGTTTGACCATCTTCATATAAAATCTCTATGACATACACATAGACTCCTTGTACGACATCTTGTCCTTTAAATGTTCCATCCCAGCCTAGATCTGGTCTATTTACAGGTGCATCTTCAATACTGTATATAAGCTCTCCCCAACGATCATATATTTGTAGATAATTGATTAAGTCATTATTATTATCTGTCTGCGGAAAGAAAGAACCATTATCATCTGACAAACTAGGATTTATGACATTAGGTATATATACATTTACTACCTTTTGGAAGTTTAAGGTAATGCTATCCGTGACACTACATCCATCACCATAGGTCGCCATCACAATGACTGTTTCCGACTGATCAACTTCAAAACTTACTGATTCACAATCTTGACAGCTTGCTAAATCACTCGGGCTCCATTGAATGCTCGTAAAATCGTTAATGTCGGATTGGATGCTTACATCGTATGTATTTGTACCTGATAAAATGGCTGATAAATCAAAATCAATCGCCATTGCTTGAGGCACCTCGACAGCATAAGTTAATTCGCAACCATTGACATCTGTAATGGTAACATTATAATTGTCAGGAGCAATAGGTAAACTGTACGGCAAACTGGTTATTTCTATCAAGGCTTGTGTATCTTCTATGGTTAAGGTAAATGGTAATTCACCTCCAACGGAAGATACGATAACCATCGTACCTTGATTATCTCCAGGACATGGAGCATAGGCTTCTATAGTATACTCTAGTTCGAAAGTGAGCGCGACATTGACCAAACTATCACAACCATTAGCGGCCATCCCTGATAATGTTACTTGGCCACTTGGAGTATTTTCGTCAAACACTTCTCCTCCTATAGTGACTGACTGCCCGTTACATAAGGTATCAATGTAATCTCCTTGCGCAATGGCTAGCAACTCTACCGTAATATTTACTGTACTATCACAACCTTGGACAGAAGCATTTTCTAGAACTACAGAACCAGTCAACATATCTTCCGAAAATTCCATCCCCAATATATTGATGGTTTCTCCTGGACAAATCTGCCCCGTTTCTTCTCCTTCATCAAGGTCAATCACATTTAAATTTACCGTAACTATACTGTCACAACCATTGGAGGCTACCCCAGGATAATTTACCTGCCCCGTGAGATTACCTTCATAGAATAAGGTTCCATCAATATCGATGGTATCTCCAGGACAAATCTCAGTCACCCCATAAGGTTCGATGATCGACTCTAATACATTTAAAACAACATTAACCGTACTATCGCAACCAAACTGGCTGGTTAAATCTACAGTACCTGTAGGTGAATCCTCATCGAAAAACATACCTCCTAATTCTATCGGGTCGCTCCCCGTACAAAAATCAGGTGTAAAATCAGTCGGAACATTTGTGTAAAACTCCATAGCAATGGTAACCATGGTATCACAATCGCCATTGACCCCGTTAATCAACTCTACTCCATCTGGGTCATCAAAATCATAGGTATTACCATTAATGATCACCACTTCATCTTCGCAGTAAGGTCCGACAATACTTAGTGGAATCGACTCCACAAAATTTAAACTATAATTTATAGTACTATCGCAACTGTTTACCGATCCTTGTGGTAAGTCGATACTACCTGTCGGCAGATCGAACTCATCAAAGGTTTGTCCGCCCAACATGACAACGTCTCCTTGGCAAGCATTAATGACGGTATCTAAAACAGCTGGATCAAAAAAGCTCAAATTTATACTGACTGTAGAATCACAACCATTTACATCAAAGATTTCGACACCTGTAGGCTCAGAAATATCATACACTGAGCCATTCACCATAATACTCTCACCTGGACATAAATTCATCTCAACTTCACTCACGAGTACAGGTAAATTTTCAAAGCTAAAATCTGGAGTTAATGCTGTGGCTTCACAGCCTTCTGCATTCGTGAAGTTATTAATGCTGATTAACCAATCATCGTAGTTAGAATGATCCACAAACAATGTATCGTTTTGCAACATTGGCACATCATCAAAGTTACATATAGTCAGCAGGTAAGTTCCCGTGGAATTAATGGTTTCTGTGCTAAATATTCCAGCATTATTACTGATAATAATATCAAAAGTATAGGCTGTACTACCTCCCAAGTTTACTTCATATTCAAAACACGATTGATCACACAATGGACCTGCCGGTTCTATAGTATTTATTGTAGGCGGTGGAGTTACAATCACCGTAATTTCTGCCATATCTACTGGACAAGAGCCTCCTCCTATGGTATAAGTTAAGGTGGTATTGTTCAATGCTGTCCATGGATTGCTGATCGTATTTCCGGTTGTATTGTCTATGAAACTTCCACCGACATCACCTCCATTGAGGATAGTATTTAAATCGACTTCCGTACCTTCACAAACAGTTATTTCATTTCCAGGTCCTGCTTCTAAGACATCAGTCACGGTAATACTTAATAATGCTGTATCTGCTTCGCAAGCACCTACTCCCATAATTATATACTGGACATCATAGGTATCAGGATCTAAACTTCCTGTGTTAAAATCAGTGCCAGATAATCCGCCAGAATTCGATAAATCATTAAAAGATCCCAAACTAGCATCATAAGTACCCACAAAAGATGTCAAATCAAAAACATCACCAGCACAGCCTGTGATCGGCACATCAGCTCCGGCCTCTAATTGTTCTATTACCTCTATCATGACTGTATCAAAAGCAGAAGGACAAGCATCACCCAAGGTACTTTCGACCTCAAATACATATTGATACAGACCAGCAGGAGCACCCATAAAATTAACCACTGGATTAGACATCCCGGTGATGCCAAATAAGGATGGATTCGCCAGCTCGGTCCAGTTGTTTGTATAATAATCGCCCATAGTAAACGCAGGGATATAATCAAACAACATGATGTCTTCATCGGTACTGCTACATATCTGATCTAGAGGATCTACATTGACAACAGGAGAAGCATACACTTCGATGCGTACTGATGTGCTTACATCACCACAAACTAAACTACTAAATCCATAGTCTACAAGATAATTGCCTGGAGCGGTAAGTGCACTTAGATCTACCATGCTAGCATCAGATAAATCAAGGATTTGACCCGAGTTATCTATCCATGTTCCTCCTAAATCAGCACCACTCAAATAGCTACTTAAATCCACCAAATCAGCAAACCCTTCACAAATCCTAATCGTATCTCCCACCCCGGGATTATCAATGGTTTCTATGCTAATCGACAGCGTATCCTCAGTACCACAAGTCCCATTAGTGTCGTAAATATATAATGTCGTATTAGTACTTATCCAGTCACCTTCCATAAAGCTAACTCCCATCCCATTTGATCCAGTGAAATAAGCTTCATTGCCTGTTAAATCGATACCCGTAATCGTAGACAACTGCACAGAATCACAAACTACAAGGTCTTCTTGAGCATCGACAATCGGAGAAGGAGCAATATTGATCAAAATCTCTAAGCCATTATTAGTCACACATCCTGTATCATTCGGATCATAAACATATAAGGTGCTTATTCCATCGGTATCAAAAATAGTATCACAAGGAGACCAGAATGGATCTGAAACCGAACTGGAAGAAGTAGAAAAAATCGCGGTTCCTGTGCTATTAGTAATTTCTGGTAGTTTAATAAATCCACAAGCTTCTGGAATTTCTGGTACTTCAAAAATGATCTCATCTGTGATATCGATGATTAATTCTTTCTCGTCCACACAACCACAACCATTATCCGCATACACATAAATGGTAATATCTGAAGTGATGACGGTTCCTGGACTATAGGTGGTTCCAGTAGCGCCCGATCCGCCGAAATACCCGGTTGTCCCATCTCCATTGAAAACATCAATCGGTGGTAAAGTATATTCAGCACAAGCCGACACTTCGCCTTGTGGTTGTACAATTTGAGGCTGAGGAGCAATGCATAACTCAAAACTTATTTCGCCTGAACAATTCGGTGAGCTAGGATCAAAAACATAGAGCGTTGTAGGATTACTGCTAGGCACAAAAAGATCATTTGGACTGTAAGAGGTGCCAGTACCTCCAGGGCCGGTAAAAAACATTTCATTGCCTGTCAGATTGATACCTGTCGGGAATGGCAAGTTATAATCATCCCCACAATACTCCACATCTGGAATAGGATCAAAAATCGGAGCATCCTCAAAATCGAGCATAATCATAATAGGGTCTGACTCACAACCACTCGAAACGTGAGCGACAGTATAGCACACAAATACATCTCCAGCAATGCAGTGATTAGTTGGATCCGCAATAGCAATATCACAATCTGGTCCTGTCCACCACGAAACCGTAGACCCAGGCGGTGAGATAACAATATCAGACTCCAAGGCAGTCAAATCAAAGCAAGCAAATCCACTTGCATCTGCACAGGCAAACTGATCATCAATTTCTGCCACTTCTGCGGTAGGCAATAGATCATACTTTGCAAAGGAAGGTTCTAGAATAATCCCATCACAATCTGCCCCAAGATCATCCACTGAAGTAACATCTACAATATTACTGATAAGTCCCCCAGTATCGAAAGTTATCGACGGTGGGACCACTGAATTATCGATGTCAGGTCCGCCACCATCTAAATCATCAAAACAAATTTGGAAAGTAGATATTCCGTTGGGTATATTTTGGTACACAAAGCCAGAACCATTCGCATCAAAAAAGACATCAAACAAAGGTCCTACTCCACCTTGAACATCAAAAGTGAAGTTGTCGGCTGTGGGAGAAGTATCTGTACAATCTCCTGGACAAAGTTCTCCCCCTCCACCTACGGTTACCGTTGCTACTGGCATAAGGTCCAATATAATTTGAACTTCAGAACAACAGCCAAAGCTATTTTCTACCTTGGCCCACAATTCTAAACTTGGATCCGTCAAATCTGCGGTAGGTCCTATTTGAACACCACCATTGCTCGGTTGTCCATCAAAATAAGTAACCGTTTCACCACTAGGGCTGACATTCAAGTCTTCAAGGCTCAGTAAATAATTCATGGCGGCATCATTAGCACACTCATCAATGGTCACTTCCATGGCCTCAGGAGCCGCGTGAAAAGTAATCACCTGCGTACAAGGTGCAGGCTCTACAATACCGTCACAACCAGTAACATTATCTACTAATCCTTCTAAGGTCAATGTAATCACATCACCTTCGCCAAGACAATTAAACCCGAAAGGATCACAAGTAGGCAACGTAACGGTCGAACCAGAAAAACTCGGCAAAGTAGCATCTGGATCAAAACACAAAGTAAAAGTAGAATTAAGCCCAATAATCGGAATATCAAAAGGCCCAAAAGGCAATCCTAAAAAGGAGAAAGAAACTGAACCCGTATAATCCCCAGAACCACCAGAAATATTAAAATTAAAATCACCGCATCCTCCTTCACAAATTTCTGCAGCACCAGAAATACAACCCATAGGTACATCTTCCTCTGTTACGGTCACCTCTATTTCCGAAAGACAGCCTGTCGCCGGATCTTCTAATTGCACCCACAAATCTATACCTCCTGCCATAGAAATATCTACATTGGTTGCAGGTGTAATCTCCACACCTCCCATACTTGGTTGTCCATTCCACCAAGTCACTGTCCCCGTACCTACATTGCCATCTTCTGAAGTTAAATCATAATCTTGCAAATTAGTCAAGCAGTTTTCGATCATTGGGTCCGTAATGACTGGACCAGGAATTTCACTTACCGTGACTTGAATTTCGCTTAAACAACCCGTAGCCGCGTCTTCTAGCTGTACCCATAAATCAACACCACTAGCCGCTGAAATATCTACAGGTGGTGTTAATTGAGTTCCACCCATGCTCGGTTGTCCATCCCACCAAGTCACTGTGCCTGTACCTACATTGCCATCTTCTACAGTTAGGTCGTAATTTTCTAGATTTGATAGGCAGTCTTCGATCATCGGATCTGTGATGGTCGGTCCTGCATTTTCTGTAATGGTTACTTGTATTTCCGATAAACAACCTGTAGCTGGATCTTCTAATTGAACCCATAAATCTATGCCACTACCTGCAGAAATATCTACAGGTGGCGTTAATTGAGTACCACCCATGCTTGGTTGTCCATCCCACCATGTTACGGTGCCTGTACCTACATTTCCATCTTCTAACGTGAGATCATAATTCATTAACTCAGCCTCACAACCATCAATCATGGGATCCATGATGCTAGGCCCTGGGTTTTGGGTAACGGTAACTTCTATTTCTGACACACAACCTGTAGCCGTATCTTCAAGCTGCACCCATAAATCAACACCACTTCCGGCAGAAATATCTACCGGTGGAAAAAGCTGCGTGCCTCCATTGCTTGGCTGTCCATCCCACCACGTCACTGTGCCAGTACCCACATTTCCATCTTCTAAAGTGAGATCATAGTTCATTAATTCACTATCACATCCTTCGATCATCGGATCGGTAATACTAGGTCCTGCACTTTCTGTGACTGTAACCTCTATTTCCGAAAGACAACCTGTTGCAGTATCTTCTAATTGTACCCATAAATCAATACCACTCCCCGAAGAAATATCTAGAGGAGGAAATATTTGAGTGCCTCCATTACTCGGCTGTCCATCCCACCAGGTGACTGTACCTGATCCTACATCTCCTTCTATTTCTGTTAAATCAAAATTTTCTAAATCTGAAAGACACTCGTCGATCATCGGATCATCAATGGGAGGTGCAGGCGTTAAACTTACGGTAAACGAACTGGATGCTGTACAACCATTATCATCAGTCACGGTCAAGGTAAAAGTGTCACCATCAGATGCACCAGTAGCCGTGGTACTGACCAAACTTGGGTCCGTAATAATTGCGCCACCATCTGTTGTCCAGTTATAGCTATCTGCATCTGCAGGATTAGTTACTGAACCATTTAAATCTATTTCTTCGCTTTCGCAAGCCGCTGGTGGAGCTGTGACAGTGGGTTTTGCTTCCCAGCAAAGGACTAAAACGTTTGTAAAAGTATTAGTTTCAACTGGAGGGGTACCAGACCAATTTTGGTTTGTAATAGTAAAATCTGCATCACTTGCACCATTGACACATTTTGGTGAAGGATTCCAAGTCCCACTCTGCTCAGCATCAGTTGTTCCTACATCTCCTATTAACTCAGAACATTCTTCTGTACCATCGACAAATATTTGCATCCACATAAAATCCCAACAATTCTCGCATGGTGCTTCTAATGGATCGTTGGGATCTCCAGAACATGCTCCACATTCATCAGGAGTTTCCATATTACCACTGCCTTCCCATGGTAAGCTAAAACTATAATCTATTGAGACTTCAATGGAAGTACAATCCGAAATATCCAAATCGTAATTATCAACCACAGGGTTTGCACCTAGTGTTCCATCAATGTCTGTATATGAAGCACCAGTAGGATCATCTAATATTGTAGTCTGTGCAAAAGAAATATAGCTTAGGAAAAGAAACACGCAGGCTGTTACAATTCTCATCATTCGAAGGTTGTTTAGTACTCATTTAATTAACTCAAGGCATCTTATGATATAGATACATTGAATTAAAAAATAGCTGCATGGGGCTGGTTGCAGTTTCACAGCGAAAAGATAGGGAAAATTTGCTAGTCTTTGGTATTTGTTGTCTTGTTTAGTTCTTGGAGTTTAGTGCTTAGTACTTGGTACTTTAGACTAATAAATGTTAGATTTTTGATTTGGTTTGATTATATACATTAGCTATTATCTTTCTACATCCCAATTCGATTCCTACAGAAAATGGGTGCTCATTAATGGGTGCATCGACTAAAGGAGTAATAAAAGCAGTGCTTGTCGCTTTAGTAAAAAATTGCCACTGGTCATTGTGTTGGTATTGCATGCCGAGTCCTGCCGAAGCACTCCATTGAAATACATTAAATGTACTGGTTACATTATCCGCATTATTTATCCAATTATTGCTTTTGTTTCCATTCAAGATTTGTGTTCGTTTTTCGACTAAAAATATTGACGGATTAACAGCTATTTCCGCAAACGGGCTCCATGGACCCTCAATAAATTGATGGCGTAGAACTAGAGGGATTTCGAGAAAAAAATATTCACTATTGATCTGAAATTGAGCTGATACACCATTTGGAAACAAACCAAACCTATTTTCTCCATGATGTCCCATAGTTATGAGTCCTATACCTGTTCGCAAAAACCACTTTTTATGTATGGGTTTATTGTAAAAGAACCCAAAGTGCCCTGTGATTCTAGGAGATTCTACTTCTCTTTTATCTATGATAAACTGTGCTGAATCTACATCGGTCCGTAATATCCTATATGACCTATCCAATCCCGCAGACCATTGAATACTTTGCTGAGCTATGCTCAAGCTAGCAAAACCCAAAAGAAATATGGCAGAAATTACTACTTGTTTCATAATGATTAGATTTATTACTAATAGAGTACAAATTGATATATGATTCTAAGGTAAAAAAAATGATTGAAGTCCATATCTCTCCTTTTTTTTGTTGAATGACTTCCCACAAGTTATCTCAAAAAAAAAGGCGCTCCTGATTAGGAACGCCTTATTATTCTTTAAAATTTTAATCGCTTATTTAATAAATCGTTGATTGGATATAAGCTGATTGTTTTGACTTAAAGTAACGTAGTAACTTCCATGCTCGAACGATGAAACATCTATCGATAAACGATTATTGTTCGTTTGACTGGCGTATATGGTTTGTCCTACGGCATTGAAAATCTCAACACTAATCATTCCATCTATATCCTTCCATGTCAATTGTAACTCACCGACTACTGGGTTTGGAAAGGCTTTGAATTCCTCAGCACCTAGTAAATCTTGATTCGACGATACTGTTATTTCCGCAAGTACTTCATCCACCTTTGCATTCATCTCTTCTAAGGAATAATCCCACATATCGGCTACAATTTCTCTATCTGTAGGTCTAATGATATTGATGGTAGGATAACCTTGGGGTGCATACACATTTAAAGGTAAAGTAACTGGATTTTCGTTAACAATAGGATAGCTTACCCCAGTTACCCAATCGCCTTGTGTGTTAGATCCTGTTCCATTCAGATCATCAATGGTCGTTGATTCATCTGCTTCGTAAAAAATCACTCTTATTTCGTCGGTCCCATCAGGGCCATACTTTGTGTTCAAATCTTCCAACAAATGCTGCTGATGTACATTCCAGCATGGACCACACCAGGTAGTAGATACATCTAAAACAACAATTTTATTTTCGTCCAAGATTTCATAAAGGTGATGCTCCCCTCCATTAATATCTGTCACCATAAAGTCGGGTGCTGTACCTAATTGTGCTATGGCTAGCTGAGTACAAAATATACTTACTAGTAAAAGTAAAAGTCTCTTCATTTTAATTGTTATTTGTGAGTAAATGATACATTTCGACGCAATATTAATGAGAAAATAAATAAAGCTTCTAAAAGCTAGTGGCTTTATATATCTTTTGTTTTTCAATTTCTATTTTTTCTTATGATTGACTAAATATTCCCAAGCAAGACTTACCTTAGACATACATAATAGGACCACATGACAATCCGGATTTTCTTTACATCTATTTTGATTTCAGTATTTTTTCAGCCTAGCATGTTTGCCCAAGATAAAGCAGACGATACGTTTAACTCTTTTACTACGGTGCAATTAGGTTTCTTTACAGAAATCAATCAGTACATTTCTCCAGTACATTTTGTCCTTGGACGAGGTAAAATGAATGAAGCAAAGTATAAGACTTGGAATCTGGATTTTAAATATTTAGGTCTTTCTTATGAAGGCTTTAGTGATTCTAAAACAATATCTATAGAACTAGAACGCTATTTAGCTAACGTGGAAGATGACTGGACCTATGGTATGTTCTTCTCAGGTTTTTTATCGTCTCAGGATGTGACTCCTGAACACCCATATGCCTTTGGCAGTATAATCCGAGAAGGATCGATTAGAATGGGTCCTAAGTTTATTTACTTGTGGGATAGGCAAGACAAAAATCTCATTTCTTTTTCGGCAAAACTATACTTACTTACAGTTGGCATAGACAATGCAGAATCAAAAAACCCAAATCATAGTGGGCCTAGATACAGAAATTACGGCTTCAACTTTGAACCTAGTTTTACGCTCTTTCAGTTTAATGTGGGTTGGCAGTTTTAGTTTATATTTATGTCCAATGCTCTGCGTCGGAGCCAAAAAACCTATTTAATTCTTAGGCTATTAGAATTTATGAGACTGTAAAGTATTGCTAGATTCGATACAAAGGAATCGATGTATTAATACCTACTTCGTCCTTATGTAAATGCTGTTCTAACGAGAAATAAACAATTAGGCCACTTTCAGTTTCTGCAATTTAGCATTGCTAAATTTCGCTTTTGCAAAATCTAAAGTCACATTAAAGCTGGTAATGTCTTTTTGTGAGGGTAATTCGTACATTGTGTCGATGAGAATGGCTTCGATAATCGAACGTAACCCTCTGGCTCCTAATTTAAAGTCTAAGGCCTTCTCAGCTACAAAATCCAGCACTTCTTCATCAAAGCTCAACTCTACTCCTTCGATAGCAAACAATTTTATGTATTGTTTGATGATCGCATTTTTGGGTTGAGTAAGAATGGCGACGAGCGTTTCTTTTTCCAAAGGTTTTAAGTAAGTGAGTACTGGTAATCGCCCAATTAACTCTGGAATAAGTCCAAACTTCTTTATATCGTGCTGATTAACATATTGTAACATATTATTATCATCTATCATATCTTTTTCGTCATTGTTAAACCCAATGACTTGTTTATTCATACGATTAGAGATGATTTTTTCAATACCTGCGAAAGCTCCTCCACAGATAAATAAAATGTTAGATGTATTTATATTTATAAGTGCTTGTTCTGGATGCTTTCTTCCTCCTTGAGGTGGTACATTAACTACGGCACCTTCCAGCACTTTCAGCAATGCTTGTTGGACGCCTTCACCAGATACATCTCTGGTAATGGACGGATTATCAGCTCTCCGTGCTATTTTATCTATTTCGTCGATATATACGATGCCTTGTTCGGCTGCTGCTACATTGTAATCACAAGCTTGCAGTAATCGCACGAGCATGGATTCCACATCCTCACCTACATATCCTGCTTCAGTAAATACCGTTGCATCGACAATGGCAAATGGAACTTTTAAAAACTTGGCAATGGTTTTTGCTAATAATGTTTTTCCTGTTCCTGTTTCTCCCACAAAAAGTATATTAGACTTTTCTATTTCTACATCATCCGAAGATTGCTGGTTGAGGCGCTTAAAATGATTATGTACAGCTACGCTCAAATACTTTTTAGCATCTTGCTGACCGATGATGTATTGGTCTAAATATTCTTTGATGCCTTTAGGTGTAACATCTTCAGGCAAAGCAAAGTGCGCAGCTTTATTTTTTGGCTGCGCGACTTTGGTGCTTAATTCTGTTTCGACAATTTCGTAGGCTTGTTCCACACAAGATTCACAAATATGCCCATCTATACCTGCTATGAGTATAAGTGTATCTGCTTTTTGTTTTCCACAAAAGGAGCATTTTTGATCTGAGTTCTTTGCTGCCACGAATTTGTCTATTTTATGTTATATCTATCTAATTAGCCCTTAGATTTACGTTTTAGTACTTCGTCTACTAAGCCGTATTCCTTGGCTTCTACCGCTTTCATCCACTTATCTCTTTCACTGTCTTTTTCTATTCTTTTAAAAGTTTGTCCAGTGTGATCAGCGATGATTTGATAGAGTTCTGATCTTAATTGTTTAATTAAGTTATAGGAAATTTCCATATCGGTAAATTGTCCTTGCATACCTCCTGAAGGCTGATGTATCATCACTCTACTATGGTGTAAACAAGTTCTTTTACCTTTTGTTCCAGCACATAATAATACAGCTCCCATAGAAGCAGCTAAACCCGTACAAATCGTAGCAACGTCTGGAGTTACGTACTGCATCGTATCGTAGATACCTAGTCCGGCAATCACACTTCCTCCGGGGCTATTGATAAACATCTGGATGTCTCGTGTATTATCGGTCGACTCTAAAAACAACATCTGTGCTTGCACCACATTCGCTACGTAATCATTAATGGGTACACCCAAGAAAATGATTCTATCCATCATCAATCGAGAGAATACATCCATCCCTACAACGTTCATCTGACGTTCCTCGATCACTTGCGGAGTAAAACCTTTTATATTTGGTGTAGCAGCAGCATATGCTTTTTCCATGTATCCTTCTAGATGAAGGCTACTCATTCCCAGATGCTTTACTGCGTATTTTTTAAATTCTTCTTTCGGAAACATATTTTCTTTTTCAGTTTGAATGCAAAAGTTAGCTATTCTGTTGTGTAATTTTTACTAATTCCTTGAATTCTTCTATAGAAATACTTTTTTCTTTGACTTTAATAGACTCATGAACTTTAGCAAAAATGCGCTCTGCTTCGATTTCACTATATGCATTTTGCACTTGTTTTTTATCCTGAAGTACTTGATCGATCATTTGCTTTATAAAATCCTCATTCGTTGCATAAGCACCTAGATAACCCATAACCTGAGCTCTCACGTAGTCTCTGATGTCTTGTTCGGTTACTTGTACATCAAATTTTTTGCCCAATTTAGATTTAATGAGTGTCCACCTTAAATTATCTTGAAAAGCATCGAATCCAGCCTCTATTTCTTCAGCTGATGTGTTTTCATTGGTCCACTTTAACCATTTCATTAGAAATTCTGATGGTAGATCAATGTTGTTTTTCTCCACGAGAGATTCTAAAATATGACGGTACATTAAGTTTGTACTTTGTTTGTCATAGTGTTTTTCTAGCTCTGCTTTTATTTTCTCTTTGGCCTCAGCTTCCGTTTTCACTTCTCCTTCTCCATACATTTTATCAAATAATGCAGGTCCCACCTCTGCTTCCTTCAACCTAAAAACGGTATCTATAATGCCTTCAAAGTCATTGCCTACCTCAGTGGTCTCGTCTTCCAACTTTAAGAAATACTTTCTGATAAAAGCCTCATCTCTACCCTTCTCTAAATGATTAATATCGAAAGCAAAAGAATCACCTTGCTTTAACTTCATGACGTGATCTTTGATCTCGTCAGATAAATCATTACTAAACACGGTAAAGTTTGATTCGTGTCCTCCTTCTTTTGGCGAACCATTTTCTACTTCATAAATAGATAATGCAATACGATCACCTTCCTGAATTCCATCAGAAACTTCTTCTTGATCTCCAAAACGTTTTTGTGCAGCTGCAATTTCATCAGATAACATATTGTCATCTATGCTTACTTTTTGGAATAAGTACTCGTCTTTATCGGTTACTCCTTTTAATTCGAATTCAGGAGCATGTCCTATTTCAAAGTTGAAGGTGTAATCATCAAGATTAGCCGTATCAAAATTTATTTGCTCATGATTTTCTCCCATTAGAGGATCTCCAAGCATATCTATTTTATTGTCTTGGATATGCTTGTACAAAGCCTGTTGCATTTGACCATTTACAGCTTCTGCTAAAATTTGCTGACCGTACATTTTTTTGACAAAGCCCATAGGAGCTTTACCCTTTCTGAATCCTTTGTAATGTCCTTCGGCTTGTTGCTTCTTTAATTTCTTCAGATAATCAGCTTCATAGTCACTCTTTTCTACCTTGACGTGTAGCATAAGATTAAGAGGAGCTAATTCTGTTTGTGTGATTTGCATAGAGTATGGAGATCAATGTTAGAAATGAAATGAAAAGAGAGAAAAAAAGTGCGGGTGGAGGGACTCGAACCCCCAAGCCGTGAAGCACTAGATCCTAAGTCTAGCGTGTCTACCAATTTCACCACACCCGCAGTACTCTGATTTCAAAGAGATGCAAATATAAAATCATTTTGAATAAATTCTATCAATTTTTAAGTTTTCAAAGCAGTTATTTCTTGAATCGTGATTTTTCTAAAGCTTAAGTGCTGTTTATCTCGATGATGCGGCTTCAAATTCTCGTTTCACAATATTCAAGGCTGGTTTATTTTGCACACTAAAATCCGTATTCCCTTCCATCAAAGTTTTATAATTCCAATTCCACAAAAAGCCGCCCAGTACATATGATTCTTGCCATAAACTAGCAAAGAAAGCCGCTAATAGTATGGATTGGTTTTCATCGGATAAAACAATATCTCCATCACCTACATGAGTCCAAGGCTCATGGCCAGCATAGATGACGTTACGATAACCAAACTCGGTGATAATCACTTGTTTTTGTTTTTTATTGCTGAGACCTTCAATCCCTTCGATGATGCTTTGCCATGATCGAAGACATTTCCGCTCACTTAGGTATTTGCTTTCGTCAATGGGAAAGTAGGCATTGAGGCCTATATAATCCATATCATCCCAGAAAGTGACTTGATTAAAATTATCCCAGTTTGCAGAGTAAGTGATCGGCCCACTGTATGTTTGCCTGATCTTTTGTATTATATCTATCCAGAAATAAGGCCTTTGAGCAATAAAAGACTTGAGCTCTGTTCCAATGCAAAACAAGTCTACACCCATTTCTTCTGCCACATTTGCTAGTTCCAAAATATAGGCTTCATAATTATTTTCTATGGTGATCCAGTCCTGTGGATTTTTAGGTTCAATGTTGCCTCTCCAAGAACTTTCTTCCTCTATTTTATCTCCTGTATTGATAGATTTGCTTAAGACCACATGTGGTTTGAGGAATACTTTAAATGATAATTTCTTGGCCTCAGCAATCATGTCTTTGTATCCTTGCCTATCGAGCGTCCATGAATCACGAGTATTGGCATTACTTTGTAAAGCTAGAGTTTTACGATCCAAAGAAACTTCAGGGCTTAAAGCTAGCCAGTCAGCACCTAAGGAAAGTGCATCACCCAATGGATTTTCGTCAACTGCCTCCTCGAATGGGCCTACCAAGCAAACTCCTTTTATTTTTTGTGCTCCCAGTTGTAAGCAAAGCAACATTGAACCTAAAAAAACGGTATATCTCCTTAATATCATGATCAAAAATACTGTCCTAAACCGAGCACAAATCCTTGCTGACGGAAATTATAAATATCGATTCCATAATCAATTCTAAAGGTGGCACCGTATATTTTTAGATACATAACCCTTGCTCCCAAACCAACAAACTGCCTGAATTGTCGCACATCAAAAAAGTCGGCTAATGAACCACCTGGACTCCTCCAAGTCCCAAAATCCGTAAACACTACGGCTTGCGCGGCCCAATTGTTTTCGTGCTCGAGTGTATATCTTACTTCTCCATTAAGCACTAACTGGCCTGTTCCTCGATCTATACGGTTGCCGACACCTCTTAAGTTAACATGGCTATCCGCCACAAAAGGCGCAAAAGGCGAATTATCATTCGTCGACATGCCGAACACAAATCGACCAGCCAAATTTATTTTTGATTTTTTATCAGGCATGTAAAAAACCTTTAATCGACATTCAAAACTATTAAAAGGTGTAGGCTGATTAAAAGAATACACATTTTGATAAGTTAGGTTGAATGCATATCCTGTGAGATAGAAAAAATGATAATTCAATTCGTTTTGATTCCATTGAATTTTAGAGAGTAATTTATCTATAGTAAATTGCTCTGGACCGGGAGGTTTCGTCAGTATTTGATCTGCTCTTTGTGTATATCCTTCACGAAACAATGTAAGACCAAACAATACATTTCGGCGCACCGAAAAATTCTTTATTAAGCCGGTTCCGACACCAGTATTATCATAATTATAATCAACAGGACCTTCTTCGAAATAGAGCGGCTCGATGGAAGACCAGTGATATACATTGAGACCTGCTCCCCATGAAGAGTGTCTTATCCTAAATTTTTCTAATTGGATTTGTCCAGCATGGCGGCCATCGTTGTTTTGGTAATAGGCAAATAACTTATCCCCTCTACCTCGAAGATTATTTTCACTTGCTCCTAGCGCAAACCAAAAATTAGTCCGTATAGTCCCAAGATTTACGATAGGTAAAATCGTTTTCCTTTCTTTAATCGTAAAGCTTAATCTAAGCGAAGTATCTGCTGTGTCTACATGGGCGTGCGCCTCGATCACACTCGGTAAGTTTTTTAAATTTTGTATATCTAATTCTAGAAGATTCGGATCCAAAGGCATACCTTCTTGACAAGCAATAACTTTCTTTAAAAAGCTCAAATTGGTGTTTTCATTTCCGGAAAAAGTGATGCTTTCTACCGTAAGCAAATCCGTTTTTTCTTGCGCATTTAAAGCAAAACATAATGCTATAAGAAGGAGTGAAATATATGATTGTCTAGGCTTCAAAGAGTATCTAATCGCTTATTTGAACATTTAAACAACAAAGCTATAGATTTTGTTATTACTAGAATCTTTCTGGAACTTTAGAATTGTC
This sequence comes from Saprospiraceae bacterium, assembly GCA_020631235.1. Taxonomy (GTDB): domain Bacteria; phylum Bacteroidota; class Bacteroidia; order Chitinophagales; family Saprospiraceae; genus JAHDDO01. The sequence goes on along the minus strand of JAHDHQ010000007.1, from coordinate 14,278 downwards.
CTAAAACGTCAAATACGCACCATTTAGAGGTATAATTTTCATTAGTTATCAATGTGACTAGAGCGCGGCAAATTTAGTCAACTTTAAAAAAATTGGCATTTGTTAGTACATAAAGCTACCTTAGTAATGAAATTAAAAACAGCTAGCACTCATGCCCACGTTTAAGGCCATAACTCAGTCAGAATACACGCAGATCGATGAAGTATTCGAACAACTCATTGCAAAAGTCAAACCTAAACTGAATGGTGATGACGAAGAAAATTTACGTGGTGCTTATAAACTAGCGCTGGACTCTCATGGAGAGCAACGCCGAAAATCAGGCGAACCATATATCCTGCATCCTTTAGAAGTAGCACGCATCTGTTTTGAGGAGATTGGTTTAGGTCCCACTGCTGTCATTGGAGCCATCTTGCATGATGTAGTCGAAGATACTCCGGTCACCCAAGCCGATATACTGAAGATATTTGGACCCAAAATTTCCAAGATTGTCGATGGATTAACCAAAATCGACGGCTTATACAACGTAGAAAGTTCGCCTCAAGCCGCCAATTTAAAGAAAGTACTCAGTACACTCGTAGAAGATGTGCGTGTGATCCTGATTAAGTTAGCTGACCGTTTGCACAACATGCGGACCATAGATGCCATGCCTCGGCACAAACAAATCGGTATTGCGGCAGAGACCTCGTATATATACGTACCCTTAGCGCATCGTCTGGGCTTATACAACATAAAAAAGGAAATTGAGGATATTATATTAAAAATCAAAGAACCTGAGGACTATCAATACATCTTAGGTAAACTGAAAGAAACCGAAGGAGATCGGGAGAACTACATCCAAGATTTCTTTGCTCCACTCAAATCTAAGTTGGACGAACTTAAAAAAGATACTAATGATCGTTTTGAGTATTTTTCAGTTTCCAAAGGAGCTAAAAAACAAGCTTTTAACTACAGGACTTTAGGTCGAACCAAAGCAATATCCTCTATTTACAATAAACTCAAAACAAAGAAAGTACCTTTCGAAAAGATCTATGATCTCTTTGCCATCCGTATTATAGCCGATATTCCACCTGAGGAAGAAAAAAATATTTGTTGGCAAATCTACAGTATCGTCACAGATGTCTATAAGCCCATACCTGAGCGTCTAAAAGACTGGATAACTTCTCCGAAAGGGAATGGATATGAATCACTACATACCACGGTGATAGGCCCAGAAGGAAAGTATGTAGAAGTCCAAATACGGACTGAAAGGATGGATGATATTGCGGAGAAAGGCTTTGCGGCGCATTGGAAATACAAAGGTATCCAAGGAGGTAACAATGTGTACGACCGATGGCTTAATAATATTCGAGAAATATTGGACACACAGCATTCAGATGCCATCGAATTTATCAATGATTTCAAGACGAATTTATTTAGTGAAGAGGTGTATGTTTTTACTCCAAATGGTGACATGCGCGTCCTGCCGAAGGGAGCCACAGCCTTGGATTTTGCCTTTGATATACATTCTGATGTAGGCTATAAAACCACAGCCATTAAGGTAAATGATAAGATCGTCCCAATGGGATACAAACTTAAAAATGGCGACCAGCTCACAGTGATCACCAATAAAAACCAAAAGCCTACAGAATCATGGTTAAAGATGGTGGTTACAGGTAAAGCACGATCTAAAATCAGATCTGCCATGAAGGAGGATCGTCGGCAAAAAGGCGCCATGGGTAAAGAAGCTTTGATGCGGAAGCTACGAAATATGAAAGTTGGTTTCGAAGAAAATGTCGATACAATCGTAAAGCAATTTGGTTATCAAAGTAGACCTGATCTATATTTTGACATCTCCAATGAGGATTTTAAAATGGCTGAATTAAAGATATTCGACATTGAAAATCAAAAACTTGTTGTTCCTGCTAAACCAGTGAGCAAAGGCAATCCTGCACCCGCAGACGAACCAACTACAGCGCAAAAAACGGTAGTAAAAGAAGCGGGCAAATCGAATATTATGGTCAATGATGAACCTATAGACCTATACAAGTATGATTTTGCCAATTGTTGCAAGCCAGTACAGGGAGACCCTATATTTGCTTATCTGACCGCCGAAAACGCATTAAAAATCCATCGTTTAAATTGTAATAATGCGGAGAATTTATTGATGAAGTATGGTTATCGAGTGCTTAAGGCTGAATGGACAACATTGAGAAATAAAGAATTTGTAGTCGAATTAATGATCAAGGGGGTCGACTCAGGCATAGGAGTTATACAGACATTAACAAATGTAATCTCGAATGAATTAGGTTTAAATATGCGATCCTTTAACATAAGCGGGAAAGAAGGATACTTTGAGTGTAAAGTCAGCGTTTTAGTCAAAAATAAAGACCAACTAAAAATTGCCTTGATGGCAATAGAAAAATTAGAAGGTATTTACGAAGTTAATAGAATCGAAAAATAGTATAGTATGAGTCACACATCAGAAGCCATTGAGAAAATCATCGATGAGGTAAAAATCATCTTTTCGGCCCATCTGGAACAACATCAGTACCGAAAAACCCCGGAACGCTATGCCATTTTAGAAGAAATTTATCGGAGAACAGATCATTTCGATGCCGAGGTATTGTACATCCATATGAAGAATCAAAACTACCGAGTATCGAGAGCTACGGTATACAATACTTTGGAATTATTAGTTAATTGTGACCTTGTGACTAAGCATCAATTTGGTAAAAACATTGCGCAATATGAGAAGTCTTATGGATATAAGCAGCACGATCACATGATTTGCGTAGAGTGCGGGAAGGTCTTAGAGTTTTGTGACCCAAGAATCCAGCAGATAAAAGATACCATTGGTGATATCATGAATTTTAAAGTTTCTGGTCATTCCTTAAATCTATATGGTAAATGTGCAGATCATCAGGAGGTTTAAGATCTTTGTGCTATGCCCAATTCTGCAGCTAAACTTTGGAGATAGGGAATGCCTTTAAGCATTCGACTTCCATACCAAGATACCCTTTCTCCATCGATTAGTTTGATATTCGACTGGGGAAAAGCTTCTTGAAACTCTTCTAAGTGTTTTTCTTTAAAAGGATAAGGTTCAGAAGCCAGAAAAATGATGTCTGGCTGTTTATTTTTTAGTAGTTTTTTGTCCAATGTTGGGTATCTTAATTGGTCTCCAAAAACATTATTAAAACCTACTTCGTCTAACATCGAATGAATGAATGTATCTCTTCCGATGGACATCAAGGGTTCTTTCCAGATAATGTAGGCTACAGACTTTGCAGCGTGAGTGCTGGCATTGCGTAGTTTTTGTATAGTTTTAGCAAGATGCTGAGCCTCGCTTTTTTTATGGGTGATATGACCTAGAACCAATATGAGGTCTATTGCATTTTGTAGTGTTTTGACTTCACTGATATACACTGGACAGATAGCTCTCATGGCTTCGACCTGTGCTTTGACGTTTTCTTCCTTATTAGCTATGATAAGATCTGGCGAAAGTGCTTTAATCTTTTCGATGTGGGTGGTTTTGGTGCCACCGATTATGCTTTTAGTCTTTTTGAGTTGTTTGGGATGAACACAAAATTTAGTGATGCCTACCAGTTGTTTTTCTAGACCTAGATCTACTAAAAGTTCTGTAATGCTAGGCACTAAACTAATGATTCTTTCCGGTTTTCTGTCCAATGCAAGGACCTGTCCTAAAGCATCTGTATAGTTCACTCATTTAGTGTTTTCGCTCGCCAGCAAACATTTTTTCTCCGGCCAAGACTTTAAAATCGAGATGGTTTTCCGTAGGTGGTATCGGGCAATTAAATCCGTCGCTGTAGGCGCACCATGGATTGTAGCAAGTATTAAAGTCGAGTGTGTATTTATTGTCCATGATTTCTTGTCGCTTTAAATCTATATAGCGTCCACCACCATAGGTTTCTTCATCATTTGAGTTATCTGTAAACGGTAGAAATAAATAATCTTTATACTCTGGTATCCTTATCAATTTTGTGTTTTGATAAACCATTAATTCGAACTGCTGTAGCTTATTATCACACGAAAGCTTTGCTACTCGCTGAAACTCTTTAATCTTACCGCTAGATGTGGGAATGTTGAGTGCTTCGCCATTTCTAATCCACTCACAATCGCAATCAAAAATGTACTTTTCTGTAGCATCAAAATATCTTAAATCCCCAACATTATCCGCTTTTATGGGTGAACGTTCGTCTTCAAGATGTTCCTGAATGACAGTTTCTCTATGCTGGCCAATAGCGATTCTTAAAACTTTAGAAGTGCATTGACAAAATAAAGAAATGCAAAAAAAGCCGATGAGTAATTTATATAGATTCATGATTTAGGTCCATTATAGAATAATAAAGTTAGTCCAAAACTATGGAAAGGTTCTTCTGTCGTATCTGTAAAATTTATATTAAGATCATCTCGAACAGTACTTACATCTAACTTTGTCCAAGCATATTCAAAATAAGGTCTTAACGCAAATCGTATAGTACTTCGTCCTCCTAAGATTATTTGAGCATATATTTTGGAAGTCCATTGTGGATTTCCATTTTTAGTCATATTAATTTTATTATCAGAATTGCCAATGTCGCGACGTATCCGCATACTTCTTGGCCCTAATGTGATGCCGTAGGAAAACAAATCACTTGCTGAATAATCGATGCCCAAGTAGGTATCAATAACAGTATAATATAGTGTTTGCTCGAACAAAGCTCCGGTTAAGGTATCTTCTCCAAAAGTGGTGGATTGGCTGCTTAAGTATTCCCAACTTAATTCGTAGCTGATCAGTCCAGTTTTTCTTCTTATGCCTAGGTGTACACCATTGACAAAATTTAAATTTTTGAGTCCTTGTTCTAAATTATATAAACTTCCATTATCTTCATTATATACTCCAAGCATAGCATTGTAGTTTGGAGCCAGCACGTATTTACTTCCAATACCTACTTTAAGATTATATTGTGCATGCATCGTTTTGCATAAGCAACACACCAAGGTGAATAAAAAAACTATGGAATATTTACATTTCATTTAGCTTATCATCTAGGATATAAAGATTATAAATATTTTTGATGCAAACATAGCACCAATTTGAATAGTCATTATGGCGAAGAAAGAAAAAAAGACCAAGAAAATCAGGCATCGGGCAAAAAGTAATTTGCCTGTAGTAAAAAACAACTTTGACTATACGGATGGGTTTTGGCGAAAGCATTATTTAGCCATCCCTATATTTTTTGTGCTTTCTTTTGTGATTTATTATCAATGCATTCCTTTTAATTATGTGTTAGATGATCAAATCGTCATCGCGGATAATGAATTTACCAAGAAAGGTGTAAGCGGTCTATGGGATATCTTTTCGAAAGAAAGTTTTGAAGGATATTTCGGTAAGCAAAGAGATTTGGTTCAAGGAGGTAGATATCGGCCATTGTCTATTATGATGTTTGCGGTAGAGCATGCTATTTCACCATTGAATTATCATTTAAATCACATCATAAACATATTTTTTTATGCTATATGTTGTTTATTGATATTCAGAGTTTTGTCTATGTTTATTTCAAGCAAACCGACTAAATGGTTCTTTTCTGCTAGTTTTCTAGTGAGTTTAATTTTTCTAGCCCATCCGGTGCATGTAGAAGCGGTAGCTAATATAAAAGGTCGAGATGAAATTTTAGCCATGATTTTCGGTATGGCGAGTATGTATTACTCCATCCGTTATTTGGAGAAAGAAGATTGGAAACAGCTTATGTACCTGGCGGTCTTATATTATTTAGGATTATTAGCAAAAGAGAATGTGTTGACTTTTGCTGCAGTGATACCGATGACCTTATTTTTATGGACAAAGGGTTCGTTTAAGTCCATCAAAAAAGTGATTTATGTCTTACTGGCTGTGACAGGGCTTTATTTATTGCAACGATACCTCATTATAGGCTACCTAATCAATACCAATCCTTTTAACGATGTGATGAATAATCCTTTTGCAGGTATGGAAGGTCATGAAAAATACGCCACTATTTTTTATACCCTATTAAAATATTTGGGCTTGAGTGTTTTTCCACATCCACTGACTCACGATTATTATCCTTATCATATTCCGATTATGAATTGGGCTAAACCTTCGGTTATCCTGTCCTTTTTTATGCACATTGTCCTTTTTATCATAGCCTTAAAAAACACGAAAAAGCGGCCTATTATTAGTTGGTCCATACTATTTTATTTGTTGACCATTTCCATTGTTTCCAATATCGTATTTAACGTAGGTACATTTATGAATGAGCGATTTATTTTTATTTCCTCATTAGGTATTATTGTACTACTAGTTCATTTGCTATATCAGCGTGGCCCCAAATTTTATGGGTTTTCTCCATCGATTCCTTTAGCTATTTTAGGGATTATTTTCTTTGCCTTTAGTGGCCGCAGTTTTATGCGAGTGCCTGTTTGGGAAAACTCTCTGACCTTAAACACTGCAGCCGTAAAAGTGTCTAAAAATAGTGCCAGAGCTAACTCCTTCATGGCTACCGCTTTATATCAGCAGTCTTTAGAAGGTGATAATGTAGAGGAAATTATGGATCTTTTGAAGCGAGCAGATTTTCATGCTGATCGGGCATTAAAGGTGTTACCTGGATACAAAAATGCTAATTTAATGAAAGCTGGAATAGCTGGTGAGTTTCATAAAAAAGGGGGCACTGACCAAGCATTGTTTGAAACATTGAAGCAAGTAGGAGCCAATCGACCATCTATCGGCTTCTTGACTGAATACCCAGATTATATGATTTCACGAGGTAAGCAAGAAATAGTTACCAATTACTATTACGAATTAGGTTATGAGGTATTGCTGTTAGAAAAAAGAAATCCAAAATGGGCCGTCCATTTTCTCAATAAGGCCTACTCTTTAAGAGCTTCGGATCCAAAAATTCGTAAAGCTTTAAAAGAAAGTTATGAGCTCGCAGGTGATTACAATAAAGCTAAACAATTTGAATAGATCATAAATGAACATTTCCGAACTTCCATTTTTAGTCGCGCTTGGTGAAACACCCAAGATCGGACCTAAAAAAGCACGCCTATTAATCAGCTATTGCGGTGGAGTAAAAGCCATCTTCGAAGCTTCCAAAAAAACACTGCTAAAAGTGCCCGGCATCGGCATTCATACCGTACAACATCTGAGAAGCATCAAGCCAGCGGCCATTTACAAACCCATAAAAAGCTATTTAGATAACAATCCAGAAGTACACCTCATTCCATATTTTGATCAAAGGTTTCCACAGCGTCTGAAGCATTATGATGATGCTCCTTTATATTTATTTTACTCAGGGAATTATGATCTTAACGAAAATCGTTTTCTTGGAATAGTAGGCACTAGAGAACCGAGTCAATACGGTAAAATAATGGTCGAAAGGATTATCAGTGAATTAAGTGATTATGGTGTTTGTATCATTAGTGGTTTAGCTTATGGTATTGATACAGAAGCACATCGACAATCCGTTAAATATCAGGTTCCAACCATTGGCATCCTGGGTCACGGCTTAGATAAAATTTATCCATCTAGCAATATGAAGTTAGCTAAACAGATGATGCAAAACGGAGGTATCCTAAGTGAATTTTTGCCAGGCACAGAGCCTAATCGTGAACATTTTCCGATGCGCAATAGAATCATCGCTGCAATCTCTGATGGTTTGGTTGTGATCGAATCGAAAGCGACAGGCGGTTCTATGATCACTGCCCGATTTGCACATGAATATAGCAAGGATGTTTTAGCCATTCCGGGACGTGCAGGAGATCCTAAATCAAAGGGATGTAATTTACTCATTAAAGAGCATTTAGCCGCTATGGTCGAAAGTGGAGAAGATATTATTAATGCTTTATTGTGGGATCATTCATCTGCTTCTACAAAGCAAAAATCTTTGTTTTATGAAGCGACCCCAGATGAAGCATTAATTATTAATTATTTATCAGAAAACGAAGAAGCTCATATAGACTTATTGCAAAATACCCTTGCATTGACGCCTTCGGTATTATCTGCTTTACTATTAAATCTGGAATTCAATGGAATAATAAAAACTCTTCCCGGCAAAAGGTATATTTTAGCATAAAAACTGAGTCATGAAATATTTACCGATATATCTTTTTCTTGTTTGTATGGCCTGCAATGCGCCTAAAAGCGCAGTAAGTGTCACTGAAACAACAGTGAGAGAAGAAGTAAATCCTGTCCTTAAGCCTAAAAATGTGGTTTTACTTATCGGAGATGGCATGGGTTTGTCACAAATTACTGCCGGAAATTATTTTAATGGTAATAAAACAGCCTTGGAAGGATTTCCTGTCATTGGTATTCATAAGTGTCATGCCTCTAACAAATTGGTGACAGATTCAGCCGCGGGTGCTACAGCTTTTGCTTGTGGTGAAAAAACTTACAATGGAGCCATAGGCGTGCGAGCTGATTCTACTCCTGTACAAACCATTTTGGAAGAATTAGAAGATCTTGGCTATTCTACGGGACTGATTGCAACATCCACAATCGTACACGCTACCCCAGCCAGTTTTATAGCCCACAATGAATATCGTAAAAACTATGAAGATATAGCATTAGATTTCCTAGATACCGAAGTTGATTACTTTGTGGGTGGAGGGAAAAAGTTTTTTGATCGCCGTGAGGACGAGCGAAATTTAATCGAAGAGTTAGAAGCTAGAGATTATACAGTAGAAACATACCTTACAGATTTTAAGGATTGTAACATTCCTGATACAGGTAATTTTGCTTACTTCAGCGCAGATAAAGACCCATTGCCTTATGATCAAGGTCGAGACTATTTACTTGATGCTAGCAAAGCGGGACTTTCCTTTTTAGATAATCACGGAGAAAACGGTTTGTTTCTTATGATCGAAGGTTCTCAAATTGATTGGGGAGGCCATGCTAATATACCGAGCTATGTACTTACCGAATTTTATGAGTTTGATTTAGTTATTCAGGAAGTACTAGATTGGGCAAAAAAAGATGGCGAAACACTAGTCGTCGTAACCGCAGATCATGAAACAGGAGGCCTGTCCATTCGAGAAAACTCCACCATGGATAGTTTAGATATAGAATTTATTTCTACCCACCATACGGCGACTATGATTCCTGTATTTGCCTATGGGCCAGGTAGTGAACTATTTGCTGGTATCTATGAGAATACCGCTATTTATGATAAAATGCGTAAAGCGCTCCAATTGAAATAAATGGAATGTACAGAAGTCATGAAAGCCCTTGAGGAATATGGTAATCCTCAAACCAAAAAAACCTTAATGAAACATGGTGCTAAAGAACCTTGTTTTGGCGTCAAAGTTCAAGACCTTAAAAAAATACTGAAGCAAACAAAAAAGAATCATTCTCTATCCATTCAGCTTTATGCTACGGGAAATACCGATGCTATGTATTTAGCTGGATTGATGGCAGATGAAACACAAATGACCGAAGAAATTCTCCAAGAATGGGCGTCGAAAGCATATTGGTACTATCTCAGTGAATATACTGTTCCATGGGTTGCTGCAGAAACCTCTTTTGGTTTCAAATTGGCTAAATCCTGGTTACTATCCAATGAAGAACATATAGTAGCAGCTGGTTGGTCTACCTTAGCCAGTATTGCTTCTCTTTATCCAGATGAGGAACTAGATCTTGATTTTTATCAATCCTGTTTAGAAAAGATAAAAACGAGTATACACGAATCTCCTAATCGTGTAAGGTATGTCCAAAATGGATTTGTGATAGCTATAGGTACTTATGTAAAAGGATTAACAAAACAAGCTAAACAAACAGCCAAGTCTATTGGGAAGGTAAGTGTGGATATGGATGGTACAACCTGTAAAGTTCCTTTAGCCGAAACCTATATCCAAAAAGTCATAGACAAGGACAGAATTGGTAAGAAAAGAAAGTCTGCCCGCTGCTAAAGCCTTACCTAATTAGGGTTACATCTCCTATGAGCATCTGTTCTATTCCGGCAATGTCTTCTAATACTATCCGATATACATAAACACCACTAGTGGCATCAGCACCATTTACGGTGCCATCCCAACCTTGGTTAGGGTCATTAGTTGGGAAATTTTCATTAGCAAACACCTGATTTCCCCATCGATCATAAATAGCAAAAGACTTGACTTCAGCAACTCCTGAACCTGATTGTACAAAGAAAGATTGTGATCCTTCGGTAGGACTAAATACATTGCCCAGATAAACATCATTATTCGTATCAATCGTCACATTTAATATTAAGCTAGTTTCACAGCCAAAGATGTCCGTCAAGATTACTTCTATTTGACCTGACATTGTAGGAGACACAATCTGTGACAAACAGTCTTGACAATCCATCCAAGTTTGAGGTGACCATGTCACTGATTGGATATTTGTAACATCAATATTAGTGCTTAAATCAATGTCATAAGTCTCTCCTATTTCTCCTTCTATTTCCAAGAGATTGGCCATCAGGCTTAAAGGAGGCGTAGGTAGTACTTCAATCATTGTACTATAGCTACATCCATTAATATCCGTTACAGTAATTTCATAATCAGCTGCTATTAAACTTTGGAAGTCACCAGTATTGTTTGTTTCTCCATTAGATAAAGAAAAGGTATAAGGGCTGAGTCCACCTTCGACCATAGAAATGAAAATCGTACCATTCGCATCACCAGCACACAGGGGTGAAGCTGTTTCAAACTGGATTCCCGTAACTCCATCCATGCCTAAAATCACTTCAACTGAATCTAATACACTACAATCTAAATCGGTATCAGTCACTAATAAATAATAGATGCCAGGAGTATTTACAACTGGAAATAAACTCATCTCCCCTCCTATTATATTACCAGTATTAGTAGACCAGCTATAGCTAAAATTAGAGCCTTCTGAGCTGCCTGTTCCATCCAAACTAATCATAGCTTCCAAGCATGGAAGTTCCAAAACTGGCCCAGCTTCTGCTACAGCCGGACAATCATACATACAAGACCCGTCTTCACAATTTGCGTTTGGATTATAATTATTAGCTGTCGGATCTGTACAACCTAATAGGCTTACAATATCTACATCACACATACAAGTTATCTCATTCCATACTTCTACATCTCCAAGTAGACAATCCGTATTACAAGTTCCCGGATCTTCATTGGATATACACGAACCATCATCACAATTAGCATCTGGATCGTAATTACAAGAAGCAGGATCGGTGCAACCTAATACTTGAATCTCATCAATTATACAAGCACATGGATCATTAGGATCTATGATTTCTGTATCTCCTAGACAAATGTCTGTATTACAAGCCGGTACTGGCAAGCATGAACCATCATCACAATTTGCCAATGGATCATAATTGCAAGAAGTAGGATCCGTGCAACCAAAAGCTTGCACCTCATCCACGATACAACTGCATGGGTCGTTCGGGTCTATGATTTCCGTATCACCGATACATATGTCAGTGTTGCAGTTCGGCATTGGCAAACAAGAACCATCATCACATGTGGCACTAGGGTCAAAGTTACAAGCATTAGGGTCTGTGCAGCCGTCCGGAACACAATCACACGAACCGTCATCACAATTAGCATCTGGATTATAGTTAGATGCATTAGGGTTTGTACAACCTAGTACCTGAACTTCGTCTATTATGCAGTTACATGCATCGTTAGGATCTATGATTTCCGTATCTCCTAAGCATATATCCGTATTACAATCTGGCATAGGCAAACAAGAACCATCATTGCATGTAGCATTGGGATCATAGTTACAGGCTGTCGGGTCCGTGCATCCATCCGGCACACAATCACAAGAACCATCATCACAATTAGCATCTGGATTGTAGTTTTCAGAATTGGGGTCTGTGCAGCCAAGCACTTGTACTACATCTATAACACATGCACAAGGATCATTAGGATTTATGATTTCTGTATCACCAGCACATATATCCGTGTTACAAACCGGCATTGGCAAACAAGAACCATCGTCGCAGTTCGCATTAGGTAAATAGTTACATGAATTGGGATCTGTGCATCCTACAACTTGAACAATATCTACGACGCATGCACAAGGATCATTAGGATCTATTATTTCCGTATCACCAGCACATATGTCTGTGTTACAATCGGGCACAGGTAAACACGAGCCATCATCACAAGTAGCTAATGGATCGTAATTGCAAGATGCCGGATTAGTACAGCCATCAGGGACACAATCGCAAGAACCATCGTCACAATTAGCGTCTGGATTATAATTATCAGAATTGGGATTAGTACAGCCTAATATTTGAATTTCATCAATAATACAAGCACAAGGATCATTAGGATCTACTACTTCAGTATCCCCTAAGCATATATCCATGTTACAATTGGGTTGTGGCATACAAGAACCATCATCACAATTAGCCATACTATTATAATTACAAGCATTAGGATCGGTACAACCTAAAACTTGTATTTCATCCACGATGCAAGAGCAACCATCTGTCGGATCGATGATTTCGGTATCTCCAGCACATATATCCGTATTGCAAGTTGGTGTTTCCATGCAAGAACCGTCATCACAATTCGCTGCAGGATTATAATTGCAGGCACTTGGATCTGTACATCCTAACATTTGTTCTTCATCTAAAATGCAAACACATGGATTAGATGGATCAGGGATGAAGGTGTCGCCAAGACATATATCATCATTGCAATCTGGCATCGGTAAACACGAGCCATCATCACAATTGGCTGAAGGTAAATAATTACATGAATTTGGGTCTGTACAGCCAAGCACTTGTACTTCATCTATAACACATGCACATGGGTCACTAGGATCTATAATTTCTGTATCTCCTAAACATATATCTGTATTACATACGGGTTGTGGCATACAAGAACCATCATCACAGTTTGCTGTAGGGTCAAAATTACAAGCTGTAGGGTCAGTGCATCCTAATATTTGTACTTCATCTAAAATACAATTGCAAGGATCAGATGGGTCTACCATTTCAGTATTCCCAGCACAAATATCCATGTTACAATCTGGTTGCGGCATACAAGAACCATCATCACAGTTCGCTGCTGGATTGTAGTTGCAAGAACTCGGCATCGTACACCCTAAGATTTGTACTTCATCTACAATACAATTGCAAGGGTCCGCTGGATCTACGATCTCTGTATCCCCTAAACAAATATCCGTATTACATCCAGGATCTGGAACAAGTGTAATTTCCATTTCGTCAGTGGCCGAACAACCACCTTCTCCATAGACAGTGACTGTATATGTTCCTGAAGCATTAGGGGTAATCGTCACTTGACCATTATCAGGATCAAAATTACCTGACTGGCCATCACTCCATTCATAAGTCCAAGTATCATCGAAATCAATGCCGACAGGATCACCACCTATCAAAATGGGTGAACAATCAGCTATTAAATCGGGGCCTGCATCCACAGTTGGTTCTTCAGGACTGCTTGTAGTTATAGTTACACAAATTTCATAATCCACCGAAATAAATCCATCGGTAATCGCCGTTTCATTCGAACCACACCCACCTTGAAATGACATAACAGCGATAAGATCAACACCTATAGTTCCTCCTGGGTATAATGGAGTATTGGGGCAATTTGCTACATCCAGCGTATACGTTCCCAAAGTTTGGGTTCCATTAAATCCTGAACACCCTGAAAAAACCTCATCGTGTACTTGACAGCAATCCGCACTTAAAGGCAATACTCCAGGATCAGATAATACATTTCCAAAAAAATTAAAAAATATACATTCTGGGGGCAAAGTATTTGTAAAGCTATTCAGTGTTATCTCAATTTCTGCTTGGCTTACATAGGCGTCACCGCATGTCGAAGTGTTAGGCGGTACATCAAAATTGTGATAATAACCCTCACTTAAATCACCACCATAATTATTTCTATCTTGTCCAATACCGTCCGAAACAGTTTTACATACCGTCGTGGTTACATCCGTATAAGCCATGACATTATTACTAATCAATATCAAAAAACAATATCCAAGTATGTAAAATATATTTCTCAAAATGATAATATTTGGGTGTTAAAAGAAGAGACTGATAAAATTATCAGCCTCTTTCTCAATCCTATTGAAATAAAATTCTTCGCATAGAAGACCTCAGTTTAAAGGCTTCTAATCTATCAATATCATCTTATTCGTCTGACTAAACTCTCCGCTACTCAATGTGTAATAGTATACACCTGATGCACTTACATCAGTTTCGTCTAAAGTAATAGTGTTCATACCTCGCACATACTCTCCACTGATTACTCTAATCACTTTACCACTTACATCATGGATGGTCAA
>JAHDHQ010000032.1 GCA_020631235.1 Saprospiraceae bacterium | reverse complement strand
CCCTGCTACCAGGATGAAAACCTGGCGTCCTAACCCCTAGACGAACGGGCCATATTTGGATCGCTTTATCCTTAAAGCAACGCAAATATATAACTTTCAATTTTTATACAAAACTTGTAATTGTTTTTTGTTTAATATTTTATTACTCGTTTTATAAACTGTTGATTTCTTTCATTCTGAAGCTCTATATAATACAGACCATTCAGCCTGTTTTCTAGATTTACATCAATGGAATAATCGTTGTAATTTTTATTTAAAATTATTTGACCAACAGAGTTGTATATCTTGATATTGGTAATTTTTTGATCTTTTGATGTGATATTAAATACCTCATTAAATGGATTCGGACTTACAATTACCGAAGCATCCTCAACTATATTTTTGTTTGTAGAAGGTATGGCAGCATCATATACATGAAACTTATCTAAACTAATATCTATAACATGACCAGGGTTATCATCTGATCCAATAAATCGAATGCTCATTTGGTCAGTAATTTCAATATAATCAGCTAAATGAATCTCAGGAGTTTTTGTCCAGTTGGAAACATTATCTTCGATTACTAAAGCCGTGGCATTACCATTGCCATTTCTGACAATTACTTCTAATTGATCATTTGGAGTACCCGTTCCTCCTCCATTTTGAAAAAAGTATTCAAAAGTAAGCACGGGATCTTCATACGTTGATAAATCCATTAAATCTGATGTAAGTGAAGTACTTCCATCATCAATATCATCATCTGGACTATTTGGTGAACCGTTTCCAGTCACATAGCACATATCGCCTACATCATCAGCTACATCATCTTCCGGCACAGTAACAGTACCTCCAAATGTCGCTTGAATAGGATTTACTCTAACCCATTCTCCGGTTTCGGCATTAGTATTTATCGTCCATCCTAGTTCTAAAATATAATCATCTCTATATCCTTTTTGTACAACTAAATCTGCACTGCTATCTTCAGTGGCAGAGTACATCAATTCTATTTGGTGGTAGCCCCAAGCACCACCATAAACAATATAATCACCAGGAATAACACTTAATGTAAAGTTTCCATCATCGTCACCTAATGTTTCAAAATTAAATGCTTCACCTATAACAGATATCACACCATTAGGAACTGGATTGCCTTCTGTGTCTTTAATAGTACCACTAAAGACTACCATTTCTAAAGGTGTCAAGGCCACATCAAGTATGGTAACTTCTCCATTGACTAGACTTGCTGACACAGTTTTGGATTCATATAGTGGATGAGAAATAAGCACATCAAAAGTTCCTGGTTCCACTTGCCCCATCTTATATTCTCCGCTTGCTTCAGTGCTTTCTGTGACACTTTTAGGCCCAATTAATTCAACATTAGCCATATTGATAGCACTTCCATTCGTTTCATCAGTAATAGTTCCTTCCAAATAACAAGCTCGAACATATGTAGGCTTGAAAACGTATAATCCACTATTAATATCATTGACCAAAATAGTTTCAGATTCGAAAAAAGGATAGGCACCCCAATTTCCACAAAAACCACTATCACAATTGGCACTTTCATACGTGTCATACTGTCCTACGCGTACCAAATTATCAGGTCTATGCGCGTCGATGATAATGACTCCCTGTGTGTACCATGAGGTTACTAAATACCCATTGTAATAATGAGTGTTGTGAGGTATAACCACTTCTGTATCTTGTTTTTCTTCTGGTTGATAAGAATCTAAATAGATTATGTTAGATGGATCAGACACATCATATGCATCTACAAAAGCACCAGGTCTTTCATCTGTAGTAAATAAATATTGTTCATCGTCTGAGAGCCAGGCATTGTGTGTAAAAACCGTTGTAGTCACTTGATCTCCTAGATTGATTGGATTCGCTTTGTCACTGACATCGAAAATAGTAAAATCTCCATCAAGGATGTCTGAGCTGTACAAAATGTTGTTTTTTGCGTATGCATCGTGCGAATATGTTTCATTCTCGATTCCAACAACAACAGGATTTTCTCTATCATCTATATTTAACATGATAACACCTGCATTTCCAACTCCACCACATCCAGATAAATAAACTGTACCAAACTCGTCTATATAAATGTTATGGCAAGAACCAAGTTGCCCTTGTATACCATTAAAATCTATAAAAGGCTGCCAAAATTTATAGGTAATATCATTTGGTGCATTTTCCATGTTTATGATGAGTAATCCATCTTGTCCTACATCTGTTGTGACGTAAACATGTTTATCCCATGATTTCATGTCGCGCCATGTAGAACTTTCTCCAGGAATTAGAAGTAATTCTTCTGGATTAGTAGGATCTTCCAAGCTATAAATTCGTGTATTCGTTCTACTGCCGCAAATAGCATATTCTATACCTTCATCATCAGTATATCCCCAGATGTCATTGCCACTTTCTTCGAAAGGAACTTGTGATAATAATTCTAAATTAAAATTGTCTTGTGCAGTGAGTATTGTGTTTACAGAAAAGACTAATAGTAGAAGTAAAATTTTCTTCATTTGTATGTTGATCATTGTTAAAAAAAAAGGTATAAATCCTAAAACGTTGTAAAAATAACATCTTTGATAAATTATGAGCCTTTGGTTTAAAATTTTACTCATATGTGTCGTGTAGTACAAGATGAACATGACATTGTTAAATAAAATATTTTCTTAGTTTACTATTTTGTCATTCACTGGAAAAAGGCTAATTTGATACTGATAATCAGAACAGAAATTTTATTGACAGCCTCCATAAATGAGAAAATTTAGCCTTGTTTTCATTCTTTATACCATTGCATATTTAGGAAATGCTCAAGTTAATATAGAAGCTCAGTTATTGTTACATTACAGCTTCAATAATTCCTTTGAAGATGCTTCATCAAATAATTTCCATGGCACAAATGATGGCGTAAGTTTTACAGAGGATAGAAACTTAGAGTCTGCAAGTGCAATAAATTGCGAAGGAGAATCACTAGTAAAATTTCCAAACGATGCTTCGCTGAAACCTAATTTTCCATTTGCTTATGCTTTTTGGTATAACCCAAGAGAATCTAGCGATCAATCATTAACAAATTATGGAATTCTAACAACTGATCATAGTATAGATCAGTATGCGGGAGCGTGGTGTACTCTTAATCTTAGTAACCAAAAAATGGGTATTGCCTACGGAGATGGTGGTTTTTCAACATCAAGTCAAGATCGTAGAACAGCATTTCCAGAATATATATTTAATTATAATGAGTGGCATCATGTAGTTGCTAATTACATAAGCCCAGCAGAAGTAGAAGTTTTTGTTAATGGATGCAAAGTGGAGCTCACTTATTCTGGGACAGGTGAATTAGAGATAGCTTATTCGGATAACCCTGGTGCAATAGGAGTAAGAGATAATTCCACAAATGCTCAAACCCCATTGCCTTTTTACGAAGGTTTCTTAGATGAGTTTTATTTCTGGTCTAGAAATATAAATCAAGAAGAAGTAAGTTTTTTGTACGATAATTTTTATGATGATGTTTTAAGTAGTACTGTAGAATATCAAGGATGTGATGAAAATTTTAGTGTAACTGTAAACGGCGTAAATTATAACATAGACAACCCAACAGGTGTGGAATATATAGAAACTGAGAATGCTTGTGATTCTGTCATTAATGTAAATTTAGTATATCTCGAATCAACAGAAAATATCCTTGAGTACATGAGGTGCGCAGGAGATGGGTTTGAAATTGAAATTAATGGTGCCATCTTCAACGAAGAAAATCCTGAAGGGATTCAAAACTTAGTAAATTCAGTGGGATGTGATTCTACTCTGACTGTTTCAATAAATTTTGAAGATTGCGAAGATTGTTTGGGAACAACACCATCATTTAATTTACAAATAAATAAGAATGATGGACTCTTTGAAATCTTGGATCATGGCGTTATAATTCACGAAAGGCTTAATCTTGCAGAAACCATCTCAACATTGTATTTGTTACTAGAAAATAAGAATCAGGACCGGAATATGAAATTTAAGCAGTCGGTGAGCTATAGTAATGTTCAATTATGGCTTTATCAGATGAATGACAATACAAGCTTAAAATTGTAAGTTTTCTTAAATCTGACCATACACATTAATACTTAATACTCATTTAAAGATTGATGAATGTATTGATTAATTTCATTGTGCTTGTTTGTGTCAAACCATGCTATATTTTCATATCTTTTTAACCAAGTAATTTGTCGTTTTGCGTACCGTCGTGTGTTCGTTTTAATTTTTTCAACACACGTTTCGAAGTGGTAATTACCCTTAAAATAATCAAAGAATTCGCGATAGCCCACAGTATCCAAAGCCTTTAAATGAGAATAATTAAGGAGGCCTTTTACTTCATCTTCTAAACCTTGCTGTATCATTTTGTCTACTCGTTGATTTATCCTATCATATAGTATATTTCGTTCCAGATTTAAAATCACGTGAATAGTATGAAAATCTCTTTTTTCCTTGGTCTTATTTAGAAAAGAAGAATAAGGTTTTTCTGTATGTATAATTACTTGAAGAGCTCTTTCGAGTCGCCTTCTGTTCATTCTATCCACCTGTTTGTAATAGCTTGGGTCTTTTTCTTCCAATGTTGCTTGAAGTTCGTTTATGCTTTGCCCTTCAAGCATTTTGTTTATGCTTGTTAGTTCGTCCAACGAGATGTCTGGGAAATAATCTAGGCCTTTGATTAAGGCATCAATGTACAAGCCTGTACCTCCGACAATAATGGGTGTTTTCCCTGCTTCATGTAACTGTTTCACAATCGCTAAACCCTGTGTTTCAAAATGATTAGCTGTAAAGCGATCTTTGATGGATAAATGATTAATAAAATGATGATTAACCTCCTGCAATTCAGATTGAGTAGGTTTTGCTGTTCCAATGTTGAGCTCTTTGTATAGCTGTCGAGAATCGGCAGATATTATCTCTGTAGATAAAGATTTAGCTAATTGCAGTGAAAAATTTGTTTTACCAACTGCTGTAGGCCCTGATATGACAATTACACATCTCTTCAATTGCTCTAAATTTAGCTATATTGCTCACAAATGTAAGCTAAATGTTATATAGAATTTCTCTGATTATTTTATCCATTATTTTCATTTCGTGTTCTGAAATTGATACTTCCGTAGAGAAAAAGCAAAAGAATCCGTTAAAAACTAATGCCAAACAACATGATTTTGCTTTAGTGATACATGGTGGCGCAGGCTATTTATCTCCTAAAAATGATGCAGATAAGGAACACAATGCCTTAAAAACAACGATGGATTCCTTGTTAATTATGGGGAAAACAATGTTAGAAAAAGGCGGGGAAGCCATAGATGTAGTAACAAAAGTTATAACGATTATGGAGGATGATCCAAGATTTAATGCTGGAAAAGGAGCTGTATTCGCTAATAATGGAAAAAATGAACTGGATGCTTCGATTATGCATGGTAAAGATCTTAATGCCGGAGCTGTAGCAGGAGTGACCAATATAAAGCATCCAATATTAGCAGCTAAAGAAGTAATGACAAGCTCAAGACATGTATTTATGGCAGGGCAAGGAGCTGAGCAATTTGCCGAGGAGCAAGGATTAACACTTGTAGACAACAAGTATTTCTTTACGCAAAACAAATTTGAACGTTTAGAAAAAGCTAAAAAACAATCTTCCAAATCGAGTATGAGATCAGACTATCTTCCAGATGAAAAATATGGAACAGTTGGTTGTGTAGCATTGGACAAAAAAGGAAATATTGTAGCAGGAACATCGACAGGAGGTTTAACTAATAAGCAATACAATAGAATAGGCGATTCTCCGGTTATAGGTGCTGGAACCTATGCAGATAATCGTACTTGTGGCGTTTCTTGTACAGGAGTAGGAGAATTCTTTATACGATACGCTGTGGCTCACGAAATGTCAAGTCAATATAGGTACACTGATAAGACCATTCAAGAAATTGGAGATGATATAATAAACAAAACATTAAAGGATATCAATGCAGATGGAGGACTCATCGCTTTAGACAAATATGGAAATGTTGCTATGCCATTCAATACTACAGCCATGTTGAGAGGTTACATAAATGAAGAAGAAAAAGTAGTTGCTCTTTTTCATTAAACTAAAGGCGAAAATTTATTATGATATACTTTTAGTGATTCTACAACATTGGTCTAAATATTAATATTTTTACATATATAAACCAAAGAATGCGACATGAATAATTCTTCTTTTAAAAGAATTGGGCCTTACTTGATTTCTATTCTAATCATGCTAGTGGTTTCGATTTTGTATTTCTTCCCCCAATTTCAAGGAAAAGTTTTGCAACAAAGTGACTTGGTCAATTATAAATGGATGAGCCAAGAAGCAAGCCAATTTAAGAAAGATAAAGGCGAAGAAACCCTTTGGACAAATAGCATGTTTGGGGGAATGCCTACCTACCAAATAGGGGCTAAAGAGCCTACAAATGTGAATAAGAAGATCGCTAAGTTTATGCGCTTTGGTATACCTAGACCTGCAGGTTTGTTTTTCTTAGGTGGTTTGTGTTTCTTTTTAATGATGATTGCTCTGAGGGTAAATGTTTGGGTCGCATTGTTTACCAGTCTAGCTTTTGCATTTACAACTAATAATTTAGTGCTCTTTGAAGCTGGTCATGCCACAAAGGTGTTAACAATTATGGTCTCTCCATTGGTAATCGGTGGCACTGTGTTAACCTATCGAAAAGAATGGTTAATTGGTTTTCCTATGTTTGCATTAGGGATGGGGCTCAATATGATGGCTAATCATTATCAAATGACTTATTATCTAGCCATTTGTATGTTGTTTTTAGTGATTGCTTTCCTTATAGATCATATTAAATCTCAGCGCATTGGAGATTTTGTTAAGTCTTCATCATTGTTAATAATTGGGTTGGTATTAGCGATGGGTACTTCAGCTAGTAAATTAATGACTACATATGAGTATATGGGGGATACAATGCGTGGGCAATCTATTTTGAAAAATACTGACGATGAATTCAGTTCATCTGGAGTAGATGGTTTGTCTTACAGTTATGCCATGAGATGGAGTAATGGTTGGACTGATTTAATTGCCTCGTACATCCCTAAGGCAGTAGGTGGATCTAGTGGAGAAAAGGTTAGTTCAACATCTGATTTAGGTAAAGCCTTGAAAAGAAGGGGAGTACCTATGAATAATGGAGGAGTACAGATTGGTACATATTGGGGTTCGTTACCATTTACCAGCGGGCCCATTTATTTTGGAGCCATCATGTTCTTTCTATTTATATTTGGAAGCTTAGTGGTAAAAGGAAGCGTCAAATACTTTCTTGTTCTGTCGACCATTCTCACACTGCTTCTTTCGATGGGAGAAAACTTAAATTGGCTTTCCTCTTTTTTCTTCGATTATGTGCCAATGTATAACAAATTTAGAACTCCCAATTCCATTTTATCGGTAACGGCTATTTTTATTCCGCTTTTAGCAGGGCTAGGTCTTAATGAAGTTATCAAAAACAGGAATGGCGATTGGCTTAAACATTTATTTATTGCTGCAGGAATTACTGGAGGGTTTGCTTTGCTCCTGGCTTTGATTGGCCCATCTATTTTTGATTTTTCTAGCGATGGTGATGTTCGTTATGAGCAAGCAGGTTTTGATGTTTCTTTGTTTGAAGATCATCGTGTAAGTATGATGAGAGGAAGTAGCTTCAGAACGTTTTTATTCATTCTTCTATCAAGTTTCTTACTCTATGCTTATCGTAAATTTGGCACGAAAGTGAGTACCATGTTTTTGGCTATTGCTATAGGTGTTCTGAGTATGATGGATTTAATGCCCATCAATCAATCATACTTATCTGGAGACTCATTTATTAATAAAAGAACGAATAAAGCGGCTTTCGAGCCTAGGCCTGTTGATAAGCAGATATTGAATGATAAAGAACTTTATTTTAGGGTTCATGATTTGAGTATTAATAGTTTTAACTCAGCACAAGCATCCTATTTTCATAAAACAATTGGTGGTTACCATGCAGCTAAACTCCAGCGTTACCAGGATATTATTGATGTCTACTTGAGTAAAAATAATGAGAAGGTACTCAATATGTTAAATACAAAATATATCATCGGAAAAGGTCAGAACGGAGAGCCTCAGGTAAGTTTAAATACTGCTGCTCAAGGTAATGCTTGGTTTGTGAATAATATCCGTAGAGTTAATTCACCTAAGGAAGAAATAGAAACTATTAATGACATTGACCCAAGAGGACAAGCTATTGTTCATTCTGCTTTTGATGATCAGATAACAAACACATCGTTTAGCCAACAAGGACAAATCCAATTAACGGCATATGCGCCTAATGAGTTAAGTTATAAAGTGAGTACTGATAGTCCTCAGTTTGCTGTCTTTTCTGACATTTGGTATGGACCAGACAAAGGCTGGAATGCTTATTTGAATGGCGAAGAGGTGCCTCATATGAGAGCAAACTACATATTAAGAGCTATGAATATTCCAGCTGGGAATCACGACTTGGTCTTCAAATTTGAGCCCAGATTATATTCTTTAGGAACGACGATCGCTTTAGTGAGTTCTATCGTATTGTGTTTAATCCTTCTTGCAAGCATGATTATCTTTTTTAAACCATCTTTACTTGGAGGCAAATTTTCTAATACCTAAACAACTAAAACAGACAATTCTAATGGATTTAACATCGATCAAATTACAACTTTTAGAAGAGCATTATTTGTTATGTACTATCAATAGACCGAAGGCTTTAAACGCTTTAAATAAATCAGTTTTTAATGAACTTGAATATATTTTTAGTACCTATTTGGCACAACATCCTGAGATTTATGGTGTGATCATTACAGGTGCTGGGGACAAGGCTTTTGTTGCTGGTGCTGACATCACAGAATTTTCGACATTATCTTCCGATCAAGCCAGTGCACTCAGTAGACGAGGTCAAATTATTTTTCAGTCTATTGAAGATTCTAGTATTCCTGTGATTGCTGCGGTCGAAGGATTTGCTTTAGGTGGAGGTTGTGAATTAGCAATGGCCTGTCATATGAGAATTGCATCTACCCAAGCAAAATTCGGACAACCTGAAGTTAATTTGGGTTTGATACCGGGTTATGGTGGAACTCAACGTTTGAAATTATTAGTAGGTAAGGCGAAAGCAATGGAACTGTTATTAACAGCAGATATGATCGATGGTGAAACAGCAACAGCTTTAGGATTAGCTAATCATTTTGTTCAAGCAGGCGAGACCGTAGAAACGTCACTAGGTATCTTGAAAAAGATTGCTAAGAAAGGACCCAATGCTGTAAGTGGATGTATAGAATGTGTTAATACACCTTACGGTAATGAGGCTTATCTCAAGGAAGCAGCGATGTTTGGAAAAGGCATGGTGTCAGATGAGTCGAAAGAAGGAGTATCGGCGTTTTTAGAAAAGAGAAAAGCTAATTTTAGAGCCTAAGTAATTATAATCAAATACAAAAATGATAGCTCATTTGACAGCTCATATATTTATTTACTGCATTTGAGTAAGCAAATTTGTGTTTTAATTCGTTTTATTAGTACATAATACTCAATTGCTAGGAATATTCTGAATTATGAAAAAAATAATCTTGTTTTTTGCTGTTTTGCTCAGTATGCAATTTGCTAATGCTCAGATATCTTGTGTATTAAATAAACCTGAGATAATTGATTCATTGAGTGAGTGTGGTGTTGCTTCGACTACTGCGGTGATTGGTGATACATTGACTGTTTGTATTGACAGTATATTGTATGCAGAATCAAATGGCAATTTACTAGATGCAGTTTTACCTTCCTTTGACAGTACTTTGTATACATTGATAGGTGGTACAGGTCCGTCTGATAATTGGATATTCATAGATTCAATAGCAGGTGGTGCTGCAGGAGGTGTGTTCTTTGATGAAGACGGAAATGGGATTCCAAATGATGATATTGGAGATGATACTTGTGGTGACATGTTTGCTTGTGGTCATTTTTGTTTTGATTTCGAAGTAAACAATACAACAGTGGACGTTGATTGTCCATTAGAAGGAATTATTGTTTTGGGTGATACTGGAACAGGCGGGAATCCTGGAGGGCAAATACCATTATGTGATGAACGTGATACAGTATCTACCTTGCCTATAGACTTACATTATTTTGCTGGAAGTGCGGAAGAGGATTTTAATCTTTTAGTTTGGGTCAGTAACAGTGAAATTAATAACGAAGGATATTTCCTCCAAAGAAGCAAGGACGGAATTCGCTTTAACACCATAGAATTTATAGAAGGTAAAGGAAATAGCTACGAGCAAACTAAATACGAAGTAAAAGATAACTCAGCCAACGAATTAAGTTATTACAGACTAATACAAAAAGATTTTAATGGGGATTTAGCTTACAGTGATATTATTGTATTGAGAAGGGGTGTCGAGATTTACTTTGATGAATTGCAAGTTTATCCAATTCCTGCATCCGACTTTATTTCCATAGATTATAACGATGAAAGATTTACTTCTTATAAACTTATAGATTTGCATGGGAAAATCCATGGATCCAATGCAATTGACAGTGAAAGTTCATTTGAATTGATAGATATACAACATCTTGCAAGTGGTTATTATTTTGTCCAATTTTTTGGAGATTATTTTAAATCAGTTCCATTTGTAAAACAAGATCGATTTTAGCTATGGCTCCTTCAGAGGTCGGATGAAAAAGATATGTAGTGATTCCCATGGACATATCGATACCCAAGTAGACTGACGAAGGAGTTTTTTTTATATTTGTGTTTTAATTCTTTTCTTTCGACACTTCAGTATAAGAGAAAACGATAAATTGACAATGAAGTCGATTTAAAAGAACTAGTGCATAAGTATGACATTTAAAGAACTGGGCTTAAATGAAGCTCTATTAGAGGCTCTTGGATATATGGGTTTTGAGACGGCAACTCCGATTCAAGAAGGGGCTATTCCCATCATTTTAGACAATAAAGATTTACTAGCCTGCGCGCAAACAGGAACAGGTAAAACGGCAGCTTTTATTTTGCCTGTCTTACAAAAACTAGCTGCAAAATCATCTGACAAAACAGGAGCACTTGTCATTGCCCCCACCAGAGAATTAGCTATTCAGATTGAACAACAAATTCAAGCCTTTGCTTACTTTGTAAATTTGAGTTCTATTGCCATATATGGAGGAGGCGATGGTCAAGAATTTACTGCTCAAAAGAAAGCATTAAAACAAGGAACAGATATTATTGTAGCAACCCCTGGAAAACTATTGTCGCATCTAAATATGGGCTACGTCAACTTTAAGAGTATTCAGTGTTTGATTTTAGATGAGGCGGATAGAATGTTGGATATGGGATTTTTTGAAGACATCAAAAAAATAGTGAGTTATTGCGGAAAAGATCGTCAAACCCTTTTGTTTAGCGCAACTATGCCACCTAAAATCAAACAATTAGCTAAAACCATATTGATTAACCCGGAAGAAATAGCCTTGGCCATTTCCAAACCCGCGAAAGGTGTATTACAAGCTGCTTATCTGGCCCATGAAGAACAAAAGGCACCTTTAGTAAAGCATCTAATAGACGCCAAAGACAGTTATGAAAGTATAATCATATTTTCTTCAACTAAGAAGAAAGTAAGAGATGTAGTTAGAGTCTTACAAGGAAGTAGTTATAAAGTACAAGCAATATCTTCAGATTTACAGCAAAAGGAACGGGAAATGGCTTTGAGAAAATTTAAATCTAAAGAAACAAGAGTCATAGTGGCCACTGATGTTTTGGCCCGTGGTATTGATATAAAAGGTATCGATTTAGTGATCAATTATGACGTTCCAGGAGATGCGGAAGATTATGTGCATAGAATTGGTAGGACAGGACGTGCTCAAAGCTCTGGTGTTGCCATTACTTTGATTAATCCAGAGGATATGTATAAGTTTAGTAAGATAGAGCAGCTGATCGAGATGGATGTGATCAAAATTCCATTACCTGAAGAAATAGGTATAGGTCCAGAATGGAATACAAGAGGATCTTCAAAAAAAGGTAACTTCCGCGGAAAATCCCGAAACAAAGGATCTTATAAACATAAAAAACGAAGATAATTACCCTTCAAAATGAAAGGAAATAGTAAATATCTGTGACAAGATATCGTCTAAAATCCTAGACTCGTTTAAACCATCCTTAAAGATATGTCTATTACTTATGCCTTGTGAAAACTTGATTTCAGGTGAAAATATAAAGTAAGGAAAAAAGAACTGCATGCCTGCTCCAAATTCAATTTGAAAATCATGAGGAGATATTTGTACTAACTCAGCTGCAACATCTTGTTTAACCCTTGAATTACTAACTACATCGTAGCTGTATTTTACACCCGCTACAACAAAGGCTCTTTTATCTTTGTAGGGAGCTGATTTAAATCGGATGAGTAGGGGTGTTTCAAAATTGACTGATTCGAGTCTTTTGGTGTATTCATTAGATCTTGTTCCAGTATATTGAATAGTATGTTCCATAAACGAAAAACCTGGTAATAACCTGAAATCAAAGTAATCGCCAATTTTTATGTTTGCTATCAGATGAATGTTAAATCCAGGGTCTTTTAAACCAGTCACAATAGAAATACTATCATTATTTATGAAGTTTTTACTGCGGTTTACCTTATATGTACCATTGTTAATTCCAAAAGTAATCCCAAAATAGTAGGGTTTACTTTGAAAATCCATAAAATTATAATTTCCAGCCGCCTTAAATTGAGCCTGTGTAGAACCAATAAATAAATAAAATCCTATGCATATTAGGATTATTTTTCGGCATGATATATTGTGCATATTCCTAAACTTAGGGCTTTCCATGTTACTTTCTTAAATCCAATTTCTTCTAAAATACTTGCAAATTCATCATAATCCGGAAATAGTTGTACCGATTCATAAAGATATTTGTATGCTTTTGGGTCTTTAGATGTTACTTTTCCTATGGTTGGTAAAATGTACTTAAAGTAAGTATTAAACAGTTGTTTGAATGGAAATATTGTGGGCCTTGAAAATTCCAGAATTAAAACTTGTCCATCATCCGCTAAAACACGATACATTTCTGATAAACCTGCCTTTAAATTTTCAAAATTTCTTACTCCAAATGCTGCAGTCACAACATCGAAACTGCCTGATGAATAATGTAGGTTTTCAGAATCTCCAACCTCTAAAGAAATGATGTTTGATAATCCCTTTTTATTAATCTTTCTATTTCCAATTTCGATCATCCCAGGAGAGATATCTAATCCCACTATTTTTGTAAGGGCAAGCTGTTTATTTGCCTCTATAGCTAAATCAGCAGTACCAGTAGCAATGTCTAATAGTGATTTTGGATTTTTAGCTGTTAATGTCTTTATAGCTTTTCTTCTCCATATGGAATCAATCCCTGCAGAAAGCAAACCATTTAAAAAATCATAAAAAGGAGCAATCTTGTCAAACATTGACGTCACTTCTTGCTTCTTACTTGTATCTGAGTGTTGATAAGGTCGAACTTGATTGTGTTCCATTTTTTGCCGTTTAAAACTTTGTATAAAAGTACTAAGAAATATTCTGGCAAAAGGTTCATTTTAAGCCTATAATTGCCCAATATTTATCTCTTTTAAAATGAGCGTGTCTATCCAAGCAATTATGGGGACAAAAGACAGACTTTTAGGTACATATATATCAAATTTTAGTATCTTTGATCCACTTTAAAACAGAAACAATCCCTTTGCTTTTGCGCACTATTATTCTTACCATTTGTATATTTCTTAATCTACCGTTTTTGAGCATTTTAGCTCAAGATCAAACAGTGGGGTTATTTAATTATTCGGAAGAATCATACGAAGGATATACACTTATAGCTGGCTTTAGTAATGAAGTATTTCTAATCGATAATTGCGGTTTAAAAGTCCATAAGTGGTCACTGAATTCACAACCTGGAATGGTGACTTATTTATTAGAAGATGGGAGATTGTTAAGAGCTGGCCGAACCAATTCTGCGTTTAATGGTGGTGGCAGTGGAGGATTAGTTCAGATTTATAACTGGGATAGTGAATTGATATGGTCATACAGGTTTTCAAATGAATTTGAGCATCAACACCATGATTTAGAAATACTTCCAAATGGGAATATACTAGTGCTTGCCTGGGATAGAGTTTTATATGAGGAAGCAGTCCAGTTAGGTAGAGACCCCGAACTGCTTACAGAAGATGGTATTTGGTTAGAAAAGGTTGTCGAAATAAAGCCAATAGGCACTGATGAAATAAATACAGTATGGACTTGGAGCTTAAGAGATCATGTTGTTCAAGATCGTTTTCCTGAGTTGGTGACATTTGGAAATATTTCGGATAATTTTCGCAAACTTGATCTAAATTATAGTACTCAACAAACCGTAGATATTATACATTGTAATTCCATAGACTATAATCCACATTTAGATCAAATTTTATTGAGCAGTAGGAGCATGAGTGAAATCTGGATCATCGATCATTCTACAACTACTTCTGAAGCTGCATTGTCTGAAGGAGGTAATGCTGGTCATGGAGGAGACTTTCTATATCGATGGGGAAATCCACAAACCTACCAGCGAGGATCAGAAATGGACAAAGTTTCTTTTGGACAACATGATGCAAATTGGATAGTTGACGGTTTAGAAGGCGCTGGAAATATAATTTTATATAATAATGGTACATCACGCATTGGACCTGATTATAGTGAAGTTATAGAAATAGCACTGCCACTTGATTCTGATGGGAATTATGAGATAATAGGAGAACAAGCCTTTGGCCCCATAGATTTTGAATGGGTATATGGCGATGGCGATGAAGCATTTTTCTTCTCGAGTAGAATGTCAGGTGTGCAACGATTAGGAAATGGAAACACCTTAGTATGCTCGGCTGATAGGGGGCAAATATTTGAATTGACAGCTGATAATGATATTGTTTGGGAATATATATCTCCAGTGTCATCTGGAGGCATCATAAGCCAAGGAAATACTGCAGCTGGTAATACCTTATTTCGGGCTTACAGGTATGGGATAGATTATCCAGCTTTTGAAAATAAAACACTGATCAGCACTACACCTATAGAATTCGACCCTTTAGATTATGAGTGTTTTTCTGTAGATACAGAAGATACGAGCTTACTTAAAGATGTTGTTTTTAATCATGCAGTTGAAGATTTCTTAGAGATAAAATTTAGTTCACCAAGCACAAATACAATAAGTATTTTAAACGCTCAAGGACAATTACTTTTTAAAACAAATATCCAATCAAGTGAATTTTTGAAAATAGATATGCATACCTATCCGCAAGGATATTATTATATACAATTTAAGAACGATCGTTTTATCCAAGCAGATAAAATCATAAAGCATTAAGCTAAAATTTAAAAACATAAGAGTTTAAGGATGGCAGAAAACGCAAGAATAATTCCTATTAACATAGAAGATGAAATGAAGTCAGCATACATTGATTATTCAATGTCTGTTATTGTTTCCAGAGCTTTGCCTGATGTACGTGATGGCTTAAAACCTGTGCATAGAAGGGTGTTATATGGGATGTCAGAACTAGGACTAACCAATAATAAAGCACATAAAAAATCTGCACGTATTGTGGGTGAGGTTTTAGGTAAATACCACCCGCATGGTGATACTTCTGTGTATGACTCTATGGTAAGGATGGCTCAAGATTGGTCATTACGATATCCCTTAGTTGATGGTCAAGGAAACTTCGGATCCATGGATGGAGATAGTCCAGCCGCGATGAGATATACGGAAGCTAGATTGGAAAAAATCAGCGATGAAATCTTAGCTGATATCAATAAAGAGACTGTTGACTTTTCTTTAAATTTTGATGATTCTTTAGAAGAACCTACCGTATTACCTACAAAGTTACCTAATCTGCTTATTAACGGAGCATCAGGTATCGCCGTAGGTATGGCAACAAACATGCTCCCGCATAACTTGTCAGAAGTGATAGATGGTGTTACAGCCACCATTGACAATCCAGAAATAGACATAGAACAATTAATAGAATACGTTAAGGCACCTGATTTTCCAACTGGAGGTATTATTTACGGGATGGAAGGCGTCCGTCAGGCATTGCGTACAGGAAGAGGAAAAGTAGTTGTTCGGGGAAAAGCTGAAATAGAATCTAAGCCTAACGGTAGAGAAGTCATCATTATAAATGAAATACCTTACTGGGTAAATAAGGCCAACTTAGTGATGAAAATCGCTGATTTAGTCAATGAAGATAAAATACAAGGCATTAGTGACATCAGAGATGAATCTGACAGGAATGGATTGAGAATAGTCGTAGAGGTTAAGAAAGATGCTATGGCCAATGTTGTTTTAAGTAAGCTCTACAAATATTCTCAGTTACAAACATCTTATGGGGTAAATAATGTGGCACTAGTGAACGGACGTCCCCAGACATTGAACCTAAAACAACTGATCGAAGAGTTTATCAAGTTTAGGTTAGAAGTTGTAGTTAGACGTACTCAATACGACTTAAGGAAAGCGGAAGAGCGAGCCCATATATTAGAAGGTTTAATCATCGCAATCGACAATTTAGATGAAGTTATAAAAATCATACGATCTTCTAAAACAGTCGATGAAGCTAGAGAACGACTCATAAAGGCTTTTAGTTTATCTGAAATTCAAGCTAAAGCAATATTAGAAATGAGGTTGGCTAAACTCGTTAGTCTCGAAATGAATAAATTACGTGATGAGTATGAAGAGTTAAAAGCGAAAATAGAAGACTATAAAGATATTATTGCAAATGAAGGTCGCCAAAGAACCATCATTAAGGAAGAATTAGCAGAACTGAAAGATAAATACGGTGACGAAAGAAGAACCGAAATTTCTTATGCTGATGGTGAAATAAACATCGAGGACATGATTCCAAATGAAGAAGTGATTGTTACTATTTCTTCTATGGGATACATAAAGCGTACAAAAGCTAACGAATTTAAGGCACAAGGTAGAGGTGGTCGTGGATCGAGAGGCAGTAAGACTAGAGAGTCCGATATGATAGATCATATGTTTAGTGCCAGCAATCATAATTATTTATTACTATTTACTGAAAGAGGAAGATGCTTCTGGTTAAGAGTATTCGAAATACCTGAAGGAAGTAAAATCGGTACTGGACGTGTAATACGGAATTTCCTCAACATTGAAAAAGATGATAATATCAAGGCATACATCTTGATTAAAGATCTAACAGATGAAGCATTTTTAGATTCCCATTCTTTAATTTTTGTCACGAAAAATGGTTTAATCAAGAAAACAAGTGTCAAAGCATATTCTAGACCTAGAACAAATGGAATCAATGCCATCACCATCAATGAAGGGGATCAATTGTTACAAGTGAAAATGACCGATGGTAATCAGAATATTTTAATAGCCAACAAGTTAGGTAGAGCCATCCATTTTAGCGAAAAAGATGTACGTAATATGGGTAGAAATGCTGCAGGTGTTAAAGCCATGAATCTCGATAAAACTAAAGATGAGATCGTAGGTATGATTTCCCATGATCCGGCTATCGATGATGGAACAATTCTTGTCATTTCTGAGAAAGGAATCGGAAAACGATCATCTTTTGACGATTATTCGATCATCAAACGTGGTGGGAAAGGTGTAATCAATATGAAGACCAGTGATAAAACTGGATCTGTAGTAACCATACAAAAAGTGGCTGTCGAAGATGATATATTAATCACCACCACAGATGGAATCATTATCCGCATGAGTGTAGCAGATATTAAAGTTCAAAATAGAGCGACACAAGGTGTGAAGCTTATCAACCTTAGAAAAAATGATAATATAGCGGATATCGCTGTAATTAAAGGGGGTGGTGCTGATGAAGA
Organism: Saprospiraceae bacterium; assembly: GCA_020631235.1. Lineage (GTDB taxonomy): Bacteria > Bacteroidota > Bacteroidia > Chitinophagales > Saprospiraceae > JAHDDO01. The sequence goes on along the minus strand of JAHDHQ010000032.1, from coordinate 30,177 downwards.
AGAATAATCTTAACGTTTTAATAAAGTTTATTAACGTTAACTTATAGATAGATTTTGACTATGAAAGGTTTAGAAAGAGTACACTTGCTGAGTTTTTCAAGTCAAACACTATATTTGCATAAATTTTGCAATAGAAAAACCCAGTATCTATTATTTAATTGAAAAACACAAAAATCTTATGAGATATTTATTGTACGCTTGTTGTTTCCTATTTGTTGCAGGGACATTAAATGCGCAAGCAGACCAATCTTTGAAAGAAGCGAAAAAACAACTTAAAAAATATTACTTGGATCAAAGTAATACAGGAGCGCTTGATGCTGCTAAAACAGCTATCATCGAAGCATTAAGTGACAGCGGTATGGCTAGCAACGCTTCTGCATTAATTACAAAAGGTAAAATTTTTAATGAATTAGCTAACGAAGGGTTTAAAACAAAAACCTTAGATCCAGCTGCCGTGCTTTCTACACCTGATGCTGCTGCTCAAGCTAGTGAAGCTTTAATGAAAGCTGCTGGTTTAGCTGAGAAAAAAGCAGACAAAAAAGATGCACTTAAAACCTTAGCAGAGACGGAAAACCATTTAAATAATTATGGAATTTTTGCCTATCAAGATCAAAATTATACTTCCGCTTTTCAAAACTTTAGCTCTAGTATTTCTTTATCAAAATTTTTAGGTGAGATGGGAGAGTCTAGTAGACTAGCTGAAGGAAGTTTAATGGATGAGCAGTTGCTTTATTCTGCCGTAAGTGGTTATTATAGTGATGAAGTGGCTGATGCTGATGTAAAGCCTTTCTTGATGCAATTATATGAGAAAGGTTCTGAAGAACCATTTGTTTACGAAGGTCTATACAGTATAGCATCTAAAGCTGGTGATGGCAATGCAATTGAGTTTTTACAAAAAGGTAGAGAGTTGTTCCCTGATGATTCTGGATTGTTATTTTCTGAAATCAATCACTATTTACAAGCTGGAGAATTAAACGTGTTAACTGACAAATTAAAGGCCGCGATTGCAGCTGAACCAGATAATATTTCTGTATACAATACCACTGGAAATGTTTATGACCAGTTAGCGCAGCAAGCGAGAAAAGACGAAAATACTGCAGATGCAGAAAAGTATCAAAATGAAGCAATGTCTTACTATGAGCAAGCCTTAGTTAAGGATGCAAATAACTTCGAAGCCAACTACGGTGTAGGTCAAATGTATTATAACCAAGCAGCCGACATGGTTCCAGCGCTTAATAAATTAGGTGAAGATTACACCAAGCCAGGTATTGCTAAGTATGATGCTTTAAAGAAGGAAATGGATGCAATGTTTTCAAAAGCATTGCCATATTTCGTAAAGGCAGAAGCAGGAAACTCAAGTGATTTAAATACTATCATTGCATTGAAAGAGATTTATGCAAGATTAAATGATCTTGAAAAATCTGAAATGTATGCTAAGAAATATGATGAATTATCTAAACAATAATTAGCATAATTAAATTTTAAAAAAAGCGTTTAGATTTCCTCTAAACGCTTTTTTTATTTTAGCAATCCTTGTCTAGTCGCATATTCTGTCCAAGATCCATCAAAGACAGACAAACTTTTATTATAACTAACGTAAGCTGCTAATAATACAATACAGGCAGTCATTCCAGATCCACAGCTATAAACCACTTCCTCTTCTCGACTAAAGTGACCACTAAATAACTTAATCAACTGTGACGCAGGTTTAAATTTGCCTTGATCTAGAACTTGCTTATAATGTATATTTTTAGAATTTGAGATGGAGCCACTCATCAGTGATTTTCTGGGTTCTGCTTCAATGCCGGTAAATCTTCCTGATGATCTTGCATCGATTACTTGAAATTTTTCAAGAGTAATATTTTGACAAATTTGATGATAGTCTATTCGTAAAGACTGGTCATAAGATGCTATATACTTAGATTTCGTTTTATGTTCATACTGCTTTACCTCTTCGGTTTTCAAACCAGCTTCAATCCATGCTGGCAAACCACCATTTAATACAGAAACTTGTTCATGCCCCATAACTTTGAATAGCCACCAAATCCTAGGACTTGTATATATTCCTAAAGAGTCATAAATGATAATATGATCCTTATTAGTTATTCCTAATTGCTGGCAGGTCTTTTCGAATGCTTCTTTGCTTGGTGTTGTATTAGGCCACTGACTACTTGCATCTGCAAAATCTTGTTTAATATTTATGGGTAGCGAGCCAGGAATAGCTTGATTAGGAGGATTATAATCTGGTTTTGTCACCATAGCCTTGGGGCTTGCGTCAATGATGACTAGTTTACTTTCCAGGTAATGTTCTTTTAACCATTTTACTTCGACAATATCTTTATGCATGGTTTAAATTAGAAAGATATTTTAAGTGTAGCTGTAGCTAGTCAAAACAACGTTAGACTTTCACAAAGCGTTTAATAAGTATTTTGTCTGAAAAAATCAAATGGAGTAAATAGACACCAGAAGGTAAATTATCTATTTCAATTTTAGCCGATTTAAATAATCTTTTTTCAATGAGATTTCCATTGCTTGCGAAAATTTGGTAGTATTCGGGAGTATTTTGTAGTTCACCAAAGTCTAGCACAAATTGTAAATTAGATGGATTTGGCATAATTTTAACCAGGTTATCTTCGATCTTTTCCTCAGTTCTACTTGTTATGCATGCCTCATGATCAGGGGGCGTATAATTACATTGTATATTTTGCTGCAATTGAATATTATCGGTATCAAATACATAATCATTTGCTGCAAAATGTATTGTTTTAGTTGAGAAATTTCCGTCAAGGTAATCGTGATTATTAAAACTAATATCAAAAGTAGTGTTTGGAATTAATTCAGTGTGACATAAGCCATCTCCATCAGGATTAACAAAACCTATTCCAGCACCATCGTATCCACCTATTACAGCAATTTTGTCTTCACATACTGGGATTAAAGAGGATATAGCTACATAAGCGGTTCCATTATTATTCTCATAAGTTATATTTTTAAAAAAGTTAATTACGCCTTCAGACGAGATGGTTCCTAAAATTCCACCCCCAACATTCGCTGTCTGACATTGTCCTCCAAACATTATTTCTCCATTTTCTAATTCTATTAGATCAAAAAAATATTCACTTCCATCAGAAGATATGGCTTTTGACCAAAGCACAGATCCATTGCTCGTTAATCTCATTAGTATTACATCATATAAAAAAGAACCTGAAATCAAGTTTGCAGAGCATAAAACTGCTAAATCACCATTACGTAATTCCAATATTTTAATAACATCTGGATTGGCAAAACCTGATATTGATTTGGACCAAATTAGGCTTCCATCTAAATCAATTTCAAATACAAGGTATCTGTTACTATTTTGATTGTCTAGGCCATAAGCACCCACAATAAAATTTCCAGAAGATAATTTAGTAATACATGTGGCTGAACCGCCGTATTCAGAGCCAAACTGTCTTTGCCACACAATTTCTAGATCATTATTACATCGAATGACATAGTTACTCCCATTGCAACCACCTCCAACCATTATTACACCATTTTCACCATCGGATTCCATATCAAATGCAATATTGGTAGCTCCGTTCGGATATTGTTTCGCATTTAAGAATTTGCCGTCAGTATCAAATTTTGACAGTATTAATCTGCCTGTATTGGTTATATTGCTATGTCCCATAAAAAAGATTTCATCCTTATCTCCTGAAGTTATTATTTTGGTTGGGCGTAGAAAATTAGTGTCCGTAATTTTTGTAGACCACATAAAATATCCATCAGAGTCCATTTTTACTATGTATTCCTTACTGTTGAAAGAACCTACTCCAAGAAAGCCTTTATCAGCAGTTTGGACACCATTTACAAAATGTGTGTGATTAAGGAAAATATTCTGGAAGGTTGATTGAGATGTTCCAATTTGGATCAATAAAAGAATAAAAGGAGTAATAGAAACAAATTTTATAATCTTTTTCATACTAATAAATTTATTGTTTTATGATTATTGCTCAAACTAAGATACATAAGTATAAGGTTGATTTCTTACCGAAATTCTTTTTACACAATTCTTTCAAAACATTATTTTAGTATTTATTTGGCATTGCCTTTTTAAAATGATTGGAATATCCCTCTTTCTTAGGGCAGGTTTAGCTTGATGTTAAGTTAAATAATAAAAGTCAGTTTTGCATGTTTCGATGGTTTAAAAATCTGTATATTTTTTGAACTGTTGGAATGTGCAAAACTTGGAAATCAAGTAGCGACGATTAGCTTCTCGCTATGTAGTTTGAAAGGAATTTCATCATTGAGGGATGAATGTTCTCGTTCATAATTATAGTATTTAAAATATTCATCGACCAATTGATAGAGTTGCCATCCATCTTCTGGAGGATTAGGATATATCTTTTCATATTTAATAGTTTTTCAAAGTGATTCTATAAATGCATTGTCCGTTTCTCTTCCTTTTCCATCCATTGATAATCGGATGTTATACTGTTCATCTAATATTTATGAAGTGAGTTGGTCAGTGCTGCATTGGTTTCTTTGATCTGTATTTATGATTTCTGGTTCGTCGTGTTTGTTTGTGGTTTCCTTCATCACATTAGTTACCTAAACAGCATCCATTGAGTTACTAATTAACCAATTGAGTGCATATCTTGAATGTAAATCAATGGGAGCTGTCAAATATATACATCCCTTTTTCATGGGAATGTAGGTGATATCTGTAGCTCATGCTTGAATGGGCCTATCAATTTTTAAATCGCTGAGTAGATAGGAATGCACCTTATATTCCTTAAATATTTTAGAGGTATGTTTTCCTGGCATAATGGACCGCAGACCCATTACATCGTAAGACAATCGTTCAATTCGTTTTTTATTGACTTTGTAGCCTTTACACTTTAATTACTTCCACATCCGTCTTCCACTTTTAAATGGGTGATGCAAATAATGTTCATCCATAAGTCGCATCAACTCTAAGTTTAATACAGAAACTTGTTCATGCCCCATAACTTTGAATAGCCACCAAATCCTAGGACTTGTATATATTCCTAAAGAGTCATAAATGATAATATGATCCTTATTAGTTATTCCTAATTGCTGGCAGGTCTTTTCGAATGCTTCTTTGCTTGGTGTTGTATTAGGCCACTGACTACTTGCATCTGCAAAATCTTGTTTAATATTTATGGGAAGTGAGCCAGGAATAGCTTGATTAGGAGGAGTATAATCTGGTTTTGTCACCATAACCTTGGGGCTTGCGTCAAGGATGACTAGCTTACTTTCCAGGTAATGTTCTTTTAACCATTTTACTTCGACGATAGCTTTATGCATGGTTTAAAATTATACAGTATGTTCTACGTATACATAACACTAAGTTTACTTAGAACAAATCAGTTTCTCTTGATTTATCACCTGTCCATTAACATCTAAGATCGATATTAAATATATTCCTTGATTAAGTTCATGAGTATTTAGACTGACATTCAATGGCAAAGTGTTAGTTGTGATTGATTCTGATAAAACAGTTTGTCCTAATGTGTTGCTTATGCAAATTTTATGGCCTCTCCCACGATCTGCAGAGTTGTAACTTAAATGAATGTAATTGTTGAAAGGATTGGGTTTAACGATTAGTTTATCTTGCTTCTTTGATTCATCTGTATTAGATGAGGGAATTAATTGAACACAATAATCTTCCACTTCACCGACCCAAAAATCATTTGGTTCGCAAGCGCCAATGTTATCATCCCATGAGATAATGATTCTCATCTTGGTTAATCCAGGAATGGCACTAGTTGGGACTGTAATTATGTCAGAATAATCACCAGATACAAAGTCTTCTGATAGGATAACTTCATTATTACTAAAATTTGCATCTCCATTGATATCTAGCCAAGCTTTATAGTTTACACCGAATGGATCATCTTCAGAACCTAGTTTTAAAAACAATTCATATTCTTCGCCTATAAATAGTTCGATAGCTTCAGGATCTTCAAAAACTCCGTGCCCATTATTATTCCCAGAAATGTTTTCATATCCATTTAATTCAATGCCGTCCAAATAGAAAAAATCACCTGTATAACTTTCATCAACTGGACAATACATTTCATCTATACAGACCCCACATCCATTAGTTCTAAATATAAGACTTTCGCTGAAGGGTATTTCTTCATTGGCACAAAGTGATCGAATTTGGACTTTGTATTCGGTACATTCATTGAGTCCAGTCAAAGATACGTTTAGGTTATTGCTGACATCGGATTGCCAAGCTTCAGTATCATTTTCAGCCCATCTAATTTCATATTGATTGGCAGCCAATATACTTTGCCAGTTTATCGTGGCCATCTCATTTGATATATTGGAAACAGAAAGAGTTGGATTTAGACAACATCCATCAGTAGTAAATGTAAATACTGGAGCATAATCTGATACCAATGAGTCACAATTACTCACCACAGTAAATTCGTAATCTTGGCAAACTTCCAAGTTGGTAATAGGGTGGACTGCTTGAGCATTTACCTCAATTGTCCATTCAGTTTCTCCTACTTTTCTATATTTTAAAGTATCAGCTATACTAGATCCATTAGAAGACCAAAATAATCCCGCTGAGGTGTCGGTCAGGTCTACCACATTTAAAGATGCAGGTGCTAAGCATGCGAGTTTAGACATATTGAAAGAAAACATGGATGCATTACCATAAGCAGAATCTTCATATTCTATTCCTCCGAAGAAATACAGAATGTCATCAATGATTAAGGAAGAACAAGCCCATTTGTTAGTTCCAGGATGAGGCGGCAGTTCTCTCCATAAATTATCTGCTGGATCGTACTGGAGAAATAATTGGTTAGAAAATAGAGGTCCGTGATTTTCATCATCTCCACTAAGAACATAGCCTTTACCATCATGACTAAATTGTGTGCCAGCTACTCTACCTCCAGGAAAATCATCTATGGCCGACCAAGTATTTGTTTCGATATCATACTTAGACCAATTTGATATATGTCCACCACCCACATATATAGCATTATCAATACCAAACTGAAAAGGGTGATGCCTAACAGCCCCAGGTATATCGTCTCTTTGAGTCCAAGTATTTGTTGCCAAATCTAAGACCCACCAATCATTTAAATCACCTTCGTAAGAACTACCAGAGCCCATAAATATCTTATTATTATGAGCAACAAAAGCTGGGTGCGAACGACCTACGCATGGACATGAAGGAAGTTCAGTAAAAGAAGTGTCTACAGGATCAAAAACCCAAACATCTGTTAAAGCACCATCACTATTGGCCCCAAAACCATAATAGTATTTTCCATCCATATCATCACCTATAGCAATGTTTCTTCCAGGTCCCGGGACTTGAAGCATCGCCATCCACTCATCAGTTAAAGGCTGATACTCCCATAGCATATTAGAAGCATTTGGATCATCACCACTAAAAGACCCTTCGATTACATATCCTTTCCCATTTAGACCAAATCCATTCGAATGATGTGTCTCAAAAGGCGTGTCATTTAGTTGAATCCATTGTGCATGTGCATAAAAACTTAGAAAGAGTAGAATACAAAAAGAAAACAATCGCTTCATAATTTTTATCTTATAATTACATATTATCAAACAGGCCCTAAAAGTTGCATGTCCTGTTTTGTTTGCGTCATTTAGTGGTGTTATTAAATATTTTTACAATGTTTCTACCAATTATCTTGTATACAAACATCAAATGGAGGAAATATACTAAAGATGCTAGATGATTCATGTCGATTATAGAGATTTAAATATTCTTTTTCCTTCTAGCCTTTGATTACTAAAAATCGCAAGGATGGAGGACTACTTTAATGAATATTATCTTCATGCATTTTTAAAACTACAAAGTTACTTTCTATGCATTCTTAGCTTAAGGTCAATTAAAATTAACCAGCTTCCCTTGGATTATAACTTATCTTCTGCATTTTTTATTAAAATGCAACCATGATATTAACATAATCAGTATTAGTGATAAGTGTACACTAAATCCATGGAGGTTCCATCAAAAAAGTTCCTTGATTCATTAATAGGGTAGCCATCCGAATCATAAACAAAAGTGGCTTCATAAGAGAATTGCTCTTGAATTTGCAAAAATTCATCCATGACAACTAGTCTTATAGTGTTTCCTTTCTGAACAACTTGTAGGTGAGGGTTTTGAGCAGTAGAGTAAGCATATGGATGCCCATCACCCTCTCTTTCAATAGTCTCAAAGGGTTCATTGTTTATGGAAGAATTTTCGTACCTTCTTTCAATGAAACTACAATTTTCACCTGTATATTCGATTTCGTATGAAGTAGTTTGGGCATTAGATTGCGTATCAAATCTAACCCGTTTTTCATATCCGCAAATGGGGTCAAACCCAGAATGTATGACATAATATTCATTGCTTGCCCAATTTGAAAAACGTTCTTGTTTGATACTGTCTTTAGATAATTTAATAGTATTAATGTAATTATCAGGAGAAGGGTTGAGGGCATCATATGTTTTTATCGTGTCATTTATATATTCAAATACGGTTGAATCAACTAATCCATTATTCACTGAGTAAATAGATACAGAAGAAACAAGAGCATCGTTATTGTATAGAATTGAATAAAAAAGATTTGGGCCAAATTGTACGGATTTTATCCTTTTATTAAATATACTACAATCTACTCCAGAAAAATCAATTGGGCAATCACATGTTCCATCTTCACATGTTCCTCCATTTAAACATGTAATTTCATCACAAGCATCAGTTTCAAGCACCATTGATTCTTGACAACTAATGGATGTTAAAATTAGAAAAAACAATATATGTAATTTTTGCATGCAAAAAATTTTATTTCAATTAAAATACAAAACTTGGTGTTATCTCACACCATAACCTACATAGTTGTGTGGAGTTATTTTCTGTATTTCTTCCTTTATTTCATCCGAGATATCTAATTGTTCTACAAATGCTCTGATTGTTTGTTTGTTTATCCCTTGCTGTCCACGAGTTAGTGCTTTTAATTTTTCGTAAGGTTTTTCTACACCTTCACGTCTTAGAATATTTTGAATAGCTTCTGCAATTACTGCCCAATTGTCTTCTAAATCCTTGTCTATAGCTCCTTCATTGAGTTGAAGTTTGCTTATGCCTTTTTGTATAGAGGTAAAGGCAATAAGCATATGGGCTAGTGGAACGCCTACATTTCTACTTACAGTGCTATCGGTAAGATCTCTTTGTAATCTTGAAATAGGTAATTTTTCGGCTAAAAAATTCAAGAGTGCATTAGCGTACATTAGATTCCCTTCAGCATTTTCGAAATCTATAGGATTAACTTTGTGTGGCATAGCCGAACTACCTACTTCATTAGCAATGGTTTTTTGCTTAAAGTATTCCATAGAAATATAGGTCCATATATCTCGGCAAAAATCTACTAAAATGGTGTTAATTCGTGCTAAGTTTTGGAAGATAGCTGCTAAGTGGTCATAATGGGCAATCTGGGTTGTATAATGCATTCTTTGAAGACCTAGACTATTAATTAAGTCATTAGCAAAACTTGGCCAATTTTGTTTAGGAAAGGATACTTTGTGTGCATTAAAATTTCCAGTTGCTCCACCAAATTTTGCTTTGATAGGTAATACATTTAATAAATCCATTTGTGAACTGATACGTTCGACATAAACCATCATCTCTTTACCTAGAATCGTAGGACTAGCAGGCTGACCATGAGTCTTCGCTAACATGGGGATGTCTTTATAATCCAATGCTAATTGCTCAATAAGTTGAATGACTTTCTGGATCATGGGCTTGATTTCCTGGGACAATGCATCTTTTATCATTAGTGGAAGAGCAGTGTTATTAATATCTTGACTAGTTAAACCAAAATGAACCCATTCTTTGTATTTGCTCAAACCCAGATCATCTAATTTATCTTTAACGAAATATTCTACAGCTTTAACATCGTGGTTGGTTACCTTTTCTGTGTCTTTAATACTTTGTGCTTCTTGCTCAGAAAAATGATCCACTATTGATCTCAGTTGATCTTTTTCATCTTGGCTAAGTGGTGGGAAGCTTAGTAGATTTAATTCATTCAGTGCTATGAAATATTGGATTTCGACCAGCACTCTATATTTAATAAGACCATATTCAGAAAAGTAAGGTGATAAAGAAGCAGTTTTAGTTGAATATCTTCCATCTATGGGAGATATTGCGTTCAGTTTATTTAAAGACATGATTTGGTTTAATTTGAGCTTAAAAATACTTTATTTATAAGAATGACTGTGTTTCCATCGCTTATGAGTCCAAAGCCAAGCACTCGGATTTGCCTCTATCGCTTTTTGTAATTGGCTCATGTAAATTTGTGTGATTTCACCGGGAGCATTTTCATTAGGTTTGTCACTTACTAGCATAGGTGTTAAGTGATAATAGCCTCGTTTAATCCGGCTAATTTGCAGATTAATCACAATATCATTGGTTCTTTTTGCATGGCTCTCGGCTCCGTGAAGGCACAAGGTCTTTGTATCAAAAAAATCTACCTCAATTGCTTTTTCTTTGTTACTTGGGTTTTGATCGCCAATGTATACGGTCATTTTGGGTCTTGATTGCTTGTTGTATATTATGGATTTGTCACCATAAATATCCACTAGTTCAGCACCTGTTGTATTGCGTTGGGTAAATATATATTTATATATCCGTTGATTTTTTATAGGTTTAATAAGCCCAATGATTAGGTGCTTTAAATACATAGGAACGATTAAAGGTCCCCATTCCCAATTTCCAAAATGTGCGGAGTATGCAATGATATCTTTTCCTTCATCAAAATAATTATTAAGCCATTCTGTATTTTCAAAAGAGTATCTAGCTTTGATTTTTTCCGGAGTCATCGAATACGACTTTAGTGATTCTAAACTAATATCGTAAAGGTTTCTGTATGCTTCTTTTATGAGTTTCTTTTTGTCCAATATTGTCAAACCAGGAAACGCAATGTCTATATTTTTGGAAATGACATGCTTCCTGTACGATATAATATTCATTGAAATAAAAACCAGAATATCTGAAAACCAATAAATGATTCTAAAAGGTAAAATTGAAAACAAGGCTATAAAAAATCGAAAGATTAGGTAAGCTACCATTAGATAATTTCATCAAGTGAAGAATCGGAAGAAGATTGCGCGAATTGTATGAGTTCATTGCGCTGGGCTGACATTTCCTGGAAAAGCCTAACATGTTCTTTAAATAGATCTGATTGCATATAGGCAATTAGTACTAAATGATCTTCGAAGGCTCCATCTCTAAATTTATATATCTGTTCCATTTTGTCCACTTCCATTTTTATAGTGTACTTACCTTGAAATTCGAAAAGTGAACACCTTATGCCTCTAATAGTGTCTTCATGTACAATTCTCATCCTATATGTTTTTGTATATAATTACTAATGCTTTTATATATAGATGCATGTTCTGGATATTCTTTTAATAGCTCCAATTGTTTAGCTAACAAAGCATTTTCACTTCTAATAGCAGGACCGGTCTGTGTTTTTGCAGGATGGCTTTTAAGCAAATTTTGGAAGGTTTTTTCTATAATAGGTTCTAGGGGTTTTTTATTTATATTTTCTTTATCTAAATACTCAAAAGCTGCTGCAAAAATGGCATTAGTAAAATTATTTATGAATACAGCCGCTAAATGGATTTTCTCCCGACCTTCATCGGTAAAAGGATAATGTAGTGGACTAATAGATTTGGCTATGCCTTGCACTGTTTTATAGCTTGAATCGGTGTTTGTATCGAGTAGTAATGGTGTTTTTTCTAAATCCAATGATACGCCTTGCTTAAATGACTGCAATGGGTAAAACACTCCATATTCATCACTAATTTCAGCAAGTTTGCTTGTAGAATAGCTACCTGAACTATGTAGTAGCAATATATTACGTGAAAAACCAGAAGGCCATTTAGCGATCATTTCGTCTATGCCTTCATTGGGAAGTAAAAAAAGGATAACATCCGCTTCAGTAGATAATTGCTCGATATCATTAATGTATGCTGAATGGATTTCTTTTGCCAAGGCCGATCCAGAATATGTATTTCTAGAAAATACTTGTAAGATATTGTAGCCAGCATCATACAGCGCAGGGCCCAAATGCGAAGCTACATTACCAGAACCTAGAATGATTAATGATAATTGCCTTTCCATGTTATCTTTCCTTCCAACGTCTAGATAGGGCAAAAATAAAACCTAGCATCATCATAATTGCCCCTAACCAAAATAAATTAATACCCGGAAATTCTTTGGCTTCAAAAATGATGAAATCAGAACGTGGTACATCTTCCGCAATGAGTAAGGAAATTGGATCAAAATTACGTACATCTTGTGCCAAGCTGAAAGTAAATTCTTCTTTTACAGGGTCAATTTTTTCAAATCTAATATGCAATCCATATTCTGGAAGATAGTCTTTAATAGAAAATGACTTTCCATCACGTAAGATATATATCGGCTTAACTATCTGTGGAGATTCACCTTGTTTACTTACTGATAAAACAGCCATAACGGCTACATCATTTTCTTCGGCATCATATTGTTGATTATCTATATTATTATCAAATTGATTTAATTGGACTTTATAATCTTTATATAAAAAAGATTCGCCTTTCTTTACGTTGTAAATCGCATAATTTAGATCATTTTCACTATTGTAGACATTGGTAAAGAAGGTATCTTGTAGAAAGAGTTTTAAGTTAAAAGCTTCGATTACTTCAGGAATTTCGAAAATCATATTATCCTTAACACCTACAGCTGGTTTAATGGTGTACACCTGATCGCCTTCAAGATTTTTAAACTCTAATTCTACAGCTACACTTAAATCAAAACTATCCTCTAGAGGTGGGTTGTAAATTATATCTTTTACAATGCCGTAGTGCTTGCTAGTAAATATAGTATCTCCCAAAGCAGGTTTATACGGTTTATATTCTAATGAATCTTCTATTTCTTGTGCCATAGATATATCCATTTGCGACCTTGGAAGAGAGGCAATATTGGTAAATATATCTTTATGCAGATAGTGCTTTGTGTCTGGATTAGATGCGGCCACTTTTTTAAACTCTCTGTCAAACTGTACATTGGGATGAAGCGTAAACGATTCTACTACTGCTGAATCTTCTACGCGTTCAAATTTGATGTCAAAGATGCGATGCTGACCGTCTATAGTGTCTTTTTCGTAGGTTATCCAATAGTCATTGACAAACATAGGAGCACCTTTGATTAAAGAGATCACCTTACTTAACGATTCATCATCTACTAAACCTCTTTGTGCAAATGGATTGGTGCTTACAATTCTAGTATTTAAACCACTAGTAATAACACCAAAAATCATAAGTCCGAATCCTAGATGTGAAAAAGCCGCTGCTCCTGTTTTTAAATTCTTTATTCCATCCGTAAAAAAGTAACTCAAGCTCGCCAATATCCCAAACCAACATGCCCATGAAAGTACTATATATCTTGTTTCAAAATACGATATCCAAAAACTGGCCGCGTACGTTATTATACCCGCAAGTAAAGCATGAATAGCAGCTCTAGTGAAAAATTTCTTTAAGTGTTTAGCTTTATATTCTCTCTCTTTATATCGAAGAAACAAACTTAATCCGGCCAGTATGGTAATAAAGATGGACGTCCAAATTTGATACTTGTTGTAATGTGGAATTGGATCTTCAATTACGGCTCCAATATAACTTGGGTCAAAAAAGTTAACGATCTTATTAAAGACAGGTAGGGAAGAAGAAGTAGCGATAATGGCTCCAGCAAAGAACAAAACAATAGAACCTATAAACATCCAAAATTCCCTCGAATAAATTGACTCCTCTTTCGGTTTGCTGGGGATATTTCTATACCTCACTGCAAACAAAATCAAGCCTAAGCACAAAAAGAATAGAACAAAAGCCACTAATTGCCATTCAAGGCCCATCTCGGTAAAGGCATGTGCTGATGTTTCGCCTAAAATGCCACTTCTAGTTAAAAAAGTAGAATAGATAATCAGTACAAAAGTCAAAATGAAAAATAATAAGGTAGATCGGATAGAATAACCTGTGCTTTTTGCTATCACATTTGTATGGATGCCTGCAACTAATATCAACCAAGGGACTAAAGACATATTCTCCACCGGATCCCAAGCCCAATATCCTCCAAAACTTAAAGCTTCATAAGCCCAAGCACCACCCATTAAAATACCAATTCCTAAAAATGCGCCAGAAAATAGAGACCATTTTAGCATTGGAGTCAATACATCGTGATATGAATTTTTCCACAATGCAGCTACCGCAAAAGCAAAAGGAACAGTTGTAGAAGCAAAACCCAAAAAGGTCACTGGTGGATGGATTGTATTCCAATAATTCTGTAACAATGGATTTAAGCCTCTCCCAGTAATTCTAGACAAATATTCAGCATTATTAAAAATAGGAGCTTCCATGGTGTCACGTAAAAGTAGCGTAGGGTTACTACCAAATTTGTACACATAGTCACCAAAACCAAGGTGAACCCCACAAATCATGGATAATAAAAACACTTGAATTATCATGACAATAGCCATGACTGGTGCTTCCCATTTTTTAGCACTGTATATTAATAAAGCTCCTAAGAAAATATGCCAAAACATCCATAATAAAAAGCTGCCCTCTTGACCTTCCCAAAATGCCGAAAGAATATAACGCATTGGAAGGTCATCTGATACGTGCTCGAATGCATAGCGATACTCATAATAATGATTAACCATCACATAAAACAACATGGCAATAACTCCTAAAACGGATACCGCATGTATGGTATAACCAATGCGACCTAACTTTTTCCAAGTATCATCTAATGTGTTCGCACTCTTATAAAAAGTATAAGCGGAAAAAAAAGCACTCACAAAACCAAGAAGCAATAAAAAATGTCCGATTTGACCGGGTAGGAGATGTTCTCCTACATATTGGATTTCGTTCATATACAGTGTCTATGTTTCAGCTCTCAATAATAACTCTTCGTCTTTATATTTGGAAGGACATTTAGTAAGTACTTCTGAGGCTACAAAAACCTCATCTTTCATTTTGCCGGTAACGACCACTTGTTCTGAAAGTTCAAAATCCTGTGGTTTGGGTTGTGTCAAAATAACCTTTCTAGATACACCATCATTGTCTAACATATGGAAAGAAAAATAATTGGGATCTTCATTTGGGTCATAATAAAACTCTTTATCCAAATCTAAAGTGCCCGTAACTTTTACTTTTGCTCTAACTTGAGCATCGGCAAAAGTCGCGTATGTAGAAACATCACTAGAAGCATTGAAGAATATCCCAATGGCCGCTGCAATGCAAAGAAATCCAATTATATAGGTCTTTTTCATGACAACATGTTTTTGTTAGACTTAGCACAAATTTACATCAAATTAATGAGCTTTAAATAATGATTATTGGTAATATGTTACATATTTTTGCTTCCTCAGGTAAAAGCAAACTAATTTAGAATGACAAGAAGCAATAATCCAGTGATACAACTCCAAAATGTGGATATTGTTCAAGAACAAAATGTCATTTTAAAAGATGTAAACTTTGCTATTTCTCAAGCTGAATTTGTGTATCTGGTAGGAGATAGTGGAGCAGGAAAATCGAGTCTGATGAAGTTTCTTTTTGGAATTATACCTCATCAAAGTGGTCAAGCAAGGATTTTGGATTTTGATTTAGCCAATATACCATACCAGGAAAAATACAAACTCCGACGAAAAGTGAGTATGATATTCCAAGATTTTAAGTTGTTTGACCGATGGACGGTTTATAAAAATTTACTTTTTGTGCTTAAAGCTACAGATTGGTCGGACGCTAAAGCTATCGAACACAGAATTGATGAGGTATTAAGTGCTGTATCATTAGAGAATAAAAGAAATCGTCCAGTGTACGAACTATCGGGTGGAGAACAACAAAAGCTGTCTATTGCTAGGGCGATATTGAACAAACCACAAATTATCCTGGCAGATGAACCTACTGGGAATCTTCATAAAGATGCAGCAGAAGCAACAATACGGCTACTCTTTGAAATTTTACAAAAAGAAAAAACGACGATATTCTTGACGACTCACCATCACAATATACTTTCTAAGTTTCCAGGACGGACCTTACTTTGTGAAGATGGAACGATAAAAGAAACTCATTAATTCATCAAACTCAAAGCCTTTTCTACATCATCTGTAGGTAATTTGCAAACTTTATTTTTACATACATAAATATAGGTGTCACCCTCCTGTAATTTATTAGCCAACAAAGGCAAACTTCCTTCCGTTTCTCCGCCTAAGAGAATGGCATTACTCAAATAATTACGGGCTAGTTCATTACGCTTTTTTACGGCATCTGGCCCCACAATAGCGACTTCGTAAGGAGCTTCGGTTAAATCAAACATAAGTTGTAGCCAGTTAGAAAAGAAGTCTGGAGATTTAGTACTGACCATCTGCTCATGATAATTCTTAAGCATTTGTTTTGATTTATCCAGATAATCCAACTTGTAATTTAAAGTGCCCAACTTAAAGAGATTCCTCGCCATAATGGAATTGGAAGCGGGAATCACATTATCCATATACTCCACTTTTCTTGCAATAAGAGCCGGATCTAGTTTGGATGTATAATTAAAGATTCCTGTACTTTCTTCATAAAAATGTTCTAAGGCATAACTCATTAACTGCTCAGCCGTTTTTAACCAGCTTTCATCTAATGTTGTTTCATATAATTCGCTAAAAGCTTTGATAGTTAAGGCATAATCATCCAAAAAAGCATTTATACTCGCGGTTCCATCTTTATAATTTCTGTTTAGTCTTCCATCAGATTCCATTAGATTTTTCTTAATAAAAGAAGCATTTTTTAGGGCAATGTCTAGATAGTGTTTATCTCCAAGTGCATCATATGCGGCTAAATAGCCACTCATCATTAGCCCATTCCATGAGGTCAATATCTTATCATCTGTTGGAGGCCGAACTCTTGTACTTCTTTCAGCAAAAAGTATTTTTTCAGAAGCTGCTATGGAAGATTTTAAATCAGCTATACTTAAACTTAACTGATCAGCCACTTCCTTATCAGTATAGGGACGATTTAAAATATTGGTGTGCTCCCAATTGCCACTTTCTCTAACATCATAGAAAGTTTTAAAGTGTTTGGCTGCCTCTTCATCTAATAAACTGTCAATTTCAGAAGCAGTCCATACGTAAAATTTACCTTCTTCACCTTCGCTGTCAGCATCTAAAGAAGAGTAAAACCCATATTCTTCAGACATTAATTCTCTTTCCACAAAAGCTAATGATTTGTTTATTACTTCTTTGTAAATAGGTTTTTGAAAGTATTTATATCCCTGGGCGTAAATACTAATTAGTTGGCCATTGTCATACAACATTTTTTCAAAATGAGGAACTAACCAAATATCATCTACACTATATCTAGCGAAACCTCCGCCTAACTGATCATAGATCCCTCCAAATGCCATTTTGTCCAAAGTAAGTTCTACTGCTTGCAAAGCTTTTTTGTCATTGTATTTTGTGCCGTACTTCAATAAATATTCGTAATTATTTGGCATGGGAAATTTAGGGCTTCCGACTCTACCTCCATTTCTAAAATCAATACGCTCCATAAATTTCGTATTGATATCTAGCAGTGTTTCTTTACTAAAGGCTATATCACCATCTACTTTTTCGATTACATCTACTTCTTGAATCCCTTGCGTGATTTTTTCTGCACTTTCAATCAACTTAGGCATTTCGTTTTCTTTCATTTTTATGATCTGATCCAAGATGTCCATCCATTGATCTTGCGGGAAATAGGTGCCTGCAAAGAAAGGTTGCCCATCAGCCAAGGCAATGGCATTTAGAGGCCAACCACCACGACCACTGATGAGGTTACATGCAGTCATATAAATATCATCCACATCAGGTCGCTCTTCTCGATCTACTTTAATTGAAACAAAATGTTCATTCATTTTCGCAGCTACCTCTTCATTTTCAAATGATTCATGTTCCATTACATGGCACCAATGACAGGCGGCATATCCTACACTAATGATCAGTAACTTATCCTCGTCCTTGGCTTTTTGAATGGCTTCATCTCCCCATGGATACCAATTTACAGGATTATGGGCATGCTGTAAGAGATATGGACTCGACTCATTGACCAGTGCATTATTGTATTTATGCTTGGTTTTGTCTGATTTGCCAATGCTGTTATTCTTGTTAGTACAAGATGTTGTTAAAATCACGGAAAGTACTAAGAAGCTCATGCTAAGAATCTTATAAATAGTTGGACGCATAGAATCAATTTTTTAAATAGGTCACAAAGCTATTAATAAATAAACAACCATGCGTGAATTAATAATGGTAGTAATCTATTATTAGTAATTCATGTATTATTTAGCGAAACAGTTTAGGCATTTTAAAATGTGATTCATTGTATGAAAATGGCTTGTTGGATTTTTTTTGTGAAAGAAAAAGGATTGAGATAGAATAGTTCTGACTGCAATTATTACTAGATTTGGAAACACAATCAAAGATTGTCCAGAAATTGCTTGTAGGACGCTAGACGTAAATGGTTTGCTTATTATTTACGGTTTATCTAAACAAGACTTAATCCAGTTAGAATATTCACTATTAGCTTCAATTGTCCAAGAAGTAATGCATGGAACATCATATGAATGTACTTTGTTTACTGTTGACTTTATGCTTTCCAGTTTTGAATGGGTAGTCTTGCACAGTGCTGCATATTCGGATTCATCTTCTACATTTCCTTTCCAAGTATATAATGCGTTAACTTGACTAATGTTTGCACAAGCTATAGACTTATCAGTAAGTAGCTTTTTACAAACTGTTTTAGCCTCTTCTAAACTTGGGAAAGTGATATAAACGGCAAGCAAATCCATCTTACATAGCTAAAATTTCAGCCATTCTAACTAAATCTTGATTGATCGGTTTAGTGCCGGTTATGGCTTCTTCGAAAGGAGTAAATACCACTTCATCAGAAATGATGCCTGCGGCCATTCCTCGTTTTCCATCCATTAAACCTTCAACGGCAACATAACCTAAGCGACTAGCTAGAACTCTGTCTTGGCAACTAGGAGAACCACCTCGCTGCATATGACCGATAATAGTTACTCTAACATCTTCCTTTTTAAAGCCTCCAGCAATGATTTTGTCCGCAACGGCCATTGCTCCACCATTGTGTTCGCCTTCTGCAACAATGATCAAATTAAACAATTTTTGGCGTTCAGCTGATTGTTTTAATTTGGTAATCATAGCATCCAGATCAGTGCTTTTTTCGGGGATTAATATCTTGCTAGCTCCGGAACCAATTCCTGCATGCAAGGCAATATCTCCTGCATGACGCCCCATCATTTCAATGATAAATAATCGGCTGTGTGCATGTGCTGTATCTCTAATTTTATCCACTGCATCGATTGCCGTGTTAATAGCTGTATCAAACCCGATGGTATAATCGGTTCCAGCTAGATCGTTATCAATGGTGCCTGGAATACCTATAATCGGTAGATTATACTCTTCGCCTAAAATTTTTGCTCCTGTATAGGTCCCATTTCCACCAATGGCCACTAATGCATCTATGCCATGATATTCCAAGTTGCTATACGCTTTTTTACGACCTTCTTTTGTGCGAAAGTCTTCACTTCTAGCTGTTTTCAAAACCGTTCCACCTCGTTGTATTATGTTGGCCACATCTGAACGTTCAATTCGTTTAATTCGATTATTAATCATACCATCATATCCTCCATGTATCCCGAAAATATGTAGATCATGATAAATGGCAGTTCTTACGACAGAACGCACAGCGGCATTCATCCCTGGTGCATCACCACCAGAAGTAAATACGGCTACCTTCTTTATTGATTGATTAGTCATTTGTTTTATATTTTGCAATCAAGTCTTTAATGGGTGATATTTCTATTTTATCAATGCTTAATCCTTTTGTTTTAAATACCTCGATTAGTTCTTCTTTAAAATGATAAGCTATTGAACCGACAAAATTACATTTATATTGTTTCGCATTAGGTATAGAACGTATAATCTTTTTCGCTAATTTGAGAAAACAATCATGCAATATTTGTTGCTTTGTTTGTGGTGTGCAAATATGAAGAAATTCTGCAAAAGAGGCTAGGAAGGTTTTTGGTTGCTTGCTTTCATATATTGCTGTTACTAATTTTTCGGGAGGTAATTGATAGCTCATCAAAAAGGCATAATGATCCTCTTTGGTTAAGAAATCTCGATGTATGTATTTTCGACAAATAGTTTTTCCAATGTCGTAACCACTTCCTTCATCAGATAATAAATAACCACCAGAAACCACATTAGTCAGTGTCTCTTCTTTATTGACCAAATTAAAATGACTACCTGTTCCTATGATGCCAACAATTTGGTCTTGGTCGCTATAAAAGGATTGTATAGCAGCTTGTAAATCAGAGGCTATTTCGAAATCATTTAAGGAAGGAAATTGGGATTTTAGTATCGTATGAATGTCTTCCTTTTTGCTTTCTTCACTGAGGCCCGCAGCAAATATCTTGACTACTTGAACGGTATTTATTTGTTCAGAAGATAGTTGGTCAAGTTTAAGTTTAAAACCCGAGTCGTGCTTAAAATTATAACCTTTATCAGTCCACATTTTGACAATTGCATAATCTTTGTCAAGGTATACGGCCTTAAGTTTAGTAGATCCAATATCTAGAATAATTAACATGTATGCAATCTACTGCATAAACCATAAACTAACCATAATTCTTGTTTGATTTTCTTAATTTCGTACAAAATTTCAAAAATGAAAAATATAGCAGTCATAGGTGCAGGTACAATGGGAAATGGAATAGCTCATGTTTTTGCCATGAATGGATATTCAGTCAAATTGTGTGACATTTCGGAACCGGCATTGAACAAAGCCATGGAAAGCATCAAGAAGAATTTATGGCGAATGGTTGCTAAGGAAAAAATATCTAAAGAGCGTTCAGAAGAGAGTATTGAAAACATAGAAATGACCACTGACCTTAAAGATGCGGTCTCTAATGCGGACTTAGTGGTTGAGGCTGCAAGCGAAAACTTAGATGTTAAGTTGAGTATTTTTAAGCAAATGGACGAACATAGTCCAGAACATTGCATATTAGCGACCAATACTTCTTCCATTTCTATTACAAAAATTGCGGCAGCCACTTCTCGGCCAGAATCAGTTATAGGCATGCATTTTATGAATCCTGTTCCGGTCATGAAACTTGTAGAAGTTATCCGAGCATACCAAACTTCTGATGCGGTCACAGAAGCTATTATGGAAGCTTCACGAAAACTCAATAAAATACCTTTAGAAGTAAATGATTATCCTGGCTTCGTTGCTAATCGTATTTTAATGCCCATGATTAATGAGGCTATATATACCTTGTATCAAGGTGTGGCTGGAGTGCACGAGATAGATCATGTTATGAAACTTGGTATGGCACATCCTATGGGTCCTTTGCAATTAGCTGACTTTATTGGTTTAGATGTATGTTTAGCCATTATGGAGGTACTCCGAGATGGTTTTGGTGAAGCAAAATATGCCCCTTGTCCTTTACTAGTAAATATGGTTAATGCAGGCCAATTAGGCAGAAAAACTGGCGTGGGTTTTTATGAATATTCAAAAGAAACTAAAGACATCAAGGTAGCTTCTAAATTTACTAAATAAGTTCTATCTAGTTAAGAAGATATAATCTTCCAATACTTGTTTCAAAAAGACGGACTTACTACCTATTTGAGTAGGATCAAGTCGTAAAAAAGCAATAATATCTTCCGCCAGGTGGTCAAGTAACCCTCTGTTTTTATCCGTCGGATATTTTTTAAAACGAATTAAAGCTTGTTTAACTAAGAGCATATCTTTATCATTATAGGACCTGAGTGCAGGATATTTAGGAACATACACTTTTTGGCCAATCTGCTTAATCGAAGCTAAACTGCTTGTCTGAGCACTTTGCAGTTTTATTACAGTTGTATTTGCTAGAATATCACCAATCCTTTGATTTCTTGTGCCACTTAAAATGAGGATACTTGCACATGATCCTGCTGTCAGAGTTATATCGATTAAACGAAAAGTCCATCTTAATAAGTAATCTTGTTTCTCCGGATTTTGTCCATCTAAGGAAACCACTTTTATTTTAAACAATTTTTTTCCTAGACTTTGTCCATTCAAAACTATTTCCATAAATAAATGGTAGAAACTGATAACAGGAAAGAGAATGATGTAAAAAATCAATTCGGATAAGGACGCTAGAACTCCTACGAGTGAACTAAACAAGAGGAGTATCAAAGTATCAATTATCCAGGCTAAAATCCTATCCCAGACTGTTGCTAAGGTATATTGGATATTAATGTTGTGCGCCGTTCTAATTTCAATTTTATTCATCCTTGTGCAAGATATAAAGATAATTTGTAGCTTAGTACAATAGAACAAAAGCTTGAAAGAAACTGAGTTTATAGCACAAAATGAAGCTTCGTGGAAGGAGTTGGAAGATTTATTAAATAAGCCTTTCAAGGATGCCGATTTAGTGCATAGTTTATTTCTAAAAGTTTCGAGTGATCTATCTTATGCAAGAAGTTTTTTCCCTAATCGCTCAGTCCGGGTTTATCTTAACCATTTAACACAGCAGGCATTTAATGAATTTGTAATAAAAGAAAAGAAAAGCATATTCGAAAGTGTAAAAACGTTCTTTAAAGATATTTTACCCGCTGAAATGTATCATTCGCGTAAGTTCCTATTAATTTCTTTTTTAGTATTTGCTTCTTCAGTATTAATTGGCGCCCTGTCGAGTAAGCATAATGAGTCTTTTGCTGCATTAATTTTAGGGGATAGATATGTGGAGATGACTGAAGATAATATTAACGATGGCGATCCCATGGCTGTCTATAAAGACGAAGACAAGGGCTCGATGTTTTTCATGATTACAATTAATAATATCAGGGTCGCACTATTGACCTTTATCATAGGTCTTTTTGGTAGCTTTTTAAGTTATTTAATTCTCTTTACGAATGGACTCATGTTAGGTGCCTTTCAATATTTTTTTTATTCCAAAGGACTATTTATGACCTCCTTTCTCACCATCTGGATACACGGAACTATCGAGATATCAGCGATTATTATCGCAGGTGCGGCTGGTATAATTATGGGAAATGGCTTACTTTTCCCCAAGACTTACAGCCGTTCTAAATCTCTTCAAATAGCTGCAAAACGAGGCCTGAGAATATTTTTGGGGACCGTTCCATTGTTCATTATTGCTGGTATGTTAGAATCATTCGTTACCAGATTCACAGGTATGCCCGCTATGCTGAAAGTAGGGATCATAGTATCATCACTGTTATTTATATTTTGGTTATTTATATTTTATCCATGGCTTCGTTATGCACAAGGTCTACGATACGACACCATTGAAATTAGTCCCAATGAGGATGTAAAGGTGGATTATGACAAGTATGCAGTGCGAACATTTGCAGAAAACTTAGGTTTGAGTTTTATGCAGTTTTCTAAGTTTATCGGTCCCTACGTAAGGTTTGGGATTATTCCGATTTTTGTACTATTTACCGTTTTGTTTTTCTACTTAATCCAGCGTGATCATCATGGAAGTGTCGATTTAATAAACGACTATAACCTATTTAGTTTGTCTTTCGGAGGATGGCTGTTATTTATCCTCTATGCTTTGGTACTTAATTATTTATTGCATCTACTATTTAGTTTTATGCACAATGGATATTTAACAACAAAAAATATAACACATAATATTAAGCGTTATTTTCTAGTTAGTCTTCCATTGTGCCTCATTTTAGTTTTATGTATTTACATGATTGATGCTTGGTGGGTCAATGTTGTTTTAGTTTTAATTGCCAGTCCACCTTTTATACTCATATTTATCGATAAACTTTATGCTAAGGAAAAACTAAATCTTGCTGATTTAGGTCACATTTACAATTCTGCTTGGTCAAGCTATGTAGGATTTATCTTAGGGTTTATTGTTTTGTTAGCTATCTTCTTTGTGATGAAAAAATTTGGAACCAGTTTGAGCGATTTCTTGGGCGCGGAATTTTTAAGTTGGCATCAACTATTTGAGTTTGAAAGTTTAAATATTTTGTATTTAGAGCACTTAATAAAACTCATGGTTTTATTGTTAATATTTCCTATTAGCAGCCTGTTATTTTATTATGTATACTTAACTAATTATAGCAATAAATATGGTACTGATCTATACCGTTGGTATGAAAATTTTGGGACAAATGCGCGTAGGAAATGAGGATGATCAATTTTATATTCCCCATAGTACTTCTGATACTGAGTAATGTACATGTTGCTTGGGCACAAGCAACAAATCGTTTTGAAACTGAAGCTAAAGCACAAGAAATCATCGATGAGATTAGATTTGATAAAACAAGAACTGAATGGAAACTCAAGGATATATTCGAATTAGAACCCAAAGAAGAAATTGACCAACTGCCGGAACCTTTTAAACCTAGAGATTATACATTATCCAATAGCATCACCTATCTTCTAGCAATCATTTTAGTGGCAGTACTGCTATTTATCATATTTACCAATATGAAAATTAAAAAATCTGCTGAAGTAAAAACGGAAGCTATAATAGAAGATGATATAGTTGCCTTCAAGCCAAAAACAGCATTAGAGCAAGCCATTGAAGCTGGTGATTATCGTATGGCTATTCGCTATCGTTTTCTACATGCATTAAAAAATATTAATGAAAAAGAATTGATTTCATGGGCTTTTGAAAAAACTAATCGTGACTATCTGAGGGAATTTAGAAATCACAGATTATTCAATGATTTTAGACATTTAGTCAATACATATGAAATGGTTTGGTATGGCAATACTGAAATAGACCAAAAGAGTTTTGAGTATCTAAATAAAGATTTTGAATTTTTCTTAAAACAAGAACTATGAATTCAAGATCAAGTTTAATCATTGTTTTATCCATTGGAGCTGCCTTAGGAATTTTGTTTCTTGTTTTGTTCGAACCTAAGGATGTTCCCGATTACAATTTGGATAAGAAGTATAATTACAAATCCAAAGAACCTTATGGCACATGGGTTTTTGAACAGCTTGTTAAGTCTAAATACCCTGATGTGCCCTTTTATTACAACCAACTGGATACGCACTATTATGATCTAGAGGGCAATAAGCATCTATATATAAAATTTGGTGATCGATTAAAAATAGATGCTACTGAGCTGGGCTATTTAGAAGATTGGATATCTAGAGGTAACAAGGCTATATTAATTAGTACTACCTTAGAATTAGAGGATAGAATTACATCTTCAGCAAGCTTTGACCGATTTCGAGTGCCAGATAGTATGCTGACACTAAGTCATCGCCAATCTATCCTTGAGCATAAATACTCATTCGATTCATTGTATAGCACTTTTGGGGATGCAAAAGACTTTTTGCACAAAGAATCTCAACTTTATTACCCTGACTCTATACTCAGCACAATGGTTTTGATGGATCATACGGTTTGTTTGGATCAAAGAGTAGGATCTGGAAATTTTATACATCATAGCATGCCTATACTTTTCTCAAATATTGCCAAAGATTGTGAAGGCTTTTTGCCCCATTTTGCTGCGCTTATCCAACAAGAAGATATAGATGCAGTAATTCTTGATCATCAATTATTTGATAAAGTATATTCCAAACACCGTAAACCTGGAACCACTGGTTATGGGAAAGGAAGGAAAATAGATGGTGATTCCTTTTTAACTGATACACATGAATTACACGAAAGTAAACTCCAATATATTTTAGAAAGTAAAAGCTTAAAGTGGGCTTACTACTTATTTTTGCTTTTTATTTTGATATATGTCTGGTTTAATAGTAAGCGCAAACAAGCCATTATCCCAGTATTGGCCAAAAAACAAAATACAACGATAGAGTATGTAGAGACTATAGCTAGTATGTACGAAAAGCAAGCTCAACACACAAAACTGATACTAAAAATGAAAGAGATTTTTTATAATCGGATTAAAGAGTCATACTATTTAGATCAAAATGAGCCTGGTTTTAAGGAGAAACTGACAAAAAAATCCAAAGTACCTGAAGAAGAATTAGATAGAATTTTAAGAGATTTTTCTTTTGCCGAAAAAGGAGATGTTTTTACTCAAATGCAACTAGCAGGTACATACGAACGAATTGAAAATTTTTATAAAAAAATGGCATAATGGAAGAATTGAATGACATAAATCATGAACCCTTAAATGATCCTCAAAAAGAAGGTTTAAGAGAAATGCTTGATTTGAGTTTTTTTACAACTAAAATTGATCAATTTATTAATGAATCTGCAAAACTACTTATAGGTCAGAAAGACTTACTGGAACTTATGCTTATTTGTGTTTTTTCGGATGGGCACATCCTTTTAGAAGGCGTGCCCGGTATCGCTAAAACCATGGGTTCTAAAGTCTTAGCGAAAGGATTAGATACTGAATTTTCGAGAATTCAATTTACTCCAGATTTAATGCCTTCAGATATTTTAGGAACCTCTCTCTTTAACATGAAGGAATCTAGATTTGACTTTAAGAAGGGGCCGATTTTCTCAAATATAGTTTTGATAGATGAAATTAACAGAGCTCCGGCCAAAACGCAATCTGCTTTGTTTGAGGTCATGGAAGAAAGGCAAATAACTTTCGATGGTGTAAAGTACCCAATGAGTTTTCCATATCTGGTTGTTGCTACTCAAAACCCAATAGAGCAAGAAGGAACCTATCGTTTGCCAGAAGCGCAATTGGATCGATTTTTAATGAAAATAGTGATGACTTATCCTTCTGAGAGAGATGAGTTTTCCATTTTAAAGAGATTTAAAAATCAAGTGGGGAAGACAGATTTTTCTGTCATTCAATCTAGTTTGTCAGTAGAAGATATCCAACATATTCAAAGCCTTCTTGAAAGAATACATGTTGAAGACCAAATTTTAGAATATGTTGTGAAATTAATCCATGAAACAAGAAGTCACGCCAAAATCTATATTGGAGCTTCTCCTAGAGCCTCACTTGGAATTATGAAAGCTAGTAAAGTCGCGGCTATGATGCAGGGTAGAGATTATGTCACACCCGATGATGTGAAATTTGTGGCACCACACATTTTGAACCATAGGATACTATTAACTGCTGATGCAGAGATTGAAGGACTTGACAGTTTTATAATCATTGATGAAATATTAAAGTCCATAGAAGTGCCAAGATAATATGTTGAAAAATGTATATCTAAATTCGAGATTTTATGTGGTCATAGGTTTGGTCATAGGCTTGTTTGTGTTATCACATTCTTTTCCAAGATTGTTTTCTGTAGCTCAAATAATGATCTACATACTTTTGGCCGTTCTTACGGTGGAGTATTTTATTATAAAAAGAATATCTGAAAGTTTTGAGCTTGATCGAATACTAGCAGAGTATCTAAGTTTGCATGACAACCAAAGCATAGATTATCAAATATCGTATAATGGAAACATTCCAGCCAAACTTATATTGATTGATGAATTGCCTGAGCAACTTCAGATTAGAAACTTTGAACGCCGAGTAAAATTTAGTCATTCGGCAAAAACCAAAATTAGTTTTAATATTAGACCATCAGAAAGAGGAAAGTATGTATTTGGAAGAAGTATTATTTATGTTTTTTTGGTGTTTCCGGGATTGATAAGTTATAGAAAGAATTTTGATAATAATCAAGAAATCGCCGTTGTCCCTTCCATTATTCAAATGAAAAAATATGAACTATTGACTCTAGCAAAAACAGCCACCCAGATAGGTATTAAAAAAGTAAGACAAATAGGAGAGAATGATGAATTCGAACATATAAGAGGGTATCAACAAGGAGATAATATTAAATCAATCAACTGGAAAGCGACCAGTCGTAGGAATGAATTAATGGTGAACCAATATCAAAACTCTCGTTCACAACAAGTCTATTGTGTCATTGATAAAGGGCGATCGATGAAACAACCATTCGATAATCTTACCTTGCTAGATTATGCCATAAATACAAGCTTAGTAATTAGTAATATTGTACTTAAGAAATATGACAAAATGGGTTTAATTAGCTTTTCGCATACCTTCGAGAGTTTTGTGAAAGCGGAAAATAAACCTCATCAATTAGGCTTGTTATCAGACTATCTCTATCATCAAAAAACTGATTTTAAAGAGTCTAATTTTAATGAATTATACAAAGTCATAAGAAATAAAGTAAGCCAACGAAGTATACTATTGCTGTTCACAAACTTTGAGAATTCAAATGACCTTGAAAGAAACATAGCTTACCTCCAAGGATTAAATAAGAGACATCTTCTCATTGTAATATTATTTCAAAATACTGCTTTAAAAGCCGCGAGCGAAGCACGTGCTTCGGATGTCTCTGAGGTCTACATACAAACCTTTGCAAGATCGACTATGCTTGAAAAGAAAAAAATGGTCAATAAGATGTCTAGATTGGGAATACAAACTATTTTAACTGAGCCTTCAAAATTGTCGGTTAATATTTTAAACAAATACTTAGAGATAAAGGCCAAAAGAATGAGATAAGATAAATATCAAACTCATCAATATATATTTTATTATTCATTTAGCCCACAAGAAATCATCATAGCCAATATCAATTGGTATCTTTAGGTACCAGTACAGTTTGATATGATAAAAAAAATATACTTGATTTTTGTTTTTATAGCTTTTTGCCAATGTCTTCATTCTCAAATCCTTGTTGATGGCATTTTTGAAGATTGGGATGATCCTGTGCTTTTACTTACTGAAACAGGAGATGTAAACCAAACTCCAGATATTGAATCTATTTCTTTTTCTAATGATGATTTGTATTTGTATGGTAAAATAAGTCTGAGTGAATCGATAGATCTCTTGGATGAGCAATGGTTAAGCATTTACATAGATGCAGATAATGATCCAAATACTGGATTTCCAAACGATGGTTTAGGTACAGAAATTACCTATTATTTTAATGCAGGCAATGGATTTCTAAATGTTGGCAACGATAGCGAGTCCATAGGTCATACAAACCTAGGACTAGTTTCCTCACCAACGATAACATCTAAGGAATTTGAATTTAGTATACTTCGAAGACTAAGTACTGAAAACGAACAGCTTTTTCTAAATGGTGATATTACAATAAGGATTGAAAATGGTGTTGATAATGGTGATATAGTCCCAAATGACAATCCAGGCTTTATTTATAGTTTTGATGAATCGTTTGTTTTTAACCAAAATAATTACTCTTTTATAAAACAGAACGAAGAAAACATTCGCATTGTCAGTTATAATTCTAAACAAGATGGTATAGCAGATCCAATTGCCGGTTTAGAGCAAATAAAAATATTACAAGCTTTAAATCCTGATATCATTGCTTATCAAGAAATATATAATACCGACCCGGCGATTGTAGCTCAAGCATTAGATCAAGCAATGCCAAATGGATCTCAAGGCTGGTTTTACGCGCATGTTTTTCCGGATATTATGCTTTTTTCAAGAATGGAAATGGAGGCCTTTGATTGGGTAGATGGAAACGGTGTTTTCCTGTTGTATCCTTTTGGTGATGATAGTTCGCCCTTAGTCATATTTAATGTTCATTTTCCTTGTTGTGATAATGATATCCAACGAAAGGAAGAAATTGACCACTTACTCTCAAAATTAAGAGATAAAGAAACCAATTTTTTATTTGAACAAGATGCTCCTGTCATCATTTTGGGTGACTTTAATTTAGTAGGTGAAGCTTCAGAGTTGATGGCACTGTTAAGTGGTAATATCTTTGATCAATCGACTTATGGTTCTTCTTTTACCCCTGATTGTGATGGATCTTGGTTGATAGATGCTAACCCTTATACGACTGGTTTACCTTTTAATTATACATGGAATAATCCCAATGGGTCTTATGACCCTGGAAGACTTGACTTTTTTTTATATACTGGTTCCAAGTTAAAAGTGGAAAATGGTTTTGTGTTAGATACTAAAGGATTAACTGATAATGAGTTAATGGCTCATGGTTTGACATCAAGTTCTACTAGTATTGCTTCTGATCATTTGCCTCTAACTATTGACTTAAACAATATCGTAGATGCAGATGGTGATGGGTATATCTATTCTGTAGATTGTGATGACCTCGACCCCGAAGTAAATTCAGGGGCAAGTGAAATACCAAACAATGATATTG
>JAHDHQ010000031.1 GCA_020631235.1 Saprospiraceae bacterium | reverse complement strand
CACGACCCTCGGTACCACAAACCGATGCTCTAACCAACTGAGCTACAACCACCATATTATTCTGTAAACCCACGTAAATAATCTATTTAATGGATTCTGTATTTAGCTTTCTATCAAAGCGAATGCAAAAATATAATAACTAAATAAATAAAATCAATTTAATTAAAATATTTAGTGATAAAAGGGCTATTATTTTTTAATCCATCTAGCAAAACCTAGCAAAATTCCATTATGGTTCAACTTTATGACATATGCACCAGGTGGCAAGTCGTCTAAAAATATACTGCCATCAGTAATAGTTGTTTCTTTTTGTAAAACACCTTGTGCATTGTATATGGCTACTTGGAGCGGCAAATGTTGTTTTGTCACATCTACATGCAAAATATCACTTCCTGGATTAGGATAGATATCAAATGTTGCAGGCCTAGCAGTTTTTGTATTTGCTGAAGATAGTCTAAGTTTATATTCATACAAATCAGATTCGCAAGAATCAAAATAATAGGCCATTTGCAGGTCGAAGAAATAAGGAAATTGATCAGAAACAGTAAGGCCTTGGAAGCTTACATCTTCTTGAGTGAATGGATATTCAAGCGGTGAATCAAGAGCAATCAATAAAGGTGATTCGGTACCAAATTCGTTAATATTTAGCGCTTTATCTGTAGTCAAGGTATACTGCATACCCTGCCTTAATATCCAATCAAGTACTATTTCTTTGGTTTCACCCTCTTCAAAATAAATTGATTTTTGTTCGATAGTATCACCGATTACATTCATTAATAGAAATGTCCGATTGCCTGACTCCTGCGCTTGTGTTTTAAAGGAATGTAAACGTTTGTCTTCATTTGCAAACAGCAAAAGCCCAATGTTAAAGAACTCAGGATAAGAAGGGTCTATTTCTGCTTGTTCAAATGAAGGCCCCACAAAGGATGTAGCGTTAGATGGATGATAAAAATGTTTAAAGTAGAAACTCGAATCAGAGACCAAATCAACTGTTAAGCTCGCTCCTTCAGTCAAACTATCCACCCCCGTGATATCTGCATACCAAATGGTATTTTCTTTTTCAATATCGAGTTCATAACTAGTGTATTCATTAATGATTTGTTCGACATTTTGCCCTTCGACAGAAGCGACATTCACTTGTATGCTATCAGAATAAATAAGTCCGCAATCACCATCTATAAAGCCGTAATAAACCCCTGTATTTTGTATTTCGATGGCATCTGACACTGTTCCATCGCTCCAAGTAAGAAGCTCATCTTCTAGGCTTTTTAATCGGAAAGCATCGCCATCACAAAATTCGAGGTCTTGAACAGTATTTAGAGTGATATTATTGTATTGTGCCGGATTTCTTGTAATGATCAGTTTGTTAGTTGGAAATTCGAATCCTCCAAGCATTGCATTCCCAAAATACACACCTGGTTCTGTGATGACCAAATTGCTGTCCATTGTTCCAGCATTCCATTGAATCATCTGGGAAGCAACTAGCTCTAGCGATTCGCCCTCGCAAATACTCAACTTTTCTGCAACTATTTCAGGCAATTCGTTAATTAGTTCATCTTCGATGGCTAAATAATGTTTGTTTACTTCGAGGTCAACGTATTTATCCACTATGCCAGATGGCCAAGTGATAAATAGCGAATCAATCACCGTGTCCTCTCCTACTCCAAAAGTCAAATTGAGGCTATTGAATGCGCTGTAACTTGTTCCTGCTCTTGTTTGGTTTATCTGAGCACCATTTTGCGAGTAACATTGGACCAAAGCGCCTATTCCTTGTCTATTGGATGATGTCCCTTGAAAAGAGAGTTTAATGTAATGATTATCATTTGCTTCATTTAAGTAAATACGATCCACTTTATCGCTGTTTAAACTGCTGTTTTGAAAGGACACAGAAACATCAACAAAGCCATCTTGATTTATGTCTCCAATCCCTGCGGCTACTGCATTGTCTACAAAAGGCTTTTCTTCATACTCAAAATCAAGTTGGCCTTTATTCCACATGATAGCATCTCTTCCTGCTCCAGCTATTAAAATATCTATCCAGCCATCGTTGTCAAAATCTGCACAGATCGAATGGTAAGAAGCCGCAAATATATCTTCCCCATCGGCGTTTTTTATCGCTACGCTTTCGAAATATTCGTTGTTGTTGTTAATCATTAATTTATGTGGTGCTTCATGATTAGCTACATAGATATCAAAATCCCCATCATTGTCAAAATCCGCAAAATCTGCCGCCCAGGATTGGGAGCCATCATTTAAATTAAATGAATCTGCTAAATCTGTAAACTGGTGATTTCCATAATTAATAAATAATGCATTTATTCTTCTTGGGTCTTCGGGATCTATAATTCCTCCTCTACATTTTGCAATAAAGCAATCCATATCATTATCTAAATCTATATCAAACCAGACTACGCCATAATTACCCGAATTATCTGAGGCAGGCACCGTTTCCATATCCATAATATCTTGATCTCTGACGAGTGATCCTTGGCCATCATTCATAAAAACATGGCTTTCGGCATCATCGTGGCAAACAAATAAATCTGCATATCCATCATTATTTATATCGACTACACTCGATCCTTGAGCAAAGATGCTTGTATTTAAAAGTGCAGTTTGCTCGAAATCAAAGCTATCAGATGTGGCTGAATACACTTTTGTTCTGGAATAAAAGCCCGATGAATACAATTCTCCATTCCCATCATTATTTATATCTATAATTCCTGTGGTCCATTCTTTCGAATCTGACAATTGAGCGCTTTTTCGGTTGTACAGCTGCGTATTAGCCTGACAATAGGATAAAACATGGAGATATTCTCCTCTATGAAGATTAAGAATATCGTCTCGATAATCACCATTGGCATCAGAAAAGAATTTAGGGTAAAAAGACTTGGTGCTAATTTCGCCCGTGTATGCTTGTTCGGCTGCTGTGAATACCACTTGAGTATTTGCAAAATGCGGCCATATCATCCCTAGTAAAAAGTATAAAAATAACTGGAGGTATAATGACTTTTTCATTGTAAGTAAGGCTATAATTTATATTAAAGATAAACATAATTCGTTGTATGTTTTGTCAGAGAAAAACAAAGCAGCACAATCTCCTTTAGGACGAAGCAAGATATAATGTAGTATTTTTGGAACATACAATTAAAGGCTTATTAAACATCAAATAAAATCAGCAATACATTTTTATCTACGTGCAAAAACGATACATCACGTACACTCACCTTATGTCTACAAATTACTAGAAAGCAGTTGGTTTAGGCCCAATGTTGTTGCCTCTTTTGATGAGATAGAATCTTTAAGGAACCAACTGCTAAATAGTCAGGAAATTATTCCTTTTATCGATCATGGTGCAGGCAGCAAAACAACTCGCCCATCGGCCACTCGAACCATTGGGAATATAGCTTCTGGATCATTGTCAAAGCCTTCCCAATGCAAGCACATGCATCACATGCTGAAGTTCATCAATGCCCAATTAGTTGTAGAGTTAGGCACTTCACTGGGAGTTAGCACGGCTTATTTAGCAAAGGCAAATCCTAAAGCACGCATCATTAGTTTAGAAGGAGATCCGAAGGTCGCGGCATTGGCAAAAAAAAACATGAAGGCACTGCAAATAGAAAATGTCGATATAGAAGTGGGTGAATTTTCTTCCGTATTGCCGCGCTTGGACTTAGACAGGTCTATTGATTTTTTATTTCTTGATGGTAATCATCAGGAGCAGCCAACGCTGGAATACTATGACTATTTTATCGATAAGATGCATCCTGAGGGGATGATTGTAGTTGATGATATATATTGGTCCAAAGGTATGACATCAGCCTGGGCTGCACTCAAAAATAAGAGGGCTGTAAGGTTTGCATTAGACTTTTACGATTATGGGGTGTTGTGTTTAGGAAAACCTGATACTATTCCAGAGGAGTTTACTTTAGTGCATCGTTGGGCAAAACCTTGGAATCTTGGTTTTTTCCCTAGCTAGACTGTTTAAGCTCGCTGGATTTTAAGTAATTTTTGGATGGTCATATTTAATGACTTTATACTACCTGATTGCTCATTTATGGTTTCTTTCATGATATCGATTTGATCATGAATACCTGATCTTAAATTCTTTTTTGATTGTAAAAATGGGCTTACTTTGGTTTTTACCTCCCACATCTCTTTGATGTCTTTTTGTTCGATTCTGATTGGGTCAAAAAAATCATTATCCGAATGACATTCGATAAATCCTTCTTCAAGTTTATTAATGACTCTTTTTACGATTATACTATCTGTTGTAACAATCACATACACAAAATGATCGACCAATTGTTTTTTAAGAATGGTGGGATCTACAAAACGGCAAATAACCATATCCCCGTGAAAAAGATTTGGTTCCATGGACTCGCCTGCAATATCAAAACTTCTAAAACTTCCATGATTTAAGTCATAACCGGGAAAACTATAGGTGTGTAAATCCTGAAAATAGACCGGATCATGTAATTGATCCGTATACCCCGCTTGTGCTTTTACAGGAATATGGACAATTTGTTCATTGTTTTGTTTATCGACCACTACAGAAACGATGGGCGCATCATTGGCTGCTTCACCGGATTTATTAAACATAGGTCTTTGCCCAGAGAATATGTAATTAGGATTTAGCTGATGGGTTTCTGTCATTTTACGGATGACATCGATGGTTACTTTCCTTTTTCCTTTCAGAATATCGTTTAAACACTGTGGATGGAAGTCGATGGATTTAGCAAATTGTCTAAGAGAGGTGAAGTCCTTTCTCTTCTGAAGATGATGGATAATATCAATGAAACGTGCAGTAACAATACAGTTCGTCATTTTCAATTTGGTTTATCGTTAACCAAATATATAAACTAAATATTATGTTTTATAATAATATGTATAAATATTATATAATTTTTTAATATTTATCTTAAATCACTGCTTTTTAGTGAATTATACATTTAATATATCTAAATTTTTAAATTTTAGACATACATTAAATCAAGATATGTTAATTTTCGCCCTTAGGTATAATTTCTGTTTGTTCGCCGAAATAATGTACAAATCGCTGAAAATCATTAGCTAATTGGTTATTTTTTGTGGCTTTAAAATAGGTTTCTCCTATAGCTCTCATCGTGTGAAATACAAACCGATCCATTTCATTGACTTGTAAGTCATTTGTCCAAAGATCGATTTTCATGGTTTCAAGACTGTCTCTATCAAAGAATGAAAGCAACATTGCCTTCGCATTTTGATTCATTTCTGTTCCGTTATTATTTGCTTTCCACTTTATATTTTCTGGGTGTTTTTGTTCATCCAGTTCGACTTCAATCTCTATCCTTGAATTTTTATTATTTGACATGACCTTGATTTAATTATTGGAAGTTCAAAAATACATCTATTTTAACGATATGAATAGTGCTTTTCTTCAGGATAATTTCACTTTTATGGTCAACTCAGCCGAGCATTTTTGGAGTTCGACTTTATTCACACTATTTTTTTTGGCTTGTTTATTAGTTAGTAGAAGCCTTTATCCTTCTTCTAAAGAGCGAAAAATATTACTATTTATGTGTTCCTTGGTTTTTATAGCTCATCCTATGATGTTAATTGGACGATTTATATCAGGCACCTTTGATCATACTGAGCATTTGCCTTTTCATCTTTGTAATATTATGGGTTTCTTATTGCCCCTGGCTTTATATTTAAAAAACAAAACTCTTTGGTCTGTTTTGTATTATTGGATCATGCTGGGAACCATACAGTCTTTAGTGACCCCAACATTGGAACATTCCATACCGCATTATGAATATTGGAGATATTTTATTATTCATGCGGGCTTAGTGTTGTTAGCGCTTTATCCCATTTTTGTTTATGGTTGGAGGCTGAAGTTTTATCATGCAGTGCGAGCAATGATATTTATGAACTTAGTAGCTTTAGTTGTTTATTTTATAGACCTACTTATCGGTGCTAATTACATGTTTATGGTAGGTCATCCAAAAGGAAATACCATCTACAATTTATTAGGCGAATGGCCCATTTACTTTTTAAATCTTGAGTGGTTTATGGCTATTGGATTTGCACTGCTGACCTTACCATTTTATGATTGGAATAAAGAAAAAACTATTTCTCCACAACCAATTCAGAAGCACTAACTCCATAACCACCGAAGATACCCCAAGCACCGTCGACATTGGTTTTTATTCGAGTATACGCACTAAAAGGACCTTGGTTATTTCTGGCGTATTCAAAAGTTTCCCAGAAATCATAATGTATCGAATCGATCGTGCACCACTTCATAATAATCGTATCCCCTTCGGTAAACATACCAAAAGTGTTTGGATCAAAATCAGCGCCAGCAGGTTCAGCCTTCGAAATAGGGAATTCGAATTCTTGTCCGTTCCATGCTCCATCATTAGTTACAGAATTAAAAGGCGAAATTAAAGCTGTGCTGTCTGCTTGCGTAAAATATCTGTAATAATTTTTTTCAAGAGGGTCACTGATTTTACACCAAAGTTGCGCTAATCCTTCAATGGGCACACCGGGTGTGTCACGAAACACAAAATCATACAGTGGTATGATTTCAGGAATGGTCGTTTGCGCCGTAATTATTTCTTCTTCGTTTTCGATGGTTACTTCCAAAGAGTATGTACGCCCAACTTCCCTTATTAGCTGATCGAAAATATCTACATAAATGCAAACATTAATGTCTGTGGAATCTGGATTTATACCGATTAATTCGCCAGCTTGATCCTTTAAATCATCTGGGATATCTGAAAGACATAATTTGGTAAAGGTAACATCATTGGAGCCATCATTTACTGTAACTGTAGCATCATCAACGAACAAACTGGCATATTGATCAGGACTAATTTCGGAAAAGAAGGGTACTGTTTTAGTTATGATAACATAGGAAAAATTAGATCCTTCTCCGGCTTCAACATAACCTTCCACCACATATTGTTCCGCATTTTCAACTGGTTCAGGCACAAAGGGTTCTTCACAGGCAAAAATGCCGACTAGGATAAAAAGTACACACAATAATTTACTCCAAGTTCTCATATCAATTAGTTTACGGCTTTTTGGTTCCATTTAAAATTGTAGCTTATAGAAGGTATAATCGGAAAAATAGTTACTTGGGATGCTGATAGTTGTGCGGCACCTGTTTGACTGATGGATGTATCATAGTAAATAAAAAATGGGTTTTTACGGTTATAGACATTATATACCGAAAAGTTCCATGTGCCTTTGTATTTTTTCTTTGGTTTGTTAGCTCCTGGTTTAAATGTTAAAGAGATATCCGAACGGTGGTATGGGACTAACTGTCCTGAGTTTCTTGGGCCAAAAATGGTATTTATACCGCCCTCGATAAACGCAAAGGATTCGTAAGGTGTATACCAACGGCCACTTCCGTAAATAAAGGTCGCGCCTAATTCCCATTTTGGACTTATTTCGTAATTAGCCACCACAGACAAATCGTGGCGTCTGTCATAGCTGGTTGGATACCATCTTCCATTTTCTATCTCAGGAAATGAACGTTCAGTTCTAGATAAAGTATAACCAATCCAACCTGTAAATTTCCCAGTCGATTTGCGGATAAAAAACTCAGCACCGTAAGATCTACCAATTCCAAACACAAAGACATCCTCATCCTCTTGTGTAATGTCTGGCACTTGATCATCGGCATAATCAATTTGGTTTTGTAGGTCCTTATAATATACCTCGATAGATGTTTCTAAGGAGTTATCCATGAAGTTCTTGAATACACCAAGAGCGTATTGGATACCTCTTTGTGGTTTTACTATTTCTGTGCTAGGCACCCAAATATCAGTAGGTAGTGTGGATGATGAATTGGTAGCAAGGTGTAAATACTGGTTTGTAAATGTAATACCACCTTTTAAGGAAGCTGTAGGAGAAACAGACAATTTAGCACTAAGTCTAGGCTCCAAACCTTGATAAGTGACTACTGATTCAAATAAATCGTACGCTGAACTGTCTAATTTAGAAGTATATGGTCCCATTTGAGAAAAGATAGAATACCTCAAACCAGCATTTAATGAAAAAGTATTATTTACCTTAATATCATCTTGAACATAAAAAGCAATTTCTTGTCCATGCTTTGCTTCAAACCCCGTTTCAAAATCAACATCTCCATTTGTTGCACTCACAGTATTCGGTGTTAAAACATGATAGGTGTAATTAGCTCCATATTTTATGCTGTGCTTAGGATTCGGAAAATAATCGAAATCCAATTTAGCGTTATAATCCTTAACTCCAGAAAAGAGCTTAAAGACAAAATCTCCTTGACCTCCATTAAACTCTAATTGGTAATCGTTGTAGATTAAGGATGCATTCATAAATAGTTTATTGTTAAAAAGATGGTTCCATCTCAAGGTAGAGGTAATGTTGCCATATGGTAATCTAAAACTAAAGTCTCTTTTAGGCTGATTAAAATCCAGGATATCTCTCCCAAAGTAAGCGCTCAAGTATATTCGATCTTTAGGCGAGAAACGGTAATTTACCTTGGCATTAAAATCATAAAAATAATAGTTAGTTCCTTCGAAATCTCTGCCTTCTAAAAACGGCTGGGCCAGATCCAGAATATACGTTCTCCTTCCAGATAAAATAAACGAACTTTTCTCTTTTTGAATGGGACCTTCTAAGGTAAGTCTACTCGATATTAAGCCCACACCACCTTCAACACCATAGTGTTTATTGTTCCCTTCTTTCATTTGGACATCCACCACTGAAGACAATCGACCTCCGTAATATGCAGGCATGCCTCCTTTAATTAATGTAGTGTTTTTAAGGGCATCAGCATTGAACACAGAAAAAAAACCGAGCATGTGTCCTGTGTTATAAACCACGGCTTCATCTAATAAAACCAGATTTTGGTCAGGCCCACCGCCTCGAACATAAAAACCAGAGCTACCCTCCCCTGAGGATAAAACACCTGGCAGCAATTGCAGTGTTTTTAATATATCCACCTCTCCCATCAATGCTGGCAATTTTTTAATCTTGCTCACTGGCAAATCGACTACTCCCAGTTGAGTACTTTCTACGTTATTATCTTTTTGCTGTTCTTTGGCAGAAATTTCCACAGCTTCCATGAGTACACCTTCCGTAAGTTCGATGTTCAGTTGAACATCCTCACTGAGGTCCACATTTAGAACCTCTTCATTATATCCTAGATAACTGATAATAAAGGTATACACGCCTTCATCTAAGGTAATAGAAAAGAATCCATATGTATTTGAGTTGGTTCCGAGCGAAGGATCATCAATGTTTAAAAGATTTGCTCCGACTAATGTTTCTCCTGAATTAGCATCTTTTATATAGCCCGAAAAGGTATATTTATTTTGAGCATTGGACAATGGTAAAAGACCAATGACAAAACAAAAGGTAATGATAAAGCGCATTTAATAATTTGTTCAATTAAGTATACAAAGTTGAACTTCCTTCTTGAATTAAACTTGGTTTATAAGACGAAAGTTATAAAAAGCATGACGAATGTAAGACTTTGAATTTAGCCTAAACTGATTAAATCCACCCTTTGCATTTCATTAAGTAAACCTTTGCATTTGCTAGGTAAACTGAATGATTTCTTTCGTTATAGTGAGATGGGTTTTAATGTAAACCCTCTACGCTTAAGATGTGTGAGTACTCCTTTTTGCCCCGCCAGATGGGCTGCTCCAACAGTATAAAAGGCATTGGTTTTTCTATTTTCGTAGATATACGCCGCCATGTACTCATTCCTATTATACAACATAAGCGGTCGAATTTCGCCCAGTTGTTTATTCGTTTGTTTATAAATACTGATGATATCTTGGTTTAGATATAACTGTAAGAGTTTATGTAGTTTTTTTCGTTGGTTTGTAATATTCCTACTAAAGCCTTTTAGCATTTTTATTTGATAACGCATTGGAATTTTAGCCATAATGGACATTTGATCATTTAAGCTTTCTATTCCTCCTAACACCATATCTGCCTTGCGAGCCTCCTCCCAAATTTTGTGATCCATAGGAAGTTCTGCTCCTGCGGAGATCATTTGACCTTGAAGTTGGCTTACAATAAAGAAAGGAGTGAATTGTTTAAAGT
Organism: Saprospiraceae bacterium; assembly: GCA_020631235.1. Taxonomy (GTDB): domain Bacteria; phylum Bacteroidota; class Bacteroidia; order Chitinophagales; family Saprospiraceae; genus JAHDDO01. The sequence continues at coordinate 39,091 of JAHDHQ010000031.1, read as the reverse complement.
CCTCCAATGAGAAATTAAAGAATTTGCTTAATGTATTAGCTATTCGTTTAAATGATCGTTCACCTAATAGCATCATTAGATTCGTTTCTTGGGGGAGCATAAAATTTCTTTGATCTAGGTATGCTGCTGAAACATCTAGATCCATTTCTCCGTAATAATGACTACAATCTTTAAGCAAATTTAAAGCGGGCTTTACTAATTTGTAGGCATCTCCATGCGAAATATGTATGGTCCCTAAAATATACGATTTAACTGGATGATCTGGGTGTTTTAAAGCCCAGCATAAGCTTCTTTTATCTGGCAAAATGAGTCTTTCTAAAACTACTCGTAATCAAAAGGTAGAATTTTACTCTTTTTAACTTTATTTAGAGTCATTAAGGTTTTCAATCGTTCGATTTCTTCAATTTTAGATAAGCGTTTGAAGAGCAGTTTTTCGTAAGAAGATAAATCTTTACAAATGATTTTAAGCAAAAAGTCTGCATCACCTGTGACGATGTAACATTCTACAACTTCCGGAATATCATTAATTTTTTCTATAAAAATATCGTAGGCATCTTCTTTTGCCCATGCTAATGACACTAAGACAAAAGTCCGTATATCTAAGCCTATTTTTGAAGCATTGACTTTAGCGTGATAGCTTTCTATAACCTCTTGTGTTTCTAATTTTTTCACCCTTTCTAAGGTAGGTGCTGGAGAGAGTCCTATTTTCTTTGAAAGATCAAGATTGGTAATCTTACTACTTTCTTGAAGCAACTTCAAAATTTTTAAATCCGTCTTATCCAATTTCTCTTGCATGTCAATCTATAATTTTACGATTAGCCCCAAAAATAAAATTTTATTCTTTTTTGAGCTATATATCTTTGATTATTCTTCTTAAAATATCAAAAAAATACCCAAGCCAAAGTATTGACTTGGGTAATATATTTTGTGCCCTTCGATTAAGGAAAGACTCCTAAAGTCATATAATCACTGGCTACTTTATCTAATGCTGAGATGAAAGCAGCAGATCTAAAATCTTTTACTTTGTCTCTCGAAGCATAAATATCGTAAATCTGATTAAAAGAATTAACCATCGTTTCTTCAAGTCCAGATCTCACAAGATCCACTTCATCAGCTCCCTTGGTCAATAAGTCTCTTTCTTTTTGGCTTAATGACTTACCAGTTAAACGAAGTACCATGTCGACCAAATTATTATTTGCATTTTGGTCAAAGCGTTTAGACATTCTTCCAAAACGTATATGGCTTAAGTTTTTGAGCCATTCAAAGTAAGACACGGTAACCCCACCAGCATTAAGATACATATCAGCCATGATGAGTACACCTTTTTTGGTTAATATATCTTCTGCATCTGCTGTAACGGGACCATTGGCTGCTTCAGCGACTATTTTTGCTTTTACTTCATTTGCGTTATCCTTATGGATTTGGCTTTCCAATGCCGCTGGAACTAGAATGTCACACTCAATACCTACCCAATCATCTCTATTTTCCATGGTTTTAGATCCAGGGAATCCTAAAATAGAACCATGTTCCTTTCGGTATGCGATCAGCTTTTCGATATCTAAGCCTTTCTTATCGATGATAGTACCTTCGATCTCAGAAATAGCTATCACTTTAGCATCACCTTCCTCTTGCGAAATTAATCCAGTGTAAGAACCTACATTTCCAAGACCTTGAATAACCATGGTTTTTCCGGCCATACCTACATCCAAACCTAAATTCTTCATGGCATGTTTGTTATTTACTAATTCTCTTAGACCATAATAAACACCACGTCCTGTTGCCTCGGTTCTACCTCTAATACCATTTTGGTTAACAGGTTTCCCAGTCACACAACCAGCTGAATCTATTTCTCCATTTTTCATTTGCTGATAGGTATCTAAAATCCAAGCCATTTCTCTAGGTCCTGTACCATAATCTGGTGCTGGGACATCAATACCAGGACCGATAAAATTCTTTCTTACCAATTCTACCGTATATCTTCTTGTTATTTTTTCAAGTTGCTCAGCATTATACTTACGAGGGCTTACTTTGACACCACCTTTAGCTCCGCCAAAAGGAACATCAACGATAGCGCATTTAAAGGTCATCAGTGAAGCTAAAGCCATAACTTCTTCTTGATTCACTAAATGACTAAATCTGATACCACCTTTAGTGGGCAATCGGTGATGAGAGTGTTGTACTCTGTAAGCTTCGATTACTTCATAAGTATCTCCCATTTTTACAGGGAACTTCATTTGGTATACTGCATTACAAGCCTTGATTTGCTCAAGGAGTCCTGTCGGATATTCTGTCAATGCAGCCGCTTTATCAAAATTGCGAATTACACTCGCATAAAAAGCATCTTGTTTATGACTCATGTTTTTTCTTTTGTTCGAGTTGAGTTATACGTTTATCCAATCTAATCAAATAAATTGCCAAGACTAAAAAAAGGACTAAAATTACAGCGACAACGGAATAAATTTTTCCAGTACTCCGAAAAAAATCGAGTGAATCGGCTTTGCACAGCCAAGGCAAACAGACAAGAATGGAACTAATGAGATAATTTCTTAGCATGTATTTAATTCTTCAAAATCTAAACTAGAATAGAAGATTTGCAAATCTAATTTTTTTAATTATTCTTCTAAAGTTTTATCATGGATAATTTGTAATCTATACGTCAAATTTGCCATCCATAAACCAATTAGTGTTAAAGCAATGATGGAAGGATAGAATATCATACGTAAAGTATTATCTAGATCTTCACCACCTAATGCAGGGTTTCCTCCATTTCCTGGATGTAAACTATCGGTTAATCTAGGAATGATAAAAATCAGCGGAATCATTACTACGAAAGCAAAAATATTGTAGGCCGCAGCAACCCGTGCTTTTGCATCTACATCCCGTATGGATGATCGCAACATCCAGTAAGCCGCATAAATAAGTACACTGATTGCGGCCATATTTAACTTGACATCAGCTGTCCAGAAAGCACCCCAAGTAAACTTTGCCCAAACAGCACCGGAGGCTAATCCAATGATGCCGAAGAAAATGGAAACATTTGTAAACGCGGCCGCTCGATAATCATAAGCTAAATCTTTGCTCGAAAGATATCGTATACTATATACTAATGCTATGATTAACAAGATAAACATCGCAAACCATATAGCAATATGAAAAAAGGTATTACGAATGGTTTCGTGTAATTTATTTCTGTAAGGAAATCTAAATCCTTTATTGGGAAATAACGAAGCTACATCAAATGTGGTCCATTGACTGCTTGTTTGTTTTGCAATATTTCCTTCTTCTTTCAGCAAAATGGCATTGGGCAAAATCATGCTACCATCCACTTCATTGTTAATGATCAATGTCGCTCGTTCCGAACTTTTTCCGGTACTCAAGCTTGCCGGAAGATCAAAGTTAATTTGTGCAGTGAAATCATTCTTTTCTATAATCGAGGTAGATCGTATTACTTTATTGTCAGACAATTTTAAAAAGGCAACATTCTGAAGAGCTGAAGACATATATGTATTGTAGGTCTCAACCTGCAAGGTCAAAGGCGCACCTAATACCCCTTTTGTTTTATCTACACTATAAATCCCTGATTTTAAAGGAGTAAGCATGCCTGCTAGAAGCACGTAACTAAAGATTGCAATCGCTAGTATTTTCCACCACCAATATTTCATAAGTATATCATTTTTATGCTTTCCACATATTAGGGAAAAGCATGATCCCCAAACCAAAAATTAATAAATCAATACCTCCCAACAACCAAAGATCACTAGCCACAGCTGTATCTTGAATCAAAGAAAAACTAACTGCATGCACTTTTACAGCTAACAATATTACTGGTAAAGTTAAAGGCATTGCTAAGATACTCATCAAAACCCCATTATTTTCTGCATGCATCACTATGGAAGAAACAAAAGTCATCACTCCTGTAATACCAATAGTACCCAATAACAAACCCGACATAAATAATCGAGGAAGACGAATGAAGTTTTCAAAAAACATATTCATTAGAAACAAAAGTAGAGTCGCGATAATAAGCAGAAAAAAGAGGTTGTATAAAAACTTACTTACATACACTAAAGTAGGTTCGTAAAACGTATAGTAGATCCATTTACGACGTACATAATTTTGGTTAAAAGTCCTTTGAATGAGGTTTATAGAAGCAAACAATAAAATGATCCAAAATAAGGAAATCCAAGCGAGTCCATTGATGTTTATAAAAACCTTGTAGCAAATGTAAGTTGATGATACTAAAAATAACAACACTGAGGCTAAGCTCACTCGCTTACGGAACTCTAGCTTAAATTCCTTTTGTATCAACTTATAGACCTGCATTAACTGACTTGCCATATATGCAAAGATAACATATAAATAAATTAATCATATTAAATAATTAATATATACATAACTAATTATTTTTTAGCTAGTTAGTTGAAATATTAATATATTATAGTATTTTTGTATACGACCTTAAAAACCCATGTTATGTTAATGCTCAAAATCCGATTATTGACAGCATTCTTTATACTGTTGTCTTTCCAAGTTTCTGCCTTCGAATCTTACTATCTAAAAGTGCGTGTACAAAAAGGAGAAGGCAGCTATGCTCTTATGAGAAGGTATAACCTCGATAATCAAAATTGTAATTTGCAAAAGTTTTTCGAGTTAAACGACATTGACCAAAATACTTCATTAAGCTACGAATTAGAATATTTCCTTCCCATAGAAATTGTGCAGTATAATGGGACTTCTATACGTTCTACCCTCCATATTTCAGACTGGGAACAGGCTGTCGCCATTAAACAATATAATGAAGACATCCAAAAGAAAAAACTAAGAAAAACGATGTACACTGATAGTAAAATTCTATGGGTCCCTCATCACTTAGTTAATTGTTATGATGGCGCATTAGCCACTACATCTAAAACGACTAAAAAAAATAGTAATACCACGAAGAAAACTGAGCAAAAAGCTGGTAGTCCTAGTAAAATCGCAAAAGGTAACATTAGGGTGCAACCCATTTTTGGAGATAAGTACAAGCATGTTACCATCAAAGATGAGTCCCTAAAAAACAAAGTTTACTATGTAATCAGTGGACACGGTGGTCCGGATCCAGGCGCCATGTGTAATACTTGCCCAAAAACACTTTGCGAAGACGAGTATGCATATGACATCGCCTTACGACTAGCTAAAGACTTAATGGAAAAAGGAGCTACAGTCCATATCATTATACAAGACAAAGATGGTATTCGAGATGAAGAAATCTTAGCATGTGACAATGATGAACTTTGTATGGGCACTGTTAAAATACCTTTAGATCAAATTAAAAGGTTAAACCAACGTGTATCGAAAGTAAACCAACTGTACAATAGCTATAAGGCTAAAGGAATTAAAGAACAATATGCTATATCACTGCATATCGACTCTAATCATAAGGATAAAAGAAGGGATGTGTTTTTCTATCATTACAAAAATGGAAAAACAGGAAAAGATCTAGCCGAACATATGCTCGCAACCTTCAGTTCTAAATACGAACAATTTCAAAAAGGCAGAGGTTATGATGGTTTTGTAAAAGGCAGAAATCTTTATGTTGTACGCAATACTTTACCGCCGATCGTTTTCTTGGAATTAGGAAATATCAATAACAGTAATGACCAGAAGCGGATAAAATATGTGGCTAATCGCCAGGCGCTTGCTGAATGGATCAGCGATGGATTCTCGACTTTTAACTAGTTACTGTACTAATAAATTGCATCCTCGAATATCCGAATGGTCTAATCTTCCTAGTACTTGAAAGGAGTTATCTTCTCTCTGCTTTCCCAGATCTTGAGTAGATATAAAACTACAACTGTGGAAATTCATTAGGTCAATGACGTTTATTAAGCCCGTTTTACCCATGTTTGTTTTTTGGAATGGGTCATTGATTTGAGTCATATGCACTTGCATCGTTTCTGGACAGCTAAACCATGTTTCTTCTATAGTATATGCCTGAGATAAAAGTTCAGTCATTCCATATTCAGAATCAATTTGATTAAGTGGAAAGCCCGATTTTAATTGGACATACATGGCATCTTTTGTGATCTCTTCCCTCCTACCTTTCATTCCACCTGTCTCTATTAGATGGAAGTTCTGTAAGTGATCATGCTGATAATGCTCTACATAATCCAGCAGTGCGTAACTGACTCCAAATAATACAATATGTGCTGCTTCTTGATTTTGTTCTATCACCTCAAATAAAGCGGCATGATCATCTAGATAAAAGCCACTTTCTTGCCTATTGCTGCGCTTAATAAAATGATCCACCATAGCTACAAGGGAGGCATTTTGTCTTTCTAAATATGATGGTAATAGACCCAAGATAATGCTGCCCTCTAAACCTCCAAATCGTTGTTCGAAGCTTTTAACTGCATTTTCTAAATAACTTGAAAGCTGGTAAATATGATGTCTGGAAGTAGTCTCGCTTGTCGTGCCACTGCTTTCATAGATACATTCAGCATTCCAATTCCCTGTTTTTATTGTATGAGATTTAAAAAATTCGATCGGTAAAAAAGGTATATTGTCATATGACCGAACGACAGCTGGAGTCCGATGAATTAAATCACAAAATTGTCGGTAAACAGGATTATGCTTATATTGGAATAAATAAATTTCCATAGCTACAGAATCAAAATCGATGATTCCGCGTTTGTAATCCTGAACGATATGTTGAATCTTTGTGATATTCAATACGCTATATTATAACTAACGAATTTATGCAAATCCTTGGTAGAGCTTTTATTTTATTTTGTTTTTGCGGCTTAATGGCCTGTGTCCAAGGTCCGAGTTTATCGGAAATACCGTCGATCGAATATCGAGGCATAAGTAAAGATACACTAAACCAAGGTACAGGAACAGAAGACTTTCTCACCCTATTTTTCCATGTGGAAGATGGTGATGGAGATATAGGCAATGATCCTGAAGATGGTGTATTCAATCTCTTCGTTTTCGACAATAGAACAGGTAATTTGTATGATCAAGAAAAACTAATCCCGAAAGTACCTGAAGGAGTATCCTCTAAAGGTGTTTTTATTGATTTAGAGCTTACCTTGTTTGAAACTTGTTGTTTGTTTCCTGATAATATTCCTCCTTGCGAATTTCCAGCACAATATCCATTAGATAGTTTGACTTTAGACATTTACATTAAAGATCGTGCGGGCAATCAAAGTAATACGATAACGAGTGAGACTTTATACTTACGCTGCAATTAAGCCAATGCTTCCTTGATAGCTGCCACTGTCTTCTTTGTATTTCCTGCAAAATATTGTTCGCCTATCACAAATACAGGTCGTTTTAAAAAAGTGTATTCTTCTAAAATATATTTTCTATAATCTTCTTCCTTTAAATCCATTTCGTTGAGCCCGAGACTTCTGTACTTCATTGCTCTCCTACTAAACACCTGCTCGTAAGCTCCTAACGATGCGGCTATTTTGTCCAATGTTGTTTCATCAATATTCTCCTCCTTAATATTTTGCACTTCACCTTTCCAAGCTACTTCTTTTAAGATGCGTTGACAAGTGTTACAACTGTTTAGAATGTATGCCTTCATTTTCATTTTTATACATTTGTCTTTGAAGCAAAAGTAAACAAATGTATTTATCTCCTTCCGAGTTAATTTTAAATCCAGATGGCAGTATTTATCATTTAAAACTATTTCCCTCTGAAATAGCCCAAACAATCATTACTGTGGGTGATCCTGAACGGATAGATATGCTAACTACACATTTTGAAAGCATCGAATTTGATCGTAGGTGTCGCGAGTTTAGGACTGTCACTGGCAGCTATCAACAAAAGCGTATAACTGTTATCTCTACCGGCATCGGCACTGACAATATCGATATAGTTTTCAATGAACTAGACGCATTAGTTAATATAGATTTTGAAAGCCGTGCCATTAAAAAAACACATACAAGCCTCCAGTTTATTAGAATAGGTACATCCGGTACATTGCAAGCAGACATCCCTGTCGATAGTTTATTAGTGAGCTCTTTTGCTATTGGTTTAGGTGGTTTAGCTCATTACTATCTCTATACTATGAATGACAGAGAAAAGGCTATAAATAGCAGATTTAAAGAAAATTGGTCTAATCATCATCAAGTGTTTCCTTATTGTGCGCAAGCCGAAGAATCTTTGGTCGAGCGTTTTACAGCTGCTGGTTTTATGCGAGGGATAACCTTAACCGCTCCTGGTTTTTATGCTCCTCAGGGCAGGTCATTGCGATTAAAAACAAGTGTCACCGATTTAGATGGCTTAGCCAAAGTGGAAATGCCTGAAGATCGTTTAACAAACTTAGAAATGGAAACAGCGGGCATCTATTTATTAGCTAATCTACTAGGTCATCAAGCTATTTCTTGTAATGCTTTATTAGCTAATCGAGTTAATGGCGAGTTTTCCAAAGCACCAGCAAAAGCAGTGGAAGCACTCATAGAAAAAGTCCTTAAGCTGATCTAAGCTAATTTTTGATTTTATGGGTGATGAGGATTAGGGACTGATTATAACAAACTCATATTTTTTCTCACTAAAAAACAAGGCAAGGCTATAGTCATCACCATTGTACAAACGAGAATGTAGGTGTTTGTTTTTAAGGCGATCATCTTTTGTGTCAAACAGTTTTTTACCAACACCTGGATTAGACTTCCTTGTGATGTAAAAGGAATAATTATTTCCTAGCACATTATTTACCGTGTAAATATCGTAGGTCTTAGTACTTCCTTCAGTAAATGGGTTTAGTGATTCAATGTCGTTTTTTGTTCGTAATAAATCGACCATCGGAGCTTGCAGCACCACAGCTTCCTGAAATTCATAATTCTTGACTGGAAAGGCAGCAACGATGCTTCGTCTAAATGTAGAAGCTGATAGTTCGTCTATGGTTAAGTCCAGTTCAAAATAAGCTCTATTCCTATCTATATTAGAGATACTAGTTTGTACAATATTACCTTTTGCATAATGAGGTAATCCACCCGAAATTCGTTTATCAGTAAGTGGAAAATCCATACTAGAAAAAGGAGCTTTTATAGATTGTATCATCTTACCTTTATTATCAAAGGTTTGTGCAAAAACGCCTCTAAAATCAACTTTCCCTTTGGCAGCTACATAGACTCCTGCAATGGCCCAAGCATCATCATTTATTTCTGCAAAACAAATGGATCCAGACTTATTTGAATAACTGAGTTTCTGATCAAAAGATATGGTTTTATATTCACCATTAGATGAATATAATTCTATAAAACCCGCTTTTTTCCCATTATCGTTGTAGGCAATAACATCACCATTATTTCGAATAATAAAATGTTGACTATTTCCTTTTGTAGAATAAACTGGATTATTAAACTTAAAATTAGTCTCTATTGTCCGTTCTATATCTAGATTTTCATTGAGTACTAACATTCGGTTTTCTTGTTCAAAGAAGATAGCCATATAGTTTTCGTCTGCGGACACAACAGAATCGAAACCATCTACTTTACCGATGATTTTAAAGCTGCCTAACTCTACCATTTCATCCCCTAAACTTCCTTGTTCGGAATCTAAACTTGTGATATAAAGGGTTCGATGTTTCTTTTTTATAGTAGATAGAAAAATGTAATCCTTCCCTTGTAAAGACACCAAGCCATTCGGATAATATGTTTCTCCTGAAATTTTAAAGTCTATTTTTTTTGAAAAGATTTGTTTTCCATTCAAATCATACTTTTCTAGGATGTAATGATTAGTTTCCCAGGACATTGTATATGGTCCTTGATGCAATAAAAGGAAATGATCTTCTTCTAAATGGAAAGCTTCCATATTAACGAATATATCTTTAGACTTCAAGGGGCCACTAAACTTAAGATCAACTGTTTGAGCTTGTGCCAGTTGTAAACTCAAGGCAACTAGCACTATAAAAATAGGCTTCATACTTAAACTATATTTGAGTATTAAAATCTAAAAAAGATGTGCATTCCGTTGGTTATGTAGTTTTTTGTCAATCCCCAAAATCGCTCGACTCCATAGTTTACGCGGTATTTAAAGGCATAGCCTAAACCTATATTATCAGCAACGAGAACATTTAAACCTGCTTTTCCGGCTAGATATCCAAAACCAGCCTTATAATCTGAGCTATAATAACCATCAAAAGGCTCCACGGGACCAGTCAAATAATCTAATTCACTCCATTTTACCGATACTTGTCCCACATCAAACCCACCAAATAATTCTACTCGGTTTATAATTTCGCGATAAATACTCAGTCCCATCGAATAAGATAAAAACCCATAATCCGAATATCTAATCCGATTTAAATCTCCTTCAAAATCTGTGTATTCAAAGATTTCCTGAGTCGGGTCAAATTTAGCTCTCCCAAGGCCTAAATCTAAGCTTGCTTTTGTCTGATCATTAATGTAAGAAAAATAGGTGTAAGTAAAATCAAATCCAATACCTACTCCTTCATGTGTTTCCGCAAACTCACTAACAGAATTGCTTAGATAAGCACCTCCCATAAAGCCATGCCTTACTTGAGCATTCAAAGTAGTAAGCAAACAAAGGCTAATTGCAAAAGCTACAAATGATATAAATGTATGATTCATTGTATATTAATTTATACAACAAAATTCCATTTATTTAGCCATATACTAGCTGTATAATAGTTCCAGTATTACATCTTGAGTACGAACGGGAAGAATAAGCAAACAAACGGCCAATTTAGATTTTGCTAGCTATTTACTTTATTGTGATCAGCTAAAAACTTGGCTAAACCGATATCTGTTAATGGATGCTTTAGCAAACCTAGCATAGATGATAATGGACAAGTCACCACATCTGTTCCAGCTCTAGCAGCATCAACAATGTGCTTTGCATTCCGAATAGATGCTGCCAAAATTTCTGTTTCAAATCCTTGCATGGCGTAGATTTCAGCAATTTCGCTGATGAGTTGCATTCCATCCCAGCTGATATCATCGATTCTTCCAATGAAAGGTGATACGTATGTGGCACCGGCTTTGGCCGCTAAAATGGCCTGGCCCGCTGAAAAAACCAAGGTGCAATTAGTGCGTATACCCTTAGACGTAAAGTAGCTTATAGCTTTTACTCCGTCCTTAATCATGGGTACCTTAACGACAATATTTGGCGCAATTTCGGCTAAGGCTTCTCCTTCTTTAATCATGTTTTCCACATCAGTAGAGATGACTTCGGCAGATACATCACCTTCTACTAAATCACAGATGGCCTTGTAGTGAGACCATTGAGCGTCTTTTCCTTTGATACCTTCTTTTGCCATGAGTGAAGGGTTAGTCGTAACTCCATCTAAAATGCCTAAATCTCTTGCTTCTTTAATTTGATCTAAATTGGCGGTGTCGACAAAAAATTTCATAGCTATCGTGTTGGTTTAATCATAAAAAATTGGAAAAGAAAAAAGTGAGGAACTACACCGAACCGCTCAACCTCCTACCCTTGCTGCATTTCTGCCCTGGGGGAGTTCAGAAGGAGCTGGCCGTATAGCCCTCACCGAGCGCAAATGTAATTCAATTTTTAGAATTTGAGAAAAGAAACTTGATGCTAGATTTTAAAAAAATAAAGTCCAAGGATGAAAATCCGGTGGCGAACACTTGATAGATACGGGTTCTTTTTTTACCGGATGGATAAAATTCATTTCAGCACAATGCAATGCGATGGAGTAAAACTTCAGTTTTTCTGAAGCTCCATACTTTAGGTCACCACAAATAGGTGCATTTATTTTTTTGAGTTGAGCTCTAATCTGATGCGACCGGCCAGTAACAAGATTAACTTTTAATAAAGAGTGATTTTCCAAATAAGCGTCCAATTTGTAACTCAACTCCGACCGCTTAGTGCCTGAACGTTGAGATTTATGAACTTTAGATTTGTTTCTTGATTTATCCTTTATTAAGTAGTGTACTAATGTTTGCTCGATTTCTTTAGGTCTTTCTTCGGTAACAGCATAGTATATTTTCTCCACTTGCCTTTCCTGAACTAGTTTGTTCATTCTTGTAAGTGCTTTACTCGTTCTTGCAAATATTACCACTCCTGATGCCGGACGATCAAGTCTATGAAACGAACCTAAAAACACATCTCCAGGTTTTTCGTATTTCCATTTTATATATAATTTGACTTGATCCATTAAGGTTTTATCGCCCGTTTCGTCGGCATGGACTAAAACCCCGTTCGGTTTATTAACCGCGATTAAGTGATTATCTTCATAAATGATTTGCAATCCGTGCATGCGCTTTTAAACTTTCCTCAAAGTTTAGACATTATCTTTGAATTAAACTAATAAAACTGATGAATCTTAAGATAGCTTTTTCGCCATGTCCAAATGACACCTTCATTTTTGAGGCGCTAGTTCATCAGCGAATTAAGCAATCCATCCAATGGGATGTGCATCTAGAGGACATAAAGACACTCAACCAATGGGCTAAAGAAGGCAGCTTCGATGTCATTAAAGTCAGTTTTCATGCCTTTGCCCATTTAACAAACGAATACGAATTATTGCCTTATGGAGCAGCATTAGGTCGAGGCGTCGGCCCACTGCTCATCAGTAAAAACTTACAATCACTGAGCGAGCTTGAAGGCAAAACAATAGGTGTTCCTGGTAAGTTAACCACCGCAAATTTCCTTTTTGATTTTGCCAATGTTGGTTCTATTAATAAAACGTATTTACTTTTTAATGAAATCGAAGATCAAATATTGAATGGTCACCTTGACGCTGGTGTTATTATCCACGAAAATAGATTTACCTATCAAGATAAAGGACTACATAAGATTATAGACCTTGGCCATCATTGGGAAAAAACAACTGGATATGCCATTCCTCTAGGTGGTATCGCAGTAAGGAAATCACTTGACATTGAACTAAAAAAAGAAATTGCCCAACAATTAAAGGAAAGTATCGAGTATGCGTATGCCCATGAATCGGTGGTTATGGAATATGTAAAAAAGCATGCCCAAACCATGAAACCTAATGTTATGAAGCAACATATAGCGCTTTATGTAAATGAATATACCCATTCACTAGGCCCTGAAGGAGAAGCTGCAATCCAATATTTATTAGAAACTATACACAAAAAAGAAGGAAAACATATAACAAATAATTTTTATATGTTAAAATTTTAAATAATAGAACTTTTTATCGATTTATAGAGTGCTATTTTTCTGCCTTTTACACATTGATATTTTTTAATTTAATTAAATATCTCAATTACACATAAATACATATTGCAAAAACTTATAATATGTTATATATTTACATCGTGTAAGTTTTGGTTATTAAATTGTAAAATTCGTTTTTGCTCGTGAGAAGTCACGAGCTTTTTTATTTTCTACACCTATCTAACTAGCTACAAGTCATATCCACTCCTTTTTTTAAACTTTCGAACCGTATTTTGATTTATCTTTATGTATGAATAATTTGCATGGATAATATAAAGAAAATACCCGCTAAACAGGCCGTAGAACAATTAATCAATAAGGCAACTACTGCTGTGTCTCATAATGAGTTAATCGGCCAACTAAAAGATCAATATAATCGTGTAACCATTTACAGATCGCTTGACCGCTTGGTGGATGATGGGAAAATTCATCGCATCATAGATATGGATGGTGTTTCAAAATATGCCATGTGCCATACATGTGAACATGATCACCACCATAATCACAATCATGTACACTTTAGTTGCACAGCTTGTCAAGAAGTTACTTGTTTAGAAAACATCATCCCTCATTTCGAGCTCCCTACCGAATACACCACCCAAGAAGTAAACTTTACGGTTTCGGGTGTTTGCCCTAAATGCAATTAACTGTACCGCAAAAAAGCCCTTTTTTAAGAGATTAGCAAAAGTCATTTGATCGAAATTGAACCTACCCTAAAACTTCGCCTATCATGCAACACATCAGACTCGTCAAGAATACAGACCTAAGCTATTTAAAAGAAGTCCTAGATTCCATCGATTTGTTTCCTTCTGCTCTATTAGATGATATGATCGCCGATTTTCTCAGACATCCACATTCATCAGATATATGGTTTACTTGTATAGAAAACCACCTACCTGTTAGCATTGGTTTTTGTGCTCCAGAGAAAATGGCTGAAGGAACTTATAACCTATATGCGATCGGCGTGCATGCTTCAAAACAAGGTCAAGGCATAGGAAAAAAAATGATGCAATACATCGAGGACATGTTGATTGCAAAAAATCAGCGTGTTTTAATCGTTGATACATCCGGAACGGAAACATTTACTCCAACACGCAAATTCTATGAAGACATAGGCTATACTAAAGAAGCTGTAATCCGTGACTTTTGGGCTGAAGGTGATGACAAGGTGACTTATTATAAAAAACTGAATTAATTGGGTTTTTCGGGTACAAACATGCGTGTATCCATTATTCTCAAACGATTATTTTCATTGAGGTTTATGGTCTCCCATCGATAAAAAGCTCTAAACAAATATCCTACACCTAAGGCTACAGTTCCGATAATGGCTTCCTGCGCTTTAAATTCGCCACTGCCTGCTAACCGACCAATAATGCCAAAGCCTAGCCAGCCTACTCCAAAAGTTTGGAATGTTACACCTAAAGCTCTGGGAGCGAATGGACCAGACACTCTTATTGCTGAAAATTCGTCTAACTGATACATGGAGCCTTTAATAAAAATGGCATCTAAAGAAGGATCTATTTGGCTGACTATCCCTTTATCCCATGATTTTTCGTAACCTTTTAATTGATACTGGAATTTATCACCTGGGTATAATTTGATGGTTTGTACTTTATTTAATTCTTCTATCTGCATAAACACTTGACTGAATGCCCAATGCACCGTTAAACAAAAAACGATAGTAAGTGTGTTTCTAAAACGGACTTGAATAAGCTTCATTATTTATAAAATTCTCATCTGTTAAGGTATGAAGGAATTTGACTAATGCTGATTTATCTTCATCTGAGAGTCCCAATCCTTGATCTATGGTTTGGATCAAGGCAGGATCGACAGTAGGTGAAATTTGTATATCATGATCATAATGATCTATTACCTCCTCTAAGGTATTAAAACGGCCATCATGCATATATGGTTGGCTAATTGCAATATTCCTTAGGCTCGGAACTTTAAATTGCGCCTTATGCATAGGATTGCCTGTAACTATAAATCTACCTAAATCGACAAAGTCTTCTTCTTTATCTAAGCCGTTATTCATATAACTATCGTTTTCAAAATTTGCCCCACCATGACAATGTTCACAATCCGCTCCTGAGCTTTCCGGGAAAAATGGGTTATATTCCGTAAAATACAAGAACCTCCCTCTTTCTTCTTCTTCCGTCAAGGTATCTATTCCGGCTAGAAACCGATCATATTTTGATTCGTAACTCACAATGCTAAGCATAAATTGCTCTAAGGCTAAAGCTATCCTTTCTTCAGTTACTTCCTCATCACCAAAAGCTAAAACAAAGCCATCCTGATATTTATCATCATTCGTTAATTTTTGGATTACATTTTCCAATGTCTCGTCCATTTCCAAAGGATCTTCAATGGGCAATAATGACTGATGTCTTAGCAATTCTGCTCTGCCATCCCAGAAAAAACCGTTGGTGTTCCACGCCATATTAGTTATAGTCATGGCATGTCTTGTTCCAGGCAATTTAGCCACACCTAAGGAAAATTGTAATGAATCTGAAAATCCCAAATTCTGATGGTGACAATCCGAACAAGCTTGACCATTGTTTCTAGACAATTGTCTATCATAAAACAACATACGGCCTAGCTGAACACCAGCCAAGGTAAGTGGATTGTCTTCAGGAAGGTCAGGTTTAGGCAAAGCTCCATATTCAAATGTATATGGACGTTCGTCTTTTGTTAAGGCCTCTTCTGCTTCATTCCTACAAGAAGAAAGGACAAGAAGTATAAAAAGCAAGAACATAAAAGAATGATCATTCATCCCTAAATATTTTGTTGTTAATAAAAGATGTGTCTGTCAAGCTCTGCAAAAAAGCAATTAGGTGCCCCTCGTCTTCAGCGCTAATATCAAATCCTTGAATCAGTGGATGTTTGTTCATGTGGTTTTTGCCACCAGCAGCATAATGAGCTATGACTGCTTCCAAACTTTCTATAGATCCATCATGCATATAGGGTCCTGTTATAGCCACATTTCTTAATGACGGAGTTTTAAAAGTGGCCAAGTCCAATGAATCATTAGTTAAACGAAATTTCCCCTCATCTTCATAATGCAAATACAAACCATTATTAGTGATGGCATAATTACTAAAGTTGTGCCCACCGTGACATTGTCCACAAGCGAGCGTTTCGCTAAAAAATAGTGCTTCACCTTTCTTTTCCGAGTTCGTTAAACTTAGCCCTTCATTAATGCTCAAATCGTACCTAGACTGCCCTGAAATAAGGCTCCTTTCAAAGTTCGCTAGAGCTCTAGTCACCACGAAAGCATCGGGCGGGCGGTCATATGCCTCAAGACTCATAGCCACATATTCTTCATCTTCTTTTAACCGTTCGACTAATTCCAAGATATTCAAATCAAATTCGTGATGCTCTTGTAAGGGGACCAGCACTTGCATTTCTATTGTGGCAAGTGATCCTTCTCTCAGTAAATATGGTTGATAGGCTACATTTGCCAAACTAGGTGCATTTCTAAAACCTACACGTTCCTCGACCCCAATGCTGAAGGCCAGGCCATCGGTAAACCCCAAGGATGGATCATGGCAGCTAGCACAGCTCACTTCCTTTGTAGATGACATAATCGGGTCATAAAATAACTTTTTACCTAGTACCCAGCGAGCTTCGGTAAAGACATTATCACTCGGAAATGATATATCTGGGAAATGATCAGGTAGTTCCATTAGTGCTAAAGGTTTCGCGGTATGTTCATCTTCTGGTAAAGTCGAACAAGCAAAACAGCTTAAAAGAACAACTAATATAAACAGCCTCAAATACACTATTTAACCACTAAAGTTTTTGTGAAAACAGCTTTTCGGTTATCCACAACTTGAACCATATAAACACCTGGTAGATTTAGATTAAAAGTAGCTACACCAGCATTTAAATGTTTTTGATCTACAATCGCTCCATTACTAGCTATAATTTTTACCAATGCTGTTTCACTTTCCACATCCGTTTTTACGTTGATTACTCCGTGGATTGCTGGATTCGGAAATACTTCAAAATTTAACGAGGCAGGGACATCATCACTGTTTACTGTTCCATCCGTTGGTGAAAAGACCAGATTAGTAAAATTTTCTCCTACCGTTTTGGCGTGCCATATTTCACCATGACTGATGACTCCAGGATTTATGTCTATGGTACGGACAGCTTCAGCATAATCTGCTTCTAAACTGATCACCAACGAGCCATTTTCCTCACTTGCTCCAGTCATGATGGTTGTGGTAGCATAAAGACTATTCCCTACTCCGTGAAATTGTACGTCATTAGTTAGGGCGTCTTCACCTGCAAGGCCCTCGAATGCAAAAAAGCGGTACCCCCCAGCCCAGCCCCAGTGCATGGATGGATTTTTCGGGGCTAAAGCATGGTCAGAAGGCCACATAGCCGGATCCAGATGATTATGCAAACTATCGACTCCCACATGTAGTTTAATACCTTCGATTATTTCTACCTCGAAATTCCCAAGGTTGTGAAAACTAGCGAAGCTTTCAGCTCGGTCCAGGATCCATACGTCTTCAACAAGTGTTTCCTGTCCTCCATCATGGATAATACTTATGCCTGATATATAGTATTGTAGTCGAGAAATCTTAAAATGATTACCTTCATCTGTTGTGTGTTCTTGGCCATAATTAAACACTTCTTCACCTAATTTGTGGTTAATGTTTAAGATCACATCCGTTTGAGCAAAAATGGACATTGAAAAACAAAATAGGACCATTAATATTAAAATCTTTTTCATTGTTTTTATTTTAAATATTATTATATGTTATCTACAAAAGTACTAACGTTTATATTTACAACAAGTGTGCAATTTGTCATATGCTTCATTATCAGCTTGATGCAAAGCTGTATCATGGCCTAATTTAGCCAGAGTCTCAGATATGCTATCCAATGATTGTGTAGTTATATCGTAAGTTAGGGATAATGTTTGACTTTCTTTCTCCCAAGAAGCTTCATTAACTCCGTCCATGCCAAGCACTGCTTTTTCTATGCGTGATTTACACATATCACAACTTCCTTTTACAAGTAGAGTACTACTAGTTAGACTATTTGACTCTTGTTTAGTTTTTATGTTTTTAGGTTCTGCATTACTCCACGCAAGTTCCTCGCCTGATGATTTTTGAAGGGTCGATTCTACGGCTGTGTAACCTGCTTTTACGACTTTGTCAGAAACTGCTTCCAAATCTACACTTTGGTCTGATGGAAGCGTAAATGTCATAATGCCTGTTTCCATATCAATTTTCACATCATCGATTCCTTTAAACTCATCAAAGGTTTTTTCTAAACCATAAGCGCAAAAAGGACAACCTAATCCATCGACTTGAACTGAAAAATTATCTTTTTCTTGTGCCATTAAGGATAAAGCAAAAACCAAGAAAAATAGTATTATCGAATATTTCATATTTTATTTTTTTTTGTGATTAAATTACATATCGCAATCCCCAGATAAAACTATACTTGCGTCTGAGTTCTTGAGGTAATTGATACTGTATTAGTGGAAATTGAATGGAAGTCTCAATGGTCCATCTTCCTTTTGCATACTGAATACCTTGCGCATACAAACTGGAAAAACCCTGTTCTTTAAATCTATAATCATTTTGATATTCAAAATAAAGATTAATTTGTTTTACTGGATAGACTGGTTTTAATAAAGGTAAACCAAAGCCCAATTTGTATCGAAGAAGATTGTGATTACCGGCTGCATCGAAAGCAAAACCTAATTCATTTGAAACCCCATATTTAATAGTTTCTAATCCCGCTAAAACACTGTAAAAAGAACGATAACTTCCCACTCCAACTTCTTCTACATTCAGATCATCATCCATGGGAATCCATTGATAGGTTTTAAAAACCATTCTAAAGGTTTTAGCCATTTGATCCTTTCTATAAAATTGGTATTTAGCCAGCATTTGGATGTCTCCTAAGTGGGATCGATCCAAGTCATTTTGATCTAGAGAAACATATGGTATATGCACTCCTAGCAATACATTTTTAGCTGGAATGTAATGGACCATCAATGGCATGATCAAGGCACTTCTCTCATCATAAACTCGATATTCACTTAATGTTTTAAGCACTATATTCCCTTTAGAGAGCATAATGGGTTTATCGCCTGTGATCGGAGGACCTTGAGCCTCAAGCTTAAGGAATGATGCAAGGATTAAAAGGCCAAAAAGCCAAGTTCTTTTTAAATATTTCATAAAACAACAGGGTAATGAACAAAAAATGTAAATGACTAAATAGTCATCAACTATTATTTATAGAATTACACTATGTTTTAACAGAGAAATGATCCAAACAAAATGGATTTCGAAACCCCTTGCCAGCGCTCAGGAGGTGGATAGATGATGGGATAATGAACCTTAGAGATAAGAAAGGTCTGTTTGTATAGACTACTTGTATTGATTAAGCAGAATGTCTCTGGCTGATTTTCTAACTCAAGCACCAAGTGCTGGCTTAGGGCATCTATATTCAAATCCAAAGACAGCGTAGAATTGTGACAGCAATCATCATGCTCTTCAGTTGCTACATCTTTTATTTGGCTATGGCAAAGCCTGTTTTTTCCACAACAAGTTGTACTAATCTGAGCTACTTCAGTGCAGGTTTTTGCCTTTCCAAAAGCATTTACACGCTGTAATTTATCTTGACAAAAATGCATGTCTAGCTGAAGACCACAGGTGCTGCTTAACACTAAAAAGGCCAATAAAAAGGATACTATACTATGTAAGCTTCTTTTCACAAATATAAAGATAAGCAAAAGAAGACATTGCTGCTTAATTATAACAGATATGTATGAATCAAAGCTTTACAAATGGTAAAGAAATATACTCACCACCAATGCTACACTTTAATAAATAACTTCCTTGAGGTAATGACTCAAGATTTAGTCTGGCTTCATTTTCCAAATCAAAACACTCCCTAATCAAGGTACCACTCGTGGCAAATATTTTTATCGATTCGATGGCATTATTGCTGGTTATTTGGGCCCAATTCGTGACCGGGTTAGGATAAAACTTTACTCCATTTTTTATAATTAGATCTTCGTTAGAAACAGCATCAAAATCACCAAATCTACTGATATGTCCATTGAGAAAACCACTAGCAAAGTTTTCGGACAATACGGAACCCGCAAAAGCGATGTGTCCTTCTTTAGTCACTTTCATGTCCACAATACTTGCACCATCTTCTGCCCCAGTCGCATCAATTATGAAATCCTTAAGGTAATAGGTATCTACTAAATTAAAATCAACATCAAAAACCCATATACTCGGCCACGCATCCCCTAACGCATGACCTACCATATAAATACCATCGAAAATATTTATCATTTCATTAATGGAAGCTATGATATTCGATAAGTCTTTTGTTTGGATGATCGCTCCAGTATTCTTGTCGATTTTTTGGAGATGGTTTTGGGTTTTTCCTTCTGGTATGCAAACCCACTCGTCATCATTAATAGAAACATGTAAGCTTGTACGTGATGGATTGCTTTGTTGTTCAATGCTGTGTGCAATCAATAGTTCGCCCTCCTCATTAATTTCGTACAGTTTAATATCTTCATTAAATAAACCTTTTGTAGAAAGTGTAAAATGGTTGTTTTGATTGACTATCGCATGACCATAAAGGGGCGAAAATTTTGCGCCAGGCAAATCTTTTTTCCATTGTAATTCAACTTGTTCATCAAAACCATAAACCTGACAATCGTTAAATGTATTGGTCATTAGAGCATAAATATGATGGTTACTGGTTTTTTCGAGACAATTAATTTCTTTAGCTTCAAACACCCATTCGTTAAGCAATTCTCCATTAAAATCTATTTTTTGCAAGTGAGCAGTATTCGTTCCATTAAAAGAAGATGCGGCCAACAAATATCCATCGCTTAATTCTATTACATCAACATAAACATCAAACTTCAAAACATTGTCTTCTGAAATCTTATAGGTCTTTTCCCATTCTATATCACCATTTGAATTAAACTTTGACACATAAGGATCGATAAAGGCCTGATAACGATGTCCTACTGCCAGAAAACCTCCATCAGAGCACTGAATCATTAAATTACTTTCATCGATGGCTCCACTGACTTGGCCTTTAATCCAAAAATCCTGCCCAGATAAACTGGTAGAGAAAATCAGAAATAGAAACAAAAATCGCATAATGGTGAAATTTTAAGTTTAAAATGGAATTTAGTTTGTCCTTTATTGCTTTATGATGATTTCCTTAGCCATTGTTATTCCATCTGCACTAAGCAAAGAAACTACATAAGGTCCAGAAGGCATATTGTCTAGCGAAATCTTTTGTCGTTTTTGCCCAGGCTTGACTGTTTTTAAGCACTTCCCATCCATATTGTGTATGCTTATTGCTTCACCTGAAAATACATCTAATCCACTATTTATATGTATTTCTTCTCTTGCTGGGTTAGGATAAACTACAAAATCTTCAGCGCTAATCGGTATGAGTTGTTGGCTTGTAATCACCCCTTCTCCATCAAGTATGGCAAAATATACATAACCACTGGTAGGTCCTGATGGCGAATTATATAAGCCCATGCCTGCAACCGCGATATTATTAAATTCAGTAATTTCTACTTCTTCAAGGCTTACACCTAGACATTCCGAAGGTATATCTAACACGGTTCTCCATAAAGTATCGCCATTCAAATCTAACTTCAATACGACAGGTTCGGATGGAAATAAATCAGATCCCGCAATAATAATTTCATTCGCTAAAGAGACAACTAAGTCTGTGGGAGATTCGATAAAGCCATAGTCCATCTCCAAAATTGATTTGACATCTCCATTCGAAGATAAATGACAAACCGTATTGGTTGATGGGTTTGTCAAGTAAGTATTGCTTGAAAGAGAAACAACATCTCCATTTATAGTTGTCGCTATGGCAAGGCTGCTTCCCTGGGCATCAAGATTTTGAGTCCATATCATTTCTCCCCATGAATCGGTTTTAATGATCGTTGTTTTTGATTGAGAACTTCCGCCAAGAAGAATATTATCATCTTGGTCAAGACTTAAACTAACATTGAAGAAAAATCCATCTGAACTAATTTCATCGTACTGCTGAAACCAAACTTCATTTCCTTCCTTATCGAATTTTATTAGACTATACACATAATCACCAAAACTTCGCTCAAATGATCCACCCATCACAAAGCCATCAGACACCTCTATTATTTTCCCATAATTTGAATTTGGATACGTGGTTAACTCTTTACGCCATAATTCGTGACCATCCGATTTATCGAGTGCAAATAAATAACTGATATTCATAAATGTTTCTGAGTCACTATAGTTACCTAGAACAATATAACTTTCCTCCGTTTCAATGCCGCTGTAGCCAATATCATACAAACTATTCAAACCAAAAACCGGTCGAGCATCCCATACATAATTTCCTTTATTGTCAGTCTTTATGCACCAAGGATCAGTAAAGTTTTCAGATAAGCCTAGCGTATAAGAACCAATCAACAAAAATCCCTGATCTGATGTATTTATTACATCGTATCCTTCTGTAAAAGCTAAGCCTTCACCAAAAATCTCCTCAGCTAATACTTGACCATATAAGCTGTCCATAGAAAAACTGAGTATAAAGAAAAGCGCTATATATTTCATTGCTAGTTATAATTTATTCGCAAAATAATAGCCCTTTAAACACAAACCTTATACATTTTTTATAGTTTGTAGCCAAAATAAAACATCAAACTCGACGCCAACAATCTAACTAACAAGCACTTATGATTTGTTTATGTTCTATCTAGTGCTTAATTATTGTTTTATGTAGACTCTCTCCAGAAGGCATATGCGTTATATGTAAAAAATATGCTCCAGTCTTGTAATCAGCTAGGCTTACATTAAAAAAATTAGACGTTTCCTTTTCCATAGATTTTTCTATTAGCAATTTACCTGTACTATCAAATAATTGCACGATATAGGCTTTAAAATCAATAGGGTCCAAAACAATGCTGGCGTCATCCGTCGTTGGGTTTGGATACACTTTTCCTTGGATCTGAAGCTGATCCGATTCTACGGAGGAGATAACTTGAAACAAATCAATTTCATCGCTTGCATTAAGAATTTGTCTATGTTCGTTGTCGAGATTATACTTACTAACCGTAGCTATGATATTAATTTCGTCCTCGATCCACTCATCTTTAATTACTGTTTCGAATGTATATCTTTGTTTACTACCTTTAGGATTTGTAGAGGGCAATGAATTTTCTACACCAAAATCACCTCCACTCAATTCCCTCAATACGTGATTATGGAGGTAGTTGTTCCCTTCAGGTGCATCAGACATATATGCTTGGATATTATCCTCTGTGATATACATGTTAAATCTTAACTCTTCATCGTAATCCACATAAAATGTCGCTTCGACCTCCACCTTAAGAATACCCGTTGCCAAGGAATACTCTTTGTTCACAACTTCTACATTGACTCCTGACCACCAAGGTAAAGACCATTGCAATAGTCTAGATTCTTTGTGGGCATAATAATAAGGTTCTAAGACAGGTACAAAATTTCGATCGATGAGTGCACCCGGATGTGTACGTGTGGCATAAATAAAATCTACAGCGAATGCATCGTGATAATTCATTGGGTCAGAGGTGGCATTATGATAACTAACACCTACGATGTTATCATTATTGGCAAGCACTTCGGCGAGAAACAAGTCTTTTTCATAGCAAGGAGGACAGGTATTGTGCATAAATTTTTCGTACACATATGTTTTTTCTGGAAGCACATCGGCAACCTTTATGGTTTTGGTGAAGACAGGGCTCTCATTTTCGATTTCTGTACTATTTACTCTAAAAAGCCAACATTTAATTTCATAAGTACCTTCTTCCTCAAAAGTTACTTCTAAAGCGTTGGATAAAACACTCACAGAACTCGCAAATGGTAATGAATAAGAAAATGGCTCGTCGCGTCCATGCCAAGTAAATTCTGAAAAATTCATTCCTTCTATTGGACCATCATTAATTTGCCAGCGTAAATATCCACTATTAATCGTATTGCTACCTTTATTAACAATAGCTGCTCGTAGGTCGTGTGTACCCGTCGGAATTACGTCTGAGATAATCAGATTCGACACCTCTGCATATTCTTCTTTAGCCTCATAGATACTGACATTATCAATAGCCGTCGCATAATATCCAAAGGTCACAAAACTAGAATAGGAGAATTTAAATTGAATAAGATCATCCATTTCATTAATGGGAGCATTGGCAACATTCATAAGTATAACCTCTTTAGTATTCCAGGATAATTGGTAAGAACTTAATGGAATAGGAATGGGTAACCATTCTCCATCTTCTCCTATTCTATATTCTAGACGAAAGGAATGTCCAGAAAAGCTAACATAATCAAAAGAAAGAACAGGATGTACCGCTTCAGTTAGATCAATAAAAGGAGTTACTAAACTAGCTGAATATGCGTCTTCACTTACATATTCAGGATCCTCACTGTCCATTATAAAAGCGTAGAAACACTCATTTCCTTCATCTGGAAAACGTACATTGACGCTTTTATGATTATTGTACTTATCCATCAAGAATCCGTGTGTATCCCCTTCTGCTATCGTCTCCCAATCTTCTAATGGTACACATCCATTAAAATCTTCT
The DNA here is from genome assembly GCA_020631235.1 of Saprospiraceae bacterium. Lineage (GTDB taxonomy): Bacteria > Bacteroidota > Bacteroidia > Chitinophagales > Saprospiraceae > JAHDDO01. The sequence goes on along the minus strand of JAHDHQ010000031.1, from coordinate 14,298 downwards.
TCGAAGTAAACTTGTGTACCTTGACCAATGGCGTTTGTAAAAAGCAATAGAAATAATAGTATACAAGAAGCTCTCATAATCATTGTTTGTTTTAAAGATAATGCAACAACCCTATAGATGTGCTGCCAAACAACTGTAAAAAATTATACCTGGTAAGTAAAATTTAGATATTTCAGCTACATAAGCTTGATAAAAAAGACAACAAAAAACAGAAAGGCTGCTTCTTCTCCACTTAGAATAAGTTGTAGTAAAAAAGTAATAAATGAAAACAAAGCATTTTTCACAAAAACTAAACAAACACAGTATTTACAAGGCTTTAGCCTACATATAAAGGACAGCGTGATGTAGGATTTTTTTTGGATTGATGTAGTATTGATGTAGTTATTTCTATCGGTAAATGACAACTTAACACTATGTTTAGCACGTCTTTAGAGAAAAAGAGGCCCCATTACGATATAATTTGTTTTAATAAAACTTTAGTAATGTGCTTTAAGCTGCAAACCTAACATGAGATATACATGTGTTTGCATTGAAATAATTTGTTGATTTAATAGATACCTAATGAAACTAACATTTAATCCAATTCTTTTATTTATAATTTGCTTTCCTTTAGGTTTAGCGGCACAATCCACAATAAAGGGATCTGTGGTTGATGCATTAACTGGTGAAACTTTAATAGGTGCCACTGTTGTAGAAGGTTTATCTACGAATGGTACAGCAGCAGACATCGATGGCAACTTCACACTTGAAGGCGTTAACCTACCAGCTACCTTAGAGGTTTCGTACACAGGCTATAAATCCCAAGAGATTCTGGTCGAAACTGATGACTTTCTTGCTATAACACTTGAATTAAGTTCAGAGACTTTAGATGAAGTATTAGTTGTAGGATACGGAAAACAAGAAAAACGGGTGTCAACAGGTGCTATATCAAAAATTTCAGCTAAAGATCTTGAAGGTATTGTTTCTTCAGATGTAGGAGCAGCACTAGAATCACAAGTAACAGGATTATTAATCAATGAATCTAGCGGGCAACCCGGCTCTAGTAAAGTTATCCTAATTAGAGGGGTTAGCACGAATGGTGATAATTCACCATTATTTATAGTTGATGGTTTAACGGTAGGAAACATAGACAACATAAACCCGGGAGATGTAGAATCTGTAGATGTACTGAAAGATGCCGCATCATGTGCCATTTATGGGGCAAGGGCTGCTAACGGAGTTGTCATTATAACCACTAAAAAAGGAAAGAATAAAGTTGGTGGTGAAATTACATACGAAGGTAATTTAGTTAATTCTAGACCATGGAGGGTTCCCGAAATGATGAGCTCTGAGGAGTATGTAATGATCACAAGAGAAAAATTTGAAAACGGTGGACAATCTTCAGCTCTTGAATCTTTAGGTTTTCCGAACGTGGGTGATCCATTAGAAAATAATACTCGATGGATGGATGAGATTTTTGCTCCTGCCAATGTTGTCAATCACAGACTCTCAGCAAACATTAAAAACGCTTTCATTTCACTGGACTACTGGAATCAAAATGGTGTGATCGGAGGAGATAAGTCAAATTACAAAAGATATTCTGCACGCTTTAATTCTAAAAAAGAAATCAATAAGTACATCACCATTGGAGAAAATGTTTATTTAAATCGAGTAGATAATCAGAACATAGGAGTAAATAATGCTTTTGGGTCTGTACTAGTAGATGCTTTTGCTTATGACCCTTTAACTGGAATTTACAATCCAGAAAAAGACTATGGTTTTGAGCAATCAAAATGGGTTCAGAAAGAGTACATCAATCCATTAAGTCGATTATTTTTAAGCAATGGATCTGGTATCGGAGACCAACTTCAAGGCGGTGTTTACTTAGAAATAATGCCGATCGATGGCTTAAAGCTACATTTTGGTGGAGGTATAGAGACTGGGTCTTACAATTTTAGAGGCTTTAATCCTGATTATGCCTTTCATGACGCATTTGTCAACATAAATAATGATGTAAATATTGGTTTTGGGCAATATCAGTCTAGCCAATTGGAGAACTACCTTAATTACAACAAGACCTTCAAAGACTTTCACAACTTTGATTTCGTCCTTGGAAATACTTTTGTGGAAGCAACAAGTGTTTTTGGTGGTGGCAGTACATCAGATATTCCTGATGCTGTAAAATTTGACCCCAATTGGCAAATCATTAATGCAGGTCAAGACTCAACTGATTTAGCTTATGGAGGCATCAGTGTACCTTATAGATTAATCAGTTACTTCTCAAGAGTTCAATATGATTATGACAAAAAATATCTCATGACGGCTACTATCCGAAGAGATGGATCATCTAATTTTGGATTAAACAACCGCTGGGGAATATTCCCATCATTTTCATTGGGCTGGGTAATCAGCAAAGAATCATTCTTTAATTATGATCCGATTAGTTACTTAAAAGTTAGAGGAAGTTGGGGCATCAATGGCTCGGATAGAATTGCCCCACTAAGCTATGCAGCTACTATCGAAAATGTTTTCACTTATGCTTTTGGACAAGATCAGTCCTTAAATACTGGAGCGGCATTGGCCACACCACCAAATCCTAATGTTAAATGGGAAGAAAGTGATCAAATAGATATAGGTGTAGAATTAGAATTATTAGAAGGTAAATGGACTATAGATGCAGATATTTATAGAAAAACCACGCGAGATCTTCTTATGAATGAAGTGATTCCCGGTTATATCGGAGCTACTAATAATCCAATCTCCAATTTGGGCGAAATCAGAAACCAAGGTGTTGAATTAGGTATCAGTAATCGTGTGAGAAAAAATGATTTTACCTTGACGACTACTTTAAACTATACCAAATTTACTAATGAAGTAACCAATGTTGCCGGTGATTTAGGTTATATCGATGGTTGGTCTTGGCCCGTAAGAAATACACCTATTACGAGAATGACTGAGGGTTATCCTGTAGGGCATTTTGTGGGATATCAAACAGCAGGTATTTTCCAAAGCCAAGCAGAAGTATTTGGACACATTAACGCAGAAGGTGATTTACTGCAACCTGATGCTGTACCAGGAGATTTAATCTTTTTAGACACCAACGGAGACGGAATAATTAATACGGACGATATTGGACATATAGGCTCACCATGGCCTGACCATATTTTTGGTCTAACCTTTAATGTGAAGTATAAAAACTTCGATGTTTCTGCGGTTTTATCAGCTCAAATCGGTCATGACATTTTTAGATCATATGAGCGATCAGATATTACATACACAAATTATCAAACATTTTGGCTCGATCGATGGACTCCAGAGAATCCAAGTGACGAATATTTTAGATTAACATCAAGTGATCGTAACAACAACCAGAGACCTTCAGATTTTTATTTAGAAGATGGAACTTTCTACAGATTAAAAAATCTCCAACTAGGTTACAATGTGCCAACAAAGCTTCTTGAAAAAATCAAAATGAAAGAGATGAGACTGTATTTCACTACTAACAATTTAGTGACTATCACGGATTATCAAGGATTTGATCCAGACATAGGAACTAACAATTGGATATTGGATACCGGGATCGATAAGGGCGCTTACCCTTCCAACAAATCTGTGGGAGGCGGAGTCAAAGTTACTTTTTAATTATTCACAATTAATCAGCCTATTGATGGCTTCTAAATATATAGACATGAAAAAATTAAATAAATCAATTTTTATCCTTTGCAGCGTGGCGTTCTTTTTAGTGTCGACTAGTTGTGATCCAGATAGACTAAATGTGGAACCAGTAGGTGAATTTTTGTCTAGTAATTTTTTCCAAACAGAGGAGCAAGTTTTCTCAGGACTGGTTGCTGCCTATGATCCTCTAGCTTGGTCTATGGCCTATGGAAACTGGATCTCTTATGTAATGTTTGGCGAAATTCGCTCTGACAATGCTAATGCTGGAGGGGATCCTTCTGATAATGATCAGCCGCCTTGGCAAGAGTTTGATGATTTTAGAAATACTAATACAAATGTGGCTACGCAACCACTTTATCGAAGAAACTACATAGGTATTTTCAGAGCAAATACTGTTTTGTTACAATCAAAGGTCGAGTCAGCAAACGTAGATTTATATCATGCTGAAGCAAAATTTTTGAGAGCCTATTATCATTTTGAGTTGTTAAAACACTTTGGACCTATACCTATCATCGAAGAGTTACTAGCTCCTGATGATATCAACCAAGAAAGAAACACCTTATCTGAGTGCTTTGAATCTATCGTAAGTGATTTAACTGAAGCTAGTGAAGTCTTACCCGCTACCGTATCTTCCGGAAATGCAGGTCGAGCAACTAAGGGTGCTGCTTTAGCCCTATTGGGTAAAGCTTATTTGTATTGGGCGGATATGCTAAACGATGACCCTGCCAAATTTGACATGGCCGCTCAGTATTTACAACAAGTGGTTGATTTAGGCATTTATGAGTTAGAAGACGATATGCAGACCTTGTTTAATTTCAATTCAAGAAATACTAAGGAGTCTGTTTTCGAGATACAACATAATCCACTTTACACTAGCGATTGGGGATGGTTTGAAGGTATTGATGGGAATGGTGTCATACAGTTATGTGGTATTCGAGGTTTATGCGAAAACCATCCTGATTACGAAGCTGGCTGGGGATTTATGATGGTCACCCCTAGTCTTTACAACCATTTTTTACCGGATGATTTGTACAGAAGAGATGTGGCTATTGCATCAGATGCCGAACTAGCCAATGACATCGATACATCTGGAGCTGTATGTGATGTGGTAGTGGATGTAACCGCTAGTAACCCTATTGACTATACAGGGTACTGGCAAGAAAAATTTCCTAATTATAAATCTCACTTAGGCACCAATGTAAACGGCGGAGATAACAATCTCACAAAAGCAGCAAATACGCATCCTTTGAGGTATGCAGATGTACTACTGATGCTGGCAGAAGCATTAAGTAGAGGAAACGGCTCAGAAATGACTGCTGCTAATTATATAGATATAGTCCGTGAACGAGCAGCTGGACCCGGCGATAATACCGGAAACTTTAAAACTGCTAACGACATTATGGCTGAACAATCTTGGTCTATGTTAGAGCTAATACAATATGAAAGAAGAGCAGAATTTGCTTGCGAAGGAGATCGATGGTATGATCTAGTGCGTTCTGGGAGAGCCAATGCCGATTTATTTCCAGACGGAGATTTGCGTCAAAACAACTTTTCTGATGAGCATTTATGGTTGCCAATATCGCTTGACGAAACCACAGTGGCTCCCTTACTAACTACTTATCCAGACGCAAGCTTATTTCAATAAAAATTTTAAATCCTAGTTATATTTTGTCATTTTAAATTATCAATAATGAATAAACTTATTTTAAAAGTAATTTTCCCTTTTATGGCTTTACTGTTGATCACAGTAGTTGGTTGTCGAGAAGAGGAACCTACAGATCCAACAAACACTGTAGCCAGTTTTCAATACTTAGTAAGTACGGATAACTTTTTAGAAGTATCTTTTTCTAATTTTTCCCAAAGAGCTGATTCTTATAGCTGGAACTTTGGAGATGGGAATACAAGTACTGAAGAAAGTCCGACACACACGTATGCTGCAGCAGGTGAATACACAGTAACATTAACTGCGTTTGGTGCAGAAAATGATTCTGAAAAATCAGAAACGTTTACTTTATCTAATCCTAATGATGCATTGGCTCTTTTAGCTGGAACAAGCTCTAAAACTTGGTATTTACAAAGAGAAGGCATTGCCTTAGGTGTAGGTCCAGTATCTAATGATGTTGCTTGGTGGTCTTTCGGAGGTGTTACACCTTTAGGTGACAGACCTTGTATTTTAGATGACTCTTGGACTTTCCATGTAGATGGTACGGTAGAATTCGAAACAGGAGGGACTCTATTTGGCGATGCTGAAGCAAATGGTGGCTGGATGGGACCAGATGAACCAGAAGGTTGTTTTGATGAAACTGCAGCGGGTGTTTTAACTTCAGCTAATGGAGATGACCTGAGTGCATTCGCTAATGGTGGAGATTATAGTTACGAGTATGACCCAACAGCAGGTTCTTTAACTCTATTAGGTGAAGGAATCTATGTAGGTCTTTGCAATAAAACACAAGGCGGTGACAACTTCATTCCTGAGTCAGTTAAAACATATGAAGTGTTTAATATAGCTGATGGTGATGTAGCTGATTCATTGCAAATAGCTATTGTAGGTGATGGATTTGCATGGAACTTCTATCTTGTAAGCTACGAAAATGAGGCGGACTTACCTGAAATTCCAGGTGCAATGCCGACAGCTAACTTCACTTATGCTAAGGACGGATTTACAGTAGATTTCACTAATGTTTCCCAAAACTCAACGAGCTATGCATGGGATTTTGGAGACGGAGCTACTTCAATGGAAGAAAATCCATCTCATACTTATGCTTCTGAAGGAGAATATACCGTTACTTTAACTGCCATGGATGACATGGGTGGTTCTAATGATAAGGTAGAAGTAATCGTGATTAGTTCTGCATCTTTTACAGCCGATGTATTATCTAATGCTGAAGGTAAGGTTTGGAGACTTGATGGTGAGGCTTCTTACATTGTGGGACCTGCGCCTGGAAGCAACGAATGGTGGGCTGGAATTGATGCTGATGGTGTAATGCAGAGAGCTTGCCAGATGGATGACGAATTCATTTTTACTGATGGAGGACAGTTTGAATACGCTGCGCAAGGTCAGGTATGGGCCGAAGGATATATGGGTGGTTTTGACGATTGTATGAACGAAGAAGATATCCCAAGTCCATTTGATGTTTTTGCTTCAGGTGTACATTCATTCACTGCAGATGATGAAAGTATCACGGTAACAGGAACAGGTGCATTTATCGGATTTAACAAACCATTTAATGGTGGCGAAGTTGGTCCTGATAACGCTCCTGTAGGAGAAATCAGATATGAAGTAATCGATTATAGTGAAAGTAATGGAGTAGAAAGAGTAACTATCACAGTGGATTTCAGTGAAGGTGAAACAGGTACTGCTTACTGGACTATGAGATTAATTTCTCAATAATTTATAAATTGCTCAATGAACGGAGGACAAGGTTTAAGGCCTTTCCTTCGTTCTAATTTAAGTGGTACATTCAATAGTATAAACATTAAAACATGATTCAAATAATTAAACATTTATTACTCATAGTAAGCTGTTTTTGCCTACTTGTTTTCTTTGAATCATGTGATAAACCTGATGATGGAGGCAGTACTCCGGCGCAAATAGATATCTCCATCCAAACTTTATCTGTGCTTGAAGGAGAGGAAAACTCAAACGTTTTTGTGCGCGTTCAATTAAGTGCTACATCAGATGAACTAATTACGGCGTACATTTCTTCTGTTGATCGTACAGCTATTGCTGGCGAAGATTATTTTGGTTTTGAAAATGTACCGATTGTTTTCGAACCTGGCGACCAATTTAAAGATTATCAGATTACCATCATCGGTGACGAAGAGTATGAAGAAGATGAATATTTTGATGTGATCATTGCCAATATTGATGGATTTGCTTTTCCTCAAGCTGGATCTACAGCTATAACCATTGAAAATGATGAGCCATCTCCTTATGAATTAAACATTCCAGAAGAAGGTTATTCCACGCCTGCATCCTACCCTGATATGGATCTTATTTGGTCAGATGAATTTGATCAAGCCACCGTAGATGAAGATTATTGGTGCTTTGAAATAGGCCACGGAAATAATGGCTGGGGAAATAACGAACTTCAATATTACCAAAAACAAAATACAAGTATAGTCGATGGCCATTTAGTCATCGAAGCAAAGAAAAACAATGCTGGAAGTCAGTATACCTCTTCGCGAATGATTACAAAAGGTAAATTTGACTTCCAATATGGTCGAGTAGACATTAGAGCTGTCCTTCCTCAGGGTCAAGGTATATGGCCGGCTTTATGGATGTTAGGCGCTAATATCGATCAGGTAAGTTGGCCTGCTTGCGGCGAAATTGACATCATGGAGTTAATCGGTCATCAGCCGAACAGAGTTTACGGTACAGCGCACTGGTCTAATAGTGGTCAGCACGCTTCTTTTGGAAGTAACACTACCCTTTCGAATGGAGTTTTTAATGATGAATTCCATGTTTTTTCAATTATTTGGGACGAAAATCAAATTAGATGGTTGATGGATGATGTGCAGTATCATGCACTTACTATCAGCGGTTCAGAACTAAGTGAATTGCGAAATAATCAGTTCTTTATTTTCAATATTGCTGTTGGTGGAAATTGGCCTGGGAACCCAGATCCCACAACAATATTTCCACAATTTATGGTCGTAGACTATATTAGGGTTTTCCAGTAAAGACTATTATTTAATGCAGTCAATCTTGACTTTAAACTACTTTTTCCATTTTTAATTTTTACTATATAAATAGATGATTAGATATTTTCTATATGGTTCTAGCCTATCCTTTATCATGCTTTTCTGTCATGCATGTTCTAATGTGTCTGCGGAAAATCAACCATCGACAACCAGTATTGGACAAAAAACAAAAGGATCGAATCCAGAACTTGCCTACCAGTTAGTGTGGAGTGACGAATTTAATGATGAAGGTTTGCCAGATCAACAAAAATGGTCTTATGATGTAGGTACGGGTTGCGAACTTCCTTGTGGTTGTGGTTGGGGAAATGCCGAATTACAAAACTATACAAAAGAAAATAAAGCAAATGCGATGGTCAATGATGGAATCCTGAGTATCACTGCTAAAAAAGAACAAACAGGAGGGAGTGCATACAGTTCTGCTAGACTGGTAAGTAAGCAAAAAGGAGACTGGACGTATGGTAAAATTAGTGTTCGTGCAAAATTGCCGTCTGGCAGAGGTATATGGCCAGCTATATGGATGTTGCCCACAGAAAATCAATATGGTGGATGGCCTAAAAGTGGGGAAATTGATATTATGGAACATGTAGGATATAATCCAGATACAATATTTGGCACGGTGCATACAGAAAAATACAATGGTATGATAGGCACTCAAATTGGAGGGCAAATGGTGCAAAAAACTGCCGAAAGTCAATTCCATATATATACTATAGAATGGACTGAAGATAAAATCGAGTGGTTTATCGATGATAAAAAATACTTTGAATATATCAATGAAGAAAATGGTTATTCCGCTTGGCCATTTGATCAAGACTTTCATTTATTACTTAATGTGGCTGTTGGTGGACATTGGGGCGGAGCAATGGGAGTAGATTCTTCCATTTTTCCACAGCAAATGTTGGTCGATTACGTACGAGTATATCAAAAAACTAAAAATAGTTAGACATGGATATTGTAGCTAGAATTCTTTTTGCCGTAATTTTAGTCTCAATTAGTGCATCTAGTAATGCTCAAGGATTCTTACGCACCGAGGGCCAAGAAATTGTGGATGAAAATGGAAATAACTTCATCTTAAAAGGTATGGGTTTGGGTGGCTGGATGTTGCAAGAGGGATACATGCTACAAACCGCTGGATTTGCTGACGCGCAGTATCAAATAAAAGCCAAAATCGAAGCCTTAATCGGCTCAGAAAAAACAGCACAATTTTATGAAGCTTGGTTAGCTAATCATGTACGAAAAAGTGATATCGATTCTTTAAAGGCATGGGGATTTAATTCCGTCAGATTGCCGATTCACTATAATCTATTTACACTTCCTATTGAAGAAGAACCCATCGAAGGGGAAAACACCTGGCTAGATAAAGGTTTTGAGCTAACTGACCAGCTAATCGAATGGTGCAAAGAAAATGAAATGTATGTCATAATAGACATGCATGCTGCACCTGGAGGTCAAGGATATGATCAAGCCATATCCGATTATGACCCGACCAAACCATCCATATGGGAAAGTGTGCCCAATAGACATAAAGCTGTTGCTTTGTGGCAAAGAATCGCCGAGCGCTATGCTGATGAACCATGGGTAGCTGGCTACGATTTACTCAATGAACCCAACTGGAATACATCTGGAACGGTGCTTAGAACTTTATATAAAAATATGACGGATAGCATCCGTGTGGTCGATGATAAGCACATCATCTTCATCGAGGGTAATTGGTTTGCCAATGACTTTACAGGACTGACTCCGCCTTGGGATGATAATATGGTTTACAGTCCGCATAAATATTGGTCAGTCAATGACCAAGCATCCATCCAATGGGTATTAGACATGCGCGAAGAATATAATGTCCCTCTCTATTTGGGTGAAAGTGGCGAAAATTCGAATACTTGGTTTAGAGATGCTATTCACTTACTGGAAGAACATAATATAGGCTGGGCTTGGTGGCCTATGAAAAAAGTAGAATCGGTTGCAGGGCCACTTTCGGTGGAAAAAACAGCCGATTATCAAGCACTATTGGATTATTGGAATGATGGAGGAACAGCTCCTAGTGAGGAATTCGCGTTTGAAACATTGATGGATCTCACCGAAAAATTAAAAACAGAAAACTGCAGATTCCAACCTGATGTTATTGATGCCATGTTTAGACAAGTATCGAGTAATGAAACCGTTCCATTTAATGTACAAGAAATACCCGGAACGGTATACTGTTCTGATTATGATATGGGGATAGTCGGAGAAGCTTATTTTGATACAGATTTAGCCAATTATAGTGTTACCACAGGCAATTACACTTCCTGGAATACCGGATGGGCATACAGAAATGATGGCGTAGATATTGAAGTTAGTACAGATGTAATCAATACTAATGGTTATACCGTCGGCTGGACAGCTGCCGGTGAATGGATGCAATATTCTGTCAATGTTCAAGAAGCTTCGCTTTATGATGTTGAGCTCAGATTTGCAGGTGGACAATCAGGAGGTGAAATTCGATTAGCTGTGGATGGTAGTGATATTTCTAATAGTGTTAGCGTTCCTAACACAGGAGGATGGTATGAATGGTCTAGTTTATTGATTGAAGATGTTTATCTAGATCCAAGTAATAGCTCTTTAAGAGTTTATATAGACCGTGCTGGTTATAATATAAACAGTCTTACATTTAGCCCTTCTGGCACTTCTGATGAGATCGCTACTCGATTTCTATCTGCGAGTACTACAAGTGAACAAACGATCCAGATGAGCGCTAATAAGCCGCTTGCTGGACCTCTTCCTGCCAGTCCTGCTAATTTTAAATGTTATGTAGATGGTGCAGAAGTAAATATCTTAGATGTAAGTTTAGATGATGATAATACACGCTTAATTCATTTTAGCATTGACCATTGGTTTACTTCTGTAGAGGAAATCAAACTTTCTTATACTGGCTTTGATGTGGAAGCTGAGGATAATACTTTGCTCTCGATGTTTACACTTGAGGATGTAACTAATAATGTTACTTCTTATTATGATATTCCAGGTGTTATAGAAGCGGAAGATTACTTTTTCCAATCCGGTATTCAGTTAGAAAACTGCACGGACACTGGAGGAGGACAAAATGTTGGGTATTTAGATCCAGGAGATTATATGGATTATTATGTCAATGTCGAGACCGCTGGAACATATACAGTAAAATATAGGATAGCATCTGATGGCTCATCGGGTGGTTTAGACTTACAAAATGTTGACGAAGATGGGAATGTAGAAAATTTACATTCAGTGAACTTTAGTCCTACAGGTGGATGGCAAAATTGGGAAACATTTACTGAGACAGTCACTTTTTCAGAAGCAGGCGAGCAAACATTGAGAATCGCTATTACTCAGCCAATGTTTAATATTAACTGGGTTGAATTCAGCTTATTTAGCAATGTAGATGATAAAGCACAGGACATCAATGTTTCTCTTTTTCCAAATCCAAGTGATGGTATGTTTCATTGCATGGCTGATTGGGATCAACCTGAAAAAGCTTCTCTAATTGTTCGAGATGTGTTAGGCAGAGTTGTTTACTCAAAAAACTTTATTGGGCAATCAAGTATTTATGAGTCTATCGATTTGAGGACATTTGAAGCAGGATGCTACTTTGTCCAAATCAATGTTGCGAACCATCCTGCGAAAATTGAAAGATTGGTTAAATGGTAAATTATTGTTAGGTTTATTTCTAGTAAACTATCCTACATGAAAGCTATAACCTTCTCACTCCTACTCTTTTTGATTGGATGTACAGCACAAAAGTCTATTGTAGATGCAAGCAAACTAAATGCAATGCAAGTCAAAGGTCAAACGCCTGGCATTACAAATGCTCCTGGAAAATGCTATCAACGAATGATGAATTTGGATGGGACTCGAGACTGGTATGAAATCATTTGTCCTGGTCAACATAAAGAGTATGCCTTAGCCAGAGCATGTCTAGAAAAGTTAGGTTATGAACTGATAGCAGATTCAGGTTTTAAAACCTTAGAAGGCAATGGTCTTATTGATTTTCAGAAGAAAAACCAAATGGCCTTTGGTGCTTTGGATCAGGCAAGCTTAAAGCGGTTGATAGAAGAATCCGGCAAGATTGAATAGCTTTAGTATAGTTTTCAAACTCAAAATAAAAGTCTTTAACTTTTAACGGAAACTTCATTACGCCATTGTTTATACCATCGCTTGAAACTGCGCCACTCTTTCATCGAGTTTATCTTATTGGCTTTAAAAACACGTTTTTGATATGCTAAGGCTTGCTTAGGCGTTAAGGTAAAAACCCGTTTCGCATCCCCATAAATACCTTCAATAACCGTCCATTTTTTGTTGACAAATATTAAGGTGTGATTGGCGCTTTTTGTGCCGGTATCATTTGTTAGATGCACATGAATATGATTTTCTATACCGGCCATTTTTTGCATGAGTGGTTTAGACATCATCGGCGATTCTAAAGAGGATCTTGTTAAAGGAGTAAACAAGACTGATAAAATTTCAAAAGATTCTTCTTCGCTAATCTCACCTTCTTGACCATGCTTTTGCATGTTTTTAATATTTTCGGCATTAATACGTACTGTATAATCTACCGTTCCAGTTTCGATGCCACTCGACAAGGTAAAGTGATCTCCTTTGTGATGAACAGTGAATTGTTCATTTCTGTCATCTACGACAATGCCCAGATTTGTAAAAACATCATTAAAGTAAGAAGCCAGACCTGGCTTATGTAAAAGCCCTTCCCACGCTTGCATGGATGAAGAATTATCTTGTGACTGAATAGCACCAAGATTGAAAAAAAGAAAGACAATTAAGTTTAAGCGAAATACATTTTTAATGGAAAGCATATCTTTAACGTTTAGGACAATAAGTTATAAAATTTTATTTAACTAAACAATAAATTTCTTTGCTGGTATGATTTTTAAAAATACTGCGTCTCTTGATTAGATCGTAGTTGATGTTAAAAGTTTGTCCTCAGTCTCAAATAGAATAACTCGAATTTCCCTAGGTCATCCCATATTATCAAAACATCTTTTTTCATACCTCAATCCTATATTCCTAGAAAACGCAAAACGTGTAAATGTATCCTCATAATTAGTTTCTGAAACTGGCCTAAAACCATTAAAAAGACTATATCTAATCAAAGTCAAATCTGGATTTAGTTTGATTATTCAAATACATTGAGCAGCTAATCAGCTTATATATTTTTTTGGTCAAACGAGCATTCGTTTCATAATGAGCATTGCTACTTAATAATTACCAAACTGTAATGTGGCTTTAATTCTGATAATTCCTATGGTTCCATATACTGAGTGGTTGCTATCAGCATTTTCGTCTTGAGTTACTCCTATATTGTTAAACCCCAGATTATTTAACCAAGGTAATATCTCCAATATATGGTTCAACATCACCTGATGGAAATCCTACTTGAATGTAATACACATAAACGGCAGCTGGCTCACCTGCTCCATTCCACCATTTGTCTGATTCTTCAAATTCAAAGTCCACTGCCTGGTACACTAATTCACCCCAGCGGTTATAAATCGAATAGGATAAAATCATGGCATCCGATCCTAGATGTTTAAATAACTGAAAGGAATTATTAGGAAAAACATCATTGGGACTAAAAACATTGGGTATAAAAATGTTTTCTATACAAGTATTATTAAACAATGGGTCATTAATATCTAAACACTCGCCACATTCATCGATAACTGCACTCCCATTCACAACCCCCAAACAATCCAAACACGATCCATTGAAATTAGGATCTGTTGTTTCCAAACATTCACCACAATCATCTATGACTGCACTCCCATTCGGTATACCTAAACAATCTGCACAAGATTGATTGAAATTTGAGCTACTCAGTGGAAGACATTCCCCACATTCATCAATCAGCGCAGTCCCATTTGGAACGCCCATACAATCCGCACAGGACATATTAAAACTTGGATCATC
>JAHDHQ010000006.1 GCA_020631235.1 Saprospiraceae bacterium | reverse complement strand
TCTTTGTTTACTCATATTATAAGATAACAATATATGAGCACAATAAAAAAAAAAAAGAGACTGCCTACTTATGAGACAGCCTCTTTTTTATTCATATCGTAAAGATTCGACTGGGTCTAACCTTGATGCTTTTAATGCAGGGTATAATCCCGATAAAACACCTACTATTACACAAACAATAATACCAAGTATCATCCAGTTTACAGGAATGATAAATTTTCCATTGATAATAGCGGCAACCCCGAATCCAATCCCAATACCCAATATTATACCCAAAATTCCTCCTAAAAGACAAATAACAACCGCTTCCGTCAAAAATTGAAATAATATACTTTTTCTCGGTGCTCCTAGTGCTTTTCTAATGCCTATTTCTCTAGTTCTTTCTGTTACTGAAACCAACATAATATTCATAAGACCTATAGATGCTCCTAACAAGGTCATTAAAGCAATAATGATTGAAGACAACCTAATTTCCGTCGTCATTTCTTTTAATCTACTAAGAATACCATCACTCTTTGTAATGCTAAAATCATTATCCTCATATGCTTTAAGGCGTCTAATATTTCGCATAACACCAGTAGCATCCGAAATAGCTATATTCATTTTTGCGGGATTTAATACAGTGGCTGTCACCGTATAGTTTTTATCTGATGTTCCATAATATCGTTTAGCGTTCGATAATGGTATAAAAACCCTTCGATCACCTCCGTTATTCATAGTGGAACCTTTACTTTCAAGTACACCGACCACTTTGTATTTTCGTTCATTAATTTTGATCGATTTTTGTAGTGATGACGCCCCATTTCCCAAAAAAAGTTTATCCACAATCTCTTGGCCGATAATGGCTATATGGTTACCCAGCTTGGTTTCTTTTTTAGTAAAGTTTCTTCCATTAGCTAATTCAAATGAGGAAACACTTAGATAGTTTTCGTCCACTCCATCTACCATAACTGAAGGATTGGTTTCTTTTTTCCCAAAGGCTATCAAATTATTGGAGCCACACCTTGTGGATACAGAGACTAGCGAACCATTACTTTGGAATTGTTCTTTGAATGAGATGGCTTGATCAAAAAATATGTTATCTGATACTTTTGTCCTTCTGCCATGTCTATTTCCTCTTATTCTTTCGTACTTAGGCCTAATATTAAAAGCATTTGCGCCAAGCTTATTGAAGTTGTCCGACATTGAAAATAAAATAGTATCAATGGCTGTAAGAATTCCGACAAGGCAAGTGATACCTACAGCGATAATCATCAAGGTTAGAAAAGATCTGAGAAAATTGGATCTTATTGAAGAAAGGGCAATACGTATGTTTTCAAGTACATTCACTCGCCAAAGGAAAAAGAAAATTTTTAAAAAGGAGCAATTTGTTAGCTAGGAATAAAGCTTTCTTCGATGAAGGGACAATATTCTATGTTTTGTACACGGATTGAATCACACTCAAAACTTGCCTATGAAGGTGATCATTGCTGGCTATTATTTCTCCTTTAGACAAACTATGGTTACCACCGTCATAATCAGTCACCGTGCCTCCTGATTCTTTAATTAACAAAATCCCAGCCGCAACATCCCAGCTGTTTAATGTAGCTTCATAATAAATGTCTAAGCGTCCTGCTGCAACATAAGCTAAATCTAACGCTGCAGAACCCAAACGTCTAAAACCTCGAGCATTTACTAAAAAGTGCTCCATCAATTGAATGGATTTTCTAAAGGCAAAGTCTTTATCATAAGGAAAACCAGTCACTACTAACGCTTCATTGAGTTTATCGTGTTTTGTAACTTGGATGGGCTTGCCATTAAGTAAAGATCCTCCTCCCTTCCTACATGAAAAAAGCTCTTGCTTCATTACATCATAGACAACACCAAGTAATATTTCTTCTTTTTGCTTTAATGCAATACTAATCGAAAAATGAGGTATGTTATACAAAAAATTAGTGGTTCCATCCAATGGATCAATAATCCAAGTATACTCCTTATCTTCTTGGTGTATGGTTTCTTCTTCTGTTATAAATCCCGCATCTATAACAAGCCCCTTTAACAAATCAACTATTTTTTCTTCCGCTGTCTTATCCACATAGCTGACTAAGCTATTCATAGCTTTGGATTCGATTTGATCATTGCTGACCTTTCCGAATTGATTTTGAATAAAAGAGCCAACTTCTATGGCTATCTTTTCGACGTCTGGAAGAATATTTTGTAAACTTATTTGGTCCATTATCCCATTTCAGCGACCACTTCTTGTACCTGCGGAACCATTCTTTTTAACATACCTTCGATACCTGACTTAAGTGTCACCGTACTAGAAGGACAGCCACTGCACGAACCTTGTAAAACCACAGTAACCACACCTGCTTTGAAAGCTTTGAATTCGATGTTTCCTCCGTCCATTTCGACTGCTGGCTTCACATAGATGTTGATCAACTCTTTAATCTTCTTGACTAATTCAGCGTCCTCTTCCGAATACTCATAGCTCACACCTCGCTCTTCTTCTAATTTTTCCATGGCTGCTTCAAAGCCTGCTTTCAATATTTCTTTATCCTCTTCGATATAGGACTTTATAAATTCCTTTAAGGGTAGCATTATGTCTTCCCACGCGTAATTCATTTCTTTACTTATGGTGACAAAATTGTTGCATATGTAAACACCTTTTACACAAGGTAGCTCAAACAGTGCTGTTGCCATAGGAGACCACTCTGTTGCCAAGTCTGGTGTTCGAAAATCAGCCGTTCCACGATACAACATTCTGTTAGTTACATATTTTAATGACTCCGGGTTTGGTGTTTGCTCCGTGTAAAGCATGACCGGATTTTTAGTTATTGACTCCATAAATTATTATTTATAAGTTTAGATAACGAAGATACAAAGCAAATAGTTTTAGCTTTGCGCTACCGAATAACAAAACAAATCTTTTTTTATGTTGTTTAATGTTTATTCGACTATTATAATGGGACAGAATCCGAAAATATCCAAAGGTCAGCAAGCTCAGGTGCATAATGATCTAAATCTAAACAAGGTTATATACCCAATTTTACTGGGCTTAGGCGTTGTGTTTTATCTAGTTTATAGACAATTTAACATTGACGACTTTCTTTCTATAAAGTGGAATTTGTACACTTTAGCATTTTTATTGATGGCCGTCTTATTGTATGTTATTAGACATTTAGTCATGTCTTGGAGGCTAAAAATGCTATCAGGTGGCTTTTTTGACTGGAAAAAATCCATTGAACTTATTTTTATTTGGGAGTTTGCTTCTGCAGTATCTCCCACATCTTTAGGAGGCTCAGCTGTAGCTTTGTTTTTACTAGCTCAAGAAAAACTATCTGGAGCGAAAACAGTGGCTGTTGTTTTATATTCAGTCATAATAGACACCTTCTTTTTTCTGATAACCATTCCTCTATTATATTTTTTCTGGGGAGATCTTGGTTTGCGCTCTGCAAGTGAAGACCTAAGCGTTTTAACTACTTTTAGAACCACCATGTGGAGCTTATATTTCTTCATGTTTGCCTATGCTTTATTTATGCTTCTTGGCATCATAAAGCCGAGTATATTCTCGACAATTATCAGGTCCATCGCTTCCATACCTTTTTTGAAAAGATTTAGAAGGGGATTGTTTAAAACAGCCCATGAACTGAAGACCACAGCGGCTGAAATTAGAAAGGAGCCCATTAGTTACCACATAAAAATAACCATAGCTACTTTTGTTAGTTGGATTTGTAGGTTCTTAGCGATTGTATTTATCATCATGGCCATCGTGCAAACCATCGAACCGACCCTTTACAATTTTAGTCTGATTTATTCCAGGTCTGAATTAATGCATTCCATTGCGCAGTTCTTTCCAACACCTGGAGGTGCCGGATTTTCTGAATGGGCTTTTGGTGGTTTTTATAAAGATTATATTCCAGCTGGAATTGCTACCATTATTGCTGTCATTTGGCGGTTCATTACCTATTATCCATATTTGATTTTTGGAGTCATTATTATCCCAGGTTGGCTCAGAAGAGTTTGGGTTAACCGCAAAAAAGATTAGGCTTGTTTTTCGATTTGATAAGCAAACGCAAAACCTAAGGCTTTTTTGTTTTTTTGAAGCTCGAGTAATCGCTTTACTTGTTTTTCTGCCTGTTCTTGATTTACGGTTTTTGCCTTTTTTTTATGTTGTTCAATGTCGCTTTTAGTAGGCAAAGAACTAACTCCAGCTAACAAGCTTACTTCTTTCATACTTAAGGCAGATTGCTTAAGCCAATGTGGCAATAAATCAAAACCGATAACCGGTTTTAAAATAGCTTGGTATATAGTCTCAATACTTTGTCCATAAGCATGGTTATAATAAGAACGACCCATTCTGCCTACCAGCTTTATTTTGTTTGGATCTATTCTTCCCTTTTGTTCATCTATAACCTCTTCCGATAAATGAATGAGTTCAATATCACAGATGATTAAATGTCCTGCCCCCGGATGATTACCTAATGGGATTATTTCTTTCAGTTTACATTCCATTTGGGCCGGAGACTCTTTTATTCGAAATGGCTTTACCTTTTCTGATGCTATACTTGTAAAGCCAGCTTTCTCAAATTCATTGATGCTATGTCCAAATTCGACAGAAGTAAGGCTCATTTGGTGAACTATTGATGCGTTAACCACATTTATAACTAGTTCTTTATTTTGTTCGATATTTAGTAATGTATCCTTTTTAGTGCCATCTGTTACTCTCCTATTGGCTGAAAAAACAGCAATCGGAGGATTTGAAGAAAAAATATTAAAAAAGCTAAAAGGTGCTAAATTCGGGACAAAATCGTTAGAAACAGTACTAACTAAAGCTATGGGTCTCGGGGCAACCATAGCTAATAAATACTGGTGTAAGTCTCGATTGGATGTTTCAGATGGGACAATTCTTTTCATAAAATGTGTTTAAAATGTCAAAAGTATCTAATGTTTTTCTTGGTCTTGCTTTAGTAGGTTTTATTGCTTATCAAATTTACAAATTGCCTAAATTCTCTAACGGTGATGCTTTAGCATCATTTAGTGCCACGCTAATCGATGGCAATACTCTTTCTTCAGAAGATTTAAAAGGGTCCATTGTGCTCTTAGATTTTTGGGGGTCTTGGTGCGGACCTTGTAGAAAAGAAAGCCCAGACCTAGTGCAACTTAACAAGGATTATGCAAACAAAACATTTAAAAAAGCTACAAGATTTGAAATTGTCAGTGTAGCTATAGAAACTAACGAATCACGATGGAAAGCCGCCATTGAGAAAGATCAACTACATTGGAAAAACCATATTGTGCAATTAGATAGATTTTCATCTCCTCTAGCTAAACAGTTTGGAGTTAAGGAAATACCTACCAAATACCTGATAGATGAACAAGGTACAATCATCGGAGTTAACCAATCCTTTAAAGAAATAAGACAATATTTAGATACTCAAATCGAATTCTGACAGAATTAAGAATACTTTTGTGCCAATTTGGCTGTTATTTCTAAATGGCAAAAGAATTGATACATAGAAATTGAAATTTAAAACAGAATCAACAATGGCTAAAGAATCTGCTGAAAAAACAACAGAAAAGAAAGCAAAGAAAAAATCACCTTTAAGAGGCACCAAAAAGAAATTGGAAGAAAAAGTAAACGAACTTGAAATTCAATTGGCTGAAGCAAAAGATAAACATCTTAGATTATTTGCAGAGTTTGAAAATTTCAAAAAAAGAAATATCAAAGAACGGATCGAACTAAGAAAAACAGCTGCTGAAGAAACATTACATTCACTTCTGCCTGTCTTGGATGATTTTGATCGAGCTAAAAAAAGCGCAGATAGCGATGATACCAGCGAACAGTTTTCTGAAGGTGTAGCATTAGTCTATAATAAAATACAAACCACCTTAGCTTCTGTGGGCTTAAAAGCAATGGAAACAAATGGTGAAGTATTTGATCCTGAATTACATAGTGCGATAACAGAAATTCCTGCTCCAACAGAGGAAGCAAAGGGAACCATCATCGACACCATCGAAAAAGGATATATTCTTAACGAAAAAATTATACGACATGCAAAGGTTGTCGTAGGAAAATAAATATTATGTCTAAAAGAGACTTCTATGAAATATTGGGCGTTGATAAAAACGCTGATGCCCAAACCATAAAAAAAGCATACCGGAAGGTAGCCATGAAATATCATCCGGACAGAAATCCGGATAATAAGGAAGCCGAAGAAAAGTTTAAAGAAGCAGCTGAAGCGTATGAAGTACTCAGCGATGCTGATAAAAAAGCCAGATACGATCGTTTTGGACATGCAGGAGTAGGCGGTAATGCTGGAGCCGGTGGTTTTGGTGGTATGAATATGGAAGATATCTTTTCCAATTTTGGTGACATCTTTGGCGATAGCGGTAGTCCTTTTGAGAGTTTTTTTGGTGGTGGTGGACGAAGAAGCCAATCTAGACGAGGTCAAAAAGGAAGTAACCTTCGCATCAAAGTGAGTCTGACATTGGAAGAAATACTAAATGGTGTAAAGAAAAAAATCAAGGTTAATAAACTAGTACAAGCAGAAGGCACAACTTATACTTCTTGTGGCACGTGTGGTGGATCAGGATATGTAAGAAAAGTCTCCAATACTTTCTTAGGCCAAATGCAGACAACTGCTGCCTGTCCATCTTGTGGTGGAGCAGGACAAACTATAAAAGATAGACCTCCAGGTGCTGATAGCAACGGATTAATCAAAAAAGACGAAATCATAGAAATAGATATTCCGGCTGGAGTCCAACACGGCATGCAGCTCTCTATGAGAGGAAAAGGAAATGCGGGAAAAAATGGTGGGCCTTCCGGTGACCTCCAAATAAATATCGAAGAAAAAACGCACGAACATTTTACTAGGGATAACCAAAATGTTATATACGACTTGTATTTGAATTTTGCCGATGCCGTACTCGGAACTAAAATTGTAGTTCCTACACTCACTGGTAAAGTAAAACTCACAATACACCCTGGTACACAAGCTGGTAAAATTCTTCGCGTAAAAGGAAAAGGGCTTCCTTCTGTCGAAGTATATGGAGTAGGAGACCAACTGGTCAATGTTAACATCTGGACTCCAAAAGAACTCTCTAAAGAAGAACAAAAAATACTGGAACAGTTAAGAGATTCTGAAAACTTTAAACCCAATTTAGGTGGTAAAGAAAAAGGTGTATACCAACGCATGAAGGAATTTTTCAGATCATGAGAAAAATAGGCCTATTACTTTTTATTGTTTCCATTTTCTTGGTCTCTTGTAAAGAGGTTGTTTTCTATAACTCTTTAAAGAACTTCGAAAATTCGATATGGACTTATGAAGACATTCATAACGCAACCTTCGAAATCAAAGACACCACCCAGGTTTATGATTTGTATTTAGATGTTATCCACAATGCTTCATTTGAGTATCAAAATATTTACTGTAAATTAAATACCACTTTCCCGTCTAAAAAAACCACGGAACAACAACTACCCATAAATTTTGCAAACAATAAAGGGAAGTGGCATGGACAATGTGGCACTTCATCTTGTAAATTAAGAGTAGTATTGCAACAAAATGTGTCCTTTCAAGAAGAAGGAAGTTACCAAATAGCCTTCGAACAATATTCTCGAAAGCCCGCACTTGAAGGCATTCAAAGCATTGACTTTATAATCAAAAAAGTGGATTAATTACCTTGTAAAAATGGGTTGGTCAGCTTTTCGGTTTGTATACTGGTTTTAGGACCATGTCCAGGATAAACCAAGGTTTCTGGGTCTAAAGGAAAAAACTTTTGTTTTATACTATCAATCAAGGTTTCAAAATTACCACCGGGTAGATCTGTTCTCCCTATTGAGCCTTGAAAAAGCACATCACCTGCTATCAGCTGCTTACTTTCTTTGTGATTAAAACTGACACTAGACGAACTATGTCCTGGAGTGAACAAAACATCTAATACTGTATTTCCGAACTTAACTTGACTTCCTTGCTCCACAAACACGGTGATTTTAGGTGATGGCGCGTATTTTATCCCATACATGGAAGCAACCATCTCACAAGCTGCCAGTTCTTTAGACTCCCCTTGATGACTGGTTAATGGCAGCTTGTAGGTCTCATGTATAAATTGATTGCCTAAAACATGGTCAATATGACAATGCGTGTTTAATAATCCTACTGGCTTTAATCCATTGGCTTCTATAAAATCGATTAATGTTTTTCTTTCCTCTGCTGTATTACAACCTGGATCTACAATCACACATTCTTTTGTCTCATCATAAAGTACATATGTGTTTTCTGCAAAACCATTGAAGGTAAAAGTGGCAACATTCATATTTTCTATAGTTTCCACAAAAGTACATTAGCTTAGACAAAACTTGATAAACCATTGCTTCTATCTGACATAAAACATTAAACTACACAGCTCATTTTTAATGCTGATTGAGTTTAATGAAGAAAACCTTTATCTTGAATATGTATTTAGATGGTATGCTTAAATCTTTATGTTGTTTTTTATTGCTTCTTCTAGTCCCTTCATTGGTTATAAGCCAACGAATCAATACTGAATTTGGTAAAAACCGAATCCAATATCACGATGACTTTTCTAATTGGTCCAAATACGAAACAGAAAATTTTACTACCTACTACTATGGTAAATCAAGAAATATAGCCCACTCCGCTATTCAGATGGCAGAGTATGATCACGACGAAATTCAAAAATTGTTAGAACATCGAATGAATGATAAAATCGAGATCATGGTTTATACCGATTTGTCCGATATCAAACAAAGCAACCTTGGGACTGAAGAAATTTTCCAAAACCAAAAAGGACAAACCAAAACAGTAGGCAAAAAGATGTTTGTCTACTTTGATGGAGATCATCAACACTTAAGACATCAGATTAGACAAGGCATAGCTTCCGTATATCTTAATTCTATCATTCAAGGTTCGAGCGTCCAAGAAGTGGTTCAAAACGCACTCTTGCTAAATTTACCTCCTTGGTTTAAAGACGGATTAGTAAAATTTGCTGACGAGTCTTGGAATAACGAGGCGCATCAAGAACTTTTGCATTTAATGATGTCAAAGGACAAATATTTAAATTTCGAAAAACTAGCCGCAGAACATCCCGAGATTGCTGGTCATTCCATGTGGTATTTTCTTGAACAAAATTATGGTAGAACCAGAATTTCACAATTAATCTACATTACTAGAATTTACAGAAATTTAGAAAATAGCTTCTCTTATGTTCTTTATGTTCCTTACGAACAAATTATAAAGGATTGGGCTCTTTTTTATATAAAACTCTTTGATCTAGATCGATTTGAGTACAAAGAAGATGGA
Organism: Saprospiraceae bacterium; assembly: GCA_020631235.1. GTDB lineage: Bacteria > Bacteroidota > Bacteroidia > Chitinophagales > Saprospiraceae > JAHDDO01. Next base: position 169,479 of record JAHDHQ010000006.1, on the reverse strand, counting down.
AAAAATATATTGACCCTAAAGAAAAAACGCAAGAAAACCATTAGCCAACTCGCCTTTAGTCCCGATAATAATCGGCTTGCTTATGTAACAAACGAAATAGGTAAACAAGAGATTTTTATTTATGACTTTAAAGAAAAAAGTACTAAAAGGGTATTTAAAAACAACTGTAAAAACCCATTCCAAACGGCCGATAAACAATATCCACTAATCGAATGGCATCCAAATAATCGTAGTCTACTTATCATTTACGAAAAGAAGGATGTTCCTTATCTCCGAAAGTTAGATTCGGTTTCCGAAGAATTCGAAGAAGAATCCATTCCTGAATCTTTCCAACGTATCTATAGCATGGATTTTATAAATGATAACAGAATCCTTTTTTCTGCTACAAATGATGGATTTTCTGACCTGTTTTTTTACAAACCCAAAGGAAGAAGTACTGAAAGAGTTACAGAAGATATCTGGGATGACTTGGATGCACACTATACAAAAACTGAGAATAGAGAAGGAATCCTCTTTTTAAGCAACAGAATAAATGACACCTTGAGCAGAGTGAAGTTAGACACCATCATGCCCTTGCTAAAAAAAGACATTTATTTTTTAGATATGAGTACCGAAGATTATTCCCTATCAAAAATTACAAACTCTCCAAATAAAGACGAATCCGACTTATTTATAGATGATAATGCTAGAATGGTTTACCTAAATAGTGTGCCAGGAACAAAATATAGAAACTCAAAAACACTTTTTAGTTTTGAATCTCCGATAATAAACAGTCCTCAAGGGGTTTTTATCCAGAAGCACACATTAAGTGATGACGGAACTCAATATGCGTTTGTTGATGAAGATGAAACCAATATCTATATCCAACATCTCAGAAATCCGGACCTAAACCAATCATTTACCATTCAACAAAATGAAAAAAATAATGCTTCTACATCAGAAAAAACATCTACTCCAAAAGGAGAAACTATTATAGATGAAATTCCAGAAGAATTACTTTTTCAGTCACCTTTTAATGATCCTTCTGCTCTAGAAGATTTTGAAAATATAAGCCAAGATGCCTCCAGCCCTGATTTACCAGGAACCTTTGAATGGAACTTTAATAACTCTGAAAATAGGGTGCATAAATTTGAAGTTTTTAGAGCCAGTGCTGCAGGGTTAAAATTTAAAGTTTTTGATTTTAATACCAATTTTAATAACGAACCGCTTTTCGAAGGATTGGAGTCTTATTCTGAATTAGATAACGAGTTAAATAATGATCCAGTAGGCTTATTATTCAGAGCTAGAATTAAAGACATTTTTGAAGACTATTCTTTCGAAGCAGGAGCAAGATATCCTGTGACATTAAATGGATCAGAGTATTATCTAATGTTTGACAATAACAAGAAACGTTGGGACAAACGATATACGATTTACAGAAAAAATGAATCTAATCTAATTTCACAAGAAACTCCTTTTGATCGATTAAGAAAACATACTTTACTGGGAATGGCAAGGTACAAATATCCTTTTGACATTTTTAGAAGTGTTCGTTTTACTGGATCATTGAGGTTTGATAAAACATTTGTAACCTCTACTTCTTTACCCAACCATGAAGAACCATTCTTACATGACAAAAGACTAAGCGTTAAAGCGGAGTACATTTATGATAACAGCTTTGATGTAGGAATAAATATAAAAAATGGAACACGATACAAAGCCTATATTGAAGCCATAAATGGTTTTGATATTCAGCTGAGAGAGCCTTACACCTTTGACTTAGATAGAGGTTTTACAGCCATTTTTGGTTTTGATGCCAGACATTACATACCTATACTGAGAAAATCTGTTTTTGCTTTAAGAGCTGCTGGCGCTGGTTCTATTGGTTCTAAGCAAATGCTTTATTACATAGGCGGGACAGAAAATTGGTTGTTGCCTCAGTTCGATAATTCCATTCCTATTCCTGAGGGAGGCCAATTTGCTTTTAAAGCTTTAGCTCCTAATCTTCGAGGATTTAATCACAATATTAGAAATGGTGGATCTTTCTTAGTTGGAAATGCAGAATATCGGATTCCTTTTGTGGAAATGTTATTTGGAAAAAGTGTTAAAAGGCCTATTCTTAAAAATTTACAACTTGTGGGTTTTGCCGACGCCGGCATGGCATGGCACGGCTTTTCTCCTTATTCGGATAAAAACCCATTGAATACAGAAACCATTGTTAAAGAAAGCAGTAATGGTCCTGATATCATTGTGCTAAATGTTACTTATTTCAGAGATCCATTGGTTTTCGGATATGGTTGGGGATTACGTACTACTCTACTTGGCTATTTTGTCCGTCTTGACATTGCCAGAGGTGTCGAATCAGGAATCGTCAATGAACCCAAATTCCATTTTTCTTTAGGGTATGACTTTTAATCCTGTAGCTTAGACGTATAATTAAATTTCAAATGCCGATTGTCTATCTTTAGTCTTCAGAGGAAAGATTTCATGACTACATTTATCATTAAGCGATTATTATTTAGTATTCCAATATTGCTATTGGTAAGTTTTTTATTTTTCTTTTTAATTAAAATGTCTCCGTATGATGTTGTAGAAAACGAATTGTTTATTCAAGGCATAGATATAAAAAGAGAAGCAAATATTTCTCGTAACTTATATGACAAAACGTATAGAGACTTAGGTTTACACAAGCCTGTTTTCTACTTTAGTATCGTCCCTGATTATTATCCTGATCACCTAGATTCTTTGAGTGATGCATCTTTAAAAGATGCTATATTTTCTGGGCTTAAGCAAGGTTATACTTGGCCCGACATTGAACAAGCATTAAATCTTTATACAGCATGGACAAAAGCAGAAAGCAGTTGCTCTTTTGCAAAAAACGCTATCTTTCTCGATGGTACTTTCGCTCAAGATTGTCATTCCTCCATAGCTGGTGATTATGGACAAGCATTAAATCGAATGGAACAAAATAAAGTTGCCTTCTTTTTGCCTTCACTGCGATTTCACGGACTGGATAATCAGTATCATTTTTTTCTGCGTCAGTTGTTTGATGGTCAGTCAAAACGTTCCAAACTGGATGGCAAATTAGTTTCATCTAAAATTAAGCAAGCAGCTATCTGGACCATCGCTTTAGTATTGCCTATGCTTATTTTATGTTTCATGCTTTCTCTAATCCTAGCTTACTTTCAGGCTAAATATGTAGGCTCTTGGTTTGATAACATTAGTACTACATTAAGTTATTTGTTTTATGTTATTCCATTGTTTTTATTAGGCACTCTTAGCATTGTGTTTTTAAGTACAAAAGACTACGGTGCTTTGACTCATTGGTTTCCCTCGGTAGATATTCTTTTGGTAAACGAACGTAATCCTTGGGGGTCCGTATTTAAAAACTTTAAATTTTTAATGCTTCCTTTGATGGTCATGCTTTTTCATTATATAGCCATATTAAGTCGACAAATGAAAACAGCTTTACTGGAGGAGAAGAAAAAACCATATGTCACAGCTTTATTAGCTAAAGGGATTAAACAAAAATCATTGTTTATAAAGCACTTGTTTCCAAATAGCCTGATCACAATGATCACCATATTTACCAGTATGATTCCTGCTTCATTAGCCGGAAGTTTAGTAATCGAAGAGCTGTTTAACTTGCCAGGATTAGGCAGACTTCTTTTTAGGTCATTGGATTTAGGTGATATTAATGTCAGCCTTCCTTTAGTTTTAATTTTATCCACTTTAACCATACTGAGCTACTTATTTGCGGATATATTAAATGCATGGCTAAACCCAAAAATAGTTTTATCTAAAAAGCAACCAAGTTTTGACTAGCATACTATCTAAAATAACGGCTAATTTAGGGCTCAAGCTTTTTGTAATACTCATCGTATTAAGCCTTTTTGATAGCTCTTTTTTTAACGAGACGCCTTGGTTGGCTAAAAAATCTGATCAGTGGAGTTTAGCCCAAATTCAAAAAGTTAAACCACCTTATGAAAAAAGGTTTGGTCCTTTAGTACCTTACCGTTATGATCAGATGAACTTAGAGTGGAGTTTATCAAGCCCCTTGACTAAAGGACCTAATGGTGTACATTGGTTTGGCACTGATAGTCTTGGCAGAGATGTTCTTTCTATGTGTATGAGAGGTCTAAAGTTGTCGCTTTTTATCGGGGTTCTAGCTTGTTTAATAGCACTTAGTATAAGTCTGTTTCTAAACTTTTTGGCAGGATTTATAGACTACAAAAAGCTTACATTTACACCCATTACTTTTCTTTTGACTTGTTTACTTGGGTTTATCCTGTTATTCTACACTTACTTTACTTGGTTTACAAAACCAGATAGCTTCCTGCTGTTCCTTGTCGTCTTTTTATTTTTGTTGTTCAATGTTGCTCAAGTTGGTGAAAAGCTGGCTATTAGCTTTGAAGGGGACCCATTAATTACAAGCATGTTAAATATTTTTAAATCTTTACCATCATTGCTTGTGGTGCTCGTTTTAGCCTCCTTGTTTGACCGTTCAGGATTATGGGGTGTTTCTATCTTAATAGGTTTAATTATATGGCCTCTATTTACAAGGATAATTCGCGCAGAAATAATGGCTATAAAAGAGCAGGATTACATAATAGCAGCAAAACTTGCTAATATATCTTATCCCAGGCTTTATTTTAAACACCTTTTAGTCAATATTTATAAACCACTATTTGTAGTCTCTTGTTTTGCTATAAACGGTGTTATCCTTTTAGAAGCCACTCTTTCTTTTTTAGGAATAGGTGTACCATTGGATGCGGTCACCTTAGGTTCTTTGATCAGTGGTGCAAGAACGAATATAGCTTCGTGGTGGTTAATTGTTTTTCCAGGTCTATTTCTGTTCTATATTTTATATTTCTTTTCTAGATTGAGCAATATTTTTAAATAGCTCGATTATCGCCCGTGGTTCTTTCGCATTTTTTTCGAAAACAAGTTTGATTTACCTCGCTTTGTGGATAAATTCCCATGCTTATCAACTTGTACTTTATATGCTTCTTCGTTTTCACAACCCGTTTTTCGTTGACAAGAACTTATAGTTGTAAGAGCTATCGCTACTGGTATTACTAACAAAACGGTCCATTTTTTATTCTTCATACTATTTATTTAAGCTGTTAAATTAACGTCATTGCATTAGAAAATGGTGTTTATAAAGTTAGAAATAGCCTACAATTATTAAAATAAACCGTTAAAACCCGTGTTTTTACGGGATTTTGAGCAAAATATCATATAATATTTTTGGATATATATACTATAAGTCTAATTTTGGACTCGTTTTTAACATTGAAATTAACAACTAAAAATTTTTATAATGAACAAAGGAGAATTAATAAGTTCAGTAGCTGCGGCTGCAGGTATCACTAAGGGACAGGCTACAGATGCTGTAAATGCAGTATTCGGTAATATCGAGTCTTGTATTAAAGGTGGAGATAAAGCTGCCTTCGTTGGATTTGGTACTTTCCAAACTACAAGAAGAGCTGCAAGAGATGGTAGAAACCCGGCAACTGGTGCTACAATCAAAATTCCTGCTAAAACATTAGTAAAATTCAAAGCAGGAAAAGCTTTAACTGAAGCTGTAAACTAAAAAAATCCTACTTAGATATAAAAGGCCGACTTTGTCGGTCTTTTTTTTTGCCCAAAAGCCAATTATCTTTCCTGTCAAATCGCGATAATGAAATTCGAAACAAAACTCATCCATGCTGGAATAAAACCTGATGCTTCTACTGGAGCCATCATGACACCTATTTTCCAGACTTCTACTTATGTACAAAATAAACCCGGTGATCATCTCGGATTTCAATATGCAAGATCACAAAATCCTACTAGAACCATTTTGCAAGAAAACTTAGCTGCCCTTGAAAAGGCTCGTTATGGAATATGCTTTTCTAGTGGTATGGCTGCGATTGATGCTGTCTTAAGATTACTGGAACCTGGAGAAGAGGTGATTGCTACATATGATCTTTATGGCGGTTCTTATCGACTTATGACCAAACTGTTTGAAAAGTATGGTATAAAAATGCATTTCATTGATTTGTCGAATGAAGATGAACTCAATAAAGCACTGAACCAAAAAACTCGTTTAGTCTGGGTAGAATCACCCACAAATCCTATGTTAAACATCATAGACATAAAAAAAGTAGCACAAAGCGTTGCTGAAGATGTCTTAGTTTGTGTAGATAATACCTTTGCCTCTCCTTATTTACAAACCCCAATGGATTTAGGTGCCGATATAGTTATGCATTCTGCTACAAAATATTTAGGAGGCCACTCAGATGTCATTCACGGCTGTTTGATGGTCAACGATAAAACATTAGCAGATCAGTTATATTTTATTCAAAATGCTGTTGGTGCTGTTCCTGGGCCCCAGGATTGTTTTCTCATTTTAAGAGGTATAAAAACCTTACATGTAAGAATGGACAGAGCATGCGAAAATGCTGCTTTTATAGCTAAAAAATTGCAGAATTTTGAACAGATAAATAAGGTGTATTACCCAGGTTTATCTAGTCATCCTCGTCATGACTTGGCCGCCGCACAGATGAGAGATTTTGGTGCCATGATTTCATTCGATTTAAAAGATGATTCTCTTGAGAAAGCAAAAAAAATCTTATCGAATACACATTTCTTTTCCTTGGCAGAATCACTTGGAGGAGTGGAAAGTTTAATAGGTCATCCAGCTACCATGACTCATAGCACTATTCCAAAAGCTGAGCGAGAAAAAATTGGTTTAACAGATTCGCTTATTCGTTTAAGTGTGGGCATAGAAAACAAAGATGATTTGTGGAATGACCTACGTCAAGCCATCGAAAGTTAATGCTTTGTAAATAATTGCTGCTAAATTGGTTATTTAGTTTTCTACTTGTAGTTTGGTAACAATGATGCTTAGAAAACTTGGTTTAGTATGGCTATTGTCTGTCTTTTTTGCTTGCTCGAGCGGGAAAAACACTGTGGATGAACATAGTTTACCGAATCTAGTGTCTGCATTTAAAGCAAGCAAATCTTGTGCAGGATTAGAAACCTTGGCTTATTATGACATTAGCAATACTTTTAACCGTCCTCTCATTGCCAACAAAAGAGCTTTTTTAGATTCAATAAATCAAAAACTCAGCTTTGATGAGCAATTAGCTCATTCTAGTTTCTATTGGTATTCTGATTGTTGTAACCGTTTTGATTTCCAATTAATCAATCATTTTAATGAAGATTTGGAGATTAGTTTTTACCAAAAGAACAAAGCCTTAACTTCTGCTTTGTCAGACTATTTGGACATCGAGCTTCTGAGTGATAACACAGAGCATAATATTTATGGAGTCTTACATTTAAGATATAAAAATGAAGAAATATTTGATATTAGCCTTTAGTGTTTTTATGCTCATTTCCTGTGATCACTTTAATGATCCTCATTTTTTCTTAACACCTAAAGAAAGAGCCAAAGAATCATCAGCTTCAATACTTAAAAGCTTTCAGTATTCAAGATTCTCTGACGAACATATTCGACATCTAAAGACGGCTATCAGTTACGATCATAAAAATGAGAAAGCTTTCTTTGAACTAGCAAATACGAGTTTACTAAAAGGAGAATTACACAACTGGAAAACATACATTGATAAGGCTGTCGAACTAAATCCTGAAGCATACAAAATCCACCGAGGTAACCAATATTTAACCTATCTTAATGATGCAGAACAAGCCATTGTCGATTTTTATAGCGCCGACCTACTAGACAGTCTACAAGTCATGCATTCGCCCTTCATTAGGCCAAATTTAATGCGAGGAATAGCTCATTATCGGCTGAAAGAATATGAGAAAGCCATCTCCTTTTTTGATGACTATATAAAAGAGATGAAGGATGGGTCTATAATAGATCCCTGCGCTTACTTATATCAAAGCAAAGCCTATTTTTATTTGGGTAAAAAAAGTGAAGCATTAACCATAATTGATGAAGCTTTAGATAAAAATAAAAACTATGTAAACTTTTTAACTTTTAAGGCTAAACTGTTGCATGATAAAGGAAACGAAAAAGCAGCTCTTTACATACATGATGCTTTAGATCAGTTAGCTGATGGCGTTTTCCTTAAAGAAAAACACCAAATTTTGGATTCTAATATCTCTAGAAAAGATCTTACAACATTGGCTAATAAATATCAAAAGAAATAAGACAAAAAAAATTTATCTACATCAATGTTGCAACATTGATGTTATAACATTATATTTGACGTGTGAAAACAATAGAAGAAGCAATAAAACAATCAAAACCATTTAAAGACGAATGGCTGCGAGCACTTGTAAATATGGTCTATACAAGTAATATTGTCTTTGATCGAATGAATAAAGTCATCGAGCAGTATGATATTAGCTATAAACAGTTTAATGTACTTCGCATCGTTAAAGGGGCTAAGGAAAATGTATCAACAGCATATATTAGGCAAAGACTTTTAGCTAAAAATTCGGACAGCTCAAGGCTCGTTGATAGACTCGTACAAAAAGGCTTGTTAAGTAAACACAAGTGTGGCGATGATGCTAGACTAATCAGTATCAAACTGACAAATAAAGGAACTCAATTACTGGAAGAAATAGGTGATAAAAAAATATCAGACAATAACCCAATCCAACAACTGAGCGAAAATGAATGCATTCAATTAAATAAATTATTAAATAAAATAAGATCATGAAAAAATTAATGACTACACTAATGGCAATCCTACTAGGAACATCAATTAGTTTTGCCAACAATGGAGAACCAACAAAAAAATCCATTGATATAACTCAAAGCTCAATTAACTGGAAAGCGTATAAAGTAGGAGGGTCTCATGAGGGTACTATCAACTTAAGTGAAGGTGAACTTATGATGAATGAAGGTAACTTAACGGGTGGTTCTTTTACTATAGATATGACTAGTATCGCTTGTACTGATTTAGAAGGAGAATATGCAGGGAAACTTGTAGGACATTTAGCATCAGATGACTTTTTTGGCGTGGCTAATTATCCTAAAGCAACATTGGAAATAACAAAAGTAATTAGTCGAGGTGTACCTGGTGACTATAAAGTAATCGCTAACCTAAGCATTAAAGACAAAACAAATCCTATCAAATTCAATGTAAGCACTGCCGAAGACGGAACAATGAATGCCGATATCGTGGTAGATCGAAGTGAGTTTGATGTAAGATATGGTTCTGGATCGTTTATCGACAATTTAGGAGATAATACGATTTATGACGAGTTTGAAATTTCTGTATCTTTGCGTACAGCCGAGTAATCGGAAACATAACCCCAAATAAAAGACCAGCATTTATTTACTGGTCTTTTTTTATGCTGGTTTATAAGCTATAGCTTTAATTTCAATCAATAAGTGCGGGTGTGGGAGCTGATGAACAGCAACTGTTGTTCTAGTAGGACCATTAAAATCAAAATAGCTACCATATACCTCATTATAACCTCCAAAATCGTTCATGTTTACTAAAAAGCTGGTTATATCCACTACATCAGATAAATCTGCTCCCATACTTTTAAGTAAATCACCTATATTATCCAGTACTGCTTTAGTTTGCACTTTTATATCTAATTTAGTCGTCCCCATTTCATCTACTTCTACACCTGCTAAGCTATTGTCTTTTCTCCGGCTACTTGTTCCAGAAACATAAATAAAATCACCCACTCTCTTTACATGTGGAAACTTACCTCTTGGTGTTGCTTTATGGTCTAATACTTTGTTTTCTATCATTTTCTGTACTTATATAAATGTCGCTTTTAACTGTTCTAAGGCTTGATAAATTTTGTCTAAAGGCTCTGTTTGATCTTTATCACTTTTTACCGCATCTAACAACCATTCATCTTGAGCTCTTCCTATTGCTTTAGCTTGGCTGTAAGATAGTTCTGGCAAAAAAGTCACCAAAGAATATTTTGACCGATAATTTTCATATCCTTGCTCTAGCTTCATTTCTAATGCACGTTTACGAGCAAAATAAGGGTCGGCCACATGATTTTGCATTTCATGAAAGTTGTCAATGGCTAAATCTGCAATGGCATTAGCATCTTTAACTCTTTCTTCTTGAAAGTGATAAAGTACCTTTTCCCAATTACTCCCATATTCATCTAAGTATTTGTCAAAAACTAACACATCCTCAAAAGAAGCATTCATTCCTTGTCCATAAAAAGGAACAATTGCATGGGAAGCGTCGCCCATAATTAAACTTTTACCATAAGCTTGCCAAGGATAACACTTGATAGTGCCTAAAGTTCCTACTGGATTATCAAAATATTCTTCACCTAAATGAGGCATCTCTACTAATAAATCAGGATAATGTTCAGCAAAAAATGCTTTGACTTTTTCAGGTGTGTTTAGGGTCTCAAATCCTGCCTCTCCTTGATAGGGATGAAACATAGTTACTGTAAAACTACCGTCTAAATTCGGTAAAGCAATTACCATGAATTTGCCTCTTGGCCAAATGTGTAGGGCATTTTTTTCTATGCTATATCCACCAGAAACAGTGGCTTTTATTGAGAGTTCCTTGTAGCCATGCCTCAGAAAATCTTGAGAATAATTAAATAATAATGACGTAGTTTTTGACATCATACTTTTTCTCACTATGCTTCCTGCTCCATCCGTGCCTATTATAAGATCGCTAGCAATCAGATTGACAGTACCATCTGGTTGCTTAAATTTTCCTTCCGCATTAACTAAGTCTACATCCAAGCATTGACTTTCAAAATGAATGTTGACATTTGGGTACGTTGCAGCTTTATCTAAGAGTAAAGCATTTAAGCCAGGTCTTGATATGGAGTTTATATATTCATCATCTCTACCAGAATAAGGACTTAACCTAGTATCTCCATTAGATAAATGGAGCATTCTTCCATGCATAGGAATACAATCTTTCCTCACCTGATCTTCTAAACCTGCCAAGGCTAATGCCTTTAATCCTCGATGAGATAGAGCTAAATTAATGGATCTTCCTGCATCAAGTTTTTCGTTTCTTAGGTCTACCCTTTTCTCATGCAAATCCACTTGAAAACCACGTTGGGCTAATCGAATGGCTAATAAGGTCCCACAAAGACCTGCTCCTACAATAGTAACTTTATCCATTTTAGTTTACATGTCTTTTTAATATTTCAACAAATCGGAAAACATCCTCAAAACTATTATACAAAGGTACCGCTGCTGTCCTAATAACATCTGGTTCTCTCCAGTCGGCTATCACTCCATCTTTTGTGATTTTTTCATAGATTGTTTTATTGGCTCCTTTTATTTGTATTGACATTTGACAACCTCTTTGTTCTGGGTCTTTTGGTGTGATCAATGCAAATATTTTTTCTCCCAAAGGCTCCATTAATGCCTCCATGTATGCCGTTAATTTTCGGGACTTCAGCTCAAGTGCTTCCATACCTACTTGATCAAAAATATCCAATGAAGCTTTCAATGCAGCCATTGACAAAATAGGCGGATTACTAAGTTGCCATCCTTCTGCCCCTGGAATAGGAGAAAAATCATAACGCATGTTAAAGCGAGTAGCTTTATCGTGCCCCCACCAGCCAGCAAATCTTGGTAGTTCTTTAGCGTTTTTATGCCGTTCATGAACAAAGCAACCAGCTAAACTTCCAGGTCCTGCATTTATGTATTTATATGAACACCAAACTGCGAAATCAGGACCATCATCATGAAGTTGAAGCTTAATATTCCCAGCGCCATGAGCCATGTCATAACCTACTTTGCAACCTTTTGCGTGTCCCGCTTTTGTAATTTCTCTAACATTAAAATATTGCCCTGTGTAGTAGTTTACACCTCCTAACATGATTAAGGCTATTTCATCTCCTTGCTCTTCTATAATCCTTAATATATCTTCTGTCCTCAAGCAAACCTCACCTTCCCTTGGCTTCACTTTTATCAAACCCATCTGTGCATCAAAGCCATGAAATTTGATTTGAGATTCGACCGCATAAATATCTGAAGGAAAAGCGTCGCTTTCTATTAATATTTTGTAACGATCCTTGGTAGGCTGATAAAAAGAAACCATCATCAAGTGTAAATTTACCGTTAAGGTATTCATTACCACTACTTCTTCTTCTTTAGCACCGACAATATTTGCCATACTTTTTGTGAGGAATTCATGATAGGGCATCCAAGGGCGTTTTGCGTGAAAATGACCTTCGACTCCGTATTTTTCCCAGTCCTTTAGCTCTTGTTCAATGTAGCTTTTAGTGGTTTTAGCTTGTAAACCCAACGAATTACCACATAAATAAATGTGTTCTTCTCCATTACTTTGAGTAGGAATATAAAACTGGCTTCTTATACTTTTTAAAGGATCTAATTGATCCTGTTTCTTAGCATACTCTATTGTTGATTCATACTGCATAGCCTGTTCTTCTTTTAAAACTTGAATGATCTTTTCCATATACCCAATCCAAAACATTTTTGCCCCATATAGCTTGTTTATCTCGTTCTGATAAAAACCCGAGTGATTCTGCTTCGTCTAGGCTTTTTCCTGGATATGATCCTGGGACAGAATCCATTTCTCCTAGGGGATACGGATCATCTAAGCCAGCTACAATCTGAGAACAAGAAACTCGATCTATTACTAAACGCAAACTGTATGGATCATGCACTAGGGTATCAACAAAGATATTCTTCCTAAAACTACTTGTTCTAGGGTCAACCGCAGATTCGAATAAATCTGGTCTTCCATCATATCCTTGCAATCTACGCCCATAATTTATCATACCTACTTGGTTGCCATGAGCAAAACAAACCCTCGCATTAGGGAATAATTGTGGGAAGTTAAATAAACTATAGAAGTGATGACAATCTGCCGTTTGTGCACACATCCAAACTAAATGAAATCGCCAGAATTCGTTTTTTAATGAAATCATTTTAGGCGCATCATAAGGATGTATTTCTATAGCTAGATTGAGTTCATTTGCTAATGAAAAAATAGCTTTCGTTTCTTGATTAGCTACTGTTTTCCATTGATTGTTTTCATCTTGATAATGCGTAGGTAAACAAAGAACTTTTAGGCCTGCCTTTACACACCTTTCGATCTCTTTAAGTGCATCATCGACATATCTTGGTTGGACTACAAAACCAGTGGTAAACTGACTTGGATAGTTATTTTGTGTTTCTATATGAAAGTCATTTTGAAAGCGTATGATATCCTTGCATAAAGAGGCCTCATATCCATTAGCATATAATTGGGACAGAGTAATAACTACTTCGTGGTCTATACCATGTTTTTCCATCCATTCTATTTTTGCTTCCACAAAAAAACTAGGATGATCAATAGGCCTAGACCAGCCTTTTTGCAACATTAAGCTTTTATCATCACTTAACCAGAACACCTCCTTTTGTTTCATAAACCTCGGTATTTGTCGAGGTTCCGGTAATAAATGTCCGTGTCCGTTTATTCTCAAAATGTTTGTTTTTATTTAGCTTGAGGAGCCTCCATTTTTGTCCCACAAGCATCACAACTAGCTAGTTTATCATCGTTGTAAAACTTGTTAAAAATATTAGGAAGGTCTGTTTCTATATTATCTAAAGCAAAGCCTTCTTGATAAATCTTTTTATTACAATTTTCACAGAACCACGCTAAAGCATCATCTTCACCATCCGGTCGTTTTTGTTCGATTACAAGCCCTATGGTATTAGGCCCTCGTTGCGGAGAATGTGGGATGTTTGATGGTAGAAGATATATTTCACCTTCTTTAATTTCTATATCTTTTGGCACTCCTTCATCGATAACTTTAAGTGTTATATCTCCTTCCACTTGATAGAAAAATTCAGGTGTAGGGTTTAAATGATAATCTTTTCTAGCGTTTGGCCCACCAACAACCATAGCTATAAACTCTCCATTGTCCCAAACACATTTATTTCCTACAGGTGGTTTTAATAGGTGTCTGTGTTCTTCAATCCAATTTTTAAAATCTACAACAGGAAATAATTTAGACATAGTTTTATGTTTTAGTTGTACTTAATACAAATGTTTTTTTGTTCGGTAAAAAAGCGCAGCGCATTTAATCCACCTTCTCTGCCTACTCCCGAATGTTTCACCCCACCAAAAGGTGTTCGTAGATCTCTCAAAAGCCAAGTGTTTATCCAAACAATCCCCGCATCAATTTGCTTGGCCATTCTATGTGCCCGATCTAAGTTTTGTGTCCACAAAGTAGCCGACAAACCATATTCTGTGCTATTGGCCATTTTTAGAACTTCTTCTTCTGAATCGAATGGCGTAATACTTACAACTGGGCCGAAAATTTCTTCTTGGTTTACTCTACAGTTATAATGAAGTCCTTCGAAAATGGTGGGTTCTATATACCACCCATCAGCGTATTTACCCGATAAAGAGGCCCTGTGTCCACCAGCTAATAACACACCTCCTTCTTCTTTAGCCAGAGCAATATAGTCTAAGATTTTGTTCATATGCGTCTCAGAAACTACAGCGGAAAGCTTTGCTTCAGGATCTTCGGGCTTGGCTACTTTTAATGCTTTGGCAGCAGTTACAAAATCTTTTTTAAATCTATCATAGATGGAAGATTCTACAAATATTCTAGATCCACACAGACAAATTTGACCTTGATTTGCAAATGACGACCGAAGCGTTGTGCGCAACATGCGATCATAATCAGCATCTGCGAATATAATGTTGGGGTTTTTTCCACCCATTTCGAGCGAAACTTTTTTAAAGGCGGGTGCCGCAATAGATGCAATTTCTTGACCTACTTTTGTGCTGCCCGTAAAAGAGATTGCTTTTATTTTTTTATGTTTTGTCAATGCCGAGCCTACTTTATGACCTAAACCATGAAGAATATTTAAAACTCCAGGTGGCAATCCGGCATCTATGCATATTTGGCTTAAAAGATAGGCTGTGTATGGCGTAACTTCTGAAGGTTTAGCCACTACACAATTACCCGCCGCTAAAGCAGGTGCGATTTTCCAACTAAATAAATAAAGGGGTAAATTCCAAGGAGAAATAGCCGCTACTACACCTAAAGGTTCTCTTAAAGTATAGTTTAGAGCAAGACCTATCATCTCATGGGTTTCGCTTGAAAACTGGGTGATTGCATTAGCAAAAAATCTAAAGTTATCCGCTGCCCTTGGGATATCAACTTTCTTAGCTAAACTTAAAGGTTTGCCATTATCTTTTGATTCTGCTGCTGCTAAAGAATCAAGTTTCTTTTCTATTTCATCAGCAATCCTAGACAAGATACGATGTCTATAATCTACTGATGTCTCACTCCATGACTCAAAAGCTTTTTGAGCTGCTTCAATAGCTTCGTTTACATCTGTCTCGTCTGAATCTGGTGTTTGCCCGTACACTTTCCCTGTCGCTGGTTCAAAAACATCCAGGAAATGCCCACTATTAGCTGTTCTTAATTCACCATTTATGTAGTTATACATTTTTTCCAAATCACACATGCTTTTGAGTGAAGTAAAACCCTAATTCTTTCTTTAGAGTTATAGGTAGTTCTGGTAACTCAGACCTTGGAATTAATAAGGTGGAAATATTATGCAAGTCCGAGAAAATACGGTGTTTTTCTGCTGTTTCGCTTAAATATTTGTGACCTGAAGAGCCTCCTGTGCCTATTTTTCTACCTAACATCCTAAGTACCATTTGCGCGTGTCTATATCTCCAAGTTGTAAATAATTCATCTATTTCCGTCAGTACTTGAAGAAGTTTAAACGGCATATGAAGAATCGGTTCATCTCTATAAAGATTAATTAATAATGCGGCCAGTGTAGCTTTATATGAAAGTCTCAATTCACCGGCTTCTTGCTTTTGCTTATGCACTTCTTTGTCTAGAATGCTATCAAAAAAGGTATCTGTTGTACCTAACATGCGCAATCTCATTTCTATTTCTTGTGTTGTCAAGTAGTCAGAAGCTTTAATGGCTTCTTGTTCTTTAGAAAGCATGTTATTTACAGCCTTTCGGTAATACTTTAGAAAGTCAAACTGATCAAATTGTAAGAAAGGAGTTCTTTCCAACCATGCTTCGATGGCTTCGAACAAACTGCCTGACTTCGTTGCGTCATTAAGCTGGGCTTTCTGCTCCTCATTAAAAACAGAAGCATAATGATGATTGTTATATGTGAGTCGTTCTTTTTCTTGGAGTCCGAGAATGACTTCCATAACTCTAAATTGGAAACTTTGAAACCCAGAAGCGGGAAATAGATAATTTCTAAAGTCCAAAAAATCCAATGGAGTCATAGTCTCCAAAACTTCTATTTGCTGAATTAACAACCGCTGAATATCTGTAACTCGTTCTAATCTTGAAACCGCCGTACCAATGTTGCTTTCATCCACTCTTTCGGCAGCAAATAAAGCAATAACAGAATCTAATTCGTGGATGATTTGCTTAAACCATAGTTCGTATACTTGGTGGACAATGATAAAAAGCATTTCTTCATGCGCTGGGTTTTCAGCCAGTTCCAGGCTTCGCAGTTTTTGCGCAGACAAGAGTTTATCCATCTGAAGATAGCTGTGGTAATGTATGGTGCTGTATTTTTTACTCATATATTATACTACGGTTAAATTGACCTTGCCTAATCGATCAACATTCGTTTCTATTTGGTCATTTAATTTGATGTATTCTGCCGGAGTGGCAGCCCCTGCAAGTATAATCATTCCTTTTTTCACAGGTTCGTTGTATTTAAAGCCTAATCTTACAGCATCCAATAAAGAAAGTAGTGGGTTGCCTAATATGGCATTCGAAGATCCTTCATGTTTACATTCTTCATTTACTATTAAATCAATGCAAAGGTCCTTCAAATCTCCCGTAAAAGGACTCCATTCTCCTAAGACAAAACCAGCGGACGAACAATTATCGGCCACTACGTCTTCCAATGAAAATTTGAAGTTTTTATATCTACTATCGATAATTTCTATTGCTGGTGCTACAGCTTCTATATACTTTCCTATACTTTCTAAATCTTGATCTTCCGGAACATCTTCGGCTATTAAAAATGCAATTTCTGGTTCAGCTCTGGGATGAATAAACTTATTTAAGTCTAATGTTTTTCCCGATTGTATTTGCATTTTGTCAGTAAGCCTTCCCCATATTAGTTCGTGGACACCCATCTGTTCCATTTTTGCTTTACTTGTAAAGCCCATTTTTAAACCAACCAGTTTCTCTCCTCTACTTATGCGTCTATCAATAGATGCTTTTTGAATCGCATAGGCTTCTACTAACGTAATTGGGGTTTGGCTACTTAATTGTTCGATAGCCCTAGCATGATTTGCTCCATCATCCACTAATTTAGCTAATTCGTTTATACGTTTACTCATGGTCTGAATATACAAGTTTTGGCTTTAGAAAACCGATTTAACAACAAAGATATTATGCATGTTTTTCTGCAAAAGCCTTCATCGTTTCGGCTAAGACTTGCACACTGGAAGCTTCCATTGCATTATATGTGGAAGCTCTGAATCCACCAACTGATCGATGCCCTTTAATACCTACACAGTTGTTTTCTGCACACATCGCTAGAAATGGTTCTACATATTTTTCTTCAGTAGGCAAGAAGGTCACGTTCATTCTTGATCGATCTTCAACAGCGGCCTTTCCGATAAAACACGGGTTCCTATCAATTTCTCCATAAATAATGTTGGCTTTCTCTTCATTTCTTTTTTGCATGGCTTCTAGACCACCAAGCTCCACAATCCACTCCATAGTTAACATACTTACATAAATAGGAAAAGCGGGTGGTGTATTAAACATTGAGCCTTTTTGGATATGGGTTCTGTAGTCAAGCATGGTAGGGATTTGTCGGTCCACTTTTCCGAGAATATCTTTTTTAACAATCACCAAAGTAACTCCTGCTGGACCAAGATTTTTCTGCGCACCAGCATAAATAAGATCATACTTGTCTATGTCTATGGGTTTACTAAACAAATCTGAAGACATATCACAAACTAAAGGAATGTCTACCTCTGGCATGTTTTGGTACTGTGTACCATATATGGTATTGTTGCTTGTGATGTGCATATATTTAGCCTTAGAAGGTATATCAAAGCTTTTAGGCACGTAACTAAAGCCTTTATCTTCAGAACTAGCTGCAATATGAATGTTGCCAAACTGCTTTGCTTCTTTAATCGCTTTAGTGGACCAAGTTCCAGTATCTACATAGCAAGCTGTGTCGTTAGAACCAAGCAAGTTCATGGCTGTAAAATAAAACTGTGAGCTTGCTCCTCCTGTTAAAAATAAAACTGCATAATCATCTCCCGCACCTGTTAATTGTCGCGTCAGTGCTTCAGCTTTATCCATAACTTCAACAAACTGTTTTGACCTATGGGAAATTTCTAATAGAGATAAGCCAAAATCAGCGAAAGAGTGAATGGCATCTGCAGCTCCTTTTAACACCTTTTGTGGTAAAATAGCTGGGCCAGCAAAAAAATTATGTACCATCGTTTTATTGTTTTTCTAGTTTATATAAAATGGGTCTACTTGGAGCAGCATCTAGTTCTATAGTGCTCAATTGTAAATTTAGAAGATATACTCCGTCTTCTAATTCATTAGGTACATAAATTAATTCTGTAATGGTCGCATAAGTAGCGCGCGCTCCATTCCAAAAAGCTTTATGTCCTGCCAGTTTTCCACCATCGGATTCTCTATCTACGCTTGGAAGATCGACTAATAAATGTTTTATATTCTTCGACACCAAAAACTCCATTGCTTCCACATCTAAATAACATGGGTTTGTACCTGAATAATTTATGTTTTTTTTGACCGAAAAATTAGGACTTGTTCTTAGAATTACCGCATCTAGTTCTTCCATCAAAAAAGCGGATTCAATCTGTTCTTTTAGGATAACTCTATCCCCGTTTTCGAGTTGGGTTGGGTTTATCGTCACTAATTGAGCTACGAAGTGATGATTTTTGAGCACTTCAGAAACGCACATCATATTGGCATCAATATGACCAACACATTCGGTATGTGTACCCTGACCATGCGGTATAATTTCCGCTTTAAAGTAATTAACGGAAAAGCCTTCCTTCATCGAACCAATGAATTGGTCGGTGCTTACAGGCTCTAGTTTAGCTTCTCCGGCATAATAACACTGGACATTATCTTTACCTCCTATAGTTAGTGAAATATCAAAGCCCTTGTTAAAATCTGCTTTATACTTAATCTTATTGTGTTCGAAATTAATGATCATTAAGCTAGAATGGCTTTAAATTGATTGGCTAATTCGATACCGATGTTTTCTTGAGCATCAACCGTAGATGCACCTATATGTGGAGAAAGAGATATGCCTTCGGCCATTAAAATTTCATGCTTAGGTGTAGGCTCATTTTCGAATACATCCAAGCCACAAGCCCCAACTTTTCCCGAGGATAAAGCAGACAATAGGTCTTCTTCGTTTACAACACCACCTCTGGCAGCATTGACCAAAATAACACCATCTTTCATTTGTTTAAAAGCATCCGCATCAATCAGTGGTTTCCCTAAGCTTGGAACATGCAAGGTTATAAAGTCTGCTGAAGATAATACCTTAGACATAGGCTCGCTAACAATCTCGACATTGATCTGCTCCCCTAAAACATTAATGGCTAAAGATCTTTTATCGACAAATGGATCGTGCGCAAGGATATTCATTTCCATGCCTACTGCAATTTTAATTACTTCACAACCTATCCTACCTAAACCTACAACTCCCAGGGTTTTACCTTTTAATTCACCACCTTTTGAATATGATTTTTTTAGATTTTTAAATGCTGTATTTCCTTTGGTCGGCATTTCTCTATTCGATTTATACAGTCCTCTAGATAAACTGATAAAATGCCCAAACACTAACTCTGCCACCGATCTAGAAGATGCTGCAGGTGTATTAATCACATGTCTTCCGATCGAACGAGCATAATCGACATCTATATTATCCATGCCTACTCCCGCTCGCGCTATAACTTTTAGATTGGGGCATGCATCGATAAGCTCTTTTCTAACTTTAGTAGCACTTCTGACAATGATTCCATCATACTTATTTAGGTGATTGCCAATGTCGTCCATTGGTATGTGTTCTGTGTCAACTTCAAAACCTGCTTCTTCCAGCATTTTTTTCCCAGTTGGGT
Organism: Saprospiraceae bacterium; assembly: GCA_020631235.1. Lineage (GTDB taxonomy): Bacteria > Bacteroidota > Bacteroidia > Chitinophagales > Saprospiraceae > JAHDDO01. Next base: position 149,440 of record JAHDHQ010000006.1, on the reverse strand, counting down.
GGATTCCATCATTGGCTAATATCTTATACATAGATGTGGTATATTTTATATTAGAATTTTTTAATTTCTTTATGTTACAAAGAAACACAATCCTTTATAATACCTAGCTAATTTGCATAAATATCAAAGAGAATCTACTTTGGAGATTAATATCGAGAATGAAAATTTAGTCTTGCTTCCAGAAAAAGCCATCATATATTCTAAATTCAAAACGCTTATTGTTTCCGATTTACATTTTGGAAAGATTACTCATTTTAGAAAAAACGGCATTGGGATACCTAGAAATGGTATACAAAAAAACTGGGCATCCATATTACATCTACTCACTGCGCATGACTTGCAAACTGTCGTGTTTTTAGGGGATTTGTTTCATTCCACTATTAACGAAGAATGTCTTGAATTTTTATCCATTCTAAAAAATTTTAAACATTTAACATTTAAACTGGTTTTGGGAAATCATGATGTTTTTAATCCACAAATTTACATAGACTATGGTGTAGAAATTATGGATCAATTAAAGATCGGGCCTTTTCTATTTACACATGAGCCATCAGAGGAGCTCGGTGATTTTTATACCATTTCAGGTCATATCCACCCTTGTGTACGGATGCAAGGTAAAGGAAATCAATCCATCCGATTAGCCTGTTTCCATTTTGGTAAACACCAAGCCTTACTCCCTGCGTTTGGCAGTTTTACCGGGGGTTTTACCATAAAACCTTTGAAAGCTGATCGCGTTTTTGTTTGTGTAGATTCTGAAATTATCGAGGTTTTTGGATAGTTAATCAATCATGTAAGTATAATTTGCCGTATGTTTGACCGACCAATTGTAAAACAAGTGTCGAACAACAAAGAGAAATATTTAAGGATATTTAACAACGAATTCTTGCCTCATGCGGATGCATTAAAAACATTTGCTTTCCACCTTACCTACAATGAAGAAGATGCTAATGATTTAGTGCAAGAAACCTTTATGAAGGCCCATAGATTTGTGGATCGTTATTTAGAGGGAACTAATGCTAAGGCTTGGTTGTTTAAAATTTTGAAAAACGCTTACATCAACGAGTACCGTAAGCGTTCGAAAAGGCCTTCAAAAGTAGATTTTGAAGACTTTATTAGTTACCACGATACAGACGAAGACAAAGGAGCTACAGGATACCTTGATTTAAGAGAAGAGATTTTTAAGAACATCATGGGCGATGAGGTCACTGTTGCCATTAATGCTCTTCCCGTTGACTTTAGAACAGTAATTCTCCTATGTGACATAGAAGGATTCAAGTACGAAGAAATTGCTAAAATTATAGACATACCTATCGGTACAGTGAGATCTAGACTATTTCGAGCAAGGAACATGTTAAAAGAAAAATTGAAAAACTACGCTACTACTCTAGGGTATGTAGATGTTAGGGGTACGAAAACAGAAGAAGAATAAGACGACGGTATTTCTTTTTTAAGATGATTTTTTAAACTAAAAACCATGCAAAATTTTGACAATATTCAAAATATTCAAAAAAATGTAAGCCTTTACTTTGATAACGCATTAAGCAAAGAAGATGAGCAACAGCTTCTCGATCATGTAAATGCGAATCCAAAGAGCAATGAAATTTTCAATCAAGAAAAAACGGCTAGAGAGTTTTTAAAAGCCAATATTAGACGCACAAAAGTGTCTGATGAGATCCTAAATAGGATTAAACAGAGTTTTCAAGGATAAGTCTTTCTGAACTTTGTAAAAAATAATGAGATTTGAGCTTTACGGCTTAGGTCTCTTCTTTTTAGATACATTGGCTAAACGCCTAGGTGTTTTTTATCTTCCCTTTCTTACATTTGCACCTTCAAATTATTACCATGCTGGAAAAACTAGAATCCATTTATAATCGTTTTTTGCAGCTTCAGGAACAGTTATCTGATCCGGAAGTGGTTTCCGATATGAAACGATATACTAAGCTTAATAAGGATTATAAAGGTTTGGAGGCAATATCAAATGTCTACTTAAGGTATAAAAATGTATTAGAAAATACAGTCTCAGCTACAAGCATGTTAAAAGAAGACGATGCTGAAATGAGAGAAATGGCTAAAATGGAGCTGGAGGAATTAAAGAGCACTCGTGAGCAGATGGAAGAGGAGATCAAAATCATGCTTATCCCCAAAGATCCAGATGATGATAAAGATGTCGTTATGGAAATTAGAGCAGGTACGGGTGGTAATGAAGCGAGTATTTTTGTAGGCGATCTTCATCGTTTGTATACTAAGTTTTTTGAAACGGTAGGTTTTAAGACAGAAATTCTAGATCTCAATGAAGGTACCGCTGGTGGCTATAGTAAAATTGTTTTTGAAGTATTTGGAAACGATGTATATGGCACTTTAAAGTTTGAATCGGGAGCACATAGAGTCCAAAGAGTGCCTAAAACGGAATCTCAAGGTAGAGTCCATACTTCAGCAGTCACAGTAGCTGTTCTTCCTAAATTTGAAATGGAAGATATCGATATTCGAAAAGACGAATTAAGAGTAGACACCTTTAGAGCGAGTGGTGCCGGAGGACAGCATGTAAATAAAACAGAATCAGGAGTGCGTTTTACTCATATTCCTACTGGAATTGCCGCCGAAAGTACCGACTCAAGATCCCAACATAAAAATAGAGAAATTGCATTACAGCGTTTGTATCAAAAAATACGTGAAGTAACCGAAACACGCGCAAAAACTGAACATGCAGATAAACGAAAATCACTCGTTGGTTCTGGAGATAGATCAGATAAAATCAGAACTTATAACTATCCACAAAATAGAGTAACGGACCATCGAATAAACCTCACACTTTATAGCCTAGATAAAATCATGGATGGTGATTTAAAAGGAGTCATCGACGCCCTGATAATGGCTGAAAACGCGAGTAAAATGCAGGCTGGTGACGCTGATTAATCCTCAGTTTTTTTTAAACGTGTTTAACAAATAACCGGGTCTTTTTGAAGTGCCTTTTCCTTCCCAGTTAGTTCTAATAGCTATTTTTTCTGTCGGAGAATATAAGAATATGGCCGCTTGGTCTTCGTACAATAACTCCTGAAATTCTTTATACAAAGCAGACCTTCTAGCTTCATCTTTGGTCATTAATATTTCATCAATAACCTGGTCGTTTTTTTGATTAGAATAACCGGTTATGTTGCTTCCTCCCACAATCGCCTTGGAGCTATGCCACCTATAACTTGGATCATCTGGATTTGCATCTAATGTTTGAGCTAATGCTGCCATATCATAGTCATATGTATTTACATTCTCTCTGACGAAAACCCTAGGGCTTTTCTGAACAATATTAATATTGACACCTATTTGCTTGCACCCTTCTTTAAAAACAAGGGATACTTGTTGTGCTAATTCACTAGGTGACGCCAATAAATCAAAAGAGAGTTCAGTGCCGTCTTTATCTAGTATATTGTTGTCATTGCTATCTGACCATCCCGCTTCTGATAACCATTTTTTAGCTGTTTCTATGTCTTTTTCTATTGGTTTTAATGCTTGATTATAATATGGCTTTGAAGGATGTATAGGTCCTGTGGATCGACTCCCATAATCTTTTTCTATGATTTTAATCAATGCATCCACATCCAGAGCATGTGCTAGGGCTTTTCTGACAGCTGGCTCGTCCAAACCTTTTCGTCGATGGTTTAAGGCTATATAATAATAGCGCATTAATTGTGGCGATTCGAAATTGTAGTTTTCAGATAGTGTGGAAGAGGAATCTTTAAGCCCTAGAAAGTAATTGCTTGTTTTAAACTTCATAACATCCATTCCACCATTTTTAAAATTGGTAAAAGCAGTCAATTCGTCTGCAAATATTTTGAAGATTATTTCTTGAGAAAAGCCTTGTAAAAAAGGATTTTTAGGATAATTATCTCCCCAATAGTTTTGTTTTCTTTTTAACACGATATATTGATCACTTTCCCATGTTTCTAGGGTGTATGGTCCAGCATTAACTAAATTTGTTCTGTAGTTTATTGGATCATTAAAAGCGTTTGCAAAATCAATTAATGTGCTATCTAAGGCCATTAAATCCTCTATGTTTTTTTGTGCAAAGAAAGCTAAGGTTTTACTGTCCAAAACACCTTTTGGGTCATACACATGTTTGGGTAAAATATAGTTTGTTGTTGCAATTTCTTTAGTCAGCATATTTGATTGATCCATATCAACAGAAAACATTTTTGGATTGTCTGCATCGACATTTACTGCTTTTATTTTGCTGATTAAGCTTCTCCAGCTTGGAGTATTAACTCTTGGATGCATAATGGCTTTCATAGTAAAAGCATAATCATGGCCTGTTATTTCTGTACCGTCTGTCCACACAGCATCATTCCTAATGGACATCGTATATCTGACAGTGCTATCATTAACCATTTTTCCTGTAGGCACTGACTCTATCAAGATGGGATAAAGTTCTAGTGTTTCAGGATGGTAATCTGCTAAAGGAACAAAAATATTTTGGTAAACTTCTCTGGCATTTGCTTTGGGGTTAAACACGGGGTTTAGTTTTTCTGGGTCTCTAGATAAATAAACTTTTAAACTCCCTTCCGATACGACTTTTTCTGTTTCTTGACAAGAAACCAACATTAACAAAGCAAAAGCCACACAAATAAAAATCCTCATCTCCTTTAATATTTGAATAAAAGATAAAACAAAATTATCATTTGCTTACTTATACTTAGGCGATTAGTCTTATACTATCAAAAAAGCGACTATGAAGAAACGTATACTCATTGCTGGAGGAAGTGGTTTAATAGGCCTTAGATTATCTTCGTTATTGAAACATCAATACGACATTCATATTTTAACGCGGGGTGCTTCTCGTCTAGAAGATCAGATACATTATCACCAATGGAATCTCCATAAGTCGTCATTTGATGTAGATCCGAGTTTGTCTTTTTATGCTGTTGTTAATCTTACAGGTGCAGGTATTGCTGATAAACGATGGACAGAAGAGAGAAAAAAAGTGCTTATAGATAGTCGTGTCAACAGTGCTAAAGTCATAGCCAAGTTGATAGATGCTCTAGAGCAAAAACCAGCGGTTTATGTTGGCGCCAGTGCCATTGGTTATTATGGGCATCGTGGTGACGAATGGATTTATGAAGATGGGCAAGCTAATTCTGGGTTTTTATCCGAGTGTTGCGTCCAATGGGAAGAAGCTCATCAAGCTTTATCCAATCAGGTAAATCGTTTTAGCATACTTAGAATAGGTATTGTTTTGAGCATGCTTGATGGTGCCTTGCCTAAATTAATCAGTCCTGCTAAATTAGGAGGTTCCGGCTATTTTGGAGATGGGCAAGCTTTTTATCCATGGATACATATCGATGATGTCTGTGGTATGATTTTAAAGCTTATAGAAGATGATTCCTTAAATGGTGTTTTTAATGGTACTAGTTTAGAACCAGTAAGGCTAAAAGATATGGCCAAACTTATTAAAAAAGTATTTGCACCTTATGCTATTGTTTTACCTATCCCAGCATTGGGCCTTAAACTATTAATGGGTGATATGAGTGAAATGTTACTCAATAGTACTAGAGTAAGTTCTAAGCGATGGAACAACGGGGTTTTTCCATATAAATATCCTGATTTAGAACATGCTCTATTAGATTTGAAAGAGCGAAAAGTCTAAAAAAGGTCTTAGTTAAATATAAACTAAGACCTATATTTATTAATTATCTTCTGGTTTAAAATTCTCTAGCTCATCATTTAAATCCTTTGTTGCCTTCTTTAGTTTTTCTACATTTTTCTGGCTCTTCGACTTTTTTTCCACTTCAGGTTTTTCTTTTGACTGGATAGCTTTGTCAGCAAATACAAAACCTTTCTTATCGGTGCCAATGTAAACCGTATCTCCAGGACCAAAATCACCGGCTAGGAGCTTCATGGAAAGTACATTGATGATTTCTTTTTGGATGACTCTTTTTAAAGGTCTTGCTCCAAATTGTGGGTCGTATCCTAAATCAGCTAATAAATCCATTGCCGAATCTGAAAGTTCGATTTTCATTTCTTGCTTGGCTACATTTTTTCTGAGCTTTCTGAGTAAAATAGATGCAATTTGTTTGATCTCTTCCTTAGTGAGTGGCAAGAACATGATTTTTTCATCTATTCTGTTTAAGAACTCTGGTCTTAGGCTTTCTTTCAACACCTCAAAAACTTCTACTTTGGTGGTTTCTATGATTTCTGACCTATGTTCTTCTCCTACAGAAAGTAAATCTTCGAAGTTTTCTAAAATTGTGTCAGAACCCATATTACTGGTCATGATAATAATGGTGTTTTTAAAGTTTGCCACTCTACCTTTGTTATCGGTTAAGCGACCGTCATCCAATACTTGTAAGAGGATATTAAAGGTGTCTGGGTGTGCTTTTTCTATTTCGTCCAATAAAACAATAGAGTAAGGTCTTCTTCTTACCGCTTCCGTTAATTGTCCTCCTTCATCGTATCCCACATATCCTGGAGGTGCTCCGACTAATCTCGAAACAGAATGTTTTTCTTGATATTCTGACATATCGATTCTAGTGATGGCTTTTTCATCATCAAAAAGCATCTCTGCTAGTGTTTTGGCCAATTCTGTTTTTCCTACACCTGTCGGTCCTAAAAATATAAACGATCCTATGGGTTTATTAGCATCTCCTAATCCAGCTCTATTTCTTCTTACTGCATTAGCCACTGCAACAACCGCTTCTTTTTGTCCTATCAACCGCTGTCCTATCTCATCTTCTAGATTAAGCAAACGATCTTTTTCGCTTTTTAGCATTTTTGTGACTGGAATCCCTGTCCATTTTGCCACTACTTCGGCAATATCATTAGCGGTTACTTCTTCGTTTGTAAAACGGCTTGTTTCTGGTAATTTATCGAGTTTTTCTTCAGCTTTTTTGAGAGCTTCTTCTTCTTTTTTTAAGTCACCGTATCTAATTCTAGCCACTTTTTCAAAATCGCTGGCTCTTTCCGCTGTATCTGCTTCGTGCTCTAATTCTTCTATGCGTTTTTTTATAGCTTGCATGTTATCTACCACTTCTTTTTCACTTTTCCATCTGGCTGTGGTGCTGTCCAGCGTTTCTTTTGCTTCAGCAATTTGTTTAGTAATTAGCTTTAGCTTTTTATCGTTTTTTTCTCTTTTAATCGCTTCCCTTTCGATTTCTAATTGGCGTACTTTCCGCTGCATCTCATCGATTTCTTCAGGGACAGAATCGAGTTCTAATCTTAATCTTGCTGCTGCTTCATCAATTAAATCTATGGCCTTATCTGGCAGTTGTCTTTCTGTAATGTACCTATCTGAAAGTTCGACTGCTGAAATAAGGGCTTCATCGAGTATATCTATTTTGTGGTACACTTCATATTTATCTTGAATTCCTCTCAAGATGGAAATACAGTCTTCGATGCTCGGTTCGTCAACGACTACGGTTTGGAACCTTCTTACTAGAGCTTTATCTTTTTCGAAATATTTTTGATATTCATCCAAGGTTGTTGCTCCTATCGTTCGCAGTTCACCACGAGCTAATGCTGGTTTTAAAATATTAGCCGCATCCATGGCTCCGCTTCCACCACCTGCTCCGATCAATGTATGTATTTCATCAATGAATAAAATCACTTCCCCTGCAGAGTTATCTACTTCTTTAATCACTGCTTTTAATCGCTCCTCAAATTCTCCTTTGTATTTTGCTCCAGCGATTAAGGCGGCAATATCTAAAGAGAATATTTTTTTGCTTAATAGGTTTTCAGGGACATCTTTATTAACAATCCTCCACGCGATGCCTTCCACTATGGCTGTCTTTCCTACTCCTGCTTCTCCGATTAAGATTGGATTATTCTTTTTTCTTCTCGACAAAATATGCATGATCCGTCGTATTTCTTCATCTCTACCTACGATAGGATCTAGTTTGCCTTGTTCTACTCTTTCGTTTAGATTTATGGCAAACTTCTTCAATGCTCCGTATTGATTATCTGTGTTTTGATCTGTCACTTTTCTACCCTTTCTTAGTTCATTGATAGCTGCCTTGGTGTCTTTTTGTGTGGCTCCCATATCTTTTAGGAGTGTAGCTCCTCTATCTTTTCCACTGATGATACCTAGGAGTATTAATTCGACAGAAATGTACTCATCACCAAATTCTTTCATAGCCTTTTTAGCTCGACTTAAAGCTTGATTTGAGTCATTGGTGAGAAATTGTTTTTGTGCTCCTTCTACTTTTGGGTATTTTTTGATTTCGGTTGAAAGCTTTTGTTTTAGCGTTTGGATAGGGATGCCCATTTTCTCGAACAAGAACTTGGGTATAGCTTCGTCCGTTTCGATGATCCCTAACAGCAGGTGTGTGGTGTCTACTTGTTGTTGGTCAATGGCGCCCGCTAACTGTTGTGCTTTGTATATGGATTCTTGAGCTTTTATGGTAAAGTTATCGTAGGTCATAGTGTATATACTTTATACTATTATCGTATCAAATTTTTGTCCAAGTCTATTTTTAGCTTGTTTAAAAGAAAAAATGACATTGGACCATATAAAGAATGGACATTTTGTCACAAAAAAAAGAGTCAATGGAAACCACCGACTCTTTTGTATCTTCTAAATATTGCTACAAACAATCATTATTTTTCTTTCATGCTGTCTTTTACTTCTGATTCAATACTTGCTTTTGCATTATTGAATTCTCTAATTCCTTTTCCAAGACCTTTCATTAATTCTGGCAATTTTCTTCCACCAAAAAGTAAAAGTACGACGAATGCAATAATCAGCAATTCATTACCACCAAGGCCAAAAAATAGATTTAACATAATTTGAATTTTAGACTAAGTTACATTCATATTTTATTAAGGTCAATAATCTCTCACTATTTTTTCAATCCTATTTCTCTTAATCGCTCGTCAAGGTATTCTCCAGCAGTAATGGATTCGTACGCAATAGGTCGTTCTTCGGTCACGCATTTATCCAGGCAAGTTAGATCCATCCCTCCTTTGGGGTGTAAAAAAAACGGTATTGATAATCGAGGAACATGCCATTGTTCTTTCGGTGGGTTTACCACTCTATGGGTTGTTGATTTAAGATAGTTATTGGTTAGACGTTGGAGCATATCTCCGACATTAATCACTATTTCGTCTTCAGCGGGAGTTATGTCTTTCCATTCATTATCTGCCGTAAGCAACTGAAGGCCGCCTGCTGATGCCCCTACTAATAAGGTAATTAGATTTATGTCTTCATGTTGTTCTGCTCTAATTGCTGAACGTGGTTCTTCAGTAATCGGTGGATAATGAATCGAACGTAATATGCTATTCCCTTTGTCAATCTGCTGATCAAAATAATGCTCGTCTAGTTCGAGGTGTAAGGCAATGGCTCTTAATAATGCTCCACCAGATTTCTCAAACGCCTTGTATAATTGCTTTCCATGTGTATTAAAGCTTTCTACTTCTTCCACCATGACATTATCAGGATATTCTTCCTTTAAGGCAGGATCGTCTACATACTGACCTATCTGAAAAAACTCCTTTAAATCTGCTACTTGAGACTGTTTAGCGTGTTCTTTTCCAAAAGAAGTGTAACCTCTTTGACCAGCCATACCAGCCATTTCGTATTTGTTTTTCGTTTCTTTTTTCATGGAAAAGAAAGTTTTAGACGAACTGTAAAATCCATCTACTAAGTCTTTAGGAATACCATGATTTATTACTCCTACAAAACCAACTTCATGAAATGCTTTTCCAAGTTTATCTACAAAAGCACTTCTTTCTTGATCGTTTCCATTTACAAATTTTGAAAGATCTACAACCGGTATTGCTCTTCCCATTTTATTTCCTTTTTGGTTTGTACTTAGATAGTTTTAATATTTTTTGACTATCCTTTTCTTTTATTAAGTCAGAAATACTGGATTTTGTTTCATCCATGTACTTCTCCACTACTTTAAACCCCAAATAATGTGCCGTTCTGCCTGGGGCTTCTTCTGGCATGCCTGCAGATCGAGGGCTTTCGAAAACATATGTTTTTATTTTTTGCTGATTTGACTCATACATCATTTCTTGATCTAGAAACAAGGACCACATGCTTTTTTCGTTTTGTACACACCAATCATATTGCTCAGGGGTGTATTCCGAAATGATGTTCATTGGGTGTTTAGGTAATAACTGTTTTAATATGTACCATTTCTTACCTTGGTAAATCATGTGATCAATAAATCGTTTGCCTTGTAAAGCACCAATTTGTTCTTCTGTTAGAAGTTCCATTATTTTTTTTACCATAAACTTGCGATCATAGCGCTTGCTTATATAGGTTGAAAAAGCAACATTGGTAGGGTCTATATCTTTATACGGATAATTTTCACCTAGATAAAGGTCCAATGAAGCGCAAATCCCATCTGCTTGATAATCATCAAAGATGAAGGTCTGAAATGTATAATCCGAATACCCTCCATAGATCTTAGGAATGATCGCTTCGGGAAAATAATGCTTATAATACTGTAGAGCAGACTCCAGTTCTTCTTCTTCTTTAGATAAATCATTTAGAATAACTTGAATCGTATCCAAGGCGTGCCTAGTGTATTTATTGCTTAAAAAATCATGTAGTTTTTCTTTGTTTATTTTTCCATCCGTGTTGATCGGAATAATTTTACTAAACATTAATTCAGTTAAAGCGGGATACTTTAGTTTTAAAGATTGATAAGACTTAGCCAAATCATTAGTATCTAATTTGGCTAAAGATTCGTCAAATCTTAAAATACTAGACTCCACTTCTATGTGGTCTACTTTTGGTAAATTTGGGGCTTCTCCACAGGCTGCCAAAAAAAAGCAAAGCCATAGTGGAAAAAAATATGCTTGTTTAATTTTCATTCTATATACTTATCGTAAAAATACTTGACCTTATTATATTTTAAAACATGATGGAAGGAATAAATAAAGAAACATTAGATCAGTTTATCAAAGAATCTCTCTTTGAAGATATCAGAGATGGAGATCACACTTCGCTTGCTTGTATTCCAGCGGATGATATCAGCGAAGCAAAACTCTTAGTCAAAGATGTAGGTGTAATCTCTGGTGTAGCCTTTGCTGAAATCGTTTTTAAGACGCTTGATCCAAATGCCGAATTCGAAAAAATGATTGAAGATGGTACGGATGTCGATCGTGGTGACATTGCTTTTATTGTCAAATGTAATAGCCAAGCCTTATTAAAAGGCGAGCGATTAGTATTAAATACTATGCAACGTTTGAGTGGTATTTCTACATTGAGCAGTCGTTTTGCTTTTGAGGTAGAAGATTTACCTGTCAAGATATTGGACACAAGAAAAACCACACCTGGTATGCGATTTTTAGAGAAATGGGCTGTCAGAATCGGAGGTTGCACTAACTATAGAGACGGCTTATATGACTGGATCATGATTAAAGACAATCATATAGATGCTTGTGGAAGTATTAAGGAAGCCATTTTAAAAACAAGAGCCTACTTAAAAGAAACACAATTAGATTTAGGCATCACTGTGGAAGTTAGGAACTTAGTGGAGCTTTATGAGGTCCTGGAAGTGGGGCAAGTAACTCGAATAATGCTTGACAATTTTGAACGACCTATTTTACGTGAAGCAGTACAAATTGTGGACAAACGATTCGAAACTGAAGCCTCGGGTGGTATCACATTAAAAACTGTGAGAAAAGTGGCAGAAACGGGTGTAGATTTTATTTCTGTTGGGGCTTTAACACACTCAGCAGGAAGTTTAGACTTGAGTTTGAAAGTAATAAAAGGGAGCTGATTAAAATAGAGTATTTTAATCAGCTTCCTAATGCTTACTACCCTGGGTAACTTATCAGTAGAAAAGAAACCAATGCAAAAGAACTGACTAAGACCAGCCAAAATCTTGCATCAGAGTAGATCGAGTGATCTTTCTTATCAAGCATTTTGATGAATATGGTTTTGGTTATTAAATCCACATCTTTGGCGGATGTGACGATTTTCATTTACTATTAATTCAAACCATATACCATAAGCATTTTTACTTATGTGTTAGCTATACCATCTATGGGTGTGATAATCTATAAATTATTCTATGAGAATTTTTTTTAGGGTGTAAATAGTTGATATTCTATACGTTGTAAATGCTTTATTTTCTTTATAGTTAAACAGTAGTCTGAAAACTTTTTATAAAATACCTAAATGCTTTAGTGAAATTTAGATAGTCTAAACATGTACGAATTTCTAATATGGATTTACGCCAAGGACTTAAGTATGTTTTTAATCACTTTCGGCCCTTCATATATAAAACCAGTGTACAATTGGATCAAGCTAGCGCCATTTTCGAATTTAGATTGGGCCGTAAGCTCATCATGAATACCTCCTACACCAATGATAGGGAGTTTTCCATTGGTTTGTTTTTTTATGTGCTGAATAATGGCATCAGATTTTTTGTAAAGTGGCTGGCCACTTAAGCCTCCGTTACCAATATTCTTTATTTGCAAAGCCGAAGTGCTTAAGTTGGATCGGTCGATGGTTGTATTAGTGGCAATTATTCCATCTATTTTCAATGTCTGCAGTAAATTCAGTATATCTGTCAAATCTTCCAAGGCCATATCTGGCGCAATCTTTAATAAAATCGGTTTTGTGCGTTCTTTTTGTAATTTATGTGAGACTAAGGGTTCTAATATTTTCTTTAAACTATCGACTTGCTGCAGGTCTCTTAAACCTGGTGTGTTCGGGGAAGAAACATTCACTACAAAATAATCCACTAAGCTGTGTAATTTTTCAAAGCAAATTAGATAGTCTAAATAAGCGTCTTCGTTAGGTGTTGTTTTATTTTTACCAATGTTGCCTCCTATGATTATACCCTTTTTTTTATGGTTTTTTAGTCGCTCTACCATGGCATCCACTCCATCATTATTAAAACCCATTCGATTTATTAGTGCCTTGTCTTTCTTGAGTCTAAATAATCTAGGTTTAGGGTTTCCTGCTTGAGGCTTGGGTGTAACTGTACCTATTTCAATAAAACCGAAACCTAGTTTGGAAACGAGGTCGATGTATTTTCCGTCTTTATCAAAGCCTGCAGCAAGTCCTATTGGGTTTTTAAATTGGAGTCCAAATAGCTGTTGCGGTTTATCAAAAGGGGCTGTATCATATGCGTTTAATAGAACCTGCTTTAGTACGGGAATGCTTAATCCTATTTTAAAAAATCTCAAGGCAAGATTATGTGATATTTCTGGGTAGAAAAGAAATAAGAAAGGCTTCAATATATATTTATACATTCTGTGTTGCTTCTCCTTTTAATTGATCCATATCTCTAATTAGCAGTCTTTTTCTGTTAAATGTAAGAATGTTTTTGGTACGTAACTCATTTAGGATCGTGGTTACTGTTTGTCGCGATGTAGCTGTGAGGTTAGCTATTTCTTGGTGTGTGATAAAGTTCCTAACCACCCATTCGTATCCAACTCTTTGGCCTCTTTTGTCGACCATTTCCATGAGATATTCTATGATTCTTGTGCGAGAATCTTTAAATACTAAAGATTCCAAGCGCTGTTCCATTTCTAAAACTTTAGACCCCATAAGCTTCATAAAAAACAGACTCACATTGTTATGATCTTTAATGAGACCTTTCATCTTGTCTGATTCTATGACACAAATTTCTGATCCTTCCAAAGCAATAGCAAAGTCTCTGCGTGTTTCTTCACCGATGATAGCTAACTCACCAAAAACATCGCCTTTGTTTAAAAGTGCTTTCGTGATTTCCTTGCCCCCTTCATTATAGGTTCCTACTTTAATCCGACCTTTGGCAATAAAATAAATTTTATCACTCGCTTGATCAGGCATGTAGATATATTCGTTCTTTTTGTATGTTTTGTAGGTGTGAGAGTCTTTACTATTAGACATCTTGTTTTGACAAAAGATGTTAGATACATCTACATTTTCTAAATACCAAATGGATTGATCTTTCATAGTTTGTGGTTTTCCTTTTTATATCAATTTGTATCTAGTTTTAGATCAAAATCTTTCCTAAACTGTTCTAATTTAGGGTTTTTCTTGACCATTTCAACATACTTTTCTTGTGCAGTCATGGGTTTCACTGTTTTCATTGCTTCGATCAACGCTGGAAACCTTTCTAAATCGATTGTTGTGTTTAGTAATATGTGTTCTTCTTTAAACGTATCATTTAATAAATCACTAAAATCTTTTTCTTGAACAAATAAATCCCTTATTCGTTCATTTGGGACTATGACTTTAATTGTCGTCTCGGCGATTTCAAATAATATTGTTTTTAAGGCAATGTTTACCGTTTTGGACTCGATATTTGAGTGGTAGTTAGCCCACAGTTCTCTAAAAGCTTCATCAGAAAAATGCTTTTTGCTTTCTATGCTGGCTTGTTCTGCTTTTTTTACTGTATTGATTAAATCATCCAAATTGCTTGTCAACTTGGGTGCTTTCAAGTTTTTATGTGCGGGAGGTGCAACTGTTTTAGCTTCTTGTTTTGGCGTTGGTTTTTCCGAAGGTTTGGGGTTTGGGCTGGCGGGTTTAGTGCTGGGTATAATTCTATTTTTTATACTAGTTCTTCTTTTTTTTTTAAGTCTACCACCCTACTAAAAAAGGTCATTTTGCTTAGCGCAATCTCAGTGGTCAACTTTTTATTTACGGACCGTTGAAGTTGCATTTCTGCATTATTTAATACATTAATAGAACTCAAAATAAAGGAAAGGGAAGAAAGTTTTGCCTGTTCTATATATCGTTGTTTTAATGCCTCGCCTACACTTAACAGGGTTTGTGTTTGCTCATCTTTTGCAAGCATCAACCTTCTTAAATGAGAAGAAAGGCCTTGAATAAAAATAGTCGGCTCAAACCCGTTGCTTAATATCTCATTAAAGCTTAAAATAACTTTAGGTAAATCTTCTTGTAAGCAATGATCAATGATCTGGAAATAATGATCATAGTCGAGAATGTTTAGATTAGTAAGTACTGTTTTATATGCCACCTTTCCATCTGATGTGCTCGCCATACGATCGTATATCGATAGCGCATCCCTCATGGCTCCGTCTGCTTTTTCTGCAATTACATTTAATGCTTCTGCATCAATGTCTAGCTCTTCCTGCTTAGCAATGTGTTCGAGTTGCTTAACAATATCTGCTTGTTGTATGCGCTTAAAATCGTAAATCTGACACCTAGATAAAATGGTCGGAATGATTTTATGTTTTTCGGTGGTAGCTAGAATAAAAATGGCATAAGATGGCGGTTCCTCTAACGTTTTAAGAAAAGCATTAAATGCTGCAGTGGATAACATATGAACCTCATCTATTATGAAGACTTTATATTTTCCATGCTGAGGTTGGAAGCGAACTTGTTCTATCAAGTTCCGTATATGTTCGACACTATTATTAGATGCTGCATCTAGCTCTATAATATTAAAAGAAGCATTATTTGAAAAAGCTTTACAAGAGCTGCATTCTTTGCATGGTTCAAAGTTTTCGCTCAGGTTTTCGCAATTTACTACTGCGGCCAAGATTCTAGCACAGGTTGTTTTTCCTACTCCTCTAGGTCCGCAAAATAAGTAAGCATGCGCCAGTTGCTCCTTTTTAAGTGCTTGCTTTATGGTGCTAGCTACATGCTCTTGCCCTACAACCTCATCAAAGGTCGTCGGTCTATATTTTCTGGCGGAAACTAAATACTTGCTCATACGGTTGAACGAATATAGAATTTTATCATGCGATTTCTAAATCAATATTTAAGTTTTTGTCATTTGATTAAATTCTACCTTTGTTTAAATTTTTACTATGAGGATTTGTTTAGCTCAGTTGAATTATCATATAGGGAATTTTGAAAGTAATTTTCAAAAAATGTTAGATGCCATCCATGAGGCTAAGCTACAGAAGGCAGACATTGTTGTTTTTGGAGAATTAGCCTTAACCGGCTATCCACCAAGGGATTTTTTAGAGTTTGAGGACTTTATACAGCGTTCTGAGGAGTACATTCAAAAACTACTTGCGCATACTGCTGATGTAGCCGTTGTTTTAGGGGCTCCCAGTATTAATCCTGTACCAGAAGGTAAAGATTTGTACAATTCTGCTTACTTTTTACATGAAGGAAAAATCCAGTTTGTTCAACATAAAACACTGTTACCTACTTACGATATCTTCGATGAATATCGGTATTTCGAGCCCAACCATTCTTTTGGGGTGGTCTCATTTAAAGGTAAAAAAATAGCCTTGACGGTGTGTGAGGACATTTGGAATATAGGTAATGAAAACCCTTTGTATGTAACTTGTCCCATGGACGAGATTATGCCATTGGGGCCAGATATTATCATTAATGTTTCTGCTTCTCCTTTTGATCACAATCACGCAAATGAGCGCTTATCCATTGTTTCTCAAAATGCAAAACGATATAATTTACCCGTTTTTTATGTTAATCATGTAGGTGCACAAACGGAGGTGATTTTTGATGGTGGTAGTGTAGTTTCTTCGCCTGGTGGTCGCATATTTAAAGAAATGGTTTACTTTGAAGAAGCTATAGAGACCTTTGAACTTGATGATGTTGTAGCGGGATCTCAAAACATTGAACAAGAAAAAAATAAAATTGCGCTTATCCATGATGCTATTGTTTTAGGCATTAAGGACTATTTTAAAAAGCTTGGTTTTACTAAAGCTATATTAGGTCTTTCTGGTGGAATAGATTCTGCGGTAACTTGTGCTTTAGCAGCTAGAGCCTTAGGAGGTGAAAATGTGATGGGTATGTTAATGCCTTCTCAATTTTCTTCGGGTCATTCTGTAGACGATGCTCGTGCATTAGCGGAAAATATAGGTATGCCCTATCATATCGTTACGATTCAAGAACTCTTTGATTCTTTTGAGTCAAAGTTAAAACCGATGTTTAAAGATTTGCCTTTTAATGTGACCGAGGAAAACATTCAAGCTCGCTGTAGAGGTGTTTTATTAATGGCTATGTCCAACAAATTTGGTCATATACTACTTAATACATCTAATAAAAGTGAAATGGCCGTGGGTTATGGGACTTTATATGGCGATTTATGTGGTGGTTTGTCTGTTTTGGGTGATGTCTATAAAATGGATGTTTTTGCTTTAGCAAAATATATCAATAAGGATGGTGAGGTCATTCCTTTAAACTCTATCGAAAAACCTCCATCTGCTGAATTAAGGCCTAATCAAAAAGACTCAGATAGTTTGCCTGATTATGCAGTATTGGACAAAATACTAAAGCTTTATATCGAAGATCGAAAAGGTCCTAAAGAAATTATTGCCTTAGGTCATGAAGCGGCATTGGTAAAAAGAATCTTAAGACTAGTAAACATTAATGAATTTAAGCGCTATCAGACCGCACCTGCTTTACGTGTCAGTAATAAAGCCTTTGGAATGGGTAGAAGGATGCCTATTGTAGGTAAGTATTTAAGTTGATTTACTTCTTGATTAAATTGCGTCCAACTGATAACATAATGCGAGAATAAGCGTCTACTAATGTCAAGCTTTGTGCGTTTATAACGGGGTCTGGACTGTAAAAGTTTTTTTCATACCGCAAGTCCACATACCATTTAAATAGACTTACTCGTGTTCCTACTTGAGCTCCAAGTAATGCTGTTTTCCAGCTATCTGGTTCTGCTAATGCTACTAATTCGTCATAGCCTCCTACTCTAAAATGAGCGACAGGACCACCAAATATGTTTAAGAAAAAAAACTCATAACCTAACATTACAGGTATTTCCACATTTAGTTGGTTTACATTTAGGTCTGTAACATCAGGGTCATTAACTGCATATTTAGCACTAACTCTATTTAACATTAGAGAAGGTATAAATGTGACTCCTGCTATGTCAAATTTCAAGTCCGCGCCAAGATGAAAACCATAGCTCGCCTCTTGTATGCTATGTGCAAGAGACTGGTTGTCGTTAATGTTTAAGGTGTAACTGTGTAGACCAGCTTTTGTTCCAAAGGCTATTTGTGTCGATCCAATGACACTCAAACACAGCAAAAGGTTTAATAGTGCGTATTTCATAGGAATAATGATCGTGTCCTTCTAAGGTAAAGCATAAATTTTATATTCAAGCTCTGTTTCCTCTACGTCTATTGTTTTGAATGCTAATTTGTGTGTATATGGTAATTATTCCAGCCTTTATTTATCTGCTTCTTTTTGAAAGTGATCCTTGAACTCTGGAATACTCATAATACCTAAATCGCCTTCCCCTTGTCTTCTTACGGCTACGGACTTTGCGGCTATTTCTTTTTCTCCAATAATTAACAGAAACGGTATTTTCTTTAATTCGTTGTCTCTTATTTTTTTACCGAT
The DNA here is from genome assembly GCA_020631235.1 of Saprospiraceae bacterium. Lineage (GTDB taxonomy): Bacteria > Bacteroidota > Bacteroidia > Chitinophagales > Saprospiraceae > JAHDDO01. The sequence goes on along the minus strand of JAHDHQ010000006.1, from coordinate 131,205 downwards.
GGTTTCGTTACGATCGTCTACAAAGCCTCTTATGTCCAATGCTGCTAATTGTTGTTTAACTTCTTCTGCATAAGGCAAAAACTTATTATCCACAGGAATAAGCACAAACTGGTCTGGCATGAGCCATAGAGGAAATTTACCTGCCGTATGCTCAATCAAAATACTCATAAATCTTTCCATAGAACCAAATGGAGCTCTATGGATCATTACGGGTCTATGTTTTTCATTATCTGCACCTATGTATTCTAATTCAAAGCGCTCAGGTAAGATATAATCTACCTGTATAGTACCTAACTGCCATGATCTACCCAAAGCGTCTTTAATCATGAAGTCTAATTTAGGGCCATAAAAAGCCGCCTCTCCTTCCACTTGGGTTGCTTCCAAGCCTACAGATTCCACAGCTTCGATAATGGCTTTTTGTGCGGACTCCCAGTTTTCGTCAGAACCAATATACTTTTCTGGTTTATTAGGGTCTCTCAAAGAGATCTGAGCTGTAAAGTTTTTAAAACCTAGTTTATCGATGACTTTGGTCGTCAGATCTAAAACATCTAAAAACTCGTCTTTTACCTGATCTGGAGTACAAAATATATGTGCATCATCCTGTGTAAAACCACGAACCCTGGAAAGCCCATGTAGCTCTCCACTTTGTTCGTATCTATATACCGTACCAAACTCACCAATTCTCAATGGTAATTCTTTATACGAATGAGGTCTATGCCCGTATATTTCACAATGGTGCGGACAGTTCATTGGTTTTAGAAGAAACTCTTCGCCTTCTCTTGGTGTCTGAATAGGTTGGAAAGAATCCTCGCCATATTTTGCATAATGTCCAGAGGTTTCATACAGGTTTTTGTGACCGATGTGTGGTGTCACCACCATTTTATACCCTCTCTTTTCTTGTTCTTTTCGTAAGTAGTTTTGGAGGCGTTCTCTAATCTGAGTTCCTTTTGGAAGCCAGATAGGAAGACCGGAACCTACTTTTTCAGAAAACATAAAAAGCTCCATTTCGGCACCTATTTTTCTATGGTCTCGTTTTTTTGCTTCTTCTAGTAGCGTGAGATATTCTTTGAGTTCTTTTTGTTTTGGAAAAGTTATACCATAAATCCGTGTCATTTGCTTTCTGGTCTCGTCTCCACGCCAATAAGCTCCTGCTATATTTAAAAGTTTTACTGACTTAATAGTACTTGTGTCTGGAATGTGTGGTCCTCTACACAAATCTGTAAAGTTTCCTTGAGTATAAAAACTGATGCTTCCATCTTCGAGGTCTTCAAGAAGCTCCAATTTGTATTCGTCTTCTTTTTCTTTAAAAAAGGCTATGGCGTCCTTCTTAGTTACTTCCTTTCTTTGAAAGCTGTTTTTTTCTCTGGCGAGCTCTATCATCTTTAGCTCTATCTTTTCCAAGTCCGCAGGGGTAAAGGTTTTATCGCCCGTATCGATATCATAATAAAATCCATTTTCGATAGCTGGGCCTATGCCGAATTTAGTGCCAGGATATAAAGATTCTATGGCTTCTGCCATTAAGTGAGCCGATGAATGCCAATAAGTTGCTTTACCAACATCATCTCTCCATGTATGTAAGCTTAGGTTTGCATCTTCTTGTATAGGGCGATTGGCATCCCATTCTTTGCCATTAACCGTAGCTGCTAATACGTTTCTTGCTAGGCCTTCGCTTATTGATTTGGCAATATCCATTGCAGAGCTTCCTTTTTCGTATTCTCGTATTGCTCCATCTGGAAATGTTATTTTAATCATAGGTATTCCTTTTTCCGAATGCAAAAATAGAATGATTTACTAAGAATCAACTTCTTTTAGAGTGGTTTATAAATCATAGTCGTTAATATCTATAAAACTCATATATGTTTTTTTATTATTCGTTTTTATAATGAGTACCTTCGTTTTGCAATCAATTAAAGTTTTATTAATTCTACTTAGTGTTTAAAAAAATAGCGTCAATAAGCGTTGATATTTTTATGAAGCATTGGATACTTTCTTTTTCGTTTGTTTTTTTGGCTTTACATTCATCAACTAGCCAAGCATCTAATACCTTATTAGATAATCTCAATGAGCAAATCTTGTTTATTAATGATGGTATTCACGGCTTAATTTTAGCGCATATTATTTTTGAAAATTACAACCAAGATCTGAATAAGTATGTAGATCTAGAGGTAGATACTGTTAATGCTGTTTTTACTAACAGCCTAATAGGATCTAAAAATGTTTTTTCGGATGTAAATAATTTCCCCGAATACGAAGTAACTCCTGTCACTCGATTCGAAAATTTACTGAAAGATAAGATAACACCTGAACCTACTAAAAAATACATTAAGCAGGGAATGTCACAGCTCAATGATATAAACAAGATGAGGTTTATCATCGAAAGATACCTTGCTGAACATGACCTAAAAGAACGGTCCAATGTATATGGGGCTTATGAGCTTTTAGAACAATGTGTTGCCTTATTTGAATCCTATTATTTAACGATTCAAAATCACTATGAAGAAATAAATCAAGTTTATCTCGCTCAAAAGATACAAATAGGAGATCATGAAAAACTGTACCATAGATTTAGTAAAACACATAAAGCGAATAAGGCTATTTTAGATGCTCTAAGAGCCAAGACTGATTTTGGTTTTGAAGCTTTGATTCACAAGCTAGGCAAAGAATACTCACAATTAAAAAAAGTAGTGTCAGAGGATATTTCTTATGCTAAACTGGCTAAAAACCCTTTTTTATATAGCAGAATAGAATCTTCAATAGATTATGCTCGAAAATTTTATGAAACAGCAGATGTTCCCCAAAGGAGAAAGCTATATGGTAAATTCTATCATTATTACAACGATAAGATGCTGGCAAGTTTTAATAGATATGCAACGGGCTATGTTCAAGAAATGAATAATCTAATTGACAAATTAAACATCAATGGTTTATACTTAATGGAAATGCCTAGGTATCTCAAAGTGATATACCCAAAAGTACTGGACACTATCGATCATATAGCTTCTTCAGATAATCGTATAGATATCATTCCCACAAAATTGAAAAACAGAGAAATCAAAGAAAGCAGTTATAGCATCACCAGTCCTACTACAGAGTTTACTATTAAATTATATGACCATAAAATTCAGGATGGAGATATTGTCTCTATCAATTTTAATGGAGACTGGATTCTAGAAAAACAATCTATCGAATCAAAACCCATAGAGTTGAAGCTGTTGTTAAATGAGGAAGGAAAAAATTATTTATTGCTCCATGCAGTAAATGAAGGAAGACGCCCGCCAAACACGATGGCCATGAAGTATTTTGATGGTACAAAGGAGCAAGAAATTAGTTTAAGTTCTGATCTAAATACAAGTGAACTCATCGAAATTGAATTTAAACCATAAAAAAAAAGCAGGATTTAAAAATCCTGCTTCGTCGTTGTTTTTCTTTTTGTTGCTATTTCTTATGATTTACTAGCTTCTAAAGAGATAGCTAATCCTATATCATCATTCACAAACTTTTCTTTTAAATCATCAAAAACGGATTTTGAAGCATAATTAATGCCCCATTTAGTTCGGTCAATTTTGAAGTTAGGAGTGCTTACCATTACTTTGTTTTCAGATGCATCAATCTTCGCTTTAAAACCAATCTGGTTAGATTTATCTTTCATGGTTAAGTTACCATAAATTAAGTGCGTGGCATTTTCGTCATTAGCCAGTTTTGCCACTTTTGTAATATCAAATTTTGCGGTTGGGTACTTTGCCACATTAAAGAAGTGATCTTCTTCTCCTTCATCTCTCATTCCTTTTAAGTGCGCTTCGAGACCTGCTTTAGAATCTCCTTCTAAATCGGTACAAGTAATGGAATTCATATCGATAGTGAAACTTCCTCCAACTACTTCTCCCTTTTCCATTTCTATAGTTCCATTACTCAAAGATATTATCCCTTCATGAGCTCCAGTGGGTTTAGATCCTTCCCAAGAAATTTTGCTAGCTGCTTTGTTAACGTTGTAGCTTGTTGCTCCGGAAGTCTCAGCCACTGTTCCTTTTTCTGAAACACTTGCTTTATCTCCTTTAACATCATTTTTACATGCTCCAAAAGTTCCGATTATAAGCATTAGAGCTGTGATTTTGATCAATATTTTCATTGATTTATTATGATTTGGTGATTAATAACATCAAAGGTAAGACTTAAGAGAACTTATGCTGGAATATTTAAATATTTTTCAACATCCATAAAGCTTTTCAATATTATGCAATTGTCTTCGGAGACTAATTCTTGTCTTAGTGGTTGATATCCTGAAATAATGAGTGTGCAATCAATACCACTCTTTATGGCATCTATGTATGATTTTAACGGTTTATTTTCAAAACTGTCATTAATAATGGTAAATATGTAATCTGGTTTAGCCAAGCGATATGCATTCAGAATATTAGTAATGTTAATGTCTTTACCCAGATTTAAAACCTCATAACCATTTTTCTTTAGTAAATACTGCAAAAAGTAAAGACTTAGTTCATGGTTTTCATTTTCTGGTAAGTAGATTAAAAACTTTCCTTTGATATTTGATTGGACCAAAGCCAAGTTATCGATAGCCACAATGGATTTCCGTAAAAGAAGTTGACTTACAAATCTTTCGTGAACCCCTGAAATAGATCCAGCAATCCACATAACCCATAGTTTTTCCAATAATGGATTTATAATTTCTTTGATGGTTCTTTCAAAGCCCAATTGGCTAATGTGGTGATCGAATATATGGCTGAGGTTTTTTTCGTCTAGCTCAAGAATAGCAAAAGTAATGGCATCAATTTGATTTTCGAACTGAGCATCAATTTTAGATATTTCTGCTGCAATTCGTTTTCTTTCTACGGTACTTAAATTGGCTATCTTAGATATTTTATATCCGTTTTTGTTTAAAAAAGTGATATTCATAATATCCTTCAGATCATCTTCTAGATAATAACGAATATTAGTTTCCGTTCGCTTGGGGCAAACGATATTATACCTTTTTTCCCAGATACGGAGTGTGTGTGCTTTCACACCCGTTAGTTTTTCTATATCTTTTATAGAATAAACAACCATTTGATACTATTCTGTGTTTTCTTTGTAATCATTAATTTCGCACCCATATTCAAAGAGAATTAATTTATGAAGATAGGCATTGTATGTTATCCAACCTACGGTGGAAGTGGTGTTGTTGCAACAGAACTCGGAATTGGCCTTGCTCAAAAAGGTCATAAAGTACATTTTATATCATATAAAAAGCCTGCTAGACTTAACAGATATTACCAAGGAATTGTTTTCCATGAAGTAAATTCAATGGAATATCCTCTATTTGAACATACTCCATACGAGACTGCTTTAGCTAGTAAATTAGTGGATGTCATAATGAATGAAAACTTAGACATCCTTCATGTTCACTACGCTATTCCTCACGCATCTGTTGCCTATCTAGCTAGGCAAATTGCCGCCTCCAAAGGTAAAAATATACCTATAGTTACTACACTACATGGCACAGATATAACCTTGGTCGGAAATGACCCTTCTTATGCTCCGGTTGTAGAGTTTAGCATTAATCACTCTAACGGAGTGACTGCAGTATCAAACTTTCTTAAGGAAGCAACGGAACAACATTTTAACATAAAAAATGATATCAGAGTCATCTACAACTTTGTAGATACTAACAAATTTAAAGCCACAAAGGACTTAGAGCTACGTAGATGTTTTGCCAAGGATGATGAAAAAATACTAGTCCATGTCTCTAACTTTAGAAAGTTAAAAAGAGTACCAGACATATTAGAAGCATTCAAGGAAGTACGCAAACAAAGCAATACTAAATTGCTTATGATAGGTGATGGACCTGAAAGAAAACCACTGGAAGAACAGTGCAGAAGGGACCATTTATGTACAGATGTACATTTTGTGGGAAAACAAGATGCGGTAAACCAACTATTAGCTATTTCTGATATTTTCCTTTTACCATCGGCGAATGAAAGTTTTGGGTTGGCGGCTTTAGAAGCTATGGCTTGTGGCTTGCCTGTTATTTCTTCCAATGCAGGTGGGCTTCCAGAAGTAAACACACATGGTATAACCGGTTTGCTTCATGATGTCGGTGATGTCGACACTTTGATAAAACATTGTTTGACCATTCTTTCTGACTCAGATTTATACAACACGATGTCCAGCAATGCGAAAGAAAAGCTTGATTCTTTTCAGATTAACACAGTACTGGAAGCTTATGAAAACTATTATAAGGAAACCATTGAGGCTTCCTTACAATCCGTTTAGTATTATTCTTTAATAAAAATTATACTTGCGTAATCTGCATCTGTACTTAATCTCAAGATATAGCTTCCCGCTGCAAAATTTTCTACGTTTACCTGCTTTGTTTCATGTTGGAACATCGATCCTTGATAGACTTTTTGTCCTATTGAGTTCTCAATAACTACGGTGATTTTACCCACTAGTTCTTTGTTTTCTAGGCTTATATTTAGTCTGTTTTTTGCAGGGTTTGGATAAACTAATAAAGCATTACCTTGCAGATCATTAGTTGAGGATATTCCTTGAATGGTTATTTCTTCCGAATAGAAAATACAATCATTAGCATCTGTAATGGTAAGTGTATACACTCCTGGAAATAAATCGCTTGGATCTTCTTCCTCAGATACTATGTTTCCATCACTATCCATCCACGTAAAACTCAATGGTTGGGTTCCTCCTTCTACAGAAATATTTATAAAGCCTTCTGCTATATCAAAAGAAGAATAAGATGCCGAATCAACTACCATAGACAAAGCTTGTGGCTCATTAATAGATAATGACAACTCTTGAGTACACGCTAAATCATCAACAACAGTCACGGTGTAGTTTCCGGCGCTTAAATCTTCTAGTCTTGCCCCTTCTTCTCCATGACTCCAAAAATAATTATATGGTTCTTGACCTAAATTTGCCATCACTTCCGCAACACCGTTTTGTTCGCTATGACAAAGAACGTCTTGTGTTTCGTTTAGAGCAATTTCTACATCAGGAATCCTAATCACTTCAATAGACATGGTTTCTTCACAATGGTTATCTTGATTGGTTACTTGTAATTGATAGGTTCCCTCTTGATTTGTAGTAGCAATGATTTGATTTTCTCCTGAAAGAACGGTACCATCTGTACTTGTCCATGCATACGAAAAATTATCACCCGTAGAACTTCCTGTTCCGTCTAATTCGACTTCATTCACCGAGCAATACAAAATGCCCGAGTTGAGTACTACTTCTGGTTTTTCGACATCTGCACTAATTGTAAACGTGTTTTCTAAAGCACATTGGTTTTCATCTATGATGGTCAATGTTATTTCTCCTGCAGACAAATTATTTAGTTCAGCACCAGAATCACCATTGGACCACTGGTAGATTAGATTTCCAGTTCCTCCAGATCCTTCTACAGAAATACTACCTGTGTTTATTTCACAATCAATATTTACCTGATTTAAAAGCTCTAATGATAACTCTGTTGGTTCGGTTATTTCTATTTCTAAACTTGATTCGCAATCAAAACCATCAGTCACTGTGATCGTATAAACACCTGCTGGTAAATTAGTTTGAGTATTACCTGATGCGCCATTGGACCATTCAAAAATATAGGGCTCTTGTCCATCAAAAGCATTTATCTCTATCTCGCCATTAGATTCTCCTGTACATGCGACATTTTGGCTTGAAACTAGTTCGATATCAACATCAGGAATGTTGATTACTGTAACCTCAGTATTGCCTTTACATTGATTTTGTGTGTTAGTAATTTCTAAGGAATACACACCTGCGGCATTCACTACTGGGTTTAAGGAGTTTTCTCCAGACACAATATTTCCATCTTCTGTCGTCCATACATATTCGAAATTTTCCCCAGAAGAAGAAGCCGTTGCATCAATAATCACTTCATTGTTTTTGCAGTTTAATGAAGGTGCTTGTGCCACTGCATTTGGTACTGCACTATCGGCCGTTATTTCAAAACTTTGGCTTTTTTCACATTCATTTTCATCAAAGACGGTAAGCTCATACACTCCTTCAATCGCATCGTTTAATATTGGTCCTACATCTCCATTTGACCATTCATATCGCAACTCACCAGTTCCCCCTATTGCAGTCACCTCAATGCTTCCAAATTCGTTATCACAATCAATGTGCAAAATACTTTCTAGTGATAAAACTATTTCTTCTGGTGCATCTATAGTAATGGAATCAACGACTATGTTATTTAGTTGGTCTGTTATGGACACATAATACGTTCCTACTTCCAAATCCGTTATTTCTGTTCCTGTCTCTCCATTAGACCAAACAACATCAAATGGTTCTACTCCGCCTTGAGCATTAAGTGTTGCCACTCCGTCAGCACTGTCATGACATTTGACATCTTGTTTAGTTAAGTCTGTAATGATGGGTTTTTCAATATTAAACCTCACTTCTCCAAGGCCCACACACTCGCTCTCCGACCAGCTATCAATGATCGTTATTAAAACATATCTAGTAGAAATGCCATCTAAATCTGGTCCGATTACTCCTTCGTAAAAAGTCGACCCAGAAGCTTGCGGCATTTCAAAATTTGCGATTTCAGTCCAGTTAGTGCCATCTATCGAAATATCAAAAACTAAGTTTCGTACTCCTTCATTCGTTTTCTCTGGAATATTTAAATTCCACAACTTCGTCGTCCCCAAAGTGTAAAATTGTCCTAAATCATAGCTTAACCAATGTGATTCTCCTCGAGCCGTATTAGGATTAGCTGTTTTTACGCACGATTGCCAACTGGCTGAAGTGCTTGTATTGTGTCTATCAGGAAAACATTGGGAAAAAGAAGCAAAAGTAAATAAGCATAAAATAGGAATAAGCAATACTTTTTTCATAACCTAAGTTTAATGGGTTAATTAAATATAAATAGAAATACACTCTTTTTCTTAACACTTAGGACAAAAAAATCCTTCCCTTAGTGAAAAGGAAAGGATTGACTATTGCTTGAGGTCGCGAGCGGATTCGAACCGCTGTACAAGGTTTTGCAGACCTCTGCCTAACCGCTCGGCCACGCGACCATTAATTTGGTTCGCAAATATACATCAATTAAAAGAAATAAATAATTTTTATCGATTTCTACATTTGCAAATAAACCAAGTACTTTTCCTCAAAGTGTGATTCTGGGAAATATTTAATGATGGATTGTTTCTCCACAAAGTCTCCTTTAGGTAATTCTTTGAGCTCAGGCCCTATGTTTCCGCCTTTTAGCGCAATAATACCATTTGGCATTGCATGGGTTTGTTCTGTTTTTATCAATTTACTTGACCATTCTCTTAATTTCATCATTTTGGCTACAGCTCTAGTCACGATAAAATCATATTTCGTTTTTAATTCTTCTGCCCGATTTTGCGTAGCCAGCACATTTTCTAAACCTACATGCTTTACCACTTCGTTAACGACCCTAATCTTTTTAGCCGTACCATCCACCAAATGAAAGTTTGTCTCTGGAAAATAAATAGCCAAAGGTATACCGGGAAAACCTCCTCCAGTTCCCAAGTCTAATACCGAAGATCCTGGTCGGAATTGAATAAACTTTGCAATGCTTAAGCTATGCAATACATGTCTTATATAAAGTTCTTCAATGTCTTTTCGAGAAATAACATTGATCTTATCATTCCAATCCAAATAGACATCCCATAATGACTTAATCTGCGTTATTTGAGTCTCACTCAAGTCGTTAAAATAAAAGAATACTTTTTCTATATGTTTCACCAGTTAGCTTTAGGTTTAAAGAAGATCGCAAAGAAAATAAAAAAGAAAGTAAGCGCCACATCGAAAACTGCTGTCCACTTCCACAAATCAGAAATCGCTAGTTTTCTAGTATTAAAATATTGACAAAAATAAATAATGAACCATCTAATTACCAATGCGTTAAAGGCTAAAACAGTGTGTATATTCAGACATAAAAAGAAACATATATACCAGATAACATGACTCACTGAAAACAACATTAAAATAAATTTTATTAATGCTGGATAATGCGGGGAAGTACTTAAATGCCTTTGTTTTTGCTGAATATAATCCCTCCATGATTGGCTACTTTCCGTAAAAACAAAACTATCTGGATCCAAGTTTATGGTTACCTTGTTTTTAGAAATAGATTGCACTAAAAAGTCATCATCACCACCACTCAATTCAGGTTTTAAATCTACTAAGCCTAATGTTTTAAGGCTATCTCTTCTAAAAAGGAGATTTCTTCCTACACCCATATAGGCTAATCTTAGCTTGGCCATTCCCATATATTGCATGGCTATAAAAGCCGTTTCCCACCTTTGCCAACTGTTGACAAGCCTTTTACTTTTAAGCATAGGACTATAGCCTAACACTGCATCAAAATCTTCCAATTGTCCATACATGGAAACTAACCATAAGTCATTAATTGGTAGGCAATCAGCATCTGTAAATGCTAAAAGAGAAGCCTTTACTCGACTAATGCCTTCAATAATTGCGATTTTTTTGCCTGTTGCGTCTTTAGATGGAACAAACGATTTAAGTATGGCATTTTTAGCTTCAATGTTCTTTAAAATGCTTGCAGAATTGTCTTCAGAAAAATCATTGGCAATTATAAGACTCGAAATGCCTTTTTGTTTCGTTAGTTTATTGATTAGGTTATTTAATTTATCACCTTGATTTTTTGCGCAAACTAAAACATCCACACTTTTATCTAAGTCTTTCTTTTTCTGTGACTTATGCAGTGATATTAATGTCGTATAAAGTATCCAAAACGACAAATTAATGATAGTGGTTGCAACAAAAAGAAGTGTCATATAGTCGTAAAGTTGGTACAAATCCTATTGTTTATTTTGTTTTTAAGCAGATTTCCCAAAATCGAAGAAACAAACATTATACGAAACAATAATTACTCATATTCTTCGTATTAATGAAACAATTGTCGGAAGACGCTAAAATTGAACAGAATACACATTATATATATCTATAATTTGTATTTTTGTTTTTCAATCTAAACTCAATGAAAAAGATTTTATCAAGCCTCCTCTTTTTTTTCGCGCTTAGTTCAGTGCATAGCCAAATGGATTTTGAAGGTCAAAGCTTATTTGGAAACGAGTGGATAAACTATTCTAAAACCTATGCTAAAATTGTTTTGGACGAAGATGGCGTTTACCGAATAACCAGGTCGGATTTAGAATCAATGGGTTTTCCAATTGCTGCTGCGAAAGGACGAGAATTGGTGATGTATCACTATGGGAAGGAAGTTCCTATCTACGTGAGCACACAAAGCAACTTTGAGCAAACGGATTTCATTGAGTTTGTGGGTTTAGCCAATAATGGTAGATTAGATAAAACCCTTTATGGGGACTGGGAATCCCAGCAACTAAACCCTTACTACAGCCATTATACGGATGATAATGTATATTATTTGGCTTGGTTTGATGATAGCGACAATCATGAAAGAGTAGAAATGATTCCAAATGATTTATCTGGAAACCTTCCTGCAAAAGAAGCATACTTCATCGAAGAAGAACTTTTTGTATTCAGTGAAAAACATCAAAGCCCAAGCTATAATGAGAATATTCGATTTTCACACTATTTTGCAGGTGAAGGATTTGGAACTGTTTTAGCTAATCAACACTCCATCAATTTCAGTCCACAAAATGCTTATAATGGTGGTTTTGCCCCTTATATTGAAACAAGAGTAGGAACCTATCTTGGTGGTCATAAATTGCAGTTTCTTGTTAATGGAAACCTGATGATTCAGCCTAATTTAAACAATTTTACAGCAGGAACTTACACCATTAGTTTGACCAATGCGGCGGCGCTTGATGACATTGAATTAAACATCAATGGGACACAAAGTGCAGATGACAAGCTATCTGTAGCTTTTTCTAAACTTGTTTATCCTAGGCAGTTTGATTTAAATAGTACTGATAATTTTAGTTTTAAATTAAATGCATCAGCTGATGATAGATACTTTGAAGTAAATAATCTAACCAGCAATAACGATATGTTTTATTTCGATCCCACTAATAAGGTAAGATTGAAAATTGAAACGTCAGCTAATGCATCTAGATTTCTAACGCCTCCTGCAGGTCTACCTACAAAAGTCTGGACCTACAGCCAAACTCTTTCTCCAAAATCAATCACACTTTACCAAGCTAACCAACAATTTGAAGCAAACAATATAGACTACCTCATTCTCACGCATAGTGGCTTAAATACAGAAGTAAATGGAATTAATCATGTCCAAGCCTATGCAGACTACAGATCTTCTGACGAAGGAGGTAATTATAATGTTCAGATTTTTAATGTGGAAGAATTGTACGATGAGTTTGGCTACGGAGTGAAGGGACACGCTCAAAGTGTCAACAACTTTGCTAACTACGCAAAACAGCGTTGGCCCCAATTAGAGTATGCATTAATCATCGGTAAAGGTCTTGAGTATAACTTATTACGTGAAGGTATAAATGAAGATTTCTATGTACCTGTCTATGGAGTCCCTGGCTCGGATAATTTACTTTTTGGGGCCAAAGATCATTTGTACCCTGTAGCTTCAGTAGGACGATTAGCTGTAAGAGATGCCGAGCAAATTGGCTTTTACTTAAATAAGGTTAAGGAACATGAAAACCCTAATCTTTTTGATCAAACCATTGAAGATTTAGCTTGGAAAAAAGACATGATACACCTAAGTGGTGGTAAATCTACTGACCAAGAAATTATTTTTAATGGTTTAGAACAAATGAGAGAAGTCATTGAAAATAATGAATATGGTGCACGAGTCTCTACTTTTAAGAAAACAGCTTCTAACGATATAGAAAATACAGTATCGCAACAAATCATTGATAAAATTAATGCAGGAATATCTATCCTTACTTTCTTTGGTCATTCAGCGGTAGGTACTTTTGATTTTAGTATTGAGAACCCGGAGAAGTACGATAATTTTGGTAAATATCCTTTTATGCTTTCTATGGGTTGTTTAGCAGGAAATATACACACTCCTTCTTCTGGTGTCAGTGAAAAGTTTGTGTTAGCTGAAGAGAGAGGCGCTATTGCTTTTTTAGCGGCTTCCGGTGTTGCCACTGTAACAGATCAAAAAACGTTTGGTGAAACTTTGTATGATGATCTTGGTGGTCAATATTATGGCCATTCGATAGGACTCATCACAAGAGCTTACATTGCACAAAAAGAAGAACAAAGTTTAGGTACCATCAATTTAAGAACTTTGCTTGAGCAACTGACTTTACATGGAGACCCTGCGATAGTTTTACAGGATTATGAAGGTCCGGATTATGTTGTGGACTTTTCTACTATAAAGACTTATCCCGAAAATGTAAACTCCACTATTGACTCATTCGAGATTGAATTTGATATTGTAAACATCGGTAAAGGTCAGAATGAAGGCTTATTTTATCAGTTAGTCCATGATTATGGTGAAGGAAAAGATACCATTGTAGGTACAACCATAACACCAGAAAACCGTAAAACTATTCGAGAAAAAATCGAGAATAAGGGCTTAAAAGGATTAGGTAAAAACATCATAGATATCGAAGTAGATCAAAATAACAGCATCGAAGAGTTTCCAAACCCAGTTGCAGAATTGAATAACAAGGTAAGTGATGCTTATAACAATGAAGGCTTTTGTTTTTTCATTTACGACAATACACCTACCCCAATATATCCTGCCGAATTTGCCATTGTTAATGATCCTAGTTTTGACTTTATGGCTTCCGCTGGAAATGCTTTTTTAGCCGAGCAAGCATACATCCTCCAGCTAGATACCACTGATTTGTTTAATAGCCCTTTGATGGTTTCTACTGAGGTAAAAGCTTATGGCGGCTTGATAAAAGCTCCTCTTGAGTTTAGTTACGAGAATAATACCGTTTATTACTGGAGAATAAAAAATAACGAAACCGAAGAAGAAGTATGGTCTAATAGTTCCTTTATCTATCTTCCAAACGAGTCAACTGGTTGGAACCAAAGTCATTATTACCAATGGCTAAGAGATGACTTCTCGGACCTTCAAATTAACGAATCAACGAGAAAATTAGAATTAGGACCAACTATTGGTGAATTTAGAGTTATCAATACAAGCCGATTAAGTTCAGAAATTAAGCCACAATATTATTATAACAATCAATTTTTTGGGGCAAATGACGAAAGAAACAATGGCGGCGGAAAAGATATAAATGCAGGTGTTTATGTGATCGTTATTGATCCCATAAGTTCTAAACCTTGGCAAAACCTAATTTTGTCTGAGTCTCCATGGCCTGGTACCGACATTGGACTACATGATACAGATAGAAACTATTTTAGCTTTAATACTTTTAACGAAGCGAACAGAGCGGAACTCGTCCAGTTTTTACAAAACGATATTCCTGATGGTCATCATGTTATTTTCTGGACTATACAAAGTGACGAACACTCCTATAGACCTGACCAATGGCCACTAGATCCTAACTCCATTAATCAAGTGCTGGAACAAGAAGGGGCTGAAATGCTAGATCAGATTATTAGTTCTGGTCCCTTGCCTTATGTTTTTGGCTATACAAAAGGTAGTGACCCACATGTTTTTACGGAGTCTCTAGCCCTTGATCCTCTAGAAGAACTGAGTGTTTTAGTCAATATAGAAGGAATCAGTGAAAAAGGGTTTATTTGTAGTCGTCCAATAGGTCCTGCCCAGTCGTGGGAGTCGGTAGAGTGGTCATTTAGTGACTTTAATAGTTCTGAAGATTTATTTAATTATGATGTTTTAGGTTTACTCAAAAATGGTAATGTAGATACCTTGTATAGTGGTCTTGATAACAATGTTTTCGATCTGGACCAAATAGATGCCGAGGTGTATCCTTACATTAAACTAAAGCTAAACAGCTTAGATAGTGTAGATTTTACTAGTGCACAAATTGATTACTGGCGTGTGCTTTATAAAGGTTTGCCAGAAGCTGTGGTTAACCCGAATGTCGACTATAGCTTTGTTGCAGATACGATATTTAAAGGCAATGACCTCCAACTTTCTTTGCGTGTAGAAAATATTACTGAGTTTGACATGGATAGTTTATTGGTTATGTATACCATTGTCGACCAACAAAACAATGAATTTGTTGAATTTAAAAGACATGCTCCTTTAGTTGCAGACAATCATATTCAATTAGATTATAATTATCCTACTGGTGAGTTAACCAGTGGTTTACATGAATTTAGAGTTGAGGTAAATCCCAACGATGACCAACGTGAACAGCATCACTTTAACAATCTAGCCTTTTTAAACTTTTTAGTTAAAGCGGATGATTTAAATCCATTATTAGATGTGACCTTTGATGGTGTGAAAATAATGAACAGAGATATTGTGTCTCCTGAGCCAGTAATTAGTGTCAATTTAACGGATGACAATCCTTTTGAACTGTTAACTAGCAAAAAGGATTTTGATGTGAGTTTGGAGTATCCTGATGGAACTGTTCTCGAAGTGGATGTAAGTGGAAATGATGTGATTTTTTATCCTGCTGATGGTTCTGGAAAAAACAGGGCTAGATTAGAGTACAGACCTGTATTAGAAGATGGTATTTATACGCTCCGAGCACAAGCCAAAGATCAAGCAGGTAATTTTTCTGGCACACATCAGTATGAGGTGGATTTTGAAGTAATCACAGAAAGTTCGATTTCAAACATGTTAAACTATCCTAACCCGTTCTCCACGAGTACCCAGTTTATCTTTACGTTGACGGGCAAAGAGGTACCAGAAGATTTTGTCATTCGTATTATGACCCTTTCTGGAAAAGTGGTTAAGCAAATTACCATGGAGGAGTTTGGCCCTATTCACGCTGGTGTAAACCGATCAAACTACCGATGGGATGGTACCGATGATTACGGTAGCAGACTGGCTAATGGTGTCTATATATACAAGGTTTTCTTAGCAGATAGTAGCTTGTATGAAGATCGCTATATTGATGGTATTGACAGCTTCTTTAAAAAAGGCTTCGGAAAAATGGTCATCATGAGATAGTTTTCCAAAAATGATATATAAAGGGTTTGCTAGTGATAGTAAACCCTTTTTTTATATACCAAGCGTTTGCTACTTCATTGGCACCTTGAGTCGACACCTCTATTTTTGTTTTATTTTTTTGTTTAGCGAGATGGACAGTATAAGATAGCAATGCAGATGCTATACCTTTGTTTCTGTGGGATTCTTTTACGGATATAAACACAATGCTTAAACTTTCCTTTTTATGTTCACATACAACCAAACCACAAATTTCTCCGTCTGACTGATACATAAACACATCATAGTCCTTTCTGTTCTTTGCTTTATCTATCCATAAACGATACATCTTTTTTAAAGTATCTGGAGTAAAATTGGGGTCTAGAAAAAATCTTGATTGTTTTCCTGCATCTAATGCAAGGTTTAGCGTTTCTTTTTGTTCAATGTCGCTATAAGTCGATACTTTGATGGCATCATGTATGGCATACTCATATTTAAGTACATCTTCGAAACCCTTATTGGCTAATTCATAATTTATTCGCTGAGTATAAAAAAGTGTACTCTTTAGTTTATGAAGAGTATATATGTAAACCAGCACATATTCTTCATCTTTTAAGTGCTCCCAATTAATCGCTGCATTTTGATAAGACAAGTCCAGTTTTCCAACATTAAATCCAAAAAATTGGCTATCCCAATCTAGTTTCTCAATAAAATTATTCACTTTAGCTTATTATACTCTTGCTTTGAATATACATTTTATTTTACATTCACCAGTCTATACCTCGAAGCTTATTGCTTGGATCAAAAGTATTAGTAACGAACCCGCCGTTTTTATCGAATTGGCTTCGTTTAGAGAGTTGTATATATATCAAAAAGATACTAAAAAGAAGCGCTCCTTTTTTCAAGCCAAAAGGTGGCTTAAAAAAGCCAACATACATAGAGCTTTCTATCACTATTTAAGTCCACAGATGGTGTTGTTGATGCATAATATACCCGTGAAATATTCCTGTTGGTTTGTATGGGGTGCCGATTTTTATGATTTGGTTTTTCATCGTAATGACTATCTCAGTGATCACGCGAAAAAACATCACAGAGCTTCATTTTTTGCAGACTTTATCGCTAAAAAATATAGTCTTTCTTTCATTAAAAACCTTAATGCCATTGCAGCTAATCAACAAGATTATGAAGAAATAAAACGCCAATTAAATCCACCTTCGAAACATTACCTACTGGATAGCTTGTTTCCCGTCAAAATATCTGACCAATTAGATTTACAAGGTTCCAAAATTCTTCTCGGTAATTCTGATGATGTGTTTAACAACCACGTGTTAGGGTTTTCTTTTTTAAACAGCATTGAACAAAACCTAAAATGTATAGTTCCATTATCCGGTGCAAAAAATAAATATGTACAAGAGATAAAAAAACGAGCTAAGCTAAGTAAACATAATATTCACTGTATAGATGATTTTATACCTATCGATGCTTTTAATAAGCTAATGAAAGAGGTAAATACTGTGGTCTTCCCTCACTATCGCCAGCAAGGCCTAGGAACTATTCTTCCCCTCCTTCTAAATGGTAGAAAGGTGTTTTTATCCGAGAAAAACCCTTTGTATAGACTTTTTAAATCTTGGGAAGTGCTCGTGTTTGTTTTAGAAAATATAAATCAATACGATATTACGAAGCCCTTGAGCAAAGAAGAAAAAATACAAAATAAAACAGCACTGCTTAATGTCTTAAACGAAACTCGCATAAAGAAACAATGGCTGGACATTCTACATACCTAAATGAGTTCCATTAGATACTATATTAACACCGTTATCCTCAAACTTAAATCCTATCAATATAGGCGTGTTTATAATGCCTCTAAAAACTTAAAACTTAGGGAAAAATACAGAGTGAACAATCAAGGTTTATACAATCAATATAAGCAACAAATCAGCACTTTCCAGTTCATAGCTGATTTTATATCCTTTAATCATTCTCAAACTGAAGCTCTGTACCACGAACATCTTAACAACTATGAGAGAAGTCCGGAAAACCCCATCCATCAAACTATTTTAGCCCTTCTCAGCTTTAATCTATATAATAAAGACCCTTCGACGACTAAGCTTGATACTTTTTATAGTCACATTAATAAATTGCAAGCAATCATTAAAACCATCAATGGAAATCAGGCCTTTATTTATCCAATTCCCGATCACACTTATACATTAGAACCGGGCTGGAGCTCCGCTATTTGTCAGGCCTTAGCCTCTTCTGCGTTTTTAAGAGTTTACTACCTAACTCAGAATCACACCTACTTACAAAAAGCCAGATCGTGCTTGGATTTAGTGTTAAACCCAGAAAACAAATTGCTCATAAAAGGACCACACTCCGGTCTCTGGGCGGAAGAATATCCAAGCAACCCTCCTAGTTATGTACTCAACGGGTGTATCTTTTTTATCATTGCCGTCATAGAATATGAAGCTTTGAGTGGCAACAATATTGGCAGTGATAAGTGGATAAAAAGTCTTTTTGCGAACATGCATCTTTTCCAATACAAAAAACATCTATTGTACGATCAGCTCCATAGGCCTTTTGCCAATGTTTTATACCAAAAGATACATCGACACCAAATGCTACATCTCCGTAAATTAACGGGTTTCCAGGGTTTTAATGAATTAATACCAAGACATTAAACTTCAATCTCAAATTTGTCCTGGTCTTGGTAAAAAGGGAGTTTTTTTCTGAAATCGTCCAAGGCTTGCTTTTCTAAAACTTGCAGCAAAACGCCTTCATCATCAATCATTTGTGCTTTCACTTTTCCAGCGTAATCCACAACAGCTGAATGTCCATCATATCTGTTTCCTTTCTGGTCTTCGCCTACTCTATTGCAGGCAAGAACATACGATTGATTTTCTATCGCTCTAGCTTTAATTAAACTATCCCATGCATCGATGCGCTGTATTGGCCAATTGGCTACATTGACCAGAACATCATAATCGGATGTATTTCTAGCCCAAACAGGAAACCTTAAATCATAGCACACATTTAGATTTATCCTCCAGTTTTTTATTTCTACAATCGTCTTTTCCTTTCCTGCTGTAAAAACTTCATTTTCTTTGGCTAGTCTAAATAAATGTCTTTTATCATAGAATTCCACACGCTCATCTGGGTGGACAAAAAACATGCGATTAAAGTATCGGCTTTGTTCTTTAATAATTAATGATCCAGTCAGACATGCTTCTTTCCATTTGGCTGCCTTTTTCATCCATAAAAGACTATCACCATCCATTGTTTCTGCTAGATCTTTTGCATTCATACTAAATGCTGTAGTAAACATTTCTGGAAGTACAATTAAATCCACCTTTTCCTTGATACTAAGCAGATGACTTTCAAACCTAGCCAGGTTTAAATCCCTATTTTCCCAATGTAAATCACTCTGAACTATGGCAACTTTTAAATTCTCTTGCATTGCTATATGTTAATTAAGATTTCTGCTGCACGCTCTAAGGTTTCATTCGTTTTTGCAAAACATAAACGGATGGTTTTATCATCTTTACCATTCGAATAAAAAGAAGAAATGGGAATCGATGCTAGCTTTTTTTCTTTGGTTATGCGTTGGGCAAATTCAAAATCCCCTTCCTCACTTATTGCAGAATAATCCAAGACTTGAAAATAGGTCCCAGAAGATGGAATCGAGCTAAACCTGCTGCTTTTTATTGCATCCAAAAGCAAGTTTCTTTTAGCTTCAAAAAATGATGGCAAGCTTAAATATTCTTTTTCGTCCAAAAATTCGGCTATGGCATATTGTATAGGTGTATTGCAAGAAAAAACATTAAACTGGTGTACTTTCCGAAACTCTCGACTCAATCCTTCTTCAGCAACGATATAACCTAACTTCCACCCTGTGGCATGCAAAACTTTTCCAAAAGAAAAACAGACCAAACTAAAAGGTCGTAAAACCTCACTTGCCAATATACTATGGTGTGGCATTCCATCAAAGGTTATGTGTTCGTAAACCTCGTCACTTAACACTAATATTTGATGTTTCTTCACTATTTTTTCCAAGGCTAATATGTCGGATGGGTTTAGCATTGCACCCGTTGGATTATGTGGTGAGTTTATGATAATCATCCGTGTTTTATCGGATATAGCCGCTTGGACGGTGTCCCAGGGTACACTGTATTGAGGGCTTTCCAAAGCAATAGGAATGGGTATACCTCCATTAAGCTTTATTGCTGGAATATAAGAATCATAACAAGGTTCCAACACAATGACTTCGTCACCTTCGTGAATAAAAGCTGTAATGGCTGTAAATAAGGCTTGGGTTGCACCTGCTGTTATGGTGATTTCAGATGTTGCGTTCGGATTATATTTATACAAACTGTTTATTTTATCCGAAAGCTTTTCGCGTAAAACAGGAACTCCTGTCATAGGGGCATATTGATTATAGCCTTTACTTACGTATTTATTTACAAGTGATAACAATTGTGGTGAACAAGGAAAATTAGGAAAGCCTTGAGAGAGGTTAATGGCATTCTGCTCATTGGCTAAGCGACTCATTATCGTAAAGATAGATGTTTTGACTTGCGGAATTTTTGATTTCACTTTTGGTTTTTTTGTGAATATACAGATTGGTTTTCAGTCTTTAGTTTCACATATACAACGAATTGGAAATCTTCTGTTTTTTAAATCCTCAATGGGGTGAGCGTGTAAAATTTCTTTTTTCCAATGATTATTTAAAGGAAAAAAGGTGCCTTTGCCTCCATAAATATGTACATGGTAATATTCGTCCCATTCATTGTATTGGTCTAACCAGAAACTTGTCGCCTTTCCTTTTCCCATAAACAAATTCCTACCCATCTGATATCCACTACTTTTTAAATGTAAGTGGGTTTTTCTTTGCTCCATATTTTCTAAATCAAAAACTAAATCTTCGTCTTTTATGTGTTTTTTCAGGGACTCCCAGTCTTTTTTATTAGGAACTTTCCAGCCTTTAGGGCAAACCTTTTCTAGATCTGTATATGGATATAAACGACCATCTGTAAGACAGTGTTTTTTTTTGTTTTTATAACACTTGCTATCTTCGGTATCGTATCGAAGGTTTTCTGCTAACCACCTTTGTTCCCCCAAGGTTATGGTTTTGTAGGTATTTCCATCCCTATCATCAGTGATGACGCTTTCTTGAGATAGTAATAAAGATGTTTGCAAAAAAACAATCAATACTGCCAGTACTTTGATCCAGTTTTTATCCATGTTTACATAACGCTTGATTGTCTTTGTTCTGTTTGCAATATTGGTTTTTATTTAAGCAACTGCACTTTCATTTTTTCTATTCGATCTTTGAGTTGCTCCGACGACATGCGTTCTCTTAATCGATCCACCATAATGGGAAAGGCAAAAGGTGATATTTTTTCTGGGTAGCTATATATAAATTTTTGTTGTTGTATTCGGTTTAATGCCTCGCGCATCCTAGACTCCTCTAACTGAAAAGTCATTACTTCTTCATACGCTTGTAGATGGAGTAAGTTATCTGGTTCGTATTCTCTAAACACATTAAACAATAATTGCGAAGAGGCTTGTAGGTGTCTATTTTTTTTCATTTTTCCTGGATATCCACCAAATATCAGTCCTGATATCTTAGCAATATCTCGAAACTGTCTTCGAGCTAATTCCACGGCATTTAAGGTTGATTGTATACTTTCTGTCAAGTTTTTTGTTGAAAAAAGTTCTGCATTGACTAGTTTTTCTACATCAATCTTTTTGTCGGATAACAATTCTAAACCATAATCATTCATGGCTATTGAAAAACTGATAGGTAAAATTTGACCCAACCTATGTCCTAGCAATGCACCGATTCCTTCATGGACACTTCTGCCTTCAAATGGATAGATAAATAGATGGTAGCCATCATTATCTTCAAAATACTCGATTAAGAAGTCATCTTTGTTTGGTAAAATGGACCTTTCTTTTTGTGTATCTAATAAGGGCACAAGGGTTTTTAGTTCAATGTCGTTTATCTTTCCATCGTAATAATCGTACAATTTAGCTCGCAAAAATTCACTCATCTCAGAGCTAAAAGACATTCTTCCTCCCATATATGAAGGCACTTTACCTTTCTTATTTTTTGCTGGTTTTACAGTTGCAACCATATTTTTTAATCGAACCAACTCTAGCGCTCTTCCAGCAAACCAAAACGCATCTCCAGGAGCAAGTTGGGATATAAAATATTCTTCTACGGTGCCTATTTTCTTTCCTCTAGAAAATTGGATTTGGATCATTACATCACTGCTTATTGTGCCTATGGAAAGCTTGTGTTTTGTAGCAATGCGTTTATTAGTCACTCGATAAACACCATTATCATTTCCTATTTTTTGATACTCATCATAGGCTTTTAAAGCTTGTGATCCATGTTCTAAATAATGTATGAGCATTTGCCATTCTTCTAGACTAACACTTTGATAGCTAAACGTTTTTATAATTTCATTATAAATTTTTTGTGGTTCTAAGCCTTCAGATACAGCTAAAGTCATAAGATATTGGGCCAACACATCAAACGACCTGATGTAAGGAATTCTTCGCTCATGTTGTTTATCTATTATGGCTTGTTTTAGTGCTGCGGCTTCTACTAACTCTAAAGAATGAGTAGGTACAAAATAAATACTTGAAACAGCTCCTGGTTGATGTCCTGATCTTCCTGCTCGTTGGATAAATCTAGAAATACCTTTAGGGCTACCTATTTGCACTATACTTTCCACAGGTCGAAAATCAACACCCAAGTCCAGACTAGAAGTACATACGACTGCTTTAATTCTACAATCATGCAGTGCATCTTCTACCCAATCCCTTAATTCTCGGCTGATCGAGCCATGATGCATAGCCATTTGACCGGCCAGTTCCGGTTCTGCATCCAAAAGATGTTGGTACCAAATTTCACATTGAGCACGTGTATTTGTGAAGATCAAAGTTGTTTTACTTTTACGAATAATGGGTATGACTTTTTGTAATAATCGGATACCCAAGTGCCCTGCCCAAGGAAACTTTTCGATCACATCTGGAATGATGGTCTGTACACTTATTTCTTTTTGAATATCCGCTTTTATAAATACGTTTTTTTCAGGTTTTTCAATGCCGAGCAAAACATCAAATGCCTCTTCCATATTTCCTATAGTCGCAGATATTCCCCAAACTTTTAAGCTATGATTGATTCCTTTTAACCTAGATATAGCTAGTTCTGTTTGTACTCCTCGTTTTGACCCTATGAGTTCATGCCACTCATCAACAATGACCGATTTTAAATGACTAAAGTATTTGCTGTATTTATTCTTGGTCATTAAAACATGCAAACTCTCTGGCGTAGTTATCAGTATTTGTGGTGCTTTGCTCCATTGTTTGCTTCGATCGCTAATACTGGTATCACCACTTCTCACAGCTACCGTCCATGACATGTTTAAACCATCAATGGCTCGCTCGCATGCAAGCATAATTTCTTTTGTTAGTGCTCTTATGGGTGCAATCCATATCATCTGAAGACCTGTGTTTTCTCGGGTCTTCAGCCCTTCCATCAATACTGGCATCAACAAAGAATACGTTTTTCCACTCCCAGTAGGAGCGTTCACGAGTCCACTGTATCCATCTAAATAATGCATCCATGCTTTTTGCTGAAAAGGAAAAGGTTTCCATTTCTTTTGCTTAAACCATTTTGTTGCTGCTTTGGTATCTGGTGTCATCTGAAGGAAAGTTAAGCTTTTTAGCTTTCGTTTTCTTCGATCGAATCAAGGATTTGGAGTTTTATTTTTTCGATTCGACGTTTGTTGACCTCGATGATTCTGAATTTGAAATTTTCATAACTTAATTCAAATCCTTTTGGCGGTATTTGTCCATGCATTTCTAATATCAGACCGGCTAGAGAGTCAGAAGTTTTCTTAGCCTCATCAAATATATCAATGTCTTCTCCTATAACTCGACACACATCATTAAGTAGTGTTTTGCCTTCAAATATGTAGTTATTATCATCGATTTTGATGTAATCCTGATCGTGATCCACATCAAACTCATCGGTAATTTCTCCAATAACTTCTTCCATGATGTCTTCTAAGGTCACTAATCCTGAAGTACCTCCAAACTCATCCACAACTATAGCCATATGCAAACGTTTAGACTGAAACTCCTTTAGCAAATCAGAAATCTTTTTAGACTCTGGTACATATAGTACATTATCTCTAACTACTTTGAGCCAATCAAATGCTTTGGTATCCTTATGGTAACCTAATAAATCTTTTACATATAGTAGTCCGATGATTACATCTAGTTCTTCTTCGAAAACAGGTATTCTGGAAAATCCACTGTTTTGGACCAACTTAAACATTTCTTTGAAGTCGATATTGTTTTCTACTGCAAAAATATCCAACCTCGATTTCATTATTTGTTTTACCGTTACATCACCAAACTTAAGTATGCCCCGTAAAATATCAGCTTGTTCATCTTCGTATATGGCTTGACTTACAGAAAAATCTATTGCATCTTCCAGTTCTTCTTTCGTCGAAGGATCCATCACTTGAGGGTTTGCGCTTAATCTAGTTTCGAAGATACTGGTGGACTTTATGAGTCGATTTGATAAAGGAGAAAATAATTTATTTAACAAGTTCATCGGTCTTTCCATAAACTTGGCAAAACCTAAATTATTAATGCTTGCATATATTTTAGGTAATACTTCCCCAAAAAGGACCAATAAAAAACTGGTGATGATAACCGTCACTAAAAAACCCAAAGCACTGGTCCAAAAAGCAGCATCCCAGAAAAAAAACTTAGCCATTTGTGTTCCCCACGATTCGAAAATAGTACTGGGAAATAATTGTTTTATAAGAATATCTGAAATGAGTATTATTCCGATATTGACCAAATTATTGCTAATTAAAATGGTTGCCAGCAGCTTGGGCGGATTTTCCCTAAGTTTTAAAATACGTTTACTTTTCTCGCTATTGTCTTTTTGTAGTCCTTGAATATCTTGTGGAGAAAGAGAAAAAAAGGCTATTTCTGAACCAGAAATGAGTGCAGAACAAATTAGCAGTAATATAATTATGAGTATTGGACTAAGAATCATCCAATTGGTCGAAAGTAATATGTGTGTCAGGAATAAACTGGCGGGTTCGGGTTCCAACTTTTAAAATTTTGTTTTACTAGAATGGTAAATCGTCTTCGATATCTGAAGGACCATTATTGTTTGATATAGGTTTACTTACTGGACTAGGCTCATTGACCACATTGCTTGAAGCGCTTGCGGTTATGTGATCCTGCTCACCTGGCATAGGTATGGAAGGAGCTCCTGAGGGTTCTCTTCTTTCTAGTAACCTAAAGGTATTAGCGACCACTTCTGTGGTATATTTATCTATGCCATTTTGGTCTTGCCATTTACGGGTACTTAGTTTACCTTCCACATAAACCATGTTTCCTTTTTTGAGTTGGCGTTCTGCTCTTTCTGCCAGGTTTCTCCACACAACAACGTTATGCCATTCCGTGATCGTTTGCCATTCTCCACTTTTATCTTTGTAGCTTTCATTAGTCGCTATTGAAAATCTTCCCACGGAAGATCCTCCTTCAAGATGTTTTACTTCTGGGTCTTTTCCCAAATTGCCTATAAGAATAACTTTATTTATCATGCTTCAGGTTTAGCGATATAAAGGTATAGATTTTTTGAAATAGATTTAGATATTCATTTGGTCAATGTACTTTCTTATGACCCTTGGAAAAGCTAATTTGTTTAACTCTTCCATAGAGAACCATTGGTATTTTGTTTTTTGGCCAATGTCGTGCATCTTAAAATGATAAAATTTTGCGCTTATTTGTTGATGACTTAAGAGTTGCTTGTATTCCTTGGATACTTTTTCAAAATCTAAAGCGAGGTCCATTTGTTCAATAAACATTTTTGATGTTATTGATTTTTCTTTGGATTCGATTAGTGGAAACTGAAACATATTTGCCCATATGCCTTTTTGTGCTCTTTGATCTATTAATACTTCGTTGTTTTGCTTAGTAACGACAGCAAAATGAAAGTTTCGTTGCTTTTTTGGTTTTTTACTTTTCTTTTGTGGTAACTCTTCGACTTTTCTAAGCTGTAGCGCTTTACAAATAGATGTTGCGGGGCAAGTGGTGCAATGTGCTTTAGGTGTACAAATATGTGCACCAAAATCCATAATAGCTTGATTAAATTCGGCCGGGTCATTGTAAACCTCCAAGAGCGTTTGGGTTTGCGCAAGAATTTTTTGTTTGCCTAAAGATTTGCTTAAATCTTCGTCTATATTATACAGTCTGGATATGACTCTGTTTACATTTCCATCGACAACGGCTGTAGGATTATCAAAGGCAAAACTTCCGATGGCAGCTGCAGTATAAGGTCCAATACCTGGTATGGCCAGCAGTTCTTCATAGGTCCTTGGAAATTCTCCATTATGTTTGTCCATAATAAAGCGAGCTCCTTTGAGCATGTTGCTCGCTCTTCTATAATAGCCTAGTCCTTCCCAAACAGAAAAAAGCCTTTCCTCACTTGTTGCTGATAAATGCTGTAGCTGAGGAAAGGCTTTTAAAAATGCATGATAATAAGGTGTCCCTTGGGACACTCTTGTTTGTTGCAGTATTATTTCTGACACCCATATCTTGTAAGGATCTTTATCCTTTTTCCATGGATGTTCTATTTTATTTTTTGTGTACCAAGCTTTTAATATTTGGCTAAACTCTGTCATTCGTGTAGCCAAAGGTATTAAAGCTCATTAAACTGCCAAACCTCTCTTTATAAATTCTTCCGAGCCGTATTGTAGTTTAATTTTTTGCTTCAAAGCTTTTCGAGCAAAAAAGATTCTGCTCTTTACCGTACCCAAAGGCAGATTTAATTGGTCCGCTATTTCTTGATATTTAAAACCAGTATAATGCATTATAAATGGTTGTCTGATTTCAACATCTAATGAATCAATCATTTTTTCTAGTTCGTCCATCATGATTTTACCTTCACCTTCGTTTCTAACCTTTTGAGTGCCAGAATTAATGTAAAAATCATTATCTGTGTTGTCCATAATGGTATTCATCTTAGACCTTTTGCGGTAATTATTGATGAATATATTCTTCATTATTGTAAATAACCAAGCTTTGAAATTAGTACCTGGTCTAAACTTATCTCTATTGGTGTATGCCCTAAAAGCTGTTTCCTGGTAGAGATCTTCAGCATCAGAAAAGTTTTTTGTCAAGTTAATGGCAAAAGAATTTAATGATGGTTTTAATAAATCAAATTGGTTAACAAACTCGAATGTTGACATATATTAAGTATTTGCTTTCAAATATAATTGAAAGTTAAACAAAACGCAAATAATGGTTAAACAAATTTATAATTAGGCGTAAAACCCCATAAAAATGCTTGTTTATTCGACAAACCTTTCAAAATAAAATGAAAATTAGCTTACTTCTGGGCCTTAATGATTAAAACAAAAGTGATAATGCTAAACAAAATGTTAGGAATCCACATTCCGAAACCAGCACTTACATCTAAATTGTTAGCTACTGTTTCGCTAAAACGAGATATAATGACAAAGCTTGCTCCCAGAACAATTCCAATAGCTAGATGTATTCCCAAGCCTCCTCTGACTTTTCTAGAAGCAACAGCTACACCTAATAATGTGAGGATAATAATGGTGATAGGATCTGCTGTTCTCCGATGTAGTTCGATAATAAACTTTTTAGCCAAGCCTAAGCCTCTTTCTCTTTCAGTACGTATAAAGCTTCGCAGCTCACTTGTGGTCATATTTTCTTTCAAGTTTATGTTCCTGATAAAGTCGTCTGGGGTTAGGCTTAATGTGGTGTCCATAGTTACACCACTTTCGGCCACTTCTAGGCTTTCCTTTTTTCCATTAAAGTGCCTTTTTTCGTAATGGTGCAGTGTCCATGTATTTGGCGCTTCTTTAATTTTTATTTTTTTTGCTTTAATTAGATAGTCAAGTTTTCCTTCGTTAAACCTTTCAAATCGAAAAGTATTGGCACTAGAATCCTTTTTACGATAATAACGGATGTACACTTTTTCGTTTGGAGATACAAAGCAATGGATATTGGTTCCTAAGGTTTTATCATTGGATTTCCAGATATACTTGGTTTCAAAATCGTTTTTAATCTTGGAACTTCTCGGAATGACATAATTGTTTCCTATCCAAAGCAAAGTGGCTAAAAAACAAGCTCCAACTAAATAGGGTCTTAAAAAACGAGTGTAGCTCACCCCAGAACTTAGAATGGCTATTATTTCTGAGTTTTTAGCTAATCTACTCGTAAAAAAGATAACTGATATAAGCGCAAATAAGGGCCATAATAGACCATTAATCCAAGGAATAAAATTTAAGTAGTAATCAAAGACTATTTCTTTTGCTGTAGGTTCAGCTAGTAGTTTGTCGATACGATCGCTGAAATCAATAACAACTGCTATCATGGTAATTAGCAAAACAGAATAAAAAAAAGTACCTAAATACTTTTTCAGAATATATACATCTATTTTGTTCAATTACTATAGCTTTTGTCTAAGTTTTGGTATGATTGAATCTTTCCACGGTCCAAACTGATCTTTCTCTATTTTTTCGCGTGCCGTATTTATTAACTGTAAATAAAAGCTCAAATTGTGTAATGTGGCAATTTGCGCGGCTAATAACTCTTTTACTTGAAACAAATGTCTCAAATATGCTTTGGTGTATCGTCTTGATGTTTCTGCCGAACTGCTTTCATCTATTGGGGAAAAATCTGATTTCCACTTTGCATTCTTAATGTGAATTGCTCCTTCCATGGTATATAATAAGCCGTGTCTTGCATTTCTAGATGGAAGTACACAGTCAAACATATCAATACCTAGCCCAATACATTCCAAAATGTTTTCTGGCAATCCCACACCCATCAAATATCTCGGTTTTTCTTCAGGTAAATGATTACAACACAATTCTGTCATTGCATACATTTCTTCATGAGGTTCTCCAACAGAAAGTCCTCCGATTGCATTTATTTCTCGATCTCTAGATGCTATAAAATCACATGAGATTTTTCGTAGTTCTGGATAAACACTACCTTGGGCTATAGGCGCAAAAATTTGTCTGTAACCATGTAAATCTGATGTTTCGTCAAATTGCTTAATGCATCTATCTAGCCAGCGATGCGTCATTTTCATTGACTTTTTTGCATACTTCTCTGTACATGGATATGGCGTACACTCGTCAAAAGCCATGATGATATCTGCCCCTATGACTCGTTGTGTATCCATTATGTTTTCAGGAGAAAAGAAATGTCTAGATCCATCAATGTGAGATTGAAAATATACTCCTTCTTCTTTTATTTTTCTGTTTCCACTTAAAGAGTAAACCTGATACCCTCCACTATCCGTTAAGATAGGTTTGTCCCAAGACATAAACTTGTGTATTCCTCCGGCTTCACCAATAATATCAATACTCGGCCTTAGGTATAAATGATACGTGTTCCCTAAAATAATTTCAGCTTTAACAATATCCTCAAGTTCTTTCTGATGAATACCTTTTACCGTGGCTTGGGTGCCGACGGGCATAAATATAGGTGTTTTGATCACTCCGTGATCTGTTTGTATTTCACCTGTTCTTGCTTTAGAACTTTTATCTGAATGATGTACTTTAAAAATGCTCATACTCTTCTTCTTACCATATCTAACTTAACTAAAATACCAATCATCAAAGATACAACAACTAAAGATGTTCCTCCTTTACTAATGAAAGGAAGTGGGATACCTATTACTGGCATAAAACCCATCGCCATACCTATATTGATAAAACTTTGTAAAAATAAAAAGCCAAAAACAGCATAAGCAAAATAGGTAACAAAAGTACTGTTTGCTCTTTCTGCCATGACAATGATCCTAATCAATAAAATACTAAACAATATGAGCACTCCCAAAACTCCAATGAAACCTTGTTCCTCACCGAGTGTACTCACTATAAAATCGGTTGATTGCTCAGGAACATAATTCAATTTTGTCATTTCTCCATTTAAAAAACCTTTGCCATATAAACCTCCAGAACCTATAGCTATTTTGGATTGGTTGACATTATACAATGATCCCTGTGGATCGCACTTTTCTGGGTTTAACCATACATTTATTCGGTCTTGTTGATGAGGTTTTAGGACATTATTATATGCCCAAGATGAAGAAACGGACAAGCCTGAACCAAAGACTAACAAGATTCCAATAAAAAGAACATTGTTCCATTTCTTTTTAAAACCTGTATAAAAAGCCGTAATGATCAAACTTCCAAGAACCAATAAAAAAGGCACTAAAATGTATCCATTAATCATAAATACTAATGCAAATAAACCGGATAAGGCTGAAAAACTGATAAGCAATAATGGTTGCTTGTAATTTATGGATAACAACCCTAATGCTAAAACACTCATGCCAGTAATGACATAAATGGGTTGGAACATTAAAGAAAGTATCAAAACAAAAAACATAAAGAAAGCTATCAAGTAATAGATACTTGGTGCACCTGCTCGATAAAAAACTATAAAGAAGGATAAAAAGGTAATCGCAGACCCCGCATCTGGTTGTAAAAGAATAAAAAACACAGGAAGCATTACAATGCCAAAAAAGGTAGCTGTATTTCTTAAATCATTGGCTGCAGTTATAGATAAACTTAGAAACGCCGCCACGCCAAGTGATGTTGCCAGTTTTGCAAATTCAGCTGGCTGAAAACTATAGCCTAGAAAATTGTACCACGATCTTGCGCCTTTAATATCTGCACCAAATATTAAAACGCCCATGAGTAATATTATTCCTATCCCATATATTATCCAAGCAAAAGAGTTCCAAACCTTAGCATCAATGATCAAACAAGCAAAAAAACTAGCTATAGCTACTCCAAACCACATAGTCTCCTTGGAAAGTAATAGCTCTGTTATTGAAAAATTTTCGTTGTCGATAAATGTAGTATTCGTCGCTGCTATCATGAGCCAGCCAATAAGCAATAGAGCCAAATAAACTGATATAGTAATTCCGTCTAACTCTCTATTAATTGCTTTAGATTTAGCACTCATATCTTAGTCGACCAGCTCACTCTTTTCCATATTATCCATGACTGGAATTGCACTAGGAAAATCTCTTTTTAAAGTAATTAACATGTTTTGTAAATCTGCTTTTTCTTCATATGCTCCTACCTTCAACTGATAATAAGGGCTTGCGTGTTTCCAATGATACTTTAAGGCAGGGT
This sequence comes from Saprospiraceae bacterium, assembly GCA_020631235.1. GTDB lineage: Bacteria > Bacteroidota > Bacteroidia > Chitinophagales > Saprospiraceae > JAHDDO01. The sequence goes on along the minus strand of JAHDHQ010000006.1, from coordinate 100,020 downwards.
ATTTATGTCCTAGTTTAACAATGGCTGCCTCCATTTCTCGGCGGTCATTGGTAGTTACAACCTGGATTCTCCATGCCTTGATAGTACTTTGCTGTTTATTCAGCGTTATGTATTTATTCAACGCGTCTTTAACACTTGATTCTTCGTTTACCTCTACTTGTGCCTGAATATTAAAGACAAAAAACACACTCACTAAGAATATGAATAATCGAGTTTTCATAGCTTATTTATTTTCCGTGACATTGTTTATATTTCTTTCCGCTACCACAAGGGCAAGGATCATTTCTTTTCGTTTTTTGCGTGGTTCGCTTAAATGTTTCCACTGGTTTTCTTGCTCTTCCAGCTGAAGCTGCTGCTCTACGTTGAGCCTCTTCTCCTGAGCTTCGACTTGTTTTTACTCCTCGTTGATTGGTTTTTTGTTCTTTCGCTTCTTTTACTTCTTCTGGGCTTCCAATCATTAATTGGCCTTTTAATAAGAAAGAAACAACATCTTGATTTATATTATGGACGAGGCCTTCGAAAAGATTAAAAGCTTCCATTTTATAGATGACCAAAGGATCTTTTTGTTCGAAAGATGCAGATTGAACAGAATCTTTTAATTCGTCCATCGATCGTAAATGTTCTTTCCATGTCTGATCTATGATGGCTAAACTGACTGCCATCTCAATGTCTTTCATGATGCTTTTCCCCTCTGTTTTTACAGCAGCTTCTAGATCAGCAGATACATTCAATACCTTTTCTCTTCCATCCGAAAAAGGTATTGCTATCCGCTTGTACCGATGTCCTTCATTTTGATAAACTTTAGCGCATATAGGAAAGAGTACGTCTTTAATTCGTTCTGTTTTTAAATCGTAACTTTCTAAAACCTGTTGTTGGAATTTTTCTTCAACTTGCTCTAATGATGCTTCTTTAAAGAAGGCTTCTTCCATATTTGGGTCTAAACCTAGATTTAACAATGCATCATTTCGGAAGCTTTCAAAGTTTCCGTTGATTTTATTATCTGCGACTTGTGCTGCAATTAAACCTATAAACATGTTATGCAAATCCAAAGCAAGTCGATCACCAGATAAAGCATTATGTCTTCTCTTATATATAGCTTCTCTCTGAATATTCATCACATCGTCATATTCTAAAAGACGCTTTCTCACACCAAAGTTATTTTCCTCCACTTTCTTTTGTGCTCGTTCGATAGATTTAGAAACCATAGAATGTTGGATAACTTCTCCATCTTGATGTCCCATCCTATCCATCAGTTTAGATATTCTTTCAGAGTTAAACAAACGCATTAGTTTGTCCTCCAATGAAACATAAAACTGAGATGATCCAGGATCTCCCTGTCTACCAGCACGACCTCTTAGCTGTCGATCCACCCGTCTAGAATCATGTCTTTCTGTAGCAATTATAGCTAAACCTCCACTAGCTTTGACTTCATCCGAAAGCTTGATATCTGTACCACGACCAGCCATGTTAGTGGCAATAGTAACTTTTCCTGGTTTACCTGCCTCTGCCACAATTTCTGCTTCGCGCTGGTGCTGTTTGGCGTTCAATACATTGTGGTTAATGCCCCTTAAATTCAACATTCGGCTTAGCTTTTCAGAAACATCTACAGAGGTTGTTCCTAATAGCACTGGGCGACCTTGTGAAGTTAAATTATGTATTTCATCGATTACGGCATTAAACTTTTCTCTTGTTGTTTTATAAACCAGATCATCTTTATCGTCTCTAACGATCGGTCTGTTAGTAGGTATTACCACAACATCCAATTTATAAATCTCCCATAGCTCACCCGCTTCAGTTTCTGCTGTTCCAGTCATACCCGCTAATTTGTGATACATCCGGAAATAATTTTGAAGGGTGATGGTTGCGTATGTTTGTGTGATTTCCCCAATCTTCACATTTTCTTTAGCCTCAATAGCCTGATGAAGACCATCTGAATATCTTCTACCTTCCATCATACGTCCTGTTTGCTCATCCACAATCTTTACAGAACCGTCCACCACTACATATTCTTCATCTTTTTCAAAAAGTGCATAGGCTTTAAGCAGCTGACTCACCGCATGAAGCCTCCTAGACTTTATCGAGAAATCTGCAATAAGTGCCTCTCTCTCTTCTGTAAGTTTTGTGCCTGCCTCGGATTCCTTTTCTTCCAATTGCTGCATTTCCATGGTAATATCCGGCATAACAAAGAAGTTAGGGTCGTTTTCTCCCCTTGAAAGGAAATCTACTCCTTTCTCAGCCAATTCCACATTTCGATTTTTTTCGTCTATGGTAAATAGCAATGGTTCGTCCACAAGATGCATATTTTTAGACTGCTCTTGCATGTAGTGATTCTCTGCCTTTTGTAAGGCCACTTTTACTCCATCCTCACTTAAAAACTTTATCAAAGGTCTGTATTTTGGAAATGCTCTGTACGACCTTAGTAAAGCCATTCCTCCTTGTCCTTCTTCGTGTCCTGTATTACCTTCTTTAAACATCTTTTTAGCATCAGCTAAATATCCTGTGGCCATTTGTTTTTGTCCTTGGATCAGTTTTTCTACTTTACCTTTTAGTGCTTGATATTCTTGCTCCTCTGTGCCCTTAGGTACCGGACCAGAAATAATCAATGGTGTTCTAGCGTCATCAATTAATACAGAATCCACCTCATCAATCATTGCAAAATGGTGTTTTTTCTGTACTTTTTCTTTTTGGTTTCTCACCATATTATCTCTCAGGTAATCAAAACCAAATTCGTTATTTGTTCCGTAGATTATATCCTTTCCATATGCCGCTTTTCTTTCTTCTGAGTGAGATTTATATTTGTCAATGCAGTCAACAGTAAGGAATAAAAACTGAAAAATAGGACCTACCCACTCACTATCTCTTCGTGCTAAATAGTCATTAACTGTAATAACATGCACTCCTTGACCACTTAAACCATTTAAGTATGCAGGAAGTGTTGCCACCAAGGTTTTACCCTCTCCGGTTTGCATTTCTGCAATCTTTCCATCATGCAAAACCATACCACCGATTAGCTGTACATCATAATGCAACATATTCCAAGTGATTTCTCCACCTGCAGCTAACCAACTGTTTTTCCATTTGGCTGCTGCCCCGTCTATTTCTACATATTCTTTCGAAGCCGCTAAATCACGATCAAAATCTGTGGCTGTAACTACAACCTCCATATTTTGCATAAACCTTCTGGCCGTTTCCTTAACTGTTGCAAAGGCCTCGGGTAAAATTTCTTTGAGTACTTCTTCTAGATGCTCATCCCTCTTTTTTGTATAATCATCTAATTCATTAAAAAGGTCTTCCTTTTTTAACATATCGGTTTCTTGCTCTGCCTCTTGTTTTATTTGAGCAATGTCTGAGTCTATTCCAGATAGATGTTGCGCAATTCTCTGCCGAAATTCGAGGGTTTTATTTCTTAATTCATCATTAGACAATGATTCATATTCATTGAAATACTTATTGATTTGGCTAACAATTGGAAGATATGTTTTTACATCTCTATCGTACTTCGTCCCAAAAACTTTCTTTAAAACATTAAACATGGTGTGTCTTATTTATCTTGATTCTCTGTGTCTCCACAGAAATGAATGATTTTTGCTTAATAGCATCATTTTTTATACCACAACTAAATAACTGTCATTATGGCAAAAAAGATATTCAAAGGTAGGTTTTCTTGTCCAATAACTTCTGCCTTACTGACTGTTTCGCTGAAAGATAATGATATGCTGCATAAATCAATAAGGTGCCAAATAAGGATATAGCCAACACATCTCTTAACATCCCCAAACGTACGCCTGCTTCTGGATAAAATGGGTTTAACACAAGCATCTCCAATAAACACATAGCGATAATCACAAACAACATCACGACTGCAATATATTTTACAGTCATGGAATCTTTTATTTTTTCCAGTAATCGGTTTTGCAAAAAAGCCTTAGGATAAAGTTTATTATTGGGGTCTATCTTGATTAACTCTCCAAATAAATATTCTGCTTTTTTATATTCTTTGATGTTTAGATGGCAAGCTGCTTTATTAAATAACAAGCTTTGGTAAACGTTTACATCACCATAGAAATACACATTTTCAGCAATCACTTTTTGGAGTAGTGGTTCTGAAAGTTTAATAAACTTTCTATAATCACCTATTTCAAATGTTGCTTGGGTATAGTAAAACCAAATTTCTGTTTCAAGGGGCGCATCTAAGGCTAGTATAGCCTCCTTATTTCTTTCAAAAAATTTAATTTTCTCTCTATACGCTCTTTTTTCAATGAGCATAAAGTTGTAGTAAAGAGAATGTTCGTGTATTTTTTTTAGTGAGTCCAAATCAGTTTCTAATATCCAAACCCCAAGATAATTTATCTCGTATAGTTTTCATAAAACTCTGCCCTTCTAGAACTACCATAGTGATGTTAAAGTTGCTCTTTTTAACACTTAATGTATGTTCTTTTGTAACCGTCTCATTTCTTGAATCAAGTGTACACAAAAAAGCTTCTGCTCTTCCAGCAAGTTCAAAGCTAATGATGGAGCTATCAGGAATGACAATAGGTCTTACATTTAAATTATGCGGAGCAATGGGTGTAATCACAAAATTGCCTGAGTTAGGAAAAATGATGGGTCCTCCACAACTGAGAGAGTATCCTGTGGACCCCGTGGGTGTAGACACAATTAATCCATCTGCCCAATAGGTGTTTAAAAACTCACCATCGATGTATGTTTTTATAGTAATCATCGAAGAGGTTTCTTTCTTCAAAATGGTAAAATCATTTAATCCGTATGGAAAATCCTGAAAAATATTGGGCGATGAATCTAATTGCAACATTCCTCTTTCTTGAAAAATATAATTTCCTTTATGCCAATCCAGCAATGCTTTTTTGATGTTGGATTTTTCAATAAAAGCTAAGAAACCCATTCTTCCTAAATTGATGCCCATGATAGGTATATCAACTTTATTTAACCATTTTGCTGCGGTGAGAATAGTTCCATCACCACCTAAAGTTATCATCACTTTAGCATCACAAGGCTCGCCTTTCCTAAGCACCTTTCGGTGACTTAAATCTATTTCATCTTTTATCAAAAGCGAAAAATCTTCCGAAACAAATACTTCGTAAGGCAAAGTAGATAAGGTATCAAACAGTTCTTTTACATAAGGCTTGTCTACTTCTTTGTATCGTTGGGAAAAAACTATAATCTTATCCATATTAAAAAGCGGTTGAACTAAGCAAATATAAACCTCTATCTCCTAGGTCATTAATGCCATATTCGAAACTAAAAAAGAAATTGTTGTACAAAATTAAATCTAAACTTGGTCCATACCCAATTATCCATCGGTTATTCAACAGGTTTGTTTCAATATATGTTCGCTCGTTTACATAAGCAAAATCGACATTGAACCTAATATTTAACTCGACAGGAAAAGTCTCGAACTGGTCTGGAAGAAAGGCAAACAACTTAAATTTACGCTTAAAAAAAGTCCGTTTAATACTGTTTTTAAATATGATAAAATCTGTTCCATCTAAAACATATAAATCAAAGCCTGTCGCTCTATATCCTCCCCATCCTAATCCCGTATTATTAGCATATGATACTTCCGAACGATCCAAGTTTGCTTTTAACCTAGTTTGCCAACCAACAATCCACTGCTTAGGTAATGTTTTGTAATACTCAAAAGATACTGAGGCACTGGTATTATTAAAATCATTGAAAATAAATAAGCCTTCTTTTTTAAAATTAAAACCCACAAAAAAACCTTCTCTCGGATAGGTATTATAATCCCGTTTATCAAACTGAAAATCGTATTCAAAATACATAAATTGAATTCCAGTTTTTGCATTTAAAAAGTAGTTTGGATTTAATGTTTCTACTACAAAATCACTCACTGAATTGTGGTGATATTCCAAGCGAAAAGAATGATGGGTAAAAACATTCGGTCGGTTTAAAAGCCTTAACCCAATACGCCTTCTAATGCGCATAATTTCCTCATTTGGGTGCATGGCAAAAAGGGTTTTATTGCCTTCTGTTTTATAACCAATTTCTTTGTTGTCCGAATAAAACACATTACCGGCTAAACCCCAATTATTCCAAATTTGTGGAAAGGTATAATTAAACTCAATTTTTCTGGTGTAACCTGCATGTGCACGTATTTTAAATGGGTCTCTTCTCCCGGTTAAATTAAAATGGCTGAGATCCATTCCATATATAGTCCTTTTTAAATCTCTTCCTTGCTCTTGCCACCAAACATTAAAGTTTCTGTCTGCTAATTCGAATAAGGGTGAAGGATATAAATACCAATTTTCAATGATGTCGTAATTAAGAATAATTTCGTTAGAAGAAATGGTATCAATTGAGGTAACTATTGAATTAAATAAGCCAGTACTCAATAATTGATTTTCGTTTTGAACAATTAATTGGCTTAGATCTTTAACAAGGAGTGTATCACCTTTTTGTATTCTAGATTCTTGAAAAATGGTGCGCTCTTTTGTCCGCTTATTTCCATGACTAATGATGTCATTAACGATATATGTTTCTTGTGCAGCTAGTTGATGATTAAAGATGAGAAATAGAAGCGTAAAAAAGTATAATTTATACATCTAAATAATGCATTAGCATATCATACCTATCTTTCAAATTGTCATAATATTCTTGCTCTGTATAACTAGCTTTTACCTCGTAAGAATATCTCTCAAAACCGGCAATGATGCTTCGAATATCGAGTTTATTAATCTTTATGGTGACTATTATTTTCTCTATGTCTGAGGCATTTGATAAAAAAGAAGATAGTATAGCTGCTCCTTCCGATTCTACAATTTGACTTATTTCTGCCATAGAGTAAGACCTTCTACTCATTTCTACCACAACTATACTTCCTGGTTCTTTAAACGAAAAAGACTTGGCATAAAAATTAAATACATCCTCTTGGGTGACTATACCTTTAAATGTCTGGTCTTTGTCGTCCACAATGGGTATCATCGTTAAGTTATGCAATGCCATTTTTGATATCAATTCAAAAATGTGTGTGTGTTTGTCTACCTGTATTACTTGACCTGGTATGAGTATATCTGATATAGTTTGTGTCGATGTCATTTCATATGCTTGACCTTCAGATATAATACCTAATAATTTTCCTTCGTCTACTACAGGCAGCTCTTTTAAACGATTCATAGAAAGCATCGTTAAGATATCTTCTGCGGTATCTTGTTTTCGTAACGGAAAAATGGCGTTTGATATAACTTCGTTTGCAATCATGTTATGTAGTAACGTTGGTTTACAGAAAATTTCTATTTATTTAATAGTTTTTTCTTCTCTTTAGCATATTCCGCCTCAGAAAGTAAACCCCTCTTCTTTAGTTCTACTAATTTATTTAGTTGAGATAAAATGACATCATCATCCAATAAATTTTGCTTGGGTGCTGATAGTTTTGGTGTTTGTTTTAACGAATATTGATTTTCTACAAATTGTGCAAATACGGGTGATATTCTTAAATAAGCTAGATCTTCTATAGTATTGATTTTATCCACATCTTTATAGCCATTCTTTATAGCTAAGTCTAAATACTGAATGGACTTTTCTGTTTGTTCTAATTGAGAATAGGCACAGGCTAGTTTAAATAGATACTCTTTATTATTCGGCTCAATTTCTAACGCTTTGTGCAACTCTTTTACTGCTTCCTCTGTGTCATACTCTTCATATCGTTTGAGCGCCGTTTTCTTATATGGATTTACTTTTGGTCTAAAAGATTTTTTCGCTTTTGGAGCTCTTACTGGTTCTACCTTTGTACGTTGTCTTTGATAAGGATTCCGTTGATTTGACCTCCTAGTTCTCTGTTGACCAATCGGAATATGTTGGTTATATCTCCGATCAAATTCACTTTGACCCATAGTCATTATTCTAAAAAAATCAAAGATTCCTAAAAGCGATGTCAGTGGAAACATAGCTCTAGTCATTATAAAAAGGAAGACATAGAAAAAGCCGATTTTAGTCTCTCCTAAATAAAATCTGTGGGCACCAAATGTTCCAAATAGTAATGCCAATACGGCTGCTAAAAATTTACTTTTCCTTTGTTGCATCTTTTAATTATAACATCTTACACGTTAATATAGCAATATCATCTATAAAATTGCTTTTCCCTTTATGTTCTATCAAGACATTCATAAGTGTTTCGTTAAAACCTTTTGTGTCTTGTTTACCTTCTTTTCTGATAAACTCTTGAATCATTTCTTCGTCGAAGTATTCCTCTTTATCATTTTTCAAGTCAGGCAAACCGTCTGTAAAGCAAAACAATAATGCTTCATGTTTCAGTTCAATACTAGTCTCTTTTATTTCTGGTAATTTTTCGAAAGCCCCAATTACAGTAGTTCCGTTTTTAAGTTCGATTAATTCGTTTCCATTTAATAAATAAGGGGGATAATGGCCAGCATTTATATATCTCATCACTTTTTTATCAGCGTCTATTTCTGCAATAAAAAAGGTAATAAAACGATCACTCCTTGTGATTCTAAAAACAGCTTCATTTAAAGCGTAAATAAATGTTTCTAAATCTCTGTATTGGTAAATTAAACTTTGTAGCATGGCTTGAAAATTTGCCATTAACAAAGCAGCAGCTACTCCTTTTCCCGAAATATCTGCAATGCAAGTACACACCTTCTTTTCACCAAATTGGATAAAATCTACATAATCTCCTCCAATACTTGAATGCGGCTGGTATATAAAATCTATATCGAAATAATGGCTGTCCAAGGATGTTTGAGGTATTAGCATTTTCTGTACCTCTTTAGCCAGTTCCATATCTTTATTAATACGTTCTTGTTCGATTTGCTGTTTAAAAAGACGCTTGTTTTCGATAGCTACGGCTATGATATTAGTAATCGTCGTTATAAATTGTATTTTATTGTACAGATCTTCCTTGTCCTTAATTCCACCTATTAAAGAATAAGCAATGGGAAAGTCTTTATGATATACAGGAATGATAATATCAAAATCTTTCAAGGCTGTGGTTTCTTCTTCCTTAACTACAAATAATCGTTTAATGGGTTTTATGGATTCAATGATGGTTTCATGATTTACAAACTCACCATTTATATGCGATACACATTCCCAGCCCTCATTTTCCCTTACATAAAGCAACATTCGCTTTATACCCATTTCCCAACTCAAAAATGATCGATACATTTGAAATAGATCATCTGCATTAACATTATCATTAATGGCTTGAGTTATCGTCAATAGGCTTTTTATCTGAAGTTCTTTAAGGTTGATCTCCTTTTCAAGCTTTTCTAATATTTTTAATTCTCTACTCAATCTTTTTGTTTTGACGATGTCCAGTCTCGAACACTATAGCTTACGAAATTAAAGGATAAAACTAGAATCATGATAAATAGTGCTGGAACAATAGCAATAAACCATTGACCAGACAAAGCATAAGCGTAATTTTCATTCAAAATATTGCCTAATGAAGGCACAGGAGGTTGTACTCCAAAACCTAAATAACTCAATCCTGCTTCTATTAAAATAGCAATGGCAAAATTTGCAGCAGCAAGGACAACAATAGGATTAACGATATTGGGCAAAATATGTCTAAATAGTATTCTTGTCTTCGAAAACGCTAATAACTCTCCTGCTGTAATAAAACTATTTTCTTTAATGGAAATAGTCTGACCTCTAACTAATCGAGCTACCTCTATCCAAAGGGTCAAACCTACTGCCAAAAATATTATGGTTATACCTCTTCCAAAAGCCAAAATCACGGCAAAAACCAATAAAATTGTCGGTATAGACCATAATGTGTTAATTATGAATAAAAGAATCTGATCTATCCATCCACCAAAGTAACCAGCTATTAAACCAATGGTAATTCCGATAAAAAGTGAGATGATTACTGAAAATAAACCAACAAATAGCGAAACCCTTAAACCTAAAATAAGTCGACTAAATAAATCACGTCCATAACGATCTGTTCCAAAAACAAAGTGTTTTTCTTTAACATATTGCTTGGCTTTTTGACCAAAGGAAGATTTATCTAAGCTTAACACATTACCCCGCATATTTACATACTCAATGACTTTTTCCTTTTCTTCCCATTTAGTTATGGGAACATATCTAAATTTTGGCACTTGCCCTATAAATTTTTCTTTTAATGTGTGTTTAGGCTTGTCTGCTAGTAAGGGGATTTGTAAACAAAGAAATGATGAACCTATCGGTGAGAGCGCTAACTCAGAAATTTGTTCGTTTGCATTAATGGTTTTATCGCTAATAAACAGATAAGCAAAAATCGAACAAAAAAATCCTAAGAATATAATCACGAAACCAAATAATCCAGTTTTAGAATAGCTAATTAATGATATGAAGTTTTTCCAGATACTCAAGTCAGTTTTGGGTTTAGCTTATGCCTTTCTTTATCTCTTGTAGATTTTTTAAGCATTGATTCTTTAAAGGCTTCTTCTAAATTTATATCCATTTGATTAGCTAAACATATAATGACAAAGAATATATCCGCTAATTCTTCTTTGATCATTTTTTTCTTTTCAATGTCGCTTTTAGGATTTTTAAATGATTGTTCTCCATAAGTCCGAGCCATAACTCTAGCTAGCTCTCCTACTTCTTCCGTTAATACAGCCATATTGGTGAGCTCGTTAAAATAGCGTACGCCGATATTTTTAATCCAATCATCTACCTCAATCTGTATATTTTTTAATTCCACTATTGCTTATTTTTCGAATCTATATGTATTGTTACAGGACCATCATTTAATAGACTGAGCTTCATATCTGCACCAAATATTCCCTCTTCTACTTCTATTCCTTGTGTACTCAAGTAATGGACAAAACGCTTATATAAAGGAATGGCAATTTCTGGACGAGCTGATTCGATAAAAGATGGCCTATTCCCCTTTTTTGTACTTGCAAATAAAGTAAATTGACTAACAACTAAACAAGCTCCTCCTATATCTTGTACGGATAGATTCATTTTACCTTCTTTATCCGAGAAAATACGCATTTTACGTATTTTATCCGCAAGCCATATTACATCTTCCTGACTATCGTCCTGACCAACACCTAGTAATATTAATAAGCCTTTATGAATAGAGCCCACTATTTCTTTATTTACCTGTACATTGGCATGAGTAACTCTCTGTATAATAGCGCGCATTATTGTGTTAGTAGAAATGTGAATAAAAATACTTTTCAACAAAGAAAAACAAAAATACAAGTAATTATATATAATAAATATATATCATATATATTAATTAACATTTTGTTGCTTTTGTTATGCTAATAACTTTATCAAGAAATTATCTATTAACATTATTAAAGTTACTGTGTATAAACTCAAAAGATTATAATCAAGAGATAGAACTTAAGTATAAGTTCGATGTTAACTTTTATGAGATTAATTGTTAATCTATGTGGATAAGCACTAAATATGGACTTATCCACAAATCAACAGCACTTATAGTATATAGTAGTTTTTTTTTAAAAGATTATAATATAATAAATAAGCATGTTCAGAATGTTAGAGAAGAAAATTATTTAAAATCCTGATGTACATTTGAGAAACGTTTTGGAAAATAGGTATTTGATAAGCAAGTAGCATGTTTAGAATTTATTACAAACGAAAAGACCATTAAAAATAAATAGCGAAGATGTTAGATAAGTGGTTTAAACGGTTAATCATTATTAATCTACTTCTGGTTTTTGTTGTGATCATAGCTGGTTCTATTGTTAGAGTAACAGAAAGTGGAATGGGATGTCCCGATTGGCCTAAATGTTTTGGAAAACTTATTCCTCCGACTAACGAGCGTCAAGTGACTTGGCATCCAGAAGAAGTGTACCATAATGGTCAAATGATTATACACAATGAGAAGTTGTATACATCATTAAACGATTTTACTTCTAATGATCTATTTGATCAAAGTAACTGGGAAGTGTATACAAAACATAATTATGCTACTTACAACCCAGTACACACATGGATAGAGTTTATTAATCGTTTAGCTACTGTTGCTTTGGGTTTTCCTGTTATGGCCATGTTTGGTTTATCATTTTTGTATTGGCGAAGAGATCGCATAAAGATTTTACTTTCGTTCTTCGTGGTATTTTTAGTGGGTTTTCAAGCTTGGTTAGGTAAATTAGTTGTAGACTCTAATCTTCAAGGGCAGACTATTACTATCCATATGATAGGAGTTTTTGCCATCATAGCTGTTTTGTTACTATTACTATTTAGAGCACGAAGAAAGGCAAAAGTTTTAGTGGATGGTTTGTTTAAAAACTTAGCTCTAGTATCTTTAATTATCACCTTAGCTATGGTCATTGTAGGCACTCAAGTCAGAGAACAAATCGATGAAATAGCAAAAATACAAATTGATCGAAATGTGTGGATAGAACAACTAGATTGGATGTTTATACTACATAGAAGTATGATTTATCTTATTGTGGCATTGAACCTCTATCTGATCTATCAAGCACATAAAAAGGGATACTTAAGCAAGCAATGGTTTATAATCGGTGCAATAATATGTATTGAGGCTTTGTTAGGAGTTGCCTTAGCGCATTTTGGTTTCCCTAAAATAGCTCAACCATTGCACCTATTATTTTCTACTTTACTCTTTGCTCTACAGTTTAGCGTGTTTATAAATATGAAAGCTAATAAAGATTTGATTACTTCTTTTTAGCTTGTTGCATAGGATTAAGTTTTTCTCTTGCTGATTGTTTAAACAATTCAAAGTTAGTCGTCTGACTTTTAGGTGGATAGTAATTATTAGATCTGTCGGTATCTGCTGTTTCATAGTAAGGATCTAGTTCTACTGTTTCTACTATCTTATCGGTCACAAAAACTTTAGAAATAGTTTCGCTATTTGTTTTCCAGATTTCTGCCGGAATACGCTGGATTTCTTCGGAACCATCAGTGTATGTAAACTTTAGAATAATAGGCATAACTAGTCCTCCGATGTTATCAAAATCGATTTGGTAATATTTTTTATTCGCTTGAAGTATTTCTTTTTCTGCGTCTGTTAAGCTTTCTGTGTATTTTTTGTATTGCTCTCTATCTTGTTTAGTAGGTTTATTCTTATCATATGTGTTGTAAAAATCTATAAGACTTTTATCTGTTTCAGCATATGTTTTACCTCGTTCTGTTTCGTTCACCACTTCAGTTATACCTTTAATAGCTTGAGGAATAGTCTTAGTATCTGGATTTTTATTATCGAGAGTAAATGCGGTGATGTTATTTATAGCTATGTCTACATGATCATTAGTATAGAACCATCCTCTCCAAAACCAATCTAAATCGACAGCAGAGGCATCTTCCATTGTTCTAAAAAAGTCTGCAGGTGTTGGATGTTTAAACATCCATCTTTTAGAATATTCTTTAAAAGCATAATCAAACAGTTCTCTACCCATGACTGACTCTCTAAGAATGTTTAACGCTGTTGCAGGTTTACCGTAGGCATTATTACCAAATTGATGAATTGATTCTGAATTCGTCATTATGGGAGATATTTTATTTTTATCTCCTTTCATATAGTTTACAATTTTGTGCGCGTCTCCTCTTCTTGATGGATAGTCTGTTTGCCATTGTTGCTCACTTAAAAACTGTAGAAAAGTATTTAGTCCTTCATCCATCCAAGTCCACTGTCTTTCGTCAGAGTTTACTATCATAGGGAAATAGTTGTGACCTACTTCATGTATTATGACACTGATCATTCCATATTTAGTACGTTCAGCATAGGTTCCATCTTCTTCACATCGTCCGTAATTAAAACAAATCATTGGGTATTCCATACCTATTCTTGCAGCATTAATAGACCAAGCCACAGGATAAGGGTAAGGAAATGTATAATGAGAATACCATTTAATTGTATGAGCTACAGCTTTTGTAGAGTATCTTTCCCACAATGGGTTTCCTTCTTTTGGATACATTGACATAGCCATTACCTCTGTACCGTCTGTTTGTTTCACGCTCATAGCATCCCATATAAACTTTCTAGAGGATGCAAATGCAAAGTCTCGAACATTCTCCGCTTTAAATTTCCAAGTCTTTTCTTTTTTACTTTTAGATTTTTCTCTTTTTTCAGCTTCTTTTTGCGTAGCGATTATAATAGGTTGTTCGTATTCGTTTCTCGCCTGAGACAGTCTTTCTTTTTGTTCGGAAGTAAGTACATCTTCTTCATTTTGTAAGGTACCGGTGGCTGAGACTAAATGATCTGCAGGCACTGTAATGTTTACTTCATAGTCTCCAAACAATAATGTGAACTCACCTCTACCCAGAAATTGTTTATTTTGCCATCCGTATACATCGTTATACATACACATTCTAGGAAAGTATTGTGCTATGGTATATAAGTAATTATCATCTTCTTCAAAATACTCGTAGCCTGAACGACCTCCAATTTCCATTCTATCATTAATATTAAATGACCATTCAATGGAAAAGGAGTATGTACCTCCTGGTGTCAGAGCTTGTTCTAAATCTATACGCATCATTGTTTTATTGATCGTGTGATTTATGTCATTTCCATTTATGTCAGTAACTCTGGCTATTTTAAATCCACCATCAAAATCAGGAGCTTCTAATCTTTTAAGGCTCCATATATTTGATTTCTCGGAAACTTCGTTGGTTCTAATTTTATAGGTGTCCGAATCTTTAGCCCTCATGTTTTGGTCCAATTGAAGCCATAAGTAAGTCAAATGATCCGGGGAGTTGTTGTAATATTTAATTTGTTCTGTTCCAGTTATTACTTGCTTATCATCATCTAAATGGATATCCATTACATAGTCAGCTCTTTGCTGATAATATTCATGTCCTGGTGCGCCAGAGGCAGTTCTATATACATTAGGTGTAGGTAGTTCTTGATGTAATTGTCTAAACTTATTAGTGTTTGTGTTATCCTGAGCTGTAAGGAAACCAGTAATAAGTATCAATAGTATAGATATATGATATTTCATAATTTTATTTATATGTGCAAATATATAATAGCTTTTGAGAATTAAAAGACCAAAGAATATATGTGTAGTGAAGTGACTTGTTCCACGTGGAACATATGACAACTTTATTGAGTAAAATGTTCCACGTGGAACATCATAAAAATTTAATTAAAGCTTTTTCTTCTGCTTTACGCATGTTCTTTTTCTCTTCTTCTGTTTTGTCTTTATAACCAAGTAGATGTAATATTCCGTGAGCCATCACCCTTCTTAATTCTGAACTAAAAGTGATTTTTAGCTGTTTGGCATTTTCTTTAACTCGATCAATGCTGATAAAGATATTAGACTCAATAGGATCTAGTTCTAATGGAAAAGTAATGATGTCCGTATAGGTATCATGATTTAGATAGGATTGATTAATACCTAATAGATAATCATCTGAACAGAAAATAAATGTTATTTCGCTATACTTAGCATCTTCAAATAAAGAGTCTAGCCAATGCCTGTGTTTTTTAACTTGTCTTAGTTTGAATTTTGTGTCTTCGTAATAAAAACGAATCATAGACTACTTAGGTAGGTTAAATGCCAGTTCTACCGTTCTACCGTTATCGTGATATTTTAATGTATCCGATAACTCTCTCATTATATATACTCCTCTGCCGCCACATTCTCCTATAAACTCTGGGGCAGTAGGATCTTTGACTTCTTGAGGATTAAAGCCTTTTCCTTCGTCACTTATGAAGAATGTGAGTTGTTTATTGGTTTCCTTTAATCTTATATTGACCAATTTAGATTTATCTTGATTATTGCCATGTATTATAGCGTTGTTAACTGCTTCTGTAAGACTAATGAGTATTTCTGGATGTTTAGCCTTCTTAAACTGACAATTACAAGTAACTTTTGAAATAAAGTTTTCAAGCTTTTTTATTTGTGAGGGGCAGGAAGAAAGAGTAAATATCAATTCATCCATCAAACTAAGTTTTTTTAAGTGCATCATAATACTTATCAACTAACTGTTTAAAGTATGGTCTTAGTTCCGGAGAAACCTTTTTATACATATCTACTTCAGCTTCCTTTTTCTTTATGTAATCTTGAATACTCTGAGGTATTTCTTTCTCCTTCTCTAAGCCTTTTTCGGCTTTTCGTTTATTATCAAACTCTCTTTGTCGATCTGCTTTTTCTGCTTCTAGCAAACGAGTTTGTATATCTTCTTGTCTTTTCAATAGATCATTATCTAATTGCTTATTTACAAGATCTCTTTCGATCTTGTTCATCTGGTCTATTATTTCTTGTAAACCTTGCCCACCTTTTCCTTGTTCTTGGAGTTGTTTTCTTTTTTCTTCCAATGCTTTTCTTAGTGCTGCTTGTTTTGCAGCTGCTTGAGCAAAATCTTTAGAACTGTTTCCATCTTGACCTGGTTTATTTCCTCCCTTTTGTTTTTGTCCCATCTTTTTCAACTGTTCGCCAAGTTCACCTTGTCCTTCAGTTATTTTATCCATAGGAATATTACCTTTTTTACCACCAGGTTTAGGTTTTCCGGAACCGCCAGGTTTATTGCACATTTGACTACCAGGCATTCCTTGGGCCATTTGTTGTTGCATTTGATTCATGGCATCAGATAACATTAGTGCTAAGTCATTTATATTAGTCATAGCTCTTCTCTGATGGCCTTGAGCATCAGGCTTCTTTCTGTCTTCTAATTTTACCAGACTTTCGTCTATATTTCTTTCTACCTCAACTACTTTCTCAGTAACAAAAGTTTCGATTTCTGCTACTCGCTTACTAAGAGCATACAGACTATCACTGATTAGCTGAAAATCAGTTTTTAATTTAAACTGATGCTGTACTAAAGAAACATATCTTGGAGTATTTATTTCACTTCTAGTAAAGTCATCAACTAAATCTTCTTGATCAAAAGAAAGTGTGACAAGATTCTCTAGCAATTGGCGAAGTGCTTTCATATCTTCCTCCTGTTGCTCTTGTTGCCCTTGTTCCATTTGTTCCTGCAAAGACCCTGCCATCTGTTTCATTTTTTGAGCAGCTTTATTTTGAGATTCTGATGCTTTTTGGTTTTCTTTTTTCTCTAATTCTTCTTGACTTTTTTCTAATTCCTCCTCTATGTTTTCCATATCCTCTTCCGATTTTTCTTCATCCATAGGTTTAGGAAACTCCAGCTCTTCATTCTTTTTTTCTATGTCTTTTATTTCTTCTTTTAGTTTTTCGAATTCTTCGTTGATTTTTTCTTGTTCCTTCTTAAGTTCTTCCTGAGATTTATTTTCTTCTTCCGTTTCCTTGGCAAGTTCTTCTTGTTTTTCAGCTAAGTCCTCCATTTTATCGATGAGATCTTGCATCTCTTTTTCCACTTCTAGTTGTTTAAACAACTCGAGAAGCCTTTCCATGTTTTGTTCTTTTTGATCCTCATTCATCTCAAAGTCTTCAACTTGTTGCATCATCTCATCTTTATTGAGTTCTTGCATCAGTTCTTGAATTTGTTCCATGAGTTTTTGCATTTCATCATCTACAGCTTCTTCGAACATCTCCTGGATTTTCTCCTGTTTTTCAAGAATTTCTTCTTTTCTTTCAGTAAACTCATCTTGATTTTCAAGATTCTTTTCGAATTTATCTTTGGCTTTCTTAATCTTATCTTCTATTTCTTTTTGCTTTTCTAGAAGTTTTTCTAATTCCTTTTGCTCTTGCCATGATGGTTCTTTCTTTTGAAGTAGTTTTTCTCTTAGCTTCTTTAAATCTTCTTGTAGTTTTTTCGATTCTTCTAATGCTTCTTTTAATTCATCTTTAATATCTTCTTCATTAGACTGTTCTGCTTCTTCGAATTCTTCTTTAGTTTGCTTTTCAAAAGCAAAGATTTCGGTTTTTGAGGATTTACTTCCATTGATTTGATCATTGTCATAGACTTCAAAAAAGTAGCTTAATTTATCTCCTGGTTCTAAGTTCAATGTCTCTTGATCAAAAATATAATTATAGCTTAGCTCCTTAGAAAACTCTTTCTGAATCGGTATGCTTTTCTTTTCTTTTGTACGGCCATTTTCACTAATTATATGGTAGTTAAAGCTTAAGGATTGGACACCATAATCATCTGAAGCATTGCCAACAAAGTAAAATACTTCTTTAGAGATACTGTCTTGGAAACGTTGTGCTGTTATATTTGGATGATTATCAGGACTGACCGTAATATTGTAATTCATGGAGTCAGCAATGGGCATATGCCGATTATCTAATTTGATGGAATAAACACTAGAATTCATTAATCGCTTAGAATAACTGAATTGTTTTTCTCTGCTTTGTTTAAATCCATATGATTTTTGATTGGCAAAACTGATCCAAAGACTGTCGGTGTTTTCTGCATTATATACCCACTTTAAGGTAGTTCCTTGTGGAACATAAGCATCTCCTATGTTATTTAGAGTTTCGTCTTTTCTCCCAGTATAACTAGGATAGTCTAAATACAAATCAAAATTCTGAATAGCTGCCTTGGGCAACATTTTGATTTCATAGGATTTAGAATTAAATGGTCCAGAGAATAAATTGAATTTAATATCCTTTTGTACATTCTTAAACACATAAGAATATCGATCTAAATCTTCCTTTTGAAGTTTATATTGGAATTCGTCAATGTCGATATATGCTTCATTAGGTAATGCATCACCATCGACTTGAATATTAATTGCAAAATCTTCGCCCTGTAATACCGATAATTGTTCGTTTTGAACCATGAAATGAAAGGGAGCAGCTTTCTCAAATTCTGTATTGTTATTTATAATTCGGTGAGTGCTCTCAGTAATTAGGCTAGGTGCGGCAAAAAGGATAAATATAAGTATCAAAAACGGGGGCACAGCATACTTTAGGTATTTCTTATTTGAACCGAGATCGACAGCAGATTTAAAAGGAACAATCTTTAATCCGTCTATTTTTTGATTTATACTAGCTTCTATTAGTGCATTATTGCTCGAAGTTTGATTTTTGAGTTGTAGTACATTTAGTAAACGATCTTGGACATTAGAAAAATGATCTCCAATGATATTAGCTGCTTGAGCATGACTGATAGTACTTCCAAGGTTAAAATACCTTAAAAGAGGAGCCATAACGAAGAAAATGAGTGAAAGTAATGATATACCTAAAAAGGAAAAGAAGAACACCTTTCTAATACTCGTATCAAAATAAAAGTTGTACTCTAACACATTAAATATTAGGAATAAAACAAGGATGATAGATAAGGTATAAAGACTGCCTCGTATTAACTTATTCAGATAATATTTTCTGATAAATTGATCTAATCTTTGAATCAAAAGATCATAACTATTCATACACAACTATTTTACGAAACTCAAACGTTATGAAATATGGCTTTGGAACAATAATTTCCAAAGTTCAACAATAATATTGAAAAACTCAACCGCTAATATCTTAAGCTTTCCTTAATTTGATTGATATCTTCTATATGTTGACGCAGATCTTCGGTGTAAAGTAACCTTTCTTCAAAATGATCGATCAGGTGAAAACATATATTTTGACATGAAACTTTTAGATTTTCCGTTGTTGCTTGTGTAAATAAATTAAAATAGAAATTAATGGAGGATAATAGGCTTTTGTCATTCGAATTTCTTATTAAATACAAATGATGATCAACTAAACTAAAGTCTCGATCATCGATGGCCAATTGAGCGTTTTCCTCAAAGAAAAGCAGGTATTTTTCTTGACCACTATTTGCATAAATAGAAGATAAGGTGTTTCTGAATGGCTTGATATATTCGAATGACTGTGTATCAAGAAAAGATAGTGTTGCTTTAGGTTCTAAATCATACCACAAATCGAGGCATTGGGCAAAAACATCATAAGAGTTTTCATTTTGCACCATATTTTTTATGAGCTCTAAGCAAATTAAACTATCCGTTTCGTAAACCTGATTTAAGGCTTCCACCCTCACTAAAGAATGTTTGTCGTTCAGGGCCAAGTTTTTTAACACTGACAATTCAAATTGTGCACCAAATTTCTCTATTGTTTTCACTCTGAAGAAATGATGTTCTTCGTTCATCATCTGTTCAATAAGAGGCTTATCAATGGTTTCGATGCTTTCTAAAGCCATTCTTTTGTGAAGATATTCGTCATCAAACCTCAAAATATGTTGATACTCATCCTGAGTTCTTGGTTCAACAAAAGAAGCTAAAATATCTGCTTGACCATCCAAAATGGCAGCAAGCACTTTTTTACCATTATTTCCCAATGAAAACCGTTGTTTTCGTTGGTTCATGTTTAAACTGAAAGTTTCTTTTGTTCCATCATCATAAATCAGGGAAGTATGGAAGGGAATTATAAATAGATTTTCAGCTTCAGGTAAGCTTTGAGTTTGCTCCACATGGATAATGGTGGAATCAGCTTTATACTCATAGTTTACGTGAATTATCGGGTGTCCAGTCCCGAAAAACCATTGATTAAAAAACCAATTAAGGTCTAAGCCAGTCGTTTGTTCGAAGGCTAAACGTAAATTATGCGCTTCTACGCTTTGATATTCATTAGATTTTAAATAAAGACTCAAAGAAGTAAAAAAAGCATCATCACCTACGAGGTTTCTGAGCATATGTAAGACCATACCACCTTTGTTATAGCTATGCGCATCAAACATGTCTTCTTTATCATCGTACGAAAAGTGAATGAGCGGATGGGTACCAGAAAACTGGGTGGCATAAATGTAACTGTGAAACTCTGATAATTTGTGGTCATCAGCAGCATCTCTACCATATTTATGCTCTTGCCATAAGTATTCCCCATAATTTGCAAAACCTTCATTCATCGTCAGGTTTGCCCAGCTTTCGCAGGTTACTAAATTACCAAACCAGTGATGAACCAACTCGTGAGCCACAATATGGTCATTTGGATGATCGGCTAATTCGTAGTGATCTTTTTGTACAAAATCACCAAAAATTACGGCGCCTGTATTTTCCATAGCTCCAGCCACAAAGTTCCGAGCCGTCACTTGAGCATATTTATCCCACGGATATTTGTAATCCCAAATATTGGAAAAAAAAGACAACATTTCTGGGGTGTGGTTATATACTTCTTTCGCATAATTTTCGTAATAAGGTTCGACATAGTACATAAGCGGAATATCTTGCCATTGATCCTTAACCACTGCGTATTCTCCCACTGCTAGCATAAATAAATATGGAGCATGAGGAGCATCTTGCTTCCAATAATCCGTTCTTGTCCCATCATTATTTAAAGTCGAAGAAACGAGCCTTCCATTGGAAAGTGTTTTAAACCGATCTTCTACATGAATAAATATTTCTTGACTGCATCGTTCGTTAGGCTTATCTATGGTAGGAAACCATCTAGAGTTGTTTTCTGTTTCTCCTTGTGTCCATATTTGCTGCGGTTTTTTACTAGTCCCGTCTGGATTAATAAAGAACAAACCTTTATCTGCATCTGAAGCGTTTGGACCGTCTAATACGGGAGAGTTAGGTTTTGCAGTGTAGTTTATTTGTATCTGTATAGTTTCTTTGTTTGTATATGTTTTATTTAGTCCAATGTCGAGAAAAGTACTATCATAAGAAAAGTTATCTACTACCTGGCCATTAACAAAAACTTTGTGAATGTCCATTTTTTTAGCATCCAATATAATCTTATCGATAGGGTAGAAATATGGTTTAAGACTTAATTCTGCTTGACCCAGTACGTGTTGTTTTTCCCAATTAAAACGAACATCCAGCTTAGTATGGATTAAATCGACAACATGGTTTGAAGAAGGGCGATAAATTTTATCTTCTTCTATTATTTTTAATTCACTATCAGGCGAACTGGCGGTTACAACCAAAGTGTCTAATAAGGTTTCATCAAAAGTTACCGGAGCTACTATTGTTTTAGTACACCCGTAAAACAAACACAAAGAAAAGAGTATAGTATATTTCATATTATTCAGAAACAGGGGCTAGGGTGACAGTTAAACCATTTATGGATTCTACGATGGGTATTTGGCAAGAGAGTCTGCTATTATCTTCGACAAAGAAAGCTTGGTCTAACATATCTTCTTCGTCATCGGAAGGCTGATTTAAGGGGTGATCAGATTCTATGTAACAGTGACAAGAAGCACATAGAGCCATACCTCCACAAGTACCTTCGACTGGTAATTCAGCGGCTTTCATGATTTCCATCAGATTAAAATTCATATCTGTAGGAGCTTCAAGATTGTGTTCCGTTCCTTCACGATCTATTACAGTAAGTTTTATATTCTCTTCCATTAATTAAATCCATTTACGCCTGAAACTGTGGTGTATTTAAAGCTTAATTTTTGATCTGGGTAAACACGTTTAAAGGCAGATTGAACCATCAGTGTTGCCTCATGAAAACCACAAAGAATGAGTTTCAGTTTCCCTTCGTAGTTATTTATATCCCCAATAGCATAAATGCCATCTACATTGGTACTATAATCTAAAGTGTTTACATCTATTGCGCTTCTAGTTATACTTAAGCCCCAATCAGCAATAGGACCTAATTTTGGTGATAAACCAAATAAAGGAATAAAGTGATCTACATCTAGCCAATAAACATTTTCCTTTGTCTTGATTTCAATGGCTTCTAAATGTGATTTACCTTTTACTCCTATAGCTTGTGCTTCAGTTATTAAATCTATTTTACCAGCTTTCGAAAGCTCCATAACTTTGTCAACAGAATCCAAAGCTCCTCTAAAAGAGTTTCTTCTGTGTATCATGGTTATATGATCGGCAATATCGCTGAGCTCAATGGTCCAATCCAAAGCTGAGTCACCACCACCAGCAATTAACAGACGTTTATTGCGATATTTCTCAGGGTCTTTGACCATATAATCTACACCAAGATCCTCAAATTGCAACAATCCATCAATCGGAGGTTTTCGCGGTTCGAAAGACCCTAATCCACCTGCAATAGCTATGACCTTAGTATGTATTTTCGTTCCTTTATTACTGATAACTTCAAAGGAACCATCATTGAGTTTTTTGATTTCACTTGCTTGCTCTCCCAAAGTAAAGCTCGGATTAAATGGTTTTATTTGCTCCATTAAATTGTCTACTAAATCACCGGCAAGAATGGAAGGAAAGCCAGGAATATCATAAATAGGCTTTTTAGGGTATATTTCTGAAAGCTGTCCTCCAACTTGAGGCAGGACATCGATCAAATGACATTTGAGTTTTAACAAACCAGCTTCGAAAACAGTAAATAATCCACAGGGGCCAGCACCAATTATTAAAATATCAGTTTTAATCATAAAAAGGTGATATAATTTAGTTTAATTAAGGTTTAAAGAGAAACATGTTGCTCCTCATATTGTTTACCTTTTCAAAAAGTGCACAAAAATAAATATATTTAATTCCTTTATTCAGCTCGCGAACTATAAGCCTAAAAAGCTTAACGAATATTCAAATAAATCAATTACAAATTAACTAATGTTAGTAAAAAGCTATGCGAGTGCTGTCCAAGGAATAGATGCTCAAACGATAACCATCGAAGTTAATACTGGAGGAGCAGTTGCTGCTGGAAAACAATTTTATTTCTTGGTCGGTCTTCCTGATAATGCAGTCAAAGAAGGCTTCCAAAGAATAGAAGCAGCGATAAAGAACATGGGTTTCACTATGCCCAGAATAAAAATTGTGGTTAATATGGCTCCGGCAAATATCAGAAAAGAAGGTTCTTCTTACGATTTGCCTATTGCTTTGGGTGTTTTAGCAGTGACGCATCAAATTAAGAAGGAAAGACTTCCAGACTATATTATCATGGGCGAATTATCGCTTGATGGTAGTTTGCGACCTATCAAAGGTGCATTGCCTATCGCTATCCAAGCGAGAAAAGATAAGTATAAAGGCATAATTTTACCCAAGGAAAATGCAAGGGAAGCAGCTATAGTCAGTGATTTAGATGTTTTCGGTGTTACAAACCTTAAAGAAGCTATATCTATAATAAACGGTGAAGATAAAATAGTAAAAACAGAATATGATACACGAGAAGTGTTTCATGATGCAGTCAATGATTATCCTATAGACTTCTCTGATGTTAAAGGCCAAGAAAATATTAAGCGAGCCTTGGAAATAGCTGCTGCTGGAGGACACAACCTGATTCTTATCGGCCCTCCAGGAGCCGGTAAAACAATGTTGGCTAGAAGACTTCCGACCATATTGCCCATATTGTCCCTACAAGAAGCCTTAGAAACAACAAAAATTCACTCTGTTGCGGGTAGTTTACCAGGAAACTCCTCATTAGTAACTCACAGACCCTTTCGATCTCCGCACCATACGATTAGCGATGTAGCCATGGTTGGAGGTGGATCTAACCCTATACCAGGAGAAATTTCGTTAGCCCATAATGGAGTATTGTTTTTAGACGAGCTTCCAGAGTTTAAACGCACAGTTTTAGAAGTTTTAAGACAACCTATGGAAGAACGTCGAGTGAGTATTTCTCGAGCAAGAGTAAGTGTGGACTTTCCTGCAAGTTTTATGTTGATCGCATCAATGAATCCTTGTCCATGTGGTTTTTATAACCATCCAGATAAAGAATGTGTGTGTGGACCAGGGGTAGTAAAGAAATATTTAAATAAAATATCAGGACCACTATTAGATCGTATCGATTTACATGTAGAAGTAACTCCAGTGAGTTATGATGAACTTTCTTCTCACGCACACAAAGGTGAGACTAGTGAACAGGTTTCTGAGCGTGTTGCTGTGGCTAGGAATAAGCAAGAACTGCGTTATACAAAATACTCGGACATTCACAGCAATGCTCAAATGCCCACAAACATGGTTAGGGAAATATGCACTATTAACCAAGCTGGAACACTCTTATTAAAAACAGCTATGCAAAAACTACAATTATCTGCTAGAGCATATGATCGAATATTAAAGGTTGCGAGAACGATTGCAGATTTAGACCTAAAAGAAACTATAGAAATAGGTCACCTTGCTGAAGCAATTCAGTACAGAAGTTTAGACAGGGAAGCTTGGGCTGGCTAAGTTACTCTTCTTCTTCCGAGGCAGTCAGGACCTTTTCTATAAGTTTGCGATCATGTAGGTAAAAGTACCATTTGAGTACCTTCTTCATATCACTTAAGTAAACCTTATCTCGGTCATATTCCGGGATTATAGTTTCAAAATAACTAGTAATTTCTTCTTTTGAAGCATTGGCAGAAACGACTGGCGTTTTATCCTGTATATCAAACATTGTTTTAAAAACAACAGATAGCTCTACTGTATCAGTAAACGTATAGATAGCAACAGTTCCTAAAGGAGTAAATTGATGCTTTCTCATAGAGCAAAACTTAGATTTACCTGTATCTAAATCATCAACAACTAAACCATTAGATCTCGAGGTGTTAATTTTATAAACACCAGACATTCCACTTACTGAAACAAGATCATCCATTTTCATAATCACAATTTGGCGCAAAGAAACAGAAATCTCTTTGCTCTTTTAGTGCTTCCAGAATTTTTTATTCATTTTCTGTCCATTAGAATAAGTTAAACTGACAAAATAAATATTCATATCCAAAGACGAAATATCTATATAATCATCATTTAAAGACTTGTTGTGGATTAGCACTTTTCCTTGAGTATCATAAATAGTTACATTGATAAGTTTGTGTTGATGACAGTTTTGGTCCAATGTCAAGTGCAGCTGTTGTTCTTGCTGGTGTAAATTAAGCTTACATGCTGAGTTGGACTCCTCAGTAGAAGTTGGAAAATCAGCGTAAGTTCCAAAAAAATCAATGGTTGCTAAAACGGCAGGACTTACACAACCACTGTGATTTTGACTTGGTGCAACGTCCATAGCTGCTAAATCTAGAGCTCCTTGAGCATTGAGAATGGAATCAGCATAAATCGCATTTTGAAAAGTCACTTGATCGTCATTCATACAGTAAAATAACCGGGTAGGCTGCTGTGGAGACCAATCTAATAAATCATTACGCTGAAAAGCTTGGCTAATCGGATGGTTTTGATCGTTAAAGATGACATCCACAATACTATCATGTAGTAACTCTCTGGCTTGAAAGCCACCAGGGTTATTAAGTAATAACCATTGTAGCATCAATGTATTAAGATCGGCTAAGTTGATTTCTTCATCCCTAAACTGTTCTACATATGGAACAATATCAGCTATAAAAATATCTTCTAAACCATATTCAGCTAAAAGATCTGGGAAGCTAGCCTGGATGGATAAAGCTACCCATGCCAAGTAACTAACATAAACATATGATTCTTCTCCTAATGTAAATTCAATCATTTTTTCAGACACACTATAAGGTCCAGAACAATGGCCGCCAGCAGTAACAGTAAAGCCCTCTGGTAAATCTCTTTCGATCATCCGTTGCAAAGCCATAGAAGCATGACCTCCTTGCGAATAACCTGTAATGAATATTTGATCATTTAGCTCAAAAGATAAAGGCTCTTGCAATTCCCTAGCTGCCCTAAATAAGTCTAAACCAGCCCAAGCTTCAGATTCAGCATGTATGTATGGATGTATACCAGGACTATCACCCAAGCCTATATAGTCAGGCAAAACTGTGGCATACCCTTCAGAAGCAAAGACTACACCCAAAGAAAATCCACCAGCTAATTCAGAAGGCACATCCCATCGACCATTTACCGTCCCATGCTGATAACATAACAATGGCATGACATTGGAATTAATAGGCAAACAAAACAATCCGGAAGCAAGGTGTGATTCACCGTCTAAATTGTCGGTATAATATTGAACCTTATATAGAGCAACATCGTATTTTGCATCGTATCCAAAGGAACTATTTATTTGAGCTTTAGTATAATTACCCAAAAAGCTATAATCAATAAGGCTTTGTGAAGACAACTGAAAAGCAAAGCAAACTAAGAGGCAGCAATAAATTTTTTTCATAAATTAAATGATTAAAAATAGACCCAAACTAGGGAGTTTTAGTATTTATCTAAAAATAGCCTTTCTTATGCTATTTTTGTAATTTTTAATCAAAGCTGTAGAGTGAAGTATATCCCATTGTTTTTCATTTTTGTTCTTCTATTTTCTTGTGTTCCACCTGAAAAAAAAGGTTTAAAAGAAGTAAACATCGATTTATCAGACTCTAAAGTACAAAGACTCATCACTCATCAAATAGATCAAAATGTTGATAGTCTTTTGTTCTATTTAAATAGTGAAAACCCTAGTTATCGTTTTTTAGCTGCACAAGCTTTTTGTTCGTTTCAAGATTCAACAGCGACTGATGAATTAATCAAAAAACTGAATGATCAGAACATTAAGATCAGAGCTATGGCAAGCTTTGCTTTAGCCCAAATTGGCAATAAAAACATGGCTAAAGAGGTCATGTCTCATTTTAAACAAAGAGACACAATTTCTGTCGATAATATAGCCAATGCAAAAATTATCGAATCCATGGGTAGTTTAGGAAATCCCAACATTCTGAACTCCCTTGTGACCGTTTCCACTTATAGGCCGACAGACACCTTATTGCTAGTTGCTCAAACAAGAGCCATCTATAAACTGTCACTCCAAGGGATTACTAATCCGAAAGCAACATCATTGATGGTTCAGTACATTAATGCTAAGGAACTGCCCGATGAAGCGAGGTTATATGCAGCTCATTACTTAGCTCGCACAAATGACTTAGATATAGAACAAGTAAAGTTTCAAATAGCCAACCAACTAGTCAAGGAAAAAAATGTCAACATAAAAATGGCGCTTGCTTTAGCTCTGAGACATACTCAAGATCAGGAAATCCAGAGTATTTTAAATGAAGAATTAAACATAAAAAACGACTACAGAGTGGTTGTAAATATTATTAGAGCCTTAAATGCATATGATTACATAAATTCTGTAGAAAAAATTATTGAATTAGTAAATCATGAAAACCAGCACATTGCAACAGCAGCTATTCAATATCTAGGTCAGAGTGGAAATAAAGAAGATGCTGGTATTTATCGAGAAGTTGCTATGAGTATGGATAGCTCGTTACTAAAACCAAAATTGTATAATTCCTTTTTTAAATCCATACCATACTATTATACCAAAACGCGCAATGCTGCTAGATATGATATACAGCAGCAACTAGAAAAAGAAAACAACGACCGCATGATAGCTGCTTATATGGATGCACTATCTGAAGACATTAATAGTTACGAACTCATATACAAGAATGCAGAGGAATCAGATAACCCAGTCATTTTAACAGCCGCAACAAGAGCCCTAGGCAAAATATTAAATAACGAACGATTCAACGCCAATTTTAAAAGCTCTACTCGTTATGCAAGAAGAAAAATAATAGGCTACATTCAAGAGTTATTCTTAAAAAAAGATGTAGGAGTGTACACAGAAGGTAGTCTAGCATTAGCCACTGAAAATAGTATGGCAAAACAATTATTAGACTCTTTAAATTTTTTACTGGACGCTAAAGAAAACCTAGATCTTCCTAAAGATTTAGAAGCAGGACAAGCCATCATTGCAGCTATTAATTTTTTATCCGATACTCTTTCTTTCGAAGCACCTAAAAGCACTAAGGTTAAAAAGCTAAATTTCCAAATATTAGAAAACATAAAAGATTCGACAACAGCAATAATAAAAACAAATAAAGGAGTTTTTAACATCAAGTTTTTTACCAAAGAAGCACCAAGTTCAGTCGTTAATTTTGTAGAATTAGCTGAAGACAATTATTATGATGGCAAGATTTTTAATCGAGTAGTGCCTAACTTTGTTATCCAAACTGGTTGCCCTAGAGGGGATGGCTACGGAAGTTTAGACTATACCATACGTTCAGAATTATCAGGCAGCTATTATAATGATGAAGGATATGTAGGCATGGCATCAGCAGGATTACATACTGAATCCACACAATGGTTTGTCACTCATTCCCCGACCCCTCATCTAGATGGAAGATATACGATTTTTGGAAAGATTTCTGAAGGCATGGATGTAGTACATTCTATTACTGAAGGAGATGAAATATTAGATATAATAATAACAAATAAGTAAAGTGAAAAATACAGCATTAACAAGCATACACGAAGCGTTAGGGGCGAAGATGATGTCCTTTGGAGGATATAAAATGCCTTTGCAATATTCCAGCATTACGGAAGAACATGAGGCCGTACGAGAAAGACTTGGTTTATTTGATGTGTCTCATATGGGAGAATTTATTGTCAGAGGTAAAGAGGCCTTAGATTTTGTTCAAAAAATCACTTCAAATGATGCTTCAAAACTATCTCCAGGCCAAGCTCAATATAGCTGCTTGCCAAATGATAGAGGAGGAGTCATCGATGATCTTTTAGTCTATCGACTTTTTGAGGACCAATGTAGTGAAGGAGAACAAGCATTCATGCTAGTGGTTAATGCATCTAATATCCAAAAGGATTGGGATTGGATTTCATCTGCAAACACTTTTGATACTCAACTCATTGATATTTCTGAAAAGAGCTCTTTATTAGCACTGCAAGGACCCAAAGCGATTGACGTATTAAGATCACTTGTCGATTTTAATCTTGATGACTTAGCTTATTATACATTTACTAAAGGAAAAGTAGGAAACATAGATAATGTCTTAATTTCTAATACAGGCTACACAGGAAGTGGTGGTTACGAATTATACTTTGATAATGAACATGCCGAGTATTTATGGAATAAACTTATGGAAGCAGGAGCAGATTATGGCATTAAACCTGCTGGCTTAGGTGCAAGAGACACCTTGAGGTTAGAAATGGGTTTTTGCCTTTATGGACATGAAATTAATGACGAAACATCACCTATAGCTGCAGGTCTAGGCTGGATAACTAAAACAAAAAAAGAGGCTGATTTTTTCTCTAAATCACTTTTTATAAAGGACAGAAAAGAAGGAACAAAAAGAAAATTAACTGGATTCATAGTTAATGATAGAAGGGTTCCAAGACAAGGATACGAGTTGTTTAATCAAGAGGATGAAGTCATAGGCCTTGTAACTTCTGGAACGATGTCTCCCAGTTTAGATGTCCCTATTGGTATGGCTTACATCGATAAACAATACATTAAAGAAGGAGCAGAAATTTTTCTTGGAATCAGGAAAAAAAGATGTTCATGTACGATAAAAAAAGTCCCTTTTTATAAACCTTGATGAAGACAACTTTTTGTTTAGGTGAACAAAAGTTGATTTATTTCATTTAGTAAGCACAAATTTATTCTATGGAGTTTTGTGACGCTAAAGAAGAATTTATAAAAAAGTGGGGCGATTTTGCCGTGAGTTGGGGTACTAGTAAAACACTAGGTCAAATACATGCCTTACTACTCATCACTAAAGATCCCTTATGTGCAGATGACATAATGCAAACACTCGATATTTCTCGGGGGAGTGCTAATATGAATCTAAGAACTCTCTTAGAATGGCAACTCGTTTTTAAAACAAGAGTGACAGAAAAAAGGAAAGAATTTTTTGAAGCGGAAAAAGACATATGGAAAGTCTTTTGCCACATAGTCAATCAACGGAAAAAGAAGGAGCTCGACCCGATGATTGAAATTTTAACCAAGATGGAAATCGTGGAAGGGAAATGCTCAGCCTCTAAAGAATTTGCAAAAACAATAAAAGATTTACAACTTTTTTCTTCTAAGGCAGATACAGCATTGCAAAATATCATCAAAGCTGAACCAAACTTTTTAGTTTCTACCTATCTCAAAATGCTTAATTAAAGCAAGTACTTCTCAGTTCAACACAGAAATATTCTTTTTAAAAAGAACATTATCTTAATATTGTCATGTAATATTTTCCTCAGCAAAAACCTATATCTGTGAAAATAAGTGGCTTCAAAGCAGTGTTTCCAAATGAGAAACTCATCCCTTCTGTAAAAACATTTACTGATAACGTTAAAAAAGACTACCAAAGCCTGCGCAGCAACGGGTTGTTTTATAATATTCTAAAGGAAGGAGTATATGTCTATCAAATAGAGTATAATGGAGCAAAGTATAAAGGAATTGTTTGTAGTACAGATGTAGAAGAACTAAATACGGGAAGTATACAAAGACATGAACTTACCTTGGCAGAAAAAGAGCAAATAATGATTCAGCTCATACTGCAACGAAATGCTATGGTAAAACCTGTGTTACTGACCTATCCTAAAATAGATAGCATCCAAGCTTTTCTAAAGGATATGATTAAGACCAGAAAACCCATAGTAGATGTAAACTATGGACCCAACGAAAGACATACCTTCTGGAATTTAACCAAACAACAAAATCAAAAAATCATAAAACTTTTTGGAAATGAGGTAAAGCAAACAATGATTGCAGATGGTCACCATAGATGTTCTACAAATTTGCTTATGCACAACTCCAGTGAGGATAAGAAAAAATACTCTAAGCTTTTTACTGCCATTTTTTCGAATGACCAATTAAGGATTCTTGATTTTAATAGAGTGATTAACCTTAGAGCCATGATGAATCCACTAAACTTCATGGCCAGATTGTCGAAATATTGTGAAATAAAACCCATAAAAAAAGGGAAAAAGCCGGATAAAAACCACATCATGACCATGTACCTAAAAAAAGAATGGTATGAGTTAAAGTGGAAAACAAAGTTCATTAAAAAAACTAGAAATACGGATCCAGCCTTATTTAATGAGTTGGTCCTAGAAAAAATATTAGGCATTAAAGATGTAAGAACAGATACAAGAATAAAATACTTAAGTGGAGAGGTGCCATTGGAAAAACTAATTACAACTACCGATAATTTTGAAGAAGGAGTGGGTTTTTGTATCTACCCATTAAACATGGAATACATAAACAGTGTAGTAAAACAAGGCAAAACACTTCCTCCTAAGAGCAGCTATTTTGTACCTAGATTGAGAAACGGTATCATCAACTTGGATTTTGAAATAGAATACCAAAAATAATCATGCGTTATTATTCTGCAGATTGTATTTATCCTATTAGTCAAGCACCGATTAAAAACGGAGTCGTTGCATTAGATGATCAAGGGGTAATCACATCTATCGGTAAAAAAGAGGCTTTTGCATCACAAAACATACATCATACAAAAGGTATAATTCTCCCGGGATTTATAAATACTCATTGTCACCTGGAGCTTTCTCACTTAAAAGGTAAAGTTGGTACAGGTACAGGTCTCATAGATTTTTTAAAGAAAGTAGTGGCTTTTAGAGACACAGATCCTGCGTTTATTTTGCAAAGAATTAAAGAGGAAGATGCATATATGCTACAAGAAGGTATTGTTGCTGTAGGTGATATTTCTAACTCCATAGACACAACATTGACCAAAAAAAATAGCGCAATCCGATATTACACCTTTGTCGAAATGTTTGATTTTATGCAGTCTTCTATGACCCAAGCAACCATCCAACAATATGAAGAGGTGTTTAAAGCACATGAGGCCAATGAAAAAAACAATAAAAGCAAAGTTCCGCATGCCCCATATACAGTGACATCTTCCTTAATGAAATTCATTGCAGAGCAAAGCACACCCGCGGATACTATAAGCATTCATAATCAAGAAACACCGCCAGAAAACGAATTCTTAGAAACTAAAACGGGAGCATTCAACGCGTTTTTTAAACATTTTGGTTTTAATAATGTGGATCTGGAACCAATCGGGAATAGCGCTATACATTACCCTATGGCCTATTTAAACCCAAAAAGCAAAACGCTCTTTGTGCACAACACACAAACAACAAAAGAAGATATCGAAGCGGCACAGCAATGGTCAGATAAAGTATACTGGGCTACCTGCCCGAATGCTAATCTCTACATAGAAAACGCATTACCTAACTATCAATGGTTTTTAGACAACAACAGCAAAATGACCATAGGAACAGATAGTTTAACCTCTAACTGGCAATTATCTATTTGGGAGGAAATTAAAACCATAAACAAGTTTCAAAGCTATATACCACACCAAGACTTATTTAAATGGGCTTGTCTTAATGGAGCGGAAGCCTTATCATTCGATGATCAGCTGGGTAGCCTGGAAGTAGGTAAAAAACCAGGGATTGTATCCATAGAACTCGATTATAATGATGGTGATTTCAATATTCAAGGTACCCAAGCCAAGCGCTTAGATCTTTAATCGTTCGGATACCATTTTTATTTCCTTTGTTAAGTCCAAATAGGGTATTTGATCTTGCATGAGACTCAGATCATTTAATAGTCGCTGATTAAACTGAATGGAAGACTGGCTATTTGGATGCAAAGGTTTGTGTTGCAAGCTTTTCTGTAATTTTTGGATTTGTACAATAGATGCTTGAGATTTTTGATCGAAAAACTGCTCTATAAATGTGTCCATGATATACTTGATAGCCACAGGACTAGGATGTAACATATCTTCATCATAAAAACGATAATCTCTCAATTCGTCCATCATAATTTCATAGGCAGGGAAGTAATGGACAAAACTAAAACGAGTACATAATTCTTTACAGGCTAAGAGCAGAGTAGCTTTGCTTTGGTTGTTTTCCACAAAACCTTCTTTGGCGTGCCTAATAGGACTTACAGTAAGTAATATTTGGACATCAGGCTTAATGTTTTTTATGAGGTCCAATGTTGTTTTCATAACATTGACCACATCATCTAATGACATAAAAGATCTTTTAAACAAAGCCGAGTCCTGTTTATGGCAATTAGCGACAATGGATTGATTTGATTGTTTTACTTGCACAATTGCCGTCCCGAAACTGAAGATGACAACATTAGCCTTTAGAAGATATTGCTTAAGAGATAAAAGACTATCGTTTATTTGATCGATGCAAATGGCAGGGTTTATGTTGTTAAACTTACTGTGGAAATCGTCATGGAAATATAATCCATTTCTATTCCCTAATGATGCTTGTGATGGTCCAATGTCGCTTATCGCCATTTGAATATGCTTAGCAATACTGGCTGGATTAAAAGAAATTCCAGTTGGATTAACCAAGGCATTGATCTTGGAATTGGAAAAGAAGTAATCAAGATTATCTGCAAAACAAGAACCTAGTGAAAGAAAGTTATAACTATGAAGCAGCTTTTTTTGATAAAACTTCATCTTTATAGGTGTATGCCATTTTTTAAGTGTCATATAAGTGCATTTTGAATTATTATGATAAAAAAAATATGTTATTTAGCGACCATTTTGCTAAGAACACCGCTTTTTTTTTCGTAGGTTTAAAAATCTAAACAAAAGCCCAAAAGCTGAGATTGCTATTGTTTTAGATTTGTTTCACTTTCAAATGATTATTTTAAGAAAGAAAACTACATTAAAACATTAATACTGATGACGTTAAAGAGAATTTTATTTAGTTTTTTGTTTGTCGCTTTAAGTGCAGGAATTTACGCACAAGACATTCATTTCTCACAATTTTACATGTCTCCCCTAAACACAAACCCAGCACTAACTGGAGTGATGAACTGTAACACAAGATTAGTAGGTAACTACAGAAATCAGTGGGCAGGTATTTTAGGTGGAAATGCCTATAATACTTATTCGGTTTCTTATGATCAAAAAGTAGCTGTGGGACGAACAGATTATTTTGGTATCGGAGGATCTTTATGGTCAGATGTTGCTGGTCAATTATCATTCGGAACCACTCAAGGTAGATTATCTTTTGCCTACAGTAAAAAGATGGGAGGTTACCGAGATAGAGCAAATTATCTTTCCATTGGAGCTGATGCTGCAGTAAGCCAAAGAAGAATTAAGCAATCTGCAAACCAAATATGGCCAGGACAACATGATGGTGATGGTTTACAAGATCCTAATATTCCTGCACCAAATGTTATCGGTGATTATGATTTTATTTATGCTGATTTAGCCATTGGTTTGTTATGGTTTAGCATCCTTGATAAGAATAATAATTTTTACGGAGGTTTAGCTTTACATCATGTTAACCAACCAGATGTAACATTTACGACGGATGGTTCTACTGTAGAGCCACTATACAGCAGACTTACTTTTCACGCAGGAGGTCAGTTTATGGTAAAAAGAGGCACTTACTTAGTACCTGGACTAGTATTTTTAAAGCAAGGCGAACAAGTAGAATTAAACTTAGGAACAAGTGTAAGATTTGCCATGGGTAACCAAAGAGTTGTGACCCAATCTTGGGAAGTGGGAGTTTGGTACAGACATGGTAGAGGTTATGACCCTGGATCAGATACAGTAGTACCTTCTGTAAACTTTACACATTCTGATGCTTTAATTTTCTCTACTAGATTTGATTATGATCAGTTTGGTTTAGGATTTAGTTATGATTACAATATATCTCAGCTAAGACAAGGAGCTGCTGGTAATGGTGCATTTGAGTTTTCAATCAACTATTACATTTGTGGTCCTGAAAAAAGAGCAGTATACTGTCCTAGGTTCTAAGCATAAAAAATATTATTTTAGAAGTCCTTGCGCTACCCAGCGCAAGGACTTTTTTAATCTCAAAAAACTACAACTCATGTTTGGTAATAAGAAAACTGAAGACCGGTCTCAAGTGTCATATACATCAACGAGCAGCGCAACGAATAGCTTAGTCCAAGGAACGAATATAAAAGGAAGCATCAGTGCTAGCAATGATATACGCATCGATGGAACACTAGATGGTGAACTAAGCTGTGAAGGCAGAGTCATTATCGGAAAAGAAGGTAAAGTAAAAGGAAATATTGACTGCCAAAATGCAGTAATTGAAGGCGCTTTTGAAGGTATTCTGAAAGTTAAAGACACTCTCCAAGTAAAGGAATCAGCTAAAATTGTTGGTGATGTAAATACGGCAAACTTAGTTGTACAGTCAGGTGCGTCTTTTGATGTAAGCTGTGCTATGGGTGGGGAAAAAATTAAATCTATTAACAGCGAAACCAACGAAACGATTGCCTTAAAGAAATCTAATGCCTAAAGAAAAAAAGTCTTTTAGGAATGATTTTATGAAGTACAGTGGTTGGGGAATGCAGTTGTGTATTTCACTATTTATAGCCGCATTTATAGGAAGGAAAATAGATGAGTACTTTGCTTTCGAAAAAAACTGGATAGCAATCCTTCTAATATTTTTAGTGTTAGGTGCTCAATTTTATAAACTAATTAAGGATTTATCGTAGATGAAGATTAGCCAATATGGCATATTGACCTTGTTTAGTTGTCTATTGGCGACAGGTCTTTTTTATCTTTCTAGTGTATTTGGAGATACCTTGATTTACCAAGATTTCTTTTGGATTAGCCTGGTCTTTTTCCTTTTATTAGCAAGTGTAATATTTTTTGCAGCTCAGTATATAGTCAGGAAAGGACAAAAAGGATCTTTTATTTCCATTGTCATTTTTAATGTCTTGATGAAGCTGATTTTGTCTTTTGGTTTAGTGTATTGGTATGTACAAACCAATGGCCCACAATCAAAGTGGTTTGTGATTCCGTTTCTGATAAACTACTTGATATTTACCATTATGGAAACGTATGCACTCACAAAAATCGCCGAAAGTTAATGGTTAAACTTCAGCTTGATCATCAGGAGCTACCTCTGGAGCTTCGGTAACATTTTCAGCTTCTAACTCTATGGTTTCAAAAGGCCTCTTTCCAATTAATTGTTCAACATCAGATTTTAGTATTACCTCACGATCAAGAAGAGTACGAGCTAAAATGTTCAATTCATTTCTATAAGTATTGAGCAATTCTTGCGCTCGGACATATTGTGCATCAATCATTTTTCTAACCTCATCATCGATTAATTTTGCGGTTTCATCCGAGTAAGGTTTATTAAAATTGTCTTGAGACATTCCATGGAACGAAACGTTTCCGACCTTATCATTCATTCCATAAACCGAAATCATACCATAAGCCATTTTGGTAACTTGATCTAGGTCATTTTGGGCACCCGTAGATATCTTGTCAAAAACAATTTTTTCTGCCGCCCTACCACCTAGAGTCATACACATTCTATCTTCTAGTTGTTCCGTGCGTGTTATGTACTCTTCTTTAGGTAAATATTGAGCATAGCCTAATGTGCCTATACCACGAGGAACAATAGTTACTTTCACTAGGGGAGAGGCATGTTCTAAAAACCAACCACAAATAGCATGGCCAGCTTCGTGAAAAGCAATGATTTCCTTTTCCTTAGGAGAAATGATTTTATTTTTCTTTTCTAATCCGCCGATTACCCTATCTAAAGCATAATTAAAGTCATCTAAGTCCACTGATTTTTTATCTCGCCTAGCCGCTACTAATGCCGCTTCATTACAGATATTAGCAATGTCTGCACCTGCAAAACCAGGAGTCATTTCTGCTAATTTTTCTGGTACGACTTCATCATTTATTTTGATAGATTTTAAATGCACTTTAAAAATTTCTTCACGACCTTTTAAATCAGGTCGATCGATACCTATTTGTCTGTCAAAACGTCCAGGTCTTAATAAGGCATTATCTAATACATCAGGTCTGTTTGTTGCAGCCATTAATATCACACCTTTGTCCGTACTGAACCCATCCATTTCCACTAATAGTTGATTGAGTGTGTTTTCTCTTTCATCATTACCACCTTGGACTGCACCTTTACCTCTAGCTCTACCAATGGCATCTATTTCATCAATAAATACAATACAAGGCGCTTTTTCCCTTGCTTGCTTAAATAAATCCCTAACCCTTGAAGCACCGACACCTACAAACATTTCTACAAAATCACTACCTGACATGGAGAAAAAAGGAACACCTGCCTCACCAGCTACCGCTTTAGCTAATAGAGTTTTTCCTGTCCCAGGAGGGCCGACTAGCAAAACACCTTTAGGTATTTTACCACCTAAGGCCGTATATTTTTTAGGGTTTTTAAGAAAATCAACCACTTCCATGACTTCTTCTTTAGCCTCATTTAGACCGGCAACATCTTTAAAAGTGATATTTACCTTTGTGTTATTATCAAATAAAGTGGCTTTAGATTTTCCAATGTTGAAGATCTGAGATCCAGGACCACCAGTACCAGTAGCCATACGACGCATAAAAAACAACCATAAAGCAATAATCAGAAATACTGGCAGCAACCAACTAAGCATATTTCCAAGGTAGTTTGTCCTTTTTATATGATAATACTCTATAGGTTTAGTAGCCTTTTCATTTATTTCATCAAGTTCTTCAGTGAATTTTCCTACATCCCCAAAATTTAGTCTAAAATGAGGAGAAGCAACAGAAATAGGGTTTCCTTGCTTTATGTGCTCATAAGACCCATGAGCAGATTTAGAAATATAGATTTCTGCAATATCATCATTGATAATATCTAACTTTTCAATGTGATTTTGAGCGGCAATTTCCATGAACTTAGACTTAGAAATCTCCTTCGTTGTATTATTTGTGTATAAAAACATATTTACGCAAATAATAAAGAAAATGATCAGCCCGTAAATCCAATAGGTATTGAAATTGACCTTCTTATTATTGTTATTATTAGTTTCTTTACTCATTTAGTTTGTTTAACTGGTTGCGGCTATAGTTTAAACGCAAGTTGCTAGAATATCGTTTGGTATTTTATAGGTTTTGATATTCTGTGAATGTTGCATCTCCCCATAACTCTTCAATTGCATAAAAAGCTCTAGCTTCCGGATGAAAAATGTGAACAATAGTATTAAAGTAATCAACAAGTACCCAAGTGGTACTGTTCAAGCCTTCTCGATGAATGGCCTTTTGACCCATTTCGTTTTTTGTCCTTTTATGCACATTATTAGCTATAGCGTTTATTTGCGTTGAGGAATCTCCTTCACAGATTATAAAAAAATCAGAAGGAGCTTCATCTAATTCCCTTAAGTCAAGTTTTACGATATTTTTACCTTTTATATCTTGTATACTATCTACGATAAGATCGTTCAATGCCGCTATATCTGTTGGTACTACTTTCTTAATATTTGCTCTACTCAAATGTTATCTTTAAAGATTAGTTTATAAAAGTACGAATAATAAATCTCCAAATCCACGGATAAAAAGATGGCCCATCAATACATATACCTTTCCAGTATAGATTCTACCAATGCATTTGCCACTAAATGGTTATCAAAAAGTAAACCATCGTGTAATTCATGCATTTATACCTATGAACAGACGGCAGGAAGAGGACAATTTGGCAGAAAATGGGAAAGTGAGTCAGGTAAAAACATCAGTTGCTCTATAGTTATACCTTTTAGGGATCTTTTCGTCAAAGACCAAATAGCCTTAAATATGTCCATTGCTTTGAGAGTTAGGGCATACATTGCTGCATTAAGCAAAGAATCATGCTTTATTAAATGGCCCAATGACATATATCTTAAAGAAAAAAAAATTGGAGGCTTATTAATACAAAATGTACTTACGTCAAAACAAATAAGCTACTGCATCATCGGAGTCGGACTTAATATCAATCAAACTCAATTTAGTAGTGACATCCCTAACCCTATATCATTAAAACAAGTAAGTAAAAAAACATGGAATCTTCTTGATTTAATGCATGGTTTGATGAAACAATTAAACATAAAAACAGAAGACGTTGTTGGTAATTTTAACATCATTGACCAATACAATAAACACCTATATAGAATCGGAAAGGAATGTTTATTTAGGGCAGAAGGAAAAACATTTAAAGCAAGCATCCTCGAGGTAGACCCAAAAGGGCACATGGTTTTGCAAACAATACAAGGGAAAAAGGCATTTGCATTTGGAGATATAAGAATGATTATATGAAAACAAGTATAATTACCATAGGTACAGAGATTCTAATAGGTCAGATTATCGATACTAATTCGGCTTGGTTAGGCAAAAAATTAAACGAACAAGGAGCTGAAGTTTTGCGTATACTTTCTGTGAATGATGATATGGAACAGATGATATCAGCATTTGAAATGACAAGCCAGGATAGTGATTTAATATTAGTTACTGGTGGCCTAGGTCCTACAAAAGATGATTTTACAAAAAAAGCCATCAGTCAGTTTTTAAACCTTGAAATGTATTTTGATCAAAGTACTTATGATAAGATTACAGACTATTTTAAAAAACGTAATTATCCACTTAGTTCCATGCACAAGGAACAATGTTATATGCCTAAAACAGCCTTGCTTTTGGAAAACAAATTAGGCACTGCTCCAGGCATGTTGTTTGAAAAAGATGCCTGCACCATTATTTCAATGCCAGGAGTTCCATTCGAAATGAAATATATATTTAATCATCACATAGTTCCATTTGTAAAGAAAAAACAGACTAACAACCTATATCACAGAACAATACACACTTGCGGAAGAGGCGAATCAATGATTGCAGATGATATTGAACCCATAATCCAGGAAACACCCGATTACATTTCATTTGCCTATCTGCCATCAAAAGCTTCGGTCAGGATACGTATATCTGGAAAACATCCGAACAAAGAAGTATTGCAAAACGAAATAGATCAAGTCACTCAAAAAATAAGCAAGCATTTATCAAGCATAGTATTTGGTTTTGATGACACTAATTTAGTTAAGGCGCTCCAAAAAATAATGATAAACAATGGACTTACTATCTCCACAGCAGAGAGTTGTACTGGTGGAAATATTGCTCATCACATTACGCTAAATCCAGGCTCAAGTGCTTATTTTCAAGGCAGTGCAGTAGCATATGATAATAGAATCAAAGAAAAAGTGTTAGGCGTTAATCCCGAAACACTGAAAAATGAAGGAGCGGTAAGTATCGCTACCACAGAACAAATGGTTAAAGGCTGTTTAGATTTATTTAATACAGATATCGCAATAGCCGTTTCAGGAATTGCAGGACCTGGTGGGGGAACCGAAGAAAAACCTGTGGGAACAGTGTGTATTTCGGTAGGTAACCGAAAAAGAATAGAGTCAAAAAAGCTTTTGATTAAAAAGGATAGAAAAATTAACATAGAATATAGCACGACGTATGCTTTTATTCTGCTCCGAAAATTTTTACTCGGAGATAATTCAATTAATTTTGCACAAAATTAAAAAATGGGAAAGTTAGAACTACGCATGCCAAAAATGGGAGAAAGCATCATTGAGGCAACCATATTAAATTGGGTTAAAAATGTAGGAGACAAAGTCGAAGAAGATGAAACAATTCTTGAGATAGCTACAGACAAGGTAGATTCTGAAATTCCTTCTCCAGTTGATGGAGTGATCAGTAAAATACTGTTTAATGTAAACGATGTGGTACCCGTAGGAGAAATCATCGCTATTTTGGAAACAGAAGGCGAATCATCAGAAGAGGCGCCGACATCTACACCTGAAGAAACACCAAAACAAGCAGAGCCAGTACAAGTGGCGGCTAAGGAGGTGGCACAACAAATAGAAAGTGAAGTCCAACAGGTTTCGGAAGCAGTACAATCATCAGCCATTAGTTCGGCCAATCGGTTTTATTCACCTCTAGTTAAAAACATTGCTAAACAGGAAAATATTGGACAAGCAGAGTTAGACGCTATTCCTGGAACAGGTGCAAATGGAAGGGTGACGAAAATAGATATGATGAATTATCTAAAATCTAGGGGACAATCATCCACCCCAGCTGCGACACCAAGTTCTGTATCAACACCTACAGCCAAAACATCGAATGTTGCTAATTCTATGCCTTCAGTAAAGAGTACATCTGGGCAAGATGAAATAGTGCAAATGGATCGGATGAGAAAGCTGATTGCTGACCACATGGTAAGATCTAAGCATACTTCACCACATGTAACATCATTTGTCGAAGCTGATGTGACAAACATAGTCAATTGGAGAAATGGTATAAAAGTAGAATACCAGAAAAAATATGGTGAGAAAATAACTTTTACACCGATATTCGTCGAAGCCGTACATAAAGCAATCAGAGATTTTCCAATGATTAATGTATCGGTAGATGGAGATAATATCATTGTAAAGAAGAACATTAACATAGGTATGGCCACTGCGCTACCAAGTGGAAACCTGATAGTTCCAGTTATTAAAAATGCAGACATGTTAAGTTTGCAAGGGATAGTAAAATCAGTGAATGACTTAGCAAACAGAGCAAGAAACAATAAGTTAAAACCGGAAGACATACAAGATGGAAGCTTC
Organism: Saprospiraceae bacterium; assembly: GCA_020631235.1. Lineage (GTDB taxonomy): Bacteria > Bacteroidota > Bacteroidia > Chitinophagales > Saprospiraceae > JAHDDO01. The sequence goes on along the minus strand of JAHDHQ010000006.1, from coordinate 58,159 downwards.
ACACTGACGAATGTAGGAACATTTGGAAATGTAATGGGTACACCGATTATTAACCAACCTCAAGTGGCCATTTTAGCGGTAGGAGCCATAAGAAAAAAACCAGCAGTGGTAGAAACTGAATATGGAGATCTTATTGCCGTTAGACAAATGATGTTCCTTTCGCTTTCTTATGACCATAGAGTAGTGGATGGGTTTTTAGGTGGTTCTTTCCTTCGAAGAGTGGCCGATTATTTAGAAGCTTTTGATGCAAATAGGGGTATTTAATACATATTATTGTCTTAACAATATGTATTACCTTATTGATCTATGCTATATAGACTAAAAAAGTAGTACAATTTTTGATTGTAACTTAAGGATAACAACACTGTCATCGTTTAAGCCATGCTTTTGAGAGCAATAATTATAGGATTTTTTGTTATGGGCTATTTTTCGGGAATAGCTCAAGGCGTCCCTTCCAAAGTGACTAAACTTATGGAGCAAAAGAAGTATTGGGAAGCCATAGATGTCTTAAATGAAATTCCTTCGATAAAAGATAATGAGAAAGCACTGCATGCAAGGGCACTTTGTTCCTACAAGGTTGCAGAGTACCAACAAACACTGGTAGATATAGCGCGGGCTAAAAACTTAGGGAACAAGCAAAACGAATTAAACTACTATTTAGCTAAAGCCTATCATAGACAAGGACGGTTTAAAAAAGCCATTAATTGGTACAAAGAATATTTAGCAGGGAAACCATATAAAAGGATAAACGAAGAAGAAGTAGTTCGTTCGATTAACCAATGTTTTTACGCATTAAACACCAATAAAGACATTGCAGTACTTCTAGAACAATTACCAGAGCCGGCAAATTCTAAATTCAGTGAATCCAAAGTTTTAAGAAGCCCACTATTTCCAAGCACTATTTATATTACTCGGAAGCAATCGCAAGGTTCGGAGGTAAAAAGCTACGCTTTAAACAAAGGAAATTGGCAAGATAGAAATCAAGTTTTGTCCAAGATTAGACAACAAAATGGACCAATAGTTCAAGACATAAGTGGTGATGGACAAATAATATTCTTTGAAGCTGTATTGAAGAAAAAACCAATCATATTGTACCAAAAAAGTGGTGATGAGGACAATGTATACAGAGCAAACTTGCCATACTTTCCTGATTTAGGAGACAAAGATTTATGCGTCGTAGATAAAGAAACTATAGTTTTTAGTTCGTTAAGGCCAGGAGGTTTTGGTGCCTATGATTTATACACTTCCAGCTATGAGGAAGGTAAATGGTCTCTGCCAAAAAATTTAGGATCAAAAATAAATGGTCCGTATGATGAGCTGAGCCCATTTATTTCTGCAGATAAACAACTTTTATTTTTCAGCTCTAATAGAAAAGAATCACAAGGAGGTTTTGATATTTTTTACGCTGAAAAACAGAACAAAAACTGGAAAAAATCGAGCAACCTAGGAAAAAGCATCAATTCGCCAGCTGATGATTATGGCTTTCGATTAGAATCAGACGGCATTTCTTCATCTTTTGTATCCAATAGAGCAGGAACTACCGGAATGGATGATATTTTCTTTGCCTATTTTAAAGAGCCTTGGCCTACAAGTATACAAGGCTTAGAAACCCTTGCTTTCATACAATATTCTATTCCTAAAACAGAAAATGAGCAAGCTTCAAGCGATAAAGAAATTGATAAAACGAATGATGAGCTAAATTCCATTGCGTCAACTCAAGAAGAAGAAACAGAAAAAAAGGATCCAAAAACTGTTTCGGAAAAACCATTAAACCAACAGTCAGCCGAAAGTGAACAAGCTGAAAAACAAACAACAAATAATACAGAATCAGCTATAAGCAAGGAAAAAGAAAAAAGCCCAGCAGTCGTAGTTGACCAACCAAAAGACAATACAAAAAAACAGACAACAAGCAATAAGGAGAAAAGGAAAAAGAAAAAAGCCCAAAAAGAAGTACTCAAAGAGCTAACAGCAGACTTACTCGTGGTAGAGCCATTGTTTTACACGGACGAAAAACAAATGATGACACCGTCAAACAAGCGTAAACTTGAAAAACTGATCAAACTTCTAAGCCTTTTTCCTGAGAGCAAAGTAGAACTTACAAACAATGTTAAAGCAGGACCCCTCAAAGAGTTTGAGTTATATTTCGGCATTATTTGGATGGACGACATTGTCGAATATCTAGTCAGCCGAAACATTCCAAAAGAAAGGATTATAGCAAACACATTAGGAGCCACCTTTCCGTATGTAAAGCCAGATATGGGCGGAAATGAAACCCAAGAACTGCAAAACAAAAACCAGCGAATAGACATTCTTTTATATTCGATTCCAGAAGAGCACACTCTATCCTATCAAGGTTTTGAAGAGGTGCAAACTGTACATAAAGACCGAAGATTTGAATTATACAGGATAGTTAAAGACGACATACATTATAGAGTAAAATTTGCCAGTAGTCCGAGAATATATAAAAACAGTATTCTAAGACAAAATGACGATATTATGGTAACCAAAGACCTACAAACAAACATATTAAATTATACGATAGGTTTCTTTGAGTCATATGAGGATGCACGTACATTAAAAAGTACATTAGAAGAAAAAAGTAACAATGAAATAGAGATTCAAGTGTTTAAAGGAAGCATACCCTTGTCAGATAAAGAAATAAGACGAGAAGCTGAAAGTTATCGGGACTTGAACCTGTTTATAGAGAATGAACTATAATCTATACACGGGATATTTACCGTGTAAAGGACCGTTTATCTCTTTAGTAGAAAAATACAAAAACATACCTCCACCTCCAGCACCACATAGTTTACAAAAAGAGTGGTCGTCACTTAAACTATCTTTCCAGAAATCTCGTAATTCTTCCGGAATCATAGGTGCTAAATATTGCCATTGAATTTCCGAAATGGATTGGAGAGTTGATATTTGATCAGTAGAACCACCTTGGATCAATTGATTGTTTAGTTCAGTTAACTCTTCCATTTTATCCCTAAAAGGAACATTACTTTCTATATGATCAGTAAACCAGTGAATATATTGTTTTCCCGCTCTAGGCAAAAGACTATCATATAAGTAGCTAGTTATATCGAAAGTCGGTTTTTTAATTAAAGATGATCCTGAACCTGAAATTTTGATCGCTTTTTCAAAATAAGAAACTAAAGGATCGACACCAGAACTTGTTCCATGATAAAAACTCTCTAATAGAGAAAAAACTTTTTTTAATGATGGTAAGGAAGAGTCCGAATTTTCTTTCCGTATACAAGACCAAACAGCTGCGCAAACCGTGGCTGAGCTACCTAAACCATAACCGACAGGAATGCTACTTTTTAATACAAGGCCTTTATTTAAGGCTTTTTTTAGTTGGTCCAATGCTGTTTTATCATAAAAAGAATCCAGAGATTTTAGATTTTCTATATAGTCAATAAAAGCCAATAAAGATTCGTCAACCTCTTCGCTTTTATCCCAATGAGCAGACAAAGTATCAAAGGGCATAGCTAAAGCATCTCCACCCATTAAAACGGTATATTCACCGAAGAGTAAAACTTTTGCCGAAAACTGCTTATTAAAGTCTATCAATATTTTAAAGATTGTTAGGAAAGGAATAAACGTAAATTTAAATTGTTTTTTTAGCTTTGCTATCAGAAATTAACGTTATGACTTCAGAAAGCAAATCAACAGGAAAATATTGGCTATATTTCGTTATATCACTTATTGGTACGGTAGCCTTCCTAGTATTCTTACCTGAGTGGTTTTGGGTAATGTTACCATTTTTATTTACCTCTTTAGTGTATGCATTTGATTGGGTATAAGCCAAGAAGATACCGCCCAATTATTTAATAAAAACTTTAAGGAACTCTTGCATCGTGCAAGAGAAGATGCCCGAAGCCATAAGCTATTGCATCACGCTTCGAGCAAGCAACAAAGTAAAGTGCTTATCGAAGGATCAGTAGGTTCTCATGATGCTATATTATTGACCAGCCTATTTTATAATTCGGATGTCTCACATTTATATATAGCTCCTGATAAAGAAACCGCTGCATACTATCAAAATGCTTTAGAAAACTGCATCGAAGAACAGTCCGTTCTTTTTTTTCCTGACTCATTCAAACGGCCTGGATATTTTGAAACGATAGACAATAATAATGTGCTTATCAGAACTGAGACCATTAATAAGATCAGCACATTGAGAAAAAAAGAAATTCTCGTCACCTATCCTGAGGCTTTGTTTGAAAAGGTTATTGACCCGCAACATTTAGAAGCACAAAAGATTACCATCAGAAAAGGAGAAGAGGTAGATGTAGACACGATGATCGAGTTTTTGGTGGAGTTTGGGTTTAGCAGAGAAGACTTTGTTTATGAACCAGGGCAGTTTTCCATACGAGGAGGCATTATTGACATTTTTTCCTACGGCAACGAATGGCCATATAGAATCGAATTGTTTGATGAAGAAGTGGAAAACATACGCACCTTCGACCCAAGCAATCAATTAAGTGTAAAAAATATATCGCTTGTTTCTATAATTCCAGATGTAAACAACCAATTTAGTAAAGATCAAAAAATCGCTCTATTTAACGTTATTCCTAAAGACACCGTAGTTTGGATTAAGGAGCTTGATATGTTGTTAGATCGTCTGGATTTTTGTTTAGAGCAAGCAGAGAAATTTGCAAAAATGCTTAATCAAGAGTCTGATGATGAACTAAAGAAAATCCTCAGAGAACGGGCTTTTGTTTTTCCAAATGATGTGGTACAGTCCATCAGTGACCAAACCATCTTTTTTCTTAAGGATAATGACAAGATTAAGAATTATAACGAAAAGATAAAGTACCAAGTAAAACCGCAACCTGTCTTTAATAAAAACTTTAGCCTGCTCATTGAGGATCTTAAAGAAAAAGAAGCAGCAGGTATTGATTCATTTTTATTTACAGACAATACAAAACAAATAGAACGCTTCTATAATATTTTTGAAGACCTAGAAGCAGAAGTTGCTTTTAAACCGATACGCAAAGATATTTTTGAAGGATTCATAGATGAAGATTGGAAAGTAGCTTGTTATACTGACCACCAGATATTCGAACGTTTTCACAGGTACTCCTTAAAACAAGGTTTTAGCAAGTCTCAAGCGGTAAATCTTAAGATGCTGAGGGAACTGCAAGCAGGAGATTTTGTAACTCATATCGATCATGGAGTAGGAAGGTATTCAGGTCTTGAAAAACTAAACATAAATGGAAATATCCAAGAATCCGTCCGCTTAATCTACCAAAACAATGATGTGCTTTATGTAAGCATTAACTCATTACATAAAATATCAAAGTTTGTTGGGAAAGACGGAACACCTCCTAAGCTAAATAAAATAGGTGGAGAAGCCTGGAAAAACCTCAAGCGTAAAACGAAGCGAAAAGTAAAAGATATTGCGAAAGAGTTAATACAACTCTATGCAAAACGGAAAGCATCCAAAGGATTTGCTTTTCCACCGGATGGTTATTTACAAAATGAATTGGAAGCCTCCTTTATTTATGAAGATACTCCAGATCAGTTTGAGTCTACAAAAGCGGTAAAAGAAGATATGTGCAAACCCTACCCAATGGATCGATTGATCTGTGGAGATGTAGGATTCGGAAAAACAGAAATTGCTGTTAGAGCAGCATTTAAAGCAGTGGTTGGAGGTAAGCAAGTGGCGATTTTGGTCCCTACAACTATTTTAGCTCTTCAGCATTTTAAGACCTTCGGTGCAAGATTAGCTGAGTTTGGGGTCACTGTAGATTATGTAAACCGGTTTAGAACCGCCAAGGAAAAAAAGGAAATAATCGCCAAGTTAAAGGAAGGAAAAATTGACATAGTCATAGGGACTCATGCATTGCTAAACAAAGAGGTAGGCTTTAAAGATCTAGGTCTTTTAGTCATAGATGAGGAACAAAAATTTGGTGTAGCAGCCAAAGAAAAACTGAGAAACTTCAAAGTAAATGTAGATACATTAACCTTAACAGCTACGCCGATTCCTCGTACGCTGCAATTCTCATTGATGGCGGCTAGAGACCTATCTATCATTAAAACTCCTCCGCCTAATCGTCAGCCTATTTATACAGAGCGACGAGTATTTAGCGATAGTGTGGTTAAAGAATCCATTTACTACGAAATCTACAGAGGAGGGCAGGTCTTTTTTGTGCACAACCGTGTAAAAACGCTCAATGATATGGCTGTTTTGGTAAAAAAGCTATGTCCGGATGTCAATGTTGCTACCGCACATGGTCAAATGGAACCCAAACAGCTTGAGAAAACACTGTTAAACTTTATTGAGAAAAAACACGATGTACTCGTATGTACTAACATCATAGAAACTGGCTTAGATATACCTAATGCAAACACCATTATTATTAACAATGCCCATCATTTTGGGATGAGTGATTTGCACCAATTGCGAGGAAGAGTAGGACGATCTAATAAAAAGGCATACTGTTACTTGTTTGCTCCACCTATTTCTACACTGACTTCTGATGCAAGAAAAAGAATACAGACACTAGAAGAGTTTTCGGACCTTGGGAGCGGTTTTCATATTGCCATGAAAGATCTTGATATTCGAGGAGCGGGTAATTTATTAGGCGGAGAGCAAAGTGGGTTTATTGCAGATATAGGCTATGAGACTTACCAGAAAATTTTAGAAGAAGCGGTATTGGAACTCAAAGAAACAGATTTTAAAGAGTTGTTTAAAGAAGCACTAGACAAAGAAAAAAAGTATGTACAAGATGTAGAAATCGAAGCAGATATCGAAATGCTTATCCCAGATGAATATATAAGTAATATTCAGGAACGATTAAACATTTATACACAGATCGATAAAATAGAAAAAGAGGAAGAGCTTATAAAGTTTGCCGCAGGCTTAACCGATAGATTTGGGAAAATACCTAAACAAGTAGAAGAGTTATTTAATGGGCTCAGATTAAGGTGGATATGCAAAAAGCTGGGTTTTGAGCGCTTGTCTTTAAAAAACAACAAACTAAGAGGTTTCTTTATCCACAATGCACAATCTAGCTACTACGATTCTACATTATTTAAAAACATCATAGCTTTGGTTTCTGATGATGAAGTAGATTTAAACTTACAACTTAAACAAACGGCTAAATATCTAATTTTAATTAGAGAAGAAGTAAAAAACTTAAAAGAAGCTAGAATCATTCTTGAACGCATTCTTGAAATAGCTGGTTAATACATTAAATCCTATTTAGTGAGCTTTGAAAATATACAAATCAATGTAGATACGTTGCCTGCAGTGGAAGATATTGCTTATCTACCTTTAGAGAAGCCATTTCGAACCATTGGAATTATACAAACCATAGGCTTATTTTTAGCCGCGTCAGCACTGATTAGTTTTTTTTATTTCAATGCCGATAAGCTGGATAAACAGTACTTTTTGTATGCTTTGGTCGGTTTATCAATATTGTTTGTGTTACGCATCCTTGCCGTTTTAATAGGTTTTAAGTACAAAGCTTTTGCGCTTAGAGAAAAAGACATTGCTTATAGATCTGGATGGTTGTTTCAGTCAAATACATTGGTCCCATTTAAAAGAGTACAACACTGTGAAGTGACACAAGGGCCATTGTCCAGAATTTTTGGTCTAGCAAGACTTAAAATATTTACTGCAGGAGGAAGCCAAAGCGATATATCCATACCCGGCATTACACTTGGTAAGGCTAAACAATTAAAGTCTTTTATTTTAAAAAAACTAGAACATGGAGAGGAAGAGTGAGTTCAACTTTACGATTCCTAGGCGACAATCTTATGTGGCTATTTTAATCATCATCATTTCTATTTTTAGAAGGATCATTAAACAACTGTGGCCATTACTTTTAGTTTTACTTTTTAATACGAAAGGCTCAGGAAGCACGTCAGATCGCATTTTATTATTCTTAGCGTGTATGGGGATTCTTTCTGGGGTTTTAAGTATTATTTCGTTCTTTAAGTACTATTTCTATGTCGATGAGGACGAACTAATTGTTGAGCGGGGAATTTTAAGAAAATCAAGAACAAGCATTCCTTTTGATCGGATTCAAACCATAAACTTTGAACAAGAATTAGTACATCGTTTATTCAATGTAGCCAAATTAAAAATAGATACCGCCGGTAGTTCTGGAGCTGAGTTAAGCCTCCAAGCTCTATCCTGGCCGATGGCTAATAGTCTCAAGAGTTATTTATTAGAAAGGAGGCCCCACAATGTTCTGAATAAACAGGTAAATGCAGACGATATAGTTGAGGAAAACATCGATCATCAAATTATGAAAGTCGATTTTCCAAGTTTAATAAAAATAGGCGCAACAGAAAACCACATACGTTCGGGGCTCTTGATCATTGCATTTTGTTTTTGGATTTATGACCAATTAGAAGAGGTGGGATTACGCTCTTATGTAAACGAGATGAATGTGGGATGGCAAACCATAGCTTCTAGTGTATATACAGTATTTGTACTGTTTCTTTTCTTTGCCATACTTGCTTTTACTTATTCATTAATACGTATTACTTTAAAGTACTATGATCTAAAATTGGTCCGAGAAAAATCGGGCTTTCGAGTTTCTTATGGCCTGTTAAATAGAAAGCAAACATCAGCCCAAGATGCAAAAATCCAAACCATATCATGGGCGCAAAATTGGCTACAGAAAAAAGTAGGTTTGTTTCAGGTTTTCTTGAGACAAGCAAGTAGTAAAGAAGTTCGGAGTGGAAAATCCATTAGTGTTCCAGGTTGTGATCAAAAAAACGTAGAAGAAATACAACAGTACCTTTTAAGACATACTGATTTTATTGCAGAAGCAGAAAAAACATCAGTTGACAAGCACTTTTTTTGGTATGTGGCTAGAAATTGGACCATAGCACACCTCTTAGTGGCTACATTTATGATATATACCGAATCATGGATTCAATTTACTTTAGCCAGTCTATTTTATTTATACTTTATTTGTACCAGCTGGTTTAAATACAAGAAAAAAGGATATACCCTATTTAATCAAGTTACCGCAATTTATGGAGGCGCATATGGAGCTAAACATATGGTTTTCGAAAACCACAAAATTCAAACGATCCAATTAAAACAGAGTTGGTATCAATTAAGAAGAAACCTAGCTTCACTGGAGATATCCACAGCTGGAGGCGTTGTGGTGCTTCCTTTTATAAAAAAAGAGACAGCCCAAAAAATTATGGACTATCTCTTATATCGTGTAGAAACAAGCAATAAAGCTTGGATGTAAATATTAAAAGTCGAATTTAATACCTTGAGCTAAAGGAAGGTCATCACTATAATTAATCGTATTTGTTTGTCTTCTCATGTAGGCTTTCCAAGAGTCCGAACCTGATTCTCTTCCACCACCAGTTTCTTTTTCTCCACCAAAAGCACCGCCTATTTCAGCGCCACTTGTGCCTATATTTACATTGGCAATTCCACAATCAGAACCAGCAGTAGAAAGGAACAATTCAGCGTCTTTCATTTTTGTAGTCATGATGGCTGAAGATAATCCTTGAGGCACATCATTTTGGATAGCAATGGCATTTTCTAGATCACCCGTGTATTTAATTAAATATAAAATAGGCGCAAATGTTTCGTGTTGTACGATAGCCATATCATTACTTACTTCAGCAATGCAAGGTTTTACATAACAGCCGCTACTATACTGATCACCCTCTAGTACTCCTCCTTCGACTATAAAGCTTCCTCCTTGTGCATTAACTTCTTTAATCGAGTTTAAATAATTCGCCACAGCATCCTTATCAATTAATGGACCCACATGATTGTTTTGATCCAATGGATCTCCAATGCGCAATTGTCCATAGGCTTTAATTAAATTATTTTTTACAGTATCATAAATACTATCATGTACAATTAGTCTTCTAGTAGAAGTACATCGTTGACCACAAGTTCCCACTGCTCCAAAAACAGCACCAGTCAACACCAGTTTTAGTTCTGCAGATTCTGTAACTATGATGGCATTATTACCTCCTAACTCTAACAAAGAGTTGCCTAATCTTTTCGCCACTTCTGCGCCTACAATTTTACCCATTCTAGAACTTCCGGTAGCAGAAATCAGTGGTATTCTACGATCTTTAGTCATCCATTCTCCTACCTTATAATCTCCCGTAATAATCGAAGAAACTCCTTCAGGAATGTTGTTTTCTTTTAAAACATCTTGGAAAATTAACTGACAAGCTACCGAGCACATCGGTGTTTTCTCACTTCCTTTCCACACACAAACATCACCACAAATTAAAGCGATCATAGAGTTCCAAGACCAAACAGCCACAGGAAAGTTGAAAGCAGAAATAATTCCCACAACACCCATCGGATGCCATTGTTCGTACATTCTATGATCTGGTCGCTCAGAATGCATGGTTAATCCATACAGCTGTCTAGATAAACCCACTGCAAAATCACAGATGTCGATCATTTCTTGGACCTCTCCCCAGCCCTCTTGTAAGCTTTTACCCATTTCGAAAGAAACGAGTTTTCCTAAGGCATCTTTGTGCTTTCTGAGCGCTTCTCCATATTGACGCACAATTTCTCCTCTTTTAGGGGCTGGCATTTTTCTCCATACCTTAAAGGCTTCTTGCGCTTTTTGCATTACCTCCTCGTATTGACTTTCTGTGGTTACGCTAACCGATCCGATTAAACTTCCATCTACGGGAGAGTACGAACTGATGTACTGGTCAGATGACATACTTTTTATGCCTGTCCACGTTCCATCGTTTTTATCTTTTAAACCTAAAGACTGTAAAAAATCTCTTTGCATTTTTTATATATTTCAATGATGTGATTCGATAATAAAGCCACAAAAGTAGCTAAAGGAAAAAGCTATTTGTAAAAAAAGCGCAATAATAATGGTAGAATTAAAAGATCCGCTAGCCATGCACTTAGTAAGGTGATTGAAATTAATAGGCCTACCGTCATACTCGCGGGTTGGTTTGAAAACAACATAACCATAAACCCAAAAAAGAGCACCAGTGTTGTAAAAGTGATGGCTTTTCCGGTTTCCTTAAAAGTAACCAAGATTGCCTCTTCTGAAGACATATTATTTTTAGACAATTTATACTTACTCAAAAAATGGATAGAATCATCTACAGCAATACCAAAAACAATAGCAAAAACGATAGAAATACTTGCTTCTAGTTCAATGCCTAGATACCCAAGTAAGGCAGCAGCAAAAAGTAGGGGAAACAGATTAGGAACTAGAGCAATAAACAACATTTTAATGTCCCGGAACAAGAAAACCATTAACACACTAATAATGCCTAAAGCAAGTAACAAACCATAGATTAAGCTTTCCCTGACATAAACTGCATTCTTATCGATTAAAAACCCAGTACCAGTTCGTCGTACTGACATTAAAGAAGCGTCAAGATTATCCTTCGCCCAAGCTTCTATTTCTTCACCCACCGCTTTAACTTTGTCAGCTCCTTCATCGATAATTCTCGAGGAAATACGTGTTTTTGTTCCACTTTTGCTGACTAATACATTCTGCATCATACTAGGAATTGCATCTTTGACTTGAATCATATTGGCTAATGCCGCAGAATCTGGTAAGGTGTAATAGGAAGGATCATTGAAATGACTAGCCATGTTGAGGCTTTTAAAAATGTCATTAATGGATTGTGTGGATTTTATACCCGGATAGCTGTTTATCTTTTCATCTAAAGCGTTGATATTAGTTAAAACATCATGATCAAAAACGGATTTACCATCTTTTAAAAGTACAGCATATTCTAATGGCCTAAACCCAGAGAAATGTTCTTCAAAAAATTTAAAATCGGTAGTTATTCTTCCCTTTCTGGGTAAATTGTTTTCAATTTTATAATTGGTAGAAACTAATGAAATGCCATAGATGAAAACACCGAGTAAGATTAAGCTGCCTATGAAGATTTGTCGCTTTTTTGTTATAGTGAGTTTATAAATTTTTTCCATCCATCGATCCCACCAAGGGTTCGTCGTCTGATTTTTGAGTTTATCTACTGATAAATAAGTTAATAAGGCAAGTGTAAAAGTTATAACCACAAAGTAGGCTAACACAACACCAAAAGCACTATTGATCCCAAAATCCTTGACTGGCTGAATTCGCGAAGTCATCAAAGCGGCAAAACCAACGGCAGTTGTCAATGAAGTTAACAAAGTAGCTAAACCAATTTGCCGGATAGTCACATCAAGTGAGTGCTCTACCGAATGCCCCTTTTTAAGTTCGTCAATATATTTAGTTACAATATGGATTACATCACTGGTTCCTACAATGAGCATGATCACCGGATACAAAACAGAGATTGCGTTTAGCTCTCTGCCAAGTATGGAAATAATTCCCATAAAAATGATCAAGCCTAATAAAATAGTACTTAGAGAAATAATGATGAGCGTTTTTTGCCTAAATAGGAGGAAGAGAATTAAACAAACTAAGACAAAGGATACAGAAGAGGAAACAATAAACTCACGGATTTGGAGATAGGCTAATTCATGTTGAAAATAGACTCTTCCCAAATGATGATATTCTTTAAATCCGTATTTTTCTAGTAGTGCTTCACTGGACTCCATTAAGGCAGTAGATTCTTCCAGGCCGAGGTAATCGTCGTGTTTTAAGGCTATGGTCAGTGATTTCGCATCTTCGCTTATTAGATTGAACTTCCACCTTGGATCATTCATTATATTGATGCTGTCTTTTTGGAGACTCGCTTTATCAAAAGTCTTGACTAAAGGAACCATATTTAGTCCAAAGGGTGAAATAACAGGTACTTTTAAAGAGCTGAGTGATTGTGAACTGATCACATAAGGCAGCGAATCTGCTGCTTCTGTAAACCCCTTAACTCTTGACAAAAAGGAACTATCAAAAACAGAAGGTTCGTTCTTCAGACCAATCAACAAAAAATTATCATCTGTCTCGAAGTCCTCAATAAACTCAAGAAAGAAATCTAAATCATCATCACCTTGAGGGAAAAAATGTTCAAAACTGAAAGAAAACTTAAGTTTGGGTAAGAAAAGAATACACACTATTGTAAGTATTCCGTAAAATATTAAAATCTGTTTTCTATACTTAAGAATCATTTAACTTAGTGTGTTCTCTAAAGAGCCGCAAACATATAAAAAAAACCGGTAGGCCTTTTAACTGCATATCCATTGGCGAAATAAATAGATTAACAAAGTATTTTTATAAAATGTTGTTAGCAAACCATACAAATGTTTTATATGAGGCAGGTTGTGATGAAGCGGGGAGAGGTTGTCTAGCCGGACCCGTTTATGCCGCTGCCGTTGTTTTTCCTAAAGGATATACAAACCAACGGATTAATGACTCGAAAAAGTTAAATCACCAACAAAGAGAAGAGCTGTGTGCAATCATAGAAGAAGAAGCCATTTCCTTTAGTGTACAAAAATGTTCGCATACAGAAATAGATAAGATAAACATCTTAAACGCATCTTTTAAGGCTATGCACAAAGCCCTGAATAAATTAAGTGTAAAGCCGAACCATATTATTGTAGATGGAAATCGATTTAAACCCTATAAAAAGATAGGGTATAGTTGTATTATCAAAGGAGATGGAAAATATATATCTATTGCTGCGGCTTCAATATTAGCTAAGGTATACAGAGATAGATATATGTTAAAAATGGATAAAAGATTTCCAGGGTACGCATGGAGCACAAACAAAGGATACCCGACATTGGCCCATAGAAAAGCGATTAAAGAGCTTGGTGTTTCATTAATACACCGCCAAAGTTTTCAGTTATTAAAACCAGAACAACTAGGATTGTTTCCATAAAAAAAGGTGAAGCCTAATGGCCTCACCTCTTCATGTATTTGTTAAGCCTGATTGCTTAGAACTTAATATCAAAAGTGTAAGAATCAGAATTATTGTCAGTAGTTGTATTAACGGCTGTCACTAACAAAGCAAACGTTTCACCATCTGCATTTCTAACAGTAAACATATCACCTGTAGCTACTTCGTTACTTACTCCTCCAGAAAAATCCACACCATTATCAAAAATAGCTGAAACCGTTTCCTTAGAATCTACACCACCAAAAGTAAAACCTTCTGCTAATCCGTTTTGTCCTGCAATTAAGTATTTTACCACAGATCCATTAGTTCCCGAAATTTGTTGCTTCCAGTTTGTGTCGATAGGACCATTATCTATTCCTTCATCTTTAATATCAGCACCGGCAGCAGTTGAGCCTGTTCCAGTTCCAGTATTTAAGTCTAATCCTCCAGTTCCAGCTGGTCCTGCTGCATTTAGAAGGACACCAGTTAGTAAATCTACAGGTGTTCCAGCAGCTCCAGCATTGATTGTTTTTTCGATCGAATTAAAGTTTCCATACTCGTCAATAACTTCAATTCTGTATAAAGCAGATCCAGTATCATGAACTCTGATAAACAACATTTCTGCATCTATACCACTTTGGTATTCTTCAGGTAAATTAAACTCGTTTGCATCAAAAGCTGTTGAGCCTAAAGTACATCTAGAAGCATCGATTAAAGAACCGTCTTGATATACTGCAATTTGTGCAAGTTTAGCTTCGCCTGCTGGAAAAGCAGAAATAGTTGTAGAGTAAAGAGTTCCTCCTTCTACATCTACGTTACTGCTACCTGTCGCATCAAAAGAAGGTGGCTCGTTAGGATCTCCTCCAGTACCTGTTCCACCACCTACTGTGATAGTTAAGTCTGCTGAGCTTACATTTCCATCAAGATCAGCCACTTCAAAACTGTAAACAGTTGATCCATCTATTGAAGGTGCAGTCAATGTTACATCTTTTGTGAAACTCACACGTTCAGCATCAAATAAAATTGCAGGGTTTGCTGATGCACTAACACCATCCACTAGAAAATCTCCGAACGGAATAGTTACACCATCGGCAATTACACTAAAAGTGTTTAATTCAGCTTCTCCTTGTCCAGCACTTACACGGACACTGAAAGTTTCTCCAGCACTTACCGTTGCATCAGTGGATAAAAAACCAGTTTCAGAAAGTAAAGCTACATCTGGACCAGCCGGTTCAGGATCACATGATGTAAAAAAGATAGCTGAGGCAGCAAATAGTACCGCCATTAAATGTAATTTCTTCATTGTATTAGATTATAATGTTTTGCTTGTAAAAATTTGCGCAAAATTACGCATCTTATTTAGTTAGACGTATATGCTAACGTTATTTAGATGGTGAATTGTGTTAAAAGTAACTTAAAAGTAGACTAGTTCTTATTATCTTTTAGTTGAGAGAGGCTCACCGATCATAAAAAGACACGTATAGCTTCTTACATCTATTTTTTGTTTTTTATTTATTTTCCAATATTGCTTGCAACGAAACAGCGTTGATTTAGATTATATATATGTAATCAAAAAAGTAAATCATGAAAAGAACCATCATTATCCTATTTGTTTTGTTTCCCATATTTGTTTTTAGTCAGATCAAGCTTAATCATATAACTAATGATAATTTACCTAATAGCGCTCAGTTTGGGAGCTATGTTGCAATGAATGAAGATTATGCGGCAGTCGGCTCATTTTTTCATAATTCGGAAAAAGGATTAGTAACTATATATAAAAGAGATGGAGATGAGTGGGTGTTTTCTCAGAATATAGCTCCTGGAGATTTAGAAATAGGTGATTGGTTTGGTTTTGGTTTATCTATGTCTGATAAGTATCTAGTTGTTGGTGCACCCAAGGATCACTGGAGTACTACCGAAGTCGGCAAGTCTTATGTATATGAGCTAATCAATGGCGAATGGGAACTAGATGGTGTTTTAACACCAAGCTCCGCGGTGTTTTCTGAGTCTGGTTTCGGTATAACGTCTATTATTTATGGTGAAGAGGTATTTGTTTCTGCCCCAGATCATGGTTTTATGCAGACGGGAGCTGTTGTTTCTTTTAAAAAAACAGGAGATAACTGGGAGGAGCAAACTACGTTTATATCCCCTGGAGAGGAGTCGGAAATTTCTTTTGGTAGATCGATGTCAGTTAACGACCAATGGCTAGCTCTTTCTTCAGTTGTTCGCGAAGATGGTCCAGTCAGACAAGTAATATTTTTATACAGCAGAGTAGAAGATGGATGGGAGCATCAAGAAACCATAGATGTGCCAGGAACAAACTTAATCGTCCAGATCCCTGCTTTTTCGGTTGATCTTTCTGGAAACCAGTTGTTAGTCGGTAATTATATGCCTCCTTCTCAAGATGTGGGTTTGGGAGGTATATATGTGTATGCCTATAGTGGAAATGAATGGTTGCTGGAGCAAACCATAGAGCCGGAGGGTTTTGATATGCAAGAAACAGGTAGACAAATTGCTCAATCAGATCGTTTTGCTATGGTCGGAGTTCATGATTTTGATGGTAACTTACAAGACCCCCATCATATGTTGATTTATGATAAATCTGAGACGAATAACTGGACATTGCTTGAGGATTTTGCTTTCTCCGAATCCTCTTCATTAAGTTGGCAAGGGTTTGTAATTGACATGGCTGGAGATTTTGGAATTATAGGCACTTCAAATGGTTTAAACAGTGCTGGTGATGTGTATATTTTTGATTTTAGAAACGCTATTTCCACATCCTTAGATCTATCTTTCGAAGAGCTTGATGTTTATCCTAACCCATTTTCTGATGAGGTACATATACACTCTAACATTGAAGACACAGCCTTCTTCAAGTTGTATAATATGGAAGGACAAACATTGTTGAATGGTCCTATAATTAAATTAAACCAAGAAGGCTATTTAAGTCATTTGCCTTCAGGTATTTATCACTTACAGGTGTGCACTAATGATCAAAACTATTATAAAAAACTTGTGAAAAACTAATTAATATCGATCATCGCTGACGTAAGGAAGTTTTTCCATTTTGGAAACCTCCATACTAGGAAAACCAAAGTCATCGACAATGCGACCTGTAATCATATAACAGCCACGACCTTTAAATGGGTACCTGGCTAGTGATGGAGGAAAGTGAGTGGTGTCAAAAAACTTACCCTTTCTGTCTAACCAAGTACCGAAACCCATCAGTTTTTTATTAACGGTTGTCACTGGCTTTCGAGTCACATAATAACCAAGCATGCGTACAGTCTTACCGACATGAGCCGACATGTGTTCTGACAAGATGTTTTCTTTTCTTTTTGTTTTTACTAAATCGAAAGGAGAGCAAAGAGGAAAACCTAACAATTCTATTTCGTCAAAAGCTTGTTCGTGTTTACCTTCTTCCAGTTGAGGAAGACTAAAAGTTTCTACATCTGTATTAAAAAGAGCTTGACTAGATTCTTGTTTAAGTGCGGGGTTATGTACGGCATTTTTTTCCCACATAAGTTCGTACTTGTTTAAACCAGTAAATCTAAATGCACTGATACGAATGAGTATCTCTAATTGTTCTTTAGATATGTCTATACGGGTAACAAACTCTTGCAAACTTAGGTACGGACCATTATCGGAACGATCGCGAACGATTTTGTTAGCGACTCTTTTTTCTAAATCAGCAATATGCACAAAACCAATGTATATATCTTTTTCTATTATACAGCTTAGATAACGACTGTTGTTTATACAAGGAGCCTGGATATTAGCGCCGGCCATTCTAGCTTCATGAACATAGGTTTCGGTCCGATAAAACCCACCAAAGTTGTTTATTACAGCTACCATAAACTCTAGCGGAAAATATGTTTTTAGATACAAACTTTGGAATGACTCGACAGCAAAGCTGGCGGAATGTGCTTTACAAAATGAATAGCCACTAAAACTGGCAATTTGACGCCACACCTCCATAGTAAGTGAGTCCGGATATCCACGAGATTTGCAATTTTTAAAATACTTAGCTTCTAGTTTTTTAAAGGTGTCAGAGTTTTTTTTCTTTCCGGTCATGATCCGGCGTAACACGTCAGACTCATCAAGGTCAAGACCAGCAAAATGGTGTACTATTTTCATAACATCTTCTTGGTAGACCATAACACCATAGGTCTCTCCTAAGTGTTTTTCAAAAATAGGATGTATGAACGTAAATGATTCAGGATTATGAGCTCGATGAATATACTCTCTCATCATCCCAGACTTTGCCACACCTGGTCTAATAATAGAACTTGCGGCAACAAGATGTACATAGTTGTCACACTTCAGCTTACTTAATAAACCACGCATGGCAGGAGACTCTATATAGAAACAACCAATACAGTGTCCTTCTTTAAGTTTCTTTTTGACTTTCAGGTCCTGTTTTATAGCACTTACGTTGTGTATGTCTACGGCTTTGCCTTGGTTTTCTGCAATGAGTGTTACCGCGTCTTTTATATGGCCTAAGCCTCGTTGGCTAAGGATATCGTATTTATGAAAATGTAGATCTTCGGCACCGTACATGTCGAAGTGAGTAATGGGAAAACCTTTGGGCATCATTTGTAAAGCCGTATGATAACTAAGCGGTTTTTCGCTGATGAGTACGCCTCCGGCATGTATAGATAAGTAATTAGGAAAGCCTTCGATTAACTTACCATATTTAAAAATATGTTTAGCGTATGGATGGTGTTTGTGTGTTGCTAGCGGGTGGTCAACAATTAAATCAATATCTGCTTTAGGTAGGCCAAGCACTTTTCCTATTTCACGAATGATAGATTTACCTTTAAATGTGTTATAAGTAGCAAGCAATGCCGTATGTTCTTTACCATACCGCTTAAAAACATAATCAGTTACATCATCTCGCTGATCCCAGGAAAAATCGATGTCAAAATCAGGGGGAGAACTTCTATGTGGATTTATAAATCGCTCAAAGTATAAATCTAGCTCCAGTGGGTCGACATCGGTAATGTACAGATTATAAGCGACGATAGAGTTTGCTCCACTTCCTCTTCCGACATGATGGTAACCTGCGGTTTGGGCATAACGAATGATGTCCCACGTAATTAAAAAATAGGGAGAAAAACCTAGTTTTTTTATTACTGCTAACTCTTTAAGCGTGCGTTCTAGTGCTTTTTTATTATTAATGCCATACCGTCTTTTACAACCATTTAATGCGAGTTTATCTAATAAGGTATAATCATCTGATTCGGAACCAGTGAAGTATAGTCGATTATTGGATTTTTGTGCCGGCATTTCGAAAGTACAACTTGACAATAAACGACGAGTGTTTTCGATGATCTTTGGATATTGAGAAAATAGAGTTTCTAAGCTTTTAGGGGTGTAGATTTTTTCAGAGGTGTTGGCACAATCTTTAGCGTCTAATTTGCCTACGACGATATTTAAATCAATACAACGCAAGATTTTATGTGTTTTCCATCCGTCATCATCAGAGAAGGTAATGGGAGCATATATGACTAGTTTGTGCAAAAAGTCTTTTAAATAAGAACTGTATAGTTTGTTGACTTCTGTCGGACGAACGCCTATAAATTCGTTGTCTCGCAGTTTTGTAATGCCTTTAGGTATTTTGCGATAGATGATGTAACAGTTTTCCATCAGAGGAGCTTCTTTAGGAAGATGTGTGTTTTCCATGGAAGCAGAAGTCAATAAAGCGTTTAATTCGCGTATACCTTCCGCATTTTTAGCGATACCTAAATAGAGGAATTCACGATGATTTACTTTTGCGTTGGACTCTTCTTTAACTTGTCGAAAGTCTATTCCATATATGGGTTTTACATTGTGTTTTAAACAAGCATTATAGAAAGCGTAACTACAAGAGGTGTTGTTAATGTCGGTTAAAACGAGGGACTGTATACCAGCTTTGGCGGCATATTCAGCCAGGTTTTCGGGAGATAATGTGCCGTATTTTAAAGAAAAGTAGGTATGTGCAGATAAAAACATAGTCGAATTATACAACAAATATATGACGATAAAATCGACAAACAGAACTGTTTTCTTAGTTTTTTGCTGAATAAACCAACAAAATTGTGCCGAAATAGTAACAAAAAGGGATATTTTAAAGCTTAAGGCATTTTTTTACTATAAATAAATACATTTGCTTTCCCTAATGAAACAAAACAGATTAGTCTCCAAAACTATCTGCCTATTGCTGGGTGTGATAATTAATGGCTCCTTGTTGTCTCAAACAAAAGACAAGGCTAATTTTTTTGTAAAAAACTACACCCTTCATGATGGTTTGCCTCAGATGCAGGTAAATGCGATAAAATTTTCAAAAGATAAAACGGCTTGGATAGGCACAAGGGCAGGAATAAGCAAGTTTAACGGTATATCCTTTGATAACTTTGAAGAAATAGACTTGAAGCCAGATTATGTTCATGACCTTGAAGAGACAAAAAACGGAGATATAGCCATACTTAACCATCAAGGTGTTTATCTGTTTGATGGGAGTACTTTTACTTTGCTTGACTATCCAGACAGCCTACAATACAAAGCAGAGTATGATAGACTATTTGTTGATTGGGAAGATCGATTGTGGATAAATAACCGCAGAAAAAGGAGGTGCATTGTCTATGAAAAAGGTGTTTTCAAAAGCGCAAACGAAGTAGATGAGTTAAGCGACATTGAACAAATAAAATATGTGATCCCTAATAATTGCCAGGAAAAGTTATGTGTAGTAGCAAAACAAGGTCACTTGCTTGAAGTCTCAAAAAAGGAGAAAAAGACCATTAGTAATACTGTACATGTATTAAGTCTGCCAAGAAATACAAAGCAAAACCACCATTGCGAAAAAAATAGAAATAGCCTAGTTTACTTAAGAGATAAATATAAGGATGACCTATCCATCATCGATGTGCGCATTGATGGCAGTGTCGACACTCTTTTAAAGAACGAGACTTTTTTAAAACAACAAAAGAAAGGAGAAACTATAAGCTTATTATTAGACGATAAACTGGTAGAATATAAAGGAAACGAACCAAAAACGATTATAAACAATATAGAAGCAAAGTACAACTATTATCATTCTTCTGATAGCAGTGATGACTTGATACTTATAGGAACAGATAAAGGCTTAATAGAAGTAAGGGAAAGCCCCTTTTATCATTTTTCTGAAGAAACCCACCAAAATATATGGACGGTGAATCAAACGAAAGAAAAAGAAATGATTTTTGGGTCATGGGGCCGAGGAATAACGACTGATCATAAAGAGCTTACATCCATCGTTTTGGATAAAAAGAGTACGGATTGTAACGCTAATCAATGGGAAAACAGTAACAAATACATCTATATGGGTTCTACAAAGACCAATGGTGGTGACTTATTGTTTCCGACTGGCGTCGGCATTTCTATGTACAAAGATGGAAAAGTGAGTTCTTTTTATGAAGATGAGCATTGTGATCAGAACAACCCTCAGCTGTTTGTCTATAATGACGGAAAAAATATATTTTCAGCAGCATGTCCAGGAGTAAAAGTGTTGGACCAATCAGGAAAGCTAATAAGAACTATAGACTCAAGTTTATTTGATCACAAATGTATTTTAACCATAACTAAAGACTCTTCTGGAAAGTACTGGTTTGGTGGTAGAAATGGAGTTGCCTCATACGATTATGCAAAAAACGAAGTAATAAACTACGAATACGATCAAGGTAAACTTCCACTAAAAGTAGCCATCTGTAGTTTTGTAGATCACAAGGGAAATGTATGGTTTGGTGGAGTAAATGGACTGGTTAGGTACGATGCAAATACCGATGGTTTTTTAATGATGGAAAGCTTTGAGCACACCCAAATTAATGCCATTCACCAAAGCTCCAAAAACCAATGCTTTTTGGCAAGTTTGGATGGTATTATCATGTTAGATCTTGAAAGCTATTATAAAGATGATGAACTCATTTATCAACTTTTCAATGAGCAGTATGGCTATTATGGAATAGAGCCAGGCCAGAATGGTTTTTTTCAAGATAAAGATGATCATATTTGGATAACAAGCTCTACACAGTTGGCTTGTTTTGATCCGCAAAAACTGGTCTATACATCAGAAGAGCGAAAAGTGATTATCTCTAAGGTAAATGGAAAACGCATAGGAGCAAACACAAAAAACATACGATTAGAAAGAGGGGCGAATGATGTGTTAATAGATTATGGAATAGGAGGTTTTCATAAAGATCAATTGATTGTTTATCGCAATAAGCTAAATGATGGAGCTTGGACTCAATGGGAAGCTGTAAATAATAGTCGTTTTCAAGACTTAGGAGGACGCAAGTATCATTTTAGCGTACAAGCTAAATTGCCGGGACAACAGAAACATATCAGTGAAGCAAGTTTAGAGTTTTATGTTGATATACCATTTCACCAAGGACCATATTTTGCTAATTATGCTTTGCTTTTATCCTTGGCTTTTTTAGGCATTAGTGTTTTATTTTACCGCAATAACCTATTACATAAACGAATAAATAAATTATTAGAGTCCGAGAAACAAGAACTAATTTTTAAAACCAGTGAATTAGAGGGAATAAATAAGGACCTACAAAGAAAACTGGAAGCTAAGATTACTTCACAAAAGTCAACCATAGGCGATAAGTTAGAAATAAAAGTCAATGATAAAATACTTTTATTAAACAAAAGTGATATTCTGTATATACTCGCAGAAGACAATGGATCTCGTATAGTATCCAGAAATAAAAGTATTTGGACCCTTACATCACTAAAAGAGTTTGAATCGAAGTTAGATCAAGATTTATTTGTCAGAATACATAGAGGAACCATCATTAATATCTCTGAGATAGAGTGGATACATCAAAATAATATCCAAATGAAAGATGGCAAAGAGTGTAGAATAGGCAGAACTTATAAGAAGTCAATACTTCAAATTATGTCTTAAAAACCAAGGCGCTTTGTATATTAGGAGCACAAAGTCTTTTATGTCTCACACCAAGCTCCTGTTTATTATACTTATTTGTTGTTTTACTTTTTCCTGCAAAAATGATGCTTCAATAATCAATCAAACAAATGCAACCACACATCATCAAAGCGCTACAGGCACTAATGGAATGGTGGTCAGCGCCCATCCATTAGCGAGTAAGATAGGAATTGATGTCTTGAAGATGGGCGGAAATGCTATAGATGCCTGTATAGCAGTTCAGTTTGCTCTAGCGGTTGTTTATCCAAGAGCAGGTAATCTAGGAGGAGGAGGATTTGCTATAATACATACTAAAGATGGGCAACAATCAGCGCTTGATTTTAGAGAAAAAGCACCAATCCAAGCTACCAAAAACATGTATTTAGACACGCAAGGAGACATTATCCCAAGATTAAGTGTTGATGGCCATTTAGCAGTGGGTGTTCCAGGAATGGTTGATGGTTTGTATGAATTAAAAGAAAAGTACGGCTCTAAAATTCCGATGGAATCATTATTGCAACCAGCTATAACTTTAGCAAAAGAAGGTTTTTTAATTACTGAACCAGAAGCAAAAAGACTCAATAAATACCAGTCGGACTTTGTCAAGTTTAATGATTCAGATTGTGTTTTCATTAAGGATCAATGGCAGGCAAAAGACAGGCTTAAACAAGAAGACCTTGCTGCTTGTTTGACGAGAATTAAACAGCAAGGAAAAGCTGGTTTTTATCAAGGTCAAACGGCAGAATATCTATTGAGAGAAATTAAAAGTAACAACGGAATTATCTCTCAAGAAGACTTGGATAAATACCAAAGTGTTTGGAGGGAGCCTATCATTTTTGACTATAAGGAACATCAAATTAGTTCGATGCCTTTGCCTTCCAGCGGAGGTGTCGTTTTAGCTCAGATGCTACAAATGTTAGAAACGGTAGAGACAAAAGCACAAGTTTTTCATTCAGTGGAGTATTTACATTTATTGGCAGAAATAGAAAAACGTGCCTATGCAGATAGAGCTGATTATCTAGGAGATCTGGACTTTGTGGATGTTCCTTTAAATAAGTTAATGAGCGAAGAATATTTAAGCCAAAAAATTATGGATTTTCACCCCGATAGTGTGAAGCCAATCGATAAAATTTTTGAAAATATAGCTTTTGAGGACTTAGAAAGTTATGAAACCACACATATTTCGGTCATTGATAAGGAAGGAAATGGTGTAGCTATGACAGTTACTTTAAACGGAAATTATGGTTCGAAGGTCGTGGTGGATGGTGCAGGGTTTTTCTTAAACAATGAAATGGATGACTTTAGTGCAAAACCTGGCACCCCAAATATTTATGGATTAATCGGCTCAGAAGCCAATGCCATTGCATCAGAAAAAAGAATGTTGAGTAGTATGTCGCCTACTATAGTTACTGATAAAAAAGGAGAAGTAAAGCTCATTTTAGGAAGCCCTGGTGGTTCTACGATCATTACTTCGGTCTTGCAAGTGATATTAAATGTGCTGGATCACCAAATGACCATAGACGAGGCAATTAATCAGCCCAGATTCCATCATCAAGGTATTCCCAATCAGGTACTGATAGAAAAAGATAAGTTTAGTGACTCGCTCATCACAGCATTGGAAAACAAAGGACATAAGATTAAAACCACTGAGCGTATCGGAGTAGTAAAAGCAATAGAAAATAAGCAAGGAGTATATTATGGTAGTGGAGATTATCGTAATCCCGATGATTGCAGTATTGGATATTAAAAGAGAATTAGTATGAAAATTAAATGGAGTTTTTTAGGAAGTTTTATGTTGTTCAATGTTGTGCTAATGGCGCAAACAAGCTATATCCATTGTGGACAGTTATTTGATGGCGAACAAATGACAAGGCAAAAAACGGTTGTTGTTTATAAAAACACAATTACAGGTATAGAAGATGGATTTACTCCAGGAAATGATACTATAAAGGTCTATGACTTTAAAGAAAGCACAGTGTTACCTGGTTTAATGGATATGCATATTCATATCGAGCACGAATCCAACCCCAAAAGGTACGAAGAAGGGTTCAGAGAAAATGAAGCGGATGTAGCACTCAAAGCTAGCCAATATTGTGAGCGAACCTTAATGGCTGGTTTCACAACAGTCAGAGATCTGGGCGGAACAGGTGTCAATGTATCCTTGCAAAAAGCTATAGCTCGTGGGTTTATTCCGGGTCCCAGGATTTTTACGGCTGAAAAAGCTTTAGCCACAACAGGAGGACATGCTGACCCGTCGAATGGCTTGAAGAAAGATTTAATGGGAGACCCTGGTCCTAAAGAAGGTGTTATCAATAGTCCAGAAGAAGCAAGACAGGCCGTTAGGCAGCGATATAAAAATGGAGCAGATTGTATTAAAATTACAGCTACTGGTGGTGTCTTAAGTGTGGCAAAGGATGGTCAAGGACCACAGTTTACTATAGAAGAAGTTAAAGCAGTGGTAGAAGCGGCCAATGATTATGGGTTTGTGACAGCTGCTCATGCTCATGGAGTAGAAGGTATGAAGCGTGCAATAATAGGAGGCATACATAGTATAGAGCATGGAACCAAAATGAATGAAGAAGTGATGGACCTCATGATTAAACACGGTACATATCTGGTTCCTACTATATCTGCAGGAAAGTTTGTCGAAGAAAAAGCGAAGATACCAGGATTTTATCCAGCGGTCATTGTTCCTAAAGCTTTAGAAATAGGACCACTCATTCAAGAGACTTGTGGAAAAGCATACCGAAGAGGTGTTAAAATAGCATTCGGGACAGATGCAGGCGTATCAAGACATGGAGACAATGCACGCGAATTTGAATTTATGGTGGAAGCTGGAATTCCTCCTTTGGATGCACTCAAAATGGCCACTAAACATGCCGCTGATTTAATGCGTGTTTCTGATTATTTAGGACACATTAAGAAAGGGTATGTTGCAGATATTGTCGCTGTAAAGGACGATCCATTGGACAATATATCTACGATGAATGAAGTTGTTTTTGTAATGAAGGAAGGTGTAGTTTATAAACAAAACTAGAGCAGATGCAATTATTGACAAAAAGCTTATTACTTGTATTGATTTTAGCTAGTTTGTCCTGCAACAATGAAGTGAGTTGTGATGATTTATCTACTCATTTAATTGGGTTTTGGGCGGCTCCGGAAACCATCAACAATGATTTATTCGAATTTAGACAGGACAGTGTTTTTAGTGATCCAGATCAAGTTTTGCTTGGCAGCATTTTAAATGGAGTACCATTAACTACAAAAAAATGGTGGCTTGAATCGGACACACTTTTAAGATTGCAAGGAATTTCTGAATCTGGAACTCAAGTATTAAATAGCAAGTACTCAATTGTTTCTTATGAGTGCAAATCTGTTGTGCTCGAAGTTTTTGGTGTTAGTTTGACGATACAGAAATTATAAAAACATCGGGGAATCTTTGAACCAGGGCAGAAACAAAGAATCCCCAATGCTAAACTATTTATCTTACCCTCGTCATCTTTTTGCTAAGTCGGACATGCTCGTTTTGAACACTGACTACCAGTACTCCATATTGCCCTTTGAGCATTTTTTCATCGATAGAAATGGTATGTTTTCCTGCATAAAACAAAGTAGTTTCTTGGAAAACTAATTGGCCGATAGCATTATGTATTTGTATTTGATATTGATCACTAGTGGATAACTCTATATCAATGCTTGTTGCGTCAGTAAATGGGTTTGGTACATTTTGATGTATGTAAACATTTTCTTCTGTAGACTCATAAGTCGAGAGATCTAAGTTTAATACTTCAAAATCCTGATTATAGATTTCAGCGTTTAAACTTGGAGTTAAGCTTAAATCATTTAAACCAGTTATGGTTAAAATTTCTTGACCTTTCTCTATTTCGATTGCCTTTGAAGAAGCTATACTAATGTTCATTTCTTGTAACTCTTCATTATAGGCTACAAAAACATCTTCTGCTTCGAAAAAATCAGAATTAAAACTCAACATTTCTGGGTGACTTACGTAAAAAGAAAACTGTAAACCAAAAGTTGTAATATCTTGGTCTGCTTTGAGAATTAAGCCTACATCTTTTGCAAACTTTTGCATGCTAAAAGCTTGTGTCCTTGTCTCAGTATCATCTTTAGCATTAAACACTACAGAGTTGTTTACATCACCAACTTTAAGCCCTATAAAATCCATATCTAAAGCATGGTAATCTAGGTCTTCTAAAGCATGATATTCATTATAGTTCCATGGTTCCATTTCGTTAGCAAACGCTTGTTCGGCATCGATAAAAACCCATGACTCGCTTTCAGGAAGCTCTTGGTAAATGCCTAATATAAGCTTTCTAAGTTCTGCTAAATCTAAAGCCGTTATATTCTTGCTTTTATTAACGTCCGCAGCAATTAATTTATAAGGACTGCTTAGATCCTCTATGCCTAGAATATGCCGCTGAATAATAATGATATCTAGCGTAGAAATACCATTAGTATGGTCAATGTCGTTACTCGCAGTCAACATATAATTATCGTACATAGGCACGTCTTCGAATAAGAATGCTCCTGCTTCATCTGTCATGTTTTCTTCTTCCATTTTATCAGAACTTAGATCCACCATGACGTTGGTTATTTCTTTTTGATTTTCTGTAAATAAACTACCAGATACTCTTGAAAAAATGGGAGTAGGACACAAACTGTAATTATCTTGAATGTCTATATATGTTTCACAAAAGGACTGATTCCCGCATGAGTCAGTAACCCACAGTTGAACACTGTTTAGACCTAGATTTTCGCATGTAAAAGTTGAGACAATACTATCTATATCCGAAGAAAAAGATAAACTAATCGATGTACACTCGTCGGTACTACTTGCATCAAAAATATCAATAGGAGCCATAACCATAGGAATGGTATCACCATCAATAATCATTTCATTTAAATTGGCTGCAAGACCGAATTTACACGCTGCTGTAGGCGCTTTACAGTCTTTGACAGAGAGTACATAAGAGCAACTAATTACATTTCCACACTGATCATCTGCTGTCCATGAAATGGGATAAAAACCTATGTCAAGTATTCCACTATATGCGTTTGTATTACCAAAGGCATCGAGTACATCGTCTCCATCTGTATCGATACCATATGTATAAGCGATATCTTCATCATCTGTACAATCATCTGTTGCACCAAATGTAATATCTGTCATAGCCAAACAAGTTTCGCTATCGATACAGACTACCAAAGTATCAGGACAAGCTTGATCGAAAACAGGAGCTACATTATTGACCATGGTTATAAACTGAGTATCTCTCCACACACCTACTTCCGGATCGGCCATACTTTCGTATTGACACCAGTCAAGTACGGTAAATCTTCGCTCTATGATAAAACAACCAGAATTGGGTTCGTCATAAATAAGATCTTCTGTAGATACAGCAATTAAACTGCAATTATCGGAAGTGAAAGTAGGTCCAGGCAAATCTTCTGGATCAGTCTCAGCAATGCAATTGTCAAAGTTTATTTCTACATCTTCAGGCCAAGTAATGTCATTTTCATCAAAAGGAGCTTGATCGACAACCATGATTTGTTGATTACAAGAACCCATATTTCCTTCTAAATCAGTTACGGTAAGTGTTCTTACAATCAGTCCTTGATTACACTCTCTTTGATCATCGATACTTTCATCTACCTCAGCATCTTCAGGGCAAGGGCTAGTAAAATATCCATCCATTAGCGTAGGATCAGGATCTATGGCTGGATCATCTAAAGTTATGATCATAGCATTATCCATACCGTCATTCAATGTTCCAAACACAAATAAATCTTCTTCATCTATTGGAAACTCACATGAGACGGTAACATCTTCTGGACAAGTGACCACAGGGTTTAGAGTAAGCTTTACTTCTACCGAAACCATACAAGAAGAAGGGTTCCCATATTGATCAGTAATAACAGCTAAGACCATCACTTCGTCTCCTAAATCGTCACAACATACAGTCACATCTGGTCCTGGCTCTGTATTCCCGTCGATACCACAAGGATCATCCATTCTCTGTACTGTTTGTGTAATGATTCCTCCACAATTATCAGATACTGGCTGAATAATGATATGATCATGTGTAACTAAGGCCGTACCATCTGCTGATAAGTTAATGCAAACATCATTATTACAACTTAATAAAGGACCTTCGCAATCCAATATTTCAATGATTTGATCCGCAGCCATCGAGACAGTATTACACTCGTTGGTAGCGGTCCATGTTATAGTATTTATTCCTACAGGGAAAGGATCTGTATTGGCTAATCCATCAGCTCTTGTAAAACTAATGTTTGTAACCTCTGCGCAAAATCCATTTACTTCGGGTTCAGGAACGACAATCGTTGCTTCACACAACATTGGATCATTACAAAACTCTAATGGATCTGCAGGTATTATTATTTCTGGTAAGCGCGTTTCAGGATCAATTGCATAATTTGTAGAAACTTCTGCTTCATTTAGGCAATCATCAGTGGCTGTCCAAGTATAGGTAACGATCATGCCTTGGCACACCGTACCTACAATAGTGGTGTCTACAGTTATGGCTAAACCATTACAATCATCGGTAGCACTCAGGGTTTCTGTTTCTAATAGGTCTTCATCACAAGCTATGCTCATAGCTGATAAATCAACAGGATCTGCATCGAAAACTGGCGCCTCAGTATCTGCCATAACCGTAAATGTGACCATGGTAGAAGACTCATTCCCATCAGGGTCAGAAGCGGTCCAGACATAGGTTATTTCATAATCACCACAAGTAGGAATAAAAGGAATAGTATCCATTTCTATGAGTGACACACCACAATTATCGGTAGCTGTTAATTCAATGTGCTCAGGCAAAGGGTCATCACAAGCAATGGGATCTATTGCTGGAGGAGCTGAATCAAAGACAGGAGCTTCTGTGTCGTCAACATCAATGGTTATAGAACACATAGCCATTTCGCCTGATAAAAAGGTAACAGTAAAAACAACATCTGTGCTTCCGACTGGATAAAAGTCTGAAGCGTCATTACTGTTATTAAAATCATTGACAATATCATCAATAACACAATCTGTGTCATTTGATAAAGGATCATCGATAACAATGTCTGCGCCGCAAACACCAGCATCATTTTCATATACAGCAAGGACGGTAGGACAATCTAGGACGGAATCGTCGCATTGTGCATTAATGTTTGAAAAAACACATATAGCCAAAAGGCTCATGAGTGCTCGGATAGAGTACTTCATAATAAATCGGGTTTTGGAAAACAAAAATGTCTTTGGGATGGACTTGACTCCTTTTTGGGAAAAGAATCAAAAGCAAAAGTAATACAATAGTTTACACATTACAAAACTATTTAATATGTTTTTGTTGGATTTCTTTAAGAATGCTTATTGTATGGGCATTTTCGGCCTTCATTTCTTTCAAATATTTTCCTAATTTGGCTGATTTTAAACTGATTCCTGATTTTTTTCTTTTGTTTTCAGTGATGCTTTCGAAGCTAATTTCAAAAACAAAAAAGGGTTGTACACTTTTCACTGGACCAAACTTTTCTATCGTATTTTTCTTTAGCCATATCTGTAATTCGGTTTCAAAATTTTTACTTAGTGTGTTTTCTACCTTGCATATTGGAATCAACTTTTTGTTATCCCAAACCCCAAAAGTAAGTGAAGATATGTTTCTTCGATCAATACTAGATTCTACATATATTAATGTAGCATAAACAGTCAATGGATCCAAAGCCCATAACCAATTGGTTTTATCTTTTGTTTTGACTTTGTTTTTTAAAACAAGATGGGATGCGTTGACATTCCTCGCTTCTTTACGAGCACTAGTAAAAGACTCCCAGTGATCCGATAAAATGGTATTAGACTGCAAGAAAACATGATTATCTAAATGAGGATATAGCTGCTCCAAATAGTTGCGTTGAGTGTTCCAAGATCGTTCGCTGATATCTTCTCCATTGTATTCAAGAACTTCATTAATGATCATTTTTGCGGGAAAATCAAGAAGTAATTTTTTACTGATGTTTTTTCTTTTTACCCTTGAGGTTAAGAAGTTTTGGTCCATCATTTGGTCATCTTTCATAAGTATAATGGTTCCTTGCAAAACGACCTTATCTACAGCGCATAACTCGGGTTTTGTTAACTCTGGAAACAAAAGAGAGATCAGTTCCATTTTATCATTCCAAATAAAAACTTGTTCATTTCTCTTTATCCACTGCACGGATATACCATCATACCCATATATTCCTAGCCAATGTCTGGCTTCTCCAATATTAAATACATCCGATGACAACTTTTTTATGGGTACAAAAGGATATGGTTTTGAGTCTATGTCCTTCCTAGAAGGCTGATTTAGCCAATCTCGAAATGACTTATCAAAAGCATCAAAATCAGTAATCAGTCGATGGGCTAAACAATGAATGGGTTTATTAAAAACCAAATGCAGAGCATGAAGAATCAACTGTTGTGATAGACTAAACCGAAGGTTTCCAGTAATGAGTTTGTTAAAAAGAATGCGCTCGTTGGAGTTAAGTATTTTCCAGGCGTTTACCACAAATGTTTCTTGTTTCGATAGATTTAGTTTTTTATGATGTTCAATATCGAGCATCCATGCAGAAAGTGTTTTTCCTATGGATGAGTCAGTATTGGGTAGCAATAAAGCTAGGGTTTCACTTTGATCTTTAACTAATGGGTGACATTGATTATATAACCATTCTGGTATTTTAGCATGAGCTAAAGCCCAGTCCTTGAGCTTTGTAATTGTGATTATTCGAGCATTAGATTTATTGAGTAATAAGCTAATAGACCATAACAAATCTTCTGCTGCTGTTTGTTCAAAGTAGCTCTTTAGTGCTTGAAGTTTTGCATCAAAACTTACTAGCTCTTCTAGTAAAAGGTATATTTCGCTTAATGATTTCATGACAGACTTGGTTCTCCTTTAAAAGCAGTATCATAAGTTTCTGCCCTAAGTCCAAGCTCCGATAAATATCGGGCAAATGCGCTTTGATAACCATGAGTAACGATTACTCTTTCTGCTTCAGAAGAGCGAACGGCCTCTAATAAACCATCCCAATCAGCATGATCGGATAAGACAAATCCTTTATCGATTAATCGATTACGTCTTTTATTTCTAGTGGCCATCCATCCGGAAGCCATGGCTGTACTCATTGGATGGTGCTTACTTATATTGTTTAATGCCGATGAGGATTGTGGACTCAAAACTAAAGCGCCATCAAGATCTTTTGATTCTGGATTTAATGTTTGACAAGCGCGTTTATATAATCCATGCTGAATTAACGCATTGTTTGTGTTATAAATGCTATTATCTGCATAGATATTCCCTATATCATGAGATAAATGCTTAAGAATGCGCTGAGCCTTACCTAAAGAATAGGCATATATAACACTGATTTTATGATCTGCTTTATTTTGGGCCCACCATTGGTTGATTTGCTGGATAATGGTGTCTTGAGTGGCCCACTTATAAATCGGCAAACCAAAGGTAGACTCTGTAATTAAAGTATGGCATTTAATGGATTCGAAGGGAGTACAAACTTGGTCGTTTTCTAATTTATAGTCTCCTGTTACGACCCATACTTCACCTTTATATTCCACGCGAATTTGGGCGGAACCAATAACATGTCCAGCTGGATGAAAGGAGAAACGCACTTCATTAATATGAATACTTTCTCCAAAGTTAAACCCACGTACATTTATTTTTTTTCCTATTCTGAGTTTAAGGATTGGCACACAATTAACATGGCACATGTAATGCTTATGACCTGGTCTAGCATGATCAGAATGTCCATGTGTTATGAGTGCTTTGTCAACCTTCCTCCAGGGATCGATATATACATCTGCCACTTCGCAATAAAGACCGTTTTTAGTATTGCTTAATAATTCCATGTTATTTTTGTCGAAAATCAAATCTAAGCATCTGAAGACTCAATTTTTAAAAAATATCATTTTATTGATCGGAATAAACTTGATCATAAAGCCTATTTATATTGTTGGTATAGATATTCAGGTGCAAAACCAATTAGGTCCAAACGCATATGGGGACTTCTTTTCTTTGTTTGCTTTTGTTTTTTTGTTCCAATTTTTTCTAGATGCAGGCATTCAAAACTTTAATACGAGTGAGTTGTCTGGACAGAATGAAAAGATACGATCAGTTTTTAAATATAGATTGGGGTCAAAACTGCTTTTAAGTATACTTTTTTCAGTTATAGTTCTGACCGTGTGTCTGATTATTTACGAGGAATCTCGGTTTTTAGACTTATTGCCATGGGTAATAGGTATCCAGATAATGAACTCATTGTTTTTGTATGCGAGAAGTCATTTTTCGATGTTCGGTGACTTTGTGATAGAAAGTTTATTTTCAGCTTTAGATAAGCTTATCATGATTTTTTTGGTAGGTTATTTATTGTATTTCCACGACGAACAGATCAGTATTCAGTCTTTTGTCTTTGCTTATTTTTTATCGGTTAGTATAGCTTGCATAGCTAGTTTTACAGTCTTGTCTGTTCGTTACTCTTTAGTTTCTGTAGCATTTTCTTGGTCCCACTTTAAAGTGCTGCTTAGTAAGAGCTTTCCCTTTGCACTTGTTTTCTTATTTATGAGTTTATACACTCGAATGGATGCATTTATGTTGGAGCGATTAGTGGACGACGAAAGCTATAGTGCTGGAGTGTATGCATCTGGATATAGGATTTATGAGGCGTTTAATATGCTGGGTTATTTATTTGCAGCCTTATTGTTACCAATGTTTTCTCATTTAATATCTAGAAGAGAATCAGTAAACTCCTTAGTAGAAACAGCATTGGACCTAATGATAAGTATAGCTATGCTTATTTCTATACTCGGTATTTTATTTAGATCTGAGCTAATGTCATTTATTTACCTGGATGCAAATGTTATGTATGACAGATCGTTTGCTTGGTTGATGGCTAGTTTCTTTTTTATTTGTGTTAGTTATATATATGGGACGCTCATTACAGCTGGGCAATCATTAAAAAAATTCAATTTTATTTTTATGATTGGGATAGCCATTAACTGGAGCCTAAACTTCTTATTGATCCCTAAACATCATGCAGAAGGAGCAGCAATGGCTACATTTGTGACACAGTTTTTTGTCGTTTTAAGTCAGATCATATTAGCTTATACATTGTTTGATTTACGATTTAACGGCATAAAAGTCATTAGGGCGATTGTTTTAGGAGCCTTCATCGTGGGAGTAGTATTTTTACTCAAGAGATATTTGGCACTTAATTGGCTATATATTTTTAGTATTTCTGCAATAATTAGTGGTATTATTCCATTCATTATTGGACAGGTGAAGCTTAAAACAATAACGGAACTTGTAAAAAAGCAATAAGAGTCATTTCATTAAATGATCGACCAATGAACCAACGAGAAAACTTATTAGACATCATTAAGGTCTTATGGGACTGGCGCAAACGTATCATTGCTACAACAATAGTTGCTATGGTCTTAGCGGCAGGCTTATCCTTATTACTCAAAAACTATTACCGCTCCAGCACCATATTTTATGCAGCCCACACGGATTTAGCCAAGCCTTCTTCTATAGGAGAAAGTGATCATAAAATGTTGTACTACGGAGAGAGTGAAGACTTAAACCGTATGATGTCGATATCAAAATCTGGAGAGGTTGTCAATTTTCTAATTGAAAAATTTAATCTTTTCGAACATTATGATATCGACAAAGAGAGCAAAAATGCTCGTCATAGGTTAAACCTCAAGATTAACAAACTATATACAGTTACTAAAACAAAGTATGATGCTGTAGAACTTGCAGTAGAAGATCAAGATCCAGCTTTTGCTACAGAAATGGTTAATGCGGCAAGAAATAAAGTAAACGAGATCGGCCAAAAGATGGTAAAATCTAGTCAAAAATCCTTGCTAGAAAGTTACAAGCAAAATATCATTGAAAAAGATAAAGAGCTTAATAAACTGTCAGATACTCTTGCTTTTTTGCGCGCTAAATATGGGATATACAATTTATTAAACCAGTCTTCAGCTTATGCAGAACTATTACCGTCTATCGAATCAAAGTACTTAAACAGTCAAGCTATTTATACACAAGTTAAGGCAACGGGCGGACATCCTGATACTTTACAAAAGTATATGTCTCTGTCTAAAGGTTATAAGCGGCAGTTTGACAATTTAAAAGCAAAAATGGATTTGTTTAATGAAGGCTACATCCCTGTTTTTAACTTGGAAAAAGAGCAAAAAACGTTTACTGAGCAATTTGCAATAGATAAACAACGATTAAAATCTTTAGAAACGGCATATGGCGCACCTTTTAACTCTTTACATTTAGTAGAGGAAGGAACGGTTCCGGTATACAAATCCAGACCCAAACGCTCGATTATAGTCTTAGGAGTAGGCATGTTAGTATTTCTGCTTTCTAGCGCTACGGTTTTATTATTGCACCAATTTGGTCATCAAGAGGCATAAAATGGCTACTGGTATAGCTAGGCTTGATATCAAACAGAAGCTATGGGTTTTTTACGGATTCATGGCTTTAAGCATTGCTTCTATTTTGTTAGGGGTAGCCATTGATTTTTTACCATTAGCAGGTGTGTCATTTGGTTTAATGTATGCTTATCAGTGTATTCAGAGACCATTTTCAATTTTGGTTTTGTTTTTTTTCTTACTTCCTTTTTCCACTGAAATAGAGCTTCCTGGTGGTTTGGGTACAGATTTACCTTCTGAGCCTATTATGCTAAGTTTGCTGGGTATTTTTGTCTTGTTTTTATTAAAAGACATTAAACAGGTCAAAGCTGAAATCTTTAAGAATCCTGTTGCATTTTTGCTGATAGTACATTTATCTTGGATAGCATTTAGCGCTGTTTTTTCTACTGATAGCCTTATTTCAATCAAGTTTTTATTAGCGAAGACTTGGTATATAGTACCCTTCTATTTTTTACCCTTAGTGCTTATAAAAGACTCTTCAGACTTTAGAAAAATTTTTAAATATTTAGCTGTTGCTATGTTCATAGCTATTAGCTATGTGATGCTAAGACATGCTCAACGATCATTTAGTTTTGATACTATCAATAAGGCGGTGAGACCTATTTTTAGGAATCATGTAAATTATGCAGCGATGATTGCATTGTGTATGCCGTATTTTTGGAGTTTATATAAAAGCGAAAAGGGCCTTTTCAGGACATTCATAGTTCCGATTATATTATATTTTTTAGTAGCCAGTTATTTATCCTATACCAGAGCGGCTTTTGTGTCCATATTTATGGCGGTTGGAGTTTTTTATGTAATCCGTTGGAAGTTGCTTGTACCTGGCATTTTGTTAAGTTTAGGTATAGGTGTAGCACTCATGACATTTATGGTTCAAGAAAACAACTATCTGGAGTTTGCACCTGATTATGAAAAGACAGTGGCTCATGATAATTTTGAAAACATAGTGGAAGCTACCTATAAGATGGAAGATATATCGACTATGGAACGATTATATCGTTGGGTAGCGGGAGTGCATATGGTCAATGAGAAACCTTGGTTAGGCTATGGACCAGGTTGTTTTTATGATCAATATAAATCACACACAGTAATCAAGTTTCAGACATATGTTAGTGATAACCCTGAAAAATCTGGGGTACATAATTATTACCTAATGGTTTTTGTGGAACAAGGCGTGTTCGGATTTTTAATATTCTTGCTGTTAACAATCATTCCTTTGGTACTTGGAGCTCAAGTGTACAGATCACTTGTTAATCCTGCAGATAAAACATTACTAATGGCGGCTATTTTATCTTTAGTTATTATAGACGCGATCATTTTGATTAATGATTTGATAGAAGCAGATAAAGCAGGACCTTTCTACTTTTTAAATTTATCCATCATTACTTGGTATTATTTAAGAAAGCCTACTCAGGTAGCTGCAATAAAACAAATACCTGAGTAGGTTTAAGATCATCTATTTAATCACTGTTACGTCTCCAACCCGTTTCAGTTCACCTACTCCAGGCACATTGAATCGGAGATAATATACATACACCCCAGAGACTACATCACGATTGTTAAAGGTTCCATCCCATCCAAACTCAGCTTGATTACTGAAAAAGTTTTGAGCGTGATAGATTAATTCTCCCCAACGATCGTAAATAAACATATCGAGCACTTCTACATCATCGTAACCAGTTTGCGGAAAGAATACACCGTTTTCACTATTGTCATTGGTGGAAATAACATTAGGTATATAAATATCGATTTCTCTGTCTACTAATAAACGTAAAAGTGTTGTATCTGAGCAACCGTTTTCGTCAATCAGGGTAATCAGATAAGTCTGATTATTGGTAATGCTATCAATAGGTATGGTCAAACAATTATCACATGGAAAGTCAAGAGGAGGATCCCAAATAATTTGGTCAATAGATCCGGGATCAACATTTGTGATTAGTTCTATGATCGTACCATCATTATAGTTTACTTCCACAATCGGTTCTGTCACATTTACTAAAACAGGTAATGGTTCATCTAAACTAAAACTAGAAGTATATTCGCAGCCCGCATCATCTACCACAACAATGTCATACTCACCAGGACCTAGATCGTTAAATATACCTGTAGTATTTTCTTCGCCATTTAAGAAGTAAGTAAAAGGAGCGGTGCCTCCAGATGAGACACTAACCGTAATGCTTCCATCATTTTCGTCAACACATTGCGGTTGTGAAATACTGGAATCAAAACCGTCAGGGATATCATTTACATCAACAAAAATAGAATCCATTGCACTACATCCATTGACGGTGTTAGTTACTGTAACATAATACCATCCAGACTCGTTAATTGTCGGACTATCCGTATTTTCACCCATAAGTATAGATCCATCATTGGTGGACCAAATATATTCATGTGGCGAATTACCTATAACCGAAATATCTAAACTTAAATCATCTTGATCACAAGGTAAAAATGCTTCATCAGCCAAGTCTAAAGTTGGTTCAGCCAAGTTTGATCCTACAATGATAGAATCAAGATTAGAACAACCTAATTCTAAATCTTGAGCTTCAAAGAAATAAACACCAGGCTCGGTTATAATTAAAGTCGTATTTATAGCTCCCTCAATTGCATTTCCGTCTGAATCAAACCATTGGTACACTATGGTTTGTCCAGACTGCGAGTTAGAAGCATCGATGATGACCGTATCGATCAGACAAGTAAAAGAATCAGGATCTTCAATTTGTATTATCGGATAGTCTTCTTGATCTTCAATGGACAAGACTGCTTCGCTAGAACAATTAGTAAGGGTATCTAATGCTATTAAAATAATTTCTGAGGATTCAGTTATAGTAATGGTATCTCCGGCAGTATTTTGATCATTAACAATCCAAGTATATACTACGTTATCTTCACTAGTAAAGCTGAGACTCACTGTATCAATCACGCAATCAATGACCGTACCTGGTTCTGCTATAATTTCTGTTAGCGGATTATTAGATATGTCTGTAATGGTAACCGAAGCAGAAACATCACAGCCTTCGACATCATCATACACAAAAAGAGTATATACACCACCTTCTTCGGTAATAAACATAGGATCATTAGATACCAAGTTGCCATCTTCATCAAACCATGCATAAGAAACATTGGTCCCTTCAGATGTGTTTTCTCCACCTAAAATGGCAGATGTCACATCACAATCAATGATTTGATCTACCCCTGGATCAGCTAAGACCTGACAACCACAATTAGGAGCATTAATTACAATGGTGGTATCACACAAAGTTTCATTATTTATGAAGGTTATAATCAAGTTGTCTGAAGTATCCACTTCAGCAATAAGATAATCACCCATACCTAAATCATCCACACTATAATCAGTCAACAAAATTTGATCGGCATTGGTCTGAAAATATACATCATAAGTCAACTTGTCTTCTGCACAGTCAATATCTTCTATAAACACATCTGGCACATCTTGTACATCTAATTCAAAAGTATTTACGCCTTCACAGCCTTCAGTGTCAGTGACTGTTAAAGAGTAAATTCCACCTTCGTTTACAGTAATGATTGAGCTGAATTCTCCAGTACTCCATTCATAACTAAAGAAGCCTGTTTCAGCCGTGAGTGTAGATTCTCCACCTGAGCAAATAAACGCCGGACCTGTTATTTCAGGGACTGTTGGCTCTATTACGACTAACTCCACTTCACCTTCACCAGTACAAGCCACACCATCAGAAACAGTAATGGAATACACGCCTGCATCACTCACTTCTATAGTTTGAGTTGACTCCCCTGTGCTCCATTCCCAACTGGCAAAAGCAGAACCACCATCTAAAATGGTGCTTTGTCCTTGGCAAATAAGCAAATCTCCCAGAATTACAGGCATTAAGGAATCTTCTTCTGAAACATCAACAGAGCTTGAGGCAGTACAACCATTTACATCGGTCACGGTAAGGCTAAAACTGTCTTCAGTATTTACTTGAATGGCAGGGCTGGTTTCTCCAGTACTCCATTCCCATGCCACATAATCGTCTCCGCTTCCGTCTAGAATGGTAAAACCCATAGGACAATAAGCCGTAGAACCACCTATCGTCAAACTGAATGGAGGATGATTAAATATATCTATGGAAGTGCTAGCTGTACAGCCATTAATATCTGTCACTGTTACGTTATACAAGCCTATGACATCTATATCGATAGTTTCCGTAGTCTCACCAGTACTCCACTCATAGGCTACATAGTTTTGGTCTAAACCAAAAGTGCCACTTTCACCTGGACATAAAAACGGGTTGCCTGAAATATTAGGATCTGGGTTGTCCACCGTTCCAATATTAATAGAGGTGCTACTTGTACAACCATTATTATCTGTGACTGTAACTGTATAATCACCTTCAAGATTAACAATGATACTTTGTGTGTTGAAGCCATTGGACCAGTTATACGCTACAAAATTTCCTTCAGCGGTTAATTCAGTATTTGTACCAGAGCAGATATATGGATCACCACCGATATTCACCTCTTCAGCCGTGATTTCTTCTATTTCAATGCTGGTATTTCCCGAACAACCGGATTGATCATAAACGGTTACAGCGTATGTACCAGGAGAACCAACTTCGATACTTGATTCAGTTTCTCCAGTGCTCCATTCAAAACTTGTAAAAACACCAGCATCCAAAATAGCTGTTCCTCCCGCACAAATAAAATCTGGACCATCGATACTAGGTGATAAGGACTCTTCTTCAGTCACATCTATTGAACTGGATGCAGTACAACCATTTTCATCGGTAACAGTGACAGTAAAAGCTCCTTCTTGGTTTACTTGTATTTCGTTTGAAGTTTCTCCATTTGGCCCCCACATAATATTGACAAAATCATTGTTAAGCGAAAGTGTAGTAAATCCATTTGTACAAAAAGAACTTGAACCTAATATAGCTACAGTAGGTAAGCTAAATTGATCCACAATTACAGCAGAGCTTCCAGTACAACCATTGCCATCTGTTACAGTCAAACTATAACTTCCACCAGTAGAAATTTCTATACCCGCAGTGGTTTCGCCAGTGCTCCATTCATACATGGTATATTCAGCATCACTTTCTAGCATTAAAGTTTCTCCTAAACAAATATCCGTATCACCCACAATATTAGGACTGGCCTGATCGATGAGTTCGACCATTATAGAGCTTTCGGAGGTACATCCATTTACATCTGTTGCCGTTACAGAATAAGTTCCAGCATCAGCGATAGTGATTGATTGGTTGTTTACGCTGTTTGACCACTCATAAGTATCAAAACCATCTGAGGCAGTCAACTCACCAGCTAGACCTTGACAAAAAGCCGTTTCGCCATTAATTTCTACTTGTTCGGCTTCTAAAGCGATAATATCCACCTGTGAGTTTCCAGAACAACCGCTATTATCTGTTACTGTAACACTGTAAGAACTACCTACAGCTACGGTTACATTACTAGTCATTTCTCCAGTGCTCCACTCATAAGTGTCAAAATTTCCGCTTACAAAAAGATTTACTAAACTATTAGTACAACCGCTCAAGTCACCGCTAATTATCGGGGATAACTCAGTTTCTTCTGTTACTTGAACGACAGAACTGGCAGTACATCCGTTTTCATCAGTGACTACTAAAGTGTACTCACCTTCAGTGGATACTTCTATGGTTTGCGTAGTTTCATTCGTTGGCAACCAAACTTGACTTTCCCATTCTCCAGCATCAAGAAGCGTGGAGCTATTGGTACAGAAAGATGTACTTCCTCCTATTAAAACGGTGGAAGGAGGGTCAACGGTAACAAAAATGGAACTGCTTCCAGTACAACCATTTTCATCGGTTACTGTAACAGAAAGAGTTGTTGATTCATCTACTTCAATGCTCATGTCACTTTCACCATTTATTGACCACTCATAAGTGCTAAAGACTTCTGTTACATTTAGAATCGTGCTGCCTCCCTGGCAAAAAGTTGGATCACCTTCAATCATGGGTTCGGGAGCATCATGTGCTTCTACCATGACAGATGTAGTGGCCGTACAACCATTTTCGTCGGTAGCAGTTACTGTATATTCTCCGGCCTCATCTACAAAAATTGCAGGACCTATATTTCCAGAGCTCCAACTCCATGCCACTAGACCTGGCCCAAAACCATCTAGCAAAATTTCATCACCGGGACATAATATATTAGGACCATTGATCACCGCAGTAGGAGAGTCAAAAACAAATACATCAATAGAGGAAGTTCCTGTGCAACCATTAATGTCTTCTACGGTTACGGAATAGGTCCCAGCTTCAGAAACATTAATTTCGAATGATGTTTCCCCATTAGGTGCCCACATATAATCAGCAAAACCTTCTCCCGCAGACAAACTTAAATCATCGTCCGAACAAAAACCTGGGCCTCCTACAATAACAGGGTTCAGCTCTGTTGATTCAATGACCTCCACACTGGAAGTACCGGTACAACCAAATTCATCAGTAACAGTAATAGTATAAGTGCCAGGTGTGTTTACAGTGATAGAAGTGCTGCTTTCTCCATTGGGATCCCAGGCGTAACTATCGAATAAATCATCCACACTTAACACTGTAGATCCATCTGTACAAAAAGTAGTGGATCCCAATATGTCGACTTCTGGGTTCGGGACTACTGTTACTTCAAAATCAGCAGTACTTGTACAGCCATTTATGTCAGTCACAGTGACAACATAGGTACCTGTTTCGGTGACAAAATGAATTTGACTTCCGCCGCCTACCCAATCATAATCTATAAAACCTTCTCCCGCATCGAGCACGGCTACTTCACCATCGCAAATTAAATCATCGCCAGTTATAGTTGTTGTGATCGGCACATTCACTTCGATAGTGACAGAAACAAGATTGGAAACACAACCATTGAGGTCACATTCTACATAAAAAGTAGCATCATCAGTCAAGCCTGTAACAAGGAAAGTATTACCTACATTAACAAGATTTGTTCCATCAGGATCATCATACCAAATGACATTTCCACCGGTACAACCTACCACTGTGATGATACCATTCTCCCCTAAACAAACAGGGTCAGGAGGCAAGATATCAGGATCTGGGGTTGGGTTAGGTTCTCCTATACAAGGAATACAAACATTATCTTGACAATCTACCACTTCGATGTCGTTTATAGTACAAGGGTCATCATCATCACAAACAACATTGAAAGTAATCCCATTGTCACAGTCTGTTAATTCTCCCATACAAGGAACGCAAATACTTCCATCACAAGCTACAGTTTGCATATCATTAATGGTACAAGGGTCATCATCATCGCACTCAACAATTTCAGTAACACCATCACAACCAGTTATTTGACCTGTACAAGGAACACAAACGTTTCCTTCACAGTCTAAAACCCACATATCATTAATGGTACAATCATCTAAATCATCGCAAGCCGTTTCAGTGGGTGCCGTTAAAGTGATTACTTGAGTAAAAACAACAGGTCCATTGCCACAAAGATCGGTGGCCTCCCAAGTTCTAGAAATACTACCTCCCGTACAAGGATCAAGGATTCCTGTTTCTATTGGAGTGGCAAAAGCATTTTCATCGCAATTATCTTCATACTCTAAATCTTCCAATGGAGGTAAATCCGCTAGACAAGAAATAATGATACTGGCATCAGGGGTGGAAACAAAGCTTGGAGGTGTTATATCTTCTAAGGTGATCGTTTGGATATAAGTCAATGTTGCGCCACATACAGGAACAACTTCCCATGTTCTTGTGATTTGGTCTCCACAAACGACCAACTCTCCTTCTTCTATGGCAGAGACAATATCCTCTTCTAAACAAGCAGATTCTGCATTATTTGAGTAGTTTAAATCGACAGGTGGGTCAAGTATAACATCACACTGAACGGTTATATCACTTGGTAATGAGCTAGTCCAAGTGATATCAGGAACAGGGTTTACTGTAATAATCTGATCGTGTGTTTGTACATTGCCACAAGCATCTGTTGCTTCCCATGTTCTAGTAATACTCCCTCCGATACAATCTTCGATGGTACCGGTTTCTGTAGGTGTTATGATTTGATCATCATCACAATTATCCGTTGCTGTCAAGTCAATAGCATCAGGAACATCAAGGTAGCAGTTATATGTTTCGTTCGCAGGAGGATTAAGAAATACCGGTAACTCTGTATCTTCTAATGTAATGGTTTGAGTGTGTGATAGAGCAGGCCCACAAGCTGGCGTGACATCCCATGTTCTGATAATTTGGTCGCCACAGACTAAAAGCTCACCCATTTCCACAGGTGGTATGACTCCTTCTTCTAAGCAGCCTGAAACAGCTTCATTAGAATAATTTAATTCAACGGCAGGATCTATGACTTCACCGCATTGTACGGTTATGTCAGCCGGTAGTGAACTTGTCCAATCCGCATCTGGTACAGGGTTTACTGTAATCGTTTGCACATGTGTGGCAGTGTTATCACAAGCATCAGTATACTCCCATGTTCGCGTTAATGTTCCACCCGTACACTGATCTATGGTACCATCTTCTGTAGGACTTACCATATCTGTTCCATCACAATTGTCCGTCCATTCTAAATCTATAGCGTCTGGAACGTCTAAATAGCATTCGTAGGTTGCATCTCCGGGAGGGTTAATAAAAACAGGTAATTCTGTATCTTCAAGTGTAATGGTTTGAGTGTGTGATAGAGCAGGTCCACAAGCTGGCGTAACATCCCATGTTCTGATGATTTGGTCACCACACACGATTAACTCACCCATTTCTACTGCTGGAACAACACCCATTTCTAGACATCCAGATACAGCCTCATTAGAATAGTTTAAATTTACTGCAGGATCAAAAACTTCACCACAATCAACGGTAATGTCTTCTGGCAAAGTACTTGTCCAATCAATATCAGGTATAGGGTTTACAGTAATGGTTTGAACATGGGTAGTTGTGTTATCACAGGCGTCAGTGTACTCCCAGGTTCTAGTTAAAGTTCCTCCAGTACAATCATCGATAGTTCCATCTTCAACAGCAGATACTACATCTGAGCCATCACAATTGTCCGTCCATGTTAAATCTGGAGCTGCAGGCACATCAAGGTAACAATCAAAAGTTTCGTCTGCTGGTGGGCTAACAAAAACAGGAAACTCCACATCTTCTAATGTGATGGTCTGAGTATGACTTATGGCAGGCCCACAAGCAGGGGTATGTTCCCATGTTCTTGTAATTTGATCTCCACATACGAGCAGTTCACCCATTTCTGATGGGCTTGCACTACCTTCTTCTAAACAATTAGTGCTTGGTGAATCATTAGAATAGTCAAGGTTTTCCAATGGAGGTAAACTTTCACCACACTGTACTGTAATATCTTCAGGAAGTGTGCTAGTCCAATCTACATCAGGAACAGGATTTACAGTAATTGTTTGCACATGGCCGACCATGTTATCGCAAGCATCCGTATACTCCCATGTCCGAGTCAGTGTGCCACCTGTACATTCGTCTATGGTTCCTGACTCTATGCCAGTGACAGATCCTGTACCATCACATACATCGGTCCATTCTAAATCAGTCATATCAGGAACATCCAAATAACAGTCATAAGTTTCATCCATAGGAGGGTCCGTAAACTCTGGATCATCCATATCTTCTAATGTAATGGTTTGCACATGGCTAATAGCTGGACCACAGCTTGGAGTA
Organism: Saprospiraceae bacterium; assembly: GCA_020631235.1. Lineage (GTDB taxonomy): Bacteria > Bacteroidota > Bacteroidia > Chitinophagales > Saprospiraceae > JAHDDO01. Next base: position 13,278 of record JAHDHQ010000006.1, on the reverse strand, counting down.
AACTCCCAAGTTCTTGTAATCTGATCTCCACAAATAATTAATTCTCCTGCTTCTACAGGAGAAACACTTCCTTCTTCTAAACAATTGGTACTTGGAGAACTATTTGAATAATCAAGATCAACAATTGCCGGCAAGCTTTCATCGCATTGCACGGTGATATCTTCAGGAAGTGTGCTAGTCCAGTCAACATCCGGAACGGGGTTTACCGTAATGGTTTGAATATGCGTAACAGTCAAATCACAATCATCCGTGTATTCCCAAGTTCTGGTAATTACTCCTCCAGTACATACATCAATGGTCCCATCTTCTGTTCCAGATACAAAACCAGCTCCATCACAATTATCCATCCACTCTACATCTTCCATTGCGGGAACATCAAGATGGCAATCATACGTTTCATCTGATGGCGCATCTATAAATTCAGGTTCCTCTGTATCTTCTAAGGTTACCATTTGGGTTGCATCGAACATTCGACCACAGTCATCGGTCACTTCCCAAGTGATGGTTATCTGATCACCACAAATGAGCAAGTCACCATCGATACTAGGTGCTTGGTTGCCATCAATCAAACACACACCCACATCATTATTTGTGTAATCTAAATTAACAGGAACAAAAGGTAAATCATCACAAGTTATGGTAACGTCGTCAGGTACATCAATAAACTCAATATCTAATGGTGGGTCTATAGTTACTAATTGCGTTTCAGTGATTTCTCTTCCACAATCATCTTCAAAGGTCCATGTAAAGGTCACTTCTCCACCACAAAAATCAATGTCATCATCTGTGGTTCCTAGAACAGAACCTTCAATTAAACAATCACCAGCACCGTTGTTAGTATAATCCACAGAAACTTGACCATCAATTAAATCAGCACAACTAAGATTTTCATCATCAGGAATATTAGTAAACTCGGCTTGTGGAACTTGTTCTACTTCTATATTTTGTGTATAACTCACGGAGTTTCCACAAGAATCAACCATGGTCCATGTCCTAGTATAGGATCCTCCATCACATAAATCTGCCATACCTTCTTCTACACCTTCTGCAAATCCAGCTCCCATACAATCATCCGTAAATGCTAAATCTTCCATAGGATCCAAACCATCAAAGCAATTTATCGTAATATCAGCAGGTTCACTGTCAAAAGTGGGAGGAGAGGTGTCTTCAAAAGTTAATAAGGCAACATCGAGGTCGCAAAAACAATCGTTACATGTCTCAAAATCATTAAAGTTTTCTCCAATGACAGGAATGGTAAAAGTACTATCGTTATAAAAATTGTAGCTATAAACACTAAAGGTTCCACAATAATCATAGGTAAAAGACCCACTATCACCTTCATCCGCTTGCAAAATTTCACCAGTAGCGTCTACCACAAATACCCATTGGTCCATAAAATCAGAAACAGCATACCCAGTAGCCGAATAAGTAATGGTTCCTCCTGGACAAGCTGTTCCTCCTTCCATATTCCCTGCATCGGCTTCTGTGTCCAGAACAGTCACGGTTTTACACAGTTCAGCTGGAGCATCAGATATATCTATACAAGGCTCATTATCCACATCTACACAAATTGTGTACACTCCGGCACTTGGAAACGTATAATCAAATGTTAACCCATCTTCCTCCACTTGTTCGGAAACGTCATCCACAAACCAATGATAATTTACGGCGCCTACATGATCTGTCACACTAAATGTTGCAGTACCGGGTTCGCAAATGGTGCATGGCCCCTGGATTTCTTGTTCCCATTCACCCATTTGAGTTACTCCACAATCACCAATAACAGTTATTTTAATGTCACAAGCAGAACCGCAGCAACCATCTACCAGAAAATAATACGTTTCCCCAAGTGTCATTCCCTCTACGTCCACAATTCTTGTGTCATCACCATCACAGCCATCGACACTGGTATCGCAAGCAATAGCTGAAGAAGGATCTAATGAACAATCTTCGTAGACGGCAGCTTGTATACCTGCACAAACATCCCAAATCCCTCCTTCATCCGTACAATTTATGTATTGCACTTGAATGGTTAAATCTGTACACCAGGCAATAAAGGCAAACCAAGTAGGATTATGTGATGCAGTATTATCCCCCTCTGGACCTTCACACATGGGTTCAGGACCATCATCAGGATGATCAAAAGTGGTCATTTCATACTGATACTCATTAAGGTCTTCCAGCGTGCAGAGTGTGGGAGAGGTCTCACAGGTACAAGTATTTTGTGATCCATCTGTACAAGGGTCAGGTGGTTCTGACTGAGCTAAAACAGAAAATGATGCATTTAGAAAAAAAACCAGGAAGAGAATTTTTTTAACGTTGGAATCAATCATTAGTCAAAGGTTTTTGAGGCACTCACGGTGCACAAAAAGTAATATCACATTTATTAAGGCCTGGGGGGACCTATCAGCTAAATAAAAATGGGTAAAAAAGCTCGATTTTTATGCATGATTGAGCGGATTATTAGGCTAGAAAAGGGTCCGATACTATTCAATTTTAACAAACACCTAGTTCTAGTGATAGCTAATTAACTGTCAAACACAAAAAAAGTTGATTTTTTTAGGAGGAATAAGTGTGGATTAAAAAATAAAATTATCTTTGCAATCCGATTTACGGGTGATTAGCTCAGTTGGTTCAGAGCACCTGGTTTACACCCAGGGGGTCGGGAGTTCGAGTCTCTCATCGCCCACTTAAAGCTCCGATATTTATCGGAGCTTTTTTTATTTCTCTTTTTTTGCAGCATATCCGCTCGAAAGTGCGTTTATAAAATCCAACTAAATTAACTTTGTTGTTCATGCTGCGATCATTATTACATTTCTATATAGATACTTTCCGAGGTTTATCGGTTAAAGTTTGGAAGTTGGCGGGAGTCTTGCTCATCAATCGGAGCGGTATGATGGTGCTTCCTTTTCTAGCGCTATATGTCATTGAAGAATTAAAATGGTCCAAGACAGATGCTATGATCATTAATGGATGTTTTGGATTGGGGTCATTAGTTGGAGCCTATTTTGGAGGTAAGCTAGCGGATAGAATAGGCACATTTAACACTATGTTTTTTGCTCTTATTGGTTCTGGCTTATTATTTCTGAGCATGGGGTTTATCAGTAATTTTTATTGGCTCTGTGTTTTTATGTTTTTAACTACTACAGTTAGTGATTTATTTAGGCCTGCTTCTTTTTCAGCCCTTGCTCAGTTAACCACTAAGGAAAATGTAACTAGAGGAATTTCACTAATCAGAATAGCCATTAACCTGGGTATTTCTATTGGTCCTTTTATTGGAGGACTACTGGCAGCGAGTGTTGGTTATTTTTGGTTGTTTATTGTAGATGGCACTACATGTTTATTAGGGGCTTTATTTTTGTTTTTGAGTTTGTCTCCACCTAAAGAACAACGCAGAGCGGATCCTAACAAAATGGCCAACACAAAAAACCCTTATACTGACAAGGTCTTTTTGGCCTATCTATTTTTTAATTTACTAAACCTCATTGTATTTTTCCAGATACTTCAGGTCATTCCTGTGTATTTTTCCGAAGTTCTATTACTTAGCAAACAAGAGATAGGTTTGTTTTTTATGGCTAATGGTCTAATGATTGTTTTTTTAGAAATGCCTATTATTTACTTTTTAGAAAAGCGGAAAGCCATTTTTATTCCGTTGATCATTGGTATGGTGTTAATCGGACTTTCTTTTCTTTCCTTTTATGCTACGGTCTTATCCACATTGTTTATTATTTCTCTGTATAATATTTTAACGACGGTCGGAGAGATCATAAACTTTCCATTTATTAACACTGTGGCTTTACGACGATCAGGGAAAGAAAACACGGGAGTTTACATGGGGGCAGTGGCTGTTTTATTTTCCATTGCCTTGATTATCGCTCCAGTGGGATTACCTATTTCGGAAAAACTGGGTTATAGCACTTTTTGGTTTCTTTGTTTTTTGTTTTGTTGCGTTGGTGCTACAGGGGTATATTTTCTAAAAAACAGAATGATTGAAGAAGAGGTAGATTAAGGGGTATGAGTGAGTAAAGTTTTGTTTTCTTTTTCGAATGAAACCACACCTTCAATGATCAGATATTGGGCAGATAAGTACAGTATCATAATCAGCAAACTAATTACTTTCTGGTCTGGCATAGTTTGTTCTATGGCAATCAAAGTGTCAGACATTACAAACAAGATGGCACCGAGTACTACCCATAAGTAACCAGATAAAGAAGATTTTCTGTTGATGGCTAAAAACAACATTGAACATAAAACTAATGAGTATGCAAGAACAGCCATCCAATTATCTTGCATAGATTCGGGAAACAACATTGACCAAAACCCTCCCATGATAAGTGCTAAAGCAAGCAATGTCAAATTATGTTTCTTGCTCCATGTTTCCAGTTGTTTTAAGAAGAAAAAACTATAAAAAACATGCGCGACTAGGAAGGCGGCAAGACCCAACAAAAAACCGGAAGGAAACAATAAAAACAGATCACCCATCATGGAAAAGATCAGCGCCATTAAAATTAGAGGGTGGGCTTTAGGAGAAAAAAGTACATAATACATTATTAGACAGACCATCAAGGTCGGCTTTGATATCATGCGTAAGGGTAGATCGAATAAAATATTGATCAAATCAAAAAGACCAAAGCCTATATAAATACCAGTAATTATCTTTTTCACGCATTAAAAGTAAAAGCGAAAAAGTTATCATTTGCAATAGTTAATAAAAATTGTAAACTTTAAGTAGGTCAAGACGGCAAACATGAAACCATTTTATCACTCATTTAATGAAGACGAAGAGTTTTTTACCGAAGAAAGATGCCATATTTTGGAGTTATTAAATAGGCAAGATGATCACAGTCAATCCATAGCTAGGGCTAGGGTGGAACCAGGGGTTACTACAGCCTGGCACCAATTAAGAGGCACTTGCGAAGTGTATTTAATTTTGGAAGGTGAAGGTTTGTTAGAATATAATGAAGAAGAGGCTCAAGTTTTAAAAAAGGGGGATGTTTTCCGGATTCCTCCTGATACAGCGCAGCGGATAAGTAATCACCAAGCTGAGGATTTAATTTTTCTGTGTTTTTGCACGCCCGCATTTAATGATGAATGTTATGAATTATTAGAATAAGGTTGCGTTCTACCAACCCTTTTGGTTTTTCTGGCGTCTTTTGTAAAAAAGTATACATCATGAAAGCTTTACTTCCGCTATTTTTCTTATCTCTTTTTATCACGTCCTGCGATTCTTCTTGTGAAGAAAAGATGGAGTGTGATGGTACGTGTTTATTTCAAGAGTTTGATCTTGATGCACAGATGAACTTTTACAGTTGTTTTGAGACATGGGGCTTTACTTATGCTGAGAACGATAGTTTACTTAGGGTAGGTCTTTTGCCAGATGTACCTAAACGGTTTCATGAAGAAGGACTTCCTGTGCGAGTGAGTGCTAGCTTTTATGAAAATGATATACCTCTTAGTTTTCCCGACCCATCTTTTTTTGGCGAAATGTATAGAGCAGAGACTTGTGATTTGGAAATCATTAATCCTTAGATCATATATGTTTAGTGTGAAGGTCCCTCACTTTTTGTTGGATATCATCTAGTTTTTCTTCGAGTATAGAATAAAAGCTTGCTTTGGAGTCTGAGAAACTTAAGTGTGCATAATACTCCCAGATTTCATCGATCTCTTCATAGTCTATCACATAAGGCAGATAACTTTCATTATCTGATCGTAGAATTAATTGATTTTGGAGTGTGTCTTTTTTGACACGTTTATAAACTAAGCCTTCTCTTTTGGATACAACGATGTAGGTTTTGTCGTCTTTTATGTTTTCTATTTTTTCAATGTAGGAGCAAATGATAACACTCCCTGATTCTATAGGCAGCATAGAGTCTCCTGTAATTTCAAACCCCCTATATGTTCCTTTAGGAATACTGGGAAATTGAATTTTAGGTAAATCACGGATGTACTCTGGGTCTTGGTAGCTGTCGAGATATCCTGCTTCGGCTTTTGTGTCTACGAGTTCGATGTTTCCATTGTTGTCGCTATCAATGGAAATGGCGAGGACTTTTAGCTTTTCTGATTTTGCGATCTGATACTCGGATTGGTAGATTTTCTGGCTGATTAATGCATCTACGGATTGTCCAAAGTAATTAGCCATTTTAATTAGTAGAGCGATGTTAGGTTCGGTTTTACCTCTTTCATAGTCTCCTAAAGTGGAACGAGGGATAGCCATTGCGTCTGCTAAATCTTGCTGTGATAAATGTTTTTGTTTTCTTAAGTACTTTAAGTTTTGATCCAACATCGTTTTTTCCTGCTTTGGTTTTTTGAAGATACAAAAACCTTAACTGTTTGTCGAAAAAACCAACTTGTTTTTGTTGAAAAACCAAACAAACCCGTCATTTGTGTTGTAAAAACCGACAAAAAGACATACTTTTGTAGAGTTAATGTTGATTTTGTCAACAAAACTTGTGTTTTTTAATGTAAACTAATGATGTATGATCGGGCTATATTGCATATGGATCTTGACTCTTTTTTTGTTTCGGTTGAGTGCTTGAAGAACAGTGCTTTTAAGGGAAGGCCTTTGATTATTGGCGGAACGAGTCGTCGTGGAGTGGTTGCTTCGTGTAGTTATGAAGCAAGACGATTTGGCGTACATTCTGCGATGTCTATGAAGATGGCGCTTAATCTCTGTCCAGATGCATTAGTTCTTAAAGGAGATATGGATAGTTATTCTAAGTATTCTCAACTAGTGACGGATATTGTGGCGGAAGACGCTCCTTTATATGAGAAAGCCTCTATTGATGAGTTTTATCTTGATTTGTCGGGTATGGATAAGCATTTTGGTTGTTTTAAGTGGTCAAAAGAGTTACGGGAAAAAATCATTAAAGAGTCGGGGCTTCCGATATCTTTCGGTCTGTCGGTTAATAAGTTAGTGTCTAAGATAGGTACTGGCGAAGGAAAGCCCAATGGAGCAACGATGGTAGATAATGGAACGGAAAAGTCTTTTTTGTCGCCACTGGCTGTTAAAAAGATTCCTGGCATTGGTAAAGAAACCTATAAGAAGTTAAGTTTTATGGGAGTTAGGAAAATACACACCTTGAGTAAGATACCGGTCCGTTTATTAGAAAATGAATTTGGCAAACATGGTCGTAAACTGTGGGAAAAGGCAAATGCTATCGATCGAGCGCCAGTAGTCCCGTATTACGAACAGAAATCAATGTCAAAAGAGCGAACGTTTACCGAGGATACATTAAATCTACATTTTATACGGAATATGCTTTTAAAGCTTTCGGATAACTTAGCTTTTGAGCTTCGTAAAATGAATAAATTAACTTCATGCGTCACCGTTAAAATTCGTTATGCGGATTTTAACACCTATACAAAGCAACGCAGGATTTTTTATTCAGCAAATGACAAGGTACTTTCCCGACAAGTACAGGAGTTGTTCGATATATTATATGAGCGACGTCAACTTATACGACTTATTGGAGTAAAATTTAGTGGATTAGTGAGTGGTAACTATCAGATAAGTTTGTTTGATGATACAGCTAAAGAAATCAGTTTACTTAAGGAAAAGGATTGGATACGTAAGCGGTTTGGCAGTGATAAGATAATGCGCGCTGCGTACATGGGTTAAGTTTATACAAAATCAATCCATGTCGATTTAATCGGATCTTATAAAGTTACCAATGTAAGATATACGCAAAAAGTAAAGGTGCAACAATAGTTGCATCTGATTCGATGATAAATTTAGGTGTTTCGGGGACTAATTTACCCCATGTAATTTTCTCATTGGGAACGGCGCCAGAGTAAGACCCATAGCTAGTGGTACTATCACTGATTTGACAAAAATAAGACCACATGGGAACATTTTCAAGGCCTAAATCTTGATGCAACATGGGCACCACACAGATGGGAAAATCACCGGCAATACCACCTCCTATTTGGAAAAAACCAACTTTAGATGCTTTTGTGGTAGATTGATACCAATCAGCTAGTGACATCATATAATGAATACCTGATTTTATGGTTTCGGGAAGCATTTTTTGTTCAATGCAATAAGAAGTAAAAAAATTGCCACAGGTAGAATCTTCCCAACCAGGAACAATGATGGGTAAATTTTTCTCGGCAGCGGCTAGGAGCCAACTATCTTTAGGGTCAATCTGATATTTGTCACTTAACTCTCCGCTTAATAAGATTTGATAAAAGAATTCGTGTGGAAAAAAACGCTGCCCATGATCGTTTGCTTTTTTCCAAACCTTGTACAGATGTTTTTCTATGGCCCTCATGGCTTCTGCTTCCGGGATACAAGTGTCTGTGACTCGATTATAATGTTGGTTTAATAAGTCTTTTTCATCGTTAGGAGAAAGGTCACGATAGCTAGGAATCCTTTTGTAGTGTTTATGAGCGACAAGATTAAAAACATCCTCTTCTAGGTTAGCACCGGTACAACTAATGATGTGTACTTTATCTTGACGAATCATCTCTGCCAGGGACTTTCCTAATTCGGCAGTGCTCATAGCTCCAGCCAAAGTGACCATCATTTTATTTCCAGCCAGTATTTGCGTTTCGTAGGCTTTGGCTGCGTCAACTAAACTTGCGGCGTTAAAGTGTTTAAAGTGATCAGTTATAAATTGAGAAACCTTTCCTTTTTTCATTTATTTGAATTTATACGAGAGCATTTTATAATAAAGTTTAGCTGCTAAATACTGTGGTGCATTTAGACCTTTGATAGGAGCTAATTCGACCATGTCAAAACCAATAACATTCTTTTTTTCGAAGACAGCTTGGAGGTAATTGTTTATTTGATACCAGTTCATTCCTCCCGGTTCAGGAGTTCCAGTAGCAGGCATAATGGACGGGTCTAAAACATCTAAATCAAGAGTTATGTACACGTTTTCTGTCATTTGATTAATCGATGCAGCCATCCAGTCGTTGTTGTTGTACATCGTATGAGCAAAATACGTCTTGTTTTTGTCCATAAATTTTTGTTCAGAAACATCCATACTTCTAATACCTACTTGTATAAGATTAGTATTTAAACTCGCATCATGTACAGCGCAGGCATGATTATATGGTGTCCCTAAATAATTAGGTCGAAGATCAGCATGTGCATCTAAATGAAGTATCGTAAGTTTTTCGAACTGTTCGTAAAACGCTTTAATGATACCAATACTGATCGAATGTTCGCCTCCAAAAAAAGTGAGAAATTTACCAGACTTGAGCCATTTTAAAGTTTGACGATAAGTAGACTGAAACATTTGTTCGGGGGTCTTAAAACCCTCCAATGGTTTAGGAATAAAAACGCCTTTCTTGTATACCTCATAATTAGTTTCGATATCAAATAGCTCCATATTTTCTGAAGCTTCGATAAATGCATCAAAGCCTTTATCTGCTCCTTTACCCCAAGTACTAGTTCCATCATAAGGAATGGCTTGTAAAATGATTTTTGCATTTTCCAAAGTCGCATAAGGGTCAGAAATACCGGCAAATCGTTTCATAGTTCTAACAATCTTTAATAACCTAAAATTTGTAGCATTTCTTCTACAGTTTGTTCTTTTCGATATACGTAATCAGTAAGATTACCATGTTTATCTTTATCGACAACAATCAACTTAGGTGCTGGTATAAGACAATGTTTTATGCCGCCGTAACCACTTATAGAATCTTGATAAGCTCCAGTGTGGAAAAAACCAACAAATAGTGGTTCAGCTTCCGAATCACTAAACTCAGGCAAGAATAATTGTTGATTAAAATCTTCTGAGTTGTAATAATCAGAATGATCACAGCTTATGCCTCCGATATTTACTTTAGTATATTCATTATTCCATTTATTGATAGGTAATAAAATAAATTTTTCAAGAATGGACCATGCATCGGGAATGGTATTCATAAGACTATTATCGACCATATACCATACTTCGCGATCATTCTGATGTTTTTGTTCTAGCACTTGGAAGATAATGGCTCCACTTTCACCGACGGTATACTTTCCAAACTCTGTATATATATCAGGCTCTTCCACATTTGATTCTAAACAGCTTTTTTTAATATTGCTGATCATTTCATTGATGATATATGCGTAATCATATTCAAAGCCTAAATTATTTCTTATAGGAAAGCCACCCCCAAGGTTAAGTGCTTGTAGACTAGGACAAAGGACTTTTAAGCTCGTAAATATTTTCAATGCTTTTTGAAATTCCCCCCAATAATATACAGAATCCTTAATCCCCGAATCGATGAAAAAGTGCACCATTTGTAAAAGAAGGTTTGGGTCTTCTTTTATGTGATCATTGTAAAAAGGAATAATTTCAGATGGCCTAATACCAAGTCTTGAAGTATAATAGGCTGACTGGGGCTCTTCGTCAATAGCTATACGAATTCCAATTTTGAGTTTTCCATTGAATGTTTGGGCAAATCTTTTTACTCTGTTTAGTTCATTCATGGAATCTAATACAAGGATAGAGTTTTGGAAACCCAGCTCATTAAGATGAATAATTTTGTGAAGATATTCATCGGTTTTATATCCATTATGAACGATAGTTGTTTTGTTGGTTAACTCACCTTCATGGAGTAGTTTAATAATGAGATCAATATCAAAAGAAGAAGAGGTTTCCAAATTGACATTTTCTTTCAAGGTCGATTTTAAAACATGTGCAAAATGACAACACTTGGTACAATAACAATAATGATATTGGCCCTTATATTGATTGTTTTTTATGGCTTTATTAAATAGATCTCTTGCTTTTCTAATTTGTTCTCCAATGCGGGGAAGGTACATAAGTTTAAAAGGAGTGCCGTATTTGTCAATGAGCGCTTTAAGGGAAACACCATGAAAGCTTAAGTAACCATCTTTTAGATCGAAACCTTCCTGAGGAAATCGATAGCTTTGGTTGATTAAGTCAAAGTAATTATTCCTCATATACAGCAATAATATTTTTGCCTAAAGAGTCAAAAGCACACGACTTTTGTAAGCATGGTTCATGGAAGCAATCGGATCTCATATGCTATTTTAAATAAAATATACAATCATTATTTTAAAGATGAATGTTTAGCTATCAATTAGTTTCCAAAAGATGCATTGGTATCGAGCAGAATAAAATCGCTTACTTAAATAGATTCCCTTTTTGTCTCCAGAGAGCCCTTAAAAAAGGGATTTTTGGCATACTAAGAATAAAAAGAAAATCCTCCCACAGACTGGATTTTTCGTCTAAAAATTTAAAAAGTCTTGCTATAGGGTTTGAGCCATAAGAGGCAGTGAAAATAGCAGGACCCATGTGGTTTTCTTTGATTAAAACATCGAGTAAAAGTCTGTCATAAAACCGATACTTAAATTTAACTATTGACTGATTTAATGGACGTGAATGTTTATAGTTACTCAAAATTTGTTTCGCTTTATCTTGAGCCATTCTAAACATATATCCTGAAGAAGCTTTAACCCAACCACCTCCTGTTCCAATCCTTATATGAGAGGCTGTATTGTATTTATGAAAAGGAAAAGTACTCATAGGAATAATGCCAAATTCCTCATGTTCTATTTGATAATGATCAACATTTAAAATATTGGAAATATATTTTGTTAACAATTCGTCATAGATATTGTCATCAACTCTTTTTTCTGTAAAAAACGTGGTTTCAATTATTGCTGTATGAGCATCATAAGGCAATACATAGGTAAAACAAGTCTGATTATTAAAGTTGATTCTATAATCCATAATCGTAAAGTGATTACTATCAAAAACAGGTTTTTTACATTTAATTAACCAACCCTTGAAATGTTGGAGAATATGTATGTCTTGTGTAGACTTGTTGGAAAATTCAGAAGGTATACGACTATCAAAGACTACTTGACTTTTAATGGTAGACTGATCCGTGTGAATCACCATTTGGTTTTCGATCTTATTTACATTTTTTACAGATTCGTTTAAAACAAGGATTTTGTTTTGTGAAACAAGTTTATCGCGGACAAAATCATAGAATCGATCAGAATGAAGCGTCTTGTATCTGTAGTCTTTTAGATCTAAAGAAACATGCTTACTGGGTGAATAGTAATTGCCTTTACTCCATATGTTTTCACAAAGATGATCATAAGGACCATCATTTTTTTCCCAGAAACTCCAGGTTCTATCGTGTTTGAGCTTTGTTTCTTTTTCGATAACTACAACACGTTTATCATCAAAGAATGGATCATTGAGCATGGCCAGTAATAAATGGCTACCTGCCGCACCAAGTCCAATAATACAAATATCGTATATGATGTCTGTCTTCACGAGTGAAAGATAAGGATGATTTTAAATGTGACCATAATACAAAACATCAATACTGGGTATTCTTACCAAAAGAATAAACTTTATATTCAACAAAAAATCAAACAATATGAATCAATCAACAAACAAACTACCTGTATGGTTTTGGATTGTAGGCGTGGTGGCACTACTCTGGAATTTGATGGGTTTATTTGCTTTTTATGCAGATATGACGATTAGTGAATCAGCTTTAGCAGCAATGGATGCGGCACAACGAAACTTATATGAAACACAAGCACTTTGGGCCAAAGTAGCTTTTGGAGGAGCGGTCATTCTAGGGACGCTGGGGTCTTTAGGTTTATTAATGCGCAAACGATGGGCAAGACCTGTTTTAGTAGTTTCTTTGGTATGTGTGTTAGTCCAAATGGCCAATAGCTTCATGACTAATGCCTATGAAATTATGGGTTCAGGATCCATGGTTATGGGATCTATTGTCTTATTAATAGCTGCTTTTTTAGTCTGGTTTGCCAGGGCAACTACATTAAGAGGGTACTTAAACTAAATTTAATCTACAGATGAATCAAAATGAGCGCTATCAAGGCTGGTAGCGCTTGTACAAAAAAGATTTTCTTTTCGGCAGTAATGGCGCCATATATCCCTGCCAAAAATACACAAGAAAGAAAAAAGATTGCTACATAAATGGACCATGAAGTCTCGTTTATAAACAAACTCCAAATTAGGCCAGCAGCAAGGAAGCCATTATATAAACCTTGGTTAGCGGCTAGAGCTTTGGTGGGTTCAAATAATTCTTTAGGAAACTGTCTAAACACTTTGCGTCCTTTTGTTGTCCATGCAAACATCTCAAACCACATGATGTATAGGTGCAAAAGAGCAATAAAGCCTATCAATATTTTTGCAACAAACAGCATAGATTACAATTTTGGTTAAGCTTTTTAGATTCAATGGTAAGTAAAGAAAAAAAAATAACCTATTGAAAACAATAGATTATTTTTTAAAAAGTGGTGCCTCCAGGAATTGAACCAGGGACACA
>JAHDHQ010000030.1 GCA_020631235.1 Saprospiraceae bacterium | reverse complement strand
TTTAAGTTCTATAGTATAGACGCAAAAATTCTTTAAAGGTTTGTTTTTTTATACTCATGGTGAAAACTGAGCGAAATCGTTGCCTCGACACTTAGGCATTAGTATTATTTAAATGCTTGATGACTTAATGACTAGTCATTAGATTTTAATGTTTATTAAATCTTAATTATCTAAAAACTTAATTATCATTTTGGATACTTCCTCTGCCTTTTCTTCCTGAATAAAGTGTGCAGCATCTAAGATATGTACATTTTGAGCTTCAATATTGGTCAATGAAATAAACTCCTCCTCCATGGGTTCCCATTTTAAGAATGGATCGTCTTTACCCCAAATAACCGACATTGGAATATCTAATGACTGTAATAATGGGCTGTAATCTATTAAGGGTTTGTGTGTCTGCGTAAAAAAATAATAAAGTCCACAAATGTTTTGCTTTCTTAATGGTTTACTATAGCCTTGAATCATGTTTTTATCTATGATATCTTTGTTTCTTAGTCCGTCTTTTAAAGTTTTTTTAAGGATGGCTTTATTGAAAGGTCCTTTATAGGAGGACAACATCATATCTGCTTTGAACCCAGGTTTAAACGTCATAGGTGGATCAAATCCACTTTGGAGCATGACAGAGTTCAAAAAGATAATGTTTTTAACTTTCGATGCATCTTGATCTAACATCGCAAGGCTCCAATAAGTACCAGCATCATGACAAACATGAGTCCAAGCCCCAATTTCCAAAGCAGCCATGAACTCATGTAACCTTCTACCATGTTCTACATGAGTATATAAATCATAATCATCGGGTTTATCACTTTGTCCAAATCCTAACATATCTATACTGATCACTCTGAAGCCTTCCTTGACTAAATAGGGAACCATTTTACGGTACAGCCAAGCTGATGATGGTACTCCATGAACCAAGAGTATTACAGGGCCTTCCCCTTCATCTTGGTAGGCAATATTGCCATCACCCAATGCACAATATTTCATGGAAGTTACAAACTCATCATAACTTTGGGCCTGCATCTTATTTAATGAAAACATGATCAAAAGACAAAGAATATACCTCATATTTAATTATTGTATCGCAGGATAGATGGCAGCATTTCTAGGTGTTTCCCATAACTTAATGCGTATAGAAAAACTAGGATCTAGATGCTCGGAAAGTATGCGGTGTATAATGTAGGCAAAGTTTTCTGTTGACGGCAAAATATCTTTAAACTCAGGAACATCAAGATTTAAATTTTTATGATCAAATCGCTCTTCTATTTGATCTTTGATTATATCACTTAAAACTTTAAGATCAATCAAGTAACCCGTTTCTTGGTCGATTTCTCCTGAAACAAAGACTTCTAGTTCGTAATTGTGCCCATGATAATTGCCATTATTACACTTTCCAAAGATGGCTTCGTTCTTTTCTTTGCTAAATTTAGGATTATGTAGTCTATGGGCTGCATTAAAGTGTGCTTTTCGGGAGACTGTGATTCTCATGTGTATAATTTTAAGGTATTATGATTAATCCTAATGTAATATTAAGATTTACAAGTTTCTTTTAATTAACTTTATAAGCGAAATTATTGTTTATAGCAGACATGCATGGAGATATTTGATTTCAATATACAATCGATAAGCGGTGAGACATTGGATTTGTCCTCATTCAAAGGAAAAAAAATGCTACTGGTTAATGTAGCCTCTGAATGTGGATTTACGGTCCAATATGCTCAATTGCAAGAATTATATGAGGCAAACAAGGAACAACTAATAATCATAGGACTTCCTTGTAATGATTTTGGTGGTCAAGAGCCGGGAACGGCAAATGAGATACAAGATTTTTGCAAAATAAATTACGGAGTTACCTTTCCTATTACTGAAAAGGTGGGTATCATAAATAACACACATCCACTATATAGCTGGATGGCTGAACAAGCAAGTAAGCAAGGAATTACCAATGATGTAAATTGGAATTTTTGTAAATATTTAATTGATGAAACAGGCAATGTAGTAGGCTTTCATCCTTCTTCCGTAACGCCACTTGATGATCAAATCCTCCAATGGCTGACTAAATAAGTCAAGGAGAAATATGCAATTTCAAGCTATTCCAGGTCAAACCAAACTGATCACTCAGTTTAGGGCAATGGTAAAAAACGACCGTATGCCTCATGCCATCTTATTGATGGGACCTAAAGGTAGCGCCAAGTTGCCACTATCCATAGCCTTGGCAAACTACATACAATGTGAAAACAGAAGCGATGATGTTTGTGGCACCTGTCGATCATGTTTAAAATCGCAAAAATTAATTCATCCAGATATTCACTTTTGCTATCCTGTCGTAAAAAAAGAACGCCTTAAAAGAGAAGATACAACCAGTAAAGACTTCTTACAAGAATTTAGGACATTCATACAAAATCGACCATTCGAAGAAATTAAAGAATGGATCGCTTCCATCACACACACGACAAGTAATGCAAATATCAACACGAAAGAGTGTAACGAGATCGTACAGAAATTGGGTTTACAGAGTTTTGAAGGAAATTACAAGATCCAAATCATATGGATGGCAGAATATTTAGCCAAAGACAGTAATCGCTTGCTTAAACTCATCGAAGAACCTACCGATGATACGATTATAATCCTAATAGCCGAAAATCAAGAAAAATTACTTTCGACCATCTTATCAAGATGCCAAATTTTTAACGTAGCTAAATTTACCGATGAAGAAATCAATGCTTATTTGGAAAATCTGAACATTAGTCCTACGTTAAATAAAGATAAAATTAAACAGTTGGCGGATGGTGACATAGAAAAAGCCATCCACCTCACACAGCAAAGTAAAACAGCCGATTATTCTGAATTATTGATGAATTGGATGCGTATTTCTTGGAAAGGGCATCCGCAAGGAATTTTTGATTTTGTAAATCAAATGATCAAATCAAATAAGGAAGAACAAAAGGTTTTTTATGAATATGGAATTCATTTTTTTAGGGAATATCTGGTTTATCTGTATACCAGAGATGTCCACAAAATGAGATTATCCGACAAAGAAAAAAATACAGCATTACAAATGATTAAGACCATCGATGAAGAAAAAGCTCAGTCACTCAGTGCATTGTTTAATGAAAGCATACACATGATTGATCGAAACATCAATGGGAAAATCTTATTTTCAGCCAATTCTTTCCAATTAGGCAAGATTATGAAGGGCGCTTAATATAAGCGAAAAACGACATTGGACAGAATTATAAATATATACTATGGGATGTGCGAATTGTTCGACAACAAAAAATGGCGTACCACAAGGATGTGGAAATAAAGGGAGCTGCTCTAGTGGCTCTTGTAATAAAATGAATACCTATGATTGGATCTTGACTGACGAGATTCATGACCCTAGTGCTTTTCATATTGTGGAAGTGAGTTTTAAAAAAGGAGCACGCAAAAGCTTTTTTATGAATCCTTCCCATACTCATGCCATTACCGGCGATATGGTCGTCGTGGAAAGCACCAGTGGGTATGATGTAGGCCGTATTTCGCTCAGCGGCGAACTCGTCCGTTTACAAATGAAAAAGAAAAGATTCTCAGAAGATCGAGTAATCCATAGCATCATCAGAAAGGCTAATCACCGTGATTTAGAGAAGTTAGAAGAGGCCAGAGTATTAGAACATAAAGCCATGGTGCGTGCACGAGTATTAGCACGAACACTAGGTTTAGAAATGAAAATCGGTGATGTAGAATATCAAGGAGATAAACGAAAAGCCACTTTTTATTACACAGCAGAAGGGCGTGTAGATTTTAGAGAGTTAGTCCGTGTATTTGCCCGAGAGTACAAAGTCAAAATCGAAATGCGCCAAATAGGATCCAGGCAAGAATCTGGGCGAATTGGAGGTGTAGGTGCTTGCGGACGCGAACTTTGCTGCTCTACTTGGTTATCTGATTTTCAGACGGTAACCACTTCAGCTGCACGGTACCAGAATATATCTATTAATCAAACTAAACTTTCTGGACAATGTGGACGTTTAAAGTGCTGCCTTAACTTCGAACTAGAGATGTATGTAGAGGCTATCGATAGCTACCCAAAGAAAGTGGATCATTTGATGACCAAACAAGGAAAAGCAGTACTTCTAAAAATAGACATCTTCAAAGGAGTAATGGTTTACGCCGTCAGAAATGAGATGGGTCGAAACACGATCATAAACCTAACGAAAGAACAAGCTATTGCACTCAAAGAAGCCAATAAAAAAGGTATCATAAATCGCGACATCGAGAAGATGAATCAAGTGATAGAACCTAAAGTAGCCGAAGAAGTAGAATTAGAGTTTGAGGATGTAACAGGATTTATCGAGCTACCGGAAGAAAAAAGAAGAAAAGGCAGAGGTCGCGGAAGAGGCAGAGGTCGTGGTCGAAATAATAACAACCGTAAAGGAAGATCAAATAACAGCCGAGGCCCTAAAAACAACCAATCTGACACTTCCAAAAAACAAGGTGATCAAGCAAAAAGTGGAGAAGCAAAATCATCGGATGGACCCAAGCCCAAAAGCAAAAGCAATAGAAATTCTAGATATAGAGGTAAACGTAAAAACTATTCTAACAAGCCTAAATCGGATAACAGAACAGATAACAAACCTAATAACCCAAAAAATAATTAAGCCATATGCAGTCATTTGATGTAACTATAATCGGAGCTGGACCAGGAGGATATGTAGCCGCTATAAGATGTGCCCAATTAGGTATGAAAACGGCCATCATCGAAAAACGAAAAACCTTAGGTGGTACTTGTTTAAATGTAGGATGCATTCCTTCGAAGGCCTTATTAGATTCTTCTGAGCATTATCACAATGCGCATGAAAAATTTAAGACTCACGGCATTGGACTAACCGGTCTAAAAGTCGATATGAAGCAAATGATCAAAAGGAAAAATGAGGTAGTTGCCCAAACTACGGGCGGCATTGATTTCTTAATGAAAAAAAATAAAATAACGGTGTTTAATGGTTTAGGTACCATAAAAACAAACACTACCATAGATATCACTGATGATGCAGGAAAAATAGAAACCATTGAGACTAAAAAAATCATCATAGCTTCAGGCTCGAAGCCAAATCTTCCGGCAGCTTTTAATTATGACGGCAAGCGAGTTATTAGCAGCAAAGAAGCACTTGATATAGACAAAGTACCTAAAAAAGTAATCGTTATAGGTGGTGGAGTGATCGGATTAGAACTAGGTTCTGTTTGGGCTCGATTAGGTACTGAGGTTACTGTGGTAGAGTACCAAGATCGAATCATATCTACCATGGACGTTGATTGCTCTAAAGAACTCACTAGAGCACTTAAAAAGTTGGGTATTAAATTTCTCACTAAACACATGGTGCAAGGAGTCAAGGCGACTAAAACATCAGTAACGGTCGATATTCAGAAAAGAGATTCTGAAGATACCTTACAAGAAAAAGCCGATTACTGTCTTGTTGCTATTGGAAGGGTTGCCTACACTGAAGGTCTTGGATTAGAGAATGTAGGCATTGCAACGGACGATCGAGGAAGAGTAGATATTAATGATCATTTTGAAACCAATGTGCCCGGTATTTATGCCATCGGTGATGTAGTAAAAGGAGCTATGTTAGCGCACAAAGCGGAAGAAGAAGGTATCTATGTAGCCGAATGGTTGGCTGGCCAAAAACCGCATATAAATCATCACCTAATCCCTGGCGTGGTATACACATGGCCTGAAGTTGCGGCTGTCGGTGCTACAGAAGCTGATCTTAAAGCGGCTGGAAGAGAATATAAGTCCGGTAAATTTCCATATAAAGCCTTGGGCCGAGCCCGAGCTAGTATGGACATAGAAGGTATGGTAAAGGTCTTGGCTGATAAACATACGGATGAAATATTAGGTGTACATATGGTAGGTGCCCGTGCGGCTGATATGATTATGGAAGGAGTTGCGCTCATGGAATTTAGAGCCTCGGCAGAAGATATGGCGCGCATCAGTCATCCTCATCCTACGTATACAGAAGCCACCAAAGAAGCGGCATTAGCGGCTACAGACAATCGTCCACTTCATATATAGTAAGCACTTATGAGCTATGATGATGTAGTCCAATGTTATGACCAAGCAGCTGCACTCTGCAAGGACTTTAATCGCAAAGGAAAAACCATGCCCTACACTTCTGCTAATGGTTATATGTTTTCATTAGTTAATAAAGAAGGTCAGCTAGGTATACGTTTGCCCAAAGAAGATCAAAAGGCTTTTCTGGCATCCAATGATTCAGGACCTTTTCTATCACATGGAGCAACCATGCGGGATTATGTGTTGATTCCTGAAAGCATGCTGAATAAAACAGAGGAACTTGCTGGCTATTTAAAAAAGGCTTTTGATTTTGTCATGTCCTTGCCTAAAAAATGAGTAGTATCATACGCATTTTGATATGTATAATTGGAGTAGTTATAGCTGCTAGAATTACCATAGAATTGCCTGTAAGCACTACTACGATACCCATCTCCGGTCAGAGTTTGGCTGTATTACTGGCATGTATGTTCTTAAAACCCTGGGAAGCATTCGTAGCTATGTCTAGCTACTTGTTGTTGGGGATAATGGGCCTACCCGTTTTTGCGGACGGTGCTTCAGGAATAGAGAAGTTACAGGGCGGGTCTGGAGGATTTCTTTATGGTTTTATAATAGTAGGCGTATTTGTTTCGATATTGGGACAAAAGGGATGGAGAACAAGTTTTATAAAGGCTTTTCTAGCCATGTTTTTGGGTACGGCCTTGCTACTGTTTATAGGCAACGCACATTTAGCCAATAAATACGGTTGGGCTCAAGCCTTAGAATATGGGTTTTTCCCTTTCTGGAAAGGTGGGTTAATTAAGGTGCTTTTAGGAGCTAGCCTAGTGGTTTTATTTGAATATCTAAGGGGAAAATATTTAATATAAACATAATAAATTAGAGGCAAATAATAGCTATGAAAAACAAACGACTAATCTATCTTATTGCAACAGGGCTATTGACCTTGCTCATGCTGTTTTCTGCCGGAATGTATTTTCTAAATTATGATGAAGTAGTCAAAGTGTTCAATCAATTAGGCTATCCTCCATATATCATATACCCCTTAGCTGTTGCTAAAATTCTGGGTTTAGTCGCCATATGGACCAACCAATCAAAAACACTGAAAGAATGGGCCTATGCTGGATTTTTCTTCGATTTTGTGCTTGCCGCTTCTGCGCATATTGCTGTAGCTGATGGAGCTTATGCTCCAGCTTTGGTAGGGATAGCTTTGTTGCTCATTTCGTACAATACACAGGGTCACAAGACTCAAAAATAAGGTTTCAAAACCACGCAAATATTCCATTTTTTAATCTGCTACTATTGTTAGATTGACAGCTTTATTCAATCTCATCCTTAGACTAGTAAAACTCAAGCATTACCAAAAAGTATACAGCTTTCGAAGTTTTGTATTGCCTTTATAATCTTCATCCTATATACCTTTAGATATTGATTTATACATACTAAAGAAAAATGAGCAATAATCAATTTGAAAAAAAAGGCTGGACACCAGAAAGGATCGGCAAATTAGACGGGAAGACTTTTTTAATCACAGGGACAACCAGCGGGACTGGTTTTGAAGCAACAAAAATATTACTGTCAAAAGGTGCCAGTGTTGTCATGCTCAACAGAAACACTAAAAAAGCTGAAAATACCATAACTCGCTTAAAACAGGCATTAGGCGAAAATATCGATGTGCACTCGATACAATTAGATTTAGCTAATCAAGCCTCCGTTAAACAAGCTGCCGCAGAAATCCTGGCATCAATCCAGCGAATCGATGCGCTAATTTGCAATGCTGCCATTGCACAAACCCCAAAAAGGGAACTAACCGTCGATGGTTGGGAAAGCCAGATGGGTGTTAATTATTTTGGGCATTTTACATTGCAGGCCTTGTTATTTCCTCTGATAGAAAAATCGAATGGAAGGATCGTTTCTGTCGGAAGTATGGGTTATGATATGGGATTAAAAACCATCAAATTTGAAGACCTTCAGTGGGATAAAGACTACACCCCTAATAAAGCTTATAGCCAAAGTAAATTAGCTCAGATCATGACGATCTATGAATTACAAAATCGCATGAACTCAGCCGGAAAATCGGCGGTTAAAGCTTATGCTTGCCATCCAGGAGCTTCGAGAACCTCACTCATTAAAAATAGCGGAAGCATCCTGATGAGAATCATATTTGCCTTAATGTCACCATTAACTCAATCTGCAGAAAAAGGAGCTTATTCCCAACTTATGTGTGCTACGGAAGCAGAATTAGACCAACAGTCATTTTATGGCCCTACTGGCAGAAGTAATTGGGTAGGTCCAGTGGGCGCTCACAAATTAGAAGCTCACGCAAAGAACAGAGATGTAGCCAAACGATTATGGGAGCTTTCGGAAACATCTACTGGAGTAAAATGGGCACTTTAATACAACTAATATGGATATAGTAAAAATCGCTAATGACTGGGCAAAAGCCGAAATTTTGTCTAATCAATTTTTTGTGCTTTTTGGCATTTTGTTTTTAGTCACTAGTTTGGGATTTTGGCAGTTTGGTAGAACAGAAGTAGCTAAAGCCTTCTTCTACCCTTTCTTAATCACCGGTATTCTTTTACTCATTCTAGGATTCGGATTGTGGTTTTCTGCAAAATCCAATATGAACCAATTTGAATCCAGTTATCTAAAAGACGCAACTGCTTTTGTCCAATCTGAAATCGAACGAACAGAACGTACCATCAGTTCATATCAAAAAGTAGCTCTGAAAGTATTTCCGTTATTTATAGTTGCCGCAGGTTTAATTATAGTATTGACTGATAAGCCCTTATGGCGAGCCATATCCATCGCGACCATAGCCATGTTTTTGGTCATTATCCTAATAGATAGTAATGCTTTAGCACGAATGGAACATTATCATAAACAATTAACAAGCTTTCAAAATCAGTAATAAGCAAACACCTACTTTCCTTTTGTACATTTGATGGTCTAATGAAGACATTCGCCATTCAAATGAGAAAAGCAAGTATAAAAGATCTAGCCTTGCTCGAATATTGGGATACTCAAGCACACATTATCGAGTGTGACCCCGATGATGATTGGCACTGGGAAAAAGAACTAAAAAGAAATCCTAGTTGGCGTGAACAATGGATTGCTGAAATCGACGATCAACCCATTGGCTTTTTGCAAATTATTGATCCTTTTGAAGAAGAAACTAAATACTGGGGTAAAGTATCGCAAAAAGCAAGAGCCATCGATATTTGGATTGGAGAGGTGCATCAATTAAATAAAGGCTTTGGAACACAAATGATGCAGTGGGCGATACAACGATGTTTTAGTTGGTCCAATGTCGAGACTCTTTTAATTGACCCATTAAAAACCAATGTAAAAGCCCATCGATTTTACAAGCGACTAGGATTTAGATTCGTGGAAGAACGTATTTTCGATGGCCATGCCTGTTATGTTTTCGAGTTGAAAAAATAAGAAGAAACCACATTAATGACAGGATGATTACTTAGTGAAGTTAACTTGATTTTGCATTAATGGCAGCACAAATCCTCTTTAAGCCTTCTTCTACTTTAGACCTAGGACAGGCCAAGTTTAATCGGATAAATCCATCCGCATTATCAACAAACATATCGCCCCCTTCTAGCAGCACTCCCGCTTTATTAGCAAAAAACAAAGTTAAATTTTCCTCCTTTTGAAAATAAGCACTTAAATCGATCCACATCAAGTAGGTCGCTGCAGGAATGGAATGAATCGCTTGAGGAAGATGAACTTTTAAATAATCCGAGGCAAAGACAAAGTTCTTATCGAGATACAGATTCATCTGATGTAGCCAATCATGTCCGGCAGCGTAAGCAGCGTGGGCTGCCGTTAAACTCAATGGATTTTCTATAGGTAAATGATCAGAATTCCATCTTTCTCTTAGTGTATTGTTAGGAATCACAACATTGGCAAACATAAAACCAGCCAAGTTAAACGTTTTACTGGGTGCCATGCATGTAATGATTTTATCACTATCTGGATACAAACTGGCAAGTGGCCTAAAGCGGACTCCATTCCTTACAATATCACAATGGATTTCGTCAGCAATGATGAAGACATCATTTTCTAGACAGAGATCAGTCAGTTTTTTAAGTTCGTCTTCCATCCATACTCTACCTGTAGGATTATGTGGATGACATAAGATAAACAAAGACACATTGTGATGAGCGATTTTGTAGGCGATATCCTCATAGTCCATCGTGTAGTGACCACGATTATTTATCAGATCAGACTTTATCAGAGGGACTTTATTATAATCCGCTGCATGTTTAAAGAAAGCATAAGAAGGTGTGGTTATAAGCACACTTCCATGTGGTTTACATGTATAATTAATGAGCTTGTAAAGTACAGGGATTACTCCTTTCGCACTGACTAAGTGATCTGTGTTTAATGACCAATCATATCTTTCTTTTGTCCATTGTGCAAAGGCTGAGATATAGGCTGCTCCCTTTCGTTGAGTGTAACCAAAAATACCATGATCGATACGCTGACGCAGACTGTTTACGATCGCCACAGATGTTTCGAACTCCATATCTGCCACCCACATCCTAATCATATCCTCTGGTGGATATTTAATATCAAGGCCTTCTGTCTCACCAAATAAATAATCTTCATAGCCTTCTAAGCTCATGGCATGGGTACCAGTGCGATCTATAATTTTATCAAAATCATACTTCATGCCCATTGCTCAATCTTCCGCTAAGGCATTAAATTCTGCACGCTTACTTTCCATCCAATTATTAAATGTACTAGGCTCATGCATCATTTCACGCATTTTATTCATGGCTGCTAAATGAGCAGTATCATTTTTAGCAAACATTTCAGCTCCATGTTTTTTACTTAATTCAGCTATTTCTTCAAAACTATTTGCTGAAAACACTTGATCGCAAGCGCCACCTAATTGTTTACATGTCATTGATTTCATGGCATATTCTTTTTATCCTATGTACAAATATATATCGAAAAGAAAGCGTGTTATCTACCATTTAATGCATCTACCTTTGCTTGACAAGATTCACAATTACCTAAATGGCTGATCACTCTTTTAGATGCTGCATCT
This sequence comes from Saprospiraceae bacterium, assembly GCA_020631235.1. GTDB lineage: Bacteria > Bacteroidota > Bacteroidia > Chitinophagales > Saprospiraceae > JAHDDO01. The sequence continues at coordinate 38,363 of JAHDHQ010000030.1, read as the reverse complement.
TTTCTGGGAATCCGACCAAGCACCACTTTTTGCAATGTAAGATCATCTGGACACCTTCTGGATGCCATAATTTCATTAAAAACCTTAAAAACGGTCAAAAAAGAAACGCCAATAAGTATGATAAAAATGGTAGTCATTGTAGCTTTTGTTTATTCATAATTATCGGTATTTCAATCTAAAATTTTTGGGAGTTTCCCCCATGATTTCTTTAAACTTTCTATTAAAATACGATAGATTTTTATATCCACTATCAAAACAAATTTGAGAGATGGTCATACGTGTGGTAATTAGTTTGTTGCTCGCGTGGTTTACCCTGTATTCATTCAGGATTTTGGTAAATTTCTTTTTAGTATGTCTGACTATAAATTTATAAAATGCAGAATTGGTCAGATTAATTTCCTTTGCTGCATCAGAGATGGTAATCTGTTTTTGAAAGTTGTTTTCTATAAAATCAAAAACGCGTTTAATCCGACTTAATTGATTTATATTAATACTTAAAGAATATTCTTTAGCACATATGGTTTTAAAGTTGCCAGGACTCGACAATACATTTAATAATTCTAAAATTTTAATAATCCTATCCAATCCTTCGCTCTTGGTGATGTCTTTAATTAATGGTATGGCTTTTTCCTTAGATTTTTCTCCTATTTCCAAGCCCATTGATGATAGTTGAAGCATTTTTCTAAGGCTTATGAGTTCGGGTTTTTGAAAAAAACTCTTCCCTAAAAAATCATACCTAAATTGTATTACAAATTGATGGCATTCTTCATGAGTAGTGAATCCATGAGGCAAATTAGATCCAAGCACCACTAAATCTGAAGACTTATAGTTGGATATATCGTTCCCTACATATCTTTTGCCATTACTTTTTTCTGTATAACAAATTTCAAATTCAGGATGAAAATGCCACGCCGCCGATAATAAAGGTCTATTTTGTCTAACCACCTCCCTACTATAAAAGGACTGCGCGCCTACATCAATAATTTTCTCTAACTCTGGTTTCAATGTGGATTATTAACTTTTAATCTAAGTTAACAATTATAGTTTAGTATCATAAAAAGATAGAATACTACCTACTCATAATGTCCTAATGCTGTTAGTTTTGTTTAAATAAAAAACCAAACTAAAAATCGACATTCTTAAATAAACAGTAATAAATTATGAAAAAACTCAAACACTTAAAATTAAAGCTTGGCATTTTTATGTTAGCCATCTTTTCATCTTTTGGGCTTAGTGCTCAAATGACTGTTTCTGGGGTAGTCACCGAAGGAAACAACGTACCAATCATCGGAGCATCTGTCCAATTAGATGGTAGTTCTGTTGGAACAATCACTGACCTAGATGGAAGTTACTCTTTATCCATTCCTAGTGAGGGAGGAACTTTAGTCTTCAAATTTTTAGGTTATTCTATTCAATCAATAAATGTAGCACCTAACTCAGGCAACCAAAGCATCAATATTTCTTTAGTTGAAGATGCAATGGCTTTAGATGAAGTAGTGGTTACAGGTACATTTAGTGGTAGGACCCAGAAAAATGCACCCATGTCATTGACTGTTTTAAACAATGAAAGTTTACTAAGACTTTCTAGCAATTCTCAAGCTGATGTTTTAAGAACCATTCCAGGTATCACTGCTGAAGGTGGAGGAGGTGAAGTCGCTACTAACTTATTTGTAAGGGGTTTCCCTTCAGGCGGACAGTATGCTTTTACTCCATTACAAATAGATGGTATTCCTATTCTAAGCACGTTCGGTCTAAACTCTTCGGCACATGATGTGTACTTTAGAAACGACATTGGACTAAAAAATCTAGAATTTGTAAGAGGTGGATCATCCACTTTAATGGGTGCAGGAAGTGTCGCTGGTATTGTTAACTACAACAGCATTAGAGGATCTGATACTCCTGATAACAAAGTACAATTAGAGTGGGCTGAAGGAGGAAGATTGAGAGCTGATTTCCTAACCTCGGGTCCATTATCTGATAATGGTCTGTATTACGCTGTTTCTGGTTTTTATCGTTATGATGAAGGTCCGTTGGAAACAGGGATGCCTACTAGAGGTTACCAGTTTAGAGGTAATGTAAAGAAATTATTTAATGATGGGAAAAGTTCAGTTGTATTAAGCGGTCAGAAAATAGATGACAATGTACAGTTCTATCTTCCTTATCCATTAGATAATTCAGGTGATGCAGCAGTAAGACCTACTGGTAATGATGGAGAAACTATTTATACCATGCTTTCTGGTGACTTAGCTGGATTTTCTTTTGATACACCTAATGGCACATTCCATTCTCCGATAGGAAATGGAGTAACCACTGACGGCGGGTTTTTAATGGCTGAGTTGAAGCATGCTTTTGGAAACGATTGGAGATTATCGGCAAAAACCAAAGCTGCATCATATGACCATTGGTTTAATTTATTCCTAGATGGTGATGGCACGCATAACACTCCAGAAGATCAAGAAAATTACTTACTCGATCGAGGCTTACCAAGTGATGCTACATTTACTTATGTAGACAATGGTGCTGAATTAGCTGATGGAGATTTATTGTTTGAAAACAGAATATTATGGAGAAAGAGATATGGAGGAAATGGTAGGTGAGGTAAACATCACTAAAGGTATTATGAATCACAACATCACCTTGGGGACCTTTATGTCACATACTGGAGCTAAAGACAATAACTGGATTCATAATGTATTAGGTGATTTTAGCAATTCTCCAAGAGCTGTAGGCTTAGCTTACGTAGACTCCAATGGTGTGGCTTTAAATCACTCAACAGGTGGTTTTGTAAGTGGGCGTCAAACGTCAAACAATTACCTTGAAAGTTCTAAAATTGCTTTTTATGCTGCAGACGAAATCAAAGGAGAAAAATTCGATATTGATTTTGGTGTACGATGGGAAAGAGCAGCGGGAATCATCACTAAAGAAAATGGCGTAGGAACTAATAACTTTAATCGAGGGTCAGTTTCAGCATCGGATTTTGCTGTAGCTGTAGCAGGTTTATATAGGCTATCTTCTTCTACTAATCTATATGCTAACTTCTCGAGAGGATACTTTTTCCCTCAATTAAGAAGTGTATCATTCCCATTACCTGGACAGCCACAAAGCTATGAAACAGAGAATGTAATACAAGGTGAAATAGGTGCTAAATATGGCAATAAAAACCTAGCGGGAACTGCAGCTATTTTTTATAATACCTTGACGGATAGAAGAAATGTAGATTTTGTAAACGATCCTAACGATCCTACCAATATTATCGAAGAAGTTACCTTACAAGATACGCGTACAGTAGGTGCCGAATTAAGCTTAAACTATATGATTATGAAAGGCTTAAATGTATTCGGTAATCTTACTTATCAAGATCACCAGTTTACGAAAGTTGAAAATAATCCTGAGCAAGTAGGTAATAAAATTGCTAGAATTCCTAACATCATGGGAATGGCAGGAATTAGCTATGATGATAATGGTTTTGACGCTAGTTTAACGTCTAACTTCTTAGGAAAGAAATTTGCTAATAATAGTAATTCTGTGGAGTTAGATGCATTTAATATAGTACGTCTTGATGCTGGCTATACTTTCTCTCTAGGTAAAGATGATGAAAGTGTACGTTTAGGTTTAGCAGTATTTAATTTATTAGATGCTGCAGGAGTTACTGAAGGATCCCCAAGACAAGGAAATAGCCAAGTTGCAGGAGGAAATTTCTTTGTGGGACGACCTATTTTACCTAGAAGAATATTTGTTAGAGCTGCGTTTAACTTCTAAATAATTCTAGTTTTTTCATATTGATAAGAAGGATGAGCAATCATCCTTCTTTTATCTTTATTTGATATTTAGACAAGCATGAGTAAAAGAGAAGAAGCGAAAGCAATCTTAGAAAAAAACTGGAGAGACGGTTTTTCTATTCCAACCAGCAAATTGTATCCTTTCCAATGGCTTTGGGATTCTGGTTTTGTAGCAATGGGTATGGCTCAATATGACTTGAAGAGAGCCATGACTGAAATCGACACGATGTACTCTGGTCAGTGGGAAAATGGAATGGTACCTCATATCTTATTTCATAGTGAAAACGAAAAAACCTATTTTCCAAATTTTGATTTTTGGAATAGTAATGTAAATGCTGGAGCTCCTTCCTTCCCTAAATCATCAGGTATCACTCAGCCTCCCGTCTTTGGATTTATCCTTAAAGAGATTATGGACTTACATCCTGGCAACGAAGAATTAATTGACTTTGCCAAGTATATATTCCCCAAAATGGTCCATTTCCATAGGTTTTTGTACCATTTTAGAGATCCGCAAAAAGAAGGCTTATTTTTTATTTTCCATCCATGGGAATCAGGCAGAGACAACTCTCCTATATGGGATTTTGCTATGGATAAAATCATCATCGACAAAGATGATTTGCCCAATTATACACGAAGAGATACCAGTATCATGGATCCTTCAGAAAGACCTACTTCCGACCAGTATGATCGCTATGTATATCTGTTAGAATTAGGTAAAAAATACAAATATGATGGGCCAGAAATTGCACAAGAAAGCCCATTCCTCATACAAGATTGTATGATGAACGCTATTTTAATTCAATCCAACAAAGCACTTATAGATATTGGCAAATCTTTTGGTTTTGATACCTTAGAATTAGAGGAATGGCAATCTCTGTCACTAAGTAGTTTTAATGCTAAGTTTTGGAACGATGAAATCAATCAATTTGTCTCTTATGATTGCAGGAATAATAGACAAATGGTACATAAAGAAATAGGTGGTATTACACCACTTTTTGCTGAATTAGCCACTAAAGAACAAGCTGAAAAAATAGCTAATCACTTACAGTCAATGCATGATAGAGGTTATTATTTATGTCCTAGTTTTGATATAGATAGTCCATTATTTGACTCTAAGAGATACTGGCGTGGCCCTGTATGGCCCCAAATGAATTGGATGATTCATAAAGGTTTACAAGCCTATGGATATTTGACACTATCCGAAATTGTAAAAAATGATTTAATCGAGCTGGTCAATACCCTTGGTTTTTACGAGTATTTTGAGTCAGAAAAATTGAAAGCAGCCAACTTAAACAAAGGATATGGTGGAAATCATTTTTCATGGACCGCCTCCACATTTTTAAGCTTTACAAAATAACCTAATGAATATTTTCGATTACCTAATTATTGCTCTTTACATTATTGCATTCTTATTTTTAGGAAGACTTTTTAAAGGCGCTAAATCGGGTAAAGATTATTTTTTAGGAGGTAATAGTTTTAATTGGTTTCCACTATCTATTTCTACGGCTGCCACTCAATTATCCGCAATCAGCTTTATATCCGCCCCTGCTTTTGTAGGACTAAAAGAAAACGGTGGTATGAAATGGTTAACGTATGAGTTTGCAGTACCGCTAGCCATGCTTTTTCTAATGGTATTTTTAATACCACCCTTGTTTAAAATGGGTATTGTTAGCGTCTATGAATACCTGGAAAAACGGTATAGTTCGTCTACTAGGATACTATTAAGTATTGTATTCCAAATATCTCGCGCATTTGCCACCAGTGTCATGATTTATACTGTGGCCTTAATTTTAACGAGTGTTATGGCCATTCCTATGTGGTCTACGATAAGCATAATAGGCGTAGTGACCCTAATATATTCCTATCAAGGAGGCATGAAAGCCGTCGTTTATGGAGATGTAATACAAATGGGTATTTTATTCTTAGGCATTATCCTTTGCCTAATTTTTGGACTGCATCATTTAGGTGGGTGGAGTGAATTTTTGGGTGCTGTAGATGTTAATCGATTGGAAGTTGTCGATTTTAATGCTTACGGTTTAAGCGAAGGATCAGATTTTGGTTTTTGGCCAATGTTGATTGGAGGATTTTTTCTTTATGCATCTTACTATGGTACAGATCAAAGTCAAGTTCAGCGACTATTTTCTGCTAAAGATATCGGCACTGTGCGAAAAGCATTATTGTGCAATGGACTCATTCGATTTCCAATAACACTAACCTATTGTATCATGGGGTTAATCATAGGGACTTTAGTCGTTAAAAACCCTTCCTTCCGAGCGTTAATACCCATGGATAAACCAGATTTGATGATTCCCATTTTTATCAAAGAATTTTTACCTCATGGAATAATCGGAATTCTTTTAGTCGCTATTTTTTCTGCCGCTATGTCTTCTTTAAGCTCTACTATCAACTCTTTAAGTGCGGCTACTGTGGAAGATTTATTTAATAGAGATAAGGCCCTTGATACAAATACTTATATGCGGTATTCTAAAATATCAGCTTTATTCTGGGGCGTTGTGTGTATTGTTTTAGCCTTCTTTACAGGAGATATAGCCAAAACGGTAATCGAGGCTATCAATAAAATTGGTTCCGTATTTTATGGGCCAATATTTGCGACTTTTATAGCAGCTATTGGGTTTAAACGGACAAATTTTATCGGTGCAAATATCGGATTAATATTAGGTGTTGGTGTAAATGTATATTTATGGTTATTCTGTCCACAAATATTTTGGTTTTGGTGGAATGCTATTGGAGCGGTAGTAACTTTATCTGCTTCGATTTTATTTAGTTTTCTGCTGAAAAAAGATATTCCACATCATGAATCAAATGCTGAGGCAATTAGTATCGACTATCAAAAATCAATCGTACTTGTTGTTTTTACTATAGCGATCATCTTATTTAGCTATGCATTTCCATCATTTTTCTAGCTTTTTGATCTCATGCTCGTAACAGATATTGGAGGAAGCCATATCACTTCATGCCTTTATGATGAAGATTTACAAACACTAGATAATAATCATGCTGTTAGACATCCATACAATGCATATGCTACAAAAAAAGAAATTATCGATGTCTGGAATGTACACTTTAAACATTTCTCTTCTATACAAAAATGTGCTGTTGCATTACCTGGTCCATTTGATTATTATAACGGCATTGGCCAATATTTAGCTGGAGAAAAACTAGGGAGCTTAGCTAATTTTAGTGTGATCGAATACTTACAAAAAATGTACGGTCCTTCCACTCAAGTGGCTTGTTTAAATGACGCAGAAAGTTTTGGAAGAGGAGTCTTTACTAACTATCCTGTTATAAAAAACTATAACTCTCTAGCATTAACATTAGGCACTGGACTAGGTGATTGTCTGATACAATCTAATCTCAATTCCCTTCGTAGTTTTTCCGTATTAAAATTATATCAGCAAACATTTAAACAAACAACCACTGAAGACTATTTCTCGACAAGGTGGTTTTGTGAATATATTCATACGATCAATCAGAAAAAATATTCGGGATTGAAAGAAATAATGCAATCTGAGTCCGAATTAGTTATCCAAAAAATGTTTGGCACATTTGCCAAAAATTTTGGGAATTTTACATCAGAAATTGCTAAAAAATATGATCTACGATATCTTATCATAGGCGGAAATATTGCTAAAGCGCACAAATATTTTAAAACAGCATTGGAAAAAATACTACCATCAAATGTTAGCATTATTATAGTATCAGATACTGAGCAAACCATATTATTAGGGGCAGCTAGTATTTTTAAATAATCATATGAAGGTATTAATAGCTCCAGATAAGTTTAAAGGATCCTTAAATAGTCAAGCACTTTGTGACTCCATTGCCAATAATTTACTTGCTAAAGATCCGAATCTACAGATCAGCATGCAACCATTAGCAGATGGCGGAGATGGCACTCTAGAAGTTATAAAACGTATGAATGATTATAATTCTTTGCTCATTGAAACCATTGACCCATTAGGTCGACCCATCATTGCTGAGTACATTTCTGATGGATCGACAGCCTTTATCGAACTTACTAAAGCCTCCGGCATTATACATTTATCAAAAAATGAATTAAATGTGTTAAAAGCATCCACTCGAGGTACAGGGATGCTCATCAAGCATGCTTTGGAAAATGGACACGAGAAAATCATTATGTCCCTTGGTGGAAGTTGTTCTAATGACATGGGTTTAGGCATTGCGCATGTGCTGGGATTTAATTTTATCGACAAAGATGGAAACGCACTAGAGCCCTGTGGGGGAAATCTTCATTTAATTAAAGATATTTTATGGCCTAAAGTCAGCCCTGCGGTTTCTTTTACTCTTTTATTTGATGTTGATAATCCACTATATGGTCCACATGGAGCAGCCCATACTTTTGCTAAACAAAAAGGAGCAAGTCCGTCACAAATTTTGCAATTAGATCAAAGCATGCAGCTGGTTGCAAAACTGATAGAAAAAAAGCGAGGCATTAACATACAAGATTATACCGGCGGAGGAGCAGCAGGAGGAGTAGTTGCCGGCTTAGCAGGTTTGCTAAATAACTTAAGCCTGCAAAGTGGTTTTGAATTTATTGCTGAAAGAATAGGCTTAAAGGATCAAATCGAATCAGCTGATGTGATTATCACCGGTGAAGGGATGCTCGATCATAGTTCTTTCGGAGGAAAGGTCATCGGGAATATTAGCCGATATTGTCAAGAACTTAAAAAACCACTTTTAGCAGTTGTAGGTTCCAGCACCTTAGATCAAAAAGAGTATTCGATGCACGGCATAAGCCGTGTTTACCAAATCATGGATGATGCCAAATCATTGGATGATGCGCTAGCTCGACCTCAATATTATATTCAGCAAATGGACATTAACCTCAGTTCATAAATACCATAAGTTATTAGCTTTACAGAGATACCAACACAGATGTCCCTACACCCCTATCGCCATCTAACCATTCCCAAGTTTCATCTAATCTTATTTTACCATGCTCAATACTGATTTTGGAGCTGCATTGACCACTCTTCCATTCATTTTGTAGGTTTAAATGCTGGTATCGAAAATGCATACTATTACCCTCTCGTATGCCGCTTAATGTGCCAAATTGTATTTCTCCACCCTCGTAAGTAGCCCAGATTGTATGCTCTTTTTGGCGATAATGAAAAATCGTTTCTGAGGAAACTTCGCCCAGTGGACTATTAGCTAATGCCTTAAACTTTCTATTATTTAAATGGTCATTTACAGGTTTATCTTCTCCGACATTGAACCTATCTAAAGTACTATATGGACTCGTAACGACTAAAAATTTTAATGGTTTGTCGGATGTGTTTTTTATTAAATGTGCTTGATTAGGCTCCACCTTTATCCCTTCTTCTTCATTCAATAGAAAACTTTGATCTTCTAAAACAAAGTTTGCTTTACCTTCAATCACATAGAAGAACTGCGAAGCTTGTTTGTGAAAATGCAAGACCTCACCGGAAGCAGGCTCTATGATTTCCAAATGGACATTCATGTTTTCATCTGATAGAAACTTCCAAGATTGGTTGATTTCTCCCCATAAGTAATGCGCTGCATTTTGCTTATTAACTTTCATTTCGCAAAGTTAAGGCATTCGATTGTTCAATATCTTTCTTTATCAAAACAGGCGTCGAACACCAATATTTCCACCAAGCATCCGATAATTTTGCTGGATATTAAAACCATCTTTTGCGACCGAGAATAAGTATTGTTGTGCTGAGGGCGCCAGATAAAAATTCCAGTCTTTCCAATGATAATTCACTCCTGCATTAAACCTTATCCCTAATCCTACTTTGTTTTCAAAATACGCAGGATTATCGATCACATTATCGCCTTCCATATTCAACATTTTTCCATTAAAACCCCTATACAAACTGAGTAATGGAATCGCTTCCACAAAAAAGGACCAATCTTCCTTCTGTTTCGCATAGCCGATGCTTACTGGAATATTAATCAATCGATGATAATTATAATGTTCCCAAATTTCGGTTCGGCTACTTTGGAATTCGGCTAAACCTATGTCTTCCACTATGGTGTCTCCTGATGCTTCCACCAGCAAAACAATCGGCTCATCTTCTTTGAAAAAGGTAGAATCATTCGTTATTTGCACATTAAATCGTTCGTTTATAGATTGATATTCTAAGCCACATTTTAAGTACCAATTTGGATTTACCATGTATTGTATTTGCCCTCCTAGCATCCATGATTCCAAGCTTGTCTCCGTCATATTTCTCAAATCAAGATATTCGCCCAATGTATCGCTGGCTAAGCTTAAAGTTCGGTCTACCCAATAAAAACCAGTATAAGCTGTGATAGCCCCAGGGTTTAGTGTCCATGCTTGCTGATCTGATCGGCTGGTGATGGCAGGTGTCTGCTCAATATCTAAAACACGGGTCTTCCAATGTAGGCCTTTCCAAATAGTTGGAAGTTTAGTTATGTCTAAGTTTTCTTTTAGTTGATTATATGGAGCCTGAAAAGCTTTTTTACTCAATGGAATATCGGGTTCTTCAGATAAAGCCATTGTTGCATTTTGGGTGGTCTTTTCAGAAGCGGTAGATGTGTAAACAAGCCTCTCTATCTCATCTTGTGGAAATGGGCTTGATGCTTGTGCGCTTTCCAGAATACGCTTCGATTTTTTAGTTTTTGTATGGTTTATTATGCTAGTTTGATCAGCTGCCATCAAATGATCTGCGTCCTCCTTATTGGTATCTTTACTTGCTTTTGCATCTGTTTTTTGTCTTGGATTTTTTTGTTCAATGTTGTTTGTCTCATTTGTATCCTTATCCAGCTTATTTTCTTTTTCAGTGTGACTGAATGTTTGTTCTTTTTGCGGCAATGTTTGTAGACCTATACAGGTCGCCATAAGCAAAACGATGGCTGCTAGAATCCACCAAGGTTTTTTCTTTTTGGGTTCAAGGTCGAGGGCACTCCACAAATCGTCTGTATTGATGGGTTCACGATGTCCTCGTATTCTCCCTTTTAAATATTCTTCTAGGCTGTGTTTACCCATGACTCTTGATTTTGTAATTCAGTAATTTTTTCGCGCAGCATTGCTTTTGCTCTAGATAACCTTGAGCGGGAAGAAGCTTCTTTAATTCCCATTTGACGTCCAATTTCTTCGTGAGAAAAACCATCGATTACAGCCATATTAAATACTTCTCTGTAACCATCGGGTAAGGTGTTTATGATGTCGATAAGTACTTGGGTATTTATTTTGTCTAAAACACTCGGATTAAAACTGTAATCGGAAGAGTGACTATGTTCTAAGGGGATGACATGAATCTTTTTTTTATCGATTTTTTTCAGACATTGTCGGATAGTAATGGTCGAAATCCAAGCTTCAAAACTCCCTAAATCAGTGTCAAATTTTGCTATGTTTTTAAGGATTCTCATTAGACATTCTTGTAATAGATCCTTGGCTATGGATCGATCCTTCATGTAGCGTATACAAATAGCATACAAGAGATCGGAGTACTGGTCAACGAAGGCACGTTGGTACTTAGCTTGCTGTTTACAACAACCCTGAACAATCTCTTGTATGTTATATTTTTTTGCCAAAATCTTATTTCTCTTTGATGCCGATTCCTATAAATATTTCTCCATCGCAGCTATCAAATGTAAATGGCTCAGAATATCCTGATATAGGGTCAATATCGCTGTCAAAATCATCATCACCTACGTCCTTAAGTACTAATTCGTAATTGTCCGATAATAAAGGTCTTAAACGGTAGGTTCCTTCAGGACCTTCATCAAACTGGTAATAATTGGTATCCCAGTATGTACTAAAAGTATCTACAGGTGTACCATCTAGATCAGCAATTTCTATTTCAAAAGGTGTAGTTCCAGTAAATTCTATAGCCGGATCCCACACATCAGGTGTACCTCCCTCGATATCTTGCCAAACATTTCCTCTAATGGTATTTCTATTATTATTGACTAGAGCAATATCTTCGCATAACAAAACACCTGTCGCATCCTTAATTGTATACTGATAACTTCCATTCTCTAGATTCTTAAAAATTACTGGGTCGCCTGATAATTCTTCCCCATTCGATAAATTAACTGTGAATGGAGATACTCCACCGTTTACATTGAAAGTAAGCTCGGCATCTGGCGAACAATTTTGAACAGTGTAATTGCAATTTGTATTTTCTACAATAAGTCCTAAATCAATGTGTTCAATGTGATCTCCATCATTTATAAAAAAGAGTCCTGTGCTATATTGATTATCGTCTCCTTCATAAAAATCACAATCTTTTGTAGGGTCATTACCTTGACCAGCTTGGGTTATATCATAAAAACTATTATTGAATCTGGTAATTTCATAACTATTTCCTGGCTTTAGACCTGTCCACTCATAATATCCATCATCCCCACTTTGTCCATTAATTACTTCGTTGAAATATAGCATAGGGCTCCCTCCAGAAAAATCATTAACAAACATTTGAATTCCACTAATAGGCAATTCATCATCATCTCTGATACCATCTTCATCGATATCATTCCAAACGTTTCCACTTATGGTTCCTGATTGAACCACTTGATCTATTTTAAATGTGAATTCGCCAGAAACCCATCCAAATACTGAACCTGGATCGCCGGTATTAAAAGAACCTTCTATTGTATCTCCTTGCCCCCAAAAACCACCTGAATTTTCAAGCATAAAAACGATATCAATTGATTCATCATATTTTGGTTCGCCATTCTCATTGATACCTTTGACATGCATCCATTCTCTATTATTGCCACTCTCATCTAATTTAAATAAGACTGTTATCATTTGATCAATAGATTCATTCTCGGCATGGATATATAGATACTTTTCATCAACAATGACTACTTCTGCATCAACGATTATATTATCAAAGCCGTTATTGAAGCTATATCTAACAAATTCCACTAGTTCACTACAAATATCTATTTCGGACAATTCCGTATGTGGTATTTCAATAGGGATATCCAGCGCTTCTCTATACTGGTTATTAATCGGATCGAAAAGACTCAAGCTTACAGATGATTCATCACATATCGAATAAACGTGGTTAAAACTTCCATCAGCATTGGGCAAAAGTAACTCTACACGACTCCCTATTTTTAAGAGTCCATAGGCATCCTCCAATCCTTGCTTCATACATCCAAGCATTTTTCCACTTATACTTCTTTCTTTAATTCCAGAAGGTTTAAGTACATCGCCTAAATCAGTGAAGCCTTCAGCTAGAGATCCTAGATCTTCCATAACAACTTCTTCATCACACTCTTCTATGTGCAAGCTCAAAGGGACGTTCGCTGGCACTTTCCCTTCAAACACTCCTTGATTGTTAGTATAGCCTGTACCGCTAAGCAATGTTTCACTCACCTTTATGCTTATGCGTTTATTTGCTACGGGGATTCCTTCATCATTAACCACTCTGCCTTTAATCTCAGCAACTGGAAAATCAATATCACAATTCCAAAAAGAAAAATGACCTACCTGCGCACTTAATATATCTCCATCTAAATATGCTTGTCCTTCTTCTTTCCAAAATCCAGTCAGTTTATCAAAATGCCACATGGGTGTCCATTCATTTTGTAATAAGGGCATGAATGACTCGCCAACCAAAAAACTCATATTTACTTTTGATGTGGGAGCAATTTGTAACGGTATTCCAGCAGGAGTCTCAAGTTCGACAGCAAACATGCCAAAAGTACCCAGCTGTCTTTCTGATTCTTCAGCATTTATCGCCCGCAAATCTCCCGGCATTGTTTGTATTGTTTCATCATTTGTTGGATCAAAATGATGTGCGTATACAACTACTTGTCCAGTATAAGCCGATCCGTCTGTGTAAGCTATCGTATTGGGTAAAAATTGTAAAAAAGCTTTTTGATCAAATCCCAATATTTTCCCTTCATCATTATCATATCGAGCCACTTCTTTTTTCGGGACCATTTTGATATCCATATAACTGGCAATACCAGGCTCATTGTACACAAATCTATAGCTCGAAAAATAATTTAATTTCTCCACTTCTACCAGGCTTCCCTTACTTGATACAGCTGCATCAAAAAAGTTAAATACACCTTCATCATTTGTGGTAGTTTGTTGATCGCCCAAAGTAACTTTTGCGCCTTCGATGGCTTGTCCCTCAGTATTGATAACAATACCCGAAACATTGCTTTGTCTAAATACTTCTCCAGTAAGATTTTCTTCGTTTTCAAAAACTTGATGACTATCTTTTCGACACGCTGAAAAAGAGAGTAAGAGGATGAGTAAGTATAATATATTGTTCGTTTGCATGATTCTAATTTTATTTGTTCACATATCGGCGCCTATGATTACTTACCTAAACAAGATATAAAACGTTGCAACAGAATGGTATTTTAGTCATTTTAATTATGTTAGAAGTATTCTATATTTACTTTGATCTATTTTAAAGCCACATTATCATGTTGTACTTTCTAGTCATTTTAGGACTGATTTTTATTGCCTATTCCTATTTGTCCAGCAGATCTGAACCAGAAGGAAGTTTTGAGAATATCAGTACAAAAGATGCAAAACGCATCATGAATGAAAAAGATAATATAAGTCTTATTGACGTACGCACAACCAAGGAAGTATCTAGAGGTTCTATTCCCGGATCAATCCACATAAACGTAATGAGCCCTGGATTCAATGAAGCAATAAACACCTTGGATCCTAAAAAAACCTATATTGTTTATTGTGTTTCGGGACAAAGGAGTCGAATGGCGTGTCGCAAAATGCATAAAGCTGGGTTTAGATCACTATACAATCTTTCTGAGGGTTATGCTTCTTGGTAAAACTCCAAATAAGTCTCTTGTGAGTTTACCAAAATATGCACAAAATCGTACATGTTGTTTACTTGTGTATGACCGTCCGTGTATAATTTTATTATACAATTTAATGATGGATACAAAATATTAAGATTGATTATGAAACATTTCAAAACACTCAGCGATTATTTTGAGTACATGCAATTGCCCAAACCTGAACATCCTATGTTCAGCGTTTTATGGGCCAAAGGAAATGAATTTCTCCCCTGCCCTAGACCTAGTTCACCTCCAATCAGCAACAATTGCTATTCTATAAGTCTTAAAAAAATCATCAAGGGAAACATAAATTACGGGAGAACGGCCTATGACTTTAATAATGGCGCCTTAATTTTTATTGCTCCAAGACAAATCCTTCAGTGGAACAGTGATGTCGTCTTTGAACAAAAAGGGTTTTCTATAAATTTTCATGAAGATTTTCTGATTGGAACTTCACTTGCCCTTCAGATTAAAAAATACAGCTTTTTCTCATATACCGTTAATGAGGCTTTACATCTCTCTCCTAAGGAAGAAGAACAAATGGAGATTATCGTTGCGCAAATCCATAATGAATATCATAATAACCAAGATAAATTTAGCAAAGCCATCATCATAGGTCTGCTAGATACACTTTTAACCTATGCAAATCGGTTTTACGAAAGGCAGTTTCTGCATAGACAGAGTATCTCTCATAATTTATTAGAACAATTTATGCTCCATTTAGACAGCTATTTCGAGTCAAATCAGCTGGCCCAAAAAGGGATTCCGAGCATTGAAGAAATGGCACAAAGTTTATCTGTTTCGCAACGTTACCTTAGCGATACCTTAAAAAAATCCACGGGTAAAACTACACGTGAACACTTACAGCTATTTCTGATTGATAAAGCAAAAAACATGTTGCTAAATCCAACTAAAAGCATAGCAGAAGTAGCTTATAATCTTGGCTTTGATTACCCCCAATATTTTTCTCGATTATTTAAGAAACGAGAAGGTCTCAGTCCTTCAGCCTACAGAGAAAAATATCGGATGAATTAGCAAAAAATACAAAAACAAAGTCCACATATGGCTACCCAATCCTTCGACTTCCAGAAAGAAGTCATCCAACAATCCTACACCAAACCTGTACTCGTCCAGTTCTCCACCCAAGGATGTGGACCTTGCTTTTGGATGGAAAAAACTCTCATTGACCTAGTTAGAAAACATAAAGAAAAGGTCAACTTTGTAAGTACTCTTTCTGATGCAAAAAGCACTAAAAAATATAACATCACAACCAATCCATCAACTCTATTGTTTATACGTGGAAATGAGGTAGCTAGGCTTAAAGGAGCCTTACCGCTTATGGTAGTCGAGCAATGGTTATTTGATCACCTCAATAAATAAAATGATTATGAGCTTTAAGGAACTAATATCTGGTAAAAAACCACTACTCATCGACTTCTATGCTACTTGGTGTGGACCCTGCAAAGCTATGGCTCCA
Organism: Saprospiraceae bacterium; assembly: GCA_020631235.1. Classification (GTDB taxonomy): domain Bacteria; phylum Bacteroidota; class Bacteroidia; order Chitinophagales; family Saprospiraceae; genus JAHDDO01. The sequence goes on along the minus strand of JAHDHQ010000030.1, from coordinate 22,295 downwards.
ATCCTAAAAGAAGTTTCCAAAGAAGTCGGAGATGAAGCGAGAATTATTAAAATCGACATTGACAAAAATCAAAGCCTTGCTCAAAAACTAAACATTAAAGGTGTGCCTACATTCACAATATATAAAGAAGGGAAAATGCTTTGGCGTACTTCGGGAATGCAAACTAAACAGCAATTAGTCCAACAAATTAATCAAGCAAAGTCATAAACAACCCTTTATTTTAGGAGCAACTTCCTTTAGCATCCAAGCATTTATTTATACCTTAAGCTTAACAAAACAGCTATTCTCTCCATGAAGCACATAAGCCTACTCCTAGTTCTTTTCTTAAGCCTTACTAACTGTACTCCCAAGCTCAAAAAAACAGCAGTATTACCTTTATCTAAGCCAGAATCTAAAGACATTGTTATTGCTTTTGGATCGTGTAATGATCAAGATAAAAAGCAGCCATTATGGGATGAAATCATCGCTGAACAGCCGGATGTTTGGGTATGGTTAGGGGATAATATCTACGGAGATACAGATGACGTAGATAAACTAAGAGCTATGTATGCTATGCAAAAAGCACAACCAGCCTACGCCACATTATGCCAGCAAACAAACATAATAGGTACTTGGGACGATCATGATTATGGTATAAATAACATTGGCAAAGAATGGGGAGCTAAGGATACACATCAGCAAGCCTTGCTTGACTTTCTAGATGTTCCAGCAGATGATGTGCGTCGCACTAGGAATGGAGTCTATACCAGTTACAACATTGAACAAAAAGGTATCAAGATTAAAATCTTCCTGCTCGATGCTCGTTATTTTAGAGACGAACATGCTTTCGAAGATGGTGAAATAGTGCCTCGTTCTACTGGAACCATTCTAGGAGAAAAACAATGGAATTGGCTACAGGAAGAGCTAGAATCCTCTATGGCAGACGTGCATATTTTTGCTTCGGGCATCCAAGTCATCCCTGAGGAACATAGATTCGAAAAATGGGCAAACTTTCCGAGGGAACGTGATAAACTATTTGACTTAATTAAAACATACAATACTAAACAACCCATTTTTATTTCTGGTGATAGGCATATTGGAGAAATCTCGACATTGGACCATAAAGGAAAACAACTTACTGAGATTACATCCAGTAGCTTAACACATGGCTGGAGTAAACGAAGGCCTGAGGCAAACAAACATAGACATGGCGAAATCGTATACGAAATTAACTATGGAGTCCTACGCATAAATCCTGAAAATCTAAATATACAAGCAGCAATCAAAACCCAAGATGCTCTGGTAAAATCAAGTATCCAAATCCATTAAAATTTAGGATTAAATTGCAAGGTCCACTGCCTACTCACCGCTAAATAACGGATGATGATCACCACAATCATGGAACACAACATACTAATGGCTTGGTGGTCTATTAAGTAATGCCCCAGCAAGTACAACAAAGCACCAATAAAACAGGCCGTGGCATATATTTCTTTTCTAAAAATAAGCGGTTCTTTGTTGGATAAAACATCTCTAATGACTCCCCCAAAAACAGCAGAAACTACTCCCATGAGCACAGCTATCTGTGGTGCTAATCCCAAGGCTAAGGTCTTTTGAACTCCTAATATCGTAAATAATGCTATTCCAATAGTATCAAATAAAAATAGACTCTTACGTAATCTATGGATCATCTTATTACCAAAATAACTAATGGGCAAAGCCATCAAAATAATATAAATGTAATTCATATCCTTCATCCAACTGACTGGCGTCTCTCCTATTAGAATATCTCTCAAAGTACCTCCTCCTAATGCAGTGACAAAAGCTAAAACTAAAGCGCCGACCACATCAAATTTCTTTTCGACCGCCGCATATACACCACTGATCGCAAAGACTAGGGTCCCCAATAAATCAAGGCCATAAATAAAGTTAGCTAACATCCATATGCATTTTCTATACAAAGAAAATAATATGAATACTTTATCAGCCCATATCCTAGTTAATAAAATGAAATATCATAAGTTTTATGGTATCTTGAACGAGAATCCTAATGAAAAATATGAGAGCTATCCTTCCATTACTCATGGTGATTTTGGGTGTTTTTTACATGGGAACCCAAAAGTCCTATGCCCAAGTGCCTACCATTCAAGATTGCCTTGGCGCAATTGTAGTTTGCCAAGAAGTCTACTTCGAAGAAAATGCACCATCAGGCCAAGGAAATTACCCGAATGAGATTAATGCTAGCATAAGTTGCATGGCTAATGAAAACAACTCTACCTGGTATACCTTTACCGTGAATCAAACTGGAAATTTTGGATTCGAATTGATACCCAATGACCCTAACACAGACTACGACTGGTCTTTGTTTAACATAACGGATGATCCTTGTGAAGATATTTCGAGCAACGAAGCCTTAATCACGAGTTGCAATGCTGCCGGTGGTGGTGACTGCCAAGGTCTAACTGGAGCCAATGGAGATACGAGCTATGACATTCAAGGGGCAGGGTGTAACAACTTCCCTCCTAACATTTTTTCGGCCTTCACACCGCTTAATGATGTGGTCCAAGTACAAGCCGGAAATACCTATGTACTCGTAGTATCTAACTGGTCTGGAAATCAATCTGGATACACCTTAGATTTTGGTATCACTGATGTCGGTATTTTTGATTTTACTCCACCCACTGTAGATGGATATATAGATCCTGACCCATGTAATGGTTTGTTTCTTTTAATCGATTTTAGTGAAAATATTTTGTGTGCTTCTATTGATCAGGCAAACTTCAGCTTAACGGGTCCAAATGGTGTACAAAATATCAATGTAGTTTCTGCTCTTTGTGATGTAGGCGCCCAATATACTCGAAATATCACCGTAGTGTTCGACCCAAGGTTAGAAACTTCTGGCAGTTACACTTTAGACTTTTGTTGCCTTACCGATGCCTGTGGAAACGAAATATCTCCGCAGCAGCATACTTTCGAATACATCTATGATAGTCGTCCTATACTGGATTTAGGGGAAGATACTATGATCTGCGACCACGTACCTTTGACCTTTGATTTGTCTTCTGTAGATGGAGATATTACCTGGCAAGATGGAACGACGGAAGAGACATTTACGATCATTGAAAGTGGAACAGTCACTGTGTCAGCAGTCAATGATTGTGGCACAACAACAGACGAAATAAATGTGATATTTAGTGATTTTCCGGTGGTAGATTTAGGCAGTGATAGCATTCTTTGTTCAGGTGACATCGTCTTACTTGATGCCACCGAGCCTGGCTCTACTTATGAGTGGCAAGATGGTACGGTAAATGCCAGTTTTTTAGTACAAATCGGTGGAGAATATTCAGTGACTGTTACCAATGAATGTGGTGTAGATATAGACACTATAAGTTTTAATCCCATCCCAGATATTGTTGTCGACCTTCCGGATAATGGCTATTTGTGTCAAGAATCGATCTTAGTCCAGTTTAATGACTCCGAGTTTTTCGATATCCAATGGCAAGATGGTTCTAATGCAAACGAGTATCTTATAGAACAGGAAGGCATTTATACGCTGGTGGTAGATTCACCTTGTGGGTTATACGAAGATAGTTTTGAAATTTATGCTTGTGAAGAGGAGATCATTTTTGTGCCCAATGTTTTTTCTCCTGTAGCACCTGGCGAAAATCAGTTATTTAAACTTTTTTCTACTAATCCCATCACTAGTTTCGAGATGTTGGTGTATGATCGATGGGGAAACAATGTGTATACATCCGATTCTTGGGAAGATCATGGATGGGATGGCAGTTTTAATGGCAGGGATGCTCTAGCCGGTGTTTACGTCTATGTTGTGCAATACAGTTTAACGATAAATGGTGAACCAGGTACCAGAAGTTTGTATGGCGATGTAAGTTTGGTACGTTAAGGAAGGGCCGATATATTCAGCTTTTTATTTAGCAATAAATGAAACTTAAATGGACAAAAGTTCGTTAAAAATGCATACATTCATTATTGATGGAAAATCTGATAAAAGGGCAAAAAAAATCACAATTGACAAAATCATTGGTAAAAGCCGCAAAGACCAATGAAAAAAGACTTCATGTCCTGCCTTCAAAAGGTAAATGGGGCATTAAAATAGAAGGAGCAGCAAGAATGTATCGCTTATTCGTAAGTAAAAACTCTGCTCTAAAAGTAGCCAAAGCGAGAGCTCACACTCATGGAAATTCTATGATTATTGTGCATAATAAAGATGGAAGAATTGCTTCTATATCTTCATTTGAGTAACTAGCTTGCTGATTTAATGGCATTTAACAAAAATGTGTTTATAAATTGTCCTTTTGATGCTTCGTATAAAAGATTATTGCATCCAATGCTATTTACCATCCTGTATGCTGGATTAGAACCAAAAATATCAAAACTAGAAGATTCAGGTGCGATTAGGATTAAGCAAATTCTCAAACTGATCAAAGAAAGTAAGTATAGTATCCATGATTTATCTAGGATGAAGTCCAAAAAAGCTGGAGAATTAGCCAGGTTTAACATGCCTTTTGAGTTAGGTTTAGATTTAGGCACAAGAGAAATTGGTTCAGGACAGTATAAGAAAAAGAAATGTCTGATTTTGGACATAGAAAAATATAGATATCAAGCTGCTCTGAGTGACATGTCCGGCAGTGACATTGCTTCATACGGTAAGAGGAATCAAATAGAAAAGATTATTGAAACCATAAGACATTGGTTTACAACTGTCTTAAACCCTATACAACCATCTGCTAGTAAATTGTATCTAGAATACACAGAATTTGTTTCAGACCTTCAACTCGAACTAGAACAATTAAGTTTTAATAAAGATGATATTAAAAAATTAACGAATGCTGAGTATATCCATTATGCAAAAAAATGGGTAAGTAATAGAAAAAGTACCAAGTAAAATACGCCAAAATAAAGCTCAATAATAGCCTCCACTATACCGCCAAAAAATAGCGCTCTTTAGATTTATGAACACCTCCGATTCGATCATAAAATTTCATGGCACGGGTATTAAAATCAGGCGTTTGCCATTGGATATGCTTACAGCCTAGTTTTTTTCCAGCCACTTTTATTTTGTTTATCAATTGCTCACCTAAACCCAAGCTTCGAAAATCGGCATCGATAAACAGACAATCCATATAGATATAAAAGGCGGCATCCCATGTTGAGAATTGCTTCATATATGTAGCATAGCCGATGAGTTTTTTTTCATGTTCAATGACAAGGCAAAATAGATCAGGCGAAGCTTTAAAAAGATGCTGACTAAGTAATGCTGCTTTGTTGGTTTTGTCATATGCAGATTGCTCAAATATTGCATGGGCTTCGCATAATTGTACAAGCTGATCCATGTCTTTTATGTGGGCTGGTCTTATCTGAGTGTTCATTTGCTCGATTTAGAATATTTTAAAATAACTCTTCTGGAAAAGTACGTTTCTTTATGGAGCTGAAAACCAGCCTTTTTCATAATTTTCCTGATCTCATTTAATGTAAGCGCCTTTTTGCACCCCGTTTTATGCTTTTTTCGTTTACTGTTACTTAGGGTTTCATCTAAATAAAAGTAACCATTGGGTTTAAGTGCTTTCGATATATCCTCTAACATCTCCTCTTTAAATTCAAAATGATGAAACGCGTTTTTTGCTATAATTTTGTCTACTTGTTTTTCAATATTAATAGACTTATCTCTCCCTTGAATAAAATGAACAGTTGCATTGGGGTAATAGGATTTAGTCTCTTCATATCGACGCTTAGAAAGGGCTAAGCTTGTAGGGTTTATTTCATTTACAAAAAGGTCCATACTGTCAGTGCATAAAAGCATCATGGACATCATAAAACCATTACCAGCACCAATCTCTACTACCGATTGATTGGGTTTCAATTCATATGCTTTAAGCGTCTTTTTAAGTTTGTCAGTAAAACGATTATCTAAGTCCTTAAAATTTATGTGTTCCTTACTTATTAACTCCGCTAAGTAGAAATTACTGGCTAATAATTTAGTTTCATTGGAATCAAGCTTAGCAAGATCTATGGAATCCTTAAGCCACTTTTTTTTACCTCGAAGGTCATTTTTAAATAACACCAAATTAGTATCTTCTCGAAAATGATATCCAGCCATTCTATACAATAAAAATCGAGCAGCACCCTCAGAACTAGCCTTAGCAACCCACTCTTCCCATACAGTGCTATAGGCTAAATCGGAGAGAGCATCTTGTCTTATCAGATCTCTAGTATATTGGTCAAATTGGTGTTCAAAATTTTCTATTTGTTCTCTTGAGGTTTGGCTTTGGATGGCTTGAGTCCAAGTAAATAAAACCAGTAAGAAAAAGAATCTAATGAACATGATTAAAAAGGTAAACTAGTCAGATCTACATTTCCCCCAGAAATAATGATACCGATTTGTTTATTTCTAAAAAAGTCAGGTTCTTTTAGAACCGCAGCAAACGGAACTGCAGACGATGGTTCTACTACCAGCTTCATGCGTTCCCAAATGAGTTTCATTGCGTGGACTATTTCAGACTCTTCTACTCGTATAATTCGGTCAACGCATTGCTGGATAATCGGAAAATTTACATCTCCTAAAGTTGTACGAAGGCCATCTGCAATGGTATTTATATTATCATTTACCTCTATTTTTCCTGAAGCTAATGATCGATAAGCATCGTCCACATTAGCCGGTTCAGCTCCTAGACAATGGCAGTCATTACCAAAATTGGAGACCGTTAAAGCGGTGCCAGCAAGTAATCCGCCACCACCTACTGGAGTAAGGATCACGTCTAGTGTTGGATAGTCTTGTAACAATTCATAAGATGAAGTACTATTTCCTAAAATGACATCTAAATCATTAGAAGGGTGAAGTGGTGTAGCGCCAGTTTCTAAAGCAATCTGGGCACAATGCCTCTCTCTTTCCTCTATGGTAGGTTTACAAATGGTGACTTGTCCACCATAGTCTTGTACTGCTTGCTTTTTTACATTAGGCGCATTCGAAGGCATGACTATGTAAGCGGGTATCTCTTGGGTTTTTGCGGCTAAAGCAACTGCTTGCGCAAAATTTCCCGAGGAGTGAGTGACCACTCCATTTTGCCTTTTATTTTTTTCAATGTTTAATATGGCATTAGTGGCACCGCGCATTTTAAAAGCGCCCATTTTTTGGAAGTTTTCGCACTTAAAGACCATGTTGCAACCGGCTAGCTCATTTAAATAGCTCGAACTGAGAACAGGGGTATTGTGGATATATGGTTTGATTCTTTGGTAACTATCTATGATACTTTGCCTTGTCATACATTTATTCTTACCGACAAATTACTTTATATATTTTCCTTGGAATAACTTCCTCTTAAGTTTTATTGGAAATGAATTTGAAACTAAATTTGAATATAATGATCATGTTTAGACTTTGGCACTCAAATACAAATCCAGCTTCACTTCTGACATGTCATTTTCATTTTTGTATACCTCCAGAATTCTTTTTTCGTCCCAAGGGTATTTTACCCAGTTGTTTTTCTTAATACGCTTATCTCCTTTAAAATACAATTGGGTAGCTAATTCTTCATAGCCTTCAATATCTTTTATGAGATAATGGATGTGCTTAGGTCGTCCTCCATAAGGCGGTGGCACAAAGGTCACAAACGAATAAAAACCTTGTGCGTCAGTGGTGATCTTTCCTCGACAGCGATACTCATCTGACTCCATATCATAATGTTTTTTGTGGTCGCAATGCCAGATATCTATCACGACATTGGACAAAGGAGTTTTGCAATCTCCTCCAAACAACTGACCAATCACTTTTAAGGGAATTTCAGATGTATTACCATCATATCTCAAATCATTTCGGAAGGGAGCTCCTTCTTTGAAAAAAGGACCTAGCATGTCTTGGCTGGTGGTGCAAGTTGTTGTGATATTTCCATCTTTTGTTATTAGAGTAAATCCACTCGCTGAGACCGCAAACGCACTTATTCCTAAGACCTTAACAAGTTTTCTTCGTTGCATAGACTATTGAATCATTAATAATGAAACCCTTTTTAAGGATACCATATTGTTTAAGATAGTAAGCAACTTAGGCACATTTATATAATTATACTTTACCCATCTAAATCATTTCTTATGCGTAACTTGGTGACTAGTAGAGTTACTTTCACGTCATAAAACAAAACAAAACACAATGAGTGAGACAACAAAATTCGTAGCATCCCCCGAAGCCAAATCTAAAGCTAAACAACTAAGAATATTTGCTTTCATAGCTTGGTTGTTTGCCATGGCTGGGCAAGTTTATGCCATTTTTAACTTGATCAGTGACGACACCTTAGTGTGGCTAATTGTGGCTATACTGGTCATTTTAGCTTTAGCCATTACAGGCTCCACTTTATGGAAACGCGCTAACAAACTAGATCCTGCTTCAGAAAAAGAACCGACCAAATTCTTTATACAAAATCAATTAGGAGCCATCATGGGCGTACTGGCGTTTTTACCCTTGGTTATCATGATCTTCACCAATAAAAATGTAAGTGGTAAAACCAAAGGAATTGCCGGATCGATAGCAGCGATCGCCATGGTTGCAGCAGGTATAACAGGTGCAGATTTTGATCCACCATCTGTAGAAAAGTACACCGAAGAAATCAAAAAGCAAAACGAAGAAGCTCGCAGCCTTAACATAAATACCGATCAGGTTTATTGGTCAAAAGCGGGTAATAAATACCATGCATATGATGATTGCCAATACATCAAAGGAAAGACCCTCAGCAGTGGAAGTATCAAACAATCTTGGGAAGATAAAGGCATCTCTGAGCTTTGTAAAGTATGTGCAAAAAAAGCATCCAAAAAGGCAGTCCCTGCTGATGTAAAAGAATTGATGGAAGTAGAAAACTAAAGCCTTAAAATTCGGCTTCTGCCCTAACTTCTAGTGCTTGTCCAGTAACAGGATGTTCAAGACTGAGGCTTTCGGCATGTAGGTATAATCGATCTTTTTTAAGTCCATACAAGTCATCTCCCACTATGGGTGCTGCTAATCCATCACGATGAGCGGCATGCATTCTTAATTGATGGGTACGTCCTGATAGTGGATAAAAATACACTTTAGTGAAGTTGTCTTTTCGTTCGACTAACTCCCACTTGGTGCGACAGGCTTTGCCGTGCTTATAACACACCATCTGGAATGGTCTGTTTTCAATATCTAAGCGCAAAGGGAGATCGATAAAGCCAGATTCGCCTTCAACTTGACCATCCAATAAGGCAACATATCTTTTCTTAATGCTTCGATGTTTAAAGGCTTGTTGCAAATTTTTGTGAACAGACTTAGACTTAGCTATGAGCATCAATCCCGAGGTGGACATATCTAATCGATGGACTATCATAGGACCTGTTGCTTGTGGGTATCGTTGTAGCATTCTTTCTTGTACTGAATCGACAACATGCTTTCCAGGCACAGATAAAAATTCAGCTGGTTTATTAATCACCACCAAATGCTCATCCTCATAAACGATTTTTATTTTTTTTCCAATGCCAGGATTTTTTAATAATGGATTTTCATCCACGTTTAGACCTTCCATCATAAAATCTAATATCGGCTCACATTTTCCTCGACATGCCGGATAAAAATACTTATGTTTTCTAACCTTTGAAGATGGTTCTTTTCCCCACCAAAATTCAGCTAGTGCAATAGGCTTTAATTGGTGCTGAAAAGCATATTGCAACAATTTAGGAGCTGCACAATCACCACTGCCGGAAGGCGGCACATTGGGAATCCTAGTTTTAAAAAGTGTTTGCACATTTTTAATTTCACCTTTGGCATTTAAAAAATTGTATTGATCAAATAACCAATGCTGCAATTTGATGGAAGTAGATTTTCGCTGTTCCCTGAGACGTTCGATGGATTGTTCCATATCCTGTACTTCAAGTTTTGCTTTCTGCAGCTTTGAATCTAAATAAGCAGAATACTCTTTATAGTAAAAAGTATCATTGATACTTTGCTGTTTGTGCGCCGCATGTAGTTGTTTGTAGTCTTCCTCAGATAGCTGCTTTTGTAATGTATGCCTGATGCTTTTTCGTTCAGCACTTGCTGCTTTTAGTTGCTTTTTTTCAATGTCGAGAATCGAACTAATTTCCTTTTGTTTATTAAGATATTGTTGCTTAACTGCTAGCAACTTAGGATCTGTTTCCATAGCTTCGATACGCGCATTTAACGCGTCTAATTGCTGAGTTTCCAAAAAGAAGTGTCCTTTTTTACTAAATCGATTGTAAATGTAAGGCACAAATATCTTGTCTAGATTTTGTCCTTCTAGTTTACCAGAAAAGGCAGATAGGTATCCCAGTTCTCCAGTAGTGTTTTTCACAACAAGTACTCCAAACATTTTACCTAAAGCAAGTTTAGATATGCTTTGTCCCAAACCAAAATCATGGTTCCAATCAATATCGGTTTCGATGCGCTTTTGCAATTCTGAAGCCGCTAAAAGAGCTATGGGATGAGGATCATAATAAAAGGGGAAAGTAAACTTGTTTGGTATTTTGATATCCTCAATGGACGATTTAAATGGTGTAAAACAGTTTTTGGGGTTCATACCTTAAATAATATAGGCGAATTGTGAATGTAAAGATACAGTCTGAATGAATCATTCAGTAATCGCAAAACCAAAATATCTATAAAAAGAAATAAAGACTTTAAAATGAGCTTCATGCATCAATAGAATCAGAGAAAAGAAGAAGCTATCCAAAAATGCCCTATCTTTGCTTCATTATGCAATTAAACGATCGTCATATAATTAAATTATTTCTAGTGCCTGTTGGGTTTAGAAATGAAATACAGACTTTGAAAAAAGGATGCTTATCTATATTATGATGATATAACTATAAAACATAAGAAATAATATTTAAAAGTGTCCAATTAAACTTGGACACTTTTTTTTTGGGAAAATTTTAAAAAAAATGAGCTAAATTTTAATTAGAACATAAAACTGACACTTGAAAGATAAACAATTGGGAGACAGACTATTGCAAAAAAGTGAATAAAGCCACTCAGAATGGCCTGGGAATTTTATGCTCAAAAACTAACCTAAGCTTCTGATTATCAATTATTTATATCAAATAAAATTTGGTTTTTAAAAAAGAATGTATTTACCTTTGCTTTCGAATTATAAAACATGTTAGTCATTAGTACAATAGTAATTTTAAAACAAATGATGAATAATAAACAAAGACATATTGAACCCGGATTATTAAATCTTCTGCAATCTATAGAAGGGCGATTTAATGATCGCAATAAGGATAAAACCAGAGTTAAACAGCTTATGTAATAAGTAGATAAAGATCTATATATAAAGCACCTCTCTGGTTTCAGGGAGGTGCTTTTTTTTTTGACATATATAAACAATGGTATTGTAACTCATTGGTAGAGTGCTCGACTGTCTCTCGAGTGGAAGCGAGTTCGATTCTCGTCAATACCGCAAAATATCTGGAGAGATAAGGGTGGTTGTTTACTCGCCTTGGACGCGAGAGGTCATAGGTTCGAATCCTGTTCTCCAGACAATTGCTCCGTTCGTATAATGGTAGTACGTCTGCCTTTCTAGCAGAAGAAGTGGGTTCGATTCCCATACGGAGTACATAGATTTTGTCCTGTAGTATAACGGTAGTGCGTGAGGTTTTGGTCCTCGAAGTATAGGTTCGATTCCTGTCAGGATAACATAACATAAACAAAGCGGAAATGGCGGAATGGTATACGCAGCGGTTTTAGAAACCGTCCTCATATGAGTTGAGAGTTCAAGTCTCTCTTTCCGCACCAAAATCCCACTAGCCCAAATGGAAGAGGCAAAGGACTTAAACTCCTTCAAGTCTAGGTTCAAATCCTAGGTGGGGTACAATTTAAAAGCTTTGACAAAGGTCAAGCTATTTTATATACATTAAAAATGATAGGATTATGGAAATAACACTTGCAGATCAGTATTATTTAAAAGCAGTTGCATCCTATCCTTGGCAAATTGACGAAGCATTAGAAAATTTAAACTATGCACTTTCTTATGAAGAGGAGCACGCACAAGCATGGTGTCTTCAAGGAGAAATACATATGTACAGCTTGAAGAATTACAAAAAGGCTGAAATTTCTTTTAATAATGCCTTGAGATCAGATCTCAATTATGTTGATAGTTATAAGCATTTGATATTGCTCAAAATCTGGATGGGCCAGCATGCTAAAGCATTTGAATTAATAGATTATGCAAGCAATATCGAAGTAATGAATCAAGCAACAATGCTTGGTCTAAAAGCTATGATTTTTGAAGTCCAAGGCAGGTTTAAAGCTGCACAAAAAATATTGATCAAAGCGCGATTACTGAGCCTTGATTATGACACCATTGATTGGCTAAAAAATATATCCAAAAGGATTAAAGACAAGCAAAAGATGCATAAAAAAGCGATCAAGTAATCTATCAGGAAGTCAGGGAATCACCCTGACTTCCATCATCATGGTGTCTTTAGTTTAATGGGCAAAATAACTCTATGTGAAAGAGTAGAACAGGGTTCGAATCCCGGAGACACCCAAATTTTTAGGATTCTTAAAACTACGCAAATTGATTGCGCAGTATATATGAACCTTTGTTATATCAATTAAAGAATTGGTAACAACATTGAAAGAAAAATCAACACTTAGTGTGATTAAAGAAGAATGCTTGATTAGACATTTAAACCTTGATCAGGGTTTCTGTATAGCCCTATGTAACCCTTGCTATAGCATGTGGTTTGACGTTTGAAGTTAATCAAACTTTCACCATATTTCCATGGGTCGTGGGTTCGATTCCCATTAGTACCAGACGGTATTATAGCTCAGCGGTTAGAGCAATGGACTTTTGAAATGCAGGTTCGATTCCTGCCAGAACTGAGAAGTTCTGAGGCGAAATTGGTTACGCGATAGATTATGGATCTATTTTCTTTTAGAGACAATCACTCTTACAAAGATTACCACCGGAGAAGCTGTGATTCGAATGGTCGATTCATTGGGTTTAGTTGTAGACTTACTAAATGAGTAAAAGCTATAAATGAATACGATGAAAATCATCCAGAAGATTTGCATGATGCTGGATACCGTAAAAATGGGATAAGATGCATCTACTATTCTATGATTCCGCAGATAGGATAATACAATAGAAAGAAGCGTTTTAGCACATTTTAACTTAAAGCAACATCCATCTTATGCTTGATGATCGCTTGAACACAGCCCTCCATTTTATATTGAATTTAAATTTTTTAAATATTAGAACTATGTTACTTATTAATTTATTTAGAACACGTATACAAGCCTATGAGAAAGGACTTGTAATGAGACATGGAGCTCTTGTTAATGTGTTGGATCCAGGATTACACTGGGTAGGACCATTTGCAAACGTCATTAAATATGATGTTACCGAACAATTCTACCACGAAATCGATATGGATTTATTAATGGATTGTGAGGCACTTTCTACAAGGCTTAAAATGATAGAAGTAAGTGATAACGAAATTGCTCTAGAATATAAAAATGGCAATTTCTATCAAGTACTAACACCTGGTCGTTATGCCTATTGGGAAGATGGATTGGATCTTCGACATGACATCATAGATTTAAATGTCATAGAAGTAGATAGTTCTATTCCAAGAAAGTTATTAGCCAAGCCTCAACTGACTAAGTACGTAAATATCCATGTGGTAGAAAGTTACGAAAGTGCTGTATTGCACATTAACGGTGAGTATAGTGAGACATTGAGTCCGGGTATATATTATTACTGGAATGGAGAACAAAAAGTAACCATCAGTAAAGTTGATATCAGAAAGCAACAAATAGAAATAAGCGGACAAGAATTACTAAGTGCTGACAAAGCTTCTATCCGAATGAGCTTGTTTGCTCATTATCAAGTAAATGATATAGTAAAAGCGTTGGTAGAAACTAAAGATCACTATCGACAGCTTTACATCATCTTACAACTTGGCTTAAGAGAATATGTAGGCCAGTTTACACTTGATCAATTGTTGCAAAACAAAACAAGTATAGCAACATACATGCTTGATTTTGCTCGAGATAAAGCCAGTGATTTAGGAATAGACTTAATTAATTGTGGTTTAAGAGATATCATCTTACCTGGTGACATTAAAGAAATCATGAATCAGGTACTATTAGCAGAGAAAAAAGCCTTGGCAAATACGATTATGCGAAGAGAAGAAACGGCTAGTACAAGAAGTTTATTAAATACAGCAAAACTCATGAATGATAACGAAATGTTATTCAAGCTTAAGGAAATGGAATACATGGAAAAGTTTGCAGCTAAAGTTGGTGAAATCACTGTAAATGGAGGTGGAAGAGTCATCGATCAGTTAAGAGAATTAGTGGGCAGTGAATAATGCTATATGCTTCCATTCGTTTTCTATCAGCCGTCTTTTTGGGTCTTTTAGACGGTTGATTTTTTCTTAATCATTAAGGTAACGAAGCTCAAAAGGTAGAGCGTCTGTGTGAAGAACAGAAGGTAGATGGTTCGATTCCATCCGTTGCCACTTTTGCCCTCTTAGGTTCAATTGGGAGACTACTCGGCTTTTAACCGAGGGGTATTGGTTCAAATCCAATAGGGGGTACACTTACGTCGTAGGCTATGGTAGCCAAACGGATTCCAATCCCGTAGGACAATGTTCGATTCATTGACGACGTGCTAAGACTTTAGCGGCAAAATAAAACAAAATTTTATTGAATGACTAAAGTTAAATTGATCAGAAGCTTAAGTGGCATAAGCAACAGTTTGTTAAACTGAAGATAGTGAGTTCGAGTCTCACCTGATCAGCTGACGAGGTATAACCAGCATGCCTGATACGCATGACTTAGGTAGTGGTTGCAAACAGTAGTTCGAATCTACTTGCCTCGACAATCAGCGAGTGAAACATTTATGGATGATGCCTAGCCTTCCAAGCTAGAGAAGACAGTTCGATTCTGTCCACTCGCTCAATATTATGACTTTTTTAGGCTTAAAATCTGGAAAAAGAATAATTGCCCTTAGTGGATCACTTAGGTCTTCGAAACCAAAAGTGCAAAGTTCGAATCTTTGGAGGGCAACCTACAGGTCTTGTAGCTCAAATAGGTAGAGCAGCGCACTCATATTGCGCCGGTTGGGAGTTCGATTCTCCCCAAGTCCACATACTTGCCCGCATAGTTTAAATGGAAGAACAAGGGATTTCTACTCCCTAGGTACTGGTTCGACTCCAGTTGCGGGTACTACGATTACCTAACTAGTGTCAAATCACCATTAAAAAACTCTGTCACACCGTCTAAAAATTCAATTTCAGCCGTCCAAAAATAAACACCGACCATAGCATCTCTACCATTAAATGTCCCATCCCAGCCTTCTGATGCAATCTTGTGATTCAGTTGTTCGCCTTGAAATACTTGATTTCCCCATCGGTCAAAAATGTATAAATTATTTAGATGCTTAATCTGATTACCTCCTGTTAACATAAAGTATTGGTTAGCATCAGTGCTTGTAGGATTAAATATATTCGGTTTATAAATCCCGCGATCTTTTTCTACATATATCGTAAAATTCTCTTCCCTTGTGCATCCATCAGCTGATGTAACAGCTACATTGTATTGATTAGTAAAAAGTGGAAAAGCATATGGATCTATACAATCATAACAATCCAGGAGTTCTTCTGAGGTCCATTGAACATCTCCAACGGTAATCGTATTTAAACCTGGTTCGACATTGATACTATCACCTAAATTGATTGTCAAATCTTCGACGGTAATCTCTGGAATTTCTGCTGCAACTAAACTGTAGTAATTGGTATCTAAACAGCCATTTGCATCCTGAATAACAAGCGTGTAAGTAGCTTCATTTAAGCTGTTGTATTCGGTTGTGTTCCCAAAACCTCCTTCATCAAAAGAAACATTGTACTCAGCTACACCACCTGAAATATTTAGGACATTTATCTCACCTGTATTGGGACCATCACAATTAGGGTCTACCAGTTCTACTATAGAGTTAATTTCTAATGGGGCGGTTAATGTAATCGTGTCTAAAAACACACAGTTATTATTGTCGATTACTGTAATAAAATGATCACCTACAGATAATTGGTTAGCAACATTGGACACAGAACCTCCATCCCACATGTACTGATATCCTGGAGTACCTCCTTCTATAGTAGTTGTAATGATTCCATCCGAACCTGATGCGCAACTAATATTATAACCGTTATAATCACTTAATATGTGCTGACTAGATAATGGACTGGGTTCTAGTATTTCAGTATTAATGATGGTAAAATTCCCAAATGTATCTTGAACAGTAATCTGATAAGATCCGGCAGGTAAATTGTCAATGGTGATGTTTTCATTGTCGGTCATGATCATGCCCGACCCATTTATGCTAGCATCCAAAACCTTAGCATACTCATACTCAAATGGAGGTGTGCCTTCTTCTATTCTGAAGGTAAAAGAACCTGTTGCTCCATCACCATAGCACAACAAATGCTCTGGATCGGCAGAGCCGACCATATTGCAAATCACCAGAAAGACATTTACGTGGACCACACTATCACAGCCTTTTTCGGTGAGCAAAAAATGATCATAGATACCCGGTTCAAAATGTTCTTGACCATCCAAAAACAAAGTGTCTCCATCACAAATATTATAAAAATCAGACCCCTCAAATACAGCTCCAAATTCCAAATTCAAATTGATTACTGAATCACATCCTTCTTCTGCTGGAACTAATATATTTGGATAGGTTCCAGGTATCCAATATTCTACCCCTTTATACTCAATTGTGTCTCCTTCGCAAATCACAAAATTTCGTTCTTCTTCTATTTGAGGCATTACTTCGATATCTACGCAGTATGGCTCTGGATCATCACAAGCATTAGACTCGTCAATACAAACATTATAGGTCCCTCCATCAGGTAAAGTCAATAATACTTGATCCCCTACCCCAGCCAATAAACCATCTACCCTCCACTCTTGAGAAGCGGCACCTGCTTGGGGCAAAAAACTCAAAGCAAATGGTTGGTTAGCGCACATAAGCTCAGGAACCTCAATAGGGTTTGTCGGTACAAGTTGCTGCACGTTTGTACTTCCACTTAAAACCGTAACCACATAATCACATTCATCTCCATTATTTCCATCCATTAATAAAAAATAATGTTGGCCTACTGTTAAAGGCCCATAAGGTGCATTGGTAAACATTCCTGGGTTTACCCCAAAACCTCCAATCGGGTTTACACACGTCATAGCTTGTGTAAAATTTATACAATCTTCAGTCTCGAATACACCCACTTGTAAACCATCATTGACCGAACAATTAGAAACTTCTATTTCCATTTCTAGGTTAGGAGTTCCAGCAATGAATGCTATCCAGGTCACTTTTTGATCTCCTTGGCTACAAAAAACATCTGGAGCCAATGTGGATGATTCCCCATCATTCCTTCCCTCGAAACCATCAATATCGCAAATGATGCAAGCTTGTTCGCAAAAGGGTGCCATAGACCCTTCAGGTCCACAAGGTTCAGGGACAACTTGTCCTAGCATTGTAAGGCTCAAAACCAAAAAGAAACTCAAAAAACCTAACTGCCTGCACATCATAAATTAATTTTCTCTCTAAAAACGTAAAATAAACACTATCAAAAAGCTATCGTATCAAAGTGAAATCGCCCGAAAAAGTCTCTACCTCGTCGTCTAAATACGCCACTTCGGCCATCCAAAAATAAACACCAACCATAGCTTCTCTCCCATTAAAAAACCCATCCCAGCCCTGCCTCGGATCTCGATGGTCTAAATTCTTTCCTTGATATACTCGATTTCCCCAACGATCAAACACATTGAACAAACGTATATGCTTTATCTGATTTCCTCCTGTAATAAAGAAATACCCGTTATCATCATTTAGATTCGGGTTGAAAATGTTCGGTTTGTAAACGGTTCTATCTTTTTCTACAAAAACATTGATGGTCTCTTCCCTGACACATCCATCCTCAGAAGTTACTTCGATCGTGTAACTGCCATTAAAATAAGGAAAGGCATAAGGATCTATACAATCATTACAACTGATGTTTTCCTCGGAAGTCCAACTAATATTAGCGATATTTATATCATTAATAAAAGGTATTAAAGCTACACTATCACCCAGATTTATCGTTAAATCATCCTGAAAGCTGATTTCAGGAATTTGCGCTCCCACTAAATTTAGATCTAAGGTGTCATAACAGTTATTTGCATCTACAATTAACATTTGATATTCTCCTTCTGGAAGTGATGTATATTGTTCAATGTCGCTAAAGTCCTCGTTGTTAAGGCTAAATGCATAAGATGGTACTCCTCCAATAACATTTTCGATCATTATTTCTCCTGTTAGTAAATCCTCACAATTAGGATTCGTAATGGCAGCCGTTCCTTCCACAGCCGTTGGCTGGGATAATATTATAGTGTCAGTAAATAAACAATTGTTTTGATCGGTCACAGAAATGATATGCATTCCAAATCCTAGGTTAGTGGCTATCGCTTCAGTAGAATTATTGGTATTCCAAGCGTATGTATAACCGGGTGTGCCACCACTAATAGAAGCACTAGAAGTCCCATCGGTTGCTCCAAAACACGAAATATTGAAACCATTAAAATCACTGGTAGAGAACTCATTCTGCATGGCAGGAGGTTCCAAAATTTCTACATTGATAATGGTAAAATTTCCAAAATCATCATACACATTAATGAGGTATGAGCCAGCTGGCAAACCACTAATTGTTACATCTTCAAAATCAGAGGCAATGCTGCCTGACCCATTAATATCAGTGTCTAAAACTCGGAAATAGTCATAACTAAAGGGAGGTGTTCCAGCCGTAATTCTAAAGGTAAACGAACCAGTAGCTCCATCACCATTGCACAACAAGTGTGTAGGCTCTGCAGTACCCATCATATTACAAACCACTAAAAATAAATTAACATGTACCACACTATCACAACCTTTTTCTGTCAATAAAAAGTGATCATAAATCCCCGCTTCAAAATGCTCTTCACCGTCTAAAAACAAGGTGTCTCCTTCACAAATGTTGTAAAAATCAGACCCTTCGAAAATGGCACCAAATTCTAAATTCAAGGTAAGTAAAGAATCACATCCTTCTGAAGCCGGAACCAAAATATCAGGATAGATTCCCGCCTCAGTATATATCTCTCCATAAAATTCTACAGAGTCTCCTTCACAAATCACTCGAGTTCTCAGCTCTTGTATTTGAGGCATCACCTCTATAGTAACACAACTTGCTGCTGCTTGATCACAAGCATTGGATTCATTAATGCATATCTCATAGCTTCCAGCATCGGGTATGTTTAGCGCTAAAGTATCATTCACTCCCGATAAAATACCATTAACGGTCCACTGATAGATTGTGGCTCCAAGTTGCGGTTCGAAGCTAAGCGAAAAAGGCTGATTAGCGCACATAAGCTCCGGAACTTCTATGGGTCCAGTAGCTTGTAAAGCTTGCACATTGGTACTACCCTCTAAAACAGCAATCGAATACTCGCATACAGATCCGCCACTGCCGTCCATGACTAGAAAATAGTACTGGCCTACTTCTAAAGGTTCGTCATTCTCAAAAGCCCAACTTGTCCCGGCTTGAATGTCGGTATTGCACTCAGTGACTTGTTCGAAGTTTTCACAGTCGATTCCTCTATAAATGCCCACTTCTAAACTACCACCCCAGCCTTGACCATCAACAATGCAATCTCCAATTGTCATCTCTAAAGTAAGATTTTCACTACCAGCAATGAAAGCAATCCATTGGATGTTATGCTCGATAGTCGTACAAAAATCAAAAGGTGCTACCCCATTTTCATTTTCATCATTTATCCCATTAAATCCATCTATATCACATATTATGCATGCCTCTTCACAAAATGGCTGCATCTCGCCTTCTGGCCCGCAAGGTTGAGGTGCTTGAGCTAAACAATGTTTAGTCAAAGCAATAAATAATAATATCTGGAACAGTCGATTCAGTGTCATCTTTGGGTTTAGCTTGTTTAGTTTTGAAGCGGCTACTATAATAATACGGGATAGGAGCAAAACGTTGCAAATTTACCACTAAAAAATGGTTTTCATTCTCGTAGCAGACCTTTATGGTCTTTGTTATTTAGATTAAATACAGATAATTTTTTTTCTTTGTATTCTATGACAGTGGAAAATCGGAATAAAAGCGAACTAAAAATAAATGATCAAGCAGTCGTTGTGGAGATCAATGGTTCTACCCAACTCCAACAATATTTGTTGTCAAATGGAGTCGGTATAGGATCCACCATCATTAAAAATTACAGTCCGAAATACGCACAATTAGTCAATTTTACGGTAAATGGTAAAATGCTTAGCCTACGCAAATCAGATTTTGACAAAATAGTTACCCAACAAACATTGTGATGATGAAGGAGATATTTTTAGTAGGAAAACCGAATAGTGGGAAAAGCAGCTTATTTAACATCATCACTGGTCTTAACCAAAAAGTCGGAAATTACGCGGGAGTCACAGTTGAAAAAAAGAGTGGAAAGTATCTCGACAGACAAGTTGTGGATCTTCCTGGAATGCGGTCTATGCAAGCGGTCTCACCAGAAGAAAAAATAACTCAAAGGACTATATTAGACAACTTACAAACACCCTCTCCTATTATTTATATTGCTAATGGAATGCAGTTAGAGGACAGTCTTATGCTGTTTTCTGAGATGGCCGATCTGCAACTACCTATGGCATTAGTCATCAACTTTAAAGATGATTTAACAAAACACAAAATCACCATTGATACAACAGCCTTGGAAAACAAACTAGCCTGTCCTGTAATCATGATGAATGCTAGATCAGGAGAAGGTTTAGATGCGCTTAGAAAGATTGTAGAAGAAGACAATTTTAAAGTTCCTAATACATTTTGTAGGAGTTTATTTGACGATTTTGCGTCTAATGAAGTGATTAATAGTTATGCAAACTATTTACAAGAAAAACCTAATGCTGATTTTGAAACAAAGGTTTTCCAGAGTAGAAAAAAAATCATTGCCTCGATTTTAGATAAATCTACAAGCCGGCATAATCCTCAAGATTATCTTATTCGTTCCAAAAAATGGGACCAGTATTTATTACATCCCATTTATGGATTGCTGATCTTTCTGCTTGTGATGTTTATCGTATTTCAAGCGGTATTTAGTTTAGCCAGCTACCCGATGGATTGGATCGATGCTGGTATGGGCCAATTATCCAGTTGGGCAAATGATTTAATCCCTGCAGGGTGGATGCAAAGTTTTATTGCCGACGCGCTGATCCCAGGTATAGGTGGAGTAGTCATTTTTATTCCTCAAATTGCTTTTTTGTTTTTGCTTTTAGGGATACTTGAACATACCGGATATTTATCGAGGATATCCTATATTTCTGATGCCTTTTTACGCAAATTCGGACTGAGCGGTAAAAGCGTAATTCCTTTAATGTCTAGTTGGGCTTGCTCCATTCCTGCCATTATGAGCACAAGGGTCATTGATGATCCTAAAGAAAGAATGGCGGTTATCATGGCCTCACCTTTAATGACTTGTAGTGCTCGATTGCCTGTATACACTATTTTGATTGCAGTGATTTTTCCTCATAATGAAGGAGGATTTGTAGGTGTACAAGGATTGGCTTTGTTGTCATTATATCTATTAGGTGTAGTAGCTACACTTGCCGTTGCTTGGCTAGTCAATAAACGTTCGAAAATAGAAAGCAACCCTTTCTGGTCTTTAGAGCTGCCTGTATATAGAATACCTAACTGGAGAAATATTTTGATTAATGTCTACCAGAAAACTAAGTCATTTGTTGTTCAGGCAGGAAAAGTCATTCTTGCTATTTCCATAGTTCTCTGGTTACTTTCCACCAATGGACCCAAAGATGAAACCTTTATCCAAAATGAACTCACTAAGCTTCAGGCAACAGAGGAGTTTGGGGATGAACTTTCTTTGGCTTCTGTATCGCTTGAGTATAGTTATTTAGGTTATCTAGGAAAAGCCATCGAACCTACTATAAAACCATTGGGTTATGATTGGAAAATTGGAATTGCGTTGTTGAGTTCTTTTGCAGCACGCGAAGTTTTTGTCGGCACTTTATCGACGATTTATAGCATTGGGTCAGAAGAAGAAAGTACCATATTAGAGCGACTCAAGAAAGAGAAAAACATAGAAACTGGTTTAGCTAGATTTAATTTTGCCACCTCTATTTCTTTATTGTTGTTTTATGTTTTTGCGATGCAATGTATGAGTACACTCGCTATTGTTAGAAAAGAAACCGGCCAATGGAAATATGCCATTTACCAGTTTCTATTTATGTTGG
>JAHDHQ010000029.1 GCA_020631235.1 Saprospiraceae bacterium | reverse complement strand
TGTTTCCTATTCATTTAAAGTTATTGACAATAAATTGGATTTTAGTGCTGCTTGTTTATAACTATAATATAAAGGGCCAACGATTAATTGGCCCTTATTTTGTTTAAAATGGAGACTCATTCTTTTTAGAAATTTTAAAGAATTCGTTGGCTACTACTTCGGTATAGTATCGTTTGTTTCCATCTTTATCTTCCGATTGACTATATCTAAGTTTACCTTTAAGTGCTACGGTTTCTCCTTTACTTAGAATTTGGTCCATGTTTTCGGCGATTTTTCCCCAAGCGGTAATGTTGTGCCACTGAGTTTCTTCAACTTTTTCTCCGGATGCATTTTTGTAATAATCGTTAGTTGCTAAAGTGAATTTCGCGAGTTTTTTTCCTGAGGCTAGCTCCTTGTATTCGATATCTTTTCCAAGGTTGCCGATGAGCTGTACGCTGTTTTTTAATGTGTTCATAATGATAAATAATTTGTAATGCTTAAAGCATTAGGTTAAACAAAATATTGAATGCAATAAAAGCCAAATCTGGTTTTTTATCGATCCGATATAAATAATGATTTTAAAAAAGGGTACTTGAGTAAGTATTAAAGCGGGATACAAAGTTGCGAATATTCAATTAACAATTCCAAGTCTAAAGGGAATCTAACGGTTATAAACGTTTAGCTACCTTTAGCCAGTCTAAATAATGGGGCAAAAGGTAATGATACCCAGCACACATCTTGGTTCCTCAAAGAAATGCTGGATATCATTAACCTAAGAAGTCAGAGCTTCAAATCCAAGTAGAAAAAAAGCGATTTAAAGTGCCAAGGATTTAGTTTAGAGTGAACCAAGTATATAGTTAGCTAAAATTTTTCCATTGCCATAGGCGTTCTAAGTTTTGGTATGACGAAAATCACTCGGTATAAGTATGATCTAAAAAGTGTGTTTCATCTAAATAATTATGGTTTATAGACAATCAACCATGAGGTTTAGGAGATATTGTAGTTTTTTGGAATTAGTAAAATGAAAAATATAAAACCATAAAAAATGGGGATTAGTAAAGTGAAGATATTTGGAATTCCGTTGAACAAAAAGACGGCTGTAAGGTGGAAGATTTATCTTGACAGAGCGAAAATGTACTTAAGTTACATCAATTTTGTTATGATTGCATTTGTATTTCTGAATTCGATTAATGACGAGAAAATAAGACAAATTCTTGATGAGAACCGTTTGATTTTTTACCCCATAGTTATGATTTTGTTCATTTCGATTTCATTAGTAATGGGTTACTTCGATACAAAGCTTGGATTGAGAAAAGAGGAAATGCGAAATAACGCTACGGAAAATCCGATTACTTTGGAAATTTTGAAAAACCTGAAAGAATTAAAAGAAAACCAAGAAGTAATACTGACAAAGTATAGTAAATAACTAAATACAAAACAGCCATAAAGCTTGCCTTTGCATATTTGGATGCACTCAGTCGACAAACTTGGCTTATCTATCACTTATTTTTTATGATCATTATTCCGTCAGTTTATAGTATCTTTTGGCCATGAATTTTCAGGAGATAAAGTGGAAATTGTTTCGATTAAAATATCTTGCCTTAAGACCATTTAAAAATGGAATAGCCAAATTATTTATTCGTAAAACGCAGCAAACCAATTTTGTCTTCATTTTCGGGCATATGCGATCCAGGTCGAGCCTCTTGGCTCATATACTGGCTAACCATACAGAGATTGTGGGTATAGGTGAAACCAATCGGGTATATGGCAATGATGTAAATTTTGCAAAACAAGTCCTCGCCTGTGCCTATCATGAAAAATCCATGCAAGTTTTTAACAAATACATTCTGGATCAAGTGAATCATAACCACATGACTCCTCAAGAGCCATTGCTACTCAACTACCGCATAAAATACATTCTGTTAGCTAGACCTCCAAAGCCAGCCATCGAAAGTATGATGACGGCTTTTGGACAACAAAAGAATAGACCGTTTAGCCTGCAAAATGCAATAGAACATTACGAAAAACGTTTGCAATTCTTATTAGATTTCAAGAAGTCAAAGGACCAAGATACTGTTTTGATAATCCATTCAGATGAGCTCATCGAGCGATCACACGAAACCTTGAAAAGAATAAGTCAATTTTTATGTCTAAACAAGGTTCTGGAACCTGAATACGCCATTCATGATTATACAGGGAAAAGGGGAGATACTACGCCTAGTATTTTTAAAGGTGCAATTAGCAAGGAGACGACGATCAAGAGTTTTAAACTAAATGATGATATCACCAAGTTAGATATACTTTTTCAAACCTTGATGGCGAGCTAATTAAGTTTATATGTGCATACCCTTGTCGTTTTTGGTTTAGTCTTTCAGATGCTTTTGCCACGTTTGATGATTAAACATTAACACATTCCATTGGAAACTAATATGACTTTTTATAGGTGTGAGCTTCTAAATCAGTGTCTTTGTATCGAAGTTAATGATTTTTAAGCGCTTACAGCTTAATCAATTTTCATATAAATCCCAAAAATGATGAAGAGAATGGTGATCAAAACAGAAATGGATGGATTGTATAAAGGACTTATTACAGCCATTGTTTGTTTGTTACTTAGTATACAGGTATTTGGACAAGATAGCCCTAAACCAGATAAATTTAACTTTGCTGTAAATGTTGGGTATCCCATGGGCGTTTACGATGTGCCAAATCTTGGCTTTCATTTTGGCATCAGTCCAAGGTGGAGAATCAGTCAATTTTTCACAATAGAAACACAGATTTCGTACACGCACGCAAGGTATGAGCGCGAAGAACGAACAAACGCACACGATGGAGGACAAACCAATTCGTATAATGCTATTTTTGGCCCTAGATTTTATTTGCTACCTGAGTCCAAAGATCTAAGACCATATGTCCACACACTGATTGGTTATGGTGCAGCTGTAGATCGAGAATATGATGGCGACGATGTTTTAAATTATGCAACGTATGGTCTGTACAGTTTTAGTTTAGGTGCACATGTAGAGTATAAAAACAAATTCAACTTTGGAGCTGTTTTAGAAGGCGCTTACACTGAAATCATTGTCAAATTAGGCTATACTTTCTAATTTTGTCTTAGCCTTTACTTCAGTTAATTAGTTGATGCTTGATTGTCAACTTTCTCCAAGAGTTTGTGGTACTGGTTATTTACATTCACAAATTTGGTTTTAAACTCTTTGATGGATTCCATCATTTCTTTTTTAACGAGATGATCACCATTGAGTTCTTGTTCCAGCGCAATATTTTTTGACTTTAATGCCGCAAATTGCTCTTTCAGAGAAGCAAGTTCATGATGGGTGTCGTAGTGTTTTTGCTCCCAGTATTTTATGTCTTTTTCTAATTTATTTTTATCTGTTTGAAGCAGTCTCATTTTTTTCTGGGTTTTTGCTAGCTCATTTATTTCTCCAGTTTGCTTACTTAATTTTTCATTGAGTTTAGTAATGGACACTTTTGATTCATTGATGCTATGCTCGTATGATTTTAGCTGCTTTTCTAATTTTGCTTTTATAGGTTTCCAGTTTTTACTGTCATGCAAGTCGGTTTCGTATCGTTCTTTTAATTTCTCTATTTCGTCTTTTTGCATGTTTATTTTGTCGCCGTTTCTGAGCAATTCATTTTGCATTTTTTGGATAGTGTTAGTTTTTTCCACCTCCTTTGCTTCCAGTGCTTTAAGTGCTATTTTGTCATTGGATGACTGTTGATTATGCTTTGTTTCAGCCGCCTCATATTTCAGTTGCCATTCTTCTGATTTTCCTTGCCACTTTTTGATAAGTTTGTCTTGTTTTTTGCGCTCTTTTTCTAGCTTTTCTATGCTTTTTTGTTGCTGATTATTGGTTTTTTTTAGTCCAATGCCGTTTTTATCAAGCACAGATTTTGCCAGTAAATATGTAATGATAGCCGTAGCTAGAATGGCGAGGATAAGGTAGCCTAGAGAAATAGTCATTTTATATTGTATTGGTGCGTTAAATTTCTATACCCTTATGACGCAAAATTAAACTTAAAGTGACTCAAAGGTTTAAATTATTTTTGCTTTGTATTTTTCAAACTTGTTGTCTTCTTGAAGCATCGTTTATTGCATCCCTCAAAGGTTGTTATTATATCCGAAAAGGACACGGTTTATTCCACTATTTTCTAGGAGTAGATAAGACTATTTTGGATAGCTTTTAAAGACTCCATTTTGAGATGGTCCCAAGTATGAACTAAGTTATAAGGATCATTGCAATAGATCAAGTTAACTTCAAATCTGTAATCCAAATCAACAAAAAAAGGTCATTAATGAAATATACAAATAGTTTCTATTTCGATTGTTTTATTAATGGCACTAAATGTTGTCCGTTCTGGATAAAATAGATACCACTTTCCCATTCATTTGTAGGGATGTTGATTTGGTCCAATGTTGTGTGTTGTCCTATTAATTGCCCTCGTACATTGAAAACCTTGAACGTATTTAAGGTGTTCGAAGCGTGGCTTATGGTAACCTGTTCATTGCAAGGATTAGGATATACTTTAAAGCCTGGGTTAAGATGATCTTTCGTGTTGGATACGGTATCATTATTTGCATTGAAGCTACTTCCTTTAGTACGAAAATTACCAGTACCATTTGGCTCTCTTGCGTAAGCTTTGTTAGTTTCTTGTTCGCCAAAAATGACACTGTCTATAGCTATTGTATCTCGGTTTGATAAACGCAATTCTTCCCCTAATTTGGATAATTTAAAACTAGCGTGCAGGCCTTCTTGGCTGCCATCTTCATCAGCCCATATGATTAAGTAGCCATTGGCAGCAATGGAAGTGCCCGATGGAAACTCCCATTTTCCATTGTTTTCAGGGTTGTCAGAAAGAAAATATCCAGATAGGTCTACGGCTTCGTTCCCATTATTATACAATTCTATCCAGTCATCATATTCTTCATCTTGGTCTGCAACAATACTTACATTAGCTGCAACCAATTCATTTATTACTACTTGAGCAGTAAGAAGATGATGTACGCTAAAAAAGACCAAAAGGATAAATAAATTTCTCATATGATTAAACTAAATAGATTGTAAAATGACGCAAATATATAGGATAATTTGAGCTATTAAGTTTAATTGCTCATATCCTAACTTATTCAGTATTTCTTAAAAAAGTTAAAAAGGATGCACCAAATCTTAAAAAATGTATAAAAAAGTCGATTCTCACCCAACCATTTTATAAATACAGTCGATTTATAGGTAGTTAGACAAACATAATATGTTATTTAGCCATAAAATAGAAAGTTTGAACCCTCTAGGTTTTATAAGTAGCCAAACGGAAAAACTGTCTCAAGATTCCTTGATTGATCTGCTAAAAAAGGCAGATCAAACAGCACAGCGCTTGTTTTACAAAGAGTACTTTGGTAAGATGATGGGCATCGCTATGAGATACACCTCAGATAAAGATGATGCTCATGCCGTTATAAATACAGCTTTCTATAAGGTTTTCAAGTCTATACTAAGTTATAAAAGCCAAGGAAGTTTCGATGGTTGGGTTGCAGTGATAGTTAAAAGAACAGCCATTGATCATTGTAGAAAATCAACATTCCAATACAGAGAATTAGATACTTTGCCAGAGACTAAGGAGCCTTCATCTAATCAAGCCTTAAACAATTTAGCTGTCGAAGATATTTATGCATGTATTCAGCAACTTCCATCAGCTAGCAGAACTGTTTTTAATATGTTTGCCATAGAAGGTTATAAACACGATGAAATTGCATCCGAACTAAATATAAGTGTCGGGACATCCAAATGGCACGTTTCTAATGCAAGAAAGATTTTACAAAACCTCATAAAAGAGCTCAAATGAATAATCACAAAGAATATAACGATTTTGACAAAGCTCTACGATCAAAAATAGAGGGTTACTCCTTTGATTTTGAGCATGAGGCTCAACAAAAGTTTGTCGAAATTTATGGTGAAGAAGCGATATTGCCTGATGAATCATTCCTTACGAGTGTTAGAAAAAGCCTTCCGTTATTAGTGCTCCTCATGATGCTGATCATAGGTTTAAGTCTATGGGTTAAAGATGCAGTGGATAATAGACGTTTGCATACAAACCCTAAAGTCGAACGTATACCACTCATGGCAAATACTCCAGTGCAAAATAACATAGACAAAAACAAAACAATCAGTCCATTAGCTAAAAAAATACAAGAGGACAATAAGGCTAGTCAGGTACAAAATGATGCACACGTTTTGGCCTTGAATACCAACATTGAACCAAAAAATAAATCACGACAAACGGGGCTCTCGAGAGGAATCAGCAGCAAGCCTCATAGTCAAGCAGAAAGAACTAGCCAATCAATTCCATTATCAAGTCCTTCATTGTCAAAAGGATCGATTGTTTCTGTAAACCACAATGATCAAGTTTTTATGGATCAAGATTCAAAACCATCAAGAGATGAGAAACATTCTTTTGTTGGTTTTGATTCTTCTGCAGCATCCAGAAATTCGTTTGTAGGTTCACGCACAATCAAAGAGGCTTCATTTACACCGGACTTGTTAGACCCATTATCTAATTTGGCTTTTCAGGCCTTGGAGTATGCTTCTATCCCTGAAACATTGGAAGATGAGATGAAGTTTGATAGCTACGATAAGAGAGCACCTAAGTTTAAACGATTTTCTGTAGGCGTATCGGGCAATTATTTTAGGACGAATACGACGATTTTGGCTAATCAAGCAAGGGTAACAAGTAACGACATTGCCAGTAACAAAGGAGCTTTTATCTCTCAGGAAAATAATAGTTCATCTGTTGGTTATAATGTAGGTATAGTTGCTTTTCTTAATTTAAATAATCGATTTCGCCTCCGCACAGGTGCTTTATATAATGAGTCTAATTACATGCATGCGAGAAGTAGAATTACGTACCCAGATTCTTCAGTTGGCTTAGCAGATGGCAATAGTATCACTACGGAAATAGCTACAAAAAAGCAGCAAAGTATAAATATTCCCCTTGGTATGGATGTGATGTTTAGGCCTAAACGATTAAATATAGCTTGTTACCTTGGTTCTTTGGTTTCGTATAACACTATATTGAGTAACATACAAGTTGCAGATATCAATGGAGAATCTTTCCAACAATTAGTGGATTATGATGAAAGTTCGGCAGAAACTAACAGTTCCAGTAGCTTAGCTTGGCAAGTGCTCGCTGGTTTGGAAGTTCCTATAGGACAGAAAATGAAAATGTCAGTCGAACCAAATTTGGGCTTTAATACTAAAACCTTTTTGATTCCTTCCAGTGGTGCAACGGCTAAAACACTTATGGAGCCTGGAATAGCTTTACGTTTAAGTTTTTAATGCTTGTTTTTGGATTTGCTTGTCTTTTGCTTGGGCATACTGTACTGATGATGTCGATGCTAAGTTTTTAAGATAGGGATGAAGTGCTTCATACCTAGGATTTTCTACCTTTTGTTGCTTCATTAAATACATCAAGACTAAATCCCATAGTTGCTCGAACGGAATAATTTCTACTAAGTCAGAACCTCCATCAAATTTTAATGGTACTTCAGCCAGTTTTTTGCGATATTTTTCTGAGTGTCTAGCTACTGCTTCCGGATGGAAGTTTTGCTTAGAAATGACAAGGAGCATTTTTATAAAGCAATTGTTTCTAAACGATTTATTTTTTACAAGATGACGACCTGCATAGCTTTTTAGTGACTCTTCGCTGTCGATCATTTTATCATATTGTTGGTTTGTTAGATTAAATAGAAATTGGCAAATTCGAATACTGACATTCATAGCTTTCTTGTCTTTTGATAATTCGAATGTCTCATTAATAAACTTACCTATTTTAAAAGTTTGATTTGGGATACTCCTTGATCTTTTTTGTTTGAGTCCAACTAATAGATAGTGATAAGCTTCAAATAATTTCCATCGATTGATAATTAAAGTAGATTGTCTTTGTATAGCTCTCCCTTCAAAAACACTTTGCAATCTTTGTGCGCTGCTTAAAAGATTTTGCCTCCTAAGATCAATTAAAAACAAATAGGTCTGCGTATTGAACCACTGTGCTTTATTTTTTTCTGTTGACTTTTCTGTATCTAATAGCACGCTATAAGCTTCATCAAGTTTATTTTCAGCTAGGTAAGAGTATGATAAATAGTTTCTCATGATATTAGCTGAAAATATATTCTTATGGTGTTGGTGCTCAGTGAAATAACGTACTCCATGCAGACAATGTTTAGCGCAATTGTTATAATCTTTTTCGGCTAAGTATGCATAAACACCAACTAAGAATGAAAATTTATGAAAGGAACTTGAGTTTATTTTATTTATTGCTGGTGATAAGATTTTAAAAAACCTTTTACTTTTCTTTTTGAAATCATCGGATATATTCTTGTTTATGCTAAATTCATTGGCTAACTCAGAAAAATACCATTCTGATTTAATTTCTAAATCCAAGGCGTTTTGGATATCTAATACATGATTGTAATATTTTTCACCCAGTTTTTGCTTGCTGGTATAAGTGTTATAATGTAGAAATAACTTCCTGCCGAGATCTAATGAAATGTCATTGAAGCCAAACTTACTTGATATTCTGAAAGTTTGTTCAGCGATCTTAATAGCTGATTTTCTGTATTGCTTTGTATATAAGTATTTAACACATATAAGATTAAGGTTTGCTTTGTAAAAAGCAACCTGATAAGCATTATGGATATTCGATTTAGGAAGGTATTGAAGTATATGTTTTTTTAGTTTTTCTATAATACGATAGGAGGCAGCTAATTCTTCCTTGTCTAAAGACTTTGAAGTAAGATTTAACTCCTCAGCGCTATAAACGACTAATGAGTGCATTAAATCTTGCTCAATCTTAGGCAAGGATTTAATGAATTTATCATTCCTCTCTTCACTCAAAAACTTGCGAGAAAAATCTATTAACTCTTGGATTAAGATCATTAAAAAAAAATATATGCCAATCAGTTGCAAATATTAAAAACATAAAAGATTGATAGTCAATATAATATATTTTAAATATAGCTGTCAATATATAAATATATAAAAAAATATTTGAGCTAAAAAGACATGGGAGTTGATATTGTTTACTTCTACATTTATGTTACCAATTATTAATTAAACCTGAGAATTATGCCAAGTTGGTTAGAAGAACTATTAATTGCTATGGGAATTATCGAAGAAGAGGTTGGTGGACTATAGCAACCATCTATAAAAATCTTTTTGTCTTGGGATTCTGAAGAGAATCCATATACATCGTGAATGACTTTTATTTTGGTCAATAAATAGAATTTGCGAACAGTTACCTCAGCAATTCAGGCTCTTCGGAGCCTGAGGGTAATTGTGCTTAATGCACTTTGTGTCTCAAGTCTACCTAAATAAAAAGGGTATTATAGGTACCGATGATGGAATGTAAAAGCTTCTGTCATCGGGACTTGGGCAAACTTTGCAAGATTTTGTTGATCTAAATACGCTACTCTGGGATAGCCACCTGTTACCTGGCAATCTTTGGACAGAACTATTAATTCTCCATCTTTTGTGATTTGAATGATGCCTGGAAATACTGGTACTGACTGGAATATAGTTTTTAGTTGCTTGGTTAAAGGTAGTTGTTCTTTTATTCTGTACGCCATACGACTAAATAAAGCACTTTTAGTAAATGGTTTTCGAAGTATGCGCTTTTGGTTTTCTTCACCTAGTAAAGACCATTCTGGTCCTTTAATGATTTCGATACGCGTATCTAATTTTAACAAACCTTGTCGTACTTCTGGTTCTTGTATATTTTTTCGATTGCTTGAAGCTTTTATTATCAAATCTCCTTTTTTCAAGACGCCAGTTTGCGGGAAACGAATTCCATCTGCTATGGATATGTAAGCTATTTGGCCGGTTTTACAAATACCAGCACTCAATACATCCCCTTTGTTGATCTCATACTTTTTGTAGTTACTTATTGGATTATCATTCAGTTTCCAAGACATATCTGCACCTGTGATACACATCTTGGTCGCTTGCTCAAAGAGCAGTTTTGGTCCTAGGGTAAAGGATTCTAAAACGCAAGCATCGGCTGGATTATCTAACAATTGATTCGCGGTTCTAGCTGAAAATATATCTATAACACCACCTTGGATATGACCATAAAAACGATTGCCCGATTGACCAAAATCTTGCACGCTCAAATAATTGCCTGGACTCATTACTTTTATTACCGTATCCTTATCCATGATCTATTATCCTAATTTGGTCGCCAATGCTAAAGACATTTTCTTGCATCATATTTACATACAAGTCGTCTACATGGCCAAGTATATGCCATCCTCCTGGGCTGGTTTTTGGATAAATGCCTACATAAGCTCCTCCCATTGCAAAAGCCCCTTTATTTACCCTTGGTCTAGGTGTAGATCTGCGCGGAAATTGCAATCGCTTATCGATGCCTGTTAAATAGAAAAAGCCAGCTAAAAAACCAAACATACTTACTGTCAGAGGCTGATTGCACAAGGCAAGTATAAAGTCTTTTTCTGTGATGTTGATTGACCTCGATAGTTCAGAAAGGTCACCCTTTGTGTCAAAATAAACGGGTATGGTATAGTTTTTTGGTCGGTATTCTTGCTCTTGACATTGATCCAAGATCTCTTGAAGCTTGACAACAGTGCCCTTTTTTATGTACAAACAAAGCTCTGATGATGTGGCAGTTACATCTATGATGCCTGCAGGCTTTATGTTTTGTATAAATTGCCCTAGGCTTGGCAATAATAATGGGGAAATACCTTCTCCTCTAAGCAACATTATTCCAGGTACAAAGGTGTAGACTCGAAGAGTTCTATTTTTATAATATAAGGTATCCATTAGCTTCGAATGTTTCTCTTGTAGTTTGTGCAATGGTTACTGCATTTGGTGTGTCACTATGGATGCAGATAGTTTGAGCTGGGAGTTTTTTGCTTTGACCATATGTTATGGGCATAGCACCCTTGTGGATCCAATGCTCAACTTGACTTTTTACCTTTTGTGGTAGATTTAAAACACTTCCTTCGATTTTTCTCGACTGGAGCAATCCGTTTGCTGTATATCTGCGATCAGCAAAAATCTCATTCCAGTAGCTGATGTTTGTTGATGCAGCTATTTGGGCCAGCAAAGCATCTGAACGACCATACAAAATTCCTTCAAAACCTCTGTCGACCAGATGTTCACAAAATGCCAGGGCTAAGTCGGTTTGTATACACAAATCATGATACAATGCTCCATGAGCTTTAATATGATGCAGATGTAAGTCCATTGCTTTTACCACTTGTTCAAACACATCCAACTGTTTGGAAATTTGAGATATTATTTCAGTAACCGTAAGATCCAAAGATATACGACCAAAATGCACTTTATCTTCATACGACACATGTGCCCCTATTTTTAATCCATGCTCAGCAGCTAATTGGCATGTTAAGTGCATGCTTTTATGATCTCCTGCATGGCCGCCTGTGGCTATATTGCAAGAGCTCAAGTAAGGCATAAGCTGGTCATCAACGTAGGCATCATGGTCAGGATTAAACTCCCCTAGATCCGCATTAATATCTATTTTCTTTTTATTGCTCATGATAGAAAAACTAAGTATAGGCTTCTACATGCAATGAGTATGCAAACAGCAATGATTATAAAACTCATGACATTTTGCATGGTATTATTTACGTACTTACCCAGAATACTGGACTGATTCATAATATACCATAAAAATATAGCGATCATGGGAAGTAAAATACCATTAGCAACCTGCGCAAATTGAATGATGAGTATAGGTTTATAACCACTTAAAAAAAAGCTTAATCCTAGCACTAAGATTGCCATCCAAACTACTCGATATTGCCAAGATTTTTCAGACCAATTAAACAATCCTTTCGCAGTGAGTGCTGCCGCTAAAGGGGCTGTAACTGCACTACTTAAACCGGCAGCAAACAAACCAATACTCAAGCCCCATTTAGCATATTCGCCGAGTAGTGGTTCAAGTTGGATTGCTAAGTCCGCTGCATTTTGGAGTGTTTTTCCTGAACCAAATAAGGCAGAAGCAGCTGTAATCATAATCGATATAGATACAAAACCACCTAGACAAATGGCGATCATATTTTCTTTGCGGGCCAATGGAAGATCTTCGGCATTTTTCCATTTTTTATTTATTATGGAAGCATGCATAAATAAATTATAAGGCACCACTGTGGTTCCCACAAGACCCATAATCAAAAGCAAATCTGTACCATTAGGAATACTCGGCAGGAATCCCGAAAGAAGACCCACCCAATCGATCTCCACTAGGCAAAGGCTAAGCATAAAACAAAGACTCATCAATAAGACCAAACCCACTAAAAGTCGCTCGATGATTTTGTACTTTCCAAACCATAAAAAAATGCCTGCGAGTACCATTAATAAGACAGCACTGATAGTTCCTTCTAGGCCTATTGTTTCAAGTCCCAAGACGGCACCAGAAAGGTTTCCAGCCTCGTATGCAGCATTGCCAATGACAATGGCTGCAAAGGCAATACAGATAAAGGCTATCCGCTGCAGACCTTTACCGCTGTGTTTCCGAATGGCTTCGGCTAATCCTTCTCCAGTGACTATGCCTAAGCGCGCGGTCATTTCTTGTAAAACCAAAGTAGCGATAATAGAAAATATTAAAGCCCAAATTAGACTATAGCCAGCGGAGCTACCAGCCTTAGAGCAAATCGTCACTGTCCCAGGCCCTATAAATGCAGCAGCCACTAAAGTACTCGGCCCGAACCATACATTTTTTTTCTTTTTCACGAGTGTTTTCTTCTCATTTTATAAGCATACAAAGCAAAACTAGCCAACCAATGTTCGCCACTATAATCACCATCCACCATTTTCCCCAAGGAATATGCTAAATGCTCATCAGCTAAGGGTCTAAATCTGTTATCCTTGATGACCGACGATAAAGGATATAGGCACCAAGCTCTAGAAAAATTCAAACCATCTAAATGCACCAGTTTTCCGTCACTCCGATCTTTAATAATGGCAGGTTCTAAATCAAATCCATCACTAGCGTAATTGGGGAAAAAACCATCAAGCCATACTAGGAAGTCATCCTTCGATAAGACTTTTCTCATGAGGTCCATTTCTTGCAAACAGGGTGATAAAAAATCATAGCCACTGGGTTCCCAAGACATTGGACAAGATGCATCATTACTATAGGCTGTTTTAGCTTTTTGTTCAATGCTGTTTTTTAAAGCTGTATCTCCACATCCAATAGCATAATCATAAGCAAAACTAAGCCCAAAAGCAGTATTTGAATGTTCTCCTACTCGGATGGGATAAGCCAGTTTAGGAAGATAGTCTATGTATTTTTCGGAGATCAGTTGAGTAAGTGGTAAAAGTGTATTAAACCATCGTTGAGCATCTGGATCCTCCCATGATTTTAGTTCATCAGCTAAAACCAGTAACCAAGCCCAACCATAGGTTCTTTCAAAGCTTTTTGTGTATTTATTTAGCGAAAAATAAGCTATTTCTTGTTCAATATTGGATGCCGTAAAATGTTGGTTCATTATTTTTCTGACCTCTTCAGCTTTATCTAGCTCGGGGAAAGTCTTCATTAAATAAATCATGGACCAATGACCATGCACCGCCGAATGCCAATCAAAACAACCGTAAAAAATTGGGTGGTGCTCTATCGGCATGGCTAAATCACTTTCTTGGGCAAGGACGTGCCCAGATTTATAAGGTAATGGATTGGTTACGCATTTGAGTGGAAGTTCGATCAGTTTATTAGCCGCTTCAAGATCTAGCTGTGGTACATTGCTAGTGATTATTTCGGGTTTATCTGTTGCTTTTTTTTGGGTTTGAACCTTAGAGTCTTGGCAAGAAATAAGGGTTAAAAAACTAAGAGTAAGCCAAAATATGTACTTCATGAGCTGGAAAATAAATTTATGATGGCTACAAGATAAGAAATCACATGGAAAGCAAGATGAAGCCAGTTTAGTAGTTGAAATTTATCTAAATTCGAACAACATTGGACAAAAAAACATGATGAAAGCAATTGTTTTTGAAGGAAAGGATCACCCATTAAAATATGCAAGTATAGCAAATGACCCTCGAGAGGGCATGGTTAAACTGACGCTTAAATCTGCCGCTTTAAACCGACGAGATTATTGGATAACGCTGGGTTTATATCCTGGAAAACCGAATTTACCTACTGTATTAGGTTCAGATGGATGCGGATTGTATGAGGGTAAAGAATACATTATTTGTCCGAATGTTGATTGGGGTGAAAAAAGCTTTCCATCTCCTGGATATGTCATTTTGGGCTATGAGCATTTTGGTACTTTTGCGGAGTCCATTTATGTCCCTTCGAATAAGTTATATCCTAAGCCTTCTCACTTGACAGTGGAGCAGGCTGCAGCCATTCCATTAGCTGGTTTAACGGCATATCGAGCATTAGTTAGCCGTTGTGGAGCAAAGAAAAATGATCGAGTTTTGATTTCGGGGATAGGTGGAGGTGTAGCTTTATTTGCTTGCCAGTTTGCGCTGGCTTTAGGATGCGAGGTCTATGTTACTTCAGGCTCATCAGGAAAAATCGAAAAAGCTAAAGAATTAGGGGTTATCGAAGGGGTAAATTACAAAGACCCTTCAGCCATGATCCAATTAGCCAAAAAAGTAGGTGGTTTCGATGTGGTCATCGACAGTGCTGGAGGACCTGGTTTTAATACCTTATTGAAAATGTGTCGGATGGGTGCAAATGTGGGTATTTATGGTGGAACAGTAGGCAATATAGATGGTGTTTCAGTACCTAATCTTTTCTTCAAGCAAATCAGTATCCATGGTAGCACCATGGGGTCTGACCAAGAATTCGCTGCTATGTTAGATTTAATAAACAAGCATAAGATCATTCCTATCGTAGATCGAAGATATGATCTTTCTGAGGGTGTAGAAGCGGTAAATAGCATGAAAAATAGTAGTCAATTCGGAAAGATAGTGCTGGATATAGCTTAAACAATTAACTTTGTGCGGGCTAACAAAACAGAAGGTCTAATTTTGTGTTATTATTTTTAAAACCACCATATGATAAGCACTACTCCAGCTATCCAGTTAAATACTATCGAAGAAGCAATTGAAGACATTAAAGCAGGAAAAGTAATCATTGTTGTTGATGATGAGGATCGCGAAAATGAAGGAGATTTTATCTGCGCAGCAGAAAAAATAACACCGGAAGTTATCAATTTTATGGCAACACATGGACGGGGCTTAATTTGCACACCAGTGACTGAACAAAGAGCTAAAGAATTAGAGCTTAATATGATGGTGTCTTCTAATACAGCACTTCATGAAACAGCCTTCACAGTATCTATTGATCTGTTAGGTCAAGGTTGCTCAACCGGGATTTCAGCGTATGATCGCTCGACGGGTATTAAAGCTATGACAGATGATAAAATTAAAGCCTCAGATTTTGCTCGACCTGGACATATTTTTCCACTTGTAGCTAAAGATGGTGGTGTTTTGCGAAGAACAGGGCACACAGAAGCAGCTGTAGATTTAGCTGTGTTAGCAGGGCTTAAACCAGCAGGTGTATTGGTGGAAATACTGAATGAAGATGGTACCATGGCCAGACTGCCTCAATTAGTGGAAATTGGTAAAAAATTAGATTTAAAGATCATAAGTATAGATGATTTAGTTTCCTACAGACTGGAAAAAGAACAGTTGGTCGAGGAAAACGGTCGATCTATGATCAATACTAAATATGGACCATTGGAATTTATAAGTTATAAGCAAACCAATGGTGACGATTCCCATTTTGTATTTAAGATGGGTCATTGGGCGGCCAATGATCCAGTACTGGTGAGAGTCCATTCTGCGGACGAAACAAACGATTTGTTTGACTTTATGTTTTCCAATAAAGGCAGTCGCTTAGAAAAGTCTCTTCAGAAAATAGCAGAGGAAGGCTCAGGTGCTTTGGTCCTTATGCGTCATACTGACAAAGAGTATAGCATCGAGGAGCAAATCGAAGATCTCCAAAAAGACGAAGAGCATAGAAGAAGACGTGATATGTCTCAGCGCGATTTTGGTATAGGTGCACAAATATTACGCTCCTTAGATATTCAGAAAATTAGACTGCTGACAAATAGTCCTAAACGAAGAATTGGTTTGATCGGATATGATTTGGAGATAGTGGAGAATGTAAGTTTCTAGCCATGAGGTACAGGGTATTTGGAGTTCGGTGATTTCTTTTTCAAGACAAATACGTTTTATGTTAGTTGTTACATGAAGATTATGTATTGAGTCTTATCTATTATGCTTTACATTGGTATTGTAGTCATTATATAGATACTTGTCATGAAGTCCACTATTGTCTTAATTGCGTTTATTTTCTTTGTTTGCTCTTGCGACCAAGAAACGGAGGTTTTGGTCATCGATAAGTGTTCATTGAGTTTCCAAATAGTTATTTCCAATGGGATAGACGATGATGAGCCGATGGATATTGCGGATCAGATCATCGATGTGTACCGGAGTCAAGAAGAGGCAGAACAACAAAAAAACAAACAATTCTCTATCATTACTAACGAACAAGGCCTTGCTACCATTGAAGGTATAGAGTGTGATGATTTTTTTGTGCGTATTAATAGAACTGGATATGGATCCTACATAGAGGAATATTCTTCAATACTTGAGACCCATTTAACGCCTTTTTATACTGTTGAATTTGTAGAAGGTTACTTCTTTGATGAAGGCAATGAATTACTCAGAAAGCAAAAGCACATCAGTTTTAAACATCCATTTGTCGGACAAAAAAGTCGATATATATTTTATCAATATGATGGCCCTCAATTTATCGATCATAGTTATTTGGAAGATACCTTAGATGTGCAGATTATTGATCAAATAGGAGATCATAGTTATGTGGTAGAAGAATCAAAAATTGGAGATTTAGAACTTTATTTTGATTGGCCGGATGATGATGTGGTTCGGAATATTTGGACTTTTAGAAATGATAGTTTACTTATTTCTGGAATAGATGATGATTTAGAAGGTTCTTATGTCGCTAGTGTAAAAGGCTGGTTTCAGATAGAGCAAGATGGTTATGATTTTCCACTTGGCGAAGTAGAGGAACCTGTTTTTAGTTTTGAAAGCAATGATTTCTTTAGTTGGAGTTTTTATGGGTCTGCTTACATAGGCTCTTTGAGTTTATTCGATCATGAGTTTTCTAATGTTCAATTGTATCATAATTCATTTTCATTTATTGACGGGCCATATAAACTTAGATGTTACACTGGAGACGATGGATTTGTAAGGACTGTAATTATGGATGCCTATGGGATGACCATTACAGGCATGGATCTTTATCTAGAATAATATTGTTATGGATTAAGAATTAGGCAATTTTTTCTATTCCTGCGACTTAGTACTAGTGTTTAATGGGTCTGTTCTTTTCTTTATACTTTTATGATTTCAAGGAGTACTTCGCTAATCAAAAAGAGTTATGAAACAATCACCCCGAATTTCATTAATAGGTGCTGGTATAATGAGCGCAACTTTAGGTGTTCTCATCAAGAAACTTATGCCTAATGCGCAACTGACTATATACGAACGATTAGACCGAGTCGGAGCAGAAAGTTCGAATGCATGGAATAATGCAGGTACAGGTCACTCAGCGTTTTGTGAATTAAATTATACTCCACAAAGAGAAAATGGTGAGGTCGATATTTCTAAGGCTTTACATATCAGTGAAGCGTTTGAAATTTCTAAACAATTTTGGGCTCATCTATTAGCTGAAGGTTCCATAGAAACTCAATCACCATTTATAAATGATATAGACCACATGAGCTTTGTGTGGGGTGAAAAAAACAAGCAGTTCTTGGAAGCAAGGTTTCGATCCATGAGTCGTTATGGTATGTTTAAGGACATGGTTTATACGGATGATTTTGACCAAATTAAAGAGTGGATACCGTTGATGATGGAAGGTAGGAGTAGGGATGAAGTTATTGGAGTTACAAGGATGGAAATTGGGACAGATGTAAATTTTGGGGCTATCACTCGATCGATGATTCGGTTTTTAGAGCGATGTGATGGAGTCGAAGTTTTGTTGGCCCATGAAGTAGAATCTATCAAAGAAATTGACAATGGTTGGCTCATAGAGGCAAAAGATTTAGCTACAAATCAAGATAAAACATTGGCATCAGAATTTGTATTTATTGGTGCGGGTGGAGGAGCCTTACCTTTGCTGGAGAAAACCGACATTCCTGAAGCAAGAGGATATGGTGGTTTTCCAGTGAGCGGACAATTCTTAAAGTGTAATAACCCAGCTGTTATCTCAAGACACGAAGCCAAAGTGTATGGGAAAGCCGCCCAAGGATCGCCACCTATGTCTGTTCCACATCTCGATACCAGAATGCTCGATGGAGAACGATCCTTACTTTTTGGACCTTATGCGGGCTTTTCTACCAAGTTTCTAAAAAATGGATCTTACCTGGATTTGCCTTTATCTATAGAGGTACACAATGTATGGCCCATTTTGTCTGCCGGAATACACAACATTGGACTAACCAAATACCTAATAACTCAAGTGATGCAATCTATGGAAGATCGCTTCGAATTTTTAAGGACTTTTTATCCAGAAGCAGACATCAAAGATTGGGAATTAATCACGGCTGGCCAAAGAGTACAAATCATCAAGAAGGATGAAGAAGAAGGTGGAGTATTAAAATTTGGGACTGAAATCGTCACCAATGCCTCTAAAACACTTGCTGCTTTGCTCGGAGCATCACCTGGGGCATCAACAGCTGTTTCGATTATGTTAGATGTTTTAAATCAGTGTTTTCCAGACCAAATGAAAACCAATGACTGGCAAACAACATTGACCAAAATGATTCCAAGCTATGGACAGTCTCTGATCCATGATGCCGACTTATGTCTTTCTATAAGGGATAAAACGACAAACATTCTTAAGTTGGACTAGCTCTCAATACTCAGCAGTCAGATTTTAGAAGCTTGATTATAATTATCAAGTCTAAAGTCTAAAGTCTAAAGTCTAAAGTCTAAATACTAAATACTAAATACTATATGCTATATCCGTCGATAGATATACATGTTACCATCTGATGGAGTGGCATCATGGAAAATAAATTCTTCACAAAAAACGCGTAAATCCAAAGCGTCGGTAAAGTCTATATCAGTCACTAACTTGAAGCCTTTTACATTTAAAGAAAAAGTAGAATCAAGGGTCCATGAAGTCGCTAAAGTCGTATCTATAAATTCGTTTTCAAAATCAAAGTTTAGCGTGGTTTCATCAAAGGTAATGTGTCCGCATGGCTGAGTGAGGCTAGGTGCCCAGCCTTCGCCAAAACCCACTAATTCCCAATCTCCTAATAAGCTTGCTTTTATTTCTTCTACTGACTGGTATGAGCCCGAAAAACAGTCCATCATCCAGCTCCTTTCGGTATCATCGATATAACCATCCATACTATTTTCTTGCCCTTCGAATAGGCAGGGTGGTGAAACTGGATGTGGATTTAATGTGTCTAATGCTTCCACAGGTTTTTCACAGGAGTAAACAGTGAGCATTAAACCAACTAATAAAAATAGTTTTGTTCTTGTTAATAATTGGCTAGTCATCATTTTAAAGTAATGGTTTGTTCTACTTGACTTACCTGAGGACTTAGGTCAACGTTGCAAAATGCTAGCATTATTTTTTAAAATTATGCTTTGTATGGCTTTATCACGTGCAAGTAAATGATCCCAATGGTCGATTTTTATTGCTTTAATTGTTTGGTGATAATGTAATAGAGCAAAATCACAAACTCTATATCCAGCTTCGTATTCAGCCGGATACTTTCTTTGCCAATTTTGTTTTCTGTAGATATTAGCCTCTTTAAGTACATCTTCAATGAGCATAAACGCTATGAGTGTTTGTGCCAATGTTGTTTCTTTTTCATGAGCTATGGCTGTAAATAAAGTGTGCCAAGTGTAATCAGGGCCAGTACCTTTTTTTCTATATAAACTATGGGTTTCTGTGTAGACAAGCTCAGCAAATAGATCATCTTTATAAGGATATTGGCTGGCTAGTATGCGGGGTATACAATCATCGCCAAATTGGGACATACAGCGGTAATTAGTTATTTTGTTTACGCAATCTTGAACCAATCGAGCATCGCCTAGTGATTGCAGCAAATCTCCGGAAACGATGTCGGATTTACATGGCATTTCTCGCTGCTGATAATAGTGAGCCAAGTGCTTTTTAGCATTCAGTGTGTCTCCCGCAAATAAGAGATTTTTGCAGGTGTAGATGTAGGCATAGTCTATTGCGCATAGTGAATCTAGATAATAATTGACCGATGCTAATCTAGAATGTTGGTCATGATATTTTACGTATGCTTCGATGTTGGATTTTACATGTTGCCTTTC
The DNA here is from genome assembly GCA_020631235.1 of Saprospiraceae bacterium. Lineage (GTDB taxonomy): Bacteria > Bacteroidota > Bacteroidia > Chitinophagales > Saprospiraceae > JAHDDO01. The sequence goes on along the minus strand of JAHDHQ010000029.1, from coordinate 30,211 downwards.
CTTTTGGCTTATAGATGAGAATAATCGATTGCGAGAGGCATTATTATAAAAATCGGCGTAACTAAATATTTCTATAAGTTCTATAGCAACATCTGACATTTTTAGAAATTGTGGGGCTTCATCATAATCCATGGAAGATCGACTGAGTAGAGTCATGATATCTTTATCTAAGTACTCGTACAAATGCTGAAGCACTGTTTTACTCGGGATATTGTTAAGTTTTTGAGTCCATTTGTATAAAGATGATACTCCATAAACAGGTAAGACAAAATCATGAGTTTGCTGAGGTTTATCTTGAGCGATGTAAATCGACTTTTCTAAGTTTCCTGAACTACGATACGGGAAATGGCTATAATGCTTTGTGGTGATATCATAAAAAAAAGAATCTACTACATGCTTTAGCTCATGTGTGGATAGCCAAGTCTTGGTCTTTTGGATATCTGATGCAAACAAAGCATGGAGTGACTCATGTTGCTCAACAAATGATGAAACCGACTCCCAATCGGATGAAGCGTCTATGTTATCTTTTAATTGATTTTTAAGTTGGATAATCTTAAAATACTCCTCTACTTTTCCCTCCTCCTGTGCTTGGGCCGTAAAACAGAAGATGAGTAGCCATAATCCCAATATCTTTTTCATGCATGAGGTTTTTTATTGTTTTAAATTAAGTATTTATTTAGGCTCATTTAATAGCTTGCTGCTATTTTATCAAGTGGGATTATCCTCTGCTTAAATAGCGAAACAAACTTGGACCAATAAATTACATCATCACTTTCGCTCATAAAGTACAAAGTCGTGTAAATGTATGTTCATCTTTTCATACCGATTATCAAGCCATTTATCCGATGTTTTATCACTTAAAACATATGGGTGGTCACCTTTGCAATCCAAACTTATATTCGCGTATCTAACCAAATAAGCCACCAAACTCCTGCTCGCGTAAAAACCAACATGTACAAAACTTGGTAAGAAAATGGCCAAGATTATACTTCCGAGTAGCCAGTAAATGGGTCGATGGTGGTTCATAATGATGACTTAAAGTATACTATTTTACTTGCTTTTGCCAGTCAAATCCTAAGGTATGTATTTATTAAGTAATTGTGTTTTATTTTGAGGGAAATAGTACGTATGAAAGACAGACAATCTTGGCCCCTCAAGATGATCGTTTGGCTGAGTTTGTGTTTGTTGATTGGATGCCAACTGAAGCACGAACCAAAAGTAGATGCTGAGCGTATAAAACGAGACTTAGATTCTATTAAGGTCTTGGACCAGTTATACAGGAAAGAATTACAAGACTTGTATCGAGCTAAAACCTTTGATTCTGTTCGTTATCATGCTTTGTTCGAAAAGCAGCAAAAAATAGATGCGACAAACCTGGCCTATGTAGAAAAAGTCATCCAAGAATACGGAAAATACCCAGGAAAATCCTTGCTAGGACCTAGTACAGGAAACGTGGCTTTTTATGTGTTGCAACACGCGCATGATTCCATCCAAACCAAATACCATCCACTGATTCTGCAGGCCGCTTTAGATTACGAATTAAGCAAAGGCTTAGCGGCAAGATATTATGATCGATATCTATTAAATATTGGGAAGGAACAAAAATTCGGAACGCAAATAATAACGAAAGAAGTAAAGGATAGTTTGACAGGAGAAATAAGCTTGATCCATCAATTACCACCCATAAAAGATACGAATAGTATAGACTCCTTGAGATTGTGGAATGGATTAATTCCTTTAGAAGATTACCTTAAAAGTTTTGGTTTGAGTAGATGGAATACAGAGAAAAAATAGAATAAGTATCTTGGTATATAATTTAAAGGTTTAAGTGAGCACACGATACGCTAGGCAAATAAGTCTTTCTGAGATTGGAGAAGAAGGTCAGCAACTACTGCACAATGCGCATGTAGTGATTGTAGGTTGTGGTGGACTAGGGGCTATTGCTGCTTCGTACTTAGCCGGAGCAGGTGTAGGTCAGATTACGCTAATAGACGCAGATGTTCCTTCGGAATCTAATCTTCACAGACAAGTATTTTACACACCCAATGAAACGCAAACCAAGGCAGAAGCTTTAGCTAAGTATATACAAACATTTAACCCTGGTCTACAACTCAATATCAAGGGTCAAATGCTTGATAAATCGAATATTGCTTCCTTGATTGTTAAAGAAACAGTGGTGCTGGAGTGTACAGATAACATCCTCTGTAAATACTTGGTAAATGACTATTGTCATTTACATCAAATCCCGATGATTTATGGGGCCATCTACAAGTTTGATGGATATGTTTCTTGTTTTCGTAATCAAGATAATTATGATATCCATTTACGAGATATTTTCCCAGAACCTGACCTTGCGGTACCTAGCTGTGCTGATGTGGGTGTTATGAATACTATAGCAGGAATGATCGGTTTGTTGCAAGCAAACGAAGCACTTAAATATATACTTTCATTAGGAGATTCTTTGAGCGGAAAACTCCTCAGCTACCATTGCTTGACTAATGATCAGATGAAATTGACTGTATCTAAAAATTGGACGCATGATATGCAAACTGTTTATGATCAAAATAATTATCGAGCTGAGGTTTTGTGCACGGATTATGCTATTACATGGGATGAATATTTTCAAGAGGCTTCGCGCTATACATTGATTTCTATCTTGGAAGAAAATGAACATGATTTTAGTGTAGACCAATGTTGCCGCCATCCGATGTCAAGCTTTAACATGAAAGAAGTAAAACAAGATAAACCACTGGTTTTATTTTGCATGTCAGGTAAACGATCCACAACATTGGCCCACAAAATAAAGACAGAAAACCCTGCTTTGCAAGTGTATAGTTTACAAGGAGGATTAAAGGCTTATCTTAGTTTTAAGGACGCGCATTAATCCAGTAGCTTCCATCACTAAGATGTTCTTTTTTCCAAATAGTCACCCGTGATTTTAGTTGGTCTATCGCATACTCACATGCTTCGAAAGCCTGTTTTCTATGGATGCAAGAAACTCCAATAATGACTGCTATGTCGCTGATGTTTGCCATTCCTTCTTTATGATGAATCGCCACTTTTTTAGCTTGAAATTTTTCTATACACTCTGAAGCTATAAGTTCCATTTCTTTGAGCGCCATGCTTGTATAACTTTCGAAGTTAAGATGGCTTACTTCAGCACCTTTGTTATGATTCCGTACAGTACCTATAAAAAGACAAATACCGCCACAGGATTGGTCTACTATAAAATCGTAACATTGATCGATAGATAGTGGTTTGTTTACTATTTGTATATTGATATTTTGCTTCATATTATCCACCGCTTACTGGAGGTATAATGGCTAATTCGTCCTCGGCACTAATTTTCTGATGGTCATTAGCGAGTGCTTGGTTGACGGCTATTTGGTAGGCTGCATATTGCTTGAAACTTGGGTATTGCGTATTTAAATAAGTCTTTAAATCGGCCACTGTAGCTATGTTTTGAGCTTCAATGTCGATGATCGAACTGTGCACTATATCTTTAGCAATACCGAAACATTTTAATTTCATAGGATTAAAGTATTAAGTATTTGTACAGTATCCTAAGAGATACGAAAAGAATTAATATTCCAGCTACCCGCTTAACCATAATAGCTTGCATCTTTTCTATACTGTATAAACTACCTATTTGACCACCAATCAGAACAGCAAACAATAAGGGCGCTAAAATTTTGATGTCTACTCCCCAGCCATTAGAATACCACTGACCCAGAATACCAGCAACAGAATTTACCAAAATAAAAAAGGAAGTGCTTGCTGCTATCACCTTTGGCTTTGCCCACTTTGATAAATGTAACACGGGGGATAAGAATATCCCGCCACCTATACCTACTAGACCAGCTAAAAACCCTATACCTCCGCCGATGCCTAAATTTGAAACTGTCGATAAAGTCCTAGTTTTGCCGAGGTCAATACCGATCATAAAAAAGCTGGCAATTAGTAAGGTAAAGCCTAATAAAATATAAAACAACTCTTGACTCAAGTCGAATAATCCACCTATAAAAGCGAAAGGAATACTCACTAAAACCAGTGGCCATACCTTATTTAAATCTAATAATCCATGCTTATAAAACCAATAAACCGAACCAGAAACTACCATTATATTACAACTTAAAGCCATCATTCGTATATCCGTAAAGGCAAATGGACTCATTGCAAAAACCGCCAAATAACTTGATCCCCCACCGAATCCAGCAGATGCATAAAGAAGGGCGATAACGAAAAAAGTGATGATGAGTACTATAAATGGGATGCTCAAAATAAGTTTTGGATTATTCTAATCTCAAAAGTATTGTTTATTTTAAAATTGATTTCTCTAAGTAGTTTACATTAATTGTTGAACTTATTTGTAATATTGAGTGATACGCCCTATTCATTAAAAGACCATGGAAAGAGACGATTTTGCCAAGTTGAGTGATGAAGAAATTATAGACTTAAGTAAAAAGGCTAAAGCTAAAACTTGGTTAAATGCTTTACTAATCGGTATAATGATCGGAGTTTTAGTATATGGTGTTGCCAAAGGAAATATTGGGATTTTCACCTTGGCCATTTTGTATGTCTTGTACAAAATATTCACTAAACCAAAAGAAAATTCCCTGCTAAAAGAGGAGTTAACAAAGCGAAACCTGAAATAGTTAAAAGATAAAGAAAGTAAACATTGGGTTTGCATAAGGATTTCATTTTATACTAAGTATACTAGGAAGATTAAAGAATGATTGATAATCACGGGAGAAAGATTGATTATGTAAGACTTGCCGTTACTGACAAGTGCAATCTTCGTTGTTTTTACTGCATGCCTGTTGATGGTATCAACTTTAAACCTAAAAAGGAATTACTTAGCTATGAGGAGATGATTAGACTTGTAAAACTCTTAGCTGCAGAAGGAGTTTCTAAAATCAGAATTACTGGAGGAGAACCTTTTTTAAGAAAAGACATCATGTTTTTGCTAGCCTCACTAAGCAAATTAGAAGGTATCGAAACCATCGCTATAACCACAAATGGAACACTCACCAAACCGTATTTAGATGACTTAATACAATTAGGAATAAACCATTTTAATCTAAGCATCGATAGTATAGACCCAAAAAGGTTTAAAGCTATTACTCGTAGAGATAGTTTTGCTCAGGTTTGGGAGTGTTACGAAGCAATGATACAAAAAGGTCTTCAAGTAAAAGTGAATTGTGTGGTTATGCAAGATCAAAATATTGAAGATATTATACCTATGGTAGATCTTGGAAAAAATGATCCAGTATCTATCCGGTTTATAGAAGAAATGCCTTTTAATGGTCAAGGGAAATCGACCCCTAAATATGAATGGAACTACATCCAAATCATCAAGCATATAGAAAATCATTATGGCCGCATTGTCCGCTTAAACAATCCCAAAAACTCTACTTCTATAAATTTCCAGATACCGGGATTTGTAGGAACATTTGGCGTCATTCCTGCTTATTCAAGGACCTTTTGTGGATCTTGCAATCGCATCCGTGTTACACCTGAAGGTATTCTAAAAACTTGTTTATATGATCAAGGTGTATTTAATATACGTCATTTAATGCGTGCTGGTGCTTCGGATGAAGAATTGATCACGGCTGTACAAAGTGCGGTAGGACATAGAGCAAAAAATGGCTTTGAAGCAGAGAGACTTAGAGACCCTGGAAACCTTATTTCAGAATCAATGGCTAGCATCGGTGGATAAATTAATAAGTGTAGAGAAAGCCCTAGATCTAGTGCTAGCATCAGCTAAGTCATTTGGCGAAGAAGAAGTTTCTTTGGAAAAAAGTTTAGGAAGAACATTGGCTGCTGATTGTTTTGCAGATCGGGACTTCCCACCATATCATAGAGTAACTATGGACGGAATAGCCATTCTGCATGATAGTTTTAAACAAGGCATTCATTCTTTTCCTATCGAAGCATTATGCGCTGCAGGGATGCCTCAGCAAAAGCTAAACAATCCCAAGCGTTGCATGGAAGTAATGACAGGATGTGTTTTGCCTGAAGGAACAGATACAGTCATACGCTATGAAGATTTAAGCTTACAAGATGGTATAGCGCATATTAATATTGATCAAGTGATCCTCGGGAAAAATGTTCACACAAAAGGTTTAGATCAAGCAAAAGGGAGTTTAGTATTAGCGAAGGAAATGCAAATGGGTCCTGCAGAAATAGCTATAGCTGCCAGTATAGGAAAGTCCTTTCTTTCGGTGCGCAAAATGCCTAGAACGGTAGTTATTTCCACTGGAGACGAATTGGTAGATGTGGACAAAACACCGCTTCCTCATCAGATTAGAAAATCCAATGTGCATACGATCCAGGCTTGCCTTTCTTTTTGTGGTGTCTCTTCGCATCGGCTGCATTTAGATGATGAAAAATCTAGTATAAGTTCGACCTTAAGTCAAGTGCTTGACAGCTATGATCTCATCATATTAAGCGGAGGTGTGTCTAAAGGAAAATTTGATTTTATACCTGCGGTTTTGGAAGAGCTAGGAGTGATTAAAGATTTTCATCGTGTACGCCAAAGACCAGGAAAGCCATTTTGGTTCGGACAGCGAAATAAGGCGGTGATTTTTGCTTTGCCGGGAAACCCAGTTTCCTCGTTTATGTGTACACTTAAGTATATAAAATCTTGGCTAGATAAAAGTATGTCTCGCAAGCCTGTAGTCAAATATGCACAGTTATCCGAAGATGTGATTTTCAAGCCAAATTTGAGTTATTTTCTTCCAGTAGCTATTTCTTACGAATCTTCGGGAAAATGTATGGCAAAACCCGAAAAAGGAAATGGATCTGGAGATCTTGTCGGACTAGTGGCGGCGGATGCTTTCATGGAGTTGCCTTGCGGTAGAGATGTTTATCTAAAAGGTGAAGTGTTTCCATACTGGTCATTTAGAGGATAGTGGAAATTTTGCTCGATCCTGAGTGTAACTTGGCTGATTGTTATTGACCTTTTAATTGTACGATAAACCTGAATAAATCTTCGATGCTAAGCTTTCAAATGTTGTTCGACTGCTGCTCTTTCGCTAGGATCATTGACATTCATCATTTTTGTTGGATCAGTTAATTCGACCATTTCTATATCGCTATTAATCAACACTTTTCTGGGGCAAGAATAGCCTTGACTTAAAAACTCTAGTAAGACGGGATAGGCTTGTGGTTCCCAAATGGTAATTAATGGTTCTGGAAATTCGGTTTCAGGATTATAAAAGCAAGTAGCTAATTTTTTCGGGTTTCTTTTACTCACTAATAACTTGAGTGTTTCTCGATCAAGGTAGGGCAGATCACAAGCCAGAGTTAACCAGGCAGCGTTTGGTTCTTTTCTGAATGCAGATAATAAACCTCCATATGGTCCTAAGCCTTCGAAACTATCGTAAATTTTGCTGTATTTAGTTTGTATTAATTCATCTTGGTTTTTGCGGAGAGATACATAAACCCGATTACAAAATGATTGGGCTAGTTCAGCCTCATATTCTCGTTGGGCTTTACCATGATATTCTATGCTTCCTTTATCCTCACCCATACGTTGGCTTTTCCCTCCTGTTAGAATAAGCCCATATAATGGTGGAACATTAACTTTAAATTCATTGAGGATCGCTTGTGCTATTTTGTCCACTTGATCGATTCTAAATACCTGAACATCTTGCTCGTCTGTGATTTTATCCATCACAAAGTCATAGATGTCGTCCGAAGATTTTTGAAGAAGAATCATACGGATATCTGTAAGTCTATCTGTCTTTTTGGATAGAGATTCTTTCTTTTTTTCATTAATCAATACGATCTGTTTAGCACCATTAAAGTGATTGCCATTGATGAGTAGTAGATCTAGATGATTAAAGAATTTACGGTATTGCTTTGGCTTAGGTTTGCCAATGCTGTTCCAAGATTGAAAGTCGATCCTATCCACAAATTCAGTATGAAAGGTATGACCTAGGTCACTTGCATCATGATCAGCATTAAGAAAGCCTATTTGTAATTCTTTATGGAGTTTTTCGGAAATATCATGAGCTAAGCGATCTATGATGTCGCAAGGTGCACCTATAATTGACCATTCATTTCGGTGGTACTCTCCACCTTTGGGTTTATTTAAATGGGCGTGTTTGCTGTGTTTTTTAGGATCGGTTGATATCACTTTTTCCTCCAGTTTTTTTGATCAATGTTGTTTCTTTTATAGACATGTTTTGGGATATGCCTTTGCACATATCGTAAATGGTTAATGCAGCCACACTGGCACCAGTGAGCGCTTCCATTTCTACACCAGTTTTTCCATCTAAACTGACTTCGCATAAGATGACTACTTCTTTATTTTCATTGATATGTATGTCAATGTTGCTTTTAGATATCATGAGCGGGTGGCACAAAGGAATCAATTGACTGGTTTGTTTGCTCGCCATGATACCGGCAAGAATGGCCGTTTGGAATACTGGCCCTTTTTTAGTTTGTTTTTTCTCATCACTCAAATGGGCTAGAATACTTGAATCAACAGTTACTATAGATCTAGCTATGGCTGTTCGGCGACTTGTATTCTTATTCGAGACATCGACCATTTTAGGTTTTCCTTCATCATCTAAGTGCGAAAAACTGCTCATATTTTAGTACGTAATCATTTAAGGGCAAGATAGTAAATAATCATCGGTCAAGCGATGGCTGTTTAACTGAAAATGCAAAGAGTACTTGCTACCAAAGTATTTTATTTATTTCTGAATTTTTTAGGATTGAGGTAGATGATCCATCCAGAGAAACTATTAAGCTCTAGGTGTATATTGTTTTAGGCATTCATTTATTTTTAATATTTTGATAATGAAGTCTAATTAAGACTAAACTATCTTAATTTTTTAAACTAAAATTCACCACTCTTATGAGACAATGGCTAGTTCTTTTGTTTTTCATTTTCTTAGTACAAGTTGGTTTTGGACAAGTTTACTTAGAAAAACAAACAAGACATCGGTTTGCGCAATTAAATATGGGTTTTGATATAGAGGCTAGTTTTGGAGGGCAGACTATGTACCTTAATCAAGCATCCACCATTCAGTCACTTAGTTTGGAAAATAGTTTCAGTCCTAGGTTTTTAATAGGAGGAACTCATTTTTGGGGATACGCTGATTTTTATATCGCGATTCCTCTTTTTGGAAATAAAACAGAAAAAGAAAATCAGGAAATTACAGCCTTGAGAGGAGTAGAAACCGTATTTAAGTATTATCCACTACGAATTGAAAATAAAAAAATTCGACCTTATATCGGCACATCATTAGCTCCCTTTTACTACGAACAAAACAATGGTAATCTTGAATATGAGAGTGGCCCTGAGCTTAACCATACCAGTTTACCTTTTTTGTTTGGACTTACTTTTAACAGGGGTAATCATTTGGTCGAATTAGGGGCAGCATGGAATTACAATAGCAATCAAGATTATTACATATCAAGAAATGAAATTGCACAAATTCAGACACCTCTTCTATATGCAAGTTTATCCTATCGATATATGATAGAGACTACCTTAAGCGCAGAAAAAGATTGGGAATCCGGAAGAACAGAAGAAGTCACGCAAATACTGGCTGATCGGGGACGTTTAAATGGCTTTTACTTTTGAGCGGGAATTTCGTCTTCTTTTTGGTTGGGACAAAGCAGTTACAATACAACAAATAGACCTTACATTGCAAAGTACGGAACCTCCATCATGCCCGATTTTACAGCAGGATACTATGTACATAAACCTGATTTAAATTTTGCTATTGCCTATCGGAGCTACGGTACAGCTACAGATACGTATGGCGTTTTACAGCAGTTAAAAAGAAGGTCTATATTATTTGAAGCCACTAAATATTTGTTTGATTATCATGGATTTGTACCCTTTATTGGTCCTGCATTGAGCTACGAAAATTTAGCTTTTGAAGAGAAGTTTGAGGAGGAAGCACCCATTTCAAGACAAGATAATCTTTTTGGATATGGACTTACTTTTGGCTGGGATATAAGACCTAATCGTATCCAAAACTGGTTGCTTAGAACAAACCTAAGATGGTATCCAGATTTAAATCTTTCGATCAACGCAGATACCTATATTTCTTTTAATAATATTGAGTTTAACTTTATACAATTAGTGATATTTCCTGGACGAATGTTTGGATAAAAACTTATAGGGGATTCTGAGTTTATCTTAGGTGAAATAAGTCTTCGACTGTATGAGATATAATCAAGATGGTTAAAGATTAGCGATAATTAATTTGTTCTAAGAATTGCTGTTTCTTGTTTTCGGATATAGTAAAAACATCTTCTGATGTTAAAACAATTTCTCCAGACTTTGTTCTTGAATAGCTTTTTAGCATGTGAAGATTTATGATTACTGATCGATTTATTCTAAAGAAATGAGCATTGTTTAAGATAGCTTCATAATACTTGAGTGGCTTAGAAACCACATATTTTTTACCTTCAATTAAATGGAAATAGGTGTAATTGCGATCTGCTTTGCAAAAGATTAGGTCTTTTAGTTCTATAAACGCCAATCCATTAGAGATGGGTAAAGCGATTTTATTAAATGGTACTTTCTTTACATTATCAAGTAAAAGTTCTAATGATTCGCTCCTTTGCAGATTGTTAACCTTATTTCTAACCTTTTCTACTGCCTTCTGAAGTAGTCTAAAATCAATTGGTTTTAGTAAATAGTCGACTGCAGAAATTCTGAATGCTTGAATGGCATAATCGTCATAAGCAGTGGTAAATATGATAGAGAAATCAGGATTTGGGAAGTGTTCTAAAAGCGCAAAACCATTTTGATGGGGTAACTCAATATCTAGAAATACTAAGTCTGGTTTGGTCGATTCAATGAGTTCAATGCTTTGTTTAACGGTAATAGCTTCTCCTACAATCTCAACATTGGCACAAAATCTAGCCAATAGGTTTTTTAATGCTTTCCTTCCCCTTAACTCATCTTCTATGATTAATGCTTTTATTACCATTTATATAAATATCTCAATTTTAGTGCCTATTGCTTTTCCATCTTCATTTTCTAAATCAATGATTTTAAATTTTTGATTCACTGAACTATCTGGTTTCCATATTTCTAACCTTTTTCTGGTGGCCTCCATGCTAGACATTTTTCTATCTTTTTCAAAGGACTTTTTCTTCATTTCTGCGAATTTTCTACCGACGCCGTTATCTTGAATAACACATTTAATGAGGTCTTTATCAACGTAGTGAAATGATACCTCTAAAAGTCCATCCCTTAACTTATGTTTAAGCCCATGTTTAAATGCATTTTCAATGACTGGTTGAATAATTAAAGGAGGTATTTCTTTTTCGTCCAGTAGGTCTTGGAGAGTATCTTCGATGTGTAATTTTATATCTATTCTGTCTCCAAATCTTAAATTTTCTAGGTCCAAGTATAGCTTGAGGAATTCGATTTCATCTCTAAGACTTATGAGTTCACTTCCTGAGTTTTCAAATATTTGTCTGATCAAATGGGCAAACTTTGAAAGATAAATTAGGCCTGATTCATCATCACTAGTAACAAAAAAATCTTGAATAGCATTTAAAGAGTTGTAGATAAAATGAGGATTCATTTGTGTTTGTAGGGCTTCCATCCGCAAGGATTGAATGCGATTATTCAGTTCGTTTTCCCGCTTTTGCCTTTGTAAAAGATCTTGCTGCCTCCAATAAAATATGCCAAACAATAAGCCCAAGGAGGAAATAATCAAACTCAGGTAAAACCAAATTGATCGCCACCAAGCATTATGTATTGAAAAAGCAAACTTAGCGACTTTAGATCTTTTTTGTCCTCGTTCATTTATCATCTGAACCTGAAATTCATATTTGCCTGGCGGCAAAGAATGGAATCTGGCAGATCTGGTATTGCTTTCTAACCATTTTGAATCCAAACCTAATAACCTATAATTGTACTTTTCGTTTTGACTGGTCTTAAAACTCAATGCTTTATATCCTATTTGAACAGTATTTTCTGTGAAGGCTAGATTTTTTGCCAAGTGAAACATAGTATCTATTCCATTAACACTAAGCTGGGTTAAGTATATGGGTAATTCTACTTCGTTTACTTTTTTGTTTTTTTTGTCTAAAATGGTTAGACCTTTTGGAGTGCCAACATAAATTTGTTGATCATCTATAGAAAGACAATTAATTTCATTAGATGGTAATCCATTATCAGTAGTTAATCTTTCTATTTTTCCCGAAGAATAATTGTACTTAACAAGACCTTTATCAGTTCCTATACAAAGTAATTCATGATTAGTGGCTAAACTGATACAATTATTGCTTGGAAGTATATCTTTCGAGGTGTACTTCTGGACAAGTTTCTTGTTTTTTATCTGCAACAATCCATTACCAGAAGTAGCGACCCAAATCGTAGAATCAAGTGATTCCACGATGTTATTTACATAATAACCTTTAGGTTTTTCTTCAACAAATAGCGCTTCTAAATTATCATTAAGGTAAACAAATAACCCGTTTGAAGTCCCTATCCAGACCTTACCTTCGAAATCAATGTGCAAGGCATTAGTCCTTTTCTCAAGAAGTATGTTGTCTATTTCATTCTTTTTTGAGTCTAACTCTATTAATGGTGTTCTATATAAATGAGAAGAAGTACCTAACCACAAATTCATTGAGTTGCCCACTTGCAGCATTTTAATTGCTTTTTCATCATCATGGACAATAGAGGTTTTTTTATTAAAATCAAAGCTGCAAAGGCCATCATCTAGACCTAAAAATAATGTGCTCGGATCTTTTTTAACTATGGTTTTTAGCCTGCCTGAAAAAGGCAATTTGTGCGTAACTACTTTTTTGCTTTTTTGATCAAACTCAGTCAAAAATCCGCCAGACGTCCCTACAAATAAGTTATCAGAATCCTCATCAAATAGTAAGCTATGAATATCCGTTTTTTGCAAATTGCTATTGAAAGCGGTGTAAGGCCTTACATTCATATTCCGAACAAGGAGTAAGCCATTTCCAGTTGTACTTAGCCATATATTTTGTTCTTTGTCAACAAATACACTGTTGATAGTTTTTCCCTTAAACCAATGATTGTCTATTTCGTCCGAAAGTTTATTTAACACATAAATGCCATTCTTAGTTAAAATCCAAAACTTTTGGTTTACCTCTTCTACACCATTCAAAGCATAAGATGCAAAATTGAATACTTTTTTAGATGCTGCATTTCCTTTCTGTTTTATAAGCCAATTATTTTGAGAATAGAAAATGGTAGAGTTTGCCGTAATAAATTCAATTCTTTTAGTTAAGCTTGGAAATGCTTGGTTTGAATAATTTTGGATTGTATCGATTCCATCTCCACTAATCAGATGAAGAACATTTTTGGAATCGATGGTTCTAATTTTTTCATCGTACCAGTTGCCTTGAAACTTTTTAATAAAATCAAATGCATGAGTATGAGTATGAATAACAGACTCCTTTATTAGTGCTTGATCATCTAGCGCGAGTTTAAGTATCCTGTTTTGCTCTAATTTTGAATTGTTATAAGTGAGGTATAATACAGAATCATGGCCAAATAATTTGGTTGGCAAACCCTTAAAATTTTCATTTTTGGGAGAAAATAATTGGTAGCTAGAATCATCAACTATTCCGATTTGACCACTTAAATTATTAAACCAAATTTTGCCTCTGCTATCTTCAACAATGTTTATTATTTCTCTATCGAGTAAACCAGATAGATCTATCGTGGAAAATATACGCCCATCAAATTTTGTGATTCCTCGTGCAGTAGCTATCCAAATGTACCCAGTTTTATCCTGGATGACTTTAAATACCGTCATACTTGCCAAACCATCCCTATCGGTAAATTGCTCAGCGGTTGGTTCTTGACCATATAGCTTAAGGAATAGAACAATAAAAAGAATCAAAATAAGCAACTTCTTCATGCGAGCTAGTCGGTTGTTTCAAAAATAAAACAATTCGGTAAATGAAAAGATGGATTCGTCCTCTCAGACAAGCAGTTAGTACTATTCGACATAAAAGGAGGTCTTAAGCCATTTATTTTTAGTAAAGATAAGTCATTGAAAAACACTGCTCTAGCCATGGGTTTAAAGCTTTTTCGAGAAGCTGAATGGTTTATAGGTCGAATAAATTATGAATGATTTATTTAATGCTTGATAGACCATATAATTCCATTCGTTTCTTGAAGAACAAATATCCTATTGAGCACTTATATAGCCTGCAACAGCTCAGACTTTATTGACTTTAATGGCAGGAGGTATGGTACGGAACTCATTTATTCCATTGACTAGGGTATTGTCTATAGAAAAGGAAATTCAAAGTGCTTTTAAGATATAAAGGCACATTATCCATAACTGATTTAAACACAAAATTTTACTAATTATGAGAAATTTATGTTCCATTATTCTTTATGTTTTTCTTCTATTGCCTATACAAAGCTTTGCTCAATGCTTTGGTGAAATTTCCACTTCAAAAACTACAGAACAACCAAATAATATAATTATTCCAGATTGCTCAGAGGTAGAGGTTTGTATCACCATATTTAATCCATGTTCTGTTACTAATGTATACGCTATTTCTGTAACAGACCAAATGGACTTTTATGATATAGTTGATGCTGGTCCATTTGCTGATGAGTCAAACTCTCTTACTCCATTAAATATGGTTAACAACGAAGCTAGTGTGGCATCAGGCTCAACAGAGAATTTCTGTTTTTCTCTAATATTTAGCCCAGATTTAAATGGACCTGAAGGTTCTAATGTGGCAGCCTTTGTTACGGTTAGTCTTCCCGCCTTGAATGAATCTATTGGGCAAACAACTCTTTTCTCTACTCCATTTGATACTTCTATCGATGGATCAGTGAGTCCTGTCCTGCTTTCAAACATCATTGGAAATCAACTACTAGATGAATGTCAAGCTTGTGTTCAAGAAGGTTGTGCTGAGAACCCTTTACAAGACGTAATCATTAGTGGCACCCTAATCATTGACCACGATTACTGCTTTAAAGGTTTACAAGGAAATAGAACAAGAATCATCCTGAATCCTGATGCAAAAATAATCGTTAATTCAGGAGTAAGATTGACCCTTAGAGATGCCGACATAATGAGTTGTGGAGGAGATAGATGGGATCGTATAGAGGTAATGTCTGGAGGGCGTTTATTTGCCACAAACTCTTTAATTAAAGGTGGAGAAAAAGCTATTTATGCTTCTGGAAATGCAAGCTTAGCGTTCAAAGGAAATCGCTTCATTAGTAATAAGGTTTCTATAACTATACCGCCTGCGAGTACTGGAAATGTAAATAATGTAGATCTAATCTACATGATCGGCAACCTATTTTCGGTAGATGATGATTATGATGATGGAAGTATTTCGATTGCCTCACCTGTTGTCCCTTCAGCAGGTATTATCATTAATGACCAAGAAAGCCTTTGGTCCATAGGCGGTTCAAGCTTATTGGCTCCTAACATTTTTGAACACATGGAAAAAGGCATCGTAGCCATCAATAGCAATGTAACCAGTAAAGGCACCTGGTTTAGAAATCTGCCTACCGTTTATCACGATATTTGGTCTGGAGTAGTTGTTAATCCAAGTATTGGAATCCAAGCAATAGGCACAAATAATAACGATTATGTTGTTAAACAGATTTCACCTTACGTAAATGATTTGGCTCCAAATTTTAAAAATGTAGATATCGGTATTGAAGCATCAGGTATTAATTTGGTTGCGGAGAATAACTTTTTCACCGAGGTTACAGATGGGCTTATTTTTAAAAATGCCTTGAACCACAGTGCGAACATTTCTAACAATGAAATTAGATATTCCAATGTGCTTAAAAAAAGGGGAGTAGGGATTGCCATTAATAATGTGCTTCATGGCCCCGGTGCAAGTGTAAAAGTGGAAAAGAATACTATATTAATGAGTAACGCTCCTGAGTCTGATGATACTGATGGAATTGGAATAGCTATCGAAGGATGTATGTTTTATGTTGCACCCCAAATGCCAGACGGATCGCCGCAACCAGCCGAGGAAACTTCAAATATTAGTAACAATTATATTGATTTAATCAAAGGAGGTAAAACAGGTATCTACACCCGCAATATGCGTAATGGATTTGTAGAAGAAAACACCATCACTTTTAGTCATTTCGCTGAGTATGAAGGGGTTTTAGTTGAAGCTGGTTTCAATAATGTTTTTTCCTGTAATCTAATAGAAAGAGCTTTTCCTGCTTCAAATGAGTTTACAGAAAGTAGAGGCATTTTATTGAAATCAACGACTAGCACCACCTTGTCTACCAATGAAACAAGAAATATGGAAACTGGAATTCATGTGCTTTATATGAATGCAAATGCCACTATTGCAAAAAATACTTTTGCTGATAATCGTATTGGTCTTCAATATGGTCGAAAAGATTACCAAGGTTCAGGTGACTTTGTAGGTACTGGGCCACAGATACAGGCTTTAAATGTGTGGGAAACTCACTGTGAGAATTGTCCACCTCCTGTTGCAGATGAATTGGGAGCTAGGCACTATGGTAGTCCACAAGCGGTTAATTTAGATGCATACTTGGTAGATTTTTCAGATAACAACGTTCTTCAGCCTACATCTGAGGTCAATTCAAATAATGGATTATGGTTCCAAAATAATGATGTGTTAGGTGTCCCGTCACTCTCTTTTTATTGTGAAGACGAAGACGCTGGGAGTGATGTCTTTGGTTATCATCAATTAGATGATCGAATGGTAGACGGTGATTGGCCATCTTTATCAAAGACACCATACGAAAAAGCTACCTTATGGTCTATGAGAAAAAGGCTTTTAGAGAAATATGATGGAAAACCAATCGGAGAAATTAAATCATCTGAGTTATTAAAATTTTTAGAGAATGCTCAAATGGAATATTATGGTAAGGCCTTCTCTTTAGATCGTAATTTGAATGAAAGTCTCGCTGCAGAAAAATATGCCAAAGAAATAGATGAGATCAAAAAGAGACGTAAAGAGCTCACTCGTTTGTCGAATGAGATTATTGAACAAAAAGAAATCTTAGCTAATGGGACTGACAATGATGCTCTAGTAAAAGATATTTTGGCTCAATTAGAACATTTAAATAAATCATACACGGAAGCGTTCGAAGCAAAGAAAAAAGCTACATCAATGGTCAATGAATCGATTAAAGCTACTATCAAGGATTTAGGAAGTATTTCTGATCATACATTGGATAGTAAAGAAACACACATTGAGATCCAGCAAATAGTAAATGAAGTTCGCTATCAAACACTCTTGAATACAGATCGTGAAAAACAAGCAGCAATGGTTAAAAATTCTAAGGTGGTAGACATTGCAAATATGTGCCCATTATTAGGAGGTGATGGAGTATATCAAGCGAGAGATTTAGTGGCATTATATAATGTTGGTATTGTGTATGATGATGAAAGAATGTGCGATGAATTAGTTGGAAAACGTTCAAGCAATTTCCAAAATATTGAAAGGTTTAGCCTTAGTCCAAACCCAACATCTGATTACCTGACGATTACTTTACAAGAAGATAAAGTAAAAGCGAATAAAGAGACTCAATATCAGATTGTGGACTTGATGGGAAGAACTATAGAGCAAGGCAGTATTTCTGGCTTACAGAAAACCATCAAACTGGATGCATATAATTCGGGCATCCATTTTGTAAGCCTTATCTATCCTGAATCTGGGCGTTCACCTGCATTAGCTTTTGTAATACAATAATTCATTAATGTAAAAGAGACTTTTCTTCTGCGAAAAGTCTCTTTTTATTAAATCTTTTTATCAAAATCGAGTCGAGTTGAAATCAATACTCAGAATAATCTTGCCTGAAAGATCGGAATAAAAATATATACACTACACATTATAGAAAGCTGGAGACTTACAATTAAAAAGACAAACCATAAAGTTTCAAATAGGAAACTAATAAAATACTACATATGAAAATTTCTAATTATATTTTGTTTTTACTGCTGAACACTATGTGCTTATTATTCAGTACCCATTTACAAGCTCAGAATGAATGTTCGTTTAGCAATGAGCCATTTGTTAAATCTTCAGAGGTAGAAGGATTGGAATGGGAAATAGGAGAAAACTGTTTTGATGCTTGTGCTCAATCTTATACACTCAAAGGAATCAAAGTACATTTTCATTTTATAGATACAATAGGAGGAGGAAGAAATTTCCCTCCATCAATAGGTGAAGAGTTTGCAGAAAAAATAGTGGATGAGGCCAATCAAAAAATACTCAACAATAATCCACCAGGAACAAGTGCTGAGTCTAATTTTTTATTCATTTATGAGGGCTCAAGTTTTTATGAGTCAGAAGAATGGTGCTATTCAGATCACAATTTTCTGCCCATGATTGATGGCGTGCTGAATGTGCATATGAGGGAGCGATGTGAAGATTGGGAGAACATCCCATGCGATGATCCAGATGCAGAGATTGATTGCATTGGCGGGTCCTATGGGGCAGGACCTAAGTTTAATATCTTTCGAAGTTATTATAGATATTTAAACGAACCTGATCACTATTGTCAAAATTGGCCGAAACAACGTGCAGATATTTTTATACATGAAGCAGGTCATCATTGGACGCTACATCATCCTTTTGATGGCGATAAATGTGCTGACACTCCAGATGGAAGTAGCAACAATTTTATGGATTGGAATGCCTGTAATCATGATCATTTTACTTGTTGTCAGCTCCAAATAATTAATGGGTATTTGGATACTCATCAACCAAGTTACATGGTGGAAGTACCTGGAACAGCTTGTGAGGTCTCTTTTTCAATGAATTTGGATGATGATTGTTTAGGCACTTTTACAAACACAAGCCAAATGAGTGAAGGATCGAATATCGATCAACTATCATGGTGTATCACTTTTGATGATGAAGAAGATTGTGAAGATAGTTACATTGAAAATGAAGAATCCATAATTTTTATTACTGAGTGTGCACCAAAATATGAAATTTGTCTTTTTGTTGAAGATAACTATGGTTGTGATGGATGGAGTTGCGAGACTGTGATTATTGGGACACCTAAAATGGAGGCTAGTGTAAAGAATAAAGATTTTGAAAGCTTTGCAAAATTTTGCATTGAAGAATCGCTTATTGTTGATATGAGTGGTTCAACAAACATTGAAGAGTATCGACTCACAGTTAATGAGTTAGATCTAGAAGGAAATGTGATTAACAGCTCATCTTTAGACCCAGTTTGGCAAGCTTTTCCAGATAATGCAGTTTTTGATTTGTCAGATTACAATGGATGGTCGCCTAGTGGTTCATGGATGTTTTGTCCTGGAGGCAATTACGAGATTGTATGTCAAGGAAAGAATACTTGTGGCAAACTTTCGGAAGTCTTAACCATCCCGTTAAATTTGGTTTGTTGTAAAAATAGCTATGACCCAAAGTTTGATCTGGACTTTGAACTGGTTATTGAGCAAATTGCAGAAGCTGGAACATATAATGTTACGGCAGAAAAGTATAAAACATATTCATCCAGCCCTAGTGCATGCCCAGTCAGCCATGATTGGTGTCTTTATAAGTTGGTTCCAAGTCAACCCATGGAATTTATTTCCAGTTACACTGGCTCTATGTTTGAAGTGCAG
Organism: Saprospiraceae bacterium; assembly: GCA_020631235.1. Lineage (GTDB taxonomy): Bacteria > Bacteroidota > Bacteroidia > Chitinophagales > Saprospiraceae > JAHDDO01. The sequence goes on along the minus strand of JAHDHQ010000029.1, from coordinate 10,631 downwards.
TTAACTGATGAACATAGTTATGCTGTAGTTCACAAAATAACATCTGCATGTGGTGAAAGATGTTATCTCGTGGAAATTGATTTCAAATCGGGTACACGCCAAACCTATCTTGATGAATGCCCTCTTGATTGTGGCAATTACTGCAGTACGCCTACTGACCTAACTTGTGAAAAGATTGATAATTCCACCATCATTTACTGGGAAGAGGTTTTGGTAGCTAGCGAATATGAAGTCGAATTAAGCATAAACGATCCAGAATGTTGTAAGGACGGTAAAGAAGTTACGACATTGATAACTAGAGATAAAGCTTATCACAAATTCGAAATTGATCCTTCCAAATGTTGGAGTTGGCGAGTACGGTCTGTCTGTGGCGAAATGCATTCTGACTGGAGCGAAAAAATTTGTACTCTTGGGCCCTTTGATTGCTTGGATCTAAATAGAGAAAATAAAGAATCAAACGATGATTATAGCTCATCAAAGATATTTAGTCTTTCTCCTAATCCATTCCACCAAACACTCTATGCAGTGTTTGCCCCTTCGATGAATACACGATCTATCAAGCTATATAATACCATCGGAGTATTGGTTAAAAGTGTAGAAATTGGCCCTGAAACTACTTCAGTCTTATTGGATACAGAAGAACTGGTCCCAGGTATTTATTTCGTCGCTTTAAAAAGCGAACAAAGTATATTAAGTACACAAAAATTGATTAAACGATAAACGTCTGCCTAAAATCTAGGGAATTTGTAAGAGGAGTGATTTTTTGATCATTCCTCTTTTTATAGCTTTTATATGATTTAAACTTTGATGATGGAGTGTATTTTCTATTGGTTATTTGTATTAATAACTCATCATAAACTCGTTTAGATTTACTTCTTTTTCAATGCCGAGTTTTTTCCGCAATCGATAACGACTGATTTCCACCCCACGAACCGAAATATTCAGTAGAGGTGCTATTTCTTTAGTTTGTAGGTTCATACGTAAATACGCACAAAGTTTTTGGTCTTTCGTGGATAACTCTGGATAATCCTTCTTTATACGTTTTATAAAATCATGGTGTACTGAATCAAAGTGCATGCTGAAGTTACTCCAGTCGTTTTCTAAACGCATATCTGAGCGCAAAAGAGCACCTATTTTTTTCACCTCCTTTTTTGCTTGTGGGTCTTTAATTTTCCGCTGTACCTTTTCTATTTCTGTTCGGATGATATCTAAGGTTTCGTTTTTTTGCAGAAGATGCAGCGTAGAGGAAGCTAGTTCCTTATTTTTAAATAGGATTTCGCTTTCTAGTTTTTCAGTTTTTAACTTTTCGATTTCAGCCTCTGTTTGTTCTTGTCTTAGCTGCATTTCGGCTTCGGTTTTTTTGTATTTAAGTCGCTGAAATAACAGGATCCAAGCAAGCAATCCGAAAGCAGCCAAAGCATATAGTATTTTAGCCACTAAGGTTTCATACCATGCCGGTTTAATGCTAAAGTCAAAAGTTTTAATCTCATTAGGAGCTAAAGAGGAAGCTAATTCAAAAGTGTAATCACCATTATCTAAATTGGTATATTCTTTAAAGGCGATATCTGTCCATTGAGAAAACTCCTTTTCTAAACCTTCTAGACGGTATTTATAACGAACATTCTTGAAAGAGGATAATACAGAAAAATGGAAACTGATGTCATTTTCGTTAGCTTGCAAACCTGGATCCTTAGGTGGAGCTCCATAGCCCCCATATAAGGTACTGTCTTTTGCTGGTAAATATATGCTGACAAAGTGAGGTGTTTTTTCTGGAGCAGTCCTAAGATAATCGGTATGTATATATTGTATACCTTCATTGGTACAGGCATATAATTCTGAATCTGTGAGCGGGTATAGATTTTCAAATCCACCAACAAATATTTGTTTCAGTTCACCATAAGCTGTTTTTTCCAATGTTGTGCTAAATCCATTGTTGTTTTGAGTGATTACACCCGTTTCTGTATCTGAAATGTACCAGTATTTGTTATTTATTTTAATCAATCGCTTGATAAATAGGTCTTCCGGAAATAAAGTGTGGAAAGCTTCCATTTTTTGAAAATCATCTTGTTCATTGTTGTATTCAAATAAGCCGTTTTTATTACTCAAACAAACTTCATCATTAAGTTCCATTGCATAAGCTTCTGAGCCGAAATCAGCGAGATAATCAGCTTCTACTTTTTCTATGCTCCATTCTTCAAAAGAATCATCATGGTTTATTTTATATATACCTCGATACGGGTGCGAAATCCAAAGATTTTTATGTTTATCATAGACTAAAAATCTGGATGATTCAGAAAAGTTAGGTATACTTTTAGTGTATGTCCATTTATTTTTTTCTTTGGTATAAAGATGAATTCCATTATAAGCTCCTTGCAGCATATGTTTATCATCAAGAGCGATGCATTTCCAAGAGCCATACACGGAAGAAAGTCTCTCCGAATCGAGATTTTTATCGATCGAGAATGCACCTTCACCATGGGATAAAACAAGAGCATCATCGATAATATCTAAACCCCATACCTGTCCTTGTGTGTTGGGGACCAATTGAAAGTTCTTTTTCTCAAAAGGATTAAAATAGGCACTTGTGTCGATGTAATAGAGTCCAGTATTTGTACCAAAGAAAAATTTACCGTAGATGACGGCTACATCGAAAATGGCCCCTTCAGTTTCTCCATCGGGAGAAAAATGACTAATGCCTGTACCCAGCATTATTTTATCAATACCATTATAGGTTCCTAGCCAAATGTTTTGTTCATCATCTTCGATGATCACATTCACATTGTTATTTTGAAGTCCTTTAGATTTATCGATTTTGTGGATAGCGGTTCCATTAACATCTATGATCACTAAACCGCCTAAAAAGGTCCCAATGGCTAAATGTTTATTTAATAAAACCTTCCCAGCGCTGATGCGGTTGCTTGACAAATATTCATTCGCATTGGTTTCCCATTTTGCAATACTTTCTCCATCATAAAAATAAATCCCTTCTTTCTCTGTCAGAATGTAAAACTGGTCTTGAGAAAAAGGGATCATGTCTATAATCGGTATATTTATCAAGAGCTCACTTCCAGCTATTTTTTCCACTATGCCATTAGTATATGTAAAAACACCTTGATTCATATCATTAAAGTAGGCTACTTGATTATGAGTGCTTAAAAAGTTGATGGTATAGGCTGAAAAGATAGGCTTGCTAACTCCAGCGGCGTACTTATAAATGATGTTATCTGCTCTGAATAATATGTCTTCATTTATCACATGAAGATCCCATACATCGGTTAAACTTTTATTGGATTCGGGAAGACTTTCTTTAATGGAATGATAATGCAATACCCCTTCTTTATTAGGCTCAAAATATCCAATTTCATCTTGAGCGCCTACATAAATTCTATTGTTGAGAAAGGCTGTTGAGCGCACAATAGTTTTGTTAGGTACTGGGTATGTTTTCCAATTTTGTCCATCAAATGTGAGAAGGCCATCATTATTGCCCCAAGCAATTTTGTTTTCATAGGCTAAACAAGCATCCCAGTTTTGAGTCCCCGCTTGATAAAGATTCCTATTATAAGAATTTACAATAGGCGAACCAATGTTGTACTGTTGAGTAAACATGGTTAAAGGGAATAATAAGCACATTAAGATAGCTAAAGCCCCTAAATAATCAAGCTTTGAGGTAGTTGTAAACATTGCCTTAAATATAAGCATCAAAAGATGATGTAGGTAAAAAATACAGCTTGATGTAGTATTGATGTACTGAAAACTTGCTGTTTGATGGGTGCTTATTACTAAGTTTAAGCAATTATGAGAAAGGGGAATACAAAAATTCCACTTTCTTAGTTTTATAAAAGTTCAAAAGTCAGCAGACCGCGATCTTGATAAAAATCTTGATTGCAGTTTATGAGACCAGTGGGCATTTATTTTAACCCATAAGCAGTATTTAATGATTAAAGTGAAAAAGGTTAGTTTTTGTTTGATTATGCTTTTAGCCACAATCAGTTGCCACAAGCAAACACAAAACTTAAGTGAATCCGAAGTCATCACAAAGGAGCCCATGGTTAAGCTTCTCGAGTCTATGACCCTCGAAGAAAAAATAGGACAAATGACCCAATACAATGGGTTTTGGGATAGCACAGGTCCAGCACCCAAAGACGGTGATGCCAAAGAAAAATATGATCATCTTAGATCAGGCAGAGTGGGCTCAATGTTAAATGTGTCGGGAGTAAAAGAAGTAAGAAAACTACAAGAGATTGCGGTTAATGAAACTCGATTAGGGATACCTATCATTTTTGGATTAGATGTGATTCATGGTCATAAAACTTTGGCGCCTATACCTTTAGCAGAAGTCGCTTCTTGGGATTTAGAGGCAATCGAACAGTCAGCTAGAATGGGTGCAGAAGAAGCATCTGCGCGAGGAATCAACTGGACTTTTGCGCCTATGGTGGACATATCTAGAGATGCTCGATGGGGTAGAGTGATGGAAGGAGCCGGCGAAGATCCTTATTTAGGCAGTTTAGTGGGTCAAGCTAGAGTCCGAGGTTTTCAAGGAACGGATTTGTCAAAAAACAATACGATTGCTGCTACGGCTAAGCATTTTGCTGGGTATGGTTTTGCAGAATCAGGAAGAGATTATAATGCAGCAGATGTGGGAACAGTGACCTTGTTTAATACCATTTTACCTCCATTTAAAGCTTGCGTAGATGAAAATGTTGCCACGGTGATGAATGCTTTTAATACGCTAAATGGAATTCCCGCTACTGGTGATGAATATTTACAAAGAGATATTTTAAAAGGTGAATGGGGATTTGAAGGTTTTATTATCTCAGATTGGGGTTCAGGAGCCGAGATGATTGCGCACGGTTTTGCCAAAGATCTCGAACATGCAGCGATTCTAGCGGCTAATGCTGGATCTGATATGGATATGGAATCGTATGCTTTTGTTAAACACTTAGCGACTGCTGTAGATTCTGGAAAAGTGGACATGAAGCACATAGATGATTCAGTACTTCGAATATTGAAGATTAAAGAAGCTTTAGGATTATTTGAGGACCCATATCGTTACTGTGACACGGAAAGAGAAAAGACGATACCTTATCATAAAGATCACGCAACATTGGTCCGAAATATGGCAAAAAAGTCCATAGTATTATTAAAGAATAATGAGGAAATTTTGCCTTTGTCAAAGGATCAAAAAAACATAGTGGTTATCGGAGATTTGGCGCAAGAAAAAACCAGTCCATTGGGTTCTTGGAGGATAGGTTCTGATGATGGGACAGCCATTTCTGTATTGGAAGGATTTGAAGAGAAGGGCGTAAAATACAAGTATAAATCTGGTCCAGCTTTAATCAGTCAGCCAGCGAGTTTTATTAATGAAGTAAAGATAAATAGTGATGATCGTTCAGGTTTTGATGCAGCGGTGAAAGCAGCTAAAAAAGCAGATGTTGTGGTGATGGTTTTAGGTGAACATGGGTTTCAAAGCGGTGAGGGTAGGAGTAGAACGGATTTAGGGTTTCCAGGCTTGCAACAAGAATTGCTCGAAGCGGTGAAAGCAGTTAATGATCAAATTGTTTTAGTGGTTATGAGTGGAAGACCACTTGTCTTAACTTGGGCGGAAGAAAATGTGCCAGCCATTGTACAGGCTTGGCAACTAGGTACAGAAAGTGGCAATGCCATAGCGGATGTGCTCTTTGGAGATTATAATCCATCAGGTAAACTACCTATGACTTTCCCAAGAGATGTGGGCCAGGTGCCTATTTATTATAATAAATTAAATACCGGTCGACCAGGCCCTTCGGATTTAGTTTTTTGGAGTCACTATATAGATGAAAGTAATGATCCGCTTTATCCATTTGGCTACGGATTAAGTTATACAGAGTTTAAATACACTGCAATGAAAGCTGTAGCAACTGGAAAGCAAGTGGAAGTGGAAGTTACGGTGGCTAATGTAGGTGAACGATCAGGAGAAGAGGTTGTGCAATTGTACATTCAAGACAAGGTTGCTTCCGTCAGCCGCCCGATTAAAGAGCTAAAAGGGTTTCAGAAAATAGTATTGAATGCTGGAGAAAGCAAAGTGGTACGTTTTACATTGGATGAGGAGGATTTAGGATTTTTCAATACTCGAGGAGAATTTGTCTTCGAGTCAGGAGAATTTGCCTTTATGGTCGGACCCAATTCCACCGATTTAACCACAGCTATCATTGAATTAAAATAACATCAAAACAAAAACACTATGGCAATTATAACATTTCTTTTATTTACACTGGGTGTTGCGGTTTTATCTTATTATTTGACGGGTAAAACGGAAGAAACAGAAGAAGGGTATTTCTTAGGTGGTCGAAGTTTAACGGCAGGTGTCATAGCTGGTTCTTTGTTGCTGACCAACTTATCAACAGAACAAATTGTAGGTTTAAATGGAGCAGCATTTAAAGAAGGTATTTTGGTGATGTGTTGGGAAACCTTAGCAGCAATAGCTATGGTGGTTACAGCATTATTTTTATTGCCTAGATATTTAAAAGGTGGAATTACAACTGTACCTCAGTTCTTAGAAGTTAGGTATGATACCATGACAAAAACCATTGCCACGGCTTTGTTTTTGACTGGTTATGTTGTCGTACTACTACCTATTGTTTTGTATTCGGGTTCTTTAGCGATCGTGACCATGTTTGATTTACCTGCAGCTATGGGTGTTTCCGAAACAGCAGCACTTTGGATTTGTGTTTGGGGTATAGGAATCATAGGGTCTATTTACGCCATTTTTGGTGGCTTAAAAGCAGTGGCAGTTTCTGATACTATTAATGCCATTGGATTATTGATTGGTGGTATTTTGATTTTATTTTTTGGTTTATCGCACATCGGAGATGGTTCTGTGATGTCTGGAATAACTAATTTGTACAATCATGCTCCAGAGCGATTTAATTCCATAGGTGATGAAAAAGCTTCGGTACCATTCTCCACCATTTTTACGGGGATGATGCTAGTACAGCTATTTTACTGGGGAACTAATCAAGCCATTATCCAAAGAGCACTAGCGGCAAAAAACTTAAAAGAAGGTCAGAAAGGTTTATTATTGGCTGCCTTTTTTAAGATTTTAGGACCACTCATTTTGGTGGTTCCAGGTATGATAGCTTATTATTTGTTCAATGCTGAGTTATCTGTGGACGATGCCGATCAAGCATACCCTATGTTAGTGAAAACAGTATTGCCTATCACTTTAGTAGGATTCTTTGCAGCGGTTCTTTTTGGTGCGATACTTAGCTCGTTTAATAGTGCCTTAAATAGCTCTGTTACGATGTTTGGTTTAGATATATATAAGGAACATTTTAATAAGGATGCTAGCGATGAGATGGTCGTAAAATATGGGAAACGATTTGGTATTATGTTGGCCGTGTTTTCTATGTTTATTGCCCCATTAATAGCGAATGCTCCAGATGGATTGTTTGGGTATTTGCAGGAAGTTAACGGATGTTACTCGATACCTATTCTCACCATTATTGTGGTCGGATATTTGACTAAATGGGTGCCTGCTTTAGCGGCAAAAATTGCTATTATACTTGGAGCTGTCTTGTATTTTATTAGTCAGTTTGTATTGAAGCCATATGTTTTTGGTGATGAGAATTATCCGCATTTTTTACATGTTATGGCCATATTATTTGTGATGAATGTAGTGATTATGCTAGCCATTGGCAAACTTAAACCTCGTGCAGATGCTTTTGTGTTAAACTATACAGAGCAGGTAGATATCACTCCATACAAGCATGCTAAAATAGTAGGTGGTGTCATCTGCGTCATCGTAATATTATCTTATTTTTTCTTTTCGTAAAACGGTTATTTGAATACTAAATACTATGTATTCTTGCGAATGAATTAAGATTTATTATTGCTAAAGTCTAATGAGGCTAAAGGCAATTTATTAGCTTTATTTAAAAATTAATGCTGATGACTATTAGATGCTTTCTGATAGGGTTAATGTGTATATTATATGCACCACTAGTTGCCCAAAACAATGTAGATAAACTATTTATTTTAGGCAATAGTACCATCGATCACAGACCACCTGCTATAGAAACTCCTAGTGATGAAACTACGGTGCCTCATTGGGTTTATCTACTAGCGGAAGAAGCGAATGACGAATTTGCTGCAGGGGGACAATATGGGTTTTTATCAAATTTCGATGATTTAAGCTGGTTTTCACAATGGGGATACGATATTGTACCCGGTGTTTGGGAATCTGATTATGAGCCGTTTTCTGATGCGGACATTACCGCCATTATGCTTACAACGGCTAATTTTATCCAGTACCAACCAGCGCATCTTCCTTATCCTTTAGACGAATCCACAACGGTCTTGGAAGCTACGGAAACAGTATTTGATTATGCGGATGACCAGGAGCCTGGTATGAAGTACTACTTGTATCAGAATTGGCCTGAAATGGATTTGATGGATGAGTTTCCACCAAATATTCCTACGGATGATGAGATTGAAGATTATCACAATGAAACCACTGGTTCTTTTCATGATTGGTGGCTAGAATATCAAGATAGTTTGCTCGTATCTAGGCCAGATTTAAATGTAAGATTGATTCCAGTTGGTTCGATATTGAGCAAAATACTAAGAGATTTAATACCTGGCGAAATACCCTTTGATGAGTTGTATGAAGACTCGGCTCCACATGGTAGAGCCAGTTTATATTTTTTAGCTGGTTTAATTACTTACATGGGATTATATGAGGTAGAAGCCCCAGAGAGTTATGTCCCAGATCCAATAGTCCATCAAGCGATTATCGATGATTATCAGCTCATTGCCGACTTTATATGGAATGAATTAACCTTGTTTAATGATGACAATGGTGATAGCCGAGTATTTTGTAATAACGTCATTAATGATGTGGATGCTTTGGTGATAGAAGATGATATCCATTTATTCCCTAATCCTACAGAGGGTCTTTTTACTATTTCGGGGATGTTGTCAGACTATCAAATAGAAATTTTAGATGTTAATGGCTCACTTTACGAGCTTGTGGAAACGGATTTGTCTTTACACACCATCGATTTATCTGATTTGCCTGCAGGTATATTTTACTTGAAGATCGTGAATGTAGATAATGGGCAAGTGAGTGTAGAGAAGATTTTAAAGACGGAATGATTCGAAAATATGTGGGTGTTTTGATTTTTTTCAAATTGTGAGATAAGTAGAATTCAAGAGCTCGTTTGAAATAACTAAGATTAATGCTGATCATTTTGGAAGGTTGTTGATATGTATTGTCCAAGCTACAAAACATATTAACCGACTAGATAAATAAATATTTCTTCATGGAAGCAAGGTGTTTATTTTGTAGCTTTAGAAGCATTCAATAGATCAAATACATCAAAATTTGTTAAACAGTAGTAATTATCAATTCAGAAATTCGAAAGAGCTAACACCTCCAATTTTAGCTCTTGTTTTAATGCTGTGCATATCAAACACCACTTTTTCCCAAAACAAAGAAGACTATCAGTGGATTTTTGGTTATGAAAATGGGGCAACAGTAATAGAAAATCAATCTTCTTATATATTTGATTTTGAAGATGAAACATTCCAGTTGATTGATCTTGATAGTTTACCTATTGAGTTTCACGGAGCGAATTCCTCCGTTTGTGATGACGATGGCCAATTACTTTTTTATACAAATGGCTGCCAAGTAGCTAATCGCTTGCACCAAATTATGCCCAATGGAACAGATCTTAACGATGGTTATTTAATAGATGTTATCCATGATGGTGACTGCGATGGGTATAGATCTGGCAATAGTTTGATGATTCTTCAGGATCCTGTAAATAACCTAGGATATTATATTGTTCATAAATTAATTGATATAGATTCATTTTCAGGAGAGTTATTTCATAATACCGTAAAGTACACTTATATCGATATGAGTCTAGATAATGGCTTAGGTGATGTTACTATTAAAAATGAACCATGGATAGAAAACACACCTTTACTTAGTGGCTACTTAACCGCCATTAAACACGAAAACCAACAAGACTGGTGGATAGTACAACCATTGGAAGAACGCAAAGGTTTTTTGATTTCTTTGCTAGACGAAACTGGACCTCATGAAATTAGAAAAGATACCATAGAACCTTTCTTTTCAGAAATAGAAAGTGCCGCAGGGAATGCTAAACTCTCACCAGATGGAAGAAAATATGCGATATTTAATCAGTTTCAAAACTTAAATATTTACGACTTTGATAGATCAACAGGAAAACTTTCAAACAGGCAACAGATAGTCGTTAATCATCCTGAAGGAGTCAGTCAATTTGGCTTTCTCGAATTTTCTCCAAACAGCAGATTTATTTATGTAAATACCATAGATACATTATTTCAGGTGGACCTAGCCGCTGAATCAGAAATTGACCAGATTCAAACCGTTGGAGTATGGGATGGATCAAATGATCCAGTTCCTACCGCTTTTTTTGGGACAGTTTTAGCACCTGATTGTAAAATATATATTAAGTCTGGTAGTGGAAGCAGACGATATCATATCATTCATTCTCCTAACGAAAAAGGTACAGCCTGCGATTTTGAGCAAGGAGTATTGCTACCACAGATTTCTCCGCTCAGAACTTCGCCTAATTTTCCTAGATATCGAGTGGATATGGAAG
>JAHDHQ010000028.1 GCA_020631235.1 Saprospiraceae bacterium | reverse complement strand
AATATATGAGCACAATAAAAAAAAAGAGACTGCCTACTTATGAGACAGCCTCTTTAATTTTAATATTTATATTTTTTATCTGAGGATAACATTAAACTCAACTCTTCTATTTAATGTACGACCATTCAAAGTAGAATTATCTGCAATTGGTCGCGCTTCACCAAAGCCTTGGTGACTGACACGAGTAGTGGAGATACCTCGTCCAACTAAATAATCGTAGCAAGCTTTAGCTCTTCGTTTTGATAAGCTTTCATTAGCTTGAGCAGATCCAGTATTATCGGTATGACCTTCGATCGACAATATATAGTTTGGATATCGTTGTAAAATATCTACAATCTGATCCAATACACGGTAAGATTCTGATTTTAATGTCGCTTTTCCAGTGTCAAACTGAACCGCTCTCATGGCTACATCTAAAACTTGACGATCTTTCTCTTCCATTTTAGGACATCCATTATTATCGACAGGACCAGCTGCATTAGGGCATCTGTCTCTGCTATCATCTAAGCCATCACCATCGGAATCTGGACAACCTCCATAAGTTCTCAATCCAGGTTTTGTCGGACACTTATCTTCAGCATCAGGCACACCATCTCCATCCTGGTCAGCAACCTCTGGACAACCATTATTATTTACTGTTCCACGCATGTTAGGGCATTTATCTACATTATCCATTACGCCATCACCATCGGTGTCTTTGTCTGGACAACCATTATTTGATTGTAAACCTGCCATATTTGGACATTCGTCATCATTGTCTGGGATTCCGTCACCATCACTATCTGGGCAACCATCAAAAGTGGCTAATCCTACATAGTTAGGACATTTGTCTTTGTAATCTGCAATACCATCACCATCTGTATCAGGACAACCATTTAATTCAGCTAAACCTGGTTTTAATGGGCACAAATCTTCATTATCATTAATGCCGTCTCCATCACTATCCAAAGCTTCTACAGCTTCCTCTTCTTTTTCCATTGGCATTTCTTTCATATCTCCTTTTCTGATTCCATAGATAAAACCTAAACCATGGTGAAGATTATTTCTATTCTCGGCAAAAGATACTCTATATGTTGATTGCCATACCAACCTTGCATGATCAGCAATTTTATATTGAAGACCAAAACCCAAAGGAACTTGAGCATTAAAGTCTCCTTCTTTTTCTATAACTCCTCCTACCCCAGCAACAAGAAAAGGTACCAAGTTGGCCGCTTCCCTTTGTATTAAATAATGCATTTGTGCATCTAAACCATAAACAGTTTTATGCAAGCAATCAACTTCTGTATTGTGACTGGTTACGACACCTGCTTTAAATGGAACGTACAAATTAAAATTAGGGGCAATGTTATGTTGATATCCTATTTCGAAGCCTCTATGATAAGCTCCAAAATTGCTTAACTCACCTCCATTTTGAGATTGATAATCCAAAAATAATGCTCTAACTGAAAGAGCTTTATGCATAGGACCCATTTCTTGAGTGGAAGCAACATTGATAAATAAACCAATGATAAATACAGTTAATATTAGACGTTTCATAATTTACTTATAAGATATTCAAGTACAAACATATGAATAAAATTACTAATGTGATAGGAAAAACAGGCCTAAATTTAATTATGAAACGATTGTCAGGACTATTATGTGAGCTGAAAACGGTGGTATTTTTATTTCCGGTGCCTACACCAAAGATTCAAAATATCCCGTCTTTCTATTTTTCCTGACTTTATCCCAATCAAAATAACGTCCATTCATAGAAATATAAACCCCTGGTTCTAATGTTTGAGCAAAAGCCAAGGAAGCGCCTAAATTAAAGAATCCATCGGAAGAACTGCCGAAGGCATGAGGGATCATAGCGCCTGTTAAGATAATGGTTTTATCTGCTAGGTTTGCTTCGGCTAAAATTTTGCCAGTTTGTACCATAGTATCAGTACCGTGAGTGATGACAATATCTTTAGCTTTACATTTTTTACAATTATGGAGGATGATGTGACGATCTTCATCAGTCATTTCTAAACTGTCAATCATCATCAATGTCTTTGTATCTAATTCTAAGGTACATCGACCTGTGTCAAACATTTGAGTTAAATGCGTATTTTTAAAATATAATTCGCCAGTAATAAAATTGTATTCTTTATCAAAAGTTCCCCCCGTTACAAATACTTGAATCAAGCCCATTTGAGAAAATTAATCGTTTATTTACAAATATACATTTTCACAAATGTACTTTTGTGTAAAATTTTTAATTGTGGCTATCGACAAAAGCAAATACTTATCTCAAACTCTACAAAATCTCGAAGAGTCTGCGACCTTAAAAATGACTAAACTAGCTAGGCAACTGAAAGCGCAAGGTCATGATGTAATAAGTCTGAGTATAGGCGAACCTGATTTTGATACTCCGAACTTTATTAAGGAGGCGGCGAAGCAAGCGCTCGATGATGGATATACAAAGTACACTCCAGTAAATGGTCTTTTAGAACTCAGAGAAGCCATTTGTACAAAATTGAAAAGAGATAATAACCTTAATTACAGCCCAGAAAACATTGTTGTTTCCAACGGTGCAAAACAAAGTATTTCTAATCTCTGTAATGCCTTGCTTGATCCGGGAGATGAAGTGATTATTTTCACACCTTATTGGGTTTCTTACTTTGACATTGTTCGCTTAGCAGGAGGAACGCCTGTACAACTAAAAGCTGATATTCAACAAGATTTTAAAGTTAATGCAACTCAGCTAGCTGAAGCCATAACTGAGAAAACTAAATTGATAATATTTTCTTCTCCTTGTAATCCTACGGGATCTGTGTATACAAAAGACGAACTGGCTGCTTTGGTGGAAGTGCTAGACAAATATGATAGTTTGTTTATCGCTTCGGACGAAATCTATGAATACATAAATTTTGGCGAAAAACACACAAGCCTTGCTGAGTTTGAATCGGTCAAAGATCAAGTCATCACAATAAATGGGATGTCAAAAGGCTACGCCATGACTGGATGGAGAATTGGGTATATGGCCGCACCAGCCTGGCTAGCTAAAGCTTGTACAAAAGTACAAGGTCAAGTTACATCTGGTGCCACTTCATTTGGGCAAAAGGCTGCCTCTGTAGCTTTACTCACCGGGCCTGCTGCAAGTTTAGAAATGAAAGCATCTTATTTAAGAAGAAAAAAATTAGTCCAAACAATGCTGGGCGAAATTCCTGGCATTAAGATTAATGATCCTCAAGGTGCTTTTTACATTTTTCCGGACATTAGCTATTACTTTGGCAAATCCAAAGGTAAGGTGCGTCTAGAAAATGCAAATGATTTCGCTGAAATGCTTTTAAATGACGCACACGTGGCCGTAGTCTCTGGATCAGCATTTGGAAATGATGATTGTTTTAGACTTTCCTATGCAGCTGCTGATGAAGTGCTAGTTGAAGCACTCACCAGAATAAAACACTTTTTGAGTAGTTTATCTTAATGCTGCATTATTAATATTTTACTGATTTCTCCATTTACTTGGACAATCGCCTTATGGGCAGATATTGTCGAAAGATCAACAATTATTTGTTCATGATTCAAATTAGATTGTGCTTTAATTAAAGAACCATCCATTGCGAAGATTCTGTAACTTTTGATACGGCCTTCAGTTAAGCTAAGCGTCGTCTGATCATTTGCTGGATTTGGGAAAATGCTTAGGTCATTATCACCCAGCACCAAATCGTCATTTTTAATGGTAAGCTCTGGTAAACTTCTTTTATAACTTCCATTTCCATGCGTAGCAATCCATATTTCTTCATTTAACGGATCTATTTTTAAGTCCATGGCAATCACCACATCTGGCAAACTTTCCGACCACTTATACCATTCTTGATCTTCTGCTAAATTGATAGCATAAACCCCAAAATCATTTCCTACATACAACATATTTGTATTTCTATGATCTATCGCAATAGCGTTTGTAGGTAGATCAGGTAAATTGAAGGATATATCTTCCCATGTTTCACCAGCATCTGAAGATCTAAATACATGTCCAGTTCCAAATCCACTAAAACAAGCATAAACAACTGAATCGTCTAATGGATCAACAGCAATATCATTTGGATATCTGTTTGGCAATTCATTGGTTACATCGGACCACGTATCTCCTCGATCTGTCGTCCTATATATTTTAGCATCAAAATCCTTAGGAGCTGTACCTACATAAACTACATCACAATCAGATGGAGCTATACCTAGACTAAATATAGGGTCATTACTTACTTTTTGTCCACTATTTGTTGTTTGCCAATTCAAACCAGTATTGTTAGAAAAATAGACATAGTTTCCGCAAGCGTACATTAAATTTCCATTTCCTTGACATGTACCATAAGGGCTAATAAATAATGGATTATCATCATTTTCTTTAAACGAAACCGAAGAAAAACTCTGGCCCATATTATTAGAACGTTGCACATTAAGATTTTGCCATGAACCAAAAACCACATCTTCATCGTCATGATTTATAGCAGTCCAACTTCCATCTCCTCCTATTGCTCTTTGCCATGCTTTATCGCCCCTATAAATGACTGTATTATTATCTTGTAATCCGCCCATAGCATATTCAAAGCCATTTCGAGAGACGGAAAAACCATTATAAAACTGCGTCGTCTGCAAACCACCATTTATACTGCGCCAGTTGAGACCATTATCCATAGTTAAGAATAATCCACCATCTGAGCCAATGACCGCAAGATCTTCTATACTTGGATGATATAATACAAAATGTTGGTCTGAATGCACATAATAACCTGGACCATCTGGTTCCTCTATGGGTGGTGTGCCACCTGTAACCCCTCCTGACGTTATTTGAGTTAATGTCTGACCTCCATCATTAGACTGCCATGTTTCAATACCTACAGCGATTAGCTGTTCTGCATCTTGTGGGTTAACAGCAATATCGTGAGAAAACCAACCTTGCCATTTGGAATAATCGGTGTTATTTACAACTTCCCAAGTACTACCGAAATTAGTAGATCTCATGAGCGTTGTAGCCCCATCATCAAACCAAAATCCATTTCCAACAGAAGCATATATAGTAGAAGGTTGTGAAGGTGCATAAGCTAATAGTGTTTTTCCATTAAAATCATCGAGTGCCGCATTGTTTACATTTACCCAAGAATCTCCTCCGTCTGACGATTTATAAATTCCTTTCCCTTCTGTTCCAAAATTTCCGAATGCAGCTACAATCTCATCAGAGTTTTCTGGATTTATTTCAATGTCGGTTCCCATAATTACATCTAGCACTAATTCCCAATCCTCACCCGCATTAGTACTTCTATAAACACCTTCAGTTGTGTTAGCAAAAACAATATCCGAATGGTTAGGATCTATTTTAATCATCCATACTCCGTGTTCTTGCTGATATGACCAATCCAATGACTTCTCCCAAGTATTACCTCCATCTGAAGACTTCAGAATACCCATGCCCCATGAGCCTCTTGTCGATCGGTATGCTGCATCCGTACCTGTTGAGGAATAATTATACACTTCACCTGTACCTATAAAAATAACATCTGGGTCTTCCGTACTAATTTCAATGGAGCTTACACCTAAGACTGGGTGTCCTAAATCAACTCTTTCCCAACTAGTACCGAGTCCCATCTCTGTGGATTTCCATAAACCACCGCTTGCAGTACCTGCAAATAAAGTGTTTTGTTGAGTTGGGTGAAAAGCCACTGCCAAAGTTCTTCCAGCAGTATTCCATGGACCCATCGCTTCCCATTCTACCGGGTTTTTAGTTAAGGAAGGTAATGGACTCATCAATTGATGTTCTTCAAATGCACTAGTGTAAGCACCAGCAGGTATATTTTTATTGGGAAAAGCCCTTGCATCTGTTGCAAGGTTCAATGCCTTATATGATCCAGGAATGTAAACTTGGGGTTTGTTTGTACATGCAAACAATAAGGAAGTCATACAGAAGATAAGCAAGAAACGTTTCATACATTTTATTTGCTTGCAATGTATAACAAAGAAGGAAATTAAAAAAGCTGAAATAAAAGTGAAGTGCTAAAAAAGACGTTTAGCTGGATTATCGTTTAAAGAACATAGCCCCTGGCGGGGTCGAACCGCCATCTACAGTTTAGAAACTGTCATTCTATCCATTAAACTAAGGGGCCATAATCCTATAATAGCTAAAATCGATGTTGTAAAGTTATAAATTAAATTTTTTACATTTAATAAAATCAATCATTTTTTACCAAATAATTTAAATCTCCCAATAACTGGTAATAAATTACATTCAATTTAAACGTATATAAATAAGCTAAATATGAAAAATTCATTTATCCCGACTTTATTGCTTCTAGTTAGTATCTCTTGTTTAGTAGCTTGTTCGTCCTCAAATAGCACCCAAAACAAGGATAACATAATCAACAAAGACATCAGCAAGACTGAAGCTAAAGCATTAATTCAAAATAATTCAGATCTGATTATAGTCGACGTCAGAACTCCTGGGGAAATTGCCAATGGGAAAATAAAAGGTGCTTTAGAAATAGATTACAAAGCGAATGATTTCGAAGAGAAAATTAAAATGTTAGATAAAAATCAAAAATATCTAATTTACTGTGCATCCGGTGGTAGAAGTGGTCGCACATTGAAAAAAATGGCATCTCTGGGGTTTAAAGAAAGCTATAATTTGTTAGGAGGTTATTCAGACTGGAAAGAATAATATATATATTCAAATATCTTTAATTTATTATTTATTATTGTAGTGATATTTAATGCCTAATAAACAAACCATTATCAAGATGAAAAAATTATTATTTCTTTTATGTTTTATAAGTTTTGCTTTTGCTGCCCAAAGTCAAAGAGTTGCTAAGTTTTGGTGGTTTGACACCGGTGTTAAATTTGGCTACGGGATATCTAGTCTTTATAACTCTTCTGTGTGGAATAGTGAAGCTGATCCTAATGATGCAAATAAAGAATTCTATGATTATGATGTCTCTACTGGTTATAGCATTGGAGTAAAATTAGGTATTAATAAAGGCACTAGTGGTTTTACCTTAGATGGAATGTTTAGCAACATGAGTGCATCTTTTGAACGTAAAATCCCTGCCACTGTTTTGAATAACCACAATGTAGAATGGAATTCATTTGACTTATATACTTTATATCGAAACAACCGACAGTTAGGCTATGTAGAAATCGGTCCAAAATTCTCGTTTGTACGAGATGTTTTAGATGGCAATCCTGAAGAAACATTGACACCTTCTGCAGAGAACTATGCTTCGAACAACATAGGTGCTGTTCTTGGGTTTGGTGCTTATTTTATAGGTAGTGACAATCGATTTAGTGGTATTTTAGGTTTGCGATTTGAGTATGGGTTTACAGATTTTGTAAGTGCTACTGGACGTGGAGCTGGAGCACCTGTTCCAGATACTTCATTAACAAATCCTGGTGTAAATACCAGCCCCTTATTTGCCGGTCTTGTATTCGAATTAAATTGGGGCTTAGGTTATTATGGAAAAGCTAGTTGTGGAAGTCGAGCTAAATTTATTCAATTTTAATTCCCAATAAAAACAAGGACATTGTACAGATAAAAGGTATTGAAATTTTTATTGTACTCATTTATGTATGGTCGAAAATGACAAGAACAACCAAGATGTCAAGAGTGTAAACTTTTTGATATTAATATTAATTTCTTTGACCATATTCTGTTCCTCTGGGACATTCTACATCGCAGGATATCATTCAGCCATTGTACAATTGTCCACTACAGCGCTAATTGGATACTTGCTGTTGTATATCGTTGTAAATATTGTACATAAAGATCGACTCCCCATATTTCTTTCCGTTTCGTTTGTTGCTTGGTTGATTTTTGTAGCTATAGTAGCGCCTTCTTTTAAATATGAAAGCGTATTTAGCATTTTTGTAGCTTTGATATATGGGATGTTCAATATTGATAAGAAAAAGCTCAACTTTCACTTAGGTTTTTTATTATTCGCGGGCTTGGCCAGCCAGATATATGAAGGGATAGTTCATTTTGACGTGCCTACAGATTATCACACTCAGGTTTATCAAGAGTTTTTTATTTCATCATTATTGTTTGTTTGCTTCTTGACTCTCTACTTTTTCCACGACAACTTTTTTAATCAAATAAAAAATAGCAAACAATTAAAAAGTCAGCTAGACTTGACTGAAACCAGATACAAAAAGATGGTTGAAAATATGCCATTAAATGTATTGCAAACAGATTTAAACGGTAAGCGCATTTATGGAACCAAAAAATCGGCTGAAATTTTTGGCGCGCAAAAAGAAATGAGTGAAGAGGAATTGATTGATTTTGCGGACCTTCAAAAAAGAGTGCACCCAGAGGACCTACCTGCTCTCCAACAGTCCTTGCGTAAAGTATCCTTTCAAGGAGGAACAGAAGACATCAAAGTTCGTGGTATTAAAGACAATGGAGAGATATTTTATCTTGCGGGTGGAGTGACTGCACTATTTGACATCAATAAAAACCCAGAAGGGTTTGTGATGGCTTATTATGATGAAACTGAGGCAGTTTTAGCCAATAAAAAGGTTCGGGAATCAGAAAAAAAATACAAAACCATAGTTGAATCAGCCAATGCCTTAGTCATGCAAATGGACTATGACTCGGTAATCAATTTTAGCTCTAGTTATGCTAACCAATTATTTGGAGTGCCTCAAAAAGGACTCGTTGGAACTAAATCATACACTCTGGTACACCCAGAAGCAAAAGAAAGATTTTGGAAAGATGTAGAACAATTGCTTGAAGACGGATCCTATCGTACTTTTTTTTATAGGTGTATAAATGCACAAGGTCAGGATATATACATCGAAGGAACAGTCAGTATGATTCAAACAAATGATGGACAATATCAATTTATCAGCATTTTTAATGATGTCACCGATCGGGAGATAGAAAAGAAAAAAAGAAAAAGAATAGAAAATGAGTACAAAAACATTTTTGAAAATGCCCCTCTAGGCATAACCATAGGTGCAGACAACCAACTTTTAGCTGTAAATCCATTTTTCTGTCAGATGGTAGGATACTCAGAAAAAGAACTATTGATGCTTCCTGCCAATACAACACTGCATCAAGATGACGTAACAAAAGTCAATCAGGCCATTGCCCAAATAGAAAATAACGAAAAACAAAACCAAAGCATTTCCTTCAGATTAGTGCATAAGGATGGATCGCATATCTACGTGTATGCAACCATCAGTGGAAGGTTTGACCTAGAGGGTCAATACATTGACAACTTGTTTGTCATCAATGACGTGACAGATTTGATCTCTGTTCAAAAAGAACTCTCAGACAAATCCTCAGATCTCAATAATTTCTTCAACATTTCTCAAGTAGGAATCGTCAAAGAAAAAGACAGTAAAATAAGCTATATAAACCCTTACTTAGTCAACAAGCTGGGATATAAAGAAGGAGACATTATTGGCAATTCCATTTATTCTTTAATTAATAAAGATGATCAAGAATTCGTACGAAAAAACATGCGAAAACAAGTATCAGGTGAGGCTCCTCCCAAAGAATTAGCACTCAGACTTGTAACGGCGGACCAGCGATCACTAAACTTCTTGCTCAACACAACCATTAAATTCGACGACAACAATGAGTATATAGAATCATTTGCCACATTCACGGATGTAACGCAACTGGAAGAAACAAAACAAAGGTTGTCTGAAAGAGAAGCAACATTGAAATCTACACTAAACGCTATCACAGATGGTATTTATGCTATCGATAAACAATACAACGTGATTGCTCTTAACGATAAAGCCATCAAAGAATTTAAGTTATTTGGTAATGTAGATATAGCATTAAATAGTAACATCCAACAATTAGTAGATGTTGATACTTTTAATTTATGGAAAGAAAAATATTTTGATAAAACCTTTTCTGGGAAATCAATCACCAACAGCCTACCAAGAAAAATCAATGATAAAGCATTATTCTTTGAAAACACCTTTAACCCTATCAAAGATGAAAATGGTCTCGTCATAGGGATGGTTGAAGTATCCAAAGATTTAACCGAAATATTACAAAAAGAAAAGGAGGCGCTCACTGCAAGTCAGCAGCGAAGAGATGTCTTTGACAACAACCTGCTTGGAATCATTTATCTAAATTATAAAACCCTTGAAATCATTGACTGTAACAAAGCGGCTTATGCCTTTTATGGAATAGAAACAAGAGAAGAGTTTGAAAAAGCCAAAAGATCAGACTTCGAACCAAGTATCCAGCTGAATGGAATGACCAACAACGAATTTAATGAGTACGTCCTTGAACAAACACTCAAACATGGACAATACACTTATACATACAAAGGGATAACGGTAAATAATGAAGAAAAAATTGGTCTAGGAAATGCTTTTATTGACACTACAAATGAAAACTGTATCATATTCTTTACACTCGATGTAACTGATCAATACAGAACAAACCAACGCTTGTTATACAGTGAATCAAGATTTAAAAAATTATTTGAAAACAACCAGTTTGGTATCGTATCGCTTGCTGAGGAAAAAATAAGTCTTGACAATTCGGCTTTCAGAAAAATAATTGGGTCTCAAAAAGAAAATTCCAAAGGAGCCGATATTTATAGTTTTTTCCACCCAGAAGATGTTGCTGGTCTAAAAGAAACAATAAAAATTGTCCAGCAATCCGACCTTAACCAGAATACTTGTGAACTCAGGTTTATTAATCAATTAACAGGAATAACTGGTTATGTAATCTTAACGGCAAATAAAATTGAAAATCCATTAAAAAAAGAAGATATTATTTTAACCATGGTAGAAATTACGCAAAGAAAGTATGCTCAGCTCGAATTGAAAAAATCCGAAGAGAGATACCGTAATTTGTTAAATGTCCTCCCTAATGGTATAGGCATATTAACTTTCGCCGGTCAAAGCATTTTCTTCTCAGAAAAAGGACAAACGCTACTCGAACCTTATTTGACAAATATCTTTTCATTCTCTATTTACAAAAGTATTGATAACTCTCAACAAACGAAACTATCAACCATCATAGAAACTGTTTTAAACACGGGAGAAGAACGTAAAAGCATCCTGAAATTTAGAGGAGATGATGGGCAGGCATTTTACTTGGAATGCCAGTTTTCAATAATGAAAGAAGAAGTCTTTGCTCAAAGTATTTTATGGATATTTACCGACATCACCAAAACTATGAATTAAAAAAGCACGACATGAAAACATGCCGTGCTAAAAACTTCAAGCTCTAAAAAATTAGTTCGAATTATCCGCTATATTTCTCTGTTTCTTACCAGTCTGAACTTGCTTTACATCTTTATCTTCTGATTTAAAACTTGGCACCCCATTATTTACTTCAAAGTAAATCACATCATAATACCCAAAGTATCCGTCCAAAGCCGCAAAAACTTGTCCATTATCTTTCTTCAACTTCACCGAGCCATTCCCATAGTCACAACAAATTCCGTCACCGTATTCATCATCTATATAAAAACTATATAATCCATCTTCTAAACAAACTGTTTTATTCTTAGTTTTACCAGCTTGGCTAGCATTATATGGTCCACCTGATAAAACAACTTGATTGGTTTGATCATCGATAATTTCCCAAGTTGTTTCTTCAGGAAAATCATCCAGTTTAATAGTTACCTTAATATCTGCACATCCCGGATCTTGGTCTCCACCACCAGAACCACCATCTACAAGCGTAAAATATGATTCTGTTGTGTAACTTGTCCAACCAGTAGGACACTGAGTTTTAATATTATATTGATAACTAGCACCTGCCACTAAATTGTTTAAAGTCTTCGAAGGAGTAGTTGTAGTCTTATAAGTGTATCCTGCTGTGCCAACTACTTTATACTTTATTCGATATCTGATAGCATCTGCCATCTCTGTCCAGTTAACTTTAGCACTTGTTTCTGTTAGGTTACTTACTGAGCTAGAACTAGGCTTACCACATTCTGATGTAGGCTCGGTGTCGTCATCATCATTATCATTTCCTCCTCCACTAGATCCCCCAGAACTAATCACTGAAGAAGCATTATTTACTAAACCACCTAAACTCGCTGCAATATAATTTTCCATACGACCACTTTGTCCATTACTAAACATATACATACATGCGTCATTTACATAATCCATATAATTCATCGACAAATCCTTTGATCCACATGAACTTACAGGCACATTTGGGCAACCATAATTTTCTTGAGATTGATTCGGAGTGTCATTTACTAAATCATCTACATTACAACCATTCCCCCATATGTGATCTAAATTCAAGTAGTGACCTAATTCGTGAGTTAAAGTCCTCCCCAAATTATAAGGTGATTGTGGAGTTACACCATTACAGCCATTGCCTACTCCAAATGCATTTGCATCTATTACTACACCGTCGCCATTACCTGCTCCTCCCAAAGGAGAATAGCCAAGTACACCTATATTAGGCTGGATGAAAAAGTTTAAATATCCACTCCATTGATTAACTTGATCTCCATTGGTTTTATTGATTGTTACGGCAAGATCTCCATTTGACAATCCATAACCAGAAGGGTGATTCTGGTCAGCAAGCACAAATTTTACACAAGTTTCTCCGTTGACAATCCCAGGAAAATGACTTTGATCGCTATTCCACTTACTGATATCGCTGTTCTTACCTTGAAAGTCGTCATTCAAAACCGTAATTTGAGTTTGTGCTAAGGCTATTAAACAAGATGAATTTGGGGAAGAAACTCCTTGATAATGTACAGCTACAGGAATAATCACTGGATCTGCACATAAGGCTCTTGTACCGGCATTTTCTCGATGGTATGTTTCAAATTTCTCCATCCTTTTCTCATAAGCCATTCTGTAGTCAGGATCACTTAATAATGCTTCCATATGATGATCTTTACCACAATTTCTGTGTGCAAGGTGGTGCTCATGTACTTCCGTTTCAACAAGTTCTTCATCGCTTAAAAGCGAATCACGCTCACAAGAAGTAAATGTGATGGCCAAAATTCCGATTAAAATCCAAAGGTTTACTTTAAAAATGTTTGTCCGTTTCATAATTAATTTTTTTTAGAGTTTAAATAATTGTTAATGAACCACTCATTGTCAATCAACATGATTCAAACTTAACTTGGATGACAAGTCTTTTCGGACGACTTTATAGATTCCTGATACATTTTTATAGAAACAGTCCTTTTTATTATACTTTGTATTTTATAACATTCAAAAGTCCAGTGTAATTTTGTAGTATGCAAGCATCATCCATGCCCACGAGGTTTGAGTTATTGTTATTTGACAGAAGATTTAGATGGATTGGCCATATCCTTTTTTGGATGTTTATATACATTGATGAGATCATGGCTATCATAGGATTGACACCTCCTCTAGAACATCCATTGAGTGATTTCCTGTTTTTCTTGGGAGATTTAGCCATGATATATATTAATCTATATGTACTCATCCCCTACTTTCTATTAAAAAGAAAATATCTACCCTATCTCTTTTGGACCATTTTATTACTGACTGTGAGTATAGGAGCTTCTGTTTGGTACAATCACAGCCATGGGTATATTGAAGAAGAATATTTTACTCCTTTGGTTTTGCAAACGGTTATTTTAAATGTAACTATTCTATCCTTTGCAGTTGCTTTAAAGCTTTTTAAGATTAATTATCAAGCAAAAGACAAACAACAAAAGTTGCAAGAAATGCAAATGAAGACAGAACTTGCTTTCTTGAAGTATCAGCTAAATCCTCATTTTTTGTTCAATGCCTTGAATAGTTTATATGTTCTTTCTCAAAAAAAATCAGAGAAATTAGATGATGCCATTTTAGATCTTTCTGAACTTTTACGCTACCAAACCTATGACTCCCAAAAAACCACACTCCCACTTAAAAAGGAATTAGATTTCATTAATAACTATTACAATTTTGAAAAACTTAGAAGATCGAATATTGATTGGACATCAAACATTGAAGGTCCTATCGAACAAGTTTTAGTTCCTCCTATGCTTATATTCCCTTTAGCAGAAAACGCAGTCAAATACAGCTCAGCTAGTGATGAGACAACAAGTACTATAACACAATCACTAAAGATTTCAGATAATCACTTCACTTACTCCATTGAAAACAACATCGCACAATTAGATAAAATCAATAAAGAAGCTTACAGTGGATTAGGACTCACAAACCTCAAACGAAGATTAGAGCTTTTATTCAAAGACAACTATACTTTGGATATTCAGCCTGACAAAAGTATCTTTAAGGTAAGTCTTCAAATCCCTCTTGATGAATTCAATAAAATTAGCGTTTGATTCTTAAATACATAATTATTGATGACGAACCATTGGCTAGGGAAGGTGTCAAAATCCAAGCTGATAAAATTCCCAAATTAATTTGCGAAGGTTCTTTTTCTTCTCCGATGGAAGCAAACGATATTCTTCTAAATAAAGATATCGATTTGATGTTTTTGGACATCGAAATGCCAGGACTTAATGGATTGGAATTTCTCAAGTCTTTTAATTTTGACACTTTAGTAATTCTGACAACAGCTTATCCTCAATATGCCTTAGAAGCCTTCGAATTGGATGTCATCGACTATGTAATGAAACCCATAAGGTTCGAAAGATTTATTAAAGCTATAAACAAGGTTAAGGATTTTAAGATGTTGAAGTCTGCAGACTCCAATGACGTTGACTTTAAAGAAGACTACATATATATCAAATCAGAGAGAAAGTACATTAAACTTTACCTTAAAGACATTCGATTTATTAAAGGTTTAAAGGATTATGTCATCATCCATACGCAAAATGAAAAGTTCATGACGGCAATGAACGTTAAAACTGTACATAATAAACTAAACAAAGACATCTTTGCTAGGGTGAGCAAATCTTATATCATCAATGTAAACCATATTACAAGTATTGAAAACGATATGATTTGGATAGACACCGAAGATATTCCTTTGGGAAATACATACAAATCTAACTTTATTGAAACCTATATCAAGGATAAGCTAATTGAACGTAATTGATTAAATCAAACAATATGAAATACCTATTTACTTTTTCTATGCTGCTTTCTTTCATGGCAGCAAATGCCCAATATAACTTTACACACATCAAGGACATAGAATGTACAGATGTAAAAAATCAATCGCGAACAGGTACTTGTTGGAGCTTTGCAACCAGCTCCTATATTGAATCAGAACTTTTGCGACAAGGTAAAGGACAGCACGATTTATCTGAAATGTTTGTTGTTCGCAATATATATGAAGACAAAGCTAAAAACTATGTGTTGAGGCAAGGCAAAGCTAACTTCTCTCAAGGTAGTCTCAGTCACGATCTTATAAGAATCATGGATGCAAAAGGTGTAATGCCCGAAAGCGTATTCTCAGGTTTATTACCTGGTGAGAGCAAGCACAATCATAGTGAAATGGAAGCCGGCTTGAAAGGCTTTTTAGATGGTATTTTAAAATCTAAAAGCCTAAGTAAAAAATGGAAAACAGCTTTCACGTCCATTTTAGACACATACATGGGTTCTGCGCCAGAAAAATTCAGTTATAATGGAAAAGAGTACACCCCCATCTCATTTAGAAATGAGTTAGGGTTAAAAGCTTCAGATTACATTAGTATAAGCTCATTTACGCATCATCCTTTTGACACCTCCTTTATTCTGGAAATACCTGATAACTATTCGAATGGAAGCTTTTTAAATGTTCCTCTGCATCAATTAGTAGAAATAACCGATAAGGCTCTCAAAAAAGGCTATACCATTGCTTGGGATGGTGATGTAAGTGAAAAAGGCTTTGATGCTAAACAAGGTATTGCAGTTTTACCCAAGGATCCTGCACGAGAAGACTTATTCTCCTTACCTGGCGAAGAAATTAAAGTAAACCAGGAGCTTAGGCAAGAACACTTTGAAAGTTACAGCACCACTGATGATCATTTAATGCATATAGTAGGTAAGGCTAAGGATCAAAACGGCAATGAATATTATATAATTAAAAATAGCTGGGGTGAAATCAGTGACTATAAAGGATACTTATATATGTCAAAGGCTTATTTTGAAATGAAAACAGTGGCAATAATGGTGCATAAGGACATGATATAAACAACAAAATCATCCGCTTCGTTTTAATAAATTTCTAATACTTTATTGGGGTTTTACCTCTATTTGCTAAGCGATTGTTCTTTCTTTCGGCATTTTTAGGGTATTTTATATGGACAATTTCCTAATTATGCGACAAAATTGTAAAAATGCTTTGTTGTGTTTGCTTGCGCTTATGTTTTTTTTAGATATCCAAAACATACATGCTCAATGCGAATGTACTGACTGCCCGATTTATATCCCGAGTTCGACCACACAGTTTAGCAATCTAAATATTTCCGGAGCTAGCAATCCTACATTGGGCCTGTCCGATCAAGGCCTATGTCAGGTTTGCTTGCACTTTACTACAGATGCTATACAAGAAAATACGGTGGTTTTAGATGCGCCGAACAATAGTTCAGTTACCCTTATACAAGCCACGGGTGTTAATATCAACAATGATATTACTTTTGATATTTGTTTTATTCCTTGCGATCAAACACCTAATCCAGATGCTGGGCATTCCAGCAACTTTATGACAAATGATGGTTGGAATGTCGGAGTTACCTATACAGGCACTTATCACCCTCCTACTGGGTGCTTAGAAGATCTTACCGGCGATGTTGATGGAGACTGGGAATTAGCCTTTACCGATACCTTTTTTGGAGACGATGCCAATTTGCTAGATTGGTATTTAGTCTTTAATGATGACAGTGGCCTAAATTGCGCAAATGCAAGCGAATGTTCTGTAATCATATGCGAAGCTGATGCAGGTACCATAGATGTGGTTAACAGTCCTTCTTGCCCAGGCAGCCCAATCAATTTCAGTACTAGCAACAACAATAACAATGCACCTCTAGAACATATGTTTTTGGTGGTAGATGCTTCGGGAATTATTGTAGGTATTACTGCAGGAACCAACGGAAGTTTTACTTCAGACGACTGCACAAGCTTTACAGTTTACTCTTACAATTATGATCCAAACGAAGCTTATGTTCCATCATTAGGTGAAAACATAAGCAACATAGACTGCGGCTCAGATTGTTGTGATCTTTATGAAACAATCATCACATTTGAAGATAATATAGGTCCCATGTGGACTTACACTCCTTTAAATCAACTAGAGTTTGATTGTATAGATGAATTATTACCCTTGGAGAATATCGAATATGATGACAATTGTGCCGGGATAGGTACTCTAGAAGGCATGGAAATCATAGACGGGAATGCATGTGATGGAGGATTAGTGACAAGAACGTGGATGTACACTGATTTCTGCGAAAATGAATATACGTACATGCAACTCATCGACTGGAACCCGACTCCAATATCTAACTATATAGATCCGCCAGAAGATATTACCGTAGCATGTGATGAAATACCACTTAATCCTGAATCCCTTGCTTATGAGAACAATGCAAACAACAACTGTCAAAATTTGAGTGGCACCACCGCCGGCATGAAGATTGAAAACTACGATCCTTGCGGAGGCGAAGTTTTATTTATTTGGCAAGATATGGACGCTTGCGGACGCGAAATAAATCATACCCAAACGTTGACGATTCTTGCTAGTGATCTTCCCATATTCCAAAACCCTCCACCCGACATAAGCGTCAATTGTGCCGAAATTCCTGACTCCCCACCAAATTTAATAATTAGCAACAATTCACTAAGTACATGTCTTATTGAAGATGTAGTAACTCCTATAATTACAAACAATTACAATGGTTGCGAAGGTACAATCACCTATATGTGGAACTATATAGATCCTTGTGATCGAGAAATAACCTATGAGCAAACCATAACTATCTATCCGGTTGCAGAGCCATCATTCATTGATATACCAGAAAATATAACTATTGACTGCTCAGCTATTAATGATGTCGATAGCATTTTATTTTATTCCAATGATACGATTCCTGAATGTTCGATTGAAGGCTTTGTCACAGCAGAAAAAACATTGATTGGAGATCCTTGCAGCGGCCAACTATCACTCTACTGGATTTTTGAAGATGCATGCGAAAGAACCATAGAACACACACAATTTATTGAAATATCCAGCGAAAGCAATATAAGTTTTCTTGATCACCCAGCCGATTCCACTTTAGATTGCGGGATCGAATCCTTTTCTCCGATAGATTTAAATTTTACAAATGGTTTAAGCGGAAATTGCTTGTTTAGTGGCACAACATCTCCTGAAATTAGCACTTCCAACGATACTATATTTGTACTTTGGGAAGAAGCACAACCATGCTCTCAAGACACTTTGAGTCACACCCAAATTGTTCTCATGCAAGCTTTGCCCGATCTTTCTTTAAATGCTGATTCAATATTTATTTGTGCGGGCGAATCAATAGATTTATCGGAAATTTTAGTGCAGGACTTGAATGGAAATGCTTTTGACTTAAGCTACCATAATAGCAGTCCAGCAGATTTTTCTAACGAATTGACTTCAGGTATTCAGACACCTTCGAGCAATCAAAATTATTATTTATTAGGAATCAATGAATTTGGCTGTAGTCAAGAATTGGTTATTAGCATAATTGTTGATCCTTTAAATAACGCCGCCGATGATGGGATAGGTGAAGTTGCTTGTAATGACAATGCCTCCTATAATCTATTTGATTTTTTAATTAATGTAAACTCTACATCAGGTAACTGGAATGATGTGTCTTCAAGTAACATCGACCTATCTGATCCTTTTCAAGTAAGTTTTGAAAATCTGTCGCCAGGAGAATATACCTTTGAGTTTGTATCAGAAACGATGAATGCCTGCCCAAGCGATACGGCATTGGCAACCATAGAAATAATCGAAGGTTTTGATGTTCAAGTCATCACCGTTATTTGTGCAGCAGACGATGGAAGCTACTCTGTGACCATTCAAATTCCTGATGGTCACTCCCTGAGTGCAAATTTTGGCAACGTGATAGCACTAAACAATGGACTTTTTGAGATTCAAAACATTCCTATTGCAGAAGTTTTAGAAGCTACTGGAACGAGTCCTAATACCATTTGCAACGAAAGTATTTTGGTGCAACCCCCAGACTGTGACTGCCCAACTGTCAACCCACCCATAAATCCGACTAATTTGGTACTGTGCACGCATGAATTACCAGCCATACTTAGTGTATCTGTTACGGATAACCAAAAAGTAAATTGGTATAGTGAAGCTATAGGTGGGACAGCTTTTTTAAGCAATAGCTTAAGTTTTCAATCTCCTGAAACAAATCCGGGCACCTATATTTATTATACCGAAACAGAAGACCAAAACAATGCCGACTGTGTTTCTTTTAGCAGAACCGCCGTGAGCTTAACCATTTTAGAAGATCCAGTGAGTTTTAATGATACATTATATGCATGTTTAAATTGCCCAGAAAATACGGCGACCTTTAATTTAAATGATGCCATAATGCAATTGAATTTTGCGGATGAAATCAGTTTTCATTTGGATTATCTATCGGCCCAAAACGATATTGGCCCATTAGATAATGAATATGTAAATTTTTCTCCCATGGAAACTATACTTTTTGCAAGAATTGAAAATAGCAATGGATGCTACAGTATAGCAGAATTGTTTTTAGATGTTTGGTTGCCTCCCCAAGTGGCTATCATGGTCGAAAATGAACTTTGTTTTGGAGAAAATGGGAGCATGGATATTTTCATTTTATCAGACCATGAAGATATCCTCACCAGTATCGACGATGCCACTTATGCAAACACTTTAGAGTATGAGGATTTACCGCCCGGCAACTATACTTTAACTACGATTGATAGTAATAATTGTACAAGCATTTTTCCATTTGAAGTAAATGAAGGAGATAGTTTAATCATCGATAATCTTCAAATCGATTGTTTCGACAATGGCACCAATGAAGATGCTTCGGATGATTTCTATATGATCGTTTTTTCAGTTCAGAATAATGGCGTGGGTGATGACTACAACCTATCATTAGACGGGGTTTTTATAAACAGTTTTTTATTCAATGACGAGATAGCATACATGATACCTGCGGATGGTAACACTCATGAATTTATATTGACTAATAATTTTAACGGTTGTTCTCAAAATTTTGTAACTAACATACTCGATCCGTGCTCTGTGCCATGTACCATATTTCCTGATGCAAGCATCATAACGAGTCCCAATGACACCATAAGTTGTTTCTCTGAAACCATCAATATCGCAGCCGTAAATGAAGCCAATGTTCAATATACTTGGATCGTAAATAATGAGGAATTTAGCTTGCCTAATTTTACCGTTTCTTCTGAAAGTGAAATAATACTCATAGCTTTAGACACCCTAACAGATTGTACAGCCACAGATACCCTACTGATTTTAGATTTAACAGAATTTCCATCCATTACCATTGATGATCCTGGCACTATAAGCTGTATAGATGAAAATACTGATATTTCAGCTCTACAATCTTCAATTGGCAATGAATATCAATATACCTGGTATAAGGAAAACATCGGCAATATACATGATCAGGACACCTTGCAAACTACGGTTAGTTCTGGAGGATGGTATTATCTTGAAATCCTAAATCAAGAAAATGGTTGCTCTAGCATCGATTCCATCTTTGTCTCTGAAAATGTAGTATACCCAATGTTTGTTTTAGAAGATAGTGTCATGACCGATTGCGGCATTGAAAATGCTACGCTAGTCATAAATAATCTAGATATTTCCAATGCTGAAACCAACTGGTCTACCAATGAAGGCTTCATATTAACGGAGGCAAATCAAGAACAAATAGATGTGCAAGGAAGTGGGACGTATTTTGTGAGTGTGACCAATCCAGAAAATGGTTGTGTAAGAATGGATTCTACCTATGTAACTATCGCTCAATTTCCAATCATTGACAACTACTTAATTGACAACGAGACTTGCATTGATTTAGCTAATGGTTCTATTTTAATCGAACCAGCAGTGAATCAAGGAGCTTTGACCTTCTACTTAGATGGAGTTATAACACCTTATGAAAGCTTTACTAATCTAACGCCTGGTTCTTACGAACTGACAACTGTAAATACTGACGGATGTAGTATTGATACTGTCATAAACATTGAACCAGGAAATCAAATAGAAATATTTCTTGATACTCAATTAGAATATAGCACGACTAATAATCAGCTCACAGCAAGTGCTTCTATAAACATGGAAGACATAGAGTCCATTACTTGGACGCCTGACGAAAATTTATCTTGTTCCGATTGTTTAATTACCGAAATACTTTCACCTGGCATTGCTCAATATATAATTGAAATAACAGACAGCTTAGGCTGCACATCATTGGCAATAATAGACATTATTTATACTCAGTCAGAAGAAATATTTATACCTAATGTATTTTCGCCTAATAGCGATGACGACAATGGATATTTTACAATATTCCCTGGAGAAGATGTAATGCTCAGTGATCTTAGCATGCAAATATATGATCGATGGGGAGAGCTCGTGTATGAAGCTAATCAACTCCAAAATGCCAATCAAGATAAATTCTGGGACGGCACTTTTAATGGCGAACCACTGGTAAGTGGTGTGTACGTTTATGCTATTTCAGCACTTTTAGCCGATACTAACAAACCCTTATATTTCTATGGAGATATTACTTTAATAAGGTAAAAGTGACGAATTAGTTACAGATTCTACTCAAAAAAAGAACAATATTTGCAGCGACTTGTTTTATAAGCATTGTTAGGACTTAAGTAGATAATATCATGCCTAAAAAGCCTTTTGTTAATCCTATAGATAAGGATAAAATAACTGAAAACCCTCATACGCTTCCTTATGCTCACACTGTAGGAGGAGCAGTCATTAAACCGCTAGACAAGGGAAGAATTAAAGGGCTAGCAATGTCTGCTATGTACGAACAAAGTGACAAGTCTTTAGATCAAATCCGTCAGCAAGTAGAATTACTTATGAAACAAGCTCAAGATATACACAATCGGGTCGAAGTTTCGGAAAAAATATACAAGGCAGACTACAACTTTAAGCCTATCATCAATCAACAATATCATTTGTATGAAAAAACCGACCAATCTTGGATTCTTTCAATGATCGGTCCCAACGAATGGGGTAAAAAAGGATGTCCATATACTTTCATCCATTCAGTCAAGCTAATGAGCGACCATACTTGGGAATTACTTAAATAGGAATTCGCAAAGTACTATTTAAGAAATATTTTTTGACTCTGCAAAGGGTATCCATTACGCATCAAAACACAAACATAATAACCCGTGGTGATATTATTTTGTGCAGCCTGTTCCATCTCTTTTTGACTACCCGTACAGACAAAGACTTCTCTACCGCTAAAATCAAATATTTTCCAAGTATTGGACGTCGTATTTTGCTGCTCAAACAATTGAATATTGCTATCATCTTGGAAGATAGGAGGATTGCTATAAACATCAATCCCAAATTCCATATCCTCAACCTTTCCTATGATTTCAATGATAATAGATTCCAAATCATCCGGAGATCGAGCCCAAATATTAAAATTATAATTTAGTCCTGAAGGATTATAATCTTCGTCATGTTCGAAGCATTGTATTATGGCTTGGTTCTGAGCAAAGCTTAAACTAAAGTGGCTGCAAAATTGAACGCCATTTTCAGCGGTACCAACAACATTTATGGGCAAAGAAAAATGCGCCATGGATACTTCATAGGTCTCATACAACTCAGTTACTTCATAAAAATCAGAAGAGATTGCATCAAAAGAGGGCATTTGGTTACTTAATTTTGTAGATAAAACTCTAGCTACTGGGATATAACTCCTACTAATCACTTGATTATATGCTTCAAAATATTCGACCCCATAGTTTTCAGGGTCAATATCATAAAAATCCAAACTGGTATCAAATGGTCCAGCAGTAGGCATTAAGTCTAAAAGGTAGATGGATTGATCCATATTTCTAGCCTTTTGAGCAGTCAAATCTGCTGTTATATAAGCGGTCATTAAGTAGGTAAGAAGTAGTAATTGTCTCATTTTTTATGGTTTTATACCACAAAAATGAAACATAACATTGTGCGATTTACTAGAATTATATGTTTGGTATATTTCTTACGATTTTTGGTAGGATGCCTGTGAAGATTGGGCCATTGATCTTATCCATTCGTAAGATTTGAATATGACTACTGTGAAAAACACATTGCCCAAAAAGCTATTTCTCAAAAAAGGTATACCTGCTGTAAAAGAAGCGATGAGTCCTTCTCCTGTGCGTGGATAGATGAGTCCAGAAGCCCAAGTACCGATACTCGTTAAAACATAAAACATCGCAGTGGCTAAAATGGAAACCAACACCATTCTCAGAACTGTTGGCTTAGTCTTCAATAGTTGACCCAAGAAGACAATAGCTATAAATGCACCATAGGTCCAATACATATAATCTGCCCACCAAACTATGCCCGTGTTATCCGGATAATAAATACTGAGAATGGTATTATTTAAAATTAAATCACTTAGGTACAAACCTGAAATAGCCACCAAGACAGAGATAAACCTAAACCCAATCAACGCTCCGCCCAGTAAGCACATTGCCGTAATAGGTGTTATATTTGGAGGATGTGGTAACAGTTTAGAAGCAGCAGCTGCAAATATTAATGCAAAGACAGTAATAATTTTCCCTTTAGATCTCATACGATTTATACTAAGAATGGCAAAGATAAGTGATTCATTTTTGAAAACCAATTTAAGGCTTTCGGGCTTATCTATTAGAAATCAAGGAAAATGCTATTTTTGGAGCGAATTAGTGATATGACTTATTTAAAACAAGCTTGGGAAGGTCTGAACGATTGGTGGAGATATCCAATGGTCATGTTTGGAGTGATAGTAGCCTACTTTGTGGGACAATTTCCCCTCACTTTTGCCATTTTAAGAGCGCAGCAAGAAAATCCTGATTTAGGAACCAGTGAGCTGGATAAATTTATGGAAAATCCTGATTTCAGCATTTATGGCATTGGCAACAACACAGGCCTTTTGCTCTTACTTTTAAGTTTCATTTTTGCTTTTCCTGTTTTGTATTACTTGTTCATGATTATGCATAAAAGAGCATTTACTAGTCTCATAAATGCCACCAAAAAAGTACGTTGGGGAAGAGTGTTGTTTGGCTTGATTTTTTGGTTTTTACTTGCTTGCTTTTCAGAGTTTATCATGTATTTGCGCACACCAGAAACATATACATTTCAGTTTGAATTAAAGCCCTTTCTGGTGTTATTACTGATTTGCATTACCTTACTTCCTATACAAACTTCTCTAGAAGAGTTTGTGTTTAGAGGATACCTAATGCAAGGTTTTGCGTCATTATTAAAAAATGCTTGGGCACCCATATTAATCACCGCAATTTTGTTTGGAGCAATACATAGTAGCAATCCAGAAGTAGTCAAATATGGAATGTGGCAAATGCAATTATATTATTTAACCGCAGGCTTGTTTTTAGGCATCATTACCGTAATGGATGATGGCATAGAGCTAGCTCTTGGGGTACATGCCGCAACCAATATGTTTGGAGCGCTCATGCTGTCATATGAAGGGGCAGCTTTGCAAACAGATTCTTTGTTTAGGACCTCGGAAATTAATCCTATTTTACTTACAGGATCATTTTTCTTACTAGGACTAATTTTTATCATTATTTGTTCCAAAAAATATAAGTGGGCTTCTTTTAATCGCCTATTTCAACCATTTTCTCATTCTCCAATTGATAAGGTTTAATTATGAAATATACCCTTTCTCTTATTTTCTGTTGTTTGTTCAATGTTGCTTTCAGTCAATATTGGCAGCAAGAAGCTAACTATACAATCGATGTAGACTTTGATGTGAAAAAGCATCAGTTTTCCACAAAACAAACGATTGAATATACTAATCATTCTCCCGATACATTAAAGAAGGCGTTTTTTCATTTATACTATAATGCATTCCAACCAAATAGTATGATGGATGTGAGGTCTAGAACTATTCCTGATCCAGACCCAAGAGTTGTAGACCGAATTTATGCTTTGGATGATGACGAGATAGGCTACCATCACATTAATACGCTTAGCCAAGATGGTGTCGAACTCCCAGTTACCGTAGAAAACACCATTGCAGAGGTCGATTTGTTATCACCTATTTTACCTGGTGGTAAAACCATTTTTAGCATAGATTACCAGAGTCAAGTACCATTGCAAATAAGAAGAACAGGTAGAGACAATGCCGAAGGGATTGATTATTCGATGACCCAATGGTATATAAAAATGTGTGAATATGACTATAAAGGTTGGAGTGCTAACCCTTATATAGGCAGAGAATTCCACGGTATTTGGGGTGACTTCCTAGTGAATATCACCATGGATTCTGATTATATCATCGGAGCTTCTGGGATGTTGCAAAATGCGAACGATCTTAAAATCAAAAAGAAAGGAGATGAAGTGAAATATAAATTAAAGGGAAAGAAAACCACCTGGCAATTTTTAGCCGAAAACGTGATTGACTTTGCTTGGGCAGCTGATAAAGATTACATACATCTTCAAAAGCAAAATAAAGCAGGAACCATTTTAAATTATTATTACCAAGCATCTGAAAAAACAATAGAAAACTGGCCAAAGCTGCATGAATATATGAGCGCAGCTAGCGAATTTATGTATGATAGGTATGGTTATTATCCATACCCGCAATATACCATCATTCAAGGCGGTGATGGGGGTATGGAATACCCTATGATCACTTTAATTACAGGCGAACGCACAATGGAATCACTCATAGGTGTAAGTATACACGAATGGATGCATTCTTGGTATCAAATGATGTTAGCCACAAACGAAGCCTTATACCCGTGGATGGATGAAGGATTTACTAGTTTCGGTACATCTGAAACTATGAATTATTTAAGAGCTATAGAACTACTACCTGGAGATGTGCAAGAAAATCCTATTTACAACTCCATGATTAGATATGCTGGATTTAGCCAAAGTGGATTGGAGGAACCTTTAAGCACCCATGCAGATCACTACACTACAAATGCGGCTTATGGTGTCGGATCCTATGTTAAAGGTGCTGTGTATCTAAAGCAACTAGAATACATCATTGGCAAAAAATCTTTTGATAAAGGTCTTTTAAGATATTATGATGAATGGAAATTTAAACACCCAACAGCTAATGACTTTATGCGTGTTATGGAAAAAACATCGAACCTAGAATTAGATTGGTACAATGAATATTGGATAAATTCAACAAAAACTATCGATTTTGCTATTGACTCAGTATATGCTGACGATACACAAACTAAAATTTTATTATCTAATAGTTTAATGCACATGCCTTTAGACTTATTTGTAACAGATAATGAAGGCAACACAGCCGTCTATCACATTCCTAACACATTAATGAGAGGTGAAAAAGCACAAGAGTTTTCAGACATGACTTTTGAAGTGCTTCCTGATTGGCCATGGACCCATCCTCAATATGAAGCAAGCATCAATCTCCCATTGGAAAATATACAAAGCATACAGATAGACCCTACCGGAAGATTAGCTGATGTAGATTTAAATAACAATGTGTTCCCGTTTCCTGAATCTGAAGACGAAAATCTAGATGAAAAATAGAGGTCGAACTGTGCATTTTAACATTTAGCCATCATTCTTCTTTAATTTTAATGGCTCGCTAACATTTAGATAATAGCTCTTAACGGTTTCTGTGATTACATTTAATTATTGTTAATCATTAAAACCTTAGATTATGAAAAAGCTATTAATACTTTTAGCCATTGGGTGCTCTCCGTTCCTTCTTTCCGCCAATGGATTTTTAAATGGAGTTTGGGTAAATGATTTTCAAGAGTCGAAAATCACTATTGAAAAACATAGACAAGGCTTGGATGTTTACGGACTTAGATCCCATAGACCCATCTACTTTAGCAGAGTATCGCAAAATAAATATCGATCAAATTGTGGCTACACCATAAAAGTAAAGGATATTGATCGAATAAAACTTTACGAAAGACATCGTGATCATAATCATGGAATATCCTTTCGAAAAATAATACGACACACTCATTATGGAGCAACATGTCAACCGCAATGGCAAAATGATCCTTATTACGGATATAGAGATAATGAAAGAAACAGAACTTTTCGACACAGGTCAAACCTCGGAGCTCATTTAGAAGGCACGTGGTATTCCAGCCAAACAGGAGATCGAGTAATTATTCTCAATGATCGTGGTAATATAAAAGTAAAATTAAGAGGTGAAAAGTTATGGTATCGATTTAGAAAAACATCTAATGATTCATTTAGGGACGATAGAGGTAATGTATATCACTACCAAAACAATGGAGATTTAGTTTGGAGAGATAGACACGGTGATCGTTCTTTTAGGTTAAAGAAAGAAAGTGATCATATTGATTGGTAAGTTTAATTTCTTAAAGATCTGCCTCACATTATAAATTAATGTGAGGCATTTTTGTTTATTGAGCCCATCTAAAAACCTTATTGACAAAACATTCACAAATTATTGAGAATAAAAGAATCAGGAAATTCTCACCTTTGTATAAATTAGAAAAAATCATATTTGTAATTTTGAAGAAGAGTAATAAAAAGAAACTATGAATTTAACTACACTAATATTGATGATTGGGGCGATTGCCATTCTGTTAACTTTGTTGACGGTATTTGTTTTCAAGAGACATAACAACGTTTTAATCAGTTATTTGCAAAATTTTTGCGGTGCTTTATTTGTGTTTTCTGGTTGGGTTAAAGCCGTCGATCCATTAGGAACAGCCTATAAACTTCAAGATTATTTTAAAGAGTTCGAATCTACTTTTCAAGAAACTTGGGTGTCCTTTATCAGTCCGATGTTTCCTTTTTTTGCCGAGTATAATGTAGCCATTTCAGTATTTGTTATAGTTTTTGAAATCGTTTTAGGGATTATGCTCATTGTAGGAGCCAAGCCTAAATTTACTGCTTGGTCATTTTTTGGCTTGGTGGCATTTTTTACTTTGCTCACTGGATTTACTTATTTGACAGGCTATGTGCAAGAAGGAGGGAATTTCTTTAAGTTTTCTACATGGGGCCCATATGATGCGAATAACATGAAAGTCAAAGATTGTGGTTGCTTTGGTGATTTTATCAAATTAGAACCAAAGGTTTCATTCTTTAAGGATGTCTTTTTACTCTTCCCAGCCATCATATTCCTAATGTTTAGGCCTAAACTGCATCAATTATTTTCTAAAACCATACGGAATATAATAGTTGCTATTTCGACAATACTGATACTTATATATTGTTTGAGCAATTATGTTTGGGATATTCCTCATATGGATTTTAGACCATTCCACAAAGGTAAAGATGTAGCTGCTACTAGAATAGCCGAAGAAGAAGCTCAAGGAAGTGTGGAAATTGTGGCTTGGAAATTGAAAAATAGATCTGATGGAAAAGTGGTCGAGTTGCCAAGTGCGGTATACTATAAAGAAATGACCACCAATTACAACAAAAAGGATTGGGAAGTCATCGAACAAGTAAAAACAGAACCAAGTATAAAACCAACTAAAATTTCTGAATTCGAAGTAACTGATTTGCTAAGTAATGATCTAACCTATACCTTTTTAGAAAGCGAAAAACCGCTTATTTTGCTAGTATCCTACAAATTAAAAGCAGATGTCCAGCAAATTACAGAAAGCTATGTAGACTCTCTATTTACAAAAGATACTTTACAAACCTTAGACAATGGGAAGCTGATGATAGTAAATCAGTTAGACACTATTATTAATAAGGAAAGAAAAATAAACAAATATACTTGGGACGCTAAGTTCAGTAAAAAAGCCAATACCATTTCTTCCTTTGCTTCTACTTTTGTCAATAAAGGCATACCAGTGTATTATGTCATAGGTGGTGCTTCACCTGATCAGATTAAACAGTATCAGAAGGACTTTAATTTGAAAGGCATCGAAATGTGCATGGCGGATGATATATTGTTAAAAACATTGGTTAGGTCTAACCCAGGAGTCATGTTGTGGGACAAAGGTAAAATGGTAGATAAATGGCACATAAATAAGTTGAATTCATCCGAAATTATGTCAACCTATTTTTCAAAATAAGAGCGAAATTGAACCTCAAAGACATATTTATAAAATCTTAATATTAAAAATTAAAAAAAATGCTTAATCTGTGAGGAATATTTAATAATCCGCATATTTTTGTATCGCATTTGTAATCGAACAAGTGGATAATTAAAAGATATGTTAAGCAGAAGGAGTGTAAGAATAAAAATTTTACAACTACTCTATTCAATGGATCGGGATAGTGCTTTGACCATTGCTCAGGCAAAGGTTAAGTTTCAAGAGTCTATTGATCAAAGTTTTGAATTATTTATTTATACAGTATATAATCTCTACAAGATTACGGAGATTTCAGTGAGCGATGAAGCTAAGCGTAAATCTAAGCATCTGCCTGGAGATTATGATAAGGTTTTCACAGCTAAAATTTTTAATGCCTCAGGAATGTCTCTCATTCTAGAAGATAAGGCAATCAATAAAAACATGTCAAAGTTAGGTTTCCTTGACACAAGCAATGGAGACTTTTATAAACAGATATATGATGACTTTTCTAAAA
The DNA here is from genome assembly GCA_020631235.1 of Saprospiraceae bacterium. Classification (GTDB taxonomy): domain Bacteria; phylum Bacteroidota; class Bacteroidia; order Chitinophagales; family Saprospiraceae; genus JAHDDO01. Next base: position 21,457 of record JAHDHQ010000028.1, on the reverse strand, counting down.
CAGAAGAGTACAAAGATTACATCTTAAATGCGGAAGGTGGCGAACAAAGTCACACTGAAATACTTCTAGAGCTATTTAGATTTTGTCGAAAGAGTGAATACTTCGAAGAAGTTATGGAAGACAGGTACGCTAACTGGATTGATGAGAAGTCACTCATTGTGGGCGTAGTTAAAAAATATCTGAAAGGATTAAAAGATAAAGAACTAGACTTCAAGCATCATTATCCTGATGATGAAACGACGAAGGAATATGGAGAATCCCTATTTAACCAAGTCATCGACAATGACAAACAATATATGGAATCCATCGAAGCAGTCATAAAAAATTGGGATGTAGAACGGCTAGCTATTGTCGATACTATCATACTCAAAATGGCTCTTTGTGAAATGATTAACTTCACATCCATACCTACCAAAGTTACGATTAACGAATATGTAGATATTTCCAAAGTTTATAGTACTGACAAAAGTAAAGAGTTTGTAAACGGAGTCTTAGATAAATTAATGAAAGACTTAACCGAAGAAGGGAAAATAAAGAAAGAAGGACGGGGACTTGTGGAATAATATTTGATGTATTCTAATTTAAAATTGTCTCATTATGTATAGCCAAGTAAAAAATGTACTTTTTCTACTAGTATTCATATGTAGTTCTAGCTTGCTTTTTAGTCAAGAAGGTAAGAAAACCGTAATCTTAATTGAAGGTGAAGCCACGGAAGTAAATCTTGCCAGCTATGGTGAAATATTAAAGGTCTACAGAAAAATACCAGGTTATATGACTGGCTTTATCCCATATACTAATCAATCTAGACCAGATGCACAAGCAGTTTGGCCAAATAACAAACTGATCGAAGAAGTAGAAGTTGCTAAAAACGGAGCTTCATTTTATAATGTTTTTTTCGAACAAGAATCTGGAAAGTTAAGTGAGCAATCTCTTGAAAAACTAGATAAAGTTATCGAAGTCTACAACAAAAGAGTCAGCTCATTCTTACTTATTTCTTCGTACTACACTAAAGGCGACCGAAAATCCCAGCAGCTCGCCAACGAAAGAATCGAAGTTTGTCAAAATTATTTGCAAAAAGCCAATATCACAAACAGCAAAATGGTGATATCCGTCACTGAGTCTAGTGCCGCGACTAATAATGTTCAAATTAAAATAAAGTAGCGCTTTTTTCAATAAGCTTTACAGGTATTTTGCCAGTAAACTAGCTATCTTTGTTCAGATGGAGAAGATAGCCATTTTTGATTTTGGATCACAGTTTACACAACTCATTTCTCGAAGATTAAGGGAAATGAATTATTGTTCAGTTATTTACCCCTTTAACAAAAGTATTGATGTTTTAGATGACTCCGTAAAAGGAGTGATTTTATCCGGAAGTCCTTTTAGTGTACGAAATGAAAATAGACTCAATTTTCCAGTTAAAGAATTGAGCAAAAAATATCCTATACTCGGTATTTGTTATGGAGCACAATATTTAACTTATTCTTTAGGAGGCGAAGTAAAGTCTTCTAATAAACGGGAATATGGTCATGCCGAAATAAACATTCAAGCTGATTGTTTGCTAACCAAAGGCTTGACTAACAAACAAGTCTGGATGTCACATAGTGACACCATAAACCGATTACCCAAAGATTTTACAGTTGTTGCAAATACCAAGGATATACCTGTGGCTGCCTTTGAGTATACCCATAACGAACACCCTATTTATGGTATCCAATTTCATCCCGAAGTTTCTCACACCATAGATGGTGAGCTAATACTTAAAAATTTTGCAGATAGTATTTGCCACTGCAAACCCGAATGGCAAGCTAATCGGTTTTCTGATGATATGATTGCTTCCTTAAAAAAGCAAATTGGAGAAGAAAAAGTCATTTTAGGACTCTCAGGAGGCGTAGATTCTAGTGTAGCTGCTCTATTGATCCATAAAGCCATAGGTAACCGTATGACGGGTATTTTTATTAATAATGGCTTGTTAAGGCAGGATGAATATAATGAAGTGTTAGATTCATACAAGGATATGGGTTTAAACGTGAAAGGAATAGATGCAAGTGATGCATTTCTTAACGAACTGAAAGGTGTTTCTGATCCTGAGCAAAAGCGAAAAATTATAGGTAGAGTTTTTATCGAAGTTTTTGAAAAAGAAGCTAAAAAAATAGAAGGCGTTTCTTTTTTAGCCCAAGGCACCATATACCCAGATGTAATCGAATCCGTATCCGTTTTCGGGCCATCTGTAACCATAAAGTCTCATCATAATGTCGGCGGACTTCCTGAAAAAATGGGTTTAAAATTAGTAGAACCATTGAGGATGTTGTTCAAGGATGAAGTCCGAAAAGTAGGTGCCTACCTTGGTCTAAAAAATAGTATTCTACAACGTCATCCTTTCCCAGGTCCTGGTTTAGCTATACGAATATTAGGAGATATTACACCTGAAAAAATTGCCCTAAATCAAGCTGCTGACCACATATTCATCCAAACATTGAAAGAAGAAGGATGGTACGAAAAAGTATGGCAGGCTGGCACAATATTACTCCCTGTCAAATCAGTTGGAGTAATGGGTGATGAAAGAACATATGAATTCACTATAGCTTTAAGAGCTGTGGAATCGATAGATGGCATGACCGCCACTTGGGCCGAGCTGCCTTATAAGCTATTAGCCAAAGTGTCCAATGAAATAATTAATCAAGTAAAAGGAATAAATAGAGTTGTCTATGATATTAGCACTAAACCGCCTGCAACCATTGAGTGGGAATAAATATTTCTATTTAATATTTGTCTGTATACTACTTGCTAGCTCTTGTGTTAGTAAGAAAAAGGTAGTCAAGACACCTACTAAGCCAAAACCATCGACAAACACGAACACGCCTTCAAACGAAGGAACTAAAAAAGTGGAAGAAGTGCAGTGGACTTTTGCTGATGAAAACGATCACCCACCCATAGGTAGTAAAAAAGTAATTACAACAGCTACAAAAGAGCAATACAATATTGCCTTACTTATTCCTTTTAATGCTCGAACTGCAACTGGAAATAAACTCATCGAAAAAGGAACTATAGAAAATAGATTTATTCAATTCTACACAGGAATGAAAATGGCTTTTGATGAGTATTCAGGCTCCAGTTCAATGCAAATAGATGTTTATGATTCTTCTGATGGTGCCATGTCCACAAACACTTTGAGCCAGGCTGATGTAATTATCGGCCCATATGACAAAACAAAAATCAAGAATGCAGCACTAGTAGCTAAGGAAAACGATGCAGTACTAATTTCTCCTTGGCAGGCATCAAAACGGATAGCTCAAAAAAATCCTAACTATGTGCAGCTTAAACCCAATTTAGAAGACCACTATTACGCCATAGCAGAGGACGCACTGGATCATTTCTCTACAGAAAATGTATACTTGCTAGGCCGAGAAAAAACAACAGACAAGGCTCGTTTTAAATATTTTCAAGAATTTGCTGCTAATTACAAATCGCGAGAAGCTTTTCAAGAACTGCTCATAAGTGATGATTCGTTAAAATATGGAGAGACTGTTTTTGACTCTACCCTATTCGAAAAAGATATTGCTCTTATTATTCCCAACTGGAAAAGTGCTGATGAATCCTTTGTATATTCTTGTATGCGAAGATTACGAGTAGAGAAATCTACGCAAAAAGTGACTGTTTATGGCATGCCGATTATGGCCGAGTCCGATAAAATGAATTATGATTTATACCTCAACCTTAACGCTACCGTTGCTCAATCTAGGTTCTTTGATAAAAATAATAGCTTCGTAAAACAATTTAGATCAAGGTATTTTAATCTATATAATACTTTACCAGGAAAAGATGCTTGCGAAGGATACGACATTGGGAAATATGTCCTTAAAAACTTAGATGCCTATGGTAAGTCTTTCCAATTTTTCTTAGAAGAAGATCAAAGCCAATATCTAATTTCGTCGTTTAATGTAAGCCGTTATTTAGTAGATCCTGAAGAAGATCCAAACGATAAAAAAAATATAGAATACTTTCTCAATAACAAAGTACAAATCATCCATTTTAACCAAGGAACATTTACGATTAAATAAACTACTTTCATTGACACATCCAAATCTTACAGACGCTAGGCTGGAGAAATTTACCAAAAACATCTCCAAAACACAATTTGACGTTTGTGTGGTTTTAGAAAATGTGCACGACAAACACAATATCGGAGCCGTTTGTAGAAGCTGCGACGCAGTAGGTGTAAGAACCATTTATATTTTAGATACTGACCCTCGGCTTTTAACAAATAAGCGAAGAACAGGCATTGCGAGTTCGACCGGTGTTGTCAAATGGTTAGAAATAAAACATTTTACGGATTTAAATGATTGTATAGCTGACATTCGTAAGAATTATGACAAAATCATTGGTACTCACTTAGGAAAGGAGGCCGTGAGTTTATACGATGTAGATTTTAATGAGCGATTGGCTTTGGTTTTTGGAAATGAGCATGAAGGCATTACTGAAGAGCTAGTCACACATTGTGATGGTAATTTTATAATACCTCAGTTTGGTATGGTACAAAGTTTAAACATTTCAGTCGCCTGTGCAGTGTCTCTATACGAGTTAATGAGACAACGATTAGCAAACAATAGGTATAATGAAGCTTTCGACACATCTAATCCATTGCATGCGAGCACTTTGGAAAAGTACATACAAATCCAATTAAACCCAAAACCCCTAGATTATAAAGACTGAAGTTTTGAAGATGGTACAGTTTCTATGCCATACCTTCCCCTATCATTGATAGTTAATTTGCCTAGTACATTTACAGGATCATGCTCGAAAAATAGATAGGTATCTTCAAAAGACAACACTTGATTATAAAAGGCTTTTTTCTCTTTCATCGTTGCAATAGGATCAATGTCATAACTCATCACATACGGCATTTTTACATGATAAGCTGAAGGCAACAAATCAGCACAATAGACTAAACGAGCTCCATTATCCGTATGTATAGTGGGAACCATCATCGCTCCTGTGTGACCATAATAAAAATCAACGCTGATATTATCCATCCATTTAAATCCAGGCTCCACGGGTATAAACTTTAAAATATCAAGGTCTCGCAGAGGTACAAAGTTTTCCTTTAAGAAAGATGCTTTTTCCCTGGGATTAGGAGTATAAGCCCAATTAAAATGCTCTTCATTACTCCAGTAGGTGGCCTTAGGAAAAGTAGGCACTATTTCATTGTTTTCATCTAAGTACAAGGCGCCTCCAACATGATCAAAATGTAAATGAGTAATAAAAACGTCTGTTATTTCTTCTGGTAGGATTCCTAAATCATCTAAAGATTTACCTAACGAATGTGGACCATGTGGCTCGAAATGGGATTGGAATTTCGCATCTTGCTTGGTACCCAATCCTACATCAAATAAGATTTTCTTATCACCATCTATGAGTAATAAACAACGCATACTCCATGTACACATGTTGTTCTCATCTGCAGGATTAAGTTTTTGCCACATTTGCTTGGGAACCACTCCAAACATGGCTCCTCCATCTAGTTTAAAAAAGCCAGACTCTATTATATGAAATTCCATATTAAACTTTAGTGTAAAAAAAATAGGCCATATACTTTATATATGGCCTATTTGTATGTTTAATTTAATGTCTATTAATCAACTGTTGTAACTATATGTTCTGTAGATCTAAATGAAGCAATAACTGCTTTATTAGCATCAAACTCAGCTTTTAAGCTTTCTCTATACCCGTCTACAATTTCTTTTAATTGCATTTCCATGTCTGGTCTTATAGCTTTGGGTAATGATCTTACCTTTGGGTTCATTTCGTTTTCAAAATCAGTAATAACTGTCTTCTTTGCCTTCAACAATTCATGAGAAAAAGCATTCACTTGAGTTGCTACTTTCCCTTTCTCATTAATGATATCTTGCTCGATAGCTTTAGCTAGAACCTTGTTAAATTTTGCCATGGTCTCCCCTACATCTTTCTTAAATTTTTCACTGTGCTTTTGAAGCAGTTTGTCAACCTTAGCTTGATTTTCACCAAGGTCCTTGGTAAACTCGTCAGCAGATTCTTGTGTTGTTTCATCAGCTTTAAGAACAACTGGCTCTACATTCATTAAATCAGACAACAAGGATTCTTGTGCAAAAGTAGCCGTAGCAAATAAGCAAAAAACAAAAAGTGATACTAAATTTCTCATGTTAATAAGTGATATTTTTTAAATAATATCTTGGTTCATTTGAAATATGTTTTCTAGACGAAAAAATTCCGACTAAGAAACCTATTCATAAAGATATAATTTTAATCGAATAATTGCGATTATCTTTCATTCAAACTAACGCAAACGCATATAGCTTTTATTATAAAAAGCCCGATTTAATAAAATTTTAAAAGTTGGTCTATATTTTTTAAGGGATAAGGCTAAAAATTAACTAAAATGAGTCCTTATTTAAATCCAATGGTAGCTCCTGGATCAGCAAGATTATCCTTTATACTGATCATTTCCAAGGCAGCCAAGGCAGCATCTTCTCCTTTATTTCCATATTTACCACCAGCTCTATCTAGGGCTTGTTGCATATCATTTGGAGTTAACACGCCGAAAATACAAGGTTTCCCTGAAATAATAGATAATTGCGTCATGCCCGTGGCCACTGCATGATTAATGTATTCATTGTGTGTTGTTTCTCCCTTAATTACACAACCAATCCCAATAACTGCATCTAATGATTTATGCTGCAATAACATTTTACAAGCAGCGGGAATTTCAAAAGTTCCGGGTACGTCTAATCGTACGATCTGCTCATCTTGTATACCTGCTTTTAACAAAATACCAGCACAGGCTTCTGCCAAAGATTCTGTAATATCGGTGTTCCATCGGGAAACCACGATACCTATTCTTTTCTTTGAAAAATCTAAACTAAATAGATGATTCTGATCTTTAACGTTCTTGTCTTTAGTAGACAATGCTAGGAGTTAAGTCTTTGAATATAAGTTTTAGCTCCTGGGAATTCTGCCGATTGTGGATACTCGTCTCTAATTCTTTCAAAAGCCTTAAGTGCTTCGTCCTTTCTACCTTCTATATTTAGCAAAGTAGCATATTTACTTAAATAATAAGGTGTAAGAAAATCATTGTCTTTAGCATTAGCTGCTGCTTTGTATGCATTAATAGCTGCATCCATTTGCCCCAATTCTGAATAAGCATCTCCCATAGCACCATGCTTCATAATCGGTGTTACATCTCCTTTGGGTCTAAAACCGTCTAAATATTCTATAGCATCTTCGAATCTACCCAACTGCAAATATGATACTCCAGCATAATATTTTGCCGTGTTTGCCGCCTTTGTACCACCATACGTGTCTATAATATCTAGCAAACCACTGAAACCTCCACCTGGATTTTCTAGAGCCAAAGTAAACGAATCTCTTTCGAATTGTGTTTCTGCTTTATATAGCTCATTCATAGCTGCATTTTCTCTTGGAGCTTTATAAGCATACTTATAAGCTATATAACCAACTACAAGTAATACTAGTAAGGTTAAACCAATTAAAACAAGACTCTTGTTGTTTTCGAAAAAATCCTGCGCTGATTGTTTTACTTCTACAACATCAATCAACGTTTCGTCTTCTTTTACTTTTTTCTTTCTACGTATAGCCATAATAATGTTTTGACAAAATTTCCGCAAAATTAAAAAACTTTCCTTATTGAATACCATTTCAACAGGAAAGCTTTTTGATTATATTGAAATTAATTTAATATGTACTCCACAAGGAATACATCGTTTGTTTTAATCCATGATAAAAGGATAATCCTTTTGTACATAGTTATCATCGTATAATTCCGAACCTAATGGATACGGCGATTCTTCTGCAAATGCATAAGCTGCTTCTATTTCCTTTTCTATCGCGTCTTTGATTTTATCTATTTCTTTTTGAGAAGCAATTTTTTCCTTCACCATTTTTTGTTCGGTTAAAATGATGGGATCTTTTCCTTTGTACTCGTTTAGCTCGTCCTTTGTACGATACTTTGCCGGATCCGAAACAGAATGTCCTCTATAGCGATAAGTGTTAATCTCTAGGAAATAAGGACCTTTACCGCTTCGAATGTGCTTTGCCGCTTTCTCTATAGCTTCATGTACTGCTTCCGGACTCATTCCATCTACTGGCTCGCTCGGCATATCGAAAGCTGACCCTACTGTATATATTTTATTGACATTACTCGTACGTTCGACAGAAGTACCCATCGCATAACCATTGTTTTCACAAATATATAGGACCGGTAGTTTCCATGTCATAGCCATATTAAAAGACTCATATAAAGCACCTTGTCTAGCTGCTCCATCACCAAACATGCAAACACTAATGTTTTTAGTCTTTCTGTATTTTTCTGCCAATGCCATTCCAGTACCAATAGGTATTTGAGCCCCAACAATTCCATTTCCACCAAAGTAATTGTGCTCTTTAGAGAAAAAGTGCATTGACCCACCTTTACCTTTAACACATCCAGTAGATTTACCAAAAAGCTCAGCCATACAAGAATCTGAACTTAACCCTCTTGCCAAAGCAATCCCGTGCTGTCTATACGCAGTCACTAATTTATCTTCTTTTGTAATAGCAGAGGTTAAAGCCGCCGCAATGGCTTCTTGTCCTATATAAACATGAAGGAAACCTCTTATTTTTTGCTTGGAATAACCATACAAACATTTCTCTTCGAATCTTCTGACTCTTAGCATGGTTTCATACCATTGCAAGTATGTTTTTTTAGAGTATTTTGTTTTACTTGTCTTCTTAGCTTTAGACTTAGCTGTTAATACATCCGCCATATCTCCTTAATTATTTGTTCAAAAGTACATAATGCCTTGTACATTCATTGTAATATTACACACAAATTGATGATGATTTAATTGTCCAATGTCGCAAAACATATAAAACTCGTTCAATTCAGGAATTTTAGCAAGCTGGAAGCTGCCTTTGATGCTCGACTAAATATAATTACAGGCCTCAATGGTGTGGGCAAGTCTAGCTTAATAGATGCCGTATATTGTACAGCCTTCGGGCGGTCTTATTTTGCTAGTTCTGATAGATATTTAGTAAAAGATACTTGTGATTTTTATCGCATCGAAACTCAATTTGCTATTAACAATGATCTATTCCAGGTCAATTTATCCTATCCTTTGGGCAAGAAGAAATCCCTGGAGATTAATGCAAAGAAGTACAAAAAACTCAGTGATCATGTGGGTAAAATACCGGTCGTTTGCATAGCACCTGGTGACGTCAAGCTGATCCACGATGGAAGTGAATTACGCCGTAAGTTCTTAAATCTTACACTTTCCCAAACTGATCCGACCTATTTAAATCACTTAAGCAGTTATAATAGATTACTAAAACAGCGAAATGCTTGGCTAAAACAAGATGACATCAAGAAAACTGATCCTCACTATCTCAGTATTATCGATCAGCAAATGGCACCTCATGCTCAATATCTATATCAAGAAAGAGCAAAACTTTGCAAAGATTTAAGTCCCATTTTTAATGATTTATACCTAAGCATTAGCAACCAGAAAGAAACGTGTCATTTATCTTACGAAAGCCATTCTTCTCAAGGCAATTACTTAGAAATGAGTAAAGCTGTGCACTCCAGAGATAAATTAATTGGGCGAAGCTCGAGAGGACCTCACAAAGATGACATTGGTTTTTTTATCAATGGATTGCCGCTTAAACAAATAGGATCGCAAGGTCAAATCAAATCCTTCTTATTTGCGATAAAACTCGCACAATTTGAGTATTTATCAGCATTGACCAAAAAAATTCCAATCCTTCTACTCGATGATATTTTCGATAAACTGGACGATGAACGAGTTGCGCTGATTCTCTCGATGATCTACACTGAGAAAGAAGGCCAGATTTTTATTACAGATACATCCATCGAACGATTAAATACGATTTTAAAGGAATTAAAAATAGCTTGTAGACATTTGTATATTAGCGACGGTAAAATAAGCGTATCTGATATAAACAACTAATGGCTCATAAATTTCATCCTATAAAATCCAATCAAAAAAAACTGTCAGAATCTTTAAAAGATTATCTGCAAGCCAACAAACAACTAGGTAGATCGTACCAAAAATTTAACATTGAAGACATATGGTTAGATGTTGTAGGGCAGATGGTCTCCAATTATACCAATAGCGTCAAAATAGTAGGGACTACATTGAAAGTAAGCATCAGTTCTTCTCCACTTAAGCAAGAAATCAATTTCTCAAAACAACAATTAATAAAAACTATCAATCAAAAACTTCCTTACGAGAAGATTACCGAGATTGTAGTTTACTAATTATTTCTTTTTTGGTTTTGCTTTCGTGCTTGCCTTCTTTTTTGCTTTCGCTTTAGGTTTCTTGAAACTACCTGGCAATTCTGCCTCAATGAGCTTTTTTACATCATCTAAAGACAAAGTTTTCAGATACTCTGCGGTCGGCTTTTCTCCATCTACCTTAGGCAATTTTACTGATTTTTTCTTAAATCTTATAAAAGGTCCCCAGCGTCCATTTTCGAGGGCTATTTTTTCCTCTGGCCATTGTGCGATATATCGATTTGCTTCTTTCTCAATTTTAGCCTCAACCAATTCGTGCATTTGTTCCTGAGTAATGGTTTCTGGATCAATACGCCTAGGAATATTAACGTACAAATTTTTGTACTTTAAAAATGGACCGAACCTTCCTTTTCCTTGAGTGACTGGTTCGCCTTTGTAAGTGGTTACAGGAGCATCTTCCTTTCGCTTGATTTCGATGAGCTCAATGCATCTTTCTAGACTGATTTCCATCGGGTCTTCTGCCCTTGGAATCGAAACAAACTTTTCGTCAAATTTAACATACGGACCATATCTACCTGCTCCGATGACCACTTCTTTCCCTTCGTATTCCCCCGCTGTTCTTGGGAGTTTAAATAAATCGAGTGCTTCTTCGTAGCTGATGGTTTCTAATGATTGCCCAATCTTTAAATTAGCAAATTTTGGTTTACCTTCCTCCCCTACTTCTTCTCTAGAACCAATTTGTGCAACGGGACCAAACCTCGTCATTTGGACCAATAAAGTAAGTCCTGTTTCTGGATCGACACCTAGATCTCTTCTACCTTTTGCTCTTTCAGCATTTTCGATGGTATCTTCTACCGTCTCATGAAAAGGCTTGTAAAAATCTTGGAGCATTGTTTTCCACTCCATATTACCATTAGCTATAGCATCTAAATCTCCTTCTACATCTGCAGTAAAACTATAGTTCATAATTTTATCAAAATGTTGCGATAAAAAATCAGTCACTAACATTCCCAAATCACTAGGATAGAGCCTATTGCTGGTCTTTCCTGTGATTTCTGTTTTCACTTCTTTATTAATCTGCTGATCAGCCAGTTGATAAAATCTATATTGTCGTTCTACGCCTTCTCGACTTTCTTTCGTCACATAACCTCTCGCCTCTTCCATAATTTTAGTAATGGTAGGTGCATAAGTAGATGGTCGACCGATACCTAGTTCTTCCAATTTTTTGACCAATGCTGCCTCCGTAAATCTAGCCGGTGGTCGTGTAAATTTCTCTGTTGCATCCATATGACGCAAAGGCAAATTCATATTTATACTCAAAGGAGGTAAAACGCCAGCTGTTTCTGAATCTTCACCTTCTTCATCGTCTTTTGACTCGATGTACACTTTCAAGAATCCATCAAATGTGATGACTTGACCTTCAGCGGTAAGTTGATGATCTTTTCGAGTAGAAATATCTATCAGCACAGAGGTCTTTTCTAACTTAGCATCACTCATTTGTGAAGCAATGGTACGCTTCCAAATTAAGTTATAAAGCTTAATCATATCTGAGTCACCAGCTACTTCGTGATTACTGATATAAGTAGGTCTGATGGCTTCGTGCGCTTCTTGCGCATTAGCATCTTTAGATTTGTATACCCTTACTTTTGAATATTCTTCTCCGTATTGTTTCTTAACTTCTTCAGCGATGGTTCCTATAGCCATTTGGCTTAAACTGGTGGAATCAGTTCTCATATAGGTAATCTTACCTTGTTCGTATAAGCGTTGCGCCGCTTTCATTGTTCGGTTTACACTAAATCCCAACCGTCGACTGGCATCTTGCTGTAAAGTAGAAGTTGTAAATGGTGCTGCTGGTGTACGCTTTCCGGGTTTTACTTTAATATCTCCAATCGAAAAGGTAGCCGTTTTACAATCTTCCAAAAAGGTAAGTGCTTCCTCTGGAGTCTCGAATCTATGTTTTAGCTCCGCTTTTAATTCGACTGGTTTATTTTGCTTGTTAAACACAGAAAAAACGGCGCTTAACTTAAAGTAAGGATTAGAGTCAAATTGTTGGATTTGTCGTTCTCTCTCGACCAATAATTTAACGGCAACAGACTGCACTCGACCAGCAGATAGCTTGTTTTTTACTTTACGCCAAAGAATTTCTGACAGCTCAAAGCCCACTAATCGATCCAGAATTCTCCTTGCTTGCTGAGCATTAACCACATGCTTATCCACCAGTCTAGGGTTTTCCACTGCCTTTTGTATAGCGGGTTTAGTGATTTCCCTAAAGACAATTCTCTTTGTGGTGTCATAATCAAGACCAAGTACTTCGCAAAGGTGCCAGGATATGGCTTCTCCTTCACGATCTTCATCCGTTGCTAACCAAACTTCTTCTACTTTTTTCTTCGCTGCTTTAAGCTCAGCAACTACTTTTTTCTTCTCGGGAGATACCACGTAACTTGGTTCGAAGCCTTCATCGATGTTTACTCCTTTTTTACCTTTGTCAAGATCTCTAATATGTCCATAACTGGACTTTACCATAAAATCTTTACCAAGATATTTCTCTATTGTTTTTGCCTTGGCAGGTGACTCAACAATCAGTAAATTCTTTGCCATATTTGCTTTTTGTTTTGCTTCGAATTCGTAAATCTCGAAATCATATCAAAATGCAAATATGGAAAAAAACTGTAATACATAAGCGTTAAATATTAGAAACTCACAGTTTTGTTTTCTTTTCGATGAGGTGCTCAGCCATTTTTTTTCTTTCCTCTGCTAGCTTTTCAATCAGTGGTTCGGGCTCTATATTTTTATTATTCAAGTTTCTGTGCAAGGAAATTAAAATAAACTTTGCCATATCGTCTGGGTGCAAGATTCCTTGCTCTTTTAATAGGTGCGACAACCTTGAACCATCATAAAAATTCCAATTGACAACAATCCACCTGCCTAGTCCAAAATGAATTTTTGAGGCCGCTTCCCATTCGTCTTCTATCCCAGCGAACCCACTTAAACCTTCCGCTGGAGATAAATCCTTTATTTCTCGAATAGCATCGTCTAAATCTGAAGGAATGTATGTGCCATCGATCCTTGATTGCTTGATATTAAACTCATACTGTTTTTTGTAAGCTTCTTTTTCTTCGGCTGTCTGGGCAGAGAGCGACATTGAAAAAAAGAAAACACTTAAAAGAATGAATAACTTTTGCATGATGTATTATTTACGTGACAAAAATATAAACGCTAGAGGAATATTTAAAAATTATAAATTTTCATTATTTATCTTTAACGAATAGTTAAATTATAACGTTTTTAAATTACCGAACTATTTACTTATGATTAAGTCGTGTACACAGCTCATTATATTACTTCTTCTATTTACTCACACAAATCTACTAAGTCAAGAATTGCACCGATGCTATTCTAATGAAAAGATGGCTGAACATCATGCAAGCAATCCTGAATATTTTGATGAAATAAACGAAAGTATTAAGCAATTTAGGAAGCAATATGATACAAAAAATCATATGATGTTTATCGAGATTCCTGTGCATGTAATTATTGTGCATCCACCAGGCCAAGCTGTAGGAACAGGCTCAAATTTATCATTAGAACAAATAGAATCACAGATCGAAGTGTTAAATGAAGATTTTACGGCTTCTAATGACGATTATGGAGATGTACCAGGAGGCTTCAGTCCCGGAGATCCAAGCATTCTATTTTGCCTTGCTTCTACTGATGAAAATGGCGACCCGACTGATGGTGTAACTAGGTATGGGACCAATTCTAATTTTGACAATAATGAATTTTCTATAAAGAGTGCAACTGGATGGGATAGAAATACCTATTTAAACATGTGGGTAGCTCCTTCTATTGGCGCACTTGGTTATGCTTATGTTCCTACGACATTTAGTTTGCCGAATGCTACACTTGATGGTGTAGCTATCTGGACAGGGACATTCGGAGGACCTGGATACAATTCTCCGCCTTACAATCTGGGTCGAACCACTACACATGAAGTAGGTCACTATTTAGGTTTACCTCATGTTTGGGGGAATGGTGGTTGTGGTTCTGATGATGGCTTTACTGATACACCCACCCAAAGTGGATCGAATTTTGGCTGTCCCACACACCCGAGCCCGAGTTGCGGCAATGGAGGTGATATGTTTATGAATTACATGGACTATGTAAATGATAATTGTATGGTTGCTTTTTCTGAGGATCAAAGCGATTATATGAATACAATACTCAATACTTCAAGATCTTCATTATTAAATGCAGCCGATTTTGCTTGCGGTATAAGTACTACGCCTTTAGTTCTTGACTTGGTATTAACCGAAGATTTAGAATGTGGTGGTGATGAAGATGGAGTTATCTCAGTGATCGCTAGCGGTGGTACAGGTGGATATACATACTTCATAGATTATGGTAACTTATCAAACAGCACAGGTTATTTTGAGTCTTTGCCTGGTGGGACCTACACTATCACGGTTTTTGATTCTAGTAATGAATCCATCAGTATAACGGTTTCTATTTCTGAGCCAAGTGCTATTTTGACCAATGTTGTTTATGTAGAGGACGTCGAGTGCCATGGTGATGAATCGGCAATTGTCACCATTATAGCTTCTGGCGGAGCATCCAGCACATATTCCTACACAATAGACAATGGAACTTTCCAAAACAGCCCTACCTTTGAAAATCTGGGTGCTGGAGAATATACCATTCAGGTGTATGATGTAAATGCTTGCAGCGCCGAAGTAGAAATAGAAATTAATGAACCAGATGCTTTATCTGTCGACTCATTATATATTACTCCTGTTTCTTGTTATGGTGAGGAAGATGGTGAAGTCGAATTTTTCACTAGCGGAGGTGTAGGCAATAACACTTTACAATTTGACACTTTTGCGCCTACATGGATGACGGTATATGATACTCTAGTCGCTGGTGATTACCAACTTGTTTTATCTGATTTTAATGATTGTACTGATACAACCTGGATTAGCATTCCTGAACCTGACTCCATGGAAATGATCAGTTTGCTAGAAGTTAGCCCTAGCTGTTTTGGCGAAGATTCTGGAGAAATTCAAGTAGATGTTCTTGGAGGCAATGGCCAAGAAGATTATTATATAAATGGGCAATTAAACAGTAATGATTCTGTGTTTGTTAATCTGGCTGCCGGAGACTATATCATTAGCGCCATTGACTCGAACGGCTGTGAAGTTTCTTTAATAACCAATCTTAGCGAAGCGGAAGCTTTACAATTAACAGCCATACAAATTGTGGATGGAGGTTGTGACGGATCATTAGGATCTATTGCGTTAAATCTTGATAATGGCCAAGGAACCATCAGCTATACATTAAATGGTGATACTAACACGGATGGTGCATTTACGGACTTACCTGCAGGAAATTACACAGCCACAGCGATAGACGAAAACAACTGTGAAGCAAGTTACACTTTCGACATCATCCAACAATCTAATTTGATTTTGACCATCGAAGAACAGCAAAATAACCTTTGTGCTGGAGCGATGGAAGGTGAAGTACTATTAAGTACTGGCGGTGTAGCTAATATCACCTATACGCTAAATGGTGCATCGAATACTACAGGGCTTTTTACGGGTTTAGGCGAAGGTACTTATACTGTTTACGCTAGTAATGGAGGAGAATGTGAAGATGAAATAGAGTTTACCATTACCGAACCAGAGGCTTTAAATGCATCTATAGCATCTCAAAATAATCCTTTATGCAATGGTGACACCAATGGTTCTTTTGTCATTAATGCAGGCGGAGGTACAGGGATTTTAAGTTATAGCATTGGTAATAATAGTAATACGGATGGCATATTTAATGATATGGGTCCAGGCACATTTTTAGTTAAAATAGAAGACGAAAACGGCTGTGAAATTTCGCAAGCCGTCACTCTAAATAATCCAACTCAACTACAAATAAATACAGAAAGCATAGCGCATCCTACTTGTGCTGAGTCAATGGATGGTGCAGTAAGTGTAATCGCAACGGGAGGAACCGGCAGCTTTAATTACACATTAGGATCAGAAAGCAATACATCAGGTGATTTTAGTGGTCTAATGCCAGGATCTTACGAAATTATTGCTGTGGATGATAATGGATGTGAGATTAGCATCCAAGCAACTATTGAAGAAGTTGCTGCCATCAATTTGACGGTTGGCAACATTGAACAACCCACTTGTGCTGGTATCGATGATGGTGCAATAAATATTACAGCATCAGGTGGCACAGGATCATTAGTTTATACGCTCAATGGAGGAGATCCTCAATCATCCGGCAGCTTTAGCAATCTCGGTGGCGGTGAATACACCATCGAAGTGACTGACGAAAATGATTGTAGTATAATGAGTGAAACCATCGAACTCAATTCGCCTTCAGCTATTGATATCACTTTTGAAGAGGTCATGGATGTCGTCTGTAATGGTGAATCAAATGGCTCTATACAAATCACAGGTGTGGGAGGAAACGGAAATTTAAGTTATCAATTGGGATCCGAAAGTAATGATGCTGGTTTATTCGAAAATTTACCTGCTGATACTTATACCATTACTATAGTCGATGAATTAGGTTGTGAAACGGAATCTAGCTATATAGTGGCAGAACCAGAAGCATTGGCTAGTTCGAATCTCGAAACTACTCCCGTTACTTGTTTTGGAGATACTGATGGTACAGTAACTTTCGAAATAAGTGGTGGGACTGATCCTTACATGTATACCATTAATGGGATGTCTGATGTGGACATAAACAACTTGCCTGCGGGCGAATATACCTTAGAAATAGAGGATGCCTCTGCCTGTATGAGCTCTACTACCTTTATGGTTAGTGAACCAGAACCGGTAGACACATCTGCTATTATTATCAGTCTTTCTTCTGACGGTGAATCTGGGGATTTGAAGATTGAGGCCATAGGAGGCACACCTCCTTATAGTTATGCACTAGACTTTGGTGAATTCCAAGAATCACCTTATTTCTATGGAGTATCTTCTCAACAAATCGAAGTGCAGGTCATGGATGCTAATGGCTGTTTACAATCATTTATCATAGACATGCCTATATTGTCCAATGTTGGTGATAGCTTTGAAAGCCTTCAACATTTTGGACTTTATCCAAATCCTGCTGAAGATGAGATTAAAGTGCATTTAGAAAGCAATGTTGAGCAAACTTTACAAATGCACGTTTTTAGTATTGAAGGAAAGCT
This sequence comes from Saprospiraceae bacterium, assembly GCA_020631235.1. GTDB lineage: Bacteria > Bacteroidota > Bacteroidia > Chitinophagales > Saprospiraceae > JAHDDO01. The sequence continues at coordinate 3,974 of JAHDHQ010000028.1, read as the reverse complement.
CTTGTGGAATCAAACGATGAACGTTCCTGCTGGAAGCCATACTTCTTCGAAGATAGATATTGACCATTACGCAGCTGGTCTGTATTACGTAGTCTTATCCAATAATGAAGGATTAGCCACTTTGAAATTTATTAAGCGATAAAAACGCATATCAGTTAATAAAAAAAGGACTCATTATTTGATTAATGAGTCCTTTTTTGTTTAGTACTTTTTATGTCTTTCTCTTTTTCTTCTCGGCTGCTGGAAATAATATATTATTTAAAATAAGTCGATATCCTGGCGAGTTAGGATGTAAGCTTAAATCTGTTTCAGGATCCCCAACAAAATGTTTATAATCCTCAGGGTCGTGTCCTCCAAAAAAGCTCCAAGTTCCATAACCATGTGATCCGTGTATATATCTAGCCTCTTGTACCGCCTTGTTTTCCCCTAAAACTAAAACATCTGATTTAATATGGTTTTTATGATATGCGGTTGTTTGTCCCATAAACCCTTTGACAGTTCTTGTATGGTTTTGTGTTAGCATAGTCGGCACGGGGTCCCATTTTGCGCTAAAATCAAAAAGTGTAAAGTAGTCTGATTCTGGAGTCACCTTCCTTTTTCTATGGTCGATACTAGAGTACTCATATTCTAAAGGATTTTCTATCAATTTAAAATCTTTAAAGGCGAAAGTTTTAGAGTAGTCTAAGGTGCTTTCATTGATTGGGTCCATAGGGTCATGGTCAAATATGTCCGCACAAATATCTGTTCCTTCGGCTGCTAGAGCTATATCATAGGTGTCAGTGGCTGAGCACATAGCAAACATAAAACCTCCTCCTTCTACATACTCTCTAATCTTTTTTACTACTGCCAGCTTTAACATCGACACTTTCGCAAAGCCTAAACTCGTGGCCAAGTCTTCCATTTTTTGTTGATTGAGCTTATACCATGCTTGTGTATGGTAACCTCTATAAAATTTACCGTATTGCCCAGTAAAATCCTCATGATGCAAATGTAACCAGTCATACTCAGCCAATTTATCTTCCAGAACTTCTCGATCATAAATGGTCTCGTATGGAATCTCTGCATAGGTTAACACCATGGTCACCGCGTCATCCCAGGGTTGTATTTTTTCTCCCCTAGCGTTAAAATCAGGAGTGTAAACAGCAATCTTCGGTGCTTTTTCCAGTTTCATCACCTCTTGGTTTACTTCAGGATTTGAGATTTTCCGTCTTATTTCTGCAAAGGCTGAATTGCCTATAACTTTATAGCTAACTCCTCTTGTTTTACATTCCTTCTCAAAAGCCGGAGAATGTTCAAATGCAAAAGAACCACCATCGTAATTTAGCAACCAATAAGCTTCGACATCATGGGTTAACACCCAATAAGTTATGCCATATGCTTTCAAATGATCTTTTTGTTCATCATGCGCCATCGGCAATAAAATGTATGAAGCATGGAGAAAAGTCGCTAAGAAGATGCAACTTAAAAAGGGAATAACTCGTTTAGCAAACATTGATAATCTTTATATTATAGAAAATGTAACGTCAAGTTCAGTCTTAAAGTGCATAAAATGCTGACCTAAATCGCTAATGTACGTCCAAAGACAGAACATAATAACAAACGCAAAGCTGATAAAAAATATTCATAGTCGTTTGATATTATTAAATTTTTAATATTTGCAGTTAAATGTATAGAAGGTGTTAGAGAGCATTAAGTTAGACTATCCTCCTTATTTTATTATACTATGTCTTTTGCTGGGCTTAGTGGTTTCGTTTGTGCTGTATGGTAGGAATAAGCAATGGAGTGAAGTACCCACCTGGTCAAAAACTTTGATGTTTATTCTAAGGACATTAGGCGTAGCTAGTATTGCTTTCCTTTTACTCGGACCTGTTGTTTTAAGGCTACTAGAACGCTCAGAAGAAGCCATCATTGTAATAGCTCAAGATCAGTCTGCTTCCTTAAATGAAGCCGTAGGTTCGGAGGCAGTAAAGGCGATCAATAAGCAAATTGATGAACTTCAAACACAATTGGGTGAAGCGTATAAAGTCGAACGGTTTGGATTTGGAACCGAAATTCATGTAGAGCAAGACTCAATCTTGGATCAATCGACAAACATCAGTGCTGCGCTTAAATATATAGATGAGCAATATGCTGATAAAAATATTGGAGCCGTAATTATGTCAACAGATGGGATATTTAACGAAGGTAGAAATCCCATTTATGAAAATGTAAGTTTTAATGCTCCTCTGTACACTGTAGCTCTAGGAGACACAACGATAAAGCGCGATTTATTGGTCAAAAATGTGTTGTTTAATAAAGTAGCTTATCTAGGTGACGAGACCGAAATTCAAGTCGATGTTCAAGCATTTAATAGTCGTGGAGAACAAACGAGCTTAAAATTATATGAGACTATTGGGGACCAACAAAAGCTCATCGAAGAAACTAGACTGAACATCTCATCAGATCCATACTTCAAATCACAAACTTATACTGTAAAACCTAGCCGTTCTGGTAATGTAAAATACACGGTCAAGTTGAGTGGACTGTCTGATGAACTCAGCAGAAAGAATAATGATCGGAATATATACATTGATGTTATCGATGCAAGACAGAAAGTATTATTGTTAGCAGAATCACCACATCCCGATCTTTCGGCTATAAAGCAAAGTTTAGAACAAAATAAAAACTACGAACTAAGCATTCATTATGCTAAAGATAAACCTATAGCTACGAACAAAGCCAATTTGGTTATTTTTCACAATTTGCCGAGTGCCAACTGGGATATTAAAGAGGAGCTCAATGTATTAAACACGCAAAGAACGCCTCGATTATTTATTTTGGGTTCTCATGCGAATTATTCCAGCTTTAATGCTTTAGATCAAGGCGTGAGTGTATCTGGTTTTAATCAATCGATGAATGTGGTTGAGCCTAAATTAAACGCTGGATTTAATGCATTTAAGTTGAGCGATAAGGTAAAACAATTAAGCTCAAGCTTCCCTCCTATCCAATCTCCATTTGGCGAATTTAATGTCGCTTCGGATTCTAAAATTTTAGCTAGACAAACAGTCAGTTCGATCGAAACCAATTACCCATTAATTGTTTTTAATGAACGTAATAATGTTAGAAAGGCAGTCTTGCTTGGTGAAGGTATTTGGAAATGGCGGCTGTTTGATTTTTTAAACAACGAGAACCACGAAGGTTTTGATGAATTGTTTCAAAAGATTGTTCAGTATACTTCGATCAAAGAAGATAAACGCCAATTTAGAGTCAATTTAAATGAGTCAGACTTAAAAGTAGGCGAAACCATATTGTTTGATGCCCAGTTGTACAACGAATTGTATCAAGCTGTTAATGACGCGGATGTATCCATTAATATAACTAATAAGAAAGGTCAACAATACGATTTTCAGTTTTCTAAATTTAACGACTATTATGTTTTAGATGCGGGGTCATTACCGGAAGGAAGTTATAATTTCGAAGCGAGTACTACCTATAACGGAAAATCGCTGACAGATAAGGGTTCGTTCACGATTAAATCTATCCAAAAAGAATCTTATAATCTAACTGCTAACCATAGTTTGTTGTATGAGTTAAGTGCTAAGTTTAATGGAGAGCTCTTAGCTCCTGAAGAGTTATCATCTTTAGCAGCAAAGATTAAATCAAGCAAGCAAGTAAAACCGGTTATTTATACAGAAAAAGACAAGCAATCAATATTAAATTTTTGGTGGCTAATGATCCCTATTCTTTTAATGTTGTTTGTAGAATGGTTTTTAAGGCGTTATGCAGGGAACTATTAATTTTTATTTACAGTTATATAGTCATATTCGTTGTAATTTAGAAAATACTTCTATATTTGCAATCCGTTCTTAAGGAAGCACGGAATTAAACTGAGTTTAATCAGTGATTTGAAAGAAATTAACATCGCGGTCTTAGACCGTAAAAATATATCGCGGCGTGGAGCAGTTGGTAGCTCGTCGGGCTCATAACCCGAAGGT
>JAHDHQ010000005.1:39181-189204 GCA_020631235.1 Saprospiraceae bacterium | reverse complement strand
TTCAAATTATAACAAGTTAAATTTATTATACATATGAATATTAGTTAATGTATAAAATTTAATTTAAAGAAATTATTAAACACCCTAGCTTTTCAACTAAATTTATTAATTGCTGAATACAACAAACAAAATGTTCCGATGTGATTTTTAGGCAACCATTTGCACTCTTTACTACCATATAATTGTGGAGGCTTTAGTTAAAAACACAAAACGAATAAAACTAAAAGAACATGACAAATCACTTCAGCAGCGCACTAGCTCAAATATTGCTATTTAGCACAATACCTTTTATTGCTTTCTTAATCTCCAAAAAAAGTCCGTAGAATTTCTTTAATCAGATCGGTCTAATACACCCAAAGTCAGGCTCTATTAAATCCGCAATCATACTCAGTCTATTGTATTCAATAACCTTATCAATCCTCTTTACCGCTCACCCATCGATATTGGAGATTATTCAATCCCCAATCACCGTTGCAGGAAAAATAAGAGCAATGGGTTTGAGCGTTGATTCAGTACTAACTTTATTAATCATTGCAATTTTGAGCACCGCTCTTTCGGAAGAAATTCTGTTCAGGGGGTTTATAGCCAAAAAATTAATAAAGTTATTAGGACATAAAAAAGGTAATATTTTACAAGCCATAATTTTCGGATTAGTCCATTTATGGCTAGTAGCACTAAACATCCATAACATTGCCTTTCTCTGCATCGCTTTTATCTCTCCGACATTATTGGCTTACTTTATCGTGGAAATAAATGAAAAGCAGTCCAACGGTAGCATAATTCCAGGAATCATTGCCCATGCCATATCCAATATAATAGGCTACGCTTTCATTGGCTATGTTCTTAGAGGCTCCTATCATCAATAAGAAAAAAAAACTTCTTTCATCAGCTTGGCAATTTTATTTATCCACATAAATAACATAATCTAGGGTCCACAAAAGAGTCTTCGACTTGAAGCACAGTGTTGACACTTAACTAAATAGAAAACGCCAAAAAGATCAATATCTTTGAAAGTATTTTATATATTATATATATTTTATATGCAAATAATTTATAAACTATTAAACACTAATTTATAGCTATATAAATATTTGATAAATAAATATATGTTAATTTATAAATATAATATATATGGTAGCATTTGATTTTACTCCTTTGCAAAGGACTGTTACTGAGCTGCTACTTCCACTTCAAATACCAATGGGCTATCTGGTGGAATACTATTACCAAAACCTCGTTTCCCATAAGCCATATGCGATGGTATTAGAAGGGTTGATTTTGTTCCACTATTCACTTCCATCAACCATTCATTCCAACCTTGAATCATACGCCCGACATTAAACTTTAATGGTTGACCTCGGTCATAACTAGAATCGAATTTTGTGCCATCTAACAAATAGCCTGAATAATCAGCTGATACTTTTGATCCCAAGATAAAATTTTCGCCATTTCCAGCTTTTTCTACTGTGTAATAGACACCATTAGGCGTCCTTTTACAATCCATGTTTTTATCCACTGCATAAGCGATGAGTGTGTTATTATCTTTATCCTGTATAGTTTGAGGATTAGAAACATAATACTGATAAAGATTAGATGCGACTATAGCTTTATCTACTTTCTCGTCACCCGGACGTGCTTTTGTGTTTGAGCTAGAATTACATGAAGCTAAACCTAAGCCTAGCACTATTAGAATGAGTACATTTTTCATTTTATTTGTTTTATGTGTTTGCAACTTTCATCATCGTATCTTCTACTAGATGAACTAATTCTGTATATCGAGGGTCTCTTTTAATCTCTTTATTTCTAATAATCGGCAGGTCTATATCTATGTGTTCTACAAATCTAGACGGTGCGTACTTCATTATATATATGTCATCTGCTAAGTATACAGCTTCTGCGATGTCATGGGTGACAAAAACAATCGTCGATTGGAATTTATGCCAAATATTGGTTAGTAGCTCTTGCATTTGCAAGCGAGTCCTTATATCCAATGCACCAAATGGTTCGTCCATCAACAAAATGCTGGGATTAGCAAGTAAACTTCGAGCAATAGCCACACGTTGCAATTGACCACCGGATAAATTAGGATATTGTGCATATTTGTGTTGATGTCCATCTAATCCCACTAACTTTACTAACTCCATGGCTTGCTCGTCTCGATCACGCTTACTCACTCCTTTGTATCGTAAAGCTAAACCCACATTATCTAAAACTGTCATCCAAGGCAAAGAGGAATATTGCTGAAAAACCATACTTACTCGCCGCTCATTCGACACAGGCTTCCCTTCGATTAAAACCTCTCCTTCTGTAGGCTTTTGCAAGCCTGCCATGTATCTTAACAAGGTGGACTTACCACATCCAGACATACCCAATACTACAACAAATTGCCCCTGATCAGGTTTATCTTCTATAATAAAATCTAAATCTTTAATGATCCAATTTTCACCGCCATCATAGCTTTGTCCTGCTCCTCTAATTTCGATGATATTTTTCTGATTGGGGTCGTCAATAAATAATTTCATCAATACAGAGGTTTAGGCTTAATAAACTGATAAATCTGGTAGGCTATTATAGCTAGAAAAACAAGATGTATTGTCCAACAAGTATCTTGGAAAAAATAGTCCAAAATCTTCACGTCAGAAATGATCCCCGTAAATTCATTCAGCGCGATGATAAGGTATATGGCCAATGTCGTCCACATTAAGATTTTACCTGCAAATCCCAACAAAAGTTTTACCGAGTCTGGTAAGGTAAATAATGGTTTGGCCTTTTGCTTCTGTTGGTATTTATAAGGAAAAAACTTTTTATCAAGCCCCACAAACAAGCGATCCTGGATAATCCCTATTAAGATGAAAATGATCAAAATAGCAAAAACCTTGTCAGGTCTTCCTTGCCGTTTACCCACAAAAAATATTAATGACCCTAAACCACCTTGACTCGCGATTCCTTCTGCTACAATAATATACGTCCATGAAATAGCGGTTAGCACTCTTATATCATCCGACAATTTAGACATGACACTAGGCACATACACTGTCCATATCGTATTCCATGCATTCGCTCCAATAGTGTATACGGTCTTCAAATACACTTCTTTGACTTCATCTATGCGCTGAATAATGATGGGAATTAAATAAATCATAATCCCAAAAGCTAAAAAGTTGATTTTCATACCCGAACCTATACCAAAAGCCAATATGAAAATCCCCGTGATAGCTGTAATAGGAATAAACCTAATCCCGTCCACTGGTCTTTGATAGCTTGCTCTAAAAATGGGAAATAACCCGATGCAAAAGCCGATAGGCAAGGAAAATAAAAGTGCTTTTATATAACCTCCTAGATTAAAACCCATAGAAAGACATATATTCCTAATCAAATCATTTTCGCTAAACATTTCTCCAAATGCCGAAAAGACTTTTCCTGGAGAAGGCAAAATACTAGGAAGGACAAGCGGACTTGCCCCTGAGGTCAACATCATCCATAACAATAGAATGGATAAGAAACCAATAATCCCAAAAATGAGACTATTTAGAGGACTAACAGGTCCACGCAGTTTAAACATCCATTCAAACAAATTCTTTCCTTTTAAACTTAATTAGCAATAATCTGAAACTCAGTTCTTCTATTTTTACTTTTGCAGGCTTCATTTGCATTAGTTTCACAACCTTTAACAGGTTTATCTGGACCATTTCCGATGATCACAAATTTGTTAGGATCCATCCCGTAAGCCTGTTCTAAATAAGCTGCTACCGATCGAGCCCTCTTTTGAGATAAACTCATGTTCATTGCCCTGGCACCCACATTGTCGGTATTACCTTCTACCCTTACTCTTGAATTAGCAAATGATTTAGCTACATCAGCAAACTGCAAATCGATAATCGTTTTTGCGTTTTCTGACAATTGATATTGACCCGAAGGAAAGTTTATACTTACCGGCTTTACCGCAATAGGAGCTGCTTTTTTAATTTTATCCGTAGCAGGCGTAAAGGCTTTTGATTTTTCAGCGCCATACTTAGCCCCTTGCAATTTGCTGTCTGCGGCTTGGATTGCGCCCGTATTTATTACGGTTCTCCAACTAGGTGCTTCATTTTCTGCATCACCTGTTTTGACAAAATTCTTGGACATTTTAGAATATAAATCCTGCCCCTTTTGACCTCTGTAACTATTGTTTAAGCCAAAGAAATTCATATTATCGCCATGTCCTGTCCAATGAACTACAGACATCATACCTTTTGCGTCATCTACAGAAACACCATTTAGCTCTGCTAAGTATTTAGCTGCTTTTGTTTGATTAGAAGGATTTTTCATTTCTGCTACACCTTTCATCCAACCTTCATAAAAGGCATCAAACATTTTACGCTTTTTATTGATTACTTCTTCTTTAGCTAACATAATATCAGCAATTACGTGAGATTGGTTTTCTGTAGTCAACAATATTTTGGAGCCCTGTACATCTCTAGTAGCTAAGACATCATCTGGACTCCACACGACTGCCGCATCTACATCTTTAGAAGATCTAAACAATTCGGCTGCTTTAAGATTGTCCGTTGTTTTTATGACTTTAACATCGTCGTATTTTAAGCCGGCTGCTTCCAAAGATGTAATCAAAAGTGTTTGCGCTGGAGAAGGGACAGCGACAGCTATAGTTTTACCCTTTAGATCGTTCACTGTATTAATCCCTCTTTTTACAATGATTGCGTCTCCACCTCTCGACCAATCCACTTGTATGAATGCTCTTGGGTTTAGGGCATTAATCTCCGCTGGCGCTGTATATAGTGGAAAAGCATCTGCAGTTTGTACAATAATATCATACTCATCAGCTATCCACGCATCCATTGCGTTTAATAAATCATTTTCTAGTTTAAAATCGACTTTGACACCATAGTCTTTATAAAATCGACTACGCTCATTAGCTTGGGCACCCTCGTTAAAATACAATCCAGGAGCATATCCTCCCCAAGAAACCAATTGGACTTTTAGTGTGTTTTCATCGACATCAGTATTTGATGAAGATTGATTTCCTTTGTTATTCTTCTTATTATTTTGCTTAACACCTGAATCACTATTGCTCGATGGTTGACCATTAGCGCTCGATGTTTGAGCTGTTTCTTCTGCTTTTTCTTTTATGCTAGAACCCAAGGCAGTATTATCCAAGACCCATTTGCCCGCAAAAAAGATTACGGCTAATATGAGTAGTGTGATAAGTAACTTTGAAAAGGTAGTTAATCTTCTTGCCATTGTTTAAATTTTGAATGAATGTATTATTGTTTTGAATGTTTATTGTTTATTCGTCAAAGTAGTTGTCATATTCGTTATCACTTTCCGTCGCTTTAAGTTTTTCCTTTGGTGCTTCGTTTAGATCTAACACGTCATTGGACAATACATCGTTTAGAATATTCTCTTTCGCATCTCCTAGCAAAAGTGAATCAGCTTCTGCTTCCCACTTCTCCAGCATCTTAAGCCCTTTTTCTTCAAAGATCCCATTCTGCAAATCCATGGACTTCATAAATTCCTCTGAAACATCCATGAATCGCTCCATCTCACCTACTTTATTACTCACATCATCAGCCATAGCCTCCATAGCTTGATCGAATACGGCTTTCTTATCTGCATCACCTTTAATTATATTCATAGCCGAACGCATAGCACTGTGGCTAGCCATAATGGCTTTTTGTTCTTGCTCTTTGATTTTAACTTGGTCTTCGATATCTTCTGCAAGAATAGCTGAGTTTTCGCGCATTTTATTTAGCACTCTATGCAAGACCTCCATTTGCTTTAATAAATCTTCAAGCTTAACATTAGATTCTTTTAATCGGCCAGCTTTTCTCGATTTTAAAATCATGACCGATTGATTATTGGTTTGTTTAGCTTGACTAGCTAATTTCATGTTTTGCTGAATCTGGACCCTATTCTTATGGACCATCTCCATTAACACATGCTTTTGGGTTCTTAATTTACCCATCTGCCTGGTCATTTTTTTCAGGTTGTATTTTAGATCTTCCACATAATTTTTCAGTATCGCAATCGGATTCATTTGCACAAAAATGCCCGTTATCCATCGCATAGTACTTTTAAACATGTAACCTATCAGTTTTCGGGCTTTAGAGTCCAAGGCCATAAAAACTAGGACACCCAGAGCCGCCAAACTAATGTACATACCGATCCCAGATGTCACAGCAGCTACTAATCCAGCTCCTAATATCCAAACTGCATAAGCAGCAAGACCCACGGCGCCTGCAATGAAGATTCCACCAGTAACACCTTCTGGTTTAGACCAAAATGATTTTCCTTTAGATTTTGTTGCCATCTTTCAGCTTAAATATTGAATGCATTTAAGTAGCCAAATTACAAATAAAATGCTGGATGGCATTAAAGAATTCCGCGATACTCTATTTTTCGATTAAAGCAAAGCATTTAACGTCTAACATAGCTTATTTAAGATATTTCTGCATAGCTTGCACATCTGCCTTTATCTGATCTACTACACTGTGATAAGCATTATAAAATCCTTGCTTTGTGGCTTGAACTTTTGCATTGGCTTGATTGGCATCTTGTTTTACTCCATCCAATTGAGTTTGAAGGCTTGCGATCTCCTTTTTTAATTGTTCTATTTGTTCGCTTTTTTGCTTTATTTGCGTTTCGGCCGATTTAATTTTCTCTTCGCGTTGGCTAACTTGCTTTAACTCTTGGCTTTTAAATGCAGCTTCAAATTTTTGTTGTTCTTCTTTCAATATATTTAGATAATGCTGAGCAGCATCAAATATTTTGTTTTCACTTGCACCCATAGTTTTAGCCATGGCCATAGCTGATTGATAACGCGTAGCCTCATCCATAGTCACTTTACTTAATGATTGTAAAGACTGTTTATATTCCAAATAATCGAAACCCTCCAAATTATTAGCTTCAATAGCGGCTAAAAGCTTATCTACAAATTTTTCGCTAGGTTTTCCCGATGCTTTGGGAACAGGTGCTTCTTTTTGAGGCGCTTTGGGAATAGTATTGTTTGATGTACTTTTTTCTTTTTGTTCGGTCATCTTGATTGCGCGCTCTAAATCACTCATATTCGCCTCCTTGGGTGCTTTATTATTCGAGCTATTTTGGGAGCTGGCTCCTTCTTCGACAATAAAAAGTGACTTTAATTTCTTTAGCATATGCGATTTTTACAAGGATTAACAACATTGGCCCATAAAACCTAAATAAATATGACCCCATCAATTAGTAAAGCTAAAATAGAAAAGATATTGTGGATGTCAACTTTCTCCGAATCTTCATTTTATATATTTGTACAACTAAAGCATAATTCATGATCCAAGTTTCTTCAGAAATAGGCCTATTAAAAAAAGTAATCGTTCACAAACCTGATATCGGTATCCAACGCATTTCTCCAAAGCGAGCCGAGGAATTACTATTCGACGACATCGTCTATTACCCTAAAATGGTGGAAGAACACAATGTATTTACTAGGGTTTTAGAATGTGCTATATCTAAAGAAAATGTCATACGGATCGAAGATTTATTAAAAGAATCGTTAGGTTCCGATTCTCCCTTAAAAAAGGAGTTGATCCAGATGGTCGTAAGTGAAGAAGAACTACCTAAATCACTGATTAACACACTACTAGCGAAAGATCCAGACGCACTAGCTTCTGTTTTGATAACGGGCATTGACTCGTCTAACCAACATGTTCTCTTTGACCCAATACCTAATTTTATTTTTACACGTGACATTGCCGTAAGTATCAAAGACCATTTATTGATAACCAAGGCCGCAAAAACTGCCCGGCAAAGAGAAAATTTGATTACGCGTTTTATCTTCCATTCGCACCCATTATTTAAACATTTGGTGAATGATCAAAAGATAATCAACTTAAATAATTTAGAAGATTTTCCACCATCTGCCAGTGGTGAAAAAGTATCAATAGAAGGTGGTGATGTGATGATGTTTCACCATGATTTTTTGCTTATTGGCTGCAGTGAACGTAGCACTGCTCATGGTTTTGAGCTTTTAAAAAATAGGATTTTCAGAGATAAGGTCTTGAATCATGTGGTCAAAATTATTATTCCTAATGATCGATCTTGCATGCACATCGACACACTATTTACTCGAACGGATCATCATGACATTGTATGTTACAAACCTATCGTTTATGATGGTTTAAGTTCCAATGTCGAGGTTCATAGTTCAGATGGTTCCATCAGATTGTACTCCTCGGTTAAGGACTTTATCCATGCCGAAATTGACCCCGAAATGAACTTTATCTTCTCAGGAGACGGGATTTCACCATTCCAAGAAAGAGAGCAATGGACAGATGGTTGTAACTTGGTGGCATTAAAACCAGGGATAGCTCTTAGTTATGATCGAAATCCAAAGACTTTGCAAGCTTTCGAAGACAATGGATATTCCATCATGGAAGCCTTGGATTTTATCCATGCTTGTTCGGAAGATCCCTCTTTTTTCGAAAGCTTGCAAAAAACCATTATCACTTTGCCTTCTTCCGAATTGTCGCGTGCAAGAGGTGGTTCGCATTGCATGACTTGTCCCATCATCAGAAGCTAAATTTTATGTATTCCTTTGATTTCCATAAGAGAGTTCGTTATGCCGAAACCGATAAAATGGGTTATTTGTACTATGGAAATTATCCTAAATATTATGAAATAGGTCGTGTGGAAACCATTCGTTCTTTGGGTTTTGACTATAAAGACTTTGAAGATGTTCATGGCATCATGCTGCCTGTCGTAGGTTTAGAAGTAAAATACTTAAAACCTGCCTACTATGATGACTTATTAACCATCAGAACCTACTTAAAAGAAATGCCAAGCAAAATGATTACTTTTTATCATGAAATCATCAATGTAAAGGGCAACATTATAAACAAGGCAGAGGTCAAACTATTCTTTATTGACATGACATCAAATAAACGTGTTTCTGTCCCTGATTTTATGACGAAAGCATTAGAACATCACTTTGAATAAAAAAACTAAAAATCCAATCATTCGAGCAAGCAAATACTTTTGGTACCGCTTGCTGGGATTGAGTAAACAATACTCTTTGCCAGGATTTGGAGGTGCTAGCATTTATGATGTTATATCATTAATTGTGCAAGAAGCGATGAAAGATGATATTGTTACACGAGCTAACTCAGTGGCATTTAACTTCTTCCTGTCCTTATTCCCTACTTTAATTTTTGTTTTCACCCTACTGCCACTCTTCCCCATTTCTGTAGACATTTTAGACACCCTGTCTAATAACACAAGTGGAATCATGCCAGAAAATGCGCACAATTACCTTTTTAGCATGGTCGAAGATGTAGTGACACGAAAAAGAAATAATTTGTTGAGTCTGGGATTTATCCTTGCGGTTTTCTTTGCTTCTAGCGGGCTTTCGACCCTAATGTATGGGTTTGACAAAAGTAGCTATAAACAAACTTTTAAGAAGCGGAGCATGGTGCGCCACCGTTTAGTGGCCATATTTCTGACTGTTCTCCTTTCTACTGTTTTGATTTTATCCATCCTTTTCATTGTTTTCGGACATCAGATAATTACGGTTCAGTTAGATAGGCTAGGCTGGACACTCATGTCTAAATGGATACTATTTATTTTCCAATGGCTAGCTTTGGTAGGACTTTTTTATCTAATTATTACGCTTATTTATAGATATGGACCAGCCATGTTTAGAAGGATACCTTTTATAAATCCTGGGGCTACCTTAGCCGTTATATTACTTATTATAAGCTCCATGGCATTTGCATATTTTGTAAATAATTTTGGCCGCTACAACGAAATATATGGCTCGATAGGAGCACTAATTGTTTTATTAGCTTGGCTTCAAATTAATGCTTTTATCTTATTGGTAGGTTTTGAACTCAATGCGAGTATTGCTGTAAATAAAACTAAAATATACAACAAAAAAATGCAAGAAAGTTTGCAAGAAGAATAAACATATTAAACATTTTCATAATGTTTTATGAACTCATAATCACTCTCCCCATCGGTAAGTATCTTGTTTAATATCTAAATGATCCAGCACGCGATCAACAACCGTCATACACAAGGCTTCGATATCTTTTGGTTGTGAATAAAAAGAAGGCGAAGCTGGCATAATCAAGGCTCCAGCACTATCTAATAAAAGCATGTTATTAATATGTATCGTACTCAATGGCATCTCCCTCGCTACAACAATCAATTTTCGCTTTTCTTTTAAAATAACATCGGCGGCTCGAGTACTTAAATCATTAGAAACTCCTTGTGCCATTCTAGCTAATAAACCCATCGAACAAGGACAAACTACCATGTAGTTGTATTGTGCCGAACCTGATGCGAATGGCGCATTAAAATCATTAGCATCATAAAAGTCAAAAGGATAGTGCTTGGCATCAAAAGGACCGATCTCTATTTCCCAATTGATAATGGCATTTTTACTCACACAAACGCCTACCTTAATATTTTCCAACTTAGACAATCTATCCATTAATAATTTAGCGTAGATACTACCACTGCTGCCTCCGATGGCTAGCACTATCTTTTTAGTTTCTTTCATATGACTTCTGCTACTGTGTAAATACTACCTGTAATGACTATTAAATCATTTTTATGGGCAGATTGTTTAGCAGCAGCTAAGGCTTTTCTGACTGATATGTAGCTTTTCCCTTTTAATCCATAAAGAGCCGCCTCTTGGCTTAATAGATTAGCATCCTTGCCTCTGGGTATGTTGGCTTTAGCAAAATAATATTTAGCTTTATTTGGAAACAGGCTTAAAACTTTTTCTAGAGGCTTGTCACCTACCATGGCTAAAACTATGTGTAATTTATCATAGGATATACTTTCTATACCTCCTAAAAATGCTTTTAAGCCAGGTAAATTGTGAGCGCCATCAGCTAATATTTTTGGTGCCGAGTCTATAAATTGAAAACGACCAATGTAATAACAATTCTCTCTCACATTCTTTATGCCATCCACTTGATGCTTTCTGCTTATATTAAAAGCCTTACTAATGAGAAGGCTAGCCGCTAAACTAGTTTGTACATTCCGTGCATAAAATGGATTAATATTCTTTTCTATTTTGTAAGTGAATGCGGCGATTACATCTTTACTCTGATAAAGTGGGGCCGACAATGATTTTGCTTTATCCACAAAAACTTGTTGAACTTCAGCTTGATATTCTCCTATTAAAACGGGTTTGCCTTGCTTAATAATACCCGCCTTTTCTCGGGCAATAGCCGGCAAAGTATCACCCAGTGTATTTTGATGATCTAGTCCAATGTTGGTTATCACAGCAAGTTCTGGAATGATAATGTTGGTTGAGTCCAGTCGACCACCAAGTCCTACTTCTAATACAACGACATCAACTTTTTTGAAAGCAAAATAATCAAAAGCTAGAGCCACAGAAATTTCGAAAAATGAGGGTTTTAATTGCTCAAATGCTCCAAGATTATGCAACTTTTCAACAAATGAAACCACATATTTCTGTTCGACCAATTGTCCATTAATCTTACATCGCTCTCTAAAATCTTTATAATGGGGCGAAGTGTATAAGCCCACTTGATGTCCAGCTTCTTGCAAAATTGAGGCTATATAGTGACTAACAGAACCTTTCCCATTTGTACCTGTAACATGCACATACTTTAATACCTGCTGAGGGTTCCCTAGCAAGTCCATTAAGCGAGTAATATTGGATAAATCCAGTTTTATTGCTTTAGGCCCTACACGCTGGTGCATCGGCAATTGTTTGTATAAAAAATCTAAAGTTTGTCGGTAATTTTTCAAAGGCCTTGAATCTTCAAATTAATAAGTAAAATTTAATATTTTTGCGTTTCATTTTAAGTCTCAAAAATAGTCTATGAAACTGATCTTCAAATGTCAAATGTACAAATTGACCAGACAGGTTTTTTATTTTGCAATAATATCCACTTTTTTAATTTTTCAAAGCTGTTCGTCCGAAGAATCCTCGAATTCAATAAGCAATACACCTATTGTAGAAGGTTTTGAATATTTAGATGCGGCTACCAGTGGGATTGATTTTATAAATGAACTAGATCCAGAAACAAACAAAACACCGATTGACTACATCAATATTTATAATGGTGGTGGAGTCGCTACTGGCGATATTAATAATGATGGCTTAGTCGATGTATTCTTCACCGGAAACCTAAGTGATAATAAATTGTATTTAAATGAAGGGAACTTAAGTTTTAAGGATATTTCGGAAACGTCCAATATTGGATCTTCAGACAGCTGGTGTACAGGTACGACCATGGTCGATATTAATAACGATGGTTTGCTAGATATCTATGTAAACAGATCTTACTCGCTTGAAAACCCTGACAACAGACGGAATCAATTATACATCAACAATGGCGATTTAAGTTTTACTGAGTCTGCCGCTAAATATGGAATTGATGATAATGGATGTTCTATACAATCTGTCTTCTTCGACATGGATAATGATGGAGATTTAGATTTATTTGTAGGTAACCACCCACCCTCATTGCTTATAAAACCTGGAGCTAGTTCGCATTATGAAAGATGGCTAGAGAAAAAGCACGAAGTTTCTTGTCACCTCTACAAAAATAATGGTAACGGAAAATTCACTGACGTTACGGAAGCCGCAAATGTTTTAGGCTATGGATGGACATTAAGTGTGACAGCAGGCGACTTAAACATGGATGGATTTACAGATATTTACATCACTACAGATCACAGCGAACCAGATGTGTATTATGTAAACCAAGGTGATGGCACCTTTAAAAATGAATTAGAAGAAACATTCAAGCATATTTCTTTCTCTTGCATGGGAGCTGACATAACTGACTTTAATAATGATGGTCTATCAGATGTTATCACCTTGGATATGTTATCTGAAAATAACTTCAGAGAAAAGGCACAAATGTCTAGTATGAATATCGACGCATTCTGGGGTCTTGTTAAACAAGGTTACCACCAGCAAATTATGCGGAATATGATGCATATAAATACTGGTAAAGGCACCTTTCAGGAAGTGGGCCAATTAGCTGAAGTTCATAGGACAGATTGGAGCTGGGCTGTATTAGGCGCCGATTTTAATAATGATAGTCACAATGATATTTATGTGTCTAACGGATACCTCATCGACATTATGGATAGAGATCTTAGAATCAACAAGAATAAGATGTATGCAGAGGCAGCTGATGATCCAGATTTTGAAGAAAAAGTAAAAAGTATCAACCGTGAGTTTCTAAAGAGATGTACTTCTACCCCACTCAAAAATGTATTCTATAAAAACAATGGTGAACTAAATTTCAAAAACGAAAGCGAAGCTTATAATTTGGATTTTTCAGGCTTTTCTTCGGGTGCCAGTTATGCGGATCTAGATAATGACGGTGATCTTGACTTAGTGGTATCCAATCTAAATGCAAAAGCATCTGTCCATATTAATCAAGCGTCAAAAGGTAAAAACCAGCACTATCTCAGAATTAAATTAGACAACCTTGGAAAAACAGCCTATGGAACCAAAGTGATTGTCCATTTAGACAATGGTAAAAACATTCAGGACTTTAACCCTACTAGAGGCTACCAATCATCCGTAGAGCCAGTATTGCATTTTGGTTTAGGAAGTCAAGACAAAGTAGAATTAGTCGAAGTTATCTGGCCGGGCAACTTTTTACAAACGATAAATAATCCAGGAATAGATCAAGTTTTAACGATAAAACGCGATGCAAACATAAATCAAAAATACACCCTTGAATCTAACGATCTTTTGGCTAATGTAGCTGAAGATCTAAACTTAAATATTAAACATCAAGAAAATGATTTTGATGATTTCCAAAAGCAAATTTTAGTCCCTCATAAAATGTCTCAGTTTGGCCCAGCTGTAGCTGTAGGTGACATGAATGGAGATAAATTAGAAGACATCTACATTGGTTCTTCGACGGGAGGAACAAGAAAGCTCATGTTCCAAAATTCGGACGGCAGTTTTACTGATGCTAAAAGTCCTGTTCTAGCCAGTCACAGTGTATTTGAGGATATAGATGCTCAAATCGTTGATGTAGATAACGATGGTGATAATGATCTTTATGTCGTTTCTGGAGGAAATGAATACGAAAAAAATTCGAACCAATATGGTGATCGATTATACATCAATGATGGCGCAGGAAATCTAAGTCATACATTTAAATCTATGGATCCTAAAACCAGAATTAGTGGTTCTTGCGTCGAACCGTATGATTTTAATGGCGATGGTTTACTTGACTTTTTTGTAGGAAGTAGGCATACACCTTGGAACTATCCTATTGCATCAAAATCCTTATTACTCATTAATGAGAAAGGAAACTACATTGATAAAAGTGATGAATTAATTCCTTCCATCAAGGAATTAGGGATGGTAACAGACGCAGTCTGGGTCGACATAAATAAAGATGATAAAAAAGATTTAGTAGTTGTCGGAGAATGGATGAAAGTCAAATTGTTTATTAATAATGGTGAACAATTAATCGATAAGAGCGAAGAATATGGACTAGGTGAAACCATGGGATGGTGGTTCTCTGTTGATGCACACGACATTGACCAAGATGGCTATGAGGATCTAATTGTCGGAAATTTAGGAGACAATTATAAATATAAAGCTACCGATGAGAGAGAATTTCACCTTTATGCTAAGGATTTTGACGCTAGTGGATCTGTAGATATCGTTCTGGCACATAACAATGACGACAAAGTGGTTCCTGTCCGTGGAAGAGAATGTTCTTCTCAACAATGTCCAGACATCAAAAAGAAATTTCCTTCTTACAATGATTTTGCAAGAGCTGATGTCACTCAAATTTACAGCGGCATACAGGAGGCAGACCACAAACAAATTAACACATTTAAATCATCGGCATTTTTTAATAAAGGTGGTAGCCAATTCGAATGGAAGCCTTTTCCAAATGAAGTTCAGGTAAGTCCCATATTTGATATTGCAATTATGGATATCGATCAAGACAATAAAGCGGAAATAATCATGGGTGGAAATCTTTTTGTATCCGAAATAGAGACAGGAAGAGCTGATGCCGGCGTAGGTATCATTATGAAATATGAAGACGACAAATTTAAAGTACTAAGGCCACTGGATACTGGCTTCTTTATTGATAAAGATGTGCGTAAAGTGAAAATTATTGAAAATCCACAAGGAAAAGAGATGATCGTAGTGGCAAATAATAATGACTACGTGCAAGTTTGGAAACCTACTAGCTAAGACTATAAATGTCTTTCAGCATGATAACTTGAACGGACTAAAGGTCCTGATTCTACAAAGTCAAGGCCTTTAGCCAGCCCCACTTCTTTATACTCAGCAAATAAATCGGGGTGTATAAATTCGTGTACATCGATGTGCATTTTGGTGGGTTGCAAATACTGACCTATTGTTAGCACATCGCAACCATGTTCCACCAAATCATCCATTATTTTAAAAACTTGCTCTTTGGTTTCGCCGAGCCCGACCATCACTCCTGACTTGGTACGCTTTCCAAATTCTTTGGTCAACTTGATCTGATCTAAACTTCTTTGGTATTTTGCTTGTGGTCGCACCTTTCGGTACAAGGCTTCTACCGTTTCCATATTGTGACTAACCACCTCTTGCCCACCCTGGATCATTCTCGTCAAAGCATCCCAGTTTGCTTTTACATCCGGGATAAGAGTTTCTATCGTAGTACTAGGACTTATTTCTTTTACTTTTCTAACCGTTTGATACCAAATCTCGGCCCCTCGATCTTTGAGTTCATCCCTATTTACTGAAGTAATTACAGCATGCTTAACCTGCATCTTAAATATGGCTTCTGCTACTCGATTCGGTTCGTCTTCATCATACTCCGGTGGACGTCCTGTTTTGACCGCACAAAACGAGCAACTACGTGTACATACATTACCTAAGATCATGAAAGTAGCTGTGCCTGCACCCCAACATTCACCCATATTTGGGCAATTTCCACTTTGGCATATGGTGTGGAGATCGTAGGTATCAACTAATTTTCTAACTCTTTTGTAGTTTTCTCCAATAGGCAGTTTAACGCGCAGCCAATCAGGCTTCCGAGCTCTCCCTTTATGATCTTTTTCTACTATAGGTAAATCTAACAAGTGCTTTAATTTGTGCTTCGCAAACCTAATTGAAAGCTTGCAAATAATTTAATAAAATAAGGACTGTTTCTTCGTTCTTCTGTTTCTACAAGTATATCTATTCTCCGCGTAAACACATCTACCATGATGCCAGTTTCCACAGCTCTCATATATTTATCAAAAGCGCCTAAACCGAAATGTAATCCCGCTTTTGCTTGGATGCCAGGCACAAGAGATATGCCACCCAATCCTTCTACAAATGGTGACGCTCCATAAATATCATCCAATTCTAAAAATTTATCGGCGTTTTCTTCGGAATAAGCTTCGGATACAATTTCTACTCCTGGCTGACCATCATCCGGAAGATAGATTAATTTTAAATGATAAGGCTTTAATAAAGCCACTGATGGACCAAACTCATACATCCAACCTACCGCAATACCTCTTCTTTTAGCTTTTTCAGAAAGATATGTTTTTCGCCCTATGCCCGCTCGTAGATTGATGACACTATTTATTTTACTAAAGGTAAATGATCTAGAAGAGCCTTCACCCGCAAAATTGTAATTCTTATTTTGTCTTCGCTCCCTTAAATCTTTTTGAAAGCCTAATTCAAACTGATAAAATGATGTCTTGTGATACGTTCTAATCTTACCTTTATAATAACTAACAGTCGCTCCTTGCTCATGGATACGAAATTGAAAAGCCTCTTCCTGCTTAAAAATCACTCCTTTTCGATCAAGTTCGACAATTTTAGGCTGCATGACACGCTGAGCACTCAGCATACTTACGAAACCAAAAGATAAAAATGCTATGTATAATATATCTTTCACTGTTTTAATAACTATAAAGTTAAGCTTTTTGTTTCGTTTTGCCGTCTTAGGTCTATAATACACAAACGACAACTTAAGCACTTTTCTCTATTCTTAGTTTAGTTCCCGTTTAAATTAATTTTGATACCTTTCCGTTTTCAGTTAAATGATTATCTATTGTCCATATCAGTCTCCTAGATTAAGTTATGTTCTTGACTTCATCTTTTTAGAATGTTTTGATATTCCGTACACCCTAAGCTCTGATAAAGCGACGATTCATCCTAATGAAAAAGTTATAGAATATAACCAACATCAAAGTATCAAAAACAGCTTATTTATTCCTTCGTCTAAGCTTTTATTCGAACAAGAAACTACATCCTTTGAAGAAGCAAAGACTTGGTTTCTGCAACCACTAAAGAAAACGAATGACTACCTGTCTATGATATTTTACTGTTTAAGTCGCTATGAAGAATATAACGATAGGCCCAGAGACACTTACGGTAGATTTCCCAGCTCATCTTCGATACTGGAAGAAACAAATCTATTGCAAGCGCCTGTTGTAGATATGCTCGTTGCTCATATACAACAATTAGTAAAATCAGTTTTGGGAATACAACTTCATACAAAAGACCAGGCCGGTGTGCAGATGACTTTTGATATTGACCAATGTTGGTTAGCTAAGCACATCCCAATAAAAATCAATATTGCGCGATTTTTAAAACAAGCAATAAAACTTGATTTTTCAAGCATTAGAGAACATGAAGCTATCCGTAAAGAACAATTAGTTGACCCTTTTGACATTTATAATATATTAAATAAATATTACATACATAAACCATTGTTTTTCTTTTTGTTTGCACAAAGATCTACCTTTGACAAAGGGCATAATCCTGAAAATATTGCTTTTCGAAAGCACATCGAGACTCTTGCTGAAAAATATGCTTGTGGCCTGCACCCATCTATGGAATCATTTATGTTTCCTAACTTATTAAAGAACGAGCTAAAGACTTTTACATCGATTCCTCATGTAAAAGCGGATATGACTAGACAGCACTACTTAGCCTTCAAATTACCAAGTACTTTCCAAAAGTTGGTCACACACGGAATCTTACATGAGTATTCCATGGGCTATGCTGATAATATTGGTTATAGAGCAGGTACTGGTCGCTCATTTTTATGGTTTGATTTAAGCAAAAATGAGCCAACAGAATTGCGCATCCATCCATTCCAAATTATGGATGTTAGTTTAAAAAAATATTTGAAACTCAGTCCTGAAAACGCCATTCTTCGCGTGCAAGCACTGGTCGAACAATCAAAAAAATACAAAACACCTCTTCGGGTTCTATGGCATAATAGTTCATTTTATCCTAAACACGGTTGGGAAGGCTGGGAAAAGGTCTTCGAATATTTGTTGAATCACCAAAGAACAAATCATTTTGATTAATTTGGTCTAAAATCGTACGTTTTGCAGATTTCTTCATCGATCATTTTACTCATCATTGTTAGTTACTTTCTTGTACTACTTTCTATCAGTTACTTCACTACACGAAATGCAGACAGTCAAAGTTTTTACCTTGGCAATCGAAAATCACCATGGTTTGTCGTCGCATTTGGGATGATCGGGGCCACACTATCTGGGGTAACCTTTATATCTGTACCGGGTGCTGTGGGAGCAGGAGGAGCAAATATGGCCTTCAGTTATATGCAAATGGTCTTCGGTTATTTAATTGGATATCTCATTATTGCCACCGTTTTAATGCCCATCTATTACAAATTAAACTTGACCTCGATCTATGGTTATTTAGAAGAAAGATTTGGTCCCACAAGCTATAAAATTGGTGCAGCTTACTTTATACTCAGCAGAGTTATAGGCGCATCTTTACGTTTGTTTTTAGTAGCTATAGTACTGGATCAATTTGTCTTAGGGCCCTTGGGCATTCCTTTTTTGCTGACGGTTATTATTTCTATTTTACTTATTTGGTCCTACACCTTTATAGGCGGCATTAAAACCATCATATGGACAGATACTATGCAAACTATTTGCATGTTGACTGCTGTCACATTAACAATTATATTTATATGTAACTCGCTAGATATTAGCATTTCCAATATTGGCCCCTCCATTAAAGCCAGTGGCTTAGGACAAATGTTCTTTTTTGAAGATGGGTGGAGTGATCCTAATAATTTTTATAAACAGTTTATTTCAGGAGCATTACTTGCACTTGTGATGACCGGTTTAGATCAAGATATGATGCAAAAAAATCTGAGTTGCAAGACGCTTAAAGACGCCCAAAAAAACATGTTTGTCTTTAGTATCATTTTGATTTTTGCCAATGTTTTATTTCTCAGTTTAGGCGCCTTACTTTATATCTATGCTAACCAAATGGGAATAGATATACCTAGTCGATCTGATCAATTGTATCCTACTTTAGCCTTGGAACATTTTTCGCCTGTCATCGGCGTTTTTTTTATCTTGGGATTGATAGCAGCTGCTTATTCTAGCGCAGATTCTGCATTAACTGCTTTGACAACTTCCTTCTCTGTAGATATTCTCGACATTGAAAAGAAAAACTGGTCTGTTGCACAAAAGAAGCGTACTCGACTACTCGTCCACATAGGATTTTCATTCATCCTGGTAGTGGTCATAGTTATCTTTAATAGCTTAAATGATGGTGCTGTGATCAATAAAGTTTTTATTGCCGCAAATTATACTTACGGACCTTTATTAGGTTTATATACTTTTGGGGTTTTACATAAGAGACTAATCTTGGACAAATGGGTAATACTCGTTTGTTTAGCCTCCCCCATCTTATCGTACATAATAAATATGTACTCCGCGGAATGGTTTAATGGCTTTTCTTTTGGCTTCTTAATTTTAGCCCTGAATGGCTTTATTACCTATCTAGGACTATGGATATTATCTTTACTCCATGATCAACAAGATAACCGAACAAGCTTCCAAACATCGTAATTTAGAACTACGTACCACTGCCGAATTAACTCGGATAATTAATGACGAGGATAAGACAGTGGCTTTTGCCGTAGAAAAATCTCTCGACCAAATCAATCGAAGCATAGATGCCATATACCAGCAAATGAGTCAAGGAGGCAGATTATTTTATATTGGTGCTGGAACATCTGGTCGACTCGGTATATTAGATGCCTCAGAATGTCCACCTACTTTTGGAGTGGATGACGACTGGGTCATAGGACTCATTTCTGGAGGCGACAAAGCCATTAGAAAAGCTCAAGAATTTGCAGAAGATGATCCTAATCAAGCATGGATTGACCTACAACAATATGCCATTAATGACAAAGACGTTTTATTGGGCTTAGCGGCATCTGGAACCACACCATATGTGGTAGCAGGCTTAAAAACGGCACAAAAAAACAATATTACAACTGTTTGCATCACATGTAACACAGGAACGCCATTAGCTGAAGCTGCAGATTATCCTATAGAGGTAATCGTAGGACCAGAAGTACTTACAGGTAGCACTCGAATGAAATCTGGAACAGCTCAAAAATTAGTCCTTAATACTATATCAACAAGCGTAATGATAAAACTTGGTAGAGTAATCGATAATCGCATGGTCGATATGAAACTGAGTAATCATAAATTAGTCGATCGCGGCACTAAAATGCTCATGAGACAAACAGGTCTAGCTTATGACCCAGCAAACAAACTTTTATTAAAAGCCGGTAGTGTCAGAAAAGCCATCATTGCATTTAATGGATAGTCTTAAGTTATTTAATATTTCGCATCACTATATAATCTATGTTTTAAAATCGATTAAAAGTCCCAGTAACTTAATGCTGAATTTGGATTTAAGACTTTCTATTTTTTTATAAATTTCTTTGTGGCACTTTTGTGATAACCGCTGATTCTAATAGAATAAAACCCTTTAGGTAAATCAATCGTTGAGATCTTTATAGATTGACTATTTTGGACTTTGTCAGCAAACACAATTGCTCCATTGACACCCATGATTTCTATCCTCAATTCAGATGATTTAAATTCATTACTAGGATATATTTCTAAGTAGGTATTTACTGGATTGGGCAAAATGTTCAAAACTGCCGGATTGTCTTTAAGCTTGGTCGATGAGGATAGATTAAATTTCCATTTGTGTATTTGCCCATTGGCTGTTTCCCAGAAATTATTACAACAGGCTCCATACCCTATGTTTTCATCCAAAAAATCCAATGCTATAATGCTGTTTCCATCAATGATACTCCAACTTTTTCCTAAGTCATAAGATATAGCGGTTCCTGCTTCACCCCATCCAAAATCATTATGTCCTGCCATGATAAAAATGCTGTCACTATTAGGAATATAATGACTAGCGGCAGCCGTCACACCTGGGCTTCCGACGATGTCCCACGTAGCTCCACCATTTGTTGTTGTAAAATTTACGGTTTCCGTCCCCCAAAAACTAGATTCTAAAATATCTCCAGCTACCATAAAAGTGCTTTCATCTTTCATAGCCACATTCGAAGTCAAAATCCCCAATTCTCCGAGGGGAGTCATATGATTGGTCCAATTATATCCTTTGTCATCACTGCGCCAATAATTTCCTGCAGAACGCCCTATGATAATGGTGTTTTCATAAACATCATAGGAAGAATTTACGGAATAAGTAAATGCACGATAATCATTGGTATTTGTAGGGACTGAAGTTCCTAAGGCTTGTCCTATTCCATTTCCAGTATTAACCCAGGTTTGTCCACCATCCATGGTGAGACTCATCACTAAGCGCCTGTCGGCGGTCGTATCTACACCTGCAACCCATCCTTCATCTGAATTAAAGAAATGAACGTAAAAAGAACTAAAATCATACGAAGGCACTTTATTCCAACTTTGTCCACCATCCTCAGTTTGAAAAAGACCCAATGTGTCTAAACATACAAATGCGTTCAAACTGTCAATAGGTGAAATATCCCAGCCAAAGTTTGAGACACCTTCGGCTATTTCTGATCTACTCCAAGTATAACCTAGGTTGGTTGACCTGAAAACTTTTGGGGTTTGGTTTGTAGGAGGCCAACTATCATAGGTAGCTATTGCCCAAATCGAGCTATCTTGAGCAATTTTAATGGACCAAACTCTGTGGTTTGGTAGTAGTATTTCTTCATCTGCGGATTCCCATTGTGCACAAAGATTAGCATTGAATAAAAAGGAGAAACATATGATTAAGGAAATATATTGATACTTCATTGCTGAGTTTTTATTGTTAAAGTTCATAATATTCGTGCTTCTGCAAATCCTTGGAGAAGTAGCTGAATACTTAAATTAAAATTGGTTGATGATAAATGGTGATGCTTTTACCTATCCATAAAGAGGCCTTGAAGTTGTCCTTCAACCTATAGGTAATTTTAGCCAAGCTTTATGGCAAAATCGTCCTAAATATTTGGTTCTAAAGCAAAAAGGAAATAATAAAGGGTCTTATTTTCATTTTCAATTTTCTTTTTAATTATTGATAATGAATGCATTCTTTTAATAAATGCCAAGCCAGACACAAACGCTTACTAAAACCCTAAAAATAATTTAAGTCGCTCATCAATTATTGGCTAATAAGATCACTTGAAAATGGATAGTGGAGCTCATAATATGGCATATCCCCACAATTGAAAATGCAGCAATTCATCATGGCTAAATTTTAAGGCAAACAAGGAACTTGAGAAATCAAAACTGAATGATTGCACTTTTACATCGGAAGAGAAGATTATTGATGAGTATTAATGCTTGATAGCTAAACTCAGCCCTAATGGGTGAAAAACTAAAGATTAGCTTATTTGTCTCTTGGGTATACAATTATGTGAACTCAAACACTACAGACCCTGTCCCATACGATCCCTTTCTTCCCGCTCCCACTTGGTTAGCTTAAAGGTATCACGGTCTAAAAGAAAGTCTTCTTCATCACTTTCATCTGCCCAAGGGTCTACTACTATTTCGTCTCGTTCAATCATAGCTCTAAATAAAAATGCCACAACTATACCTACCACTCCACCAAACAGGTGGCTTTCCCATGATATACCTTCTTGATTAGGCAACAAACCATAAAAATATCCACTATACATGATGACAATAACCAAGGATAAAATTATAGACTTTAGGTTTCTCCTAAAAATACCTATCCAAAAAATAAATGACACCAAACCATATACGACACCACTTGCCCCAATATGATAAACAGGCCTAGCAAGCACCCATACTGACAATCCTGTTAATACATAGATGAGTAAAAAACTTGGCCAAGCAATACGGCGATAGAAATAAAATATAATGGTCATTAAAACTAGCAAGGGAAGACTGTTCGATATTAAATGTCCCATATCACTATGAGCAAGTGGAGCTGTAATCACCCCGAGCAATCCATCAATCTCCCTCGGAAAAATACCTAAACGCAATCTTCCTGAGGACAAGAAAATACGATAAAAGTGAAACACCCACAAAAAACCTATAAACACCATAGGTTTCTTTAACGCGCTAATAAAATGTTTGGAATGATGATCCATAGAAGTCATTAAACAAATCTTCGTTGAACTAGTTTAAGAAACTTTTTTGCTTTCTTGATATTATTCGGACTAGACCAATTATTACTTTCCGCCACGCCAGTTTTAAGATAAGCAACCGCCTCATCATACGTGTTCATCTCGTGAATAGAAGATAAAACCTCATTAAAAGTTTCTTGATTGCCACCAAACAATTCCTTGATGGTAAAAATCTTTTCATTGATTCCCATTGATTTAGCAATATTTGACACTTTGGTTAAACTCAACTTATGGGATAAATCAGTCACTTCCTCGCTCTCAAATAGGGCATCCATATCGTTTGATGAAGTACTTTGAGAAACACTACCCATTGATGCAGTAGCAAGACTAGTCTTTACTTTTTCAACACTTGGAACCTCTACTTTTTCTTTTGCTACAGGTACATCTGGAATCACTTCTATCATTTCAGGTTTTTCCTTAAGCATTTTTGGTGCTTCTTCAGCCTTAATAGCTGGCGCTTCAACTGCTTCGACTACCTCCTTTTTAGTCTCATCAAGTTTCACCTTTTGTTCTATTTTTTTCGCTAAAACTTCGCCTCCTATCTCATCTATTAAATCTTGTAAATAAAGCTTTAACAAATCTTTTTCTACTTCATTTGCCTCACCCACACCCTCGATCATGGTCAGCAAAGTTTCTACTTTTTTAAATTTTTTCTTAAATGATGTTAAGTCCATATTTCCCTGTATTTGTATGTATAAACTGATTTTAAGCCTACTTTATTCCTATTTTAACATATTATAATTAATTGTAATACATCAAATAATATGCTAAAATGTATTAATTTGATAATTTTGATAAAAAATTAACCTTCATGTTTTTAGAACCCAGTTTTAGAGGCCAGCGCAGCGGCTGGATCGAAGTCATTTGTGGCTCTATGTTTTCGGGCAAAACTGAGGAACTAATCAGAAGACTTAAAAGAGCTAAGATAGCAAATCAAAAAGTAGCCATCTTTAAACCAGCCAAAGACGTCCGTTACGATGAGCAAGCAGTCGTTTCTCATGACGATAACGCTATCCAATCTTTACCCCTGGAAAAAAGCAGAGAAATTTTGGCACACATTCATGATGTAAATGTGGTCGGAATAGATGAAGCCCAGTTTTTTGATGAAGATCTTACAGCAGTTTGCCAACAATTAGCAATACGAGGCATACGAGTGATCATAGCTGGACTGGATATGGATTTTCGAGGAAATCCCTTTGGTCCAATTCCGCAACTTTTAGCTGTAGCTGAGTACATCACAAAAGTCCACGCCATTTGTCCACATTGTGGAAGTCTAGCCACACATTCGTATAGACTGAGTGAAGAAAATGAAACCGTTTTATTAGGCGAGAAAGACAAATACGAACCAAGATGTAGAGTTTGTTACAGTATGGGCAACATCTTAAATTTATCTTAGTTTTTTTACTCAGATAATTAAACTTGAGCTATCCTTAAAACTGGGTTTTAATAGTATATTTGCGGCTTGTTAAATGGAATATAAACCACCCATTTTAAAACCAATTGCTAAGGATGCAAGAACCTATTCAAATAAAATCAGCCCTCATTTCAGTTTTTCATAAAGATGGACTTGAAAATATTATTCCCGGACTTATTGCTAATCAGGTCAAAGTTTATTCCACTGGCGGAACTTATGCTTTTCTAGAAAATTATGAAGTAGACCTCCATAAAGTAGAAGAACTGACTGGCTACCCTTCAATTCTTGGAGGCCGAGTAAAAACCTTACATCCAAAAGTTTTTGGAGGTATCTTAGCTAAAAGAGAAGAAGGTCATCTTGCAGAATTATCAGAATATGCCATACCCACTTTTGATTTAGTTATTGTAGATCTTTATCCGTTCGAAGAAACTGTAAAAAATACAAATGACGAATCGGCGATTATTGAGAAAATCGATATTGGCGGTATAGCTTTAATTCGTGCGGCTGCTAAAAACTTTAAGGATGTTGTCGTTATCCCATCCAAAGACCAGTACCCTACACTAAAAAATATACTAGAACAAAAAGCGTCAAGCGGCATTGAACAAAGAAAAAATCTTGCTGCAGCCGCGTTTAACATCTCATCAAACTACGACAACCACATTTCTAGTTATTTGTCACAAGAAAAAAAGTTTAGTGTCAATTTTGCTCATTCAACTTCTCTGAGGTACGGAGAAAATCCACATCAAAAAGGTATTTTCTTTGGTGAATTAGCGCCGATGTTTAGACAAATTTCTGGCAAAGCTGTGTCCTTTAATAATCTAGTAGACGTAGATGCAGCTATCCAATTAATGAAAGAATTTAAGGATAATCCGATTACTTGCTGTGTATTAAAACATACAAACGCCTGTGGAGTCGCTACCAGATCACGTATGATAGACGCTTGGAGAGATGCCCTGGCTGGTGACCCAACATCGGCCTTCGGAGGAGTTATTATTTTCAATGCTGAGATCGATTTAGAAACCGCGAGCGCAATCAATGAAATCTTTTATGAAGTGCTCATTGCACCCTCTTTTTCTGAAGAAGCTATCCAACTTCTCACTAAGAAGAAAAAAAGAGTACTCCTAGAACTTAACAGATATCCTTCTTCAGATAAACAATATAAATCCATTTTAGACGGAGTTATTGTCCAAGATACTGATGCCCAAGTGGAAGATAAATCATCTTTTGAAAATAAGACCTTCAAGGAAGCTACGGAAGAAGAATTAATGGCTTTAGCTTTTGCAAATAAATGTGTCAAACACTTAAAATCAAATACTATAGTCCTTGTGAAAAACAATCAATTGATCGGTATGGGCTGTGGCCAAACTTCGAGAGTTGACGCCTGCAAACAAGCTATAGAAAAGGCTGAAAAATTTGGTTTCGACACCACTGGTTCCGTAATGGCCTCGGATGCTTTTTTCCCTTTCCCTGATTGTGTCAAACTTGCTGGTGAGGCAGGAGTAAGCGCGATTGTTCAGCCCGGTGGGTCGATTAATGATCAAATGAGTATAGATGCTTGTAACGATCTAAACATCGCCATGGTCTTTACAGGGGTTAGACATTTTAAACACTAATGGCTTGAACCTAAGTATAGACATAGGAAATACTTTTATCAAACTAGCTCTTTATGATGGCTCTTTGATGGTTGACTTCATTAAAATTAAAAATGAAGAAGATCCAGAACTAAGCCTTTTCTTACATAGACAAAACATCCAGAACGTATGGGTGAGCTCAGTTAGAAAAAACACTGATCAACTGCTTAATCGCTTAGATATTCCAAAAGAATATACCATTGTGGGGCATGACTCTCAAATGCCTTTGACTCTAGAATATGATACGCCTACCACATTGGGAGTTGATAGAATTACTGCATGCTTAGGAGCATTAAATCATTTTCCTGGTCAACACTGCTTAGTGGTTGATTTAGGAACTTGTTTGACGATTGATATACTGACTGCAGATAAGCGGTTTCTAGGAGGCAATATTTCTCCAGGCTGGAAGATGCGCTTAGATGCGATGGATCAAATGACGTCCAAGCTTCCATTAGGTCATCTTAAAAAACATGATGAAATTTTGGGTAGGTCAACAGCAATGGCACTGGAAAATGGTGCATTTTATGGAATATTATTTGAATTAAAAGGTTATATATCTTTAATGAAGGACAAATACCCTGAATTAAAGGTGATTTTTACAGGCGGAGCAGCAAATGATTTTGCAGAGTTGTTAGAAACTGAGATATTTGTGCTTCCATTTCTCATCTTGGATGGATTAAACTACTTAAATGAATATTGTAGCTAGATTAATTATATTATCAAATCTCATATTGCTGCCCTTACTTTTACAAGGACAGGCTCAGAATAATTCTATTTTCTCAAGATTTGGAATAGGTGATTTGTACCCACAAGTCTTTTCTTCGACTGCCGGTATGGGCTTTGCCGCATCAGGTTATTACAGTGAGTCACAAACAAACACTCTGAATCCGGCCTCTTATGGGTATTTGAAAAAAACCAGTTTTGACTTAGGATTGAGTGCAAAATATTATGATCTATCGACTGATAACAGTAACTATCGAAATTGGACAGGTGGCTTTGATTATATGTCTATCGCCTTTCCTTTGTTTAACTCTATTAACAGAACCCTTAGTCCCATTGAAAGAAAGTATAACCTAGGTATGTGCTTTTCTTTACAGCAGTATTCTAAAGTAGGTTATAATCTAACCACAACAGAAACCATCGAAGGAGTCGGTCAAATAGAAAGAAATTATACGGGTTATGGTGGAACAACTAAACTATTGTGGGGTAATAGTTTTCAGTATGATGGCTTTTCTGCTGGGGTAAATCTAGGCTACATTTTTGGTAGAATTAACTATGAGAAAAACATCTTTTATGTGGACTATCTAAATCCCTTTAATAACATTTTTACGACGGCTTATTCCATCAGAGGCTTCCAAGTGGATGGTGGCTTGATGTATTCTCACATTCTTAACAAGAAAGCCTTGGATGAAGATAAACTAATACCAAAAAATATATTAACAGCAGGTCTCCACTATTCAAGTAATTCTAATGCGAATACAAGTGAAACCAGTAGTGAATTTACTTTTTTAAATGCCACCAACACAAGCGATATCATTGATACTTTAACTTTTGTTCAAGATAGTGCAGGTATGATGACTATTCCAGGTACAATAGGTTTCGGATTGAGTTATAAAGCTGGCAATAAATGGGGTGCCTCAGTTGCTTATAGTACTTCCCCATGGTCTAGTTATACAAACGACGTAGACCCTAGATCTTTAAGTGATATTAACTCTTTCAATGTCGGGTTTTATTATGTACCAAAATACAATTCGATCACAAACTTTTTATCAAGAATTAATTATAAAGCAGGTTTTTATACAAGAACAGAGCCTTCTAGTTTTAATGGAAACCAAGTGAGCAACATGGGAGTTACCTTTGGTTTAGGTATGCCATTTATATACCAACGTAAATCTTCTATTGCGGATATAAATATTGCATTAGGCCGAAAGATGGCCTCTGAAGTTCTTGTTGAAAATTATATGGAATTGAGATTCGGATTCTCATTTAATGACGATGAGTGGTTCCTTAAAAGGAAGTATAACTAAACTTTAAAATTCCTTTAACACACCATAATAGAAAATTATATCATCTTGACATTGTATTTATTAAACACTGAAAAAGCACCAAATAAACTTAAGCTATGAGTAAATTGATGTACATGTTATTCTTTGTTGGAATAGCTACATTTGGAAATGCACAATGTGCAAATTGGATTGGAAATGAAAAAGAAAGTGAAGCTACAGATGCACACTCTATCTATCGATCAGCCTTAAAGACGGAAGATTATTCTACTGCCTTCGAAAACTGGCAAAAAGCATACGATATAGCCCCAGCCGCAGACGGAAAAAGAGATTACCATATGACAGATGGAGCTAAAATCTATCTTCACAAATTTCAAAACTCTACAGATGATGCTGAGAAAAAAGAATTTGCAAGCAAAGTTGTAGCCTTATATGACCAAGCAGTAGAATGTTACAGAGCAAAAAGCATTTCTTTAAAATGTGGAGATACAGAAGAATGTGTAAACCAACGTATCTCCTATTTACGAGGTAGACAAGGATATGATATGTACTATTCTCTAAATTCTCCCTATTCTAAAAACTTTGAAGTTTTACAAGAAGCGATGAACTTAGGTGGTAATGATGTGGAATATATTGTTTTCGATCCACTGGCAAAAATTGCAGTGTATCAATACCAAAAGGGTAAAATAGAAAAAGCACAAGCTTTAGAGATTTACCAGTCTCTAGAAAAAATTGCCCAACATAACATAGAAAACAATGCAGATTACGGCACTTATTTCGAACAAGCATGGAAAGCATCTAAAGTGCACTATGCGCCGGTGGAAAGTGAAATATTTGATTGTGAATTTTTCAAAAACAAATTAAGACCTGAGTACGATGCTAACCCTGATGACAAAGATGTTATAAAGAAAGTACTTGCAAAGCTAAAAGCCCAAGGTTGTGCTGATGATGACGAATTAGTTAAGGAACTAGACGGCAAATGGAAAACTTATGCTGCCGCAGCGAATGCTCAAATGTTATCTGACGATAAGGAGAATAATCCGGCGAAATACGCAAAAAAACTTAGACAAGAGGGTGATTTTCAAGGAGCTATTTCTTACTACGAAAAAGCCATTGCCAAGGAAACTGACAATGTAAAAAAAGCAAGTTACTTACTTTCTGTCGCTAAAATTCAATATAGTAAATTCAAGAAGTATAGTGATGCTAGGAACAATGCAAGAGAAGCAGCCAAATTAAGACCGAATTGGGGAGATCCTTACATAACCATAGGTGATATGTATGGAAGTTCTGCTCGTGGATGTGGTGATGACTGGGCTGTTAGACTAGCTATAATTGCTGCTATGGAAAAATATGAATACGCAAAAAGTATTGATCCGGAAGCTGCTGAAGAAGCGCAATCTAGATTAAGCAAATACTATGCTTCATTACCGGAAAAACAAGAAGGCTTTATGAGAAAAGTTAAGGCTGGACAATCAGTGAAAGTTCCTTGCTGGATCGGTGAAACAGTAAGGGTCAGGTTTAAATAAAACTTAAACTAAACATAAAAAAAAAGCGCTTCTGGTGAAGCGCTTTTTTTTATTACAAATAATCTGTCTTTGGGGTACTCATTTGAAGCGATTTTAAATAAGCTTATATTTTGGAAGATAGATCATAATCACTATTTTTTTGCTTTTAACACCTGCAATTTCACATTTTCATGTGACTGAGAGGATGGATCATCAAATTACTTTTGAGATATTATATAATCAAACAAGTAATTATGAAATCCTATCTACTTACCATTATTAATTATTTAAAAATTTTACTTTTTATAAGTTTAACAGGAAGTGCTTTTGCACAAACTTTCGTTGGAGACTTTACCGGTCCTGTATTTGACGAATGTGTAGGAGCTCCTCAAGAAATTAATGTGAGTGTGAGCGGCATTGGCAATTTAGGCGTTGATAATTTAGGCATTACTCAAGTTTTTATAGATATAGATGTCTTTGACGGCTATTTTGTCGACGTAGTATTAGAAGCACCCGATGGTTCAGAATTTGTAATGGCAGCATCCACTTCAGGATCATTTCCCGGATGGTCTGGAGGAATTTGTGCTGTGAGATACATTCCGTGTCCTTCACTCCCTACACCTCAAGATACATGGAGCAGTTTATACTATGTGGAATCACAACCTGAGGATGATTTTGGCAGTCTTAACGATGATGGTATTAATGCTGATGGAATTTGGAAAATAAAAATTTGTAATGATAATTTTCAAGCAAGCTATTTTTCAGAAGTATTCTATTCTGAAATTGTATTTGGAAATATTTGTCCATCTGTGACCAGTGTCGTTTTAAATGGATCAGCGCCAGAATGCCCTGGCTCTGAAGCACAAATTGACATTGTGGTGGAAGATGGAATTTGTGCTGCATCGACTGTTTATGCAAATGATTTAAGTAATTCCACATCAGCAAATGTAGAAGCTATTAATTTATGGATAGAAACAGGTGAGAACAATATATTTGTGGAAGATGATTATGGTTGTACAAGTCCAGCTTATAATTTTTTACTCGAAGCTACGGATTCTGAATTTCCGGTTTTCGTGGAATGTCCAACTAGTTTTGATGTATTCTTTGATGAGAATTGTGAAGCAGAATGGGAAATCATTGATCCCACGTTTATGGACAATTGTGATGTATCAGGGCTAGTAACCCTGATTGACCCTGATGGCACTTTATTCGGTCCTTACGGTTTAATTCCAGGCAGTTCATTTCCATACTCATGGAGTAATACCCCTGGATATTATACCTATAATTGGTCTATTGAAGATGGAAATGGGAATGAAACAACTTGTCAAACCGTCGTGAGTGTAATGGATGGTATTGCACCTTCTTTTACAGGAGATTTAAATATAACATTAATTGGAGAATGTGGGGTTGACGATGCAGCCCAAATGATTTTAGATGAAGAAGCAAATTTAAGTGTTACTGACAATTGTCCTAATCTTGAAAATTGGATAGAAAAATTAGATAATGCATACGAATTAAATATTTGTGGCGGAGCAAATAGTTTAACTGAATGGTACCAAACAGGAAATGAAAATGGACCTTTTCCTGATGTAGTTAGTTCAAGCTATAAATCCATAACTGTAGAGCTTTTAGATACACAAGCTCCTATTATTAGTGGTATCCCATCTGAACCAATTATGTATGATTGCGGCGATGACTTTTTACCAAATATTCCTGCTATTGGAGTAGATATATTCGCAGATGATGCTTGTGAAGGAGATGTTACCTTTGGATTAATCGAAACCATTTCAATTGTAGCTAATGATTGTTCTGATGGAAGTGGGATTATTGAGACTGAAACACACTCCTTCATAATCGAAGATGCTTGTGGAAATATTGCTGAGGCAAGTTATGAAGTAATAATTACAGACCAATTACAACCGGTCTGGCTAGCACCTTTTGATTTACCAATGTTGGTTACCGGCGAATGTGGAGTAGATGATTTACAAGAGATCATCGATAGTTATATTCCGAGTGCAGGAACTTGTAATGGTGAAGTTGTTGGATCTGAGTCAGGTAGCTTTTTCGACGCAGAATGTGATGGATCATCATCTGGCTTGACTACTATTGAATATCAAGCAGAAAGTGCATGCGGTGTTATAGGGTTTACCTCTTTATCTATAGAATTAGTTGATACTCAAGCACCTATTTTATCAGGCCAGATAGCTGATGTTGTCATTCAATGTGGTGACGAATTTCCAGATCCACCAGTATTAATGAGCATGGATGCTTGCAATGGAGATGTTTCAGACTTAATTGAATTTACTATTACTTCTTCTACAGATGATTGTGATGCTAATATCGTTGAAGTTTACACCTATACCTATACGGCTTCTGATTATTGTGGAAACGCCGTATCATACAATTGGAATGTTTCCATTGAAAATAATTTCTCTATCGATTTAGGAGAAGATATAGTATTGTGCGATGTGCCTGATTATGAAATTACAGCAGAAGCAGGCACTAGTTATTTGTGGTCCACTGGAGAAACAACCCAAAGCATTACGGTAAACACAACTGATAATTACTCTGTAGTTGTTTACTCAGAAAATGGTTGTTGCGCTGAAGATAATATCAATGTAAATTTTGAAACAGCTCCTGATTTAACGGCTGAAGGTGGAACCTTAGATTGTCAAGGGGGAGCAATAACCTTGTCAGCAAACTCTACATCGGATGTAACGTATTCTTGGCAAGGTCCAGGTGGTTTTTCTTCGAACGAACAAAATCCAATCGTAAGCCAAGCTGGTACTTATACTGTAACTGCTGAAACATTAGATGGATGTACTGCTTCTGCCCAAGTGGAGGTGTTAACCGATACCAATGTTCCAGACTTAACCACCGTTGGTGGAGTAATCGATTGCAATAATGCAGAAACTAGTTTGTCAGCCAGTTCAGACACAGAAGGTGTCACATATACTTGGACTGGGCCTAACGGGTTTACTAGCGATGAATCTACAATATCTGTTGATGAAGCAGGTATTTACACAGTGACTATAATGGCACC
The DNA here is from genome assembly GCA_020631235.1 of Saprospiraceae bacterium. Classification (GTDB taxonomy): domain Bacteria; phylum Bacteroidota; class Bacteroidia; order Chitinophagales; family Saprospiraceae; genus JAHDDO01. Next base: position 156,188 of record JAHDHQ010000005.1, on the reverse strand, counting down.
TAATGGCTGTGTCGCTACTGGCTTAGCCGTTGCTTCAGAAGATTTAACCATTCCCGTTGTCATTGCGGAGGGTGGAATGCTTAATTGTGCCAATGAAAGCACTACTATTTCAGTTTCATCCCCAGATGAAGGAGTAACTTTTGAATGGGAAGGACCGAACGGATTTTCTAGTGAAGAATCAAGCCCTATTGTTAGTGAAGCAGGAGATTATACCGCAACTGCAATAGGTCAAAATGGCTGCATGAATTCTGTTATGGTACAAGTAAGCTTTGATGGTGAAGGACCTGATCTAACAGCCACTGGTGGTTTACTAAATTGTGAAAACAACGTGATTACCATAAGTGCAAATTCAACAGATGAAAACGTAAATTATATGTGGACTGGTCCGGATGATTTCGAAGCAGCAATCGCAAATCCTCAAGTAAATACGGCTGGAAGCTATACTGTGGTTGCAACCGGCACCAATGGTTGTACTAGTATGATGACGGTAGAAGTAACTGCTGATGATGATCTACCAGTTATATCATTAACCGGTGGAGTTATTGATTGTAATAATAGTACAGTTATTATCAATGTCGAGATAAATAATGAAGATGTAATATACGCATGGTCGGGACCTAATAACTTTACTTCAGATGATAAAAACATAGAAGTAGCTGAACCTGGTGTTTACACCATTGAAGTTACAAGTACCAATGGATGTAATGCTAACACATTTATAGTAATTGAAGAAGATTTTAATTCACCAATCCCCGTGGTTTTCGACGGTCAAATAAATTGTGCTCAGCCAACAACTAATTTACAAGGAAGTGTGGAAGGTGAAAACATCAATATTATGTGGACTGGTCCCAATGGATTTACATCCAGTGAATTAACGCCAGAAGTTTCTGAAGGAGGAATGTATGTTTTAACTGTAACTGGACAAAACGGTTGTTCGGGAGTAGCCTCTTTAACGATAGAAGAAGATTTTGAATTTCCCGAAGTAGAAATAACAGGTGGGACATTAGATTGCCAAAATGAATTTATTGTCATCTCAGCAAGCGCTGATGTTGAAGTAAGCTATTTGTGGAGCGGTCCGAGTAGTTTTACTTCATCTGAGCCTAACCCAACAGTTGTGGAAGCTGGATTTTATACCGTGGAAGCTACTAGTGCAAATGGATGTGTCTCTGTAGCAACAGTCGAAGTATTTAGTGATGTGGTAACGCCCGAAATTTTTGCAACAGGCGGCACACTAGATTGTAACAATGCAGTAATTAATTTATCTGTCACTTCGGATGATGATGTATCAGTCATGTGGACTGGACCCAATGGATTTATATCTATTGACCCTAATCCATTGGTTCAAAATGCTGGAGAATATACAGTCGTAGCTACTGCAGCAAACGGTTGTAGTGTGACATCAACTGTAGAAGTTTTAGCTGATTTTAATGATCCAGTATTTGATTTAGAAGCAAGCATAATCGACTGTTTTGACAACTTAGGAGATATTACATTAACGAACCCTCCAAATGGTTCAAGTTTCGAATGGAATGGGCCTGAGGGCTTTGAATCATTTGATCAAAACATCCAAGCAGGTGTAGCTGGAATCTACACCGTGATAGTAACTGGTCCTAATGGTTGCCAGGCAACTCAAAGCACCCTTCTTGAAAATCCACCTACCATAGAAGTTAGTTTTGAAAATACACCAGCTAGTCCTGCAGGTTTCGATGGAACTTCAAACATTACAGTTATTGAAGGTGATGGTCCCTTTGATTTTGAGTGGGAAGATGGTCAACAAGGAAGCTTTGCCGAAGGATTAAACGAAGGAAGAATCGAAGTTTATGTAACTGATGTGCACGGTTGTACTAGCACCTTTGAGACAGTTATAGAAACAATTTCTTCAAATCAACATTTAACTATTGTAAACTCATTCAAGGCTTATCCGAATCCTGCAACAAACCACATAACTGTTGATTTACAATCTTCAGAATATTTTGAAGGCACATTGAATGTTTTTAACTATCAAGGACAGTTGGTACATAAGCAAACAATTAATCAGACAGATTCCATTACAGAAACTATTGATATTTCTATGATTCCAGCAGGTAATTATTTGCTCCAAATAATTGGCCCAAATATCAAAGCAAGCAAACAAATATCAATAATTAAGTAATGATGGTTTATATATAAAAGTCTAAGAGGTGCAATGTTATTTTGCACCTCTTTTTTTATTCCTCACAAGGTAATTATTGTACTTCAAGCATTAGAAATAATGAGCACTAACCCCTCTTAAATCACATTTTTATGTGATTAAAATAGCTTTGCTGCTCTTTAATTTTACAGTACATTCTTTAAATAGAGGCTTTATGAAAAATTCCTATCTTCTTAAATTGACTCTATCATTGTTGCTTTTTTTTGGGGCATTAAACAATATAAAAAGCCAAAATTTAGAAAACTTTGATAAAAACAATCCATTTAAAATTAATGGAAACATAAGTATTGGTTCTTCTGCTTACGATGCTTTTGGGATTGATTCCAGAAGAAGCCCATTTAGCTATTTTCTTTCAGCAAATACAACATTTTCTATCTATGGATTTAGTGTTCCAATGTCGTTTACATACAGAGATTCGCAGAGCTCACTAAACAACCCATTTAACAGATACGCAATTAATCCAAGATGGAAATGGATTTCGCTTCAAGCTGGAAATGTACGACTTAATCTAAACCCTTACATTTTTAATGGACAAGTTATTAAAGGTGGAGGTGTAGAATTAACGCCAGGCAAATTTAGATTCTCGGCAGCTTACGGAAACTTAGAAAACCCATTGGCTCAAATTGATACTTTGGTTGGAAATATAGAATTATTAGAAACTTATAAAAGAAAAGCATTAACCCTACTTACAGGATTTGGAAATGATAAGAGCTACATTGAATTTAATTTCCTCAGAGCCAAGGACAACCCACTGATCACATCTCCCGATGAACTCAATGAATGGGTAAAAGCTGAAGAAAATATTGCCTTAGGAAGCGCTTTCCAAGTTACCCTATTTAAGTCTTTCTTTATTGGGGCAAATGTCGCTGCAAGTGCTATTACTTTAGATCAAAATTCTGCTATAGAACTCATAGATTCAAGTTCAAATAATAGCCTCCAACAACTCGATAAACTATTTACTGTTAATCTTTCCACCCGCTTAGAATTTGCTGGTGATGCAAGTGTAGGATTAAAATTTAAAAACTTTGGTGTAAGCGCTAACTATAAAAGAGTGGATCCACATTATAAAAGTTTAGGCATCTATTATTTCCAAGAGGATCTCGAAAATTATACCATCAAGTTTAATCTCACAGCTTGGAAAAATAGACTTCGTTTTAACGGATCAGGAGGTGTTCAAAGAAATAATTTAAATAGCTTAAGAAGCTATACTAATAAACGACAGATTGCCAATGGAACCTTAAGTTTAATTCCTTCAAAATGGTTAGTTGTGTCTGCAAGATATTCTAATTTCCAAACAGACAGAACACCAGGATTTATTAACGTGTCTGATACCTTAAGATATGCCCAAACAACCAATATAAAAGGTGGAACTATTCGTGTCAAATTAGGCAAAACATACCCTTCTAGCATTACTCTAAACGCTAATGCTCAGCAATTAGTTGATGTATTAAGTGTCTTAGATGAAGAAAGAAACATAGATAATTACAATGGTAATATTAGCTATAACATAAACATTAAACCAAAAAAACTCATCCTCTCAACTGGGCTCAATTATTCTGAAAATCAATTTCCTGACAGAAATACTCAGCGCTATGGTCTTTCGCTTAAACTTGGTAAAAAACTTTTTGAAAATAAATGGAAGATAAACTTAGGAGGCTCTTATCATTTAAACTTTCTCGATTTCAATCAAGATGGAAACACCTTAAGCACAAAAGTAAGTACGAGCTACAAACCCTCAAAAGCTTTTAGTAGCCAGTTAAATGTCTCTTATTTAAATAGATCAAGGTCTGAAAATCCATTCGAAGAATTAAGAATAACAGCCAGAGTTGGTTACAGCTTTTTGACTGATTTCAAGTCAACATCCAAACCTAAAAAAACTAATTGATCAAATATATTTCAATCTACTAACATGAAAAAAATACATCAATTCCTATGGATCCTTTTAACAGTTCTAATATGTGTTACAAACAGCATTGGACAAAATACTTACCCCTTGGATATTAGTGTTTTACTCACGCCTCCTTTCCCTACCAATTTAGAGGCCTATTCAGAATATTTAGAAACAGGAATTTTTATCGTAAATAATAATACTAGCGAACCAGTAGAAGCTATATTTTCTGCTTCTCTAAAGCAAACAGGTGGCTTCAGTATTGAACTCGATGGACTCAGTAACCAATCAATAATATTCGGACCCGGATCAACGATTCTTGGTGAAGATGAGATAGAGGAAGCCTTCGCTGGCTTATCGGATCAAGATGCAAATATTCAAGGCTTGTCAGACGAACAAAGAAATAACTTACTATTGTACAGACAACTACCAGAAGGAGAATACGAAATTTGTGTTCATGCCTTTAGTGAATTTGGTGAACCATTATCAGAACCAGGTGAGATAAGTTGTTTTTCCTTTACTGCAGAATTTCCTTCTAGGCCTGAGATCATGTTCCCCTTTAATGATCAAATATTTGAAGATTTTGAAATTATCAATCTGAATTGGATACATAATCTAACTGACTTTGAATTAAAAGATCGGATAGAATACGAATTAAAGCTGATCGATTTAACGGCCAATAATTATCCAATAAGCCAAAAACAAGAAGCCATGTTTACTCCAAATGTAGATGCTTTTGAGGTATATCTACAGAACTTAGACAATGGTTATTCACTTAATACTAATGATAATGAAGACCTATTAGAATATGGACATACTTATGCTGTTAAATTAAAAGCCATAGACCCAGAAAATCAAGTTGCTTTCCAATTTGGCGGACATAGTGAGGTGATTCATTTCACCTTTGGGACATTACCTGAAGAAGAAATCGAGGACGAAGATGAAGAAATTGTGGCCAATGATGAAGGAGGATGTGTCGGCACTACAAGCACACAACTTCCAACGGATCAAAATGACATTGAAATTGAAGAACAGGATGAAGTTAAAATAGGAAAATTTGCTATGAAAATAAATACCATAAGTGATGGTGATGAAGCAAATGGATATACAGGAGAAGGTGAAATTTCTGTAAATTTCTTAGCGGGTGCAAGTATCAAGGTAGCATTTTCCGATTTGCAGGTAAATAAATCAAACCAAGTTTTTAATGGTCAAGCCATTGCCATGCAAGATAATGGCGAAATCTCACCCATGATAGAAGGTGTGGAACATCTAGGTGCTCAAATCCCAGTTTTAGGCGTGGATGGTTCTGCTGAACTAAGGGACGCTTATATGAATACAAGCAAACTAGTTTCTGCATTAACAGGTGACGAGGCTGTAAGTCTTCCTTTAGGTTGGGATAGAAATATTGATGGTCAAGAAATGGTTATTGGCCTTTCTAATATGCTATTTACACCTACTAATGCTGAATTAGAAGCTATGTTTTCGATGGAAAACCCAGAGTGGATTGAATTGCCAAGTTTTGCCGCATCACAAATTAATTTCTCACCTAATGGTTTTGACAAAGGAGTTTTATTATATCTGATGAGTGATTATAACTTTAGCTATGGTGAAAACCAAATGTCATTTCGAGGCGTTGGCGATGGTGCTGCACAAGACAGTGGTTGTTATATTTTAATGGATTGTAATGGATTTGATTCAGGTAGAATTCAGGCAGATCTTACTTTTTCCAGAGATATAGTTTTGCCAGATGGAACCAATGGATCGATCGGTGATGGACAAGTAGTTGCCAACTTAAAAGGAGATCTTTCAAAAGGAAATCAATATGTATTATCTGGAAGTATCAGTGCGTTCCAAGTACCAGGATTAGCAGGTTTTAGTTGGGAAGTAGAAGAAGCCGTTTTTGACCAATCAGATATACAAAGTCCTTTTGATGAAAACATGGCAGATAGTGATGAATTTGGCTTTTTATCTGAAGTACTAGATTTTGAAAACGAGGATCAAGCCAATACTTGGGAAGGTCTTTACATTCAACGATTTACCATGCAAACTCCAGCAGATTGGGCCTTAAGTGAAGATCGTTTAGCCCTTGAAATAAACCACTTAATTATCGATGAAGATGGTTTGACAACAGGATTCGAACAAAGAGGTATATTAAATAAAGATGAAGGTAGTTTTGATGGCTGGGCAATGTCTTTAGATACTTTCAAACTACAAATTGTGCGAAACACTTTTGAACAAAGTAGTATTCACGGACAAATTGGTTTACCCATATTAGAAAAAGGAGAAGGACTTGCTTATCAAGGTACTCTCCAAATCATAAATGAAGAAGCTAATGATAACGTCTCAGACGATTTTGTAGGCATAACATTTAGTGTTGAACCTGATGAACAACTAACAGTTCCTGCCTTAGTGGCCAACATTGAACTTAGAGGTGACAGTAAAATCACTTTCAAATATTCGAAAACGGAGAAATCAATTTCAGCAATCCTAAATGGAGTGATTAGTATCAATGAAAATATACTTCCAGAAGATGTAGCTTCTCTTGCTGAAACTATGGATTTTAATATTCCAGGTCTAGGATTTGAAGGTTTTTTATTAAGTACAAAAGAAGGAATTACGGCTCCCGATTTTAGCTTAGCAGCGCAAGAGAATGATGCAAATGAGGAAGATACAACTGATGAGGATGCTCAAGGCAGTATTAATGGAATTCCAATAAACGCTGACCCCTCAGAATACTCAAGCATTGAAGGTGATGATAATGGAATAACATTTACCATAAAACCAAAACTTAGTTTAGTTGGGGATAAAGATGGGCTAACAGCTAGCGCCGAGATAAGCTTTGTCAGCTCTATGGACAATGGATATTATACATTACAATCTGTCAATCCAGAAAGCATGACCGTAGGTGGTTCTATATCCGGATTTAGCTTTGATGGAGATTTAAGTTTCTACAATGAAGATGATTATAAAGGTGTAAAAGGAAACCTAGCGGTAGGCACACCTGCAGGTATGGATGTTCAACTAGCTACAGAGTTTGGAGCTTATAAAGAAGAAGGAAGTAGTTTTAGTGACTATGGTTCGTCTAATTATTATTCGTACTGGCAGGCAGAAGGTTTAATTAAGCTAGCTAAAGGAGTTCCAATAGGAACCACCGGTCAAGGTCTATATGGTTTTGGTGGTGGTGCTTATTACAACATGACTATAGATAATGACCAAGCAATTGATTTAGCTAGCATCACTCCATCTGAAGATGATACCGAAAATGAAGAAACAGCAAATCCGTCAGGTTTGACTTTCTCTCCTCAAGCACCACAAAATAAAGGTGATGTCACTTTGGGTCTGAGTGCATCTGTAATTATAGGGCTATATGAGAAAACGGAAACCTTTTTTGCTGATGGAACATTAGGAATAGAATTTACTACAAATGAAGGAACAGGCTTAGATATTTCTCTATCAACCAATGCCTACTTTTTAACTGGGAAAGGTTGTGATCCTGCGAATGCGAAGGTTACAGCCAAAGGAGATATAAATATTAATGTTTCGAATTTAGCCAAAGATCCCGAGCTTGTATTTCATGGTAAGCTTGATACCTATGTAAATATGCCTGGTGTTATATCAGGAGCAGGTAATGATGGTTTGATGGTTGAAGCTGAGATGCATTTTGAAACAGAAAACCCTAAGAATTGGTATGTATTTATGGGGAAACCTCAAAAAGAAGATGTTGATGAACGAGGAAAACTACGAATACATGCCATTCCTTCAGAATCTAAACCCATTCTCGCAGGCTACTTCATGATTGGTCCAGGCTTAAGCAATAAACTGCCTTCCATGCCCGAAGAAATTGATCAAATTCTAAGCGGAGAATATCCTGGATATAAAAATAAAACAGAAGAGGCAAGCAATAACGGCAATGCAGCTGGATTAGATAAAGCCATTGCCGAAAGGGAGAAGAAGCAAACTCTATATGATGTTGGTAAAGGTGTTGCATTTGGGCTTCAATTCTATTATAATATGGATGAAACTTACTATGATTTTGTTCATGTAAACTTTGGTGCAACAGCGGGCTTTGATATCGCCATGGTTCATAACGAAAATACACTATGTGATGGAAGTCCGATCGGTATAAATGGCTGGTATGCAACAGGCCAAGTCTATGCTGGAATTTGGGGCTCAGTGGATGTTCATGTAGATCTTTGGTTCGTAGATGAATATATTAATATTTTCCAAGCATCTGCGGCATTAGCCGTCAAGGGGGGAGGTCCTAATCCAACTTGGGTGGCAGGTAAAGGAAGACTAAATTATAATGTCTTAGACGGATTAGTAAAAGGCTCTATTGGTTTCGCTGTCGATTTTGGGAGTAAGTGTGACCCTACTGGAAACAGTCCTTTTGGAGATATAGCTTTTATAGATGAGCTAAGCCCTAAAAATGGCGATAAAGAAGTGAGTGTTTATACTGATTTTGATCTTACACTCTTGAATGAATTGAGAGAATACAAATTTAGAAAATCGGAAGATCCTGAGCACGAAAATTATAATAAATGGAATAGGCTAGAACCTTACATTCATACATTTAAAGTATTCGAGACAGCAAAACCTAACAACATTATTAATGGATACTATAAAGTAAAGAAGCAAGATGGCTTACAATTCACTTGGATTACCAATGGTAGTGATGAATTTAAGGAAAATACATTCTATACAGTTCAATTAGAAATCAGAGCTAGAGATCTTAACGATAATAACAAAGACCTTAAAGTCTTCAATAAGAATTTTCAGGCCGAAGTTTGGAAAGAGTTTAAAAGTAATCAGTTTAAAATTGGTGTTGCACCAGATAAAATCGATGATCAAGTGGTAAATCTTACTTATCCAATCATTGGACAGAAATATCATCTGAAAAACCATGGGGATAAAGGGTTTATGAAACTCAAAAGTGCTCTCCATTCAAGTGTCATAAATAAATCAAATGATAAGCAACAATTAATCGCAAAATATACAGAAATCTCAAGCGGAAATTCTACTGAATCAGTTATGAATAGCATTAAAGGAAATTATCAATATATAAGTTACAACAAACCAAGCTTAAATAATGAGCAGGTTTATTTAGTTGAAATTATTAGAAGAACTACCATTGAAAATTCACAAACTGGTGAAACAAAAGAAATTGTTATCAAAAATGAAACTGAACAAGACACAGCTAATATAAAAGCATTTGATGTGGTCTCTGAATCAACTGTAAAAACGGTAGATAAAGTAATGTATCAATACTATTTTGGAACAAGTAAATTTAACACCTACAAAGAAAAAGTAGATGTTAATAAAGAGCATATTGGGGTTTTAAGATATGCTAACCGATACATTAGCAATGGAGGATACTATGATTACAACAATCCGCAACCAAATGGTGCCGGAACATGGGTGCCTGACTATAAATTAGTTGAAGTACCATGGAGCAACGCTATAAAAGTAGATGAAGGTGAGCCATTTGATAAGATTGATTTAGAAGGCTTTACTAAAAATGGTAGACGTCAATTCCCACCTTTAATAGAATTTCAAGAATTATACAAATATGGATACGCTAAAAGCTTAAACGAATCAGGTGGTGCTTATTACGATTTTATTCACGGCAATCCAAATGGTGAGAGTTGGAGTAATAGTAATGTTCAGCAATCTTGGAGAGAATTTAGAGATAAACATGACAAAACATTCCCATGGGAAACTGCCGGAGATCCTTTGCTTAAAGCTCATAGAATTCAAGATGAAATTGGCATAGGCAACAAAGCAGAAACTAACACGCTAAGCCTTACAGAAAGTGAAATCAGTTCAGGAAATGTAAATACAATAAATTGGGATCAAACGACAATAATGATTAAAACCGATCTTGCTTTTGTAAATCACTTAGTAGGTAATAAGGGTCTAGGTGAGATTGGTTTAGGAGAAAATATTGGGCAAATATATCCTGACAAAGAAAATATGTGGTTAGAGGATTTCGAATATTATGAATTCTATAAAAGGAAAGAAAATAATATACGTATGGACTTAACTATGTATTATCGATTTCCTACGTTAAATGCAAATACTAGCGAAGATTGGCATAGTGCATCGTTCCATTCAGAAAAATTTAAGGTGTCTTTTTAATAGCTAAACACAAATAAATTAACATGAAGCATACAATATTAATAAGCCTACTTTTTTGGTCCTTTACATTGTTAAACGGACAAGAAAAAGAAGAAAGCTATCCAGATACAACTAGTCAAACTAAAGTAGAACGATCATTGAGTTTAATTGGCAAAATATATAATGGCAATATTTGCCTTAGGTGGGCACCTAATAATTATCCATTATGGGAGATCGCCAATTCCAATGGCTATGTGTTAGAACTAAAAAAAGTAAAAAATGATAGTTTAAGACATGCAGACAATGTGCTTTTTAAGAAAGTCAGTTCTTCTCCTATTAAACCTTGGCCTTTAGACGACTGGAAAATATTTAGTGATAATGAAAATAAGCTTCCTTTAGTTGCAGCACAAGCAATTTATGGGAAACAACAATCATCTTCTTCAAACTATTTAAAGGTCGAAGAGGAGATGAATAATAAATTTGGTCTTGCACTTCTAGCCGCAGATTTTTCCGAGAAATGTGCCGAAGCCTCGGCGCTTTCTCATAAAGAGTATTTCGACGCAGATTATACATACTTCTACAAACTTTATGTAAGTAATGTTTCCAAAGAAATAAGCAGTGATACTGTATATTATAAAATCTCAAAAAGAAGTGCAGTTTATAGATACCCTCCAGAAATTGTATCAACTGAAGAAAATGATCTAAATGTAACTTTAACTTGGAAGGATGTGGGCCAATCAAATTCGGGTTTTTACATCGAAAAATCTAGCGATGGTATAAATTTTACTAGATTAAATGACATTCCATTTATCCAAACTAAAACTAATTTGTCTGGCCCCTATAATCACATTTCATTTACAGACTCAATTAAACAAAATTATGTTCCACGTTTTTATCGAATTGCTGGAATTGACGGTTTTGCCCATCTTAGCCCATATTCTGATACTTTAAAATTAATGGGAAGAGACAAAACTTCTACTTCGCCACCAAGAAAACTTAGCAGTACTCAAGAAGAAAACATGTCCATCAACCTTTCATGGGAATGGGAAGCAGAAATGAAAGAAGAAGATTTATCAGGCTTCGATATTTATCATTCTACAAAAGCCAATGGATATTTCACTAAACTAAATGACCAATTATTAAGCCCTGATACAAGAAACTATCAACATAAGCAAACTGATTTAATAGCCAATTATTACTTTGTTTCTGCCATAGATACTGCCAGTAACGAAGTACAATCATTGAGACATTTGGCCAATTTGATTGACACTACTCCTCCTGATTCTCCTACAGGTTTAAATGCAATAGTTGATAGTTCAGGCTATCTTTTACTTAGATGGAATAAATCACCCGAAGCAGATGTTGCTAATTATAAAGTCTATTTTTCCAATGATGATAAATCAGTGTTTACCGCTAGATCTACTAAGTATCTTGGTGATACACTTTTCTTAGATTCATTGCACCTTAAAACACTTACTGAAGAGATTTACTACAAAGTCACTGCCATCGACTTTAAGTTTAATGAGTCTGATCCATCTGAGATATTAAAGGTCATGAAACCAGATATTGTAGCACCGACAGCCCCAGTGATGATTGATTATAAAAATTCAGAAGAATCCATCGAAATCCTATTTAATAATAGCAAAAGTCACGATGTAGTTAAACAAAAATTATTCAGAAAAACATCGGATAAAGAATGGGAACTATTAGCTGAGTTATCCCCTGATGCAACTCATTATATAGATAATGAAATAAGCGAAAACATAGTATATAAATACAAACTCCAATCAGAAGATGATGCAAATAACTTGAGTGAATATTCATCAATTATGATGGTGAGCTTGGGGGAGGCCTATTATTTAAAAAGTATAGACAATTTGTCTGTTAGTAAAAACGAGCAAACGTGCGAACTGAATTGGAACTATGAAGATACGGAAGGCATTTACTTTCTAATTTATCGCAAATCTAATGATGGTAAATTGACCAGCTATAAAAAAGTAGAAAATACCACTGAGTTTATTGATGATCGAATAAAAACAGATACCACCTATAGTTACGCCATAAAAGTAAAATCTATTAAGGGAAAAGAATCAAAGCTAAGTACTGTAGTCAGTTACTAAGCTTTAATTAAGATTTGTTTGGTAAGCGATAAAGGTTTAATCTTTATCGCTTTTTTAAAATCACATTTTCATGTGATAAGCATCAAAATTTGATGAACTACCTTTATATTGATTAATATTCCTATTAAACTTATAACTCAGAGGTATGAATGCTATCAAAGTTGCCATCATAGAAGACGATAAAACCATAAATAATAGTTTAAAGATGTCGATTGATATGCAAGTGATGATGGAATTGGTATTCTCAGCATTTAGTGTGGAAGATGGTTTGGAGGAACTAGCTAAAGGAAAGGAAGTGGACATATTACTATTAGATATCGGTCTGCCTGGTATGAGTGGTTTAGAAGGTATCCCAATATTGAAAAAGAAATATCCATCCTTAGATATCATTATGCTCACAACGTATGATGAAAGTGAAACTATCTTTAAAGCATTATGTTCTGGAGCATGCTCGTATTTGTCTAAAAAAGTTTCTTTAAAAGTAATTATGGAATCCATTTTTACTGTGGCTCGAGGTGGGTCATTTATGTCCCCATCCATCGCCAGAAAAATAGCTAATCATTTTCTACCCAAAAAGAATGATATGGAATCTAAACTTTCAGAACGCCAAATGGACATCGTTAAGTCTATGGCTGAAGGACTCTCCTACCAGCAAATTGCAGATACTCATTTTATTTCTATCAATACAGTGAGAACTCACATAAAAAATATTTATGAGCTATTGCAAATCAACTCAAAAGGACAACTATTAAAATTATTTAATGCTTAAGCATTGGTAGGAATCGAAGTTGTGATATGAAATCCGTCATCAATCCGATAGCTAAAATGTCCACCTAATTTTTCAGCCCTCATTTGCATATTACTAATGCCTGTTCCCGAAGTTTGAATATCTCTTGATAGGCCTTGATTTTCGTCAGATATCTCCATTTTTATAATGTTTCCATCCATAGACAGCTTGGTATTCACTTCTTTTCCAGGACTGTGTTTTATACTGTTGGTAAGGGCCTCTTTGTAAATCAAATACAAGGCTTGACGAACTGAAGGTTTAATCTTTTGTTCAATGTTGTTTATCTTATTCTCAAAGATTAAACGTTTGCCCGCTGGGGCAAGCGCATCATTGCTAAAATCTAGCATTCTATCCACTAAATCGTTGATTTTATCTTTCCTCGAATCTATCGCCCATACAGTATCCCGCATTCTTGACATCGCACTTCGACTCATTTCTCCAATTTTTTCAAAATGATGTCTATTGGATTCTCCCACATGCATTTCCAGTAGCTCTGTCTGCATCGTTAAGCCAGTCAATATAGACCCTACATCATCATGCAGATCACTAGAAAGTTTCGATCTGAAAGCTTCTGTCTTCTTTGCTTCCCTTTTGGCGTTTCTTTGTTTTAGATACGTAAGACCAAAGGTTATAAATCCGATAAAGAATAAAATAGTACCTAACAAAATTGATTTATTTCGTTGATTCCTTAATTCAGCAATCTTAGTTTCACTTTCGAGTTTAACAATTTCTCTTTCTTTATCAGCTACATTAAATTTAGTTTCCCATTCTGCCACTGATTTATTTCTATTTGCCGTAAAAAGACTGTCTTTTAATGACATATATCGTGTGAGTACTTCGGTGGATAGCTTGTAATTCTTTTTCTGTTTATGGAATAACCCTAAAGCCTGTAATACATCCATTTTATTTTCTGGCGCCTCCATGTAATTGGCTAAATCATCAGCTCTTGCAAGTAATCTTAGAATATTATCATCGTTCAGCATTTCATGCTGAACCAAAGTGCTTTCCATGAAATTATCTTCCATTCGCTCGCTAACATAATTTTTAGCTATTGCTGCCAGTGTAGCACTTTCATAGGGCTTGCTACCCATTTCCTGTACTAAGGGTAGAAGAATGAAAAAATATTCATACGATTTTTTATAATTCTCCATCCATTGATAAATGATACCAAGATGGTACAGTGATGTTACATGGCCCTTTTTGTATTGATGCTCTAAAGAAAGAGCTAGAGCCTCTTCTTCATAGGCTATTGCTTTATCAAATTCTTTTTGCTCTTTGGCTACATCCCCGTAACGTAACAGGTTTAAAATGATTAATCTATAATCTTTAATCTCTTTAGCAATCTTCATAGACTTATCAAAATTGACCAGAGAACCCACATAATCTTCCATGTCATTTTGAATAGTGCCAATATTAAAATAGCCTACAGCTAAACCTCTAGTATCATTTAATTTCTCCTTTATCCTTATTGATTTTACATAATATTCAATGCTGCTTTCATAGTTTCCTTGTGTTTGTTCAATGGTACCTAAATTATTGTAAATTACTTTCAAGTCATCTAGGTAGTCCAAATCCATAGCAAGTTTTTCTGTCGCCAGGTATTGTTCTTTGGCAAGCGCATAATCTCCTTTCGCTCTGTAAATTCTTCCTCGTATTAAATTGATATTAATGGTAAGAAAAGCATTGGGTTCTTGTTTGTTAATGATTTCAGCTGAATCTAGATGGAAAATAGCTTTTTCCAAATCACCTTGACTTCTTAGTCTTGCAGCCATTTTATAATGACCATATCCGCAACCGTATTTGTACCCAATGACATGACTATCATTTACAGCTTTTTGCATACAATTTATGCATTCATCACCTTTACCTTTTTTGCACAATATTGAACATTTGTCTAATTCCGCATCAACTTTACATTCTAATTCATTCGTTTCTATACATTCATTTAACAAATCTTGGTAAATGTCCTCTGCTGCCTCAAAAGCGCCTATTCCGATTAAGGTATATGCAGTGTTTCGCTGAAAATTCAAACCTTTTTTAACGTCACCAATTTTTCCACTTATTCTCTTGCCTTTTTCGAAATAGGTTTTTATCTCAGCCACATCTTTCAAGCCTCCGTTGGTGATTATTTGATCCAAATAATCAAGTTTAACGGAGTCAATTTTTTCTATTAAAATGAGTTGATTTAAAGAATCGACAAGAGTTTTTTGGCATAGTAAATCAGGAACAGAACAATGAAGTACTATTAATAATGGTACAACTAAGCCGATAGACTTATTTGACAGGAAATTGGATCTCAGCATTGATTACTATTTGTCAATAGTTAATTTCTCACTGGTGTAGCTGAATCTAATGTAAAATTAAATGACTGAGCTACAAAGTAATCGAGGCGAGAATTTTTACGAAAAAAATAATCTATTTGTGTAAAAGACTTATAAATTACATTGTCGATGGGACTTTTTATCCTTCCGTATAAAGTTCTTTACGAGTAGTTTTAATCTTAGAATCTTTTAAATATTCATCCAATGATTTTAGTTGGTCTATCATGCCATTAGGCGTTATTTCTATGATCCGATTCGCTACTGTCTGAGTAAAATGGTGATCATGTGAAGTAAAAATCACTGTACCTGGATAATTAATCAATGAGTTATTAAAAGCAGTAATACTCTCTAAATCCAAGTGATTGGTAGGTTCATCAATCATCAAAAGATTTGCTTGTGCCAACATCATTCTGGAAATCATACAACGTACTTTTTCTCCTCCAGATAATACATTAGACATTTTATGAACCTCTTCTCCCGAAAATAACATCTTACCTAAAAAACCTCGGATATATTGTTCGTCTTTATTAGTGGAAAACTGTCTTAACCAATCCATTAAACTCATGGGATCATCACTAAAATACTTTTCATTTTCGTTCGGCAAATAAGCAGTAGTGATGGTTTGTCCGAATTCCACCGTTCCTGTATCAGGACTCAACTCATTATTTAAAATTTGATAAAAAGCATTAGTGGCTAAACTGTCTTTTGACAAAATAGTAATTTTATCTCCTTTATTGATGGTAAATTCTACATCTTTAAAAAGCACGACACCATCTTGACTATAACTTAGATTCTTGACTGATAAAATCTGGTCTCCAGCTTCCCTTTCTTGACCGAAGATTATACCAGGATATTTCCTTGAAGATGGTTTTATTTCTTCGATGTTAAGCTTCTCTAACATTTTACGACGTGAGGTAGCCTGACGTGATTTCGAGGCATTAGCACTAAATCGATCGATAAATAGTTGCATCTCTTTGCGCTTGTCCTCTGCCTTTTTGTTTTGAGCCAATTTTTGTTTTAACGCTAGCTGAGAAGATTCATACCAGAAAGTATAGTTACCCGTAAACATGTTTATCTTCCCGAAATCAATATCCACAGTGTGTGTACATACCGTATCGAGAAAATGTCTATCGTGAGAAACTACAATCACTGTGTTTTTAAAGTCTAACAAAAAATCTTCTAACCAGGTGACTGTTTCTATATCCAAGTCATTTGTAGGCTCATCGAGAATTAATATATCTGGATCACCGAACAATGCTTGAGCTAATAAGACACGTACCTTCTGATTACCATTAAGATCCTTCATTAACTTTTCATGTTCGGATTCTTTTATTCCAATGCCGCTTAACAACATGGCTGCTTCTGGTTCAGCGTTCCAACCATCCATCTCCACAAATTCTGCTTCTAATTCAGAGGCTTTGATACCATCTGCCTCTGAGAAATCCGGTTTTGCGTAGATTTCATCTTTGGCTTTCATTAAATCCCAGAGTTTCTGATGGCCCATTAAGACAGTATCTATCACTCTGACTTCATCAAAAGCAAAATGATCTTGCTTAAGTACAGCCATACGCTTTCCTGCTTCGATACTTACATCTCCCTTGTTAGGATCTTTTTCTCCAGCCAAAATTTTTAAAAAAGTAGATTTACCAGCACCATTAGCACCGATTACTCCATAACAATTGCCGGGTGCAAAAAATACATTTGCTTCATCAAATAATACTCTTTTACCAAATTGTAATGTCAAATTGTTTACTGTAATCATAGCTCTAAATTTCGCCACAAAAGTAAACTTAATAACTTGCTTTTGTTAGCCTTGAAGCACTTTATTAAATTTGAGGTGGAATGAATCTAAATCTTCCAGCTATTTTAGTACTTTTTAACGATTATCTTAAGCCCTTTTTTGTTTAAGTTTAAAACAATCACACTCATGAGAAAATACATATTCCTTCTTCTTTCTGTTACATGGATGGCTTGTACTCCTAAAGTCATTACTCCAGAAGTCAACGAAGAACCCGTAAAAGAAGAAGTACCAGCAGAAAATATAGGTCCTTGCGCTACCCTATCCCAATTGCCTGCAAGCCAAAAAGATGCTACAGAAACGGCTTATGTTTTATATAAAGACTTAGTCAAACAGAATAATTTCGAAGAAGCATTTCCAATGTGGGAAAAAGCTTACTATACAGCTCCAGCCGCAAATGGTCGCATAAAGTATCAATTTGATGATGGTGTGAAAATGTACAAGCATTTTTATGCTAATACTAATGATCCCAATCTAAAGCAAAGCTACAGAGACTCTGTAGAATCAATATACAATAAACGTATTGAGTGTTTTGGAGATGAGGATTATGTAAAAGGGAGATTAGGATTTGATCTTTATTATTACATGAAAGAACACAGCTCTGACGAAGAAATTTATGAATTATTTAAAGCCTCTATAGATAGTAAAGGAGAGGATATGGATTATTTTATCGTTAATCCATTTGCTAAGATTTTGTTTGACAAAGCAGTCAATGGAGCTATCAGCAAAGAAGAGGCTGGAAAATACGCACAGCTTGTTTTAAGTGCTGTGAAAAAAGGCATGGCTAATTGTGTTAAAGATTGTGATGCCTGGAAAATTGTCAATGATTATGCTCCACCGCGTTTAGAAAATTTAGAAGGAATAAAAGGCTTATACCCTTGCGAATATTACGTGGATAAATATTTTCAAGAATTTTTAGACAATCCAAAAGATTGTGATGCCATCAATAAAGTATTCAGAAAACTCAAATATGCCGAATGTGCTGAGAACCAAACAGAGTTTGCACAAGTCATACAAGCTAAAAAAACAAATTGTCAGGTAGCCCCTCCTCAAGAAAGCGTCTTAAGGCAAGCCTATAACGCCTATGAATCAGGAGATTATCAGAATGCCGTTAAATATTTTGAGGAATTTGCAAATAGTAAAGACGACATTGAAAAAAAAGCTAAATATCTATTTTTAATCGCTAAGATCTATTACGGAGAAATCAAGAATTATCCAAAAGCTAGAAAGTATGCTCAGCAAGCTGCGGACATTAAGCCAAACTGGGGAGAACCATATATTCTAATAGGCAAACTTTATGCATCTTCTGGCCCAATTTGCGGTCCGGGAACAGGATGGGATAGCCAAATTGTGACATGGCCAGCCATAGATATGTTTAATAAAGCCAAGCAAATCGATGCGAATGTAGCTACCGAGGCTAATAAATGGATTAATACATACAAACAATATATGCCAAAGAAATCAGATATATTTCAGAGAAACATACAGGAAGGGGACACTTTTAAAGTCGGTTGCTGGATAAATAGAAATACTACTGTTAGGACAGCTCCTTAATAATTTCGATTATCAACATTGGAAATATTTAAAAAAATAGATATATAGAAACTTTAGTTATATATTCATCATTATACCTATAAACTAACAACAAGATGTACAGAAGAAGACCCCAACAAAACCCTTATGGTGGAGGCTATGGTAATAACAGAAGAAGAGGCTCTGGAGGTGGACTTATTGGAGGAAGATTTAAAATCATGCTCATTATAGCTTTATTATATGGAGGTTATGCTGTAGCTAAATATTATTTTAATACCCAAACTAATCCGATAACTGGTGAAGTCCAAAGGGTATCCCTTACCACTGAAGAAGAAATAGCAATAGGACTTCAAGCAACACCTCAAATGGTCCAACAGCATGGAGGATTACATCCAGACCCACAACTACAACAGTATGTAAAAACCATTGGTCAAAAATTATTGAGGACAAATCTAGCCGTCGACTCTGATTATCAATATGATTTTCACCTATTGTATGATCCTAATGTAATCAATGCCTTTGCATTACCGGGAGGGCAAGTTTTTATTACTGAAGCTTTGTTTTCGAAACTAGAAAACGAAGATCAATTAGCTGGAATTATCGGACATGAAATAGGTCATGTCATACATCGTCACGGTGCAGAAAGAATGGCAAAAATGGAACTTACCCAAGGCTTAACTATGGCGGCTGTAATCGGAGCTGGTGATGCCTCCATGGCTCAGATGGCGCAATACGTAGGCAATTTAGTCAACATGAAATATGGAAGAGATCAGGAATTAGAGTCTGATGAAATAGGCGTAGTCTTAGCTATCCAAGCTGGTTATGATCCTTATGCTATGCTAGGCGTCATGGACATTCTGGAGAAAGCTTCTGGAGGCAACCGTCAACCAGAATTAATGAGCACACATCCTAGTCCAGCAAACCGAAGAGAGAAAATCACGGAAACAATCGAAAAATATAATCGAGGAATACAATAATTATTTAACAACTAAAATCAAATTATGTCACGTTTTTTAGAATCTAAAAATCCCTTAATCAAGGATACTGCTTTAGATAAAAGGATCAATACCGACGATCGATTAATACTAGATAGTTCTGAAGTTATGACCATGGAAGGAGCTATCAATAAAACCTTGATGTTGTTCGGCATCATGATGGTAACGACGCTAATCAGCTATATTATGCCTTCTACCCTATTTCTTTGGGTGGGCATGCTAGGTGGACTGGCCGCGGTCATCTTTGCCAGCATAAAACCGCATACTTCTGCGGTGGCAGCACCAGTTTATGCTGCCTTCGAAGGTTTATTTGTAGGGGCAATCTCTGCCTATTTTGCCTACCAATTTGATGGCATTGTTTTTCAAGCAGTCAGCCTTACATTCGGCACCTTATTTACGATGCTTATGATTTATAAAACGGGTATTATAAAGGTAACAGCCAAATTTAAATTAGGCGTTATGATGGCTACTGGAGCCATTATGCTTATGTATGTAATTAGCATCATCGGAAGTTTTGTAGGCTTTAATGTTCCTTATTTGCATGATAATGGCTTAATAGGGATTGGAATTAGTTTAGCCATTATAGCTGTTGCTGCTTTAAATTTAATCATCGATTTTGATGCCTTCGAAAAAGGTGTAGAAGCCAGAGCACCAAAGTATATGGAATGGTTTGTTGGTATGGGCTTATTAGTTACCTTAGTATGGTTGTATGTAGAATTCTTGCGACTACTAAGCAAGTTTGCAGCTAGTGAGTAAATAAAGATTAAAACAAATACTAAAAGCTCGAAGTAACATTCGAGCTTTTTTTTTTAGCTATTTATCAATGTCTATTAGCACGATATTGGACATTAAAAACTGAAATTTTACCAAACCGAGAGAATGGTATTTATTTAGTTATGAGACATTATACAAATTAGCTTCCATAAGCTAGTCCTACATCACAGTTGCAAATGAAGCAACTAATTGCTATATAAGATTTTATCTTGACCAAATTTACTTTTTACTCCTATTAAAAGCATACAAAAATCAATGACTAATTGATTTTTGTATGCTTAATGAGACGTTCATCACAAGCCAGATTTAATAAGATTTGAGGCTCATAAATTGTCGGCAAAATGGAGTTTTAAGCGCTCATCAAAGGAGGTAGCTGCTTATTTGTCTGTATTCATTCTCAATGATGGCAACCAAAAATTAGTGTTCAGTATTCTGAGTAAAAAAAAGAGCCGACATAAATGCCAGCTCTTTTTTGTATTCGTATTCTGTAAACGTTCTACTTATTAATATCCGGAGTTTTTGTATCCGTTATTATAGTCTCTTATAATTTCTCCTGATTTAGTTTGAGAAGATTGAGTCGAAGTACCTACTGGTGCTTGCATATCAAAATCACTTCCTTCGCAAACTCTAAACTCAACTCTTCTATTCATATAGTGATGAGATTCTGAGTTAGGAGAACTAACTAGTGGATTTTCTTCTCCACCATACATTAATTTTAATCTACTTCTATCTACACCGTAATTTGCTACCAAATAGTCAATGGCTCCTTGAGCTCTTTTGTATGATAATTTAGTATTGTAATCATTGTTACTTCTTTGATCAGTATGACCTTGAACAGCTATACAAAGCTCAGGGCACTTCTTCATTACGTAAGCAACATGGTGTAAATGACTGTAGTATTCAGACTTAATGTTATGCTTGTTTAAATCATAATGGATCATTGGTAGGAACCATTCTCCACATCCTGATCTAACTACAGTAGTTGTCGTATTATTTCCTCCTGGTCTGCTTGACACTGGAGTAGATTTAATGATTGCTGGCGTTGTTTCATTGATAATTCTTCTCACGTCATCCTCTTCGATACAACAGTCTTTTGGACAATTAGCTACACCAAACTCATCAGTAGGACAAGGTGGTGAGTAAGGCTCTTTATCTTTACAATCAACGATTCCATCACCATCACTATCTAAAGTAACACCTCTTGTGTCCACAGGGCAACCTGGGTCAGTGTCTAATTCTTGATCCATCATATCGATAACACCATCTTCATCAGCATCTGTTAAATCTAAGGCCGGGCGTTGCTTTAAAGAAGCAATGTCGTTTAGAGCATTATCTAATGGATTTAACCAATACAACGGCTCTGTTCTTTTATCAAAGTTACCGATGTTAATTCCTAGTCTAGCGTTTGTATAATGTCCAATGTCGACATTATTTGTTTGATCTAGTGAAGTTCTAAACTTAATACCATCTAAATGATCGTTATCAGTAACCATCACTTGGTGTTCTAAACCTACATTAAATCTTTTTGTGATTTTTCTTGAAATACCCATAGCAGCAATCCATACTACGTGAATATTAATATCATCTCCTACTCTGTAAATACCTTTTTTCTTAGGTGCTTCTGTTTCGTACACTCCATCATAAATATTTCTAAGATCATTTTTAATTTCTAAACGACCTGCTTGAGTGTTAAACTTTTCTTCTGTCCAATTAACTCTTCCCTTTAGATCTGTATAAGGATTGCCATTTGCATCCAATAAATCTAGTTGAGTCCAGTTATTATCCAAACCGACACCACCTAAAGCATACCAATTCCACTTATTTCTTTCTTTATGAAAAAGTAAATTTCCAATGTTTACAATCCCTTCTAAACTACAATACATGTATCGAGTTCTATGTGATGGAAACCAGTGAATTGGTTCTTGACCATCTATAATCGGATTATTTGCTTGGCTATATGGAGCATATTCTGCCTCGACAAGTCCTCCCCCAACTCCTTTGGAGTTAGTAAAAGATTTATGCTTCCATGCTTGAGGATCTAAACCTGTTGCTTGACCAAAAAATACTGTACCTCTGATGGAAAAAACATAATGAATGGCTTTGCGTAAATGTACACCAGCTCCCCAACCACCAGGTAAGGTTCTATCTATATCACCATCGATAAAGAAATGTCCAAGAGACAAACCTGCTTCCCAAGCATTTTTAGGTTTTGCTGAATAACCATACTCACCCATCCTCCATTGCTTATTTTGCTCTTCATCCACAGTCATATCGTCTGAGATGATTGCTGTCTTCCAAGTATCATCATTGGAATTACCTTCAATGGTATCTAAAGGGGAAAGAATTATTTCTTCATCTCCGACTTGTGCAATTGCACTGAAACAGAAGGAAATAAGTAAATAAACCAGAATAAAATATTTACTAGTCATAAGGTCTAAAATTGAAGTTATTACGCAATTTCTCACCAAAATTAATTTTTCTTTTAATTAAAATGGAGTTTTTTGCTAAAAAATTACATTTTTTTTTAATGTGTTAAACTCTAGCATTGATAGAATTAAATATTAAAAGTATTTCAAATTAGTTGTTAAAATAGAGAAAATGAAATTAATCGACAGGATCAAGGACCCAATGAAAGACTGCACTTGGGGACTTAAAATGACAAAAAGTATTCAGTATTCTTATAAATGTTTTGTGAAGTAAGTCAGAAAAGAACACCACTTAATCTATCACATGACACCAAAGATTGTAAACACCCCCTATTCAACATCCAATTATTTACAAATTATTTTAATTTTTTCACATTAAACATAAAACTTATTTGTAATTAATTAATAATCATGTATTTTTACATTAATAAATTTCGTAATATATGATTCACCATTGGTTACACACAATTGAACGAACGGTTCTCAACAATACTAACGTTTCAGATAAGCAAATCGGCCACCGAATGGCTTCGATTCCAGATAAACCATATATTGAAGACTACCCTATCGCTTTTATTTTTCAAAATATGCCGTTAAATTTTCATTTTAGAAAGGCATTTGACCAATTAAACGATCATTTTTCTACGAAATTTATCGACCTTGGCCACTTAAGAAACAAGGATATAAAATCCATTACGAATTTATTAAAAGACTTAAGTCAATCTCATAGAATTGTATTTGTTGGTGGAGATATCAACGTATCGAATGCTATCATCAATACTTTCCGATCTAAAACCACCACCCAACGTCATTGCCTCATTTCAGATGTAGTCACAGATAATGATGCTGAACAGAATACTTATCTGGGTTTGCAACGTCATCTAAATGCATTACCCACGTTAAAAAACTTAGATGACACCATGGCATTAAGCTTAGGTCAAATCAAAGCAAACCCAGCCAAGGTAGAGCCAATGCTTAGAAATGCGCAACACCTCAGTCTTAATTTAAATGCTTTAGATCATACTTGCTTGCCTCAAGCAGCTAAAAATCTAACTGGATTATCCATTTATGAAATTTGTCAAATTTTTAAATATGTTGGATCCACATCAACTAAAACCATACATATTCAAACCAATGAGTTCAAAGCACCTGAAATAGCGGAATTATGCTCATTGTTGACTTGGTACTTCTTAGAAGGCGCAGAAACAGCTATGCAAGAAGATGTGTATGACAAATCCAATAAGGAGTACGTCGTATACATCGATTCTTTAGACGCTGATTTAACCTTTATCCAAGGTAAGAAAACCGGGAAGTGGTGGTTTAAAAATCCTGGACAAAACGAATCAGGAGAATATATCCCATGTAGCTTTGAAGATTATGAGACTGTGTGCCAGAATGATATTCCAAATAAGTTCTTAGCCTATTTCGATTAGCCGTTCCATCTTCATACTTCTACTTCCTTTAACTAGATAGATGTCATCTTTTGATTTCATGGAATTAAATGACTGTATAAACACATCATCAAAATTGTTAAATGCATAAATATTAGTGATGGAATCATTTAACAACATAGATGAAGCAGAAGCGTAATTAGGCCCCACTAAGTAAATAGATTTAAATCCTAAATCGATTGCTTTTTGTACTACTTCTAAATGCAGAGGAATAGATGCTTCTCCTAATTCGAACATATCACCTAAGACCACACATTTATTATGTGTATCCTTCAACTTAGCAAAACTTTCTAAACTTAAACCCACGCTTGATGGATTAGCATTATAAGCATCAAGCACATAATGATAACCCTCTCTTTCTACAAACTGAGATCTATTCATGGAAGGAATATAAGCTTTGATAGCGTTTAGCATTTCATCTAAAGGAACATCAAAATACCGACCGATGGATAATGCAGCGTTTACATTCATTAGGTTATAACTTCCCACTAAATGCGTATGTATATTTTCCCCATTTACATGAATCGTCAAGCTTAATCCTGCTGAAGTGAGGCTTTCACTCGATATTAATTCTACGGCATTTGTCGAA
Source organism: Saprospiraceae bacterium (assembly GCA_020631235.1). Taxonomy (GTDB): domain Bacteria; phylum Bacteroidota; class Bacteroidia; order Chitinophagales; family Saprospiraceae; genus JAHDDO01. The sequence goes on along the minus strand of JAHDHQ010000005.1, from coordinate 131,201 downwards.
TGGTATCGTGTGATATTAGTTAGGATCATTTCATCTAATGGGTTATAAAATATCACTCCACCACTTTCATCTAAGAAATCATAGAGTTCGCACTTCGCCTTCAAGATGTTTTCTTGACTTCCAAAACCTTCCAAATGAGCATTCCCTATATTAGTTATAAATCCGTGCGTTGGCAATGCAATGTGGGCAAGTTCTGCGATTTCTCCTACATGATTTGCTCCCATTTCTATAATAGCTATTTCATGCGTATCATCTAAGTTCAGCAAAGTCAGAGGCACACCGATATGATTATTTAAATTTCCATGCGTAAATAAGGTATTATGCTTACATGCTAAGCAAGCTGCTAACAGTTCTTTTGTGGTTGTCTTCCCATTCGAACCTGTTAAGCCAATTATAGGTATATCGAATGTATTCCTATGATGTCTGGCTAAATCTTGAAGAGCCCTTAAAGTATTGTCTACAAATAGGTAGTTTTTATGCTCTTTTACCAGGTATTCTTCATCATCTATGACAACAAAGGATGCTCCTAACTCCAGAGCCGATTTTGCATAGGCATTTCCGTTAAAATTGGGGCCAGATAATGCAAAGAAAATATTATCCTTCTTTAAAGTCCTAGTATCAATAGATACGCCCGTTGACTCAATAAATGATTGATATAGTTGTTTTATCTCCATAAAAAAAGCCTCTATGCAAATTACATAAAGGCTTTAATTTATTTTTAAAAGTTCGGATTAATATCGTCTTTTCTTTCCTCCTTTTTGCTCTCCTTCTTTAAACATATTTCCACTGGTATCTTCATTTCCAGAAGGTCCTCCCACTCTAATCATAGCACATCTAAATCCTAACATTCTATCAGCTTTATCTTCATCTTTATATCTTCTAGCTCCAGGAGACAACCAAAACAATCTATCACCCCATGATCCTCCTTTGATTACTCTTGATTTATCGCTAATCAATGTAGTTACACCATATCCATACTTCACAAACTCATCATCACCATCTCTAAAGTTTCTTACATCTCCTAGACGATAATTCTCTCTGATTCCTAATGTATCATCTTCGACTAACTGACTTCTTAATCTACCTAAAGAATCTTTCTCTACTGGTCTACCATCTTCATCTAAAATCAATTCTGAGAACTGATTACCTCTAAATGGATTCAAATCATGGTTTTCCGGATCTCTTAAAGATTGACTTGTTAAAGGTCTGAAAACGTCTTCACACCACTCATTTACATTTCCAGCCATATTGTAAAGACCAAAATCATTAGGCATATAAGCTCTTACTGGACCTGGTGTTGATGCATTATCATTAAGATTTCCTGCCATACCCATATAATCACCTCGACTTCGTTTAAAGTTCGCTAGGATATCTCCTTGACTATTATTTCTAATTTGGTATCTAGCTGTATTGCCATCCCAAGGATACATACGTCTATCTGTGATTACTTCATCTCCAGATGCTGCTTGATTTCCGATAAGGGCTAAAGCTGCATATTCCCACTCTGCTTCAGTAGGTAATCTATATTCCGGTAATACAATACCGTCTTCAAAACGAACAGATCTTTCTCCACCTGTAGCTTTGTTTTCTAGGTTTTTATTTACACTACCTTCATATTGTCCAGATAAATACGCTTTTGTATTAAATGTTTCGCTGTCTTGTTGCTCAAGTGTATTGGCATTAAGAATCCCTCTCTCTACCAATAATTGTTCATTTACGGCACTTGACCTCCAAGTACAAAAATCTTGCGCTTGTAACCAATTTACACCTACAACTGGATAATCATCATATGATGGGTGACGTAAGTATGTCTCAACCAATGGTTCATTAAATGATAATTCTTCTCTCCAAACAAGTGTATCTGGTAAAGCATCTAACCAAACTTGTGGATAAGACTTGTATACTCTCTTCAAATAGAATAAATATTCTTTCCAGTTGATGTTTGAAACTTCTGTCTCATCCATGTAGAAAGATGATACAGTTACTCTTCTTGGAATGTTGTTCCATTCAAATGTTACATCTTCATTGGTCAAACCCATGTTAAATGTACCACCTTCTATTAGTACTAAATTAGGACCATTTATTTGTCCTTCGTAATCTAATTTTTCGAATCCACCTGAATCTGGGTCATTATAAGCCCAACCAGTTGCTGATGATGTTCCTCCAGTGTTTCCTCTATTACAAGAAGAAAAAATTACCGCACCGGAGATAAGAAAAAATAAAAATTTGAAACTCCTTTTCATTTCCATTTATTTATGTAGCTCGCAAATATATACAAAAATTATTTTGAACAAAACTTAATTTAAACCACTCAATATTCGTACCGCTTTATCTAAACAATTTTAAACAGTCATTTAGTTTAGATCTTTCGGGGGCTAAATTTGTCAAATTAAACACCATTGATAGCTCATGACTACCTCCTGTGTTAACGGAAAGTTTCGAAATGGTTAGGTCGTAACTGTAAGTTACTTTAAAAATATCAAATAAAAAACCTGCAGATAAAATTAATGCATCGGGATTTGTAAAAGCGTGTCGGTACCACAGCCCTCCCAAAAGTCGCTGATATTGCAGCGCTACCCCAGGTGTTATTTGAACAAAATTTGTTTGTGCAGTCACAAGCAAGTTTGGACTTATAAACGTGCCATAACTGTTTTTATTTTCTTCTTCGATCACAAATTGATATCCTCCATGGACAGAATACCGAATAGGAAGACCAATTCTGTTAAGAGCTCCTTGTTCTAAAAATCCTTGATATGGGCTATTTAGATTAAAAAAACTTACGCCCGCATACCATGTTTTATTATACAGCAAAACACCTGTATTTACATTAAAGTATACATTGTTGGGGCTTGTACTCGGGATCTCACCTGAATTTGTACCCGGAATGTATCCATTCAGAGGATCTATTTGGTCTTCAAAAATTAATTTATTCCAATCTATTCTCGTTTGTCCTAATGCCGATGATAAGCCTATTTTTAATTGCCAATCTCGATTAAATTCAATTTTGTAGCTATAGGTGAGATTAACGCTGTTATTAAGCAATATACCATCACCTAAATTATCCGACAAAATCATAAGCCCGATTCCACTTTTTGCCCTGTGAAAGTACTGATCATACGAGGCAAGGTAACTCACAAAAGCATTGTCAAAACTAGGCCATTGATTTCGGTAACTGAGGTTCAAATGTGGATAATCGGTATTACCAGCAAACGCAGGATTCAAGTTTAATGATGCATTGTAGTACTGACTGAATACTAAATCTTGAGCAAAAGTCTGTTTGCAAACACAACAAAATAAACAGATGGAAAAAAATATGATCTTTCTCAAAAACAGTGGCTTAAGATTAGTAAATGTATTTTATTTATACTAGCGACGACAAATTTAAATATCTTTTAGTGGAATTACTTTTTTAATTTCATTTTTGTCGCAATACGAGCATTGAAGTAACGTTTAAACCCCAAAATATATTATTGCCTGTGAGAATCTTGCTAATCAACTTTATCTTACTTTCTCTTCATTTTACGATCACCGCCCAAACATCCAATCAAGTCCAGCTGCAATGGATGGTGAATGAAAATTATGAAGCGGCTAAGTCTCCGAAATTTACCTTTACAAACGCTAATCACGACGCAAATCAAAATTATCCAAGCTATGATACTAAAATCATGGTACCCAATGGAGCTAGTGACATCGAGGTAAAAATTAGCAACATAAAATTATTACAAGATGCTTCAATACCAGCTACTTCAGACAAGCAGTTTTTAAACGATATACAAGTGAAACTAGCTACTGAAAAAAGACAGCGATATGCTTTAATTAGTTTTTCTCCTTTTCAGTTGGTTGATGATATATATATTCCCATAAAATCCTTTGACATCAACATTGAAATAAAAAATAATTCTAATAATTCTAATCGAGGACCATTTACAACTAATTCACAATTAGCTGATGGAGAAATCGTAAAATTTTCTATTTCTGCCAATGGCATTTACAGTATAAACCATAGTTTCCTACAAGAAGCTGGAATTAATCCAAGCGACATTAATCCTGATAAATTAATCATTCTTGGTCAAGGAGGAGGTTATTTAGCAGATGCCAATGATCAAGCCAGGATTGATGATCTAACTGAAATTGGGACGTTTAGGAAAGGTTTAAATGATGGTAGTTTCGATGAAGGGGATGAGATTTTATTTTATGGGGAAGGATCGGATAATATTCTTATTGAGGACAATGCTTATTCTTATCAGAAAAATATTTACTCTACAGACAACTATTATTTTCTAAAAGTAGGTGATGAAAACTACACACCTCTAAACCAACAAAGCAACATCACAGATCCGTCTAATACCTATAGTCATGGAACCAATATCCAGCGCTATGAAATCGATAAAATAAATTTGCTAGGTGATTTTGCCTCAACTGAAGGTTCTGGAAAAAGATGGTTTGGCGATCAGTATTTTAATACCACAAATTATGATTATACTAATCAATTTGATTTTTCAAACACGCTTCTAGATAAGCCCATTGCAATGAAGGCTTTATTTGCAGGAAGGTCCAATAACACAACAAAAGTCAAATTCAATATTGGCGACATTGAACTATCAAAAAACATGAATGCCACGAATGTGGGAGAAGTCTCAGACACCTACGCAATAAAAGCCATTTTTGATGAAGACATATCACCTAATGTGCTCAATAGTGTGGAGGTGGAATACATAAAAAACAACGATTCGGAAGCTAAAGGTTGGATTGATTATCTAGAGTTAAGCACAGAAGATAAATTAGTATATGAAAACAAACCTTTAATGATTAGACAAAAGAGCATGTATAATCACGGATCTACTGGCTTTAGAATCGAAAGCAATAAAGATGATCTAATAATCTGGGATGTTACAAACACAGCTCAATGCATCAATCACGGATATTTAAGTCAAAATAACGTAGTGAGTTTTGGTAGTAATAATAACAATCAATTAAGAGAATATATCGTCTTTGACCCAAACAATCAATACAGTCAGCCTTCTTTTGTATCTTCTGTCAATAATCAAAACTTGCATGGAATAGATCGCTTAGACTATCTTATTGTGAGTTATAAAGACTTTTTACCACAAGCCGAACGACTAGCTGATTTTTATAGAGAACGATCAGATGCTGAAATAGCCGTTGTAGATGTAGATTTAATATTTAATGAGTTTAGTTCTGGCAAACTAGATCCGACAGCTATTCGAGATTTTGTTAAAATGATTTACGAACGTGATGATCAGTTTAATTACTTGCTGTTGTTTGGAGATGGATCATATGATCAGCGAAACTTAGATGAGCAATTAGGTTTTAAAAACTTTATTCCTGTTTATGAGAGTGATGAATCATTAGCTCCTATTTACGCTTATCCATCAGATGACTATTTTGCATTATTGGATGAAGATGAAGGAGGTGTATTAAAAGATGGTCTCTTGGACGTTTCTGTGGGACGTTTACCGGTTAACAATATAACTGAAGCAACAACCGTAGTAGACAAACTCATACACTATCAAAGTTCGAAAAGCACTCTAGGACCTTGGCGTACCTTCATTAGTTTTGCTGCGGATGACGAAGACGGTGTTCTACACATTGGAGATGCCAATTCAATTGCTGAAGATACAGAAGTGCATTCTCCTTTATACAACCAGAAAAAAGTGTACTACGATGCCTACCCTCAAGAAACGACACCTGGTGGAGAACGTTATCCTGGTGTTACTAAAGATCTGATCAAGAATATAGAAAATGGCTTGTTAGTCCAATGCTATTTAGGTCATGGTGGACCCACTGGATGGGCTCAAGAACGAGTGCTTCAAAGTAACCACATACAGGATTTACACAACCCTGATAAATTAACACTTATGGTAACCGCAACTTGTTCGTTTGCAGGCTACGATGATCCACATATTGTTTCAGCTGGCGAACATGCGGTCTTAAATCCTAGTGGAGCTGCAGTAAGCTTACTAACTACTACCCGAGCCGTATTTACTACAGGAAACAAGCGATTAACTGAAGCTGTATTTGATCGATTATTTGTCAAAGAAGCTGGTCAAATTAACCGCTTGGGTGAAGTCATGAGATCTGCAAAGAATGAAGAATCTTCTGAAAACTCAAGGAAGTTTTCGTTGATAGGTGATCCCTTTATGTATTTGAATGTGCCAAAGCATGACATTGTATTAACCCAATTTAATGAAAAACCCATCGAAGCGTCATTTACGGACACGATAAAGGCTTTACAAACCGTAAGCCTAGAAGGAAGAGTGCAGGATTACAATGGTCAACTATTGGAAGATTTCAATGGCGAATTAACGGCTATTGTCTATGATAAAGAAACTGAGACTACCACACTTAGAAACAATATCGGAAGTGGGAGTTACACATTTAACCAACGAAAGAATATATTATTTAAAGGAAGAGCTAGTGTCACAAATGGCTTATTTAAACTTACATTCTTGTTGCCAAAAGATATAGATTTTAGTTATGGAGAAGGCAGGATTAGTCTATATGCAACCGATCAAATAACGGACGCTGCAGGTAGTTTTAGCGATTTTATTGTAGGAGGTTCGTCCGAAAATGAGATTTCCGACAATGAAGGTCCTGTCATAGACTTATATATGAATGATGAATCATTTGTTTATGGGGGGACTACCAACAGCGAACCCATATTTCTGGCAAAGCTTTCAGACGAAAATGGTATAAATATCAGTGGCACCAGCATTGGACATGATCTCTCGGCCAATTTAGATCGAGATGAGCAAAATCCATTAATCATGAATGAGTACTACGAGGCAGCATTAGATGATTATACTTCAGGAAGTATACGGTTTCCAATGGACCAATTAGAGCCAGGCAAACATCATATAGAGCTTACTGCATGGGACAATCTAAATAATTCTAACAGTGGAATACTTGAGTTTGTGGTGATCAATGGCGATGGAGAAGGTTTGCAGCACGTGTTAAATTATCCTAATCCATTTAGCACTTCCACTGAATTTATGTTCGAACATGATCTTGCTGGTTCAAATATTTCCATACTTATTAAAATATTTTCCCTTTCTGGCAAGTTATTAAAAACGATAGATACATATTCCCAATCAACAGGCTTTCGTGAAAGCAATATTATGTGGGATGGCCGAGATGATTTTGGCAATCGTTTAGCGAATGGAGTTTATCTATACCAAGTAAGCATACATGACCAAATGCTAGAAACCAGTCGACAAAGTGATTTTGAAAAACTGGTGATAATAAATTAGCATTTATTATAATATTTTATCTTTACACCAAAATTAATTTACCTAATGAAGAAAACGTTTTTACTATTTGCCATTTCGATGGTATGTAGTGTATGTATAAGTTCTCTAAAGGCTCAGGTTGCTCAAGTGTACTTTGACGAGACGAAAGGTTGTTTTGTAAGTGGAGGCGAGTGTGTACCAAACACTGTTTTATCAGCCATGCCTTTTCTAAGAATTGTACCAGATGCAAGATCTGGAGGTTTAGGAGATGTAGGCATAGCCTTATCCCCTACCAGCAATGCTATGCACTTTAATGCATCAAATTTAGCATTTACGGAAAACGATTTTGCATTAAGTACTACGTTCACACCATGGTTAAGAAACCTTGGTCTATCTGATGTGTTTTTAGGATATATATCTGGATACAAGAATGTAGATGACTTACAATCCATAGGAGCAAGTTTGCGCTATTTCTCACTGGGAGAAATTAACTTTACAGATGTAGACGGAAACCCAGCTGGAACGGGCAGACCTAATGAAATAGAAATAGCTGCAGCATATGCGCGGAAATTGGGAGACAACTTCGCGGCAGGATTGACAGCTAAATATATTTATTCAAACCTTGCTAGTGGTCAAAGAGTGGATCAATTTATTATTGCTCCTGCCAATGCTTTTGCTGTAGACTTAAGTTTTACTTATAACCGCGAACTAGATTTAACCACGTATGGGTCAAATTTAAGAGTGGGTGCTGCACTCACCAATTTAGGGTCTAAAGTAACCTACACTCAAAACTTATTGAGAGATTTTCTTCCTGGTAATTTTGGTTTAGGTGCTGCCTTGGATCTTGAGTTTGATAGTTATAATATGATGACATTTGCTGTTGATTTCAATAAACTGATGGTGCCTACTCCACAAGCTCAACAAATTTTAAGAGAAGGAGAAGACGTGCCAGTAGCTAATGAAGATTGGGATTCTGCGCCAGAAAATGGCATTGCGGACTATAGAGAACAAGCATTATTCTCAGGATTAATTAATTCGTGGGGAGATGCTCCAGGTGGCTTCTCAGAAGAATTAACAGAATGGAATATTGGAGCCGCTTTAGAGTATTGGTATGCAAAACAATTTGCCGTTAGAGCTGGATATTTTTATGAGAATCCTTTAAAAGGAGATCGTCGATTCCTTACGTTTGGAGTAGGTTTAAAAGCCTCTGTCATTGGAGTTGATTTATCATATCTTGCTCCTACCAGCAATCAAAACAATCCATTGGATAATACCTTAAGGTTTACCATTTCTTTGGATGTAGAATAAAACACTGTAACCCCGAAATAAAAGTGAGGCTGATACTAATGGTGTCAGCCTCTTTTTTTTGATTACTTTCAGCATTGCTGTTATCGGATGTAACAATGAGCAGTGAATTTACGTTGGATTCTCATGGGGTCTTACGATCTAAAAACTGACTTAAACCATCTATCCAATGCACAAATCTTTTAATGCCATGAAGGCAATGTTGGTTCTTGTATTCATTTTTCTAATTTACAGCCATACAACTTGTCAGGTATATGATTCTGACCAAGGCTGTATGGTTTACAATGGTGAATGTATTCCGAACATTGTCTATACAGCCGTTCCATTCCTCCAAATTACTCCAGACGCTCGATCTGAGGCTTTAGGTGATGTCGGCATAGCCACTTCAGCAACACCTAATAGTTTGCATTTCAATGCATCCAGCTTAGCTTTCACAGATTATGATTTTGACGTAAGTATGAGTTTTATGCCTCCCCTCCCTATATTGGGGCTGTCTGATATAATGCAGATGCATTTGGCTGGTTATAGAAAAGTAGGCGAATTACAAACAGTAGCCACAAGTTTGCGTTACTTTTCATTAGGATTCATAAACACGACTGATATAAATGTCAATCCACTTAAGACAAGAAGAGCCACCGAAATTGAAGTAATCGGTGCTTATGCTCGAAAATTAAGTGAAAAGTTTTCAACTGGTGTATCTGCTAGATACACTTATTCTGAAGTTTATTTTGTTCAATTAACTGTAGCTTCTCCGGATAATTGCCCAGCAAAGGCCTTATCTTTCGATTTAAGTTTTACTTATGAAACTGAATTAGGTATCAACGATGGAGCTAGCAGACTCCGTATTGGAACTGCAATCAGCAACATAGGACCAAAAATATACTTCCCATTGAATCAATCAAGTTTTTTCTTGCCAGCTAAGTTTGGGCTAGGATTTGGATTAGACTTAAAATTAGCTACTAGACATTCACTTTGCTTTGCTATGGATTTTAATAAACTCATGGTCCCAACCTTTCAAGCTAGGCAAATAATTGAAAATGGAGTTTTAAAAGAAAACCCAGATTATTATGACATCAGAGATTTGGATGTTTTCCCAAGCATTTTAAAATCATGGTCAGATGCTCCTGGAGGCTTCTCAGAAGAATTATCAGAATGGATGGTAGGAACAGGTTTAGAATATTGGAATGCAAAAAAGTATGCAGTGAGGTGTGGTTATTTTTACCAAGCTAGGCTAAAGGGTGCAAAACAATTTTATGCTTTTGGGATAGGGACTAAAATTTCACAAGTTGAATTAGATTTATCGTATCGCAAACCAGCTAATAATAAAAACAATCCATTGGATAAAACTTTAAGGTTTACTATTTCTTTGGATATCGAATAAAAACTGTAGCCATGAAATAAAAGTGAGGCTGATACATGGTAACAGCCTCTTTTTTTTATTATATCTATAAGCCGGATTCTGTTTCTTAAATAATAAGACAGCTATCATTTATCTAGACCTCTTTTAAGTTGGACTCAAAACAAGTTCAATCTGCCTACCCCTTCAGGTTTTGTTTTCACAAATTAACCGAGCAAGTCATATATGGGTTAAATCCCCACACCTGAATATACATGACATTTCAACCCATAAGGTTTATCCACCTGCTTAGTTACCTAAACAAGTTGTGAGCTCTTACCTCACATTTTCACCCTTACCTCAAATACAAAAGTATAAGTGGCGGTTATTTTCTGCGACACTATCTAGCTTCACTTACGTGAATTCCATTCGTTAGATGGTATGGTGCTCTTCGTTGTCCGGACTTTCCTCTCTCCAATTTTACTTGGACAGCGATAGCTCGATATAATGCAACAAAACTACAATTTATCCATCGAAAGGAAAGAATCAAATTAAAGTGCATTATATTAAATTATAATATAATATGTTAATTACTTATTTTTATATACTTATAAATAATCTTGGCAAGAATACTTATCATATTGTCCTTGCTTTGCCTAAGTGTTTCGACTGGAATACATCTTACAAGCGAGCAATCATCTAGTTTTACAAGTGACAAAACTAAGATTACAACGTTTATAAAGAAAGCAGAATCTGACTTACAAAATAAGTTTAGCCAATATTTAAACCCATTAGCTGAGCCAGCGTCTATAGATCTTCAAGGAATTCAGCAAATGCTGAATGAAGTGCCGCCATTTGCATCACTCCGTATATATAAAGATGATGATTTACTCTTTTGGAAAGGAGAACCAAGTCCTGATGGATGGAATATCAGCAAAACAAATAAAGCTTATCAATGGGAATATAGCTTCAAGCTTTTTGAGGGCCAAGCACTATCAGAGTATATCGTCAAGCAATGCAAATTAAACTGGCAATATAAACGTGTTAGTCACCAAACTTTAGAAGCCTTTGAGTTATATGATGATGTTTGGGTAAAACCCACCACTAAGGCACATAAAAAAAGGCATACATTCGGTATTTGCTTTGTGCTTTTATCCTTTTTATTATTAGTGGCTTGGATCCATAAAATCAATCAAAATTACATCGTCAAAATCAGTCTTACTATTCTTGCTTTCTTGTTATTCTATTTCATAAATGCGTGGTTTCAAGAAGCACCAAGTATTATCAATGATCGAAGTATCCAACTGAGCTATATGCTTCCTTCTCTGCTAGATATGCTATTTTTCAGCGTTACCGTCATCACGATATGTATTGATTTAGAATATTGGTACAATGAAGAAAAGACTGGACCAAATGATGCTGTTTGGAAGTTGGCGGTTTATGGCGTATTAAATGCCGTTTTATTTAGCCTATTTATCAATGAATTTCAAACTCTTATATACAACAAACAGCTCAGCTTTAATTTTCAAGAACTATCTAACATAAGCTTTATCGAGATAGCCAGCATGATCTGTTTAGCTTCATGGAATATAGCTCTATTTATAGCTGCACAACTCTTTGTGAAAACTGCGCAAGCTTTTAATGCTACTTGGAAATATTCATCCATGTTCATAGTAGTCGCCATAAGTTGTATTGTAGCTTATCAATTTGTAGAGCTCAGACCAGCATGGATACTCCCTATTTTCTTACTTATTTACTTCCTGCTACATGACTTATACTACGATGCAACATTGCGCTCGCTCACATGGCTGATTTTATGGATCATTGTCTATTCTGCATTTACTTCGATTTTATTATTTCACTTTGATACGAGTAAAGCGGTAAAAGATCGCATTGCTTTTATCCAAGACGAATATGCATTGTACTCGAAAGAAAACCATGAATACGCTCAACGATTCATCACCGATTCACTGATAAGTGAAGTGCTAGAAAAATATAGATCGCATCCTTCTATCGGACGGATACATAAAGAAGATATTTTGCAATTTATACATGCAAACTACATTGAAACACCAAATCCCATCATAGATCTTGTCTTGCTTGGTGAAGATTCTCTAGGTCAAAGTATTTTTAGCAATGTCTCGTCATCTCCTTCACAGAAACAAGGGTTTCTAATCGAACGTATTATTGATGACCAATGGAGTTTTTCGCCATTAAACAACACCTACTTAAGACACATCAACTTTAAAAAAGATAGCGCCTCTTATACTTCCAAAATAGGAATCCAGTGGAAAAAGCAACTAGCACACCACCAGCGCTATGATTTTAGCTTAAAATATAAAGACAGCATTTATCTTAATCACTCCCAACTACTGCCAAGGCAGTGGAATGAACTACTCCTAGACCATCTGAGTCTTGATGTAATCTATGAAGGTGCCGATGCATACATTTGCTATCAACCAGATAATGATGTACAATTAATAACGAAGAAAGGATTTTCTAGCATTGTAAAACCCATAAGTTTATTTTCTCTATTTTTCTGTTTGTTCGTCTTGCTCGTCGCATTCATTTTTAGCTTAGATCGAGTCAGTCCCTTTCTACCTGTTTCCCTTCGGTTTGAGGCTGACCAAATGAATAGTCTTTCTATCCGAATCCAAGTAATCATCATAGGCATCATTGTGCTATCCTTTGTCTCTATTGTATTAATTACCAGTTGGTATTTAGGTAGAGAAATCAGGCAAACTGAAGACTCTTTTTTAAGGGATAAGATTGCTGCCTTAAACCTTAGTTTTCAAGAGAAAACCAATGAACAGCTAAGTGCAGATGAGGCGCTGCAGGTGCTGTTAGCTTCTAAAAAATCCATAGAAAATATTCATAACATCCACCTAGATTTTTTCGATCCAGAAGGAAGACTTTTAAATGAAGAATCTCTGAGCTATACAAATGACAAAGTAGCTTTACCATTTTTAGCCTATCATCACTTAAAAACTAAAAATCAAAAATCACCCATTACTATAAATACAGCAAACAGAAATACTTACTTCCCTATCTTATATCGCGATGCAGTAGCTTATGCTTCCCTGAAAATAAAGCAAACACAAATTAATAGTCGAATCAGAATCTTTGATTTTTTAGGCACACTGCTTAATGTTTATGTATTCTTATTTCTTATTGCTGGTGCAATCGCCATTGCTATGGCAAGATCTATCACAGAACCGATCAGCACACTAGCTACTCGAATGAAAGAGATCAAATTAGGGAAGGAAAACCAATCCTTAGAATGGCAAAGGAATGATGAGTTAGGTCTATTAATAAACAACTACAATGACATGCTATTGGAATTAGAAAAAAGTGCAAAACTAATAGCAAAAACGGAACGTGATGGTGCATGGCGAGAAATGGCAAAACAAGTAGCACACGAAATAAAAAATCCTCTAACACCCATGAAATTATCGATTCAATATTTGAGTCGAGCCATAAAAGTCCAACCTGAAAATAGCCAGGAACTCGTGCAAAAAATATCCAATACACTCATCGAACAAATAGATAATCTATCGGGCATAGCCAATTCTTTTGCCAACTTTGGCGAACTACCAAAAGCTAATAACGAAAAAGTAGTCCTGAACGAAGTCATCGAAACAATCCATGATTTATTTAGAAAACGAGAAGATATCGATGTCAAAATGAGCATTCCGCTCAATGACCTAAGTGTTTTTGCAGATAAAACACATTTAATAAGAGTTTTGAACAACCTTGTCAAAAATGCTATACAAGCCATTCCAAATGATCGTAATGGCTGGGTAAACATCGAATTATATCGCCAAGGATCAGATGCCGTCATACAAGTAAGCGATAATGGTGTCGGAATCACAGATGATATGAAAGAAAAAATATTCCGCCCTAATTTCACGACCAAATCTTCAGGCAGTGGTCTTGGGCTTGCTATCGCCACTAATATGCTCGACAGCTTTAATGCTAAACTTGATTTTGATTCGGTAGCCGGGACTGGTTCCAACTTCTATATCACCATACCACTCATGAAATTTAATGAAAATTTTGCCGAAGCAGATGATGATTTTACCATTCGCTAGACTAGTAAACTAGCCAAATATTCACCATAACCGCTTTTCTCAAATTTCTTTGCTAGCTTAGCCAATCCTTCATCATCAATAAAACCCATTTGCCAAGCTACCTCTTCTATGCAACCTATTTTTAAGCCTTGTCTTTTTTCTATCACACTGATAAATTCTCCTGCTTCAAGCAAAGATTCGTGAGTTCCTGTATCTAACCAAGCATAGCCTCGAGACATGACTCTTACCTCTAGTTTGCCTTGTTCTAAATAATGCTTATTCACATCAGTAATCTCATATTCACCTCGTGCACTTGGCTTCAGTTCTTTAGCTACTTTGACCACACTATTATCATAAAAGTAAAGACCTGGTACCGCATAATTTGACTTAGGCACTTTCGGCTTTTCCTCAATGGAAAGCACTTTACCATCTTCATTAAATTCGACCACTCCATAGCGTTCAGGATCTTTTACTGGATAGGCAAAGACAATTCCGCCAGAAGGTTTATTGCAAGATTGTATCAGTTCGGCAAGGCCATTGCCATGGAAAATATTATCTCCTAAAATTAAGGCTGCATCATCATCTCCAATAAATGATTCACCTAATACAAAAGCTTGGGCTAATCCATTAGGCTCATGCTGCACTTTGTACGATATATTACATCCGATATCTTTACCGTCTCCTAAAACTTGTTCGAATAAAGCTATATGCTCTGGCGTAGATATTAAAAGAATATCTCTTATCCCAGCTAACATCAACGTAGATAATGGATAATAGATCATAGGCTTATCATACACTGGCATAAGTTGTTTGCTGACTGATAAAGTGAGTGGATATAATCGTGTACCCATACCTCCTGCCAATATTATTCCTTTCATGTTTTCCTTAATTTAAATATGATCTATGTTCCGTAATGTTTATCGTAATAACTTTTATATGCTCCACTTGTTACTCCTTCTAGCCAGCTCGCATTGTCTAGATACCACTGTACTGTCTTTTCCACACCTGTAGCCACATCTGTTATCGGTTCCCATCCAAGTGCGTCTTTTATTTTAGAAGCATCAATGGCATATCGCTGATCATGTCCAGGCCTATCTTTAACAAAGGTAATTCTGCTTTTAGCGTCTCCTTCAGGTCTTCCTAAAATTCGATCTACTGTATCACATAAAATATGGACTAGTTCGAGGTTTCGCATTTCATTATTACCCCCAATATTATAGGTCTCTCCATCCACACCTTCGTGAAAAATCAGGTCTATAGCTTCCACATGATCTTGCACATATAACCAATCGCGCACATTTGATCCATCTCCATAAACTGGTAAATTTTTCTTTTGTACAATGTTATTTATCATTAAAGGAATTAGTTTTTCTGGAAATTGGAACGGGCCGTAATTGTTAGAACAATTACTGATTTTTATCTTCATTCCATAAGTATGGTGATAAGCCCTCACTAAATGATCAGAGCTAGCTTTGGAAGCGCTGTATGGAGATCTTGGATCATAGGGAGTTGTTTCTTCGAACAGGCCTGTATCGCCTAAACTTCCATAAACTTCATCTGTGGAAATATGATAAAAAGTATGTTTACTATAATCTTTCCAACTAGCACGCGCAGCATTTAACAGATTAGCTGTTCCTAATATATTTGTTCTTAAAAATATGAGCGGATCAGTGATACTTCGATCTACGTGCGACTCAGCCGCTAAATGGATAACATCTGTAATTTGATACTTTGCAAAAATATCGTGCATGGCTTGTTCGTCCGTGATGCATGCTTTTTCGAAATGATAATTTTCAGACTTTTCAATATCGCTTAAAGTTTCCAAATTACCTGCATACGTAAGTTTGTCTAAATTGACAATGGTATAGTCAGGGTATTTGGTTACAAACTGTCTAACCACGTGATTTCCAATAAATCCCGCACCGCCAGTGATAAGTATAGATTTCATAAGCTGAAGTAGTTTCTTATTTGAGTACTCGTAACAATTTTAGAATGAAGCCACGAAAATAAGTTTATATTGCTATATGTGAGGAGTAAATAATAAATTTAGTTAATCCCAGCTAGTGTTTTCTCCCAACTTAACATATTGAGACTGTAGAATTTGGTTTTGTACTTCTACAAAAGCTACAAAGGATATCTCCTGATTTGGATAATGTGATAAATCCAAATCAAAATTAAAAGACTGCATTTCACCAGTTGTACTAGCTTCTATTTGAACTCCTCCAAATGGCGTTACTGACTCTCTAAATAAAAACTTGTGTTTATAGTTTGGATCATTAGTACCTAATTGATTAATCGCTTGGACCTCGTTCTGCAATAGATATATATTTAAATATAGTTCGTCGCTAAATGGATTATGTAACCATAAATCGACCCTAATTTGTCCTTCTAATCCGCTTTGATCCGTTTTTAGTTTTAGTCCAATGTCGCTTTTATGAGTTGATCTGGTTTCCACACGTGAGGATAAAAACTGATTAGACAAAACTCCTCCGTCTGGGAAGTCGTATCGATCCACCATCGTGTTAGGAACTCCAAACACACCGTATTTATCCGATAGAAACTCTGATTCTGAAGTGCTAAATGGATCTTCGATATGATAGCTAATGTAATGTGCAATATTGGGGTAAGAGTCAAGCGTCGGTTTTATAAAATCTTCAAACGAAGTAGCACAAGGTGGGCACCATTCACCGCTAAAACCTTCTAAAAGCACATGTTGATTAAAGGATGTAGGCACTTCTTCTACTTCTGGTGATTCTTTTGTACAAGAAAACATCAAGCATAAACCGAAAACGAAATAACAAATAAAGTGACTCTTCATTAAACAAATATATATGGACTTTAGCGCTTATGCTTAAGAGATTTAAGCTTAAGCACATAAACGACATTGAACAAAAAAAAGGCCCTGAAAAATCAGAGCCTTTATTATAATGTGGTTTATGCTTACGCAAGTGGTGGTATTCTTAACGTTTGTCCAGGATAAATTTTATCTGGATGTTCCAACATTGGGCGATTAGCTTCAAATATCGCATTATACTTCATTGGGTCCCCATACACTTTTTTCGAAATCATAGAAAGTGAGTCACCTGCTTCCACTACGTGAAAAGTTGCTTCAGGCTCAGGATTTCTTACTGTAATATTATCTTCTACACATCCTATACAATCAATGTTCCCCATAGCTAAGATTACTTTTTCTCTATCCGCATTGGTTTCTGTCTCTCCAGAAATGGTTACCATTTCAGACATTTCTACATTTAGACCATCCACCTGGATACCTAAACGCTCTACTTCTTCTCTTAATAAATCCGTCTTAGTTAAGGTCGGTGTAGGAGCTGCGCTTGGTGCAGGAGCTGCTTCTTTTTTACCAAACAATTTTTTACCGGCTCCTTTAATAAATGAAAATAAACCCATGTTTTTAATTAGTTTTTTTAGGTTAAAAATTTAATTACTACTTTAATACCTTTTGGATGCAATATTAGTTCCAAGAATCTAAAATTTCAATCATATGTCTAATACTACAATTACTTGCTTGCTACAGTCTCAAAATTATACCTGTTTGATAAGCGATGGGAAACATCAAACCTTTGCAGACGAACCAGCTTCCTTGGGAGGAGTAGATAAAGGATTTACTCCTAATGCACTTTTAGCTGCTTCGTTAGCATCTTGTACGACAATAACCATGAAGATGTACGTGGATCGCAAGGGATGGCCCATTCAAAATCTATCTGTCAAAATCGAAGAGAAAATGTTTGGAGAAAAATTACATCTACACAGAAAAATCCAGTTTAACAGCAATCTAGATTCAGCACAAATAAGCCGAATTCTCAAGATTGCAGACAAGTGCCCTGTCCATAAAACACTTAGTCCGACGGTACATATCACCACCGAATTAATGGATTAGCTCAGAAAAGTCCAACCAATAAATAAATGGAAAGTATCAAAGCAATAATTAGTATGCTTTTAATGATAAAAGCTTCATAACGAGGAAAACAATAGACTAAGCATCTCGCAACAATACAAGCCAATAAAACAATGACTAGTTGGCCGGCTTCTATTCCTAAGTTGAAGTAAAATAAATGAGTCAAAAAGCCTGCCTGGTCAAATAGTAAGCTTTTTATGTAGTTAGCGAAACCCATTCCATGGATCAAGCCAAAAAAAAGAATCAGCAAGTAATGAGTGGCAAAACGAGTTGTGTCCGTAGATTTAAATGCCAATAAAATAGAAGCTATGATGCTTAAAGGAATGCAAATCTCCACAAGATTCTGTATGCTACTTATGTCGACATATGCTGTAGCTACTAAACTCAAGCAATGGCCTATTGTAAATGCTGTCACTAGTCCTAGCAAAGACCTCCATCGCTTAAATGACGCGGCTGCACATAAAACAATAACAAAAAGAAGATGGTCAAATGCCGAAAGATCTAAAATATGTTTGTAACCAAGTGTAAAAAAAGTTTCGAAAGGACTCATTGCATTGTTCAATGATGTGTTTTCTGATGATTAGCGTAATTTTTTAGATGTCCAATGATTAGACCTATAGAACCTAGGTATAATAAAACTTTAAAAAAAACGCCCGATTGCTCAAAAATCATCCCTAAAGCCATAAAACCAAAACTTAACCAGAGTATAATTTTTATTGATTTAGAGGCATCTTTAATGGAAAAAAACAAGGCTGTTAAAGCCAATATAAGAAAGAGACCATGCCAAGAGAACAATGGATGATGCGCATGACTGGTTAAACCTAATGATACCACAATAAAAGGAGTAATAACACAATGTATAATACATAAGGCAGAGACAAAGATCCCCATGACGTCCGACTGCTTTAGATATTGTAATGCTGCTTTCATTTCGACACAAAGATAACAAAAAGAATGCAACATTGTTGCATTCTTTCTTTTCTATTAGCTCTAAGTTGTGAAGTAAAAGCCAATAATTAATAAAAAAAGACTTTCCACACCCATAGAAAGTCTTTTTGCATTAAGTAATCAAGAGTTTTATTTTATGACCATTTTTGTTTGTATTTCGAATTCATCAATGGTTAAATAAACATCGTACTCGCCTGTTTCAAAATCTTGCATAAATAAATGTAGATTCTTTGCTTGTACAGGCATCACAAATTGCACTTCTTTTTCGGCGTTAATAACCGTAACAAAGTCAATCGTTTCCACTGTTTTTAATACAATATTTTGAGTTTCTTCACGATATTCTATACTAGAGAATAACTTTAAATGATTGGCATCGTGCAATGTAAAATCTACAACTTCAGTTGTAAGATCCTCAAAATTTAGGGTTGTAGGGATGTTTGAAAAACCAAGGCTTACAGTGAACATTAAAAGAAATGAAAGAATTAACTTTTTCATAGCTTAAGGTTTTAAGGTTCACAATATTTTTCAGCAGTTACATACAATAAAGATATAGGAAGTTTTATTTAAATGCAAGGGTTAACACTTTTATATAGGTGTTTGCCCCTATTTTTTAGGTGTAATTTTTGTTTTATAAAAATACCATATATGTATATTTCTCAATATCAGCACATTAAAAATAAACTTCCAAAACTTGCGAAATGGAAAAAAATGTAACAAATACGCTCTAAGTATTCATTTTATGCGATTTAATGCGATAAATCGCCTATTTTCCGAGCAGAATTTATTTAATGACCAGTTTTTGTATGTGCTTTTCTCCTTGGATTTCAAGTCTGACAAAGTAAACTCCTGCTGCAAATTGGCTAGCATCAAAAAACACAAAATCTTTACCTGCTTTATGGAAGTCATTGTACAAAACATCTACTACCCTACCTAGCTCATCAACCAGATCAATATTGATTTGGCTGGCGACAGGAAGGTTTAAGGGTATCGCTGTGATGGCAGTAGCTGGATTAGGAAAGATAGCCTCCATTACTTGTACATCTTCAATATTATAAGTAGAACTAGGAAGAGATCCTACATTAAAGCTAAAGTAACCTTCCGGTGCCGGCAGTGGTCGAGCAAGCTTTTTTCCTGACGCGGCTGATGCTTCTATATAATATTCTATGGTCAATCCTAAATCTTGTTCAGCAATATACGCTTGCCAAATATCGCTCTCCGAATCCACTAAGGTCATTGGCGCCAGTACATATTCAGTATTTCCTTTTACTCTATAATATACATCGGCTTGACTTATGCCGGATCGATGTCTGATGATAGCATTTACCTCATAATCACTATTGGCATCAGGGCTTACATCTTCTAAAGGCACATGTGATATTTGCAAAGGATCTTTAGTACCTACTTCTTTAGTTATGCAATGCAAAGCTCCGGACAAAGGAATGATCGCGTTACAATCTATACCTACAACGGTATATCCAGGCATAATCTCCTCCCAAATTCTTAAAGCGGTGGTATCATATTTTTCTTCATAAGTTGGCACTATAATCGTTTTGTTGGCAATAAGCGAATTAGTATAAGTTCTGTAATCCGCATTCCATTGATCCGGAAAATTACCATTGGCGGAAGGAGGCATCGGCATCCTTACAATTTCGAACTCACGACCAAATGCCGCTTCAAAATTTTGTATTAGGTACTGGATATTAGCTTCTATTTGAGGTCCATCAGCTACACCTTCTGGATATTCACCAACTAATAAGGTGTTTTCGTTGAGCAACTTCATGTGCATATCTATATGATGGATCAAGTCATACGGAAGCACTTCCATTTTAATGTATTCTTCGACTCCCATATAGTCAAACATTATTCTGTCTACATCTTCTTCTGAATGATTACTTGTGCCAAAATCATTCTGTGGGCCGTTTTCATCTAGTACCAACCTTGAAGAAAAACCTTTACCTAATCCATCTACCATAAAATTACCACCTGTATTGACCAGGTCATTAGGTGCTTCGTTTGTGGAATACACTGGAACGTCTAAATACTCTCCAACCACATCAGGTACTGCATTATCACGGTATCGGGCGCGATTATATATCCAATCAATCATGACTAAGTCTCCCACATCATTTAAGTATCCCGAATTAGGACCATAGTCTCTGACCCAAATACTATCAAATTCGTCTTCAATAAAAAACACATTACTGGAAATATCCACCCCTGCATTTGTCAAGTAATTCATTACGTTGTTAGCATTCGAACAAACGATGTAAACATTAGCCTCTTCACGAACGTGTCGAACAATTTCTGATAAAATCTGCTGAAAAGAAGCCCAGGTAATGACTACTCCATCAAGTTCTTCCCACTCAGCAATAGTTCTGACCGGAGCATCTGGCGGGTTCGAGTCACCGCGATTTGATTGCATAACCTGCTCTATATATTTAGGCATTGCCTCTCGTTCACCTGGCGCAAAACCCTTGGGAAGGATTTGCTGGCCATACATACTTATACTAAATAAAATAAATAGGAAAGAACTAAAGTAAGACTTCATGATGGTGGTTTTATGAGTCTCTAAAATAAAACCATTTTAATTGCTAAATAGTAAATCTTTATTTTTTTGTCTCGAAGCTTACCTTAGTCTATCATCCAATTGTTCTTTTACAAAATGTTCCTTGCGCAATCCTTTAGAATGGCTAGCTTTTGTAAAGGCTTCAGATGTGCCTTTGGGCATCGACAAACTTTTCCATTGATCTTTTTGTATGCTTTTAGCCATGTATACAATCTGCCCTATATGATAAGCATAATGCGCTAATTGGCGTTGGATCGCTTCGACAATGGTGTGCCCTTTACTCCGGATATAGACAACTTGATCATAATTTTTTGGTCCAATGCTGTGCAAAGCATCAAACAAGCATTTCCAAGCTTCTTCCCAAAGTAATAAAAGAGCTTCTCGTCCTTGCAGATCTTCTAATTCAAATTCAGCATCCCTTCGCCTCCAATCTTTCTCGCCATCTTCATCTAAAAAATGAGTCCATCGGGACATCATGTTGCCCCACATGTGTTTAATGATTATAGCTATCGAATTGTCATTGTCATGAGCCTTCCAATATAAAGCCTCATCGCTCAGTTGATCAAAGGATTTATCACCCAAAGTCTTATAATATCTAAACATTTGCTCAGCGTTCGATAAAAAATGCTCCATCCATTGTTTTTTGTGCTCCATCTTTATATAATTGGTCCTGACCTAGGATTTTCACTAATATTTAACATTCCAAATTTAATTCTAAGATACTCGCTCAAAAGCCTTTTTATTACCTTTTAATCACTATATCACACCCCTAAAAAAGCGTCAAAAATGTCCGCTAAAGAATTAAGTCAAGCTTTACTTTCTTACTAAAGCAGAAAAAACAATTCCCAAACAATATTTCATAGGGGCGCCAAGTTTCTTATGGGTCTTTATCAACAAGAAACGAAATTAAAATGAAGAATTTATTAATATTAAGCTCAATTTTTATCTTTTTATTTGCAAACAAGGCAAATGCACAAACAAAATTTGGATTCAAAGCCAGTTACACTCATTTCTTAACTAAAGAAGAGATTAGCTATGTGGCGGTTGACTCCAGATCTATAACACACGAAGTAAGTTTTGTCGAAATGACTCCTGCACAATCCCTAGGAATCTTTACACAATCAAATATGGGTTATTTGTTTTTCCAATCGGAAGCATTATATACCCAACAATCGTCTAAGTATCAAGTAAAATCATACATCAATGATGATATCGATGGACATTTGCTTTCTGAAGATTACAAAGATTTGGACATTAACATTGTAGCCGGAATCAACAAAAATAATTGGCGATTTGGAGTAGGTCCTAAATTTCATGTCTTATTGGATGTAAGTTCAGATTTGGACGATTTAGCTTTTTATGAAGAGAAAAGAAAGAGCATTACTCAAGGATTTCAAGGTTTAGTTGGATACAATTTTGGCAAAATGCACCTTGACCTTCGTTATGAAAGAGATTTTTCAAAACTTGGTAATCACATCTATTTTAATGACGAAGTATCTGCTTTCAATAACAAGATTAATGCCTTAAGCCTACATTTAGGCTTTGGATTTTAATAATAAACTCCCGTTTTCCTCTAAAGATCGACTTCCTCAAGTCGATCTTTTTTTTTTACAATTCTATTACATAAGAATCAACATTTAGCCACAAATGATGTTTACTTTGCAGTCGCAAAAAACAACCAGCAATGAATTGGCTTAGAAAACTAGAAAAAAGATGGAATGTGACGAGCACTCAAGTACTGATTATACTGCTTGTATTTGCTTGTACAGGTTTCACCATTATGTTTTTAAAGAAGCCTATTGTAAACTTTTTTGCTCCAGATGGAAATAAATCAGTTTTATTTTCAGTAATCTATTATATACTTATCTTACCGGTTTACAACATTGTCTTGCTCATTTATGGATTTTTATTTGGCCAATTTAAATGGTTTTGGGCATTCGAAAAGCGGTTTTTTAATCGAATGATAGGAAAGAAAGCCCACTAAAATTTATCTTCTTGGAATGAGCGTTTTAGGATAAATTACTACGCTTTCATTTCCTTGCTTATTTACTGAACATACCCCAAATAAGTAGTTATCTATTATAATGTTTTCCAAAGTCACATCTGTTGACAATCCTACCCATCGGCTATATTGCCATTGTGGGGCTGTAGTATCTCGCCAGTACACTTTGTAACCAACAATTGATTCGTCCTCTACTGGATCCCAAGTTAACCTTGTAGATGGCTTTACAGCTCCTCCTATCATTACTAATTCCGGCGATTTCGGTGCCCAAGCTAAGCTTGCTAAGCTGATGGCATTTACAGCCGTCAATTTCCGAGCATACTCTTTATCCACTCCCGATATCACATCTCCATAGGCAATGCCATCCTCGTATCGAATATCTTGATGTTGTCTGTGGTAGTTTTCATGCATTTCCATAATACGGACTCCTGCGAAGCCTGCATCATTAAATGGCCTGTGGTGACCTCCTCTCCCAAATCGATCCAGTCGGTATATCATCACCGCTTTTGCATCAAATATATACTCGCTTGTCATACGTTCAACATACCTAGCCAGTTGTCTTGATGGACCATCTACTTCTCCACCATAAAACCTATTCCAGATTTGTTCTTGTTCGTTTTGCTTGGGAGGATTAGGTTCTGAAAACACTCTAAAATGTACGTTATCAACAACACCATCGATACCTGAAATATTACTGATCATATCATTATTTAGCACCCCGATTATATCCCATGCTTCATCAAGAGCGGTCTGAGCTAAGAACTTTCCACCAAACAACCCTTGCTCCTCTCCAGATAGACCCACAAATAGGATGGAACTTTCGAAATCATAATGAGACAAAACTCGAGCAGCTTCTATCACACCTGCCATACCTGAAGCATTATCATTAGCTCCAGGTGAATCTGACGTATAATCTAATGGATCACTGACTCTTGAGTCTATATCGCCGGCCATGATCACATATCGATCAGGAAAGCGCGTCCCTTTTTTTAAAGCTAAAACATTAACAATCCACGTATCCTCAGGGATCCTGGGCGATTCACCTTTCTTCACTAATCCTCTATGATATTTAACTTCAAGACAATTTCCACAATCTTTTGAAATTTGTTCAAATTCACTCTTAATCCATCTTCTAGCTGCACCTATTCCTCTACTCGTCGAAGTAGTATCTGACAAAGTATGCCTTGTACCAAAATTAGCCAAGGTCTCAATATCCCCATAAATTCTGTCCGCCGAAATCTGTTTAATAATTTGATCTATCCTTATATCTTTTGAAGGAGGCACCTGCCCTAAACCATGCATGGCGATCATCAAAAAACTACATAATAAAAAACTGTGTTTCATCTGTCATTTATAAAAAAAGAGCCTTCACTTAACTTGTAAATAAAGGCTCTTGGTGTGTAAACTATTTATTGTATGACTATCTTACCTTGTTCGATAGTTCCATCTTTATGCTTTATATCATATAAATACAATCCACTGTCAGCGGAATTTTGCCAAGTAAAATCACCTTGGATTTGTTGCTTTGAAAGCATTCTTTTCCCATCTATAGTATAGATATTGAGGTCGTATGGGGCATCCATTGTTGACTCAAAATATACAGTTCCATGAGATGGATTCGGATAAACTTGTATGCTTTCATGACTTATTTTATCATCATTAGAGACAAAGGTTTTTTCTTCTATCCTCACATTATTGTACAATACTGCATCTATGTTCTCATATTCTCCAGCGAAAAAATCACTAGCATTACCTAACATACATAAGGAAGTCATATACAAGGTTCCGTTGCCAATAGGCAGATCAAACTCCATTTCCATCATTTCACCTTCCGGAATAGAGTGTATGATCGGATATTCTGATAGTTCAGGCAAACCTTCATCATACCTTATTTTAGTCATACTTGAGAATCCTTCCTCCAGGCCTTCTACTAATCCACTATAGTAGTTGATCATCTCAAACCTCAATACCGGTTCCTCCATATCAATGGTATTATAACATAGTGACTGATCTGTTCCATAGAAATAATACAAATCAAATATATCCTCAGGATCAGGACAAGGAGAAGGAGTAAAAAATGAATTATTTGAGCCGATAGCTAGCCAACGATCTCCACTCAATTCATCTAACTGATATTCATGTGAAAAACCTGGATCAAAATAAATATAGTCACTACTCGTGTCTGAAAAATCTTCATAATCTTCAATATCATTGTTGCCCATTAAATCATAGGTCAATAAGAAGGATGATAAAGTGTTATTTGTTAGATCGTCGTCAGATTCATGATATAAATCGACTGTAAAGTCATTGTATTTTTCTAGTGGAAATGGAAAACTTACCGAAGTTATGTTAATGTAAGTAATGCTAGGACGGATAGGTGTATTTACAAATCGCTCTACAACATATTCTTCGCCATCAAAATCAAAAGTTAACTCCAATACTTCCCCTGCTGGAATAGGGTCACAGCTCTCCAATTCAAAATAATAAACTAAGGTATACACTCCTGGATTGCAAACACTAGATGTTAGTTGAACTCTGTCTAAAAACAAATCAGAACCTTCTCCACTGGTAAAGTTGATAAAGTCATAAGCAATCTGTTCAAAATTGTCTAGGTTGTTAACAGACATGTACACTTGCAGATATTTCTGGTTGTCATTAGGATCATATTCGATGAGTTTCTCGAAGGTAAACTGGATCGTATCTCCAGGAGCAAAATCTTCTGAAAGCACAATTTGCTCATCAGCTTCCAACGAGTTATCCAAGGTATATCTCATATTAATCACACCTGGAGCAAAAATTGTATCCAAGCCTGTATTTAAAACCAATACTGGAATCTCTAAGACATCTCCTTCACATAAAGTATTAATATCTCCTGGAATTTCTATAGCACCGCTGATATTCGTTTGATCAATATCGTTGGACAATCCGACTGCGTACCACGCCTCGGCTACAGCCTCATATTCTGGACTTTCTGCACCCCAGACATCCTCAACATACTGTAGGGTATAATTATATGCATCCACGTAATTGGTGGATGGAGTAAAATATCCAACTTGAGTACCGTACACTATATCTGTTGCTTTTTCCCAACCAATCGCTGGCACATCGTATGCATTTCCCGCTTCATTAACTCCAGCTTTACCTTCAACTAACATGTAGTACCAATAATTGTAAACTCCTGAATTAAAATGTACTCCTCCATTATCAAATAAACCGGTTATCCAAAATTCGCCTTTATAAAAATCAGGACTCTCAAACTCTTTTGGATTAGCCATATTCCTAAAAGGCATACCATTTCCAGTAACAAATTTTTCGCCGATGTTCCAAGTAAAGTTTTCTTGATCGTAAGCATTTTCCAAGGCTTTCCCTAAAATGTCGCTTATGGATTCGTTTAATGCTCCTGATTCATTTCTGTAAATCAAGCCAGAAGTAAAAGTGGTAAAACCATGAGCAAATTCATGCCCTACGACATCTAATGTGGTAAGCGGACCATAATCTACGCATTGTCCATTTCCGTAGTGAGTAGCTGTACCATCCCAATAGGCGTTTAAAAAATATTTGCCTCCAATATGTACTATGGATACTAAGTCTCCTCCTTCTCCATCTACCCCAGACCAATCAAAGTGTTCTTCCATAA
This sequence comes from Saprospiraceae bacterium, assembly GCA_020631235.1. Classification (GTDB taxonomy): domain Bacteria; phylum Bacteroidota; class Bacteroidia; order Chitinophagales; family Saprospiraceae; genus JAHDDO01. The sequence goes on along the minus strand of JAHDHQ010000005.1, from coordinate 104,171 downwards.
AATCATGGTATTTGGCCGTACAATAATGTGCATCGCCTGCCACTTCATCAAAATTTTCATTGGCATTATCCCAATAGTTGTCTTCATCCACAAAGGGCGCATAACCATATTGACCACCCGTATAATTGTTGGCATCCAAGGTTAATATACTTCTGTCTTCATCGTACATCACAAATTGATTTGGAGCAATGGAATCCGTGGTGATGGTTTGCTCTCCATAGTACCGAGTGTTAGCCGTCCCCTCTACACTCACCGAACAAATCATTTCGAATTCGTCTACAATTTCCGAAGTATTTGCGTCCACTAAGTATCTAGCTTTATGATGATGAGGTGTAAAATACTCGGCAACAATCTCATATAATAAATGATACGATCCTGAAAAATCAGGATAGGCTTTGTCTGCTACGCACAGTCTTTTGGATACTATATTTAAATCTTCAAATACAGCAATTGCGTCTCCATTAGCTTCATACACATGCTGTATAAGTTGTTCTTTTAAACTCGCAATGGCCACTGCCTCACTCACTTTGGGTTTTGTTTCAATGTCGATGTATGGATAAATCGACCCAGACACTTTCACAACTTCTTGATTCTTTACATGTAGGATATGGGAAGATCCTAAAACTGGAAGCCCTCTATATTGCTGCTCATATCGCTGTCTTTCCCAGAAATTGGGTGCTTTGAATGATTTTTTAAAGGCTAAATCTTCTTGACTTTCCAAACCTAAATTAGATACAGCATTTTCAAGATATTGTTCTATCGAGCTTGGAGTCGGCAATACTTGTAAACTTTGCTTGTGCCGTATATCTAATGCTTCACTCAAGTTAGTCTGAGCAGAAACAAAAGTTGTCATCAATAAAAATGGTATAAGTAAGATAGTTTTATACATAAAATGATTGGTTTTAAAAGTGCGTAATTCGTTAAAGATATTTAATAATTTAAAAGAGCAAAGCAAATTTCTATTTGCTTTTTTCTTCTTTATATACAATGTCATTTGGAATACTTTCGCTGCAGACATTAAATATTTCTTTCTTAATCACTCATTCAACTAAAATCAGTATATTACTGAGGATGAGAATAATGATAATAGCACTGAGCCTCCTTATCATCACACCATGCCCTATTCTTGGTCAGTGGATAACGAATGGTAATGCCTTTAATTCTGGGACTGATTGTTATCAATTAACCGCTGCATTGAACAGCCAAAATGGGAGTATCTTTTCAGTAAACACCATTGATTTAGCCAACTCGTTTATCCTAGAATCTGAACTTTATTTTGGCAATAATGATGGAGGTGCAGATGGGATTGTTTTTGTGCTCGCAACATCAAATACTCCAGTAGGCATTGGAGGAGGAGGTATAGGATATTACGGAATTTCTCCTTCTTTTGCGATCGAATTTGACACCTATCGCAATGGAGATGTCAGCGACCCAGTGGAAGACCATGCGGGGATAGTTCATTCTGGAATCAACAACCACATCACAAATGGTTTAGGATCTGTTGTTGGTTTAGGCAACATAGAAGATGGGCAAACGCATTGTTTTACCTTCGTTTGGGATGCCGACAATCAAGAAATTTCTGCCTACATCGATGGATCTTTAGCGATTAGTTGGACAGGTAATCCTGCTGACTATACTGGAACAAATAATGTTTATTATGGATTTACCGCATCGACTGGTGGAGCTAATAATCTGCAAGAGGTATGTGTGACTATACCCAGCTTAGAACCCATGGAAGATGTCACTATTTGTGAAGGTGAAAGCGTAGTTTTAGATGCCGACCCTAATGGGACTACTTATGTATGGGATGACCCCAATGGGGAATTATCCGAGACGGATATAGCTAATCCGACCGCAACTCCTGAAGAGACTACAACCTACCATGTCACCATAAGTTACAATTGCAATTACGAGCTAGAAGATGAGGTCCTTGTCACAGTATTAAATAAACCAGAAATAATCATAGACCTACCCGCTAGTTTTTGCACCGATGATCCAGCTTTTACTATTGATGTTATGCCATTAGGTGGTTTATGGTCAGGAGATGTGGATGGTTCGGGAAGTTTTGATCCGAGTGTGCTAGGCGCGGGAGAATACAAAGCTACTTATACTTATCTCGACCCAAATACAGACTGCTCATATGAAGAATGTGTGCTTTTTACTGTTTACAATGTACCTAATCCCACTTTTGATTTTTGGGGCCCATACTGTGCAAATGACACTCTAGGATTGTTGGTAGCCATTCCTGGTGGAGGCACGTATACCTTTGGGAACAATAATAATAACGACGGAGTAATAGACCCTTCAAGCTTCGAGCCTGGCGAATACACCGTTGAGTATACCCTAGAAAATGCTCAAGGCTGCGCTACAAGCATTAATCAATTATTTGAAATCTTACCAGTTCCCGAAATTAGCATAGATGGTATATCTAATTATTGCTTTGCTGATACGATCATTTCTTTGGATGCTTCTCCTGCTGATGGCCTTTGGAGTGGTGCTTCTAACCATTTAGGTCAATTAAATATTATCGAATTAGGAACAGGCACACATGACGTTTATTACACTGCCAACATCTACCCTCAATGCCCAGTAACTGATACATTTAGTCTCACAATTTCCGAGACTCCTTTTATAGAAATCGAAGGAAACTATACTTTGTGTTCGGGAGATTCCACAGTCATAAATGCACAATATGTGTGCCCCGACTCTTGCTGGGTGGAACTGCTACTTAATGGTAATATCGTAGACACCTTCCTTTTTGAACAATTTGATGAAATCCGATTTCAGCAAGCTGGACAATACAGCTTGGGGAATAGCTGGAGCAATACTTTTTGCCCTAGTTTTAGCGATGGTGAAGCAGCCATAAATGTGGTCGACCAACCAGTATTTAACTCCATAGAACTTATATGCGATGAGGACAATGAAAATTACCAAGTATCATTTGAGATTTTGGGAGGTGATGAATCAACTTATAGTTTAAGTGGGAGTGCTTTTACCATGCTTCCAAATGGACAATATGTTTCTGATTTTATAGCGAATAATAATTTTTATGAATTTGTAGTCTTCGATGCTAATGCCTGTGCAATGGATACAATTACAGGTAAATATAGTTGCAGTTGCGACGACTTTTTGCCGAGTTCTTTGATCCCTAATCCATCATTTGAAAACTTATCTTGCTGTCCAAACTTTGAAGGAGAATTATTTTGTGCCTCCGATTGGATTCAAGCTTCAGAAGCGACGACAGATTTTTTTCATATGTGTGGTTTGACTGATAATACCTGGCTTGGGTATCAAACTCCAAGACCTTTCCCTGATGGTGATGGTGTTGTAGGTTTTAGAGACGGAAAACCTTTTAGACCCAACTTTAAAGAATATATCGGAGCTTGTTTGACTGGACCAATGGAACAAGGCATAGCCTACCAATTAGACTTCCAGGTTGGTTTTAATAACCACTGGGCAAGTAGTAACTTAAAAATAGCCCTATTTGCAAGCACTGATTGTGCAAATTTACCTTTTGGGTCTGGGGATGATAATTTTGGGTGTCCCACCAATGGTTCTGGCTGGGTAAAACTGGATGAAAAAGAATATAACGGAACAAACGAATGGGTAAGTGCATCCTTTAATTTTATTGCTGATCAAAATTATTCTGCCATAGTTCTGGGCCCAAGCTGCGAACAAAACGACAATTATTGGCAAAACCCATACTACTACTTGGATCATTTGATCTTAGGCAGGAGTAGTGATTTCGGCATACCTATCTTAGAAATAGAAGGCAATATTTGTGATGGCATGATCACACTCCAAAGCGAAGATGTTATACCCGGCACCTATCAATGGTATAAAGATGGAGAATTGTTACAAGGAGAAACAGCATTGGACATCACCATAATGAATAATGATGATGCCGAAGGTGTTTACAGCATTATTGTGACTACTATAGATAATTGCTTTTTAGGACAAGAATATGAGCTTGTTATTCCATCTTATGAGAGCTTCGAAACAGTGACTATTTGCGATGGAGATCAATATTTATTTGGCGACAGCTACGTGACCAATTCGGGCAATTACCAATATCCCTATTATGCTGAGGATGGCTGCGATAGCATTGCGCACTTAAACTTAGTCGTCATAGAAAACACGGAGAGCTTCATCGACACGCTCATTTGTGAAAATGATCAAATCAGCATCAACGATGAAACGTATTCGTCTAAAGGAGATTTTAGCCAAAGTTTAGACAACGCAAATGGTTGTGATAGCACCATTTTTATAAGCATCAATTATTTTGAAGTATTGGAGGAAAGCATCGATGCCAGTATTTGTGAAGGGGAATCATACGTTTTAAATGGCGAAGTCTATGGCACTGAAGGCACCTTCGATCAATCACTCTTAAGCTTTGAAGGGTGTGATAGCACTTTATATTTAAATCTCACCGTGTATGAGGCTAGTCAGTTTACAATCTGGGATACCATTTGTCTAGGAGAGCAGTATGTACTGAATGATACCAGTTATGCTAGCCCAGGAAATTATATGCAATCCTTGACGAACCAATTTAGTTGTGATTCTACTTTGTTTCTTAATTTGCATGTCATTGGACCTAATGAAGGAACCATCAACGAAGCTCTTTGCGAAGGAGATACACTCATAATCAATGACATCCCTTATACCGAAGCTGGCACTTATCAGCAAATGCTTCCATCTTTGGTGGCCTGTGACAGTTTATTAAATATTAACATACTTGTAAATGACTTAGCCTCAGAAGATATTTTAATCGAAAAATGTCCTGATGAAACTATAGAAATAAATGGCTTGAGCTACTTTGATGAAGGTCAATTCCAACAAATATTAGAAGGAATCAATGATTGTGATAGCTTATTAAATATTCAGATCCAAAATAGAGTTCAAGACACTACAAATCTCGTAATTTTTAGTTGCAATCCATTAGATACTGGAATGGTAGAAACCATACAAACAGACCAATTTGGGTGTGACTCCTTAATCCTGACACACACTCAATTAAGTCCTCCAAGTGATTGTCAATTGAGCTTAACGCTTAATCCGCTAACCATACCTTGCCTTGTAGAATCCGATACTTTATGGTTAACCATTCAAGGTGGTCAAGCTCCTTACGAATACGTTTTAGAAGAACAAGGAACCATGGAAGTGACGCAAGGCTATTTAGATCAAAATAATCAATCTTGGTATATTGCGAATGTAGGAACTGGTGATTATGTCTTATACATTTACTCTTCCGATGGTTATTTAGCCAATGTATCTTTCTCGGTGGAACCAGCAGAAAACCCAATAGTATCGGTGGAATATACTGCGGTAGTTTCATGCTTTGGGAACCAAGATGCTTCAGCTCAAATAATCGAAATAAGTCAAGGTTTAGCTCCTTATTCTTATGAATGGTCTACAGGCGCCTCCACCATGGAAATTGACAATCTGGCCGCAGGAAATTATTCGCTCACAGTTACAGATGCCAATGAATGTTCGGACATCTATGCTTTTACTGTACAAAATCCTGAAGCATTGAATCTAAGTGCGGACTACTCAAACCCTACATGTTACGGAGCATCTGATGGTTATATCAGTCTAAACATAAGTGGAGGTACTGCAAATTACATATATCTACTCGATGGAATGGTACAAACAGATGATACATTTAATGATCTTTCTTCAGGGACTTACACGTTTTTTGTTATCGATGCAAATGAATGTGAGGAATCAATAGAGGTGACATTAGATGAGCCAGAAGCCATTTGGTTAGATTTGGGTGTAGATACAAGTATCTATTATGGTGAAAGTTACACTATAGAAGCAAATACTAGCTTTGATCCAGCTATTATAAGTGAGTACGAATGGATTAATATAGAATCTAGTGATTGCGATGAATGCTTAGAACAAAATGTATCACCGACCATCGACCAAAGCTACATTTTAAATCTGATTACGACTGAAGGTTGCATAGTCTCTGACACTATACAATTGTATGTTCTCTTAGATAAAGATGTCTACGTGCCTAATGTTTTTTCGCCCAATGCAGGGCCTGGTAATAATGGATTTACACTGGATGGAAATGATGCATTAGAAATTATAGAATTTATGTATATCTATGACCGGTGGGGAAATTTAATGTTTAGTGGTTTAAATCTGGAACCTGGTAATATTGCCCAAGGATGGGATGGTCGTTACAATAATCAATTCGCGGTCCAAGGTGTATATACTTTTATAGCTGAAATTCGTTTTGTAGATGGAAGTTTGCAAAAAGTGGTGGGTGATGTAACTTTGATAAAGTAATTCTTCTCGAAAGCAAAAACATTGAATGAGGTATTTTTATAGTTTTAGTATTTTATACTTGTGGGCTGTACAACTTTTTGCACAGTCAGGCCTTGATCAAGCTAGCTTTGACCAAGCTTTACAAGGCGAACACAAGGGTTTAGTCGTCATAGGAGAAGCGCACGAAGTCAAGAGTACCTATCCTACAGAATTATTGATCATCGAAAAATTATTAGAACAAGGATATACCCATATTTTGTTGGAAGCTGGGCCAGCAGAAGTGGCTATTTTACAGAGGTATTTACAAAGCAATGATGAATGGTTATTGCAACACACTAGAGCACGAGGAGAACATTATAAAACATTTATAAAAGGTTTAAAAACCCTATATGACACCTACCCATTTACTTTGCAAGGTATAGATTTTGATCGTAGTTCGTGCACTTCCTTTGTGCTCCAAAACTTACTTTCATATCCCTTTAATCATCGGGTAGATAGCATCAAGTTTGATTTGCTAAAAATAAATAAAGAGACCAAGCCTAAAGATTATAAATCGATCATTCAAGATGTAGAAAGCAGATATTCAATATATAAAAACGATGTAGATTCCCTTTTAAAAGATCAAGCCTATATCATCGAGCAAATAGTTAATAATCCAGTCTTCATGTCTGATTATGGCATTTCTTCAAAAACGAGAGACCAACAAATATATCAGGCAACTAATGAAATAGAAGATGAGGTCTTAGCAAAATCAGTGCTCATTATTGGCAGTAATCACATTACAAATTCAGAGCACTGGTGGTCTTTGGCACAAGAAAACGATGCTTTGGTTGCTAAGGCTAAAATATACCTATTTGCATATGCTAATTGCACCAATTTCTTGAAAAGGAAACATTATAATTCACCTAAACCATTATCGAATTATATGGAAAAAAACGAGCTAGAAGAACCAATGATTCTCTTTGAAAAAATCCATATTGAAGAAATTCCGAGCAAAAATGATCAAATTACGCTGATTAAGCTGTATAATCAATAGCTCTTGTTTTTATGGTAAGGGCTAGTTCTTTAAATGCTTATGTGTGGTATTGTCTTGGGATGAATTTAGCACTTATTTATGTTGACACAAATATATTTATGTACATGTAGTCTGTATTATGTTTAGATTATATACGCCTGTTATTATCCTTCAATGTTTTTGTTTGTACCATGCTTACAAACAAAAAGTAGATCCATTATGGTATATGATTATTGTCTTTTTTCCTTTGATAGGAAGCTGTATTTACTTGTACAAGTTTTTATACAGTGCTCGCAAATTAGAAACATTAAATGAACAAATTAAAAAAACAGTTAACAAAACTCACCAAATTGAAAAACTAGAGCGAGAGTTGTCATTTAGTGATACCGTTCACAACAGAATAGCATTAGCCGATAAATTTCTTGAGCAAAATTATCTTGAAGATGCGTATCATATGTACAAAAGCTGCCATAAAGGAATGTACCTTGATGATTTGGATCTTTTGTTGAAGTTGGTTCAATGTAGCTATTTGTTAGAAGATTATGACGAATGCAAAAGCTACGGTGAGCTGATAGAAAGAAACCATGACTTTAAGGCAACTGATGCTAAGGCGGCTTATGCTTGGTCTTTACATTACACAGGAGAAAAAAGTAAAGCCAAGGATATATTTGTTTCCTTTGATAAACCTTTCAGCAATTATACTTTGAGATTAGAATATGTTTTTTATCTGTTGGATATCCACCAAGAAAACCAAGCTTTTAAGATTTTGGATGCCATGATTTCAGAATTTGACGTGATGGATCCACATGAACGAAAAATGAAAAAACACCTGTATAAGCACTTGCTTAAAGCTAGAAAAGAGTTAAACTAATTATAGAGTTAGCTCTTATCAGCTACTTATTTTAAGTTAATTGTCCAATGTTTTTAATAATTAACTATTAAACAGGAATTAATAAACTATTTTACATCTTCAAAATTTGCACTTATATGGCATTCCAAGCAGTAAAGTTTAACATGAAAGACCGCCCTGAGTTTATTAAAACATTGAGAGGTCGTGTAAACCAATACTTCAAGGACAACAACATCCATCGATACTCAAATGCAAATATGGTTATTAAAACCATATTTATGATTTTACTTTATACGATCCCTTTAGTAGTTATGCTTACTGGTTTAGTCAGTTCTTTTTGGGGTGTAATGGCGCTTTGGGTTATAATGGGTTTTGGTATGGCTGGCATTGGTTTGTCTGTTATGCATGATGCTAATCATGGATCTTACAGTAAACACAAAAAAGTAAACCATATCATCGGATATATTTCCAATTTTCTTGGAGCTTATCATATTAATTGGCGGATCCAACACAATGTTCTACATCACTCATTTACCAATATAGAGGGTCATGATGAAGATATCGACATACCCGTGATGCGTTTTTCGCCCACTAAAGAAAAAAATAAGTGGTTTCGTTACCAAGCTTATTATGCCACTCTATTTTATGGTATTATGACTTTATACTGGACCTTTGGAAAAGATTTTTTCCAGTTGATCAGATACAAAAGAAAGAAACTGTTAAAACCTCAAGGCGTAAATTTTAAAAGAGCCATGGCTGAATTAACGTTTAATAAAATTTGGTATCTAGCTATCTTTCTAGGATTACCTATCCTTTTTGTTAATTTGCCTTGGTGGCAAACAGTATTAGGATTTGTAGGGATGAACTTTATCTGTGGGGTTTTCTTAGCCTATATATTCCAACCTGCACATGTACTCGAAGACACCGACTTTTTTGTGCCTGACGAAAACAGTAGTGTAGAAAACCATTGGGCAATACACCAGCTAAAAACTACGGCTAACTTTAGTAAAGGTAGCAAATGGTTTACTTGGTTTATAGGGGGTCTAAATTATCAAATAGAACATCATCTATTCCCGAATATTTGCCATGTACACTACCCCAAAATTGCACACCTCGTCAGACAAACTGCCCAAGAGTTCAATGTGCCTTATTACGAACATAAGACATTCTATAGAGCACTAAAAAGTCACTTTAGCTTGCTAAATGACTTAGGAAAAGGGGTAATATAATGCTTGTTTAAATAGTTATATTCTCCAAAGTAAAACCGCCATTGATTATCCAATTTAAAATCGGTCGTACATCTTTTTAAACCATCAAAATAATTGAGTACTAAGTATGAGACTTAAGACTGGAATCATTTCTAGGCTAAAATGGAAAAATATAGCTTATGCCATTTTAATTTTTCTACTCTTGCCTTTTCTAGCATTCTTTATGCTAAGAGCTCTCGTCGCCTATGAGATCATAGATGATTTGCCTTCCAAAAAGGAACTCCGAAAAATAAGCAACCCACTAGCATCCGAAATCTACGCTGCTGAAGGGAAATTGTTTGGGCGTTTTTATGTTGAAAACAGATCCCAACTAAACCCTGAAGATTTAAATGAAGACTATAAGAATGCCTTGGTTGCCACTGAGGATCATCGGTTTTATCAACATAAAGGTATCGATCATCGAAGCTTAGCACGTGTACTCATAAAAACGATTTTGCTTCAACAAGATGCCAGTGGAGGTGGCAGCACCATTTCGCAGCAACTCGCAAAAAATTTGTATCCCCGCAAAAAATATAAAACATTAAGCACCGTGTTTAATAAGTTTAGGGAAATGGAAATCGCTAAACGCCTAGAAAAAGTCTATAATAAAGAAGAAATACTTACTTTATATTCTAATACGGTTTCTTTTGGAGAGAGAGCCTTCGGTTTGCCTACAGCCGCTGAGCGATTCTTTAATAAAACACCGAAAGACTTAAGTTTAGAAGAATCAGCCACATTAATTGGAATTCTAAAAGCGACCTCCTACTATAGCCCTCGTAAAAATCCTCAAAGAGCAGAAGGTCGTCGAAATGTGGTCTTAGCGCAGATGGAAAAAAATGGCTTCCTGAGCGCAGAAGAAGCTGCATTGGCAAAAGCTAAACCGCTGACCCTAGACTACCAAGCACCTTCTGAAGTCAACGAACTAGCGCGGTATTTTAAACAACAAGTAAAAAAAGAATTTACCAGTTGGAGTAAGGCAAATCCACGGGAAGATGGGTCCTCTTACGACATTTATAGAGACGGACTAAGGATTTACACCTCCATAGATTACGACTTACAAATTGCTGGAGAATCATTTATGAAGTCACACATGAGCCAACTGCAAAAAACTTTTTTAGATAGTTGGAAAGGAGGCAAAATGTATGGCAGTAATACTAAAATTATCGATGAAAAGATTCTACAAGATCCTTATTACACATCCTTAATCAAGCAAGGTAAAACACCGAAAGAAGCATTAGCTGCATTTACGACTAAAGCTCCTAGAAGAGTCTGGACATGGAAAGGTTATGAGACTAAAGAAATGACAAAAATCGATTCAATCAAACATTATCTAGGATTACTGCATGCAGGACTAATGGCGGCAAACCCTCAGACAGGAGCCATAAAAGCATGGGTCGGAGGAAATGATTACGGACATTTCCAGTATGATAATATTCTTGGTTCTAGGCAAGTAGGATCTACTTTTAAACCCATCGTTTATCTGACTGCACTCGAAAAAGGCGCAGAACCCTGCAAAATGTATGAAAATGAGTTGCGAACTTATACAAGTTATAAAGATTGGACACCTAAAAATGCAGACAGTAAATATGGTGGCTTAGCCTCCATGAAAGGGGCTCTCACCCACTCTATAAACACAGTTTCTGTCCAAGTACTCTTTGAAGCAGGTATCAATGAAGTAGCTAAAATGGCCAGAAAATTAGGGGTAAACAGTGCCTTAAATCAAGTACCTTCTATGGTACTCGGAACATCTGATGTATCCTTATTCGAAATGGTTAACGTTTATTCTAGCTTTGCTGCAGAAGGCCAAAAAACCTCTTTGTACAGCATTGAAAAAATAACAGATACAGATGGTAATGTTTTGTTTGATCGTTCTAAAAATCCAACACAAAAAAATACTGTGGCATCAGCTGCCAGTGTTAGGAAACTTAATGATATGCTACAAAATGTCACCTTAAACGGAACCGGTAGACGAATATATAGCACCTTCGATATAGAAGCACCCATCATGGGTAAAACGGGCACAACGCAAAACCAAAGTGATGGCTGGTTTATGGGTTATAACCAAGAATTAGTAGTCGGTGCTTGGGTAGGCACAAAAGATCGACGCATTCACTTTAGAAACTTAGGAACTGGTTCTGGAGGAAGAACCGCCTTACCTCTAGCAGGCGCCATTTTTGAATACGCAGATGCTAAAAACATGCTGTATACCATGGAAGACGAATTAAAGGTTTATGCAGAATGTGCAGACACCATAAGCCATGAAGCATACGCAGCTTTACAAAAAGAACACAGTGTCGAGGATATACTTAATGATCTACCGGATAGAATCATCGATGTCATCCTAAATAATCAAAAGCAAAAGCGAAAAGTACCAAGCAGGCCGAAATCAGGAAAAAGAAAAATAGAGAAAAAGAAACGATTGTCCGATTACAAAAAGGAAATACAAAAATGGGAATCTGTAATCGAAGATATTACTAAAGGAAAGAGAAAGAAAAAAAGGAGGCAATAAATAAACTGCCTCCTCATTTATGTTTTACATAGTACCTGTAAACTCAGCAAATGCGCCATCGTCCCATTCTATACGTAAAGTTATACCATCTTCTTCACCCACAAAACCTATAACTGTAGCATTAGAATATTCTTTATCTAAATCCACATCTGTACCCGATGCATCCGAGCATGTAACTCCATCCAATTCTAAATCAGGAATGATCGCTGAAGCAAAAGTTAACAAAATATCAGCAGTAGTATCATCTACTCTTGTTACGATGATTTGATCACCTACAGTATCGTCATATAATGACGAACTAGATTCTGCTGAAGTAATGGTGTATGTACCTGCTACATCAGCCGCATAGTCGCCATCTTCCACTGTGATATTACCACAACTAATTGCTAAAAAAGCTGAAACAAATAATACTAAAAGATTCGTTGTTTTAAACATATTAAAGTTTTTTATAATATAAAATATTTATTACTCATAACAAATGCCATCAAAGATCCCATTATTGATGACAAAACCAGCTTGGGCAGCCGTAGCTTCTACGACAAAACTGAATGTTCCACTGATATAACCATCTTCGCTATTGCATGCTGTGAAACTAAATAGACCTTCAACATCTTCTCCTTCCGTTGCCCTTACTTCGAAGGCATTACCATCTATATCATAATAAGTGCAAACTACACCTTCCGCCAAAGTATTAGAAACTACATAATTGTTGCTAATTTCTGTGGACCAAGTTTTTTCGGTATCCATGCAATCACTGGCTCTTCCGTTTTCAAATTCCAACACCTCGATTGCTATTGCCGAACCATCTTCACCTTTCATGAAAAGTTGCAAACGATAACCTTCAGGAATAGAGCTGGTTTGCGAATTTGTAATGCTGCATATTCCCACAGACTCCATATTCCAGATAGTTCCATTGACCTCAGCAGTTGACATCGCCTCCTCACAACTAAAGACGGGATTTAAACCTTCTTCCGTTGGATTTTCTTGGCTACATTGTTGGAAAATCATGCAAAACATAAAAAAGCAAATGCAGTAAATACTTCTTTTTATCATAATATTCGTATTGAATTTAAAAGTAAGTAATATGATCAGACTTTCAAAATCATAGTATCGAGGCCTAAAACGAAAATATGTATACTAGTTTGCGCCGCATGCTAAGACACACGACATTGGCAGAAAAGACCATGGCAATAAGGCTATTTATGTCTACTTTCGTTATTAAATGAGTGCTAAGATGGATCCAGCCGAAAAAGACAAAAAAAAACTAAGTGACGAACAAATTGCACAATGTTTAGTTGTACTTCAAACACTTAATGAAGATACAGATCAAATATTTGATATTCCCGAACAAAACAGAATCGCTCTAATGAAAGCGGCTGGTTTGCTCTCAAGACCCACAAAAGAAGAATGGATAAGACGACAAAAATCATCTAAAAAAGCCAAAATTAAATCGAAAAGGGCACAGGACAAACAATCGCGTAACAATACAGGCATCCGCTCAGCTAGAGAAGCTGTGGTTTTTAAAGCACCATTGATGCTCAATGCTCCAGATTCTCAACATACAGAAGAGTTAACATCGCCCAGAAATTGTTATGTATGCAAAGTAAAGTTTACAAAACTCCACCACTTCTACGACACTATGTGTACAGATTGTGGTGACTTTAACTATGCTAAACGATTCCAAACAGCTGACTTAACAGACCAAGTTGCACTCGTCACTGGGTCTCGACTAAAAATAGGATATCATATCACCCTGCAGATGCTCAAGGCTGGAGCAACTGTGATAGCGACTACACGATTTCCCGTAGATGCAGCACTTCGCTACTCTAAAGAAAAAGATTTTAAACAATGGGGCCATCGATTAAAAATCCATGGACTTGACTTGCGACATATACCGAGCGTCGAGATATTTTGCAACTTCATAGAACAACAATATAGTCGGCTAGATATACTCATTAATAATGCTGCCCAAACCGTTCGACGACCAGCTGGGTTTTACAAACACCTTATGGCTAATGAGGAAACCCCAATCGATCAATTACCAGATCTAGCTCAAGGATTATTAAAAGACCATCAGATGTGTCTAGACGAAATCCGTGAACTTAATACGCAAGTAGCAGAAAAAGAACACGAGAATTTACCGGTCAGTTGGCATGGTAAACAAATAGGTATAGGGCTTCACGCTTCTGCAAAGCTATCTCAGATACCATACAGTATGGATGATTCATTGAGTCCAGAGGAAGTTTTTCCGACAGGTGCTCTTGATGCTGATTTGCAGCAAGTCGATTTACGTAAAACTAATAGTTGGCGGCTAAAACTTGGTGAAATACATACAAACGAGATGATCGAAGTACAACTAGTAAATTCGGTAGCTCCCTTTGTACTGTGTAATCGACTCGGCAATGTCATGAAGAAAGAAAATACGGGCATGAAGCATGTTATTAATGTTTCTGCCATGGAAGGCAAATTTCACCGCTGGCACAAAGAAGATCGTCATCCACATACTAATATGGCCAAAGCCGCATTAAACATGATGACCCATACAGCCGCTTCTGACTTTGCTAAATATGGTATTTATATGAATGCGGTAGACACAGGATGGGTGACTGACGAAGATCCTGCAGAGCTCGCAAAATTTAAAGAAGATGTGCATGATTTCCAACCTCCCTTGGATATTGTGGATGGTGCTGCTCGAGTACTCGATCCATTGTTTGATGGTATAAATACAGGCAAGCATTGGTGTGGGAAATTTCTTAAGGATTATAAACCTATTGATTGGTAGTTTACTTGTTTTTTTCGGTCCAATGTTGTGCAGGCTTTAAACCTGGATTATTTCAGAATGTCCTTGCAGCTTTACCATTCAGGAACTCATTCACTTTTTTAAGTTCTAAGAGCTTTTTTACTGATTCATCTCCATTTGCATTGTCACCTTATTAAAGACTTTAATGTAGCTTTACAACAATAATGCATTCGAAAAACAAATATTTGCCCATCGTTCAGACTTTAAAACACTATCAAAAGTCTTTTCTTCGAGCTGATATTTTTGCTGGTATTACGGTAGCAAGCATATTGATTCCTCAAGCCATGGCTTATGCATTATTAGCTGGTGTGCCTCCTATATATGGCCTCTACACAGGCTTAGTTCCTTTGATTATTTATGCGATTTTTGCCTCATCTTCTAAGATGTCTGTTGGTCCTGTAGCTGTTTCTTCACTATTAATTCTTTCTGGAGTCTCTGCCATAGCTAAGCCGGGAACTCCCGAATATATCCATTTGGTTATCACTGCTGGTTTATGGATAGGAGTTTTACAGGCACTGATTGGGATTTTACGGCTAGGATTTATAGTTAACTTTCTATCTCATGCAGTCATTGTAGGGTTTACATCAGCCGCAGCGATCATCATTCTAGTATCTCAGTTAAAAGATGCGCTTGGATTTAGTATTCCTAATACTCAGCATCTTTACGATACCGTCCGGTATGCCGCTCTACATATTAATGAAACCAATCCGATAAGCTTAGCTATTGCTGGAGCAAGTGTTTTGATTATTTGGGTTTTAAAAAAAATAAATAAGTCCATCCCAGGAGCATTATTGGTTGTACTTATTGCTATTGGGATTTCATATTTGATCGACCTTGAAAAGCAGCAGGTAGATATTGTCGGCAAAATTCCGAGCGGATTGCCTCATTTTCAGTGGATAACGATGACTTGGGAGCAATGCCTAAAACTCATTCCCACAGTGCTGACTGTCACCTTAATAGGTATTGTAGAAAGCATGGGTATTGCCAAGGCATTAGAAGCAAAACATAATGATCATCAAGTATATCCTAATGTCGAACTAAAAGCCTTAGGTTTTGCAAAATTTATAGGTGCTTTTTTCCAATCCATCCCTAGTTCTGGAAGTTTTACTCGATCAGCTATTAACAGTGAAGCTGGAGCTAAGACAACTGTATCATCCCTAGTAGCTGCCATAATCATACTCTTGACTTTATTGTTTTTTACTGGGATCTTTTATTATTTGCCTAAACCTGTTTTAGCAGGGATTATTCTCCTATCTGTGTTTAGCCTATTTAACCTTAAAGCGGCAAAATATTTATGGAAAGTATGCAAAACTGATTTTGTAATGATGTTGGCAACTTTTCTGTGTACACTATTATTTGGTATCGAATTAGGAGTAATGGTAGGTGTTGTTTGTTCAATATTAGTTATCCTGTATAAAATATCTAATCCAAGGATTGTTACTTTAGGAAAATTGCCTAACTCTAATAGTTATAAAGATATTAGCAGATTCCCCGAAGCCATAGAAGATGAAGAAATAGTCATATTCCGCTTCGAGAATCAGATGTTTTTTGCCAATGCCGTGACGTTTAGAGACCAAGTGCTAGATTTCATGGATACAAAGCCTAAAATGAAACACTTATTACTTGATGCTAGACTGATACACGATATGGACAGCAGTGGCACTCATATGTTGAAAGACGTGGATCTGATGCTTAAAGAAAAAGGCATAGAGTTGCATCTTTGTGGAGCTATAGGTTCCGTGCGTGATCGCTTATACAAAGCCCACCTACTTCACGAATCAGACTATCATCACCTAAGTATAGCGGATGCGATAGCCAGAATAAATGACCCAAAAAGAAAAGAAAATCGCAAGTATAGAGCTACTCAGCAGAATGTCGATGCTAAATAAATAAAACCAAAAAATAAGGGAATGAACGCACCAGAAAGAGCCAAACATTTTGCAAACATAATCGACTTACTGCTACAAGGCGCATCGTTGGAATCGATAAAAACGAATCTCAGACATCAAAAAGTTTCCAATTCTATTATTAAAGAAATAGCCCTAGAAGTCGAACAACATTTTCAAGCGAAATATGGCAGTCGAATAAGAAAACACCTCATAGAGAATGACCCATACCTTCTAAAAAATGACTTTTCTGACATCAATCTAAATTATTTTGAAACACTCAAAAAAACCCAGCTTAGTTATATAGAATATGATACAGCTGTTACTGTAAAAGCCGGGGTTATTAATAAAATCAAGGAACAAGAAATCATAGACAATATTGGTTTCTCATCCTTTTCCGAATCAGAACTATAATACAAAAAGAAAAAAAATCGCTTCACAAAAAATTGCTCGGCGAAGTAACTTCCCTATTAATATTTGGGATATTAGCCATTATTGCCACCATTGTCATGCTTATTAAAATCAATGGTTCAAGTAGAGGAATGATTGGCATTGGAGCCCTTGGCATAGGCTTGATAATTAAGGCAGCCTCTACTAACTTGAGGAAATATGAAGTTGGCTAAGCTTATATACACGAGACTTGCGCTTAATTTCTTTTACTATCATCACCAGGTGTAAATATGGAAAGAGTAAATAAATAAATTTAGATAGAGAGTGTGCATAGCCAGCAATTTCATTCGGCTAAACGTAAGTGCCTAACTCCTAGCAGTCAGTATTAGCTACCTATGTTTCATTTTATTTAATATTATTTTAATTGATACTTCTTTCGATAATTAACTTGGGTAACTATATACAACTTTACACTATCAATAGAAACCCTTAAAACTCTATGCACAGGTCTATCTTCAAGTCTATGCTTTTAACCTATTGACTTTATCTAATAGTTTATGTATCTTAAAGTATAGCTTAAACAGTATACTTAATAGTACTTTAAAGTCGAACTATATACTTTACTTTAATGTTATTAAGTTGTATATTTGTTAACGTTAACAACGCAAGCATTATGAAAACTCAAGTGAACATAGCAAGCAATTCGCCTGCATCTAAGAAGATTCTTGAGATGAAGGAAAGAAAAGATAAACTAATATCTCTAATTAAAAGTGGGGAATATAGTAAACTTAAATCTAGTGCTAAAAGGCTTAATTAAAAAGTATTGCCCACCTATATTGCCGAGAGGTATAAACAATCAGAAAAAGAGTACTTTGTAGAGTTTACTACGAAAATGGGTATTGTATATACTGTAGTTTTCAGAGATTCTTCAGAGTATTTAGTAAACAAAGAAACCCATCCGATATTTGAAGTTGTTTTTCATTCTTCAGACAACTCTAAACCGCACAAGAAGGATTCTTCTGTAATGAAAACCATTGAACAAGAAATTGATTGGTTTTGCAACTTGACAAATGCCGTTATAGTTTGCATTTGTGATGACAAGGACTACCCAGCATGTTGTCGGCATAGGCTGTTCTCTAGAGTAATAAAAGATTCTGATGTTGATGGATACACAATATTTGACATAACGGCTAAATACGAGGACAGTGATAGTGCTGAATTTATATTTGTATTTATCGAACCAAGTATAAAATACAAAATACCAATTTTACTTAACTCGCTAGACGAATTAATACCAAATGTCGGAGGAAGTAAATCTATAGAAAGTAGAATGATAAAGTAATTAGCATTTAATTACACCAAATATTTGATGCAGGTAGACTTCGTGATGCTTATGACACATTGCTTGACGAAATATTGAGCTTAAGACTTAATGGTAGTAATTGAGATTTAGTGTAAACAAGTATATAGTTACCTTAACTTGTTTTAGACGTTTCCTCAAAACAGTATCAAAATATAAAATCTAGAGAATTTTTGTGTGTAAACAACAAAACCCCTGCAAATCAAAGACTTACAAGGGTTTTTGTGATCCCGTCAGGACTCGAACCTGAAACCTGCTGCTTAGAAGGCAGCTGCTCTATCCAGTTGAGCTACGAGACCAAAGTTTATTTTATTCTAATTGCTGGATTACAATTAATCTATATTCGAATGGTTAGATTCTAAACTCCTTTGAGAATATTTTACTTTGTATAATTAGACCCAGTTAAATCCTATGGATTTATAGAAGCCTCCGAAAAACTGCACAGCAGTTTCATCGGGGTGCAAATTTAGTAGTATTTTTATAATTTCCCAATACTACAAAAGAAATTACTTCACTAAGTATGACCGCAAAAGCTATAAATTTAGAAAGCTCATGGAAAAATCTACTTCAAGATGAATTTTCAAAAACTTACTTTACCGAAATGGCAGCATTTCTACGGGCTGAAAAACAAAACGGAAAAGTCATTTATCCACCTGGGGCCCTAATATTTCAAGCATTTAAACAAACTCCCCTATCAAAGCTTAAAATTGTAATTCTTGGTCAAGATCCTTATCACAATCCAGGTGAAGCCATGGGCTTATCGTTCTCCGTACCAAAAGGAATAAAAACTCCACCTTCTTTAAAAAACATATACAAAGAACTAAAGAGTGACATTGGTAAAACTATTCCAAGTCATGGTGACCTTAGTCACTGGGCGGATCAAGGTATACTACTTTTAAACGCCATGTTGACTGTCGAAAAAAATCGTCCTGGATCACATAAAAAAATAGGTTGGCAAAAGTTTACAGATGCCGTTATTATGCAAATTTCAGAAACACAAGAAAACATCATTTTCATGCTTTGGGGTCGTTTTGCTCAAAGTAAGAAAGCATTGATAAACACTAAAAAACATTATGTCTTGGAAGCGGCCCATCCTTCACCTCTTGCAAGAGGGGCCTATTTTGGATCAAAACATTTCTCAAAAGCAAACCATATTTTAAGCCAATTACAAAAAGCCCCCATTCAATGGTAATACATAAAAACTACCTACTCTTTGCAATCACTTTGTGTGCTACAGCCGTAATCCTCGGCGCATTTGGAGCTCACATGTTAAAGGACATCCTGGCAGCCGATTCCCTAAGATCGTTTAACACAGGAGTTCGTTATCAAATGACCCACGGATTAAGCATAATATTAATCGTGCTATTCAGCAACATAAAAAGCTTGAAGCTAGGAACGATTTTAAACTTAATGTCGTTAGGAATTGTGTTTTTTAGCTTCAGTATATTCCTATTAAGCCTTAACAATATTTGGTCTTTAGATTGGATAAAATACCTAGGCCCCGTAACTCCTGTAGGAGGTTTACTCTTAATTTGTAGTTGGGTTTTATTGTTTATTAAAGTCCTAAGGCTGAAGTGAGAAAAAAATGCTCAAACCCATAATTATAGACTATGAATTATAGACAATACGTCAAAACACTTTTTATAATACTTCCATTGTTATTTTCAAGTTCGCAAGTACTAAGTCAAGTAGATTTTGGATTAACTTATGGTGTAGTCTTAAACTCTGCGCAAATTAAAGGTATCGGTGATCCTTTCCTTCCTGAAGTAGCGGAGTTTACTGGATCTACCGCAGGCTTGGATTTACACTTACAGATAGACGAACATTTTTCTTTTGTTTCAGGGTTATTTTGGGAAGAGCGAGGGATGGATGCTAAATATGGCTTAGATGTTGACTTTCTGGGTTTAGAAGTTCCTCTAGGATTAAAAATAAAAACTAGAATCGACTATTTGGAGATGCCTTTAGGGATCAAAGTAAAATTTGCTACCAACCGAAAAGTTAATCCATATTTTATGGGTGGTGCTAAATTAGGGTATGCTATTGATGGAGATGTAACTATTATCGGTCAAGTAGTTATCGATTTTAAATTAAGTCAAATTCCCATTAATCTAGCCAGCGATAACGCAAGAAGGTTCGATTTGTCTCCTTTTATGGGCACAGGATTAGATATTCCTTACAAAAATTCTGTATTCACTTTTGGCTTACAGTACGAATACTCCGTTTTCAACTTCTTAAAGGAAACCAGTTTAGCTGTAGAATTCAGACACTATGGTTTTACAGGAGGATTATCCTATAAATATTTGTTTGGTCGCAAGAAAGAAAAAGAAATTGTGCCCGATCGAGTATAATTAATTAAGCTTTGCTAACTCATCTTCTTTATCTGCGCGGTGGTTTCGCCACCACAAAAAGCCTATAGACATAACTAAGATATACGGCAAAGATAGCATGTAAAGAATTCCCTTATTTAAACCCTTACCAGCCGTACCTCCATTCTTCAAATTAGACTCCGCAGACATCTTACACATAGGACATTGCGCTTCAAGTTCTATCTGAAAACAAAACAAAAGTACAATAGACAGTAACAATATAACTACGAATTTATATCTCATAAAACAAAATTAATCTATTCTAATGATTGTAACACGGATATAACATAACATAAATGAGTGGCCCCGTTAACGCTACATATAACCAAAGAGGAAACACCCACTTAGCCATTTTCCTATGTCGATCAATCATACCTAAAAAGGCACGATTAAATGTCAATAAAATAAAAGGTAATATTACTCCTGCTAGGATAATGTGGCTAATCAATAAAAAGAAATAAAAATATCTGATACTCCCTTCACCACAATATTTAGTTTCAGGAGTTGTATAATGATACACTACGTATAAAAGTAAAAATATAATACTCGTACCAATAGCCGTATAAATAAGTCGCTGATGTAGTTGAACTTTCTTCTTTTTTATAGCTACCAATGCAAGAATCAGTACAACTGCTGTGACCGCATTAAAACTGGAATAAACAGCAGGTAAAAAACTAAAATCAATCCCAAAATCGGGTTTTACATCTCCTCTGGTTAATACTACAAGAGCTAACACCAAAGCTGAAGATAAATAGGCAAATAAATCAAATCTCTTTAATCGTTGTTCAGCAGTCATTTTCATTAATCTTGGTTTTCTTTAAACTTAACATCTTTTTGAATCTTCCTTGGTAATATGATAGCTGTATGTTCGATAAGTTTTGTTTGTTCCTCACGAGTCTCCCCATAAGTATTTCTAATGTATCCCGATGTGTCTATTAAAACGTAGGCCGCTTTATCTAAGCCTTTGATCGCTAAAGAGTCTCCACCCACAATCATCTGAAAGCTCAATGCTTTTCTATATTGGTCAAAATATTTAGTTTGGAAAGCAGCATCATCAATAAGTGCTAAACAAGTGGTCTTTCCTTTTAATTGATCCTTAAAATCTTTACCGTGCATCAAAATATTTAATGAGGTATTTGATAAAGAATCCTTGGGGCTTAATATGCCCAATGCTGCTTTTCTATAGTTGTAGCCAGACTGCAAATACCACCATGATCCTGCAGGTAGTATAAAAATTAATGCCATGACCACTACCGTTCTGAGATATTTCACTAAAAAATGGTTTATGTATTAAACATCAAATTCTCATAAAGGTTATAAAAAAAAGCCGCTCTTTCGAGCAGCTTATATCTTATAATTGATAAGTTTCTCTTTCCAGCATTAAATAGCCTTCTTGCTTGGCATCTTGATTAATGGTTTGACTATTTTTATCACTAATCAAGTTTCTTCGCTTTTTCCAATCACTTCCCTCCCAGAAGAAAGCAACGATAGCCCATACTAGTAGTAAAGTAGGTAATAGTACCGATTTAACTAACCCTGGTACTTCATACTTCATATGCATAAACTCATACACAATCAAATATGCTTTTGCAATACTCATTAAAATCATCACTAAGGAAACTATGTAGCCTGGCAATGATACTCCTTCTATCAAATGACCTTTTCCATATAAAGCAAAGATTACTTCACTGATGGTCATGATACCTAAAATAATGATAATCCTAAGTACTTTCTTTTTTGAATCTTCGTAAGAATGTCCCATGTATTATAATGTCTTAATTGTGTTGTTAAATTAGATAAAAAACAAGGAATACAAATACCCATACTAAATCGACAAAGTGCCAATATAGTCCAATCTTTTCGACCATCTCGTATCCGTTTTTCCGCTCTACATATAAACCTGACATTACATTGACCAAAATAATAATCAAAAAGATAATACCAGATAATACGTGAAATCCATGAAATCCTGTTATAAAAAAGAACAAGGCACCAAAGGCCTTAGGTCCGAAAGCTTGCATTTTTTCTTGGCCTGCATCTGGTCCATCGGTCACCTTATACTTTAATTGTTCCCATTCACCGCCATGCTTATGGATCAAATATGAATCACCAGCATTGAAGGTGTCTCCAGCTTTTATCTCATGACCATCTCCTTCTAAATAAATACCGCTTTCCACATGCGTTCCAAAAGGATTTACCGTAACGGTCATGTGTTCTAATCCTATCAGCGTATTCCACTCCCATGCTTGACAACCTAGGAAGCCAAGACCACCTACAATGGTTAAAACCATCCAGAACACAACGCCTTTTTTATTTTCCCTCTGTCCTTCTTGCACAGCTCTTACCATTGTGTAAGAACTAAAAAGTAAGACAAAGGTCATTACAGTAACGAAATACAAAGGTTTGTGATGAAATCCTCCAGGAAATGTACTAAATACAAAATCAGGTACTGGCCATGAAGGCATACTGATTCTTAATGCACCATAGGCAATTAAAAAACCAGCGAATGTAAACGCATCTGAAAGTAGGAAATACCACATCATCAGCTTTCCATATGAAGCTCCAAAAGGTCTTGCACCTCCTTCCCAGGCCTTTTTGCCGGTTACTTCATCATGTGTATGTACTGCTACGTCTGCCATGTTTAAGTTAATCGTTTTACTTAACTACAATAATAAATATTAATAGATAGATCCATAATATATCTACAAAGTGCCAATAGTGCAGCACTAATTCATATTTATGTATTCTATCCTCCGTTGGTTTAAATTCCAACAAAAATGAGTTTAATACTGTGATCATCAGTGCGGTGATACCACCTAATACATGCAAGGCATGCAAACCAGTAATTAAATAGAAGAAAGAACCACTTACGTTACCTTTCAAATCGACTCCATAACTAAATAAGGTAGTCCAACCTAAATACTGTAATATCACAAAACTCAATCCTAAGATGATAGCCAACAATAATCCAATCCTGTATGGACCTTGCTTAGATTGCTTAAATGAAGTCCATGACCAATGCAAAGCTATGCTACTTAGTATTATACTAACTGTACTGAATATAAACTCAGAAGGCAATGGAAATTCCAACCAATTACCTGCTGCTTGTTTCACTATATAAGCACTCGTCAAGGCCGCAAACATCATAATGATAGATGCAAACGATGTCCAAAGCGCAAATTTTTGCGGATGTACTCTTTTCTTTTGAAATTGATTAATCACACTACTCATCTTAAAAGCTGATTAATATGATTAATAAAATAGGTACATACAAAAACGAATAAAACATAAGCTTCCTTGCAGAAACTCTGTCAAATCGTTTATGAAACAATACACTCAATACTAAATATCCAATAGAAAGCACCATTGTGCCTATAAATTCAATCAAATTAATGTTTCCCATCAAAAACATTACCACACAAACAGGTAGTATTAGGGCTGCGTAAATACTCGAGCTCATACCTAATGAGCGTGCAATTTTACCGTCCTTTTCAATAGGCAACAATTTAAAACCAGCCTTTGAGTAATCTTCGAATGATAAATATCCTATCGACCAAAAGTGTGGAAACTGCCAAAAAAACTGGATGGCAAACAAACAAAGTCCAAACAATGTGATGCTGCCTTCGCCTGCAGTTGTACCTATTAAAATAGGCAAGGCACCAGGTATTGCTCCAATTGCCACTGACAATGTAGTGTGCCTCTTTAATGGTGTATATACAAAAGCGTAGAGCATAAAAGATACCGTCCCTAACAATCCTACTAAGGGATGAATGAACGATAAACAAACTATTCCAACTACACTCATAATTCCAGCTAACAAAACAGCTGTAGACACCGACATTTCTCCTGTTGCTACTGGTCTGTATTTTGTCCGGTCCATCATCGTATCAAACTCTCTTTCCAAGACTTGATTTAATGCATTAGATGCAAAAGTGACCAGAAATCCGCCAGTACTTAACAACAAAAGTGTTAAGCTACTAAAGTTAGTCCCTAAAGCAACTATCAAATAGGATAAGATTGCTGTGGTAACCACTATGCTTGATAACTTAAACTTTACCAATACTCCAAACCGCTGTACAAGATTTTGTTCAGTGCGTTTAGCTTGTGATATGTGTAAACTTTTGCTCAATGCTGTTTATTAGTTTGACAAAGAGGATTTAATTAATGTCCGTCTCCAGGTGTTTCACCTTCTCTCATTGGGGTTATTTGATCCACAAACTCTTCTCCATCCTTTCCATAATCATAAGCCCATCTATGTACACTAGGAAGTTTACCTTCCCAGTTTCCATGACCTGCGTCGATTGGGGTAGTCCACTCTAAAGTGGTTGCTCCCCATGGGTTTCTAGTCGTCATCCTCTTACCTCTCCATATCGAATAGAAAAAGTTCACCACGAATAATAATTGTGCCGCAAATACGATAATTGCTGCCACAGTGATAAACTGATTCATTTCACCAAAATGCTTGAATGCATCAAAAGTGTCAAATCTATAATACCTTCTTGGTACACCTGCCATTCCTATATAATGCATTGGCCAAAAGATAGCGTAAGCTCCAATCATAGTTACCCAGAAATGAATCTTACCCATGGTCTCACTCATAAACCTACCAAACATTTTAGGGAACCAGTGATATATACCGGCAAACATTCCGAAGAAGGCCGCAATACCCATCACAATATGGAAATGCGCAACTACAAAATAAGTATCGTGCATTTGTATGTCTATCGCAGAATTACCCAAAAAGATACCCGTTAATCCTCCTGAAATAAACATTGAAACAAAACCAATCGCAAATAACATCGGCGAATTAAGTCGTATATTTCCACCCCATAAAGTGGTAATCCAGTTAAATACTTTTACGGCTGACGGAACAGCAATAATCAATGTAAATACAACAAAGAAATTAGATATAAAAGGATTTACTCCTGACATAAACATATGGTGTGCCCATACTATGAAGGATAAAAATCCAATAGCTAATATAGAAAGTACCATCGCTTTGTAACCAAATATTGGCTTTCTAGCATGTACTGATAATACCTCAGAAGTCAGTCCCATGGCAGGTAAAATAATTATGTATACCTCTGGGTGACCAAGAAACCAAAACAAATGCTGGAATAATATAGGACTTCCTCCTACTCTATCCAAAGCTTGCCCCTCTATAAATATTTCGCTTAAGAAAAACGAAGTTCCTAATCCTCTATCAAAAATCAACATGAAAAAGCCTGAAGCCAATACAGGGAATGATAATAACCCTAAGATGGCTGTCACAAAGAAAGCCCATATTGTTAAAGGCATTCTCCATAATGTCATCCCTTTTGTTCTTAGGTTCAATACCGTTGTAATATAATTTATACCTCCTAGTAAAACTGACACAACAAAAAGGGTTAAACTGATCAACCATAATGTCATACCTCCTTGCGACCCGGAAGATGCTTGTGGTAAGGCACTCAGAGGAGGATAACCAGTCCATCCTCCAGAAAATGGTCCTGTATTTAGAAATAAAGAATAAAACATGACTACACTGGCTAAAAAGAAAAACCAGTATGATAGCATATTTAAGAATGGTGAAGCCATATCACGTGCCCCAATCTGCAATGGAATGAGAAGGTTACTAAAAGTACCACTCAATCCTGCCGTCAATACAAAAAAGACAAGTATGGTTCCATGCATGGTCACAAGTGCGTAATAAAACTCCGGAGCTAGTGTACCTATTCCCGCTTCATCTACTACTATCCACTTACCTAACAATGGTTTTATCCATGCTAAACTTTCATCAGGAAAACCTAATTGTAATCTGAATATGATGGACATCCCTGCACCTATAATTGCCCAAAAGATACCCGTTATTAAAAATTGTCTTGCAATGATCTTATGGTCCATTGAGAACACATAATGATTGATAAAGCTTGACTGATACTTATCCCCATGATGATGATCGTGAAAATGATCATCATAGCCATCTCTTTCTATGATTGCATCTGGGTTATATTTGATTACTTCTGCCATTTGTTTAAATGCTTTATACTTACTTAGAAATAATTCTTAATTCTGTTCGTCTATTTTCTTGTCTTCCTTCCTCCGTGCCATTGTCAGCAACTGGTTGATCAGCACCATAACCTACCGCTCTCATACGATCGGCAGCAACACCTTTAGAAAGCAAGTAATTTCTTACTGAACTTGCTCTTGCTTCAGATAATCTTTGGTTTCCAGCAGGATCTCCGACATTATCTGTATGTCCTCCAAGTTCAATAACCGCCGAACCATATTTGTTCATGATATTTGCCAGATTATCCAGCTCATACTTGGATAAATCTTTAAGATTTGAAGAACCAGTCTCAAAAAATACGTGTCTCAATGATATATTTTCACCAGAAGGATCATCTAATCCATGTGCACTTTCAAAATCAGTGAGTAACTCCATTTTACGCTTGCCTATTTCAGCATCTAACAAGCCACCTTTCCTAGGATCAGCATCTGTATTCCGTATATTAGTCAGATAATAACTTTGCTGTTGTGAAAGCCATTCGTTGTACTCATCTTCCTCCACAATCCGTACAACACGTCGCATACTATAATGACCGCTTCCGCATAACTCTGCACAAGCAAGCTCGTAGTCAAATGCTTCCCAACGCATAGGTCCATCTGGCTCAGCCTCATCGTAAGGGACATTCCATTCAGGATATTCTCTTAATGTTTGTCTATACTCTTCCGTTGTCTTTGTTGGAGTAAATACAAAATAGGTAGGTAATCCAGGTACCGCATCCATTTTCACTCTGAAATGAGGTAGGTAAAAATTATGTAGAACATCTTTGGATGTTATTCTTACTCTTACCTTCTTATTTACAGGGAGTACTATTTCTGATGGTAAAAAGTCATCTATATTCTTTTCATCATTCCAGTCTTGACCTAGTGGATTATTAGCAAGGTCAATTAACCTAAAGTCTTTTGTCCCTAACATTCCATCTGGACCAGGGTATCTTAAATCCCACGCAAACTGATAACCTGTTGCCTCAATTTCCAAAACTTCTTCTCCAGGTTTTACATCCGCCATTGCTGTATTCCAAACGAATAAACCTTTAACAACCAAGTAAGTCATGACAATCATAGGTATAACTGTCCAGATAATTTCTAATTGGGTGCTGTGGGGAAAGAACTTAGCAACTACTCCTTTACGTTCTCTATATTTATATGAAAACCAAAATAAATATATCTGTGTAATGATAAATACAATCCCAGTAAAAATTAGAGTTACATTGAAGATATCATCAAGCATGACTCCATGGGCCGAAGCTGCTGTATGAGGTCCATAGCCTAACATGACATCTTTGTAGTAGTATGCAGAAACAACGCAGAATATCAGAAACAGTATCATAAAAATCACCAACCACACTGCTGTACGATTGTTGTTTTGTATGTACACTTCTTCTTCCCCTCTGATTTTTGCCGCCAATTGCGAAACCTTACTTAGCTGTACTATAATAACAGCTAGTAAAATAAGGGTCAATATGATTACAAATCCTAACATATCTTGATGCTTAACTTTTAAACGTGATGATGTAAACTCTCTTCTATAAATGGATCATGTTCGGAAGTCAAACTGCTCCTTGATAAAGAAGTGAATACAAAAAATAAAAATAGACTCAAATAACCCAAGAATGTTCCAATTTCTAAGAACCCTGGTATTGAGAACCCTACATTAAATGATCCATGTCCATGCCCATGTCCATCATGCCCATGAGCATCATGTCCGTGACTATCGTTTCCGTGATCGTGAGATCCTTTATCATGCCCGTGAGCATCGTGTCCATGATCGTGTGCTCCTAATTGCTTAGTCTCCGCGCCATGATGTCCTCCTGCTTCTTGAACAGCGATTTCATGTGCAGTATGTGCTACACCAGGCTTTATCATCTGAAAATAATCAACCCAGTGACCCAATAATACGATGGCTGCAACAAAAGTTAATGATCCCATTTTACGCTTTGTGTCATTTCTCATTAAAACAAAAAATGGCACTAAAAAGTTGATAATTAAATTACCATAAAACAAAATAGGATATTCGTTTATTCTAGTATGAAAATAACCTGTTTCTTCTCCCACATTGGCATACCATATAAGCATGTATTGCGAAAACCATAAGTAAGTCCAAAATATACTAAAGGCAAATAGCAATTTACCTAAGTCATGCATGTGTTCTGTAGTCACATTTTGGTAATAGCCTCTATTTCTTAGATAATTCAATATTAATATGGTCAAGCATATCATAGACACAAAAGCACTAGCTCCAGTGTACCATGCAAATAGTGTACTATACCAATGTGCATCAACTGACATAATCCATAACCAAACCATAGCGCACATGGTAAATCCAAACACAGGAAGATATGCAGCCGCAAAAAACCTTAATCTTCTATGCAGTTGGAAATCATTGCCATTACCTTCTCGTTCTTCTTGTAAAGAAAGTGCTCTAAATCTGGTAGCAAAAAAGTACCAAGCACCGACAATAACCAATGTTCCAAAGAAATACCATCCTTTATTTAAAAATCCTTTTTTACCGTCTAATATTTGATCATTCTCTACTGATGTCGCATCATTCCAATGGTATAATTCGTTCCATCCCATATACACACTCAGACCTATAAGCCCCATCATTATTAAACCAAATAATAAAAACAAGCCCATTGACTCCCAAACTCGTTTAAATACGGTGTACCATCCTGCCCATGCAGTAACACTTGCGGCAAGAAAGAATGCTGCCAAAGCCGAAATCATGGTGAAGAAGGCGGAGTTATGTAAAACATTCGACCAAAATCTCGAGTGAAACCCATCATCACTCGCAGAAAACCAGGTCAGTCCTAAACATATAAGACCTATGGCAATCCCTACAAGCAAGGTAATTCTTAGTCTATTTGTGAATTCAAAAGTTCGCATACTATGATTCTCTTAATTTTTAGTCAATGATTAATGCTTATGATCTTCTTCGTGATCATGATCTGTTCCATGGTGATCATTTGCCTCATGATTATGGTCTTCTTGGTGGTGTCCATCTCCATGATGTCCATCCGCATGATGATCCATTTCACCATGTGCTTCATGAGCATGATCTGTTGTTTCAATAACAATATCCCCAGCTGGACGATCCACACCATTCAAAGTGTTTTCGTACTGGTTGTATTTTAGTTTTAATTCTTTAGCCTGTAGAGATCTGATATAATGTATCACATTCCATCTTTCTTCTTCATTTAATTTATCCGCATAAGAACCCATAACATTTTTACCATGCATGATTGCATGATAATACCTACCATTGCTTGCGCTTACAAATTCTGGAAGTAAAAAGTTAGCAGGCTGAGCTGGATAAGCACCTCCATCTCGCATTAAATAACCATTTCCATCACCTTTTTCCCCATGACAAATCCCACAATAGATATTGTATAGCTCTTTTACCTCTTTCATTCCGGCATCAGTAATAGGATACGGATTATTAATGAGGTCATTAGTTGCTCTTGTTCGCTCTTCTTCTGTATTACCATATGGATATGTAGAAGCTTTGCCTGCACTTACGCCATTTCTCCCTTGTCTAGCAATCGTACCTTTTTGAGGCATTCTTGGTTGAGCTGAGGCATAATATTCATCTTTACTTCCCCATGTGTTATTATAATAATAAGCGTAAGTATTTGCTTCGTACGCTATGGAATGTGACATATCTGGCATGTATTCACTACCTGGGTTGTTTCCTCCTGGCTTCTGACATGAGCTTAGTAAAATCACAGCGGTGATGGCACAAATCAGTAATATATTTCTATTGTATTTCATTGATCTTAGCTGTCTTTAATTAAAGAGTTTTTTCATGTACTTCTGAGGCACCTGTTTCTTTAAAAAACGATCCTGCCGAACCTGCATCTAAATCATGCTCATCAAAAGCTATACAAAATTTATCATCAGTGATTCTCGGATCTAAATAATTATTTACAA
Source organism: Saprospiraceae bacterium (assembly GCA_020631235.1). Classification (GTDB taxonomy): domain Bacteria; phylum Bacteroidota; class Bacteroidia; order Chitinophagales; family Saprospiraceae; genus JAHDDO01. The sequence continues at coordinate 73,497 of JAHDHQ010000005.1, read as the reverse complement.
CTCCTGGTCCTAAGCCGCTTACCAAGTAAAAAGTAACAACCATACCAATAGAAGCAAAGAGTACAGTTAACTCAAAAGTAATAGGTATAAAAGCGGGAACTGACCAATAAGGCTTTCCTCCAAAAATGACTGGCCAGTCTTTAGTAAATATCCAAGTCATGCCTAGAAATGCAGTTAATGTACCTAGCATTCCGTAAACAAATCCTGCAATATGCAATCTTGATTCACTTAAACCAAGAATTGGATCTAGACCGTGAACAGGAAATGGAGTATAAACGTCCATAATTTCCAGGTGCTTGTCTTTTGCAACTTTAACAGCTCGAAGTAAATCCTCTTCGTCATTATATAATCCGTATATGACTTTATTATGTGCCATGTCGTATAATTTCTTAATTAATATTTGCCGCCATCTAGACGATCCTGTAAATCCTTTAATTCGTCCCACTTTCCTTCAAAAGCAAGTTTTGCTTGCTGTGGCCATGACTCTGGAGAATTTCCTGTAAAATTGCCATCTCCCTCATCTAAAATGGTTTGAAGATTGGCTATTTCCGACCCCATTAACTGTTGGAAAGTTTTAATACCTGCAGACTTTAAGGTTTTTTCTATTTTAGGTCCAATGCCTTCTAACTTTTTCAAATCATCCTCCATCGTTAAGATAGTCCCAGTACTACTATTCGCATCGTCATTATGACTTAAGTCATTTCCAGCATCTACTGCATGAGAGTGATCATGACTATGTCCATGTCCATGAGCGTGTGCGTTAGGACCTGTATATTGATCTCCTGCTGACTTTAAAATACTTTTTACTTCCGCAATAGCAACTACTGGCGCCACTCTTGTAAATATTAAAAAGAAAGTGAAAAATAGTCCTAAAGTTCCTATGAAGATCCCCATCTCCACCCATGTAGGAGAATAATAACTCCAAGAAGATGGAAGATAATCTCTAGCTAATGTAGTCGCAATAATCACAAATCGCTCAAACCACATCCCAATGTTGATTACAATAGACAATAAGAATGTCCAAAATAAACTTCTTCTAATTTTCTTGAACCAGAAAAATTGCGGAGATATAACATTACAAAACATCATACCGAAATAAGACCACCAATATGGACCAAGAGCTCTATTGAAAAAAGCAAATTGCTCATATACATAACCAGAATACCAGGCTATAAATAACTCTGTCAAATAAGCTACACCTACAATGGTTCCAGTAACTAATATTACTTTGTTCATTGATTCTATATGCGCAAAAGTGATATAGTCTTGAAGATTTAACACCTTTCTTGTTACAATCATCAGTGTTAATACCATAGCAAAACCAGAGAAAATAGCTCCTGCTACAAAATACGGTGGAAATATAGTCGTGTGCCATCCAGGTATTACTGAAGTGGCGAAGTCAAAACTTACAATAGTGTGTACTGAAAGTACTAGTGGAGTTGCTATACCGGCCAAAACCAAACTTAATGATTCCCAACGTTGCCAGTGCTTAGCAGATCCCGTCCATCCAAACGATAAGAAATTGTATATCTTCTTTCTAAATCCTTTAGCTCTATCCCTTACTGTTGCAAAATCGGGCACTAAACCTGTATACCAAAACAATAACGAAACCGTAAAATATGTGGAAATGGCAAATAAATCCCACAATAGAGGTGAGTTAAAATTAGGCCATAATGGTCCCCTTGTGTTCGGGTATGGGAAAAAGTAAAATACAACCCATGCACGCCCTACGTGAATTCCTGGGAATAAAGCAGCACATATTACCGCAAAAATGGTCATCGCTTCCGCTGCCCGGTTTACACCAGTTCTCCATTTCTGTCTAAAGAGCAATAAAATAGCAGAAATCAAGGTTCCAGCATGACCAATACCAATCCACCAAACGAAATTGGTAATATCCCAACCCCATCCAATCGTACGGTTTAGATTCCATGTTCCTATACCATGCCAAACGGTCCATGCTATACAAAAAAGTCCAAATGCCAACATAGAAATGGCAAGGATAAAACCAATGATCCATGCCCGACCTGGTGCTTTCTCTGTGGGAGAAGCCAAATCTTCTGTGATTTGATGGTAGGTTTTATTCCCTGTAACCAAAGGTTCTCTGATGGGACTGATGTAACTACTCATACGTATTTGTTTACCTTTCGTTTTTTTAAAGAATTAAGCATCTAATTTAGAATCTCGATTGTGCACTTTCATCGTATATGTTACCGATGATTTTACATTCACTTCTTCTAATGCTATATAGTTTAATGGTGATTTTAGCTTAGTATCTAAATCGCCTCCTTTATTATTAAAATCTCCAAATGTGATGGCTCCAGTCGGACAAGCTGACTCACAAGCAGTTGTGACATCACTATCCGATAGTCGCCTACCTTCTATCTTCGCTTCTAATTTACCAGCCTGTAAACGCTGAACACAGAAACTACATTTTTCGATAACTCCTCTTGAACGCACTGTCACGTCTGGATTAAGAACCATTCTTGTTAAGTTATCCGCATAAAATGGCACTTCTGTATTAATGTCTAAACCAGGTTGATTTGCAGGGAAAATATCCGCTGTCGTATAATCTAACCAGTTAAATCTTCTCACTTTGTAAGGACAGTTATTGGCGCAATATCTCGTTCCAACACATCGGTTATAGGTCATTTGATTTAAACCTTCTGAAGAGTGGTTTGTCGCATTTACTGGACAAACATTCTCACATGGAGCGTTATCACAATGCTGACACATCATCGGCTGATACATGGTGTTAGGATTTTCCAAATCACCATAAAAATATCGATCGATTCTTAACCATGTCATTTCGTGATGTCGACTGACTTCACGCTTTCCTACAACAGGCACATTGTTTTCCGACATACAAGCTACCGTACAAGCTCCACAACCAATACATGCATTCATATCTACATGCATTCCCCAATGATGACCTTGACTGTACTTCTCAGCTACATATTCTTCGTATGGATAAAGTGTCTTATCATTTAAATACTGGGCATCCGCTCGCTTTTTAGCTAATTCAGCTAAATTATCTTTTAGATCATCTACATGCGAATTGTAAACTACAGATCTATCCGTTAATGCGCCTTGGTATCCTTGCTTAGCTAAACCTCCATATGTCACAGTTACAGTCGATGCCTCATCTGCATTAATGGTCTCTCCTGTTTTCTTATCCGTTGCAGTTACTCCGAAAGTGTGATGATATTGCACACAAGAAAAATGATCTTCTTTTCCTAATTTCGAACCTACTGTTACATCTGTATTGTAGTATTGTGTTCTCCCTTTGTCCAATGTCAGACAAGGGTTCATGTTCACACCTATTCCTTTACCAAGTGGACTGGCATTTGTTCGACCATATCCAAGTGCTAAAGCAACGGTTCCTGGCATTTGTCCAAACTGCTGTATCACAGGCACTTTAAAACTCTTTCCTGCTACAGTTAGTTCTACCATGTCTCCATCCTTTAGACCATTCAGACCCACCATTTCACTTACTCCATCAAAACTTACAGGCACTGCAAGATAATTACCCCACGATGTACGTGTTACTGGGTCAGGCATCTCCATTAACCACGGGTTCTCAGACGATTGTCCATTAGCCATGTGATTAGATTCGTAAAGCTTAATTTCTAAGCCACTATTGGAAGGTTTACTTACTCTGTCTCCTATTCCGGCTAATGAACTACTACTAAATGCATATGATTTACTGCTTCCCTTGGCTACACCGTTGTAAACTGCATCATTCCAATAAGCAGAGAAACTTAAATATTTACCTTGATTTGCGAAAGCTCCATCTTTCAAGCTACTTTGCATAGCTTCATACATAAAGTCTGTAGCCCCAGCTTCCTTGGCTCCTGACCAAACTAAAAAGCTTTCTGCAGCCTGTCTAGTATTAAATAAACGGCTGATGGTTGGTTGAACAAACATTAGTTCACCTTCGTATTTCTCGACATCACCCCAACTCTCCAAATAGTGGTTAACTGGAGCTACCATATTACAGATAGCTGTTGTTTCATTTGGAGTATAACTGAGGGCAATTTTATTTTTTGCTTTGTCCAATGCTGCTGCCAGTTTTTCACCATTTGCATAGTCATATACTGGGTTACATTCGTGGAAAATCACCGTATCAATAGAATTTCCTGGAAGCTCTGACATTAAAGTCTCCAAGCTTCTTTCATCTCCAGACCTATTTAGAGCCACACCATCTAAACCTATTGTACTGCCGTAAGAACCTAAAGCCTGATTTATTTCATTAATCAATAACTGCTCGTAGGTATTATTACTTCCACTGATAACTAAACACTTACCTCTTGCAGATTTTAAATCACCCGCTAAACTGCGCAATGCTTTTTGAGCCTTTGCGTTAAGTTTAGGTCCGCTTACACCTCCTATTATCTCATTGGCAAGAAAGGCAATAGCTGCTCCTTGTTCACTTGGCTTTACTAAAATTCTGTTATCCGCATTTGACCCTGACAAAGACATATGTGCTTCAACTTGGACATGTCTAGACATTTTAGGGTGAGCCGGGTCTACTTTTCTGCCTTTAGCATAAGCTGTAGCAAAACCACCACCTAACCAACTACCAAGAAAATCCGCGTCAAAAGAAACAATCATATCAGCCTTATCAAAATGATATTTAGGAATGATAGGTGCTCCAAAAGAACTAGTATTGGCTTCTAACAATGCTGCGGAAGAAACACTATCATAAGTGTATACTTCAGTATTTGGATATTTAGCTTTAAAACTAGCGATAGCTGCTTTAGTTGAAGGACTCACTATAGAATTAGTAACTATCCTAATATTATTTGAGCCACCCAAAGCATTCATTGCAGCTTTATCAAAAGCCATCCAATCTACTTTTTCAGCGGCATCATTTTTTCTGATGGCAGGATGTTTTATTCTGTTTGTGTTGTATAGTGATAGTACAGACGCTTGAGCTCTTGGACTCAAGCCAGTATGTCCATTTACAACAGCATTCCCTTCCAAGTGAATAGGCCTACCCTCTCTTGTTTTTACAACGACAGCTTCTACATTACCTCCTTCCGAGAAAGTGGAAGCATAATAAGTCGCTACACCAGGGATGATTTCTTCAGGCTTAACTACATAAGGCAGTGCTCTTTTGACAGGAGTATCGCAACTAGCAGCTATCGTAGCTGCTCCTAGCCCAAAACCTAACATTTTAAGGAAATCTCTACGACCACCTTCTAAATTAAGTGCACCTTCCACTATTTCAGTACCCGGGTTTGTCTGAAATTCCTTAGATGAATTTTCTACAAATTCCTCAGTCATTTCTAAATCCTGAGACCCTATCCAGATTTTATTATTATCCATGTGATTCTTTGGATTATTATTCATTGATCAAAAAGATTAATAGTGACATTTTTGGCATTCAAGACCACCTATGTCTTCTACCGTTACTTTATCTCTGTCCCCCGAAGCTAATTGCTCGTGGTATAATTCATAACTTTCATAATATTCATTACCTGCAAATTGCACCTCTGTTTCTCTGTGACAATTTATACACCATCCCATAGATAGTGGCGAATGTTGCTCTAAAACAGCCATTTCTTCCACTTTACCATGACAAGTTTGACACTCAACTTCACCCACAGATACATGCTGAGCATGATTAAAATATGCATGATCGGGCAGATTATGAATTCTGATCCATTCTATAGGACCTCTTATGTCTGTTTTTTGTTCATTAGTTAATGAGCTAACAATTTCATTCCATTGCTCTTTTACCACACGCTTGCCTTCTCTTCCTAGTTCTTCTACCCCTTCATTGACCATATATTGATCTCCTATCCATTGCTTAAATAGTGCTTCAACACTATCCATATCCATGGCATTATAATCATCTATGTATTTTCCTGTAGTGGGATCGAAACCGACCGAAGCATAGATTTTTGTCAACTCGCCAGTTCCATATTCTGAACCATTCTTAATCGCTGTATGACAGTTCATACAGGTATTCGCTGCCGGAATACCAGAATGTTTAGATCTTCTTGCACTGTCGTGACAATATTGACAATCTATTTTATTTATTCCTGCATGTGTTTCGTGAGAAAACTTAATGGGCTGATCAGGAGCATAACCTTGCTGTCTTCCTAAATCAACCGCTCTATTCGCAGTGACATAACCACCTATAATGATTAGAGCAAATAAGGCAAAACTTATAAAACCTTTACTGGTCAGCGTTTGCATCAATGTTTTGTCTTCATAAGGCAAACCATCTCGCTCAGCATTAATTCTGTTTAAATTGTTTATAACTCTTGCTAAAATGAGACTTAAAAACGCCAAAAGACCAAAAAGCAAATAATACAAATAGTTATTTGACTTTTTTTCTGCAGGCCCTGAAGATACATTTCCGGGAACATTGGCTACGGCACCATAAGTTCCTGAAGCAACACCATTAATATAGAGCAAAACAGATTCTATGTCCTCATCTGTTAAGGCTGGAAATGCCGTCATTACTGTCGGCTTATATTCATTCCATAGTTCTACAGCTCTTGGATGACCTGCAGAAATCATGGCTTGCGAGTTTCGAATCCAGTTATATAAATCTTCTCTCGGATAATCAGCCCAATTTTCTTCTGCACCAGCGAGTGCTGGACCAGTTAAAGCTGACTTCATATCTTTTGCGTGACATGAAGCACAATAGTTCTTAAACGTCGTCTTACCCGCATCAGGTGAAGCCTCAGCTAAAAGAAAGTAAGGGAATAAAAAGAGTAACAGAAATAACTTATTCGTATTGAATAGCTTACGTATTATCATTCCAAATTGAATGTGCATGGTAAAAATTAAATTCGTTTCACGTATAAACTCAACTGAGCTTAATCCTCACAAAAATATAAATTGTAACAGTTTATTAACAAAATTATCATGCCAGTGTCATTATTTAGATGCTGTCTAAATAAGCATGGATGACATCACTCTAATTTTTAATAACATAAACCCTTAAATTTCTGTGCTTTACCTCAATTTAATCCTTCGCAAACCATCAAAAACATGTTGCCGATCAAAAAAAATATTTCTAGCTTCATGTGAAATCAAGAGGTATTTACGCAGGCTTAGATCGGTTTTGTTAATTTAGTTTACGTTTTGTAAACTTTAATTCTTAGAATGTACCAATTGTTTTAAAAAGCCAATCCTCTCCATGCTAGCTTTGGGGATGAAATAAATGAATAACAATTATGAAACATTATCTTATTATTCTTTCACTCTTGTGTATTAGCTTTCATCTTCAAAGTCAGCAAACAGTGCGTGGAGTCGTCGTAGACAAGGAATCTCAATTTCCGCTTATAGGTGTAAACATCAGTCTGACATCAAGTGAAACAGCTTTAGGGACCACGACTGATATTGATGGAACATTTAGATTAGATCAAGTAGCATTGGGAAGACAAAACCTTTCCTTTTCTTATATAGGTTATGAAGATGTCATTATAAATGATGTCATCATCGATGCTGGTAAAGAAAAAATTCTCAATATCGAAATGGAAGAGTCTGTTTTGGAATTAGAAGAAGTGACTATTGTTGCAAGGAGAAATGGCGAGGTTAGTAATGAAATGGCCACCGTAAGCGCTAGAGAATTTTCAGTTCAAGAAACCAACCGCTATGCTGGTAGTCGAGGTGAGCCTGCTCGTATGGCATCAAACTTTGCAGGTGTGCAGGGAGCTGACGATTCTAGAAATGATGTGGTCATTAGAGGAAATACACCCACTGGAGTGTTGTGGCGTTTAGATGGAATCAACATCCCCAATCCTAACCATTTTTCAATTCCCGGAACTGGCGGTGGATCCGTAACTATCTTAAATAACAAATTTCTCAAAAACTCAGACTTTTATACTGGTGCTTTTCCTGCTGAATATGGAAATGGTATTGCTGGTGTTTTTGACTTAAAAATGAGAAATGGAAATAATGAAAAACATGAATTTAGTGGACAACTTGGGTTCTTAGGCACAGAATTGATGGCAGAAGGGCCACTGAACAAAAACAATAGATCTTCCTATTTAGCGACTTATAGATATTCGAGTTTGCAATTATTTCAAGGACTAGGTATTGATGTAGGAACGGATGCCATCCCAAAGTATCAAGATGCCTCCTTTAGGGTTAATTTCCCGCGCAAAAATGGTGGCAATCTATCTTTGTTTGGTATTGGAGGATTAAGCGACATTGATATTTTAATTAGCACAGAAGATGCACCAAGCGACGAAACACTCATTTATGGATCGAATGATCGAGATCAATATTTTGGATCTAAAATGGGTACTATTGGTGCCAGCTATTCTCAACCTCTAAATGAAGACACCTATTTTAGGATTACTGCTGCTGCATCGCATTCTTCTGTTGACGCCTACCATGAATTTATAGATCGTGATATAGTGGATGGAACATTCGTATTAAATCAAACGGTACCCATTTTAGATTATACGTTTACAGAGAATAAATACTCGGCCTATTTTAATTATGTAAAAAAATTAAGCCGTCAATCAACTTTAAAAGCAGGAATTAATGTAGATGCCATGCACTTTAATTACCTAGACAGCGTGCGCATTGTTAAGCCAGCCTTTGACACTACAGGGGTTAGTTTTGACCCTTGGAGAACTCGATGGGATGCCAATGAAATAGTTCCATTAATTCAACCCTTTGTGCAATACAAACACCGATTTAATGAAAAATTAAGTGCTGTTGCAGGTGTAACAGCCTTGTACTTTGGGATTAATGATAAAAGTTTTTCTCCTGTCGAACCTAGATTGGGATTAAGCTACAAAATAGACGACAAGCAAAAGCTTGGTTTTGGCACAGGATTACATTCTCAGATCCAGGCGCCCTATTTATACTATTACAGCCAAGAAACTCTAAACAATAATCCAATCGAGCATAATAAAGATGCCATAGGATTAGTAAAAAGTGCCCATTTCGTAGCCTCTTATGATCGGATGCTAGGAAAAGTGTCTAGACTAAAGCTAGAAACCTATTACCAACATTTGTATGACCTTCCGGTGGCTGCTGATAGCAGTAGTTTTTCATTGATCAATGCAGGAGCAGGATTTAGTCGGTTTTTCCCTGATTCCTTGACGACCGGTGGAAACGCAAGGAATTATGGTTTAGAATTAACTTTAGAGCGGTTTTTTAGTCAAGGATACTACTTTCTATTTACGGGTTCGCTCTTTGATGCTAAGTATAGGACTTTAGAAAATGTATGGAGAAATACTTCGTTTAATGGTCGTTTTGCATTTAATGCATTATTTGCCAAAGAGTGGAATATCGGTAGAAGATCCACTTTTAATGTGGGCACCAAAATTACTAGCGTGGGAGGAGGATGGCACGGTGAGGTAGACTTGAATAAGTCTCTCCTTCAACAAGAAGTCGTCTATATTGATGAAACGGTAAACACACTAAAATTTGATCCCTATTTTAGGACTGACTTAAAATTATCATATAAGATTAACACAAGTAAGCTTACCCATGAAATAGCCATAGATATAGTCAACTTATTTGATACAAAAAACATCCTAAAAGAGACCTACGCGCCTGATCATCCTGATGGACCAGTGGTGGACGAATACCAATTAGGGCGATTGCCGCTTTTCTATTACAGAATCGACTTTTAAATCAATAAAAGAGGCTAATTCGTTTGCGAGATAGCCTCTTTTAGTTCTTATTACACCCAGTTAAAACAATACTGATCAAATTCAAAAGATTTGTTAATCGTTCTATGAATGATGTTTATAAAAATTAAAACCTTTTGATTTGTAGTATGATATCAATTATAGGTGGAGGGATTGCTGGTCTCAGTGCTGCTTTAGCCCTACAAAGAAATAACATTCCATGTAAAGTATACGAACGCTCGCCTGTCTACAAGCCAGTAGGTGCTGGCATTTGGTTAGCTCCAAATGCAATGCAAGTCTTTAAGGCGTTTGGTATTCAAGATGATATTCGTCAGGTCGGAAATGAGCTTGAAAGCTTTGGATTAATGACCCAAAAAGTGGAGGCTATTTCTGCTCCAGATTTACAAGTGGTAAAGAACACTTTTGGCACATCTACTATAGCCATCCATCGAGCAAGATTACAAGATGTTTTGTTCAATCAACTGAAACCAGGGACTGTTGTATTTGATAGTGAATTTGAGACATTAAATGAAGATGAGAACGGATATCAATTGCATTTCTCTAATGGGTTGAAGGTCAACTCCAAATACATCCTTGGAGCGGATGGCATCCATTCTAAAATCAGACATCATTTGTTTCCTACTGCTCAAAAAAGGTATTGTGGTCAAACTTGCTGGCGAGGAATAAGTAGCCCACAAATCCCATCAAAATATACTCATTCTGGATATGAATTATGGGGTGATGAAATACGCTTTGGTTTTTCTCCTATTTCTAAAACCGAAGTATATTGGTTTGCCGTGGCCAAAAGACCTGAAAACGACATTGAACCTAAAATAAAATATAAAGAAAACCTGCTGCAATTATTTAAAGATTTCGATCCATTTATACTCGAGCTATTGCAAAATACCCCTCAAGAAAAAATTAACAGAAATAACATCGAAGACTTAAAACCTATGAAAGAATGGCACAAAGGAGGTGTGCTTTTAATCGGGGATGCAGCTCATGCCACAAGCCCAAACATGGGCCAAGGTGGTTGTCAAGCAATAGAAGATGCCTATTATCTAGATCAACTTGTGGCTCGTTTCGGAAAAATAGAAGATGTGTTTAAACAATTCAGGTCGATCAGATACAAAAAGGTGAATGCTATTGTTAACCAATCATTCACACTTGGGAAAATAGCCCATTGGAAAAGAGGACAAGGACTTAGAAACTGGATCATGAAGCAAGCTCCTAAAAAAACCATTACAAAAAATATGTTGGCTCTCTATAAACTGGAAAAACTTGAAAATCTACTATGAAAATCTACTTTTCCATATTGTTGATTACATGTGGTTTCGCCGCTTGTCATTGGATGCAACAACCTGGAAAATCACTTCATAAAATGTCCGAATCTCAAATTTTAGAGAGCATATACGCAAATAACTTTAATTATGTTTACGCTCAATTTAAAAATGAGGATGGAGAAGCCTTAGATTCCACAGACAAATTATTATTAAGCCAGGGTAAACTTGCTAAAGATTATTACCAAGATGAGACTGGAAATATCAAGGAGGTAAGAGTTCGCCCCATGACTTTAGATGACCAATTTCTAACCGTCCAAATCAGAGAACTTTCGAAAAACAACATTGGACAACTAAAACAAGTCCTTGTAGATTGCTACAAAAAAGAAGAATATTTAACAAAAATCCTTGAGCATGGTCAAACTATTCTATGGAATGATTGGGTAAAAAAAGAAACCTTAGATCAGCAATCTTTGGCCATTATATATTCCATTATAGAACAATGTGGTTTCCCAAGTTTGCAAAATGAAAATGACAAGGCAGACAAGTTACTCATGAGTCAGCTATTAAATGGTTCGCTTAAAATGCTTAGTTATTATTATCCAAAACTCAAGTCATTAGCTAAAGAAGGAAAATTACCACTTAAATATCTAGCTTATGCAGAGGATCGATTATTGCTCCGGCATGGATTTAAACAATGGTATGGCACACAACTTTTTCGTATGAAAAAATTTGGTATCGAAGATATCCAGCATTTAGATAGAAGACGAGAAGTTATGGGGCTAGAACCCATGCTCAGCTATCTGAGTACTTTTGACGATAAATATACAGAGCAATACCTCAATCTCGTCAAGGAAAACAATATCTAAATGTGGGCACTACACTGAAACTGTAGCCACTTTATCTCGCATTTCCAGTAACAAATCTATCACTGGATCAAAATGATATTCTATAGCTTGTTTAAGGCGTGCACCATTTTTATTATAAATAATTTCCCTAGCGCCATCGATGAAGAATTCTCGCTTGGAAATAAAAATATAATTTGATTTCTCGTTTAGCGTTTCTTGATGGTAAAGGAAAGAATTCTTTGGGTAATTATACAGCAAAGCAAGCCCTCTGAGGTGAGTACCATAGATGATGTAGTCCTTAAACGTTTGACTTTCTACTGCTTGACCTAGTAATAGCCAAGCTTTGGCATTCATGCGCGGATTTCTAATGATGGGTCTTTTTAACCAGAAGCAACAAATTTCAAATACATTGCTTCCGCCCATTATACGATGGTGAAGTTTTTCTTGAAAGCGATTAGAACTAAAGCTAGTTATGGTTCTAAATGGCTTATCAAAACCTAAAATAAATCCTCCAAGAATTTCGTCTTTTTCGTTGTAAAAGCCATAGACTTTTTGACGATAGAGAAAATCCAATGGGATATTCAAATGGGATAATCGTTCATACTTATTCTTAAAAGAAATTAAATCTAACTCATGAACGAGCTCCCTTAGGAATAGCATCATGCCCAAGGTGTTACAGTGTTTAACAATAGTACAAATCAAACACCATGACACGCATGGTCTATGCAGAGATTAGCTTAGTAAAAATGGTTAATCAACGTGACTATAATGATTAAATTAGGCGCTACAAAGATTAACAATACCCTTTTTTTACTTGCAAACAGTGATTCTCACCGTCTACATAATGTATTGACTTGTGTTTTACTTATTACTAAAATTAGACCAAAAAACCTTCTAACACAATAGGCTAAAGCACTATAAATCAATATTTTATTAATATATTTTACATTAAACTGCTACTGAGGCTTTTATATGTGGATGAGGATTATAATGTGTTAATTTAAAATCTTCAAAATTAAATTCGAAAATATCTTTTATAGCTGGATTTATATCCAATGTCGGTAAATCTCTACAATCCCTAGTCAATTGTAATTTTGCTTGGTCTAAGTGGTTACTATAAAGATGGACGTCTCCAAAATGATGAATAAATTCGCCAGGTTCCAAGTCACACACTTGAGCCATCATCATTGTTAATAAAGCATAAGAAGCAATATTAAAAGGAACACCTAAGAAACTGTCCGCCGAACGTTGGTAAAGCAAACACGATAATTTTCCATCAGCTACATAAAATTGAAATAGGCAATGACAAGGTGTTAAAGCCATTTGCTCTAACTCACCTGCGTTCCATGCATTGACAATAATTCTTCTTGAATCTGGGTTGTTTTTGATGGTTTCGACCGCACGAGCAATCTGATCCACTGTGCCTCCATCTGGTTTAGCCCAGCTTCTCCATTGTTTGCCGTAGACTGGACCTAAATCACCATTTTCATCGGCCCATTCGTTCCAAATTCTGACTCCATTATCCTGTAAATACTTAACATTAGTATCTCCTTTTAAGAACCATAACAATTCATAAATAATCGACTTTAAGTGTAATTTTTTCGTGGTCACCATAGGGAACCCTTTCGACAAATCAAAACGCATCGCATAACCAAAACAACTCAATGTTCCTGTCCCAGTGCGATCATCTTTTTTTACGCCGTTATCTAAAATATGTTGTAATAAATCGTGATATTGCTTCATGTAATTCGGTGGCTTATGATACGAAAGTAATATTAAAAATTTATCTATATAAAACCTTCTATTAGATTTGGCATTTAATAGTTACAATTTTTTACAATGTATGCATCCTTAAGAGCTTGTGTAAATGACTTAGAAAAGCATGGACAATTGCTTAGAATTCCCTTCGAAGTAGATCCTAATTTAGAAATGGCGGAGATACACCACAGGGTATTTGAAAAACAAGGTCCAGCCATTTTGTTTGAAAAAGTAAAAGGTAGCAAATTTCAAGCTGTTTCTAATATTTACGGAACCTTTGAGCGAACAGACTTTCTATTTAGAAAGACATTGGACAAAGTCAAAAAAGTAACCGAACTGAAGGCAGATCCTACCGCCTTTTTAAGAAATCCAGGAAGGTATATTTCAGCACCCTTTACAGCCTTAAAAGCACTTCCACGAAAAACTAAGTTTAGATCAGCGTCCACCTACGCTGAGTGCTCGATCAGCGATCTTCCTCTAGTGAAATCATGGCCTGAGGATGGAGGTGCATTTGTAACTATGCCTCAGGTTATGACATTGCCTCCAGATAGCCGAAAAATTATGAAATCAAATCTTGGTATGTATCGAATCCAACTCGATGGAAACGAATATATCACGGACCAAGAAATAGGCTTGCATTACCAATTGCACCGGGGCATTGGGGTCCATCATAAAGCTTACAATGATAGTGAAAAACCCTTCTTAGCTTCGGTTTTTATCGGAGGTCCACCTTCTCATGCTTTTTCCGCAATCATGCCCATGCCAGAAGGGCTAAGCGAATTAACTTTTGCAGGAATGTTAGCTGATCGTCGATTTAGATATCATTTTGACAGTTTAGGAAATGTGATATCTAATGATGCTGATTTTGTTATTACAGGTGAAATAATAAAAGACTACAAAAAACCAGAGGGCCCTTTTGGCGATCATCTAGGATACTATAGTTTGACCCATGATTTTCCAGTCATGAAAGTGCATAAAGTGTATCATCGAAAAGATGCTTTATGGCATTTTTCGGTAGTGGGTAGACCACCTATGGAAGACAGTAGTTTTGGTTATTTGATCCATAAATTAGTAGAAGCACTAACACCTGGAGAGTTTCCTGGCTTAAAAAGTATTAATGCTGTAGATGCTGCGGGTGTGCATCCATTATTGCTGGCTGTTGGCCAAGAGCGATACATGCCTTTCAGGGATCAAAAACCTGAAGAAATTCTAACTATAGCTAATAGAATCCTAGGCTCTGGCCAAACATCTTTAGCTAAATTTTTGTGGATTGCTGCTGAAGAAGATGGGTTAAATGCTGATAATATTGAAGGATTTTTTGATCATTGCTTGGCGAGAATTGATTGGTCTAAGGATGTTCACTTTCAGACTAACACAACCATTGATACACTTGATTATTCGGGTGACGGATGGAATGCAGGCTCCAAAGTGGTTATTGCTTGTAATAGGCCTCCTCAGCGTAAACTAGGAACTCGAATTCCTGAGAATTTTAACTTATCTAGCAGCTGGTCTTCAGCTAAGATGGTCAGACCTGGAGTGTTAGCCTTGAGTGGTCTTCCGTTTACTGATTATGAAAACGCCATCCAAGAAATGAAGCTTTTAACCGAAGAATTGGAGCGTCTATCTCTAGAAGGGATAGCGATGATTATTGTATGTGATGAAGCCGAATTTACAGCAGCGACGCTTAATAATTTTCTATGGGTAAGTTTTACTCGTGCTAATCCATCACACGATATATACGGAGTAAATGCTTTTACTAAGTTTAAACATTGGGGCTGTGATGGGCCATTAATCATAGATGCACGTATCAAACCTTTTCATGCACCGCCATTAATAAGTGATCCTCAAGTAAGTAAAAAAGTGGATGCTTATTTTAGTAAAGGTGGCGCTTTGTATCAGGCAATTTAATTTAAGTCTTAAGCATTTTTTGCCATGCTTCCTCAAAAGGTAAATCATACAATTGGGACATACCTTCCTTAGTTTTTTTCAAATGGGCATTTTGTTTAGGACTAAGAAATATGGAAGGGTCTTCCCCACTAAAGATGGCGCTGTTGATCTTTGATCGTTGGATTTTAGTCAGCGCAAGTTTACTGTATGGACTTTTTTTAAGATAATATTGCTCATCTCTATCAATTCTGAATTTCCCAGGATTATCCACTAATTGGCAACTTGCATGGCGGGCTGTTTTGTCCATTGCTGATTGATCTAGAACAGTCGGATCGTAGTCCACTTTTACTACTTCAGCTCCATTCATAAAACCTGGGCTCGTGGCAACTACTCCGCGTTGATTAGCTAAGTTACCTTCACCGCTCCAAAAACAATACATTTGATAATACTTGGTCTCTTGGCGATTCGCTTTAGCAGCTAAGGCCTCTAGAGTTAAGGAAAGATATGCAGGGATTACTTTATTTTCCTTCTCTAGACCAGCCACAAGATAAGCAGCTAAACCTAAGGCCGAGTAATTGCCATTCAATCGCTCTTGGACATCATTTCCTTCCTCATCGACCAGTCTTACGACTGGGTTATTCCAACTAGGTTCGTTATACTTTTGTAAAATGGTTGCGTCCTTGCCTTTGTGGTTATTAAAAATAGCTAAGGGGATAAATTCATTTTCTATTGCTTCAACCAGTAATGGATGGCTTAATACATGAGTACCATAATTTTGGCATGTTGCACAGCCTGGCACTTCTTGAAAAAGAATAAGTATATTTTTTTGTTCTTTTTTTGATTTGTCCAATGCTATTTCATAGTCTCTTAACCACGCCACACTTCCGAGTTCTTTGGCTTTATCTTGACTGGTAAGCGTTGAAATAAAAATTATGGAGCATAAAAAAAGTGCGATGTACCTCATATTATACAATCTAATACTTACTCAACGATCAATTCTTGTAAATATGATAATTGAGAAGTTATTTATCGCAATACGCTGAGCATTTTATTTAATCTACTTTTATTAAGACTACATAATCATCTAACTGCTTGATTAATGCTTTTATGTCACCAGAAGATTTTCCTGATGGAACATTAATTGTAGATTTTGATGATTCTATGACCGAAGCAATATATGAGGCCTTGATGGCATAACTCACATTATCGATGGCGCTACCTGAAATTTTAGCACTTACTAAGCCAACGAGATTCCCATCATAATCAAATAGAGGTCCACCTGAGTTTCCAGGTTGCACCGGTACTGAAATTTGGTATGCACTTACATCATCTTTATATCCTGATTTTGCACTAATCGAACCATCAGCAAACTTAACCTCACTTCCCATACTATTAATCGCAAGAGGATAACCCA
Organism: Saprospiraceae bacterium; assembly: GCA_020631235.1. Lineage (GTDB taxonomy): Bacteria > Bacteroidota > Bacteroidia > Chitinophagales > Saprospiraceae > JAHDDO01. The sequence goes on along the minus strand of JAHDHQ010000005.1, from coordinate 56,699 downwards.
AGGTAAAAACTTCAGTCCCAACATCTTGAACCCCACTAACCAAACTGTATGAAATTTCTTTCATCTCTTCAAACCCACTATCTGTTATTTTAAGTATGGCTAAATCATTTTTAAGATCTTTTACCACGACTTTTGCAGATAAATCTTGGTCAGGATTTGATGATATGTTTATAGCTATTTTGTCTGCATCCTTAATCACATGATAATTCGTAATTACATATCCACTTCCATCGATAATTAAGCCGCTACCATTTCCTGCCCAATTGGAAGGTAAGTCACCAACTCTTGCTGGTGGCAGTTTTTTCTTCTTCAATTTACCTATAATGAGCCTTGAGCCATTGAGTACTCTAAAGGGTACACCGTTATACTCTGTGACGCCTTTTTCGCCTTTCATTTCTTTTACTATGACGCTATAATTTTCGTTATCATTATCATCAGGTCCAAATAATAAAGTGAGTCCGGAATTTTTATCAAACATGATTTCCAAGACGCCATCTCGAATACTAACCACTTCCAACTTAGAACCCTTAGATATCACAACCTCATCATAAAACTGTTTGTTTTCTTTAATTTTTTTACCAATAGTTTTTTCTTTTTTAGTCAACATTCGTTTACGTAAAACTATGCTTTGCTCTAATTTTAGCTCAATATTGTTCAGGTAGGTTTTATCCCATTGGTAAGCTTCGAATAACTCGCCTGAAAAGTAATTTTGGCTAAATAAGTTGCCCACTAAAAGAAGGCAGAAAGTGGTCAAAAATAAGGTAAGTGCTCTCATGATTTTTTAATTTGTTTACCTAAGATATGCATTATGCGCAATACAAAAAAATATAAGTAAAGTTTACATTTTCGATCGCTATCTGTACATTTTTTCCAAAATCTCCAAATGATGATCATTATGAAAAGCAATAAAATACGCCATTTCGCGAACAGTCATTTTACCCATTGCTGGATGCGGAAATAGTAATTTTGAAAGTTTTGATTCTGGCCATTTAGCTAATTTACTTTGGATAGACTGTGACTTGCTGTTTAGCTTAGATAATATCACGCCCTTATCATCAATGGATACTGATTGGGGAGTAAAATCGTTGTCTTTTAAAAAACTGGGATCGGCTTTTAACAACTTTTCTTTATACCTGGCTCTAGTTTCTTCAAAGTTGCGTTCTCTGCGGTTGTTTGTCCCGAATTTGTATTTAAGGATTAGTTTATTAATACTCAATCCTTTGTCATAGGCACTTGCGGCTTTCAGCAGATGCAGTGCATGTTGGCCAGCTGTCCATTTATCAGGTGATGATCGCAGTATAAATGCATCTTCTGGCTGCTCCTTGAACCAATGGATCAAATCATCAAAGCTTTTATCAATTCGTTTTATCAGTTCAATTTTATCCATAACTAACTTTTAGTAACTTAGTAATATAAAGTAATAAATGTAATTAATCCTTCAGGCTTAGACAAGGGATAATGGATAGGTAACAGAATAACATGAGAGTAAGTAATGACATAAATAGTGACGGACAGCTCAGAGAAAAAATAAAATTATTTTATTTAGGCTCCAAAGAATTGGTAGACAAACACATTTGTCCAACGCGAGATTTACTCGTGCCGTTAACGGATAAATGGAGTTTGTTTTGTTTATTCAATTTGGGTTATCATGGTGTATTACGGTTTAATGAATTACAAAAATATATACCAAATATTTCATCAAGAATGTTGTCTGTTACCCTGAAAAAACTAGAACAAAAGAAATTAATTATTCGAACCATTTATCCTGAAGTACCTCCAAGAGTGGAGTATAAATTAACAGCATTTGGCGAAAAACTAGCTGATAAAATGGTGGAGTTAAACAATTGGTTGCTGGAAGAAAATAGAAACATCTTACTCAAAGGATAAATTATTTTAAGCTTTTTTTAAGATTATATGTGTCTTTTCCAGTATTTCTCGTCAAAGTATTGTAATAAACATCTATTCTAACATCATGAGTGATTTATCTAAAATATTTGCGACTAAGAAAGAACGAGAAGACTTCTGGATATCTATTGCAGTAATTCTTTTGTTCGCTTTTTTCATTTTGAGATTTACAGGATGCTTTGACAAAGAACCTATAGAGCCCATTTCAGCCGCAACAGCTATTGTCGAAGATAATACTGTAGATACAGACACTGATAATGATGGGATTATTGATGCTATTGACAAATGTCCTACACTTGCTGGAGTTTCTGCAAACTCTGGGTGTCCTTTAGACATGGATGGAGATGGCATCTATGATATAAATGATAAATGTCCTAAGTTTAAAGGTACAGTCAACACCAATGGCTGTCCTCCTGATAGCGACGATGATGGTGTTCATGATGGCTTAGATAAATGTCCAGAGTTAGCTGGATTAAATACGGTGGATGGTTGTCCAGTGATAGCTGATGCAGATGGTGATGGAATTGCTGATGAAATCGACCAATGTCCAAATCTTGCAGGTATTGCAGCCAATGCAGGATGCCCAGAAGTAAAAGTGGACCAAGAAGATTTACAAACAATCTTAGTTGCTGCTAAAGAAGTTAAGTTTAAAACCGGTTCGGCAGCCTTGTTGCCTACATCCATGGCCAAGCTAAACGAAATCCTCGAGGTCATGAAAAAATATCCTCGCTATAAGTTAAGAATAGAAGGACATACTGACAATCAAGGCGATGACAAAGATAACTTGATATTGTCCAGAGCTAGAGCAAAAACCTGCTATGATGTTTTAGTATCAAATGGTGTAAAAGCAAGAAGACTCATTCACAAAGGTTTCGGAGAAAAGAAACCCGTGGACACCAATGATACAAAGGAAGGCCAAACAAATAATCGAAGAGTCGAATTCCATTTTCAATATTAAAAATATATTAAGGTTATAGAGCGTGACTGACTAAATATCTGAATTCATTAACTTTATACCAAAATAATTAAGGTGAAAAGATTTATTAGTGTTTTATCCTTTATGCTCTGTTTGAGCGCTTATTCTTGCACACAAACAGAGAACACAGAAAATGTTCAGTCCAAAACACAAAAAGTTGAGAAGCAATCAACTACAAAATATAAGACAAATAAATACAAAGCTTCTCCCAGCACTTTAAATTCCAGTAAAGCCAATAGATCAACCAGTCGACCGAAAGATCAAATCAATGCAGCTTTCCCTTTCGATATCCCCTTAAAAGATGCTCAAGGAAACTTATCTGTAAGTGCAGATGTCTTTTCGCAAAAAAAACCAACGGTGCTGATGTTCTGGCTGACTACATGTGCGCCTTGTCATCGAAAAATGGCCGAATTAGTCAAAGTGTATGATGAAATGAAAGAAGAAGCAGACTTTGAGCTGATCGCCATATCTGGTGACTACCCAAAAAACTATCCTTCTTTTGTTAAACAGGTTGAAAAGAAAAATTGGCCTTGGCCCACATTTAATGATGTCAATCGGGAGTTTAGGCAAGTCCTTCCTGGTGGACTCAATGGCTATCCGCAGACTTTTGTGTTTGATAAGAATGGTGAGATTGCCTACCAAAAGCGCAAATATTTGCCTGGCGATTTAGAGGAATTAAATGAAGTACTCAAATCACTTTAATTAAACCCTCTCCATGGTGAATATTCTTTTTAGAGCATAAATTGCTTTTATTAGTTAGGCTACTTTTAGGAAAGTTTAAACATTCTGCTTATTTTATTTTCATTGCTGATTTTAAATCGGATGATCATTGGTTGATAAATATTAAACCACCATTATGAAATCTTTCCTATCCTCTTTGCTAACGCTACTATTATGTTTGCTTTTCACTCATGCACAAGCTCAATTTGACACTTGGCTATCAAGTGTTTCTGCTTCTGCTAATGAAGATGGACATACTGTCTTAACATGGAATGAAGAGGCAGGAGCCACCTATTCTATTGCTAGAAAAAGCCTAACTGACAATAATTGGGTTACGGTTGTTGGCAATACTTCAGAAAATACATTTACCGATATACAGTCAAGTCTCGCTACTCCATACGAATACAAAATTTTTAAATCTGTTGCAGGTACAACTGTCTATTCCATGATTTTTGCTGGTAATGAGATACCAGCCGTAAATAATAGAGGTAGGTTGCTTTTACTTGTTGATTCCACGCACGTTGAAGCTTTGAATGATAAAATAGAACGATGGGAAAAAGATGCTGAAGGTGATGGATGGATAGTCGTACAAAAAAACATTGCCCCTTCTATGCCGGTACCGGATGTAAAAGCGCTAATTGTATCCGAATACGAATCAGCTGGGGGCTTAAACACGGTATTCTTATTAGGTCATATACCAGTACCATATAGCGGAAGAATTGTTCCTGATGGACATACTAACAATCATTATGGAGCTTGGTCAGCAGACGTCTATTATGCAGAAATGAACGAAGTTTGGACAGATACAAATGTTAACACTTCAGGCCAACCCGAGAGAATTACTAATGTACCCGGTGATGGGAAATTTGACAACAATAATATAATAGCCGCTGAATTAGAAATAGGAAGAGTTGATTTTTATAATATGCCAGCCTTTTCTGAGAGCGAACAAGAATTACTGGCAAAATATTTGGATAAAGATCATGCTTTTAAGAACAAGCATTTCGAACCTAAAATGCAAGCTGTAGGTATTGATAATTTTGGCTATGGATTTGACACTTCACCTGATCTTAATTATCCACCCATGGTAGGTACAGAAAATTACATCACAGGAAATTACAGGAATAATTTGTTATCAGACAGTTATGTCTGGTCTTATGGTGCAGGTGGTGGATCTTATACAAGTGCTAGTGGAATTTCCAATACGACCAATATGGCTACCGATTCATTGCAAGGTGTTTTTACCTGCCTTTTTGGTTCATATTTTGGGGATTGGGATACACAAAATAATTTTTTACGTGCGGCACTAGGATCCGGAACCATACTCACTAATGCTTGGAGTGCTCGTCCTCATTGGTCGTTTTTTCATATGGCACTAGGCACTAACATCGGACTCCAAGCAAAATTGACTCAGAGTGATGATGGCAGATACTTCCAAGGGTTTAATCGTAGTATACATATCGCTCTTATGGGTGATCCTACCCTACGTTTACACAATATGCACCCATTAGGGTCAATTCAAGCCAATTATCATGAAGATGGAAATCAAATACAATGGACCCAAGAATTAGGTAATGAAGAAACAGAAGACTTCAATATCTATTTCAAAAACGAAGAGTCAGATGCATGGTCCTTTTTAGCCCAGGTTGATCAAAGTGTTTTTAATTATGTAGATACTAACTCATATGAAGTCGGCGTAGTCCAATACTTAGTAAGACCCCAGAGACTGCAGCATTCGCCCAGTGGTTCTTATTATAACCAAGGCATTGGTAAAATCGCTAATGTAAATATTCCAGCAGTTGACCTAGATGGAGACGGCTTCTTTTCAGATGTAGATTGTGATGATAGTGATCCAGAAGTTAATTCGGATGCCATTGAAATACCATATAACGGCATCGATGATGATTGCAACGAAACTACCCTTGATGATGATTTAGATAGTGATGGATTTCCTATAGACCAAGACTGTGATGACAATGACAATGCAGTCTTTCCAGGTGCTTATGAAATCTATGATAATGGCATCGATGATGATTGTGACGGCACTATAGACGAACCAGATGCGGACGGGGATGACTATAATTTTGATGAAGACTGCGATGATTTTGATGCAGGTATTAATCCAGGCCAAGTCGATATTTACAATAATGGGATAGATGAAGATTGCGATGGAATAGATGCTCAGATCGAAGCATGCACCACATGGGCCACTGGACCGTATAATTCATTTGAAAACGGAGCAGATTGTGCTTCAGGTCCATTTACAACCACTTTCCAAGTTTGGTCTAATGAAAGTTATTTTGTTAGTGACTTATCTGATCAACAATATTACTATTTTGACATGTGTGATAATTATGATCCGTCAGTTTGGGAAGCCCTTATTACTGTTTTAGAATATAATATTAGTAATGGCGAAACAGGCAATGTAATTAATGCTGTCGCAGATTGCCGCATTGAGTTTACGCATAATTTCAATGAAAGCTTTCCCGACATTATTATCATTGTCAATGATAGAAATAACTGTGAAGGTGAAACTGCTAATATAAGTAATGGTCGAATGGTGTTTGGCTGTTTAACTGTAGATGAAGATATGGATGGCTTCGATATTTTTGAAGATTGTGATGACACCAATGCAGGAATAAATCCAGGTGCGGAGGAAATTCCAAACAACGATATTGACGAGAATTGCGATGGTGAAGCACTCATCATTGATGAAGACGGTGATGGATTTAACTCCGATGAAGATTGTGACGACCTCGACCCCGAAGTAAATTCGGAGGCAAGCGAAATTCCAAATAACAATATTGACGAAGACTGTGATGGTGAAGCATTAATCATTGATGAAGATGGCGATGGGTTTAACTCCGATGACGACTGCGACGATACCGACGCCGGAGTGAATCCGGGTGCGGCAGAAGTCCCGAATAATGATGTGGATGAGAACTGTGATGGCGAAGCCTTAATTATAGATGAGGATGGCGACGAGTTTAACTCGGATGAAGACTGTGATGATACCGACGCCGGAGTGAATCCGGGTGCAGCAGAAATTCCAAATAACAATATTGACGAAGACTGTGATGGTGAAGCATTAATCATTGATGAGGATGGCGATGGGTTTAACTCCGATGAAGATTGTGACGATACCGACGCCGGAGTGAATCCGGGTGCGGTAGAAGTCCCGAATAATGACGTGGATGAAGATTGCGATGGTGAAATACTGATTATTGACGAGGATGGAGATGGTTATAACTCAGATGAAGACTGCGATGACACCGACGCCGGAATAAATCCGGGTGCGGCAGAAGTCCCGAATAATGATGTTGATGAGAACTGTGATGGCGAAGCACTCATCATTGATGAGGATGGCGATGGGTTTAACTCCGACGAAGATTGTGACGACCTCGACCCCGAAGTAAATTCGGAGGCAAGCGAAATTCCAAATAACAATATTGACGAAGACTGTGATGGTGAAGCATTAATTATAGATGAGGATGGCGATGGGTTCAATTCGGATGAAGACTGCGATGACTCTAACGCCGATATCAATCCAAATGCTACGGAAATACCATACAACAGCATAGATGATGATTGCAATGAGGCAAGCTTAGATGATGATCTAGATCAAGATGGGTTTGGTATCGATGAAGACTGTGATGACCTCGATGCCAGCATAAATCCTGGATCGGAGGAGATACCGTACAATGGCATCGACGAAGATTGTAATGAGGCAAGCTTAGATGATGATTTAGATCAGGATGGGTTTGGTATCGATGAAGATTGTGATGACGAAAACAGTAATGTCTATCCAGGTGCACCAGAGGTGGCAGATAATGGTATTGACGAAGATTGTGATGGCGAAGATTGGGTTCTTAGCTCTACTTTTAATCATCAAAACCTACACTTCAAATTATTTCCAAACCCAACCAATCATCAATTATTCATTGACTTGTATTCCATAGAAAATGTTCAAGAAATCACCCTTCAGGTAAGGAATCTGAGTGGCCAATTATTATTGAGCAAAAAAATATTAGCCAATCAATCAAATGTCCATGTAATAGAAACGGTGGAGCTACCTGCTGGACTATACCATCTAGTACTCATAAATGGACATACCATAAATTCCCAACGATTTGTAAAAATATAATTCAGATGAGCGCCTAGTAAAGAAGTATTGCTAGGTGCTAAAATTTTACGAAAAGGCTATTTTAAAGTGTGTTGATGCCATGTTTTTTAGTAATTTAATTCAATTACTTAGAAATACACTGATTCAAAACCAAGCCTTAGGTATGAAAAACCCAAAAAAACTACCAACTAGTTTAGTTATTGTTCTTTTTTTATGTAGCACTTTCTGCATCCAAGCGCAAACAAGAATAACAGTTCCCGATGACTATCCTATAGTTCAAGAAGCCATTGATGCAGCCTCGATTGGTGACACAATATTTATAAAAACTGGGAGCTATTCCGAAGCTATAAATGTCAACAAGTCTGTATATATACTTGGAGAAGATAGGGATCAAAGTATTCTATCCTTTAATGATCCTGCTAATGGCATTGAAATAAATAATAACATCATTTCTGTTTTTAGAAATTTGACCATAGAACGGATTGGTAATGCTGGCAATGCATTCAAAACCGCCTTAGGTGTAAATCTATTAATCACGGAGTGTAAAATTATTGGTGGAAATACTGCATTAAATTGCTTCAATTCACAAAATGGTAATATTGTGATGCATCGCAATATAATTTCAAATCAATCGAATGCTGCCGTCAACTTTACCAATACTTCAAATAACATTAGCTTAAGCAATAACATTTTCGATAGTGAAAACGGAATTAGACTATTTACTGCTACTTTAGCTGGATCAGGAAACTATGAGATATATAATAATGCATTTCTCAAAGGTCCTCAAATTTTCTTTATTTCTTCAAGCGAGTTGCCCGCTCCATTTGATTTTCATCATAATTTAATCATTCCTGAACAGGAGGGAGATTTAGGTTTTGATATATCGACCTTAGATCCAAGCAACTTGATAGCTGAAGCAGCATTGGACATAGAAAATGACTATTTCCCACTAAAGGAGTCACTGGCAATTAATGCTGGAGAAGGAGTAGATCCTGATGGCAGCTTAGCAGATATAGGCCTTCATTATTTTCCAATTACAGACAATGATGGGGATGGATATTTTACATGGGGAACTGACCCTTCACAGTGTGATTGTGATGATAATAATCCGAATGTAAACCCGGGTGCAGAAGAAAATCCTAACAATGACATTGATGACAACTGCGATGGAATCACTCCTCTGGATAATGATGGGGATGGATATAACAGCGAGATTGATTGTGACGATATGGACCCTGAAATTTTTCCAGGTTCACCCTGTGACGATATGGACCCATGTACTGAAAACGATGTTTTAGGCATGGATTGTCTATGTGCTGGAACTTTTTTGGATAGCGATAATGATGGGAGTTGTGATTTTGTAGATTGTGAACCAGAAAATGAGGCGGTTTTTCCTGGGAATATGGAAATTGCTTACAATGGCCTCGACGATGATTGCAATCCGGAAACCTTAGATGATGATTTAGATGGCGATGGTTTTGATTTAATCGATGATTGCGATGATTCTAACCCCGAAGTAAATTCGGAGGCTATGGAGATTCCGTTCAATGGAATAGATGATGATTGTGATGAAGCAACATTGGACAATGACATGGATCAAGATGGATATGGAGATGATGTAGATTGTGATGACCTAAATGCTGCCATAAATCCTGGGGCCACAGAAATTCCATATAACGGTATTGATGAAGATTGTGATGAAAACACACCGGATGATGATGTTGATGGTGATGGATTTGGCATAGATACAGATTGTAATGATATGAATGCTGATGTGAATCCAGAAGCCACAGAAATACCCTATAATGGTTTTGATGATGACTGCAATCCCGACACGCTTGAAGATGATTTAGATCAAGATGGATTTAATATAAATTTAGATTGTGATGATACTAACCCTGATATTAATCCTGCAACTACAGAAGTTCCGTATAATGGGATAGATGATGATTGTAATGAAGAAACACCAGATGATGATCTGGATGGTGACGGCTTTAATCTAGCCGAGGATTGTGACGATGCCGACCCCGAAGTGAATTCGGGGGCTAGCGAAATTCCATATAATGGGATAGATGATGATTGTAATGAAGAAACGCCAGATGATGACATCGATATGGATGGTTATGGTGTGGACCAAGATTGTGATGACTCCAATGCCGACATCAATCCTGAAGCTGTAGAAATTCCAAACAACGATATTGATGAAAACTGTGATGGTGAAATACTGATCATCGATGATGATGGCGATGGTTATAACTCCGATGAAGACTGCGATGATACCGACGCCGAAGTGAATCCGGGTGCAGCAGAGATTCCTAATAATGATGTTGATGAAGATTGTGATGGAGAAGCCCTTATCATCGACGAAGATATGGATGGATTCAATTCAGATGAAGACTGTGATGATCAAAACCCTGATGTAAATCCAGATGCCGAAGAAATCGCAAATAATGGCATTGATGAAGACTGCGATGGAGAGGACTTAATTTCAAGTGTTTATGATGAAGAACGTTTACTACTTGATGTCTACCCTAATCCAAGCAATGGATTAATTACCATAGAATTGACTGATAAAATAATACACCAAATAAAAATTATAGATTTAGCTGCTAACACTTTACAAAAAACCGACACAAACAATAAACAAGTCAAGCTTGATATTTCAAATTTCCCAAGTGGATTATATATGCTTCAAGTAGAAGCTCAAGATGGCATATCCTATATTGTGAAAATTCATAAGATCTAAATTATGGCAAGAGGTTTTCTCACCCTTATTTTAACGCATATAATAAGCACTTCGCTTTTCGGCCAATTAGATAATTTTAATTGGAATACAGATGGTCAGTTTGTTTGTTTAGCGGAAGTAAGTGCAGAAGAAAATCCTCCAAGTTTTACTATTCATTTGCTGGATGCTGGCTTAAATAACTCAGATGCAACGGATATTTATAGAAGACCACTATATGGTGATTTCCAAGATTGGGAATTAGTAGCTGCAAGTCTTACTCCAGGAACCGAATCTTGGACAGATACAAACCTTGATCCCAATCAATTGTATGAATACCAAATTAAAAGACAAGGCGATAATGGATTCTCCATAGGCTATGTCGCTGCGGCAAATGGCTTTGACCAATCAGATTATAGAGGCCGACTAATTTTGTGTATGGCTGCAGATGTCCCAGTCGCTTTATCTGAAAAAATAGACCGTTTAAGAGAGGACCTAACAGGCGATGGCTGGCTAGTAGAATCCTTAATTGTAGAAAAAGGTAATGACGTTTTTGATGATGGAGCAAGCGTTATCGAAGTCAAAAACAGCATCAAAACCATATATGATAATGCACCATCAGATGATAAACCAAAGTTGCTATTTATTCTTGGCCATGTACCTCTGCCCAGAGCAGGCCAAGGTCAACAAGCCCCTGATGGACACGTTGAAGCATCCGGTGCAAGAGGTGCTGATACATATTATGCCGATTTAGATGGAATATTTACAGATACGGCTACTTATGATGTGCCTGAACAAAATCATCCGCTTTTAAAAAATTATCCTGGAGACTATCGATGGGATCAAGATGTCATCCCTTCTTCTCTTGAAATGGGATTCGGTCGAGTAGACTTTTATGCTATTAATAGCATTCCCACCAATGAAATGGCCCTATATGAACAATACTTAGATAGGCTGCACAACTATCGACATGTTTCTTCGGGTATCAAAATTGGACAAAAAACAGCTTTCTATAAAAGTGAATATACTAACTCAACTGATGCATCGTTTAGGTGTTTACCAGGTATTTCAGGTCGTGCCAATGTCTTTCAAAATTATAATACGCAAAGTACTGGACACCCGCAGTGGGTTGAGGATAACGGTCCTTTCGCTTTTTATATGCAAAATAGACATGTCCCCGATATTGAAGAATGGAAAACCACACCCATGAATGCTCTTGTGTACAGCAGTGATCAAAGCTATTGGGGTTATGGTGACGTACCCTTTGCTTTTTTTAGTCGTGTTAGAGCACTTATGGCAACTCAATGTGAAACGCTTATCACACTGTGGACAACCCAAGCCATTAATCTTTTTCATCAAGCAGGCGTTGGCGAACCTTTAGGTCTAGCCATGAAACAAATTATGGATCATAATGAAACTAATATGCTCTTAGAAAAACCTCATCAAGAATGGGATACACCAGATTGGTGGAATCGAACGCATTTTAGTTTTTATGGCGATCCAAGTTTAAGGCTCTTTCAGACTTCACCTCCAAGTCAAGCTAGTATTAAAACCCCAGCGGGAACCATCGATTTAGAATGGACAGGATCTACCGACCAAAACTTGGTCGGATATTACATCTATAAAAGTGATACTCAATTTGGAAAGTTTGAAAAAATATCAACTTTATTGACCCCAGATCAGACCAGCTATACTTTAATTAATCCAACCATTGGAGATTGGTTTATGATTCGTGCGGTAAGCACTATAACTACTGGCTCTGGTCACTTCTTGCACCCAAGTCAGGGTGTTTTTACATCATTTATTGGCATTGATGCCGATGGTGACGGCTTTACCGAAGATGAGGATTGTGACGATAATGACCCGGAGGTGAATTCAGATGCTATTGAAATTCCGGCTAATGGTATCGATGATGATTGTGATGGAATCATAGACGAACAAGATAATGATGGTGATGGCTTTGATGTGGCTGTAGATTGCGATGATGCCAACGCCGAAGTAAATCCGGGTGCAGAAGAGATAATAAATAATGGGATAGACGATAATTGTGATGGAATATCTGTAGAAATTCCTGCCTGTACTGAATCAAATACTGGACCTTGGTCTCAACTACAATTTGGGGCTGAATGTGATAATGGCCCAGTAGCTGCCAATTTTGAAGTATGGACAAATGAAACTTATTACGTTTTAGGCTTAAGCGATAACTCAAATTATTACTTTGAGTTTTGTGATGGATATGATGCCAATATATGGGAAGGTAGGATAACCTTAATGACATACAATCACCTCACATCTACCACGGGTAATATAATCAATGCCATAGATGATTGCAGGATTGAGTTTAGTTTCAATTATGATCCTGAATTCCCAGATCTATGGATCATCGTCAGTGATCGAAATGATTGTGATGGCCTGACTCAAGAAATTGATAATGGCATACCTACGTTTAGTTGTCTTGATGGTTTTCCTGATGCAGATGGTGATGGATTTACCGAGGATGTAGATTGTCAAGATTTATTAGCAGACATTAATCCTGGTACAGAGGAAATACCTTATAATGGTATAGATGATGATTGCAATGAAGAAACACCTGACGATGATTTAGATGGCGATGGGTTTTCTCAAGACGAAGATTGTGATGACCTCGACCCCGAAGTAAATCCGGGGGCAAGCGAAATCCCAAACAATGATATTGACGAGGACTGCGATGGCGAAGCACTAATTATTGACCAGGATGGTGATGGGTTTAATTCGGATGAAGATTGTGATGACTCAAATCCTGACATAAATCCAGATGCCGAAGAAATTCCTAATAATGACATCGATGAAGACTGCGACGGAAATTTAGAAATAGTGGATGAAGATGGTGACGGTTTTAATTCTAATGAAGATTGTGATGATTCTAACCCAGATATTAACCCTGAAGCAAGCGAAATCCCAAACAATGATATTGATGAGGACTGCGATGGCGAAGCACTTATTATTGACGAGGATGGGGATGGGTTTAATTCCGATGAAGATTGTGATGATTCTAACCCAGATATTAACCCTGAAGCTAGCGAGATTCCAAACAATGATATTGATGAGGACTGCGATGGCGAAGCACTTATTATTGACGAGGATGGGGATGGGTTTAATTCCGATGAAGATTGTGATGATTCTAACCCAGATATTAACCCTGAAGCTAGCGAGATTCCAAACAATGATATTGATGAGGACTGCGATGGCGAAGCACTTATTATTGACGAGGATGGGGATGGGTTTAATTCCGATGAAGATTGCGATGATGATAACGCAGATATTAATCCAGATGCTATAGAAGTTTGTGATGAAAAAGACAATAATTGTGATGGTCAAATAGATGAAGGACTGGACACAGAAACCTATTATGTCGATGGAGATATGGATGGATTCGGGGATGATAACAATACCATAGAATTCTGTGCACAACCCCCAGGAACCAGCTTAATTGGTGGTGACTGTGATGATACTAATGCTTCTATCAATCCAGATGCTATAGAGATTGTTAATAATGGAATTGATGAAGATTGTGATGGAGAAGATTTAGTGAGCTCGGTAGATAAAGCAACATTGGACCAAATTATAATATATCCAAATCCAGCTTCCAATTATTGCATAATTAAGGGACTTAGTAATTTGAATGATGCAAAACAAAAACTAGTCATCCACACTGCTGTTGGAGCGGTGGTAGATCATTCTTTTCTTAATTCTAATGATCCGAGTGCTTTAAAAATCAATACAGAAAATTGGAACCCTGGATTGTATTTAATCAGTCTAGCGTCAAACGAACAAAGCCTTGTACTGAAGCTAATCATTGGAAAATGATTAAGTACATTTGCACAGAAACTTCCAAAGTTTTTAAAAATAACCAGAAGCTTCATGCATAAAAGATCTTTTGTTCTATTTGTCCTACTTTTTTCAATGTTGTCTTTATCTTCTCAGGAGTCTCAAATCGGTGGATTCATTTACGGCTGGGATAATTATGACCAATCTGAAGATCAAGGATTAGGTAAACGATTGGTTGAATTTAACAATGAAGGTCTTCGCTCCATACAGCACGCACCTGAAGTAGGGATCCATCCTCGTATCTATTTTGGACCAGCAGAACTTCCTGATATCAAAGATCGGTTAGAAAATACGGCAAGTGGAAGGGCCGCTATGGCACAAATTCATGGATATACTACCCTACTACATTTAGGTGCAGCTAGCTATAATCATAACAGTTCTTATGGTTTAGACCCAGACGGTAATCGTTGGGTCGGTAATACTGGTTTTTGGGACTCTCAAAGCGAATACAACAAACTAATTGCTCAAGATCCTACAGTTTGGGATGAAGTAAGCATTAAGAAAAAGCATATGACTGCCTGCATGATGTCTTTATTAGCTTTTGAATGCTTAGTGAAACAAGGAGAGTTTGATGAAGATACCCAAACCATGTATGATGACCGGGCCCAGGACCTGGCAACAGCCATGGCTTTTTGGGCAGAATTAGCTTTAGCCGATCCAAGCCTAAATGGGCTGAGTAATAATTACAATCATTTTGGTGGATCCCATATGGCCCTTGCCTATGATTTAAATTACCATGCTATGTCAGATGAGCAGCGGAATAAGGTGAGACAAGCTATTGCCAAAATTATACGCGAAGAACCGGATCATGGTGCCTATTTACCAGCGTTTGCTAATACATCCAACTGGAGTACTTTAAACACTTTTGAGTTAGTAATCAATCTTGCAATAGAGGGAGAAGAGGGATACAATGAGGCTTTAACAGAGCGATGGATGCGAAGCCTACACAATTTCATCAATTATGGATGGTATGCTTCAGGTGCAGGATATGAAGGCCTTGGAAAAAATTACCAATTTGTGACGACCTTGATAGCCTGTGCAAAACGAGGTTATAGCTTATTAGGCCATCCTCACGTACGAGCTTATGGACAAGATTTCTTGCCAGCTATTTTGCAACCTTTTGGTCATGGTTTTACCTCTTATGATGTTTGGGGAGGCAGTGGTCATGACAATGAAAAAGGAAAATATAAATTTAATTCAGCTGATGCCATAGGCTTAAAATGGATATTCCCTACTGATGAGAAGATAGACTTTGTTTGGAGAAACTATATTGAACAAGCGCACGAAAACGATTCGCAAGGGTATGTGTATCAGCAGATAAGACCAGATGATAGCTATCAAAATTACTTAATTCCTGCAGCTGTCTTCGCTTCAGACTATCAATCAGGGGATTGGAACACTCAGGCACAACAAGCCATTCAGCAAGATTTCTTAGCAGCTGATAGAGGCCTAGCCGTCATGAGAAGCGATAAACAATCCGATGCACTAGCCGTCCAATTTCATTGCAGGCAGGATATGGGCGGACACACCCATGGAGATCGGAATGATTTTACCATGAGTGCTCTCGGGCGAATTTGGATCAGGAAATCTTATGGAGGAAGCCAATTTCAACCTACATGGTTTCACAGCAGTATGATCGTAGATGGAAAAGGTGTTGCCGTAGGAGATCCAGATGGGGATAAATGTAGACAACCAGGCAAATTATTGGATTGGGAAACGAATGACCAATTTAGTCTTGTTGCTGGAGATGCAACCTATGCCTATACTTGGGACTGGCATTGGTCACCTCAATCAGAAGGTGTAGATCATCCTTGGTTAGGCAATGAATGGTCTAAAGTTGAAGAAACTTGGAATGACTTTCAATTTGAGCCACAATCCGAAGCTCAATTTGATATTCCATTTTATGAGTTTCCACATTGGCATCAAGCCAACAAATATGAACGGATGGTCAAGCGCCTCCATAACCCAATGGAAAAAGTATTTCGATCCGTGGCAGTAGTTCGCAATGAGCGACCATATGTATTAATAGTCGACGATATCAAAAAAGATAATGAAATCCATAATTATCAGTGGCTTGGACAAGTTGCCCGAGATTTAACTATTGAAGCAATCATTAAGGAAGAAGACGAAGAGGGATTTAGACATGATATCATTTTAAAAGAACCTGAAGCCGCTGGCACACGAAGATTGCTAGTAAGAATATTACAAAATGAACATGCTGAAGGCAATGCATTTCCTATATATTTAGACACCTTGGAATACAATGACTACTTTAATGGAAACGCATACAATTCTAATCCAAATTACATTAGACCAAGGTTGATTATTGAAAGTGAATCTATAAGTCCTGAATTAAAAATCATGCTGTTCCCATTCACAGCAGGTCAATCGTTGCCTACTACTCAATGGAATACCAACAAAGACAGTTTAGCGATAAGTATCGATGGACAGACTCAACTATTTAATTTAGTTAAAGATGCAAACGGCAGAACTATCATAAGTCTATTTAATGATGATGCAGATGGCGATGGTTTTGGTTCTGAAGAAGACTGTGATGATGCTAATCCCGACATCAATCCAAATGCCACAGAAATACCCAACAACGATATTGACGAAGATTGTGATGGCGAAGCACTAATCATCGACGAAGACGACGATGGGTTTAATTCGGATCAAGACTGTGATGACTCTAATCCTGATATAAATCCAGATGCCACAGAAATTCCTAACAACGATATAGACGAAGATTGTGATGGCGAAGCAATAATCATCGATGAAGACGAAGATGGGTTTAATTCGGATCAAGACTGTGATGACTCTAATCCCGACATCAATCCAACCGCTACAGAAATTCCTAACAACGAAATCGACGAAGATTGTGATGGGGAAGCACTAATCATCGATGAAGACGGAGATGGATTTAATTCGGATCAAGACTGTGATGACTCTAATCCCGAAATCAATCCAGAAGCTACAGAAATACCTAACAACGATATAGACGAAGATTGTGATGGGGAAGCACTAATCATAGACGAAGACGGAGATGGGTTTAATTCGGATCAAGACTGCGATGATGCTGATCCCGATATCAACCCAGAAGCTACAGAAATTCCTAACAACGATATCGACGAAGATTGTGATGGGGAAGCGCTAATCATAGACGAAGACGGAGATGGGTTTAATTCGGATCAAGACTGCGATGATG
>JAHDHQ010000005.1:0-39081 GCA_020631235.1 Saprospiraceae bacterium | reverse complement strand
CTGATCCCGATATCAACCCAGAAGCTACAGAAATTCCTAACAACGAAATCGACGAAGATTGTGATGGAGAAGCACTAATCATCGATGAAGACGGAGATGGGTTTAATTCGGATCAAGACTGTGATGACTCCGACCCCGAAGTAAATCCAGATGCCACAGAAATACCTAACAACAATATCGACGAAGATTGTGATGGGGAAGCACTAATCATCGACGAAGACGGAGATGGGTTTAATTCGGATCAAGACTGTGATGACTCTAATCCCGACATCAATCCAGCCGCAAGCGAAATATGTGATGAAATTGATAACAATTGCGACGGACAAGTAGATGAAGGCTTAGAAGTACAAACCTATTTTACTGATGCAGATATGGATGGTTTTGGAGATGATAATAGTTTCGTAGAGTATTGTTTACAACCGCCTGGAACCACCACTGTAGGTGGTGATTGTGATGATACTGATCCTGCTATTAATCCGGATGCCATCGAGATTGTAAATAACGGTATTGACGAAGATTGTGATGGTGAAGATTTATTGAGTTTAGTGGATAAAGCGACATTGGACCAAATCAAAATATATCCTAATCCAGCCCATAATTATTTTCTCATCGCTGGATTCAGTTCAACTATACCTGAAAATTACTCTATCTCTATATTTTCTTCTGTCGGACAAAAAATTGAGCCAATATATCTTGAGAATGAATCATCAGCATTGATTAAAATAGATACCAAAACTTGGCCATCTGGTATTTACTATTTAATAATTAGGTCTAGATCTGGTATACATTTAGACAAAATATCAATCGCCCATTAATAGACATTCGGTTATATCAGAATTTTGATTTCTGAGCTATGGGTACGACTAAGCGTCTTAAACACCTCTGAAGGCATTGATTGCTAAAATATTAATTAACTTTTTGGGATAATAATCCCTTTGGATAAGCTTGTCTCTAGAGAATGTCAAAAAAAAAATAAACTGTTGACACGTTTTACATATGAGATGTATTTAATAAGAAAATTAAAAATACAAATCATGAAGAATTTCAAACTTAGTTACTTTTCATTAATCATTATTTCATGCTTATTCATCTGCTCATGTGCCAAAGACATAGTAGAAGTTACTGGCCCAAACACTCAATTTCCAGAGTCTGGGGAAGTTATTGTTACGAATGTTCATGGAGTAGTGCTAGATGATCAAGGTCCTTTACAAAATGCTGAAGTCCATTTAAAAAGTGCTACCATGGCCTTAACTACTCAAACTGATGAGTATGGAAATTTTCTATTTAGCGATGTGAGTCATTTTGGTAATTCCGCCTATTTAACGGTAGTCAAAGAAGGTAAATTTGATGCATTTAGGAGGATGTCTGTATTTAAAGATCGCTATAGTTATACCCAAATTAAGATGGTAGACAAAACAATCTTATCTGCAGTAACTAACTCAGCTGGAGCAGCGCTAGACCACCCAAGTGGTGCTAAAATAACGCTACCTGCAAATAGTGTAGTCGATGGAAATGGTCAAGTGGTTGCTGGAGAATATAATGTATCTATGACTTGGATAGATCCTTCCGCTGCCGATTTAGCCCAAAGAATGGTGGGAGATTTGAGTGGAGTTAATACTGAAGGGAATGTTTCGGCTTTAACTTCATTTGGAATGCTACAGGTGGAGTTAAATGATGCTGGTGGTGATGAATTAAATCTAAAAGATGGAAGTTTTGCAAACCTAAGGTTTCCTGTTCCATCATCTATGATAAATAATGCTCCGTCTACTATTCCACTTTGGTCCTTTGACGAAGAGCATGGGTATTGGGTAGAAGAAGGAGAAGCTACACTAGTTGACAATATTTATGTAGCCGATGTTGGTCACTTTAGTACATGGAATGTGGATACAAAAGATGACCCTGTTGATATATCTGGGCAATTTGTCATTGATAACTATGGAAGACCTTTACCTCCATCTTATTTTCAAGTCTCCCTCTGCTTATCGAGCGGTGCTAGTGTAGGCGGCTGGTTGTGTGATGATGGTTCGTTTGAATTTCTAAATGCGCCTCAAGGAGAAAGCTTTACTTTAAAACTCATGGACTATTGTGGAGAAACTATTTATTCGGAAGAAATAGGACCTTTCGACATGGAAACGATTGATTTGGGAGACATTGAGGTCATGAGTTCCACTGTATTAGATTTACAAGCTATCACAGGGAATGCTATCAATTGTGATTCTGAGGCTGTAACCGATGGCTTTATACAGGTTATATATAATGACTTTTTACAAATACACCCATTGAACGAAGATGGTACTTTCGATTTTCTAGTGACAACTTGTGAGGAATTTGAAGTGCTTTTCCAGGTGCTAGACAATTCGACAATCATGGGATCTGATTGGATATCAGTGAGTAATATCGACGGAGTTTTCGAATTTAATGATCTCTTTGTTTGTAGCGATCTTGAAAACTATCTCCATTTTGTTATAGAAGGACACATCGATGTTTTAAGAACTGGTGATCTAAGCCTACAATCCTTTTGGAGTGAAAATAACCCTCTTGACACTGCTATTGTTTTTAACTCTATTATACAAGAACCCAACTTTTTGGAAATAATTCGAATTACATGGCCCTCTTCAGCACAAGAAGGAACACCTACACCAGGTATTACCGTCGATCCCTCGAATACAGTATTTATGTACTCCGGTATAGATGGTGACTTTTTAGTTCCTGCCGAAGATGTAGAAACTTTACTTGAAATTTCACCTGGTTCAGATTTTAGTAATGAAGCTAAAGGCAGTTTTAATGGTACAATAATTATTGATGGTAATGATGTGCCTATTTACGGATCCTTTCACATCAACAACTAGGCTTTGTCTTTAGGAATAGAAATAAATAAGTTTAAAAATAAGATGGTAGGTGCAGATAAAAGCATCTACCATCTAACTAATTCCTACTTATTCTCCATTGCAGTTAGATACACGATGGATGAGCATTTAGCTATGGATGTGCTACAAGAATCATACATTAAGATTTTTGATTCACTTAAGCAATTTATATACAAAAGTGAAGCGGCTACCTTTCAATGGATGAAGCAAATATGTATTAATGAATCGCTGAAATTGATACATAAAAATAAGCGCAAATATCAAATTGAATCAGGGGTTAGATTCTCCAATACTGTGTTTAATAATCATGACCTGCATGTCCAAGATCTATATAGAATACTAAGCCAGTTACCTGATCAACAAAGAGTGGTATTCAATTTATATGCAATCGAAGGATATGCTCATAAAGAAATTAGCCAGTTGTTAGAAATTAAAGAAGTTTATTCTAGGACCTTGCTTGCAAGAGCTAGAAAATTCTTGAATAAAAATATATCAAAATTGAACTATGTCGCATCATAACAAACATAACATAGACGATCTTTACAAAAATGCTTTCAAACATTTACCAGTAGAAATACCTAGGGAAGCTGAGCTGTGGCAAAGAATAGCAGAGCAAAAAAAGTCTAAAAATAAGCGTAGAATATGGTGGATATTTCTTGCTCTTGGCCTGTTTGTGATCACGATAATTAGCGGAGTAGTTTACAAGAGCAATGATCGTATGCTTCAAAAAGAAGCTGCTAAAACAGAAGTTGCTGAGACAAGCATTGCACAAAATCTAACCAATACTTTAGAAAAAAACACAAGCATTAGAAATAAATCATTAGCGAATCAAAAGCAATCAAAGAACGAGAAACATTCGAAAGCAAGTAATTTAAAAAATACTAGTTCGCCTACCTATAATGATTCACAACCAGCGCAGGAAAAACAAAAAAGCGTACAAAGAAAATCCAGTGCTACACTTTCAGAAACAGCAGTTGGTTTTTCAGCAAAACAAAAGGCAATTGCCTATGCGCCCATGGTAAACCAAAAGAAGAGTGGTATAACAAAAGAATCTTTCGATAAGACCCAAAATGATTTAGAAATATCTAAAGCAGCATACATTGAGTCAATGTCGGCTCTGCCAATGCTTAGCTTGATCCCTATGCTTACAAAACCAAGCACTATTATGCAGCAAATACCGAATGAGAAGCTTGCGATGATAAAAAACAAAAAAGCAGTTCACAGCCTTACACTTGCAAGTGGAGTCAATTCCGTACTCAATAAAGTAGAAATCAATAATACGGCAGCGCCCGAATTCCAATCCTTTGAAGCACTATTCAAGCCTTTAAGTAGTTTTAACACTTCTATTGCCTATGGATATAGAAGAGGAAATATAAAATTTTCCATAGGTTTAGAGTGGCAACATTTAGAAATCCAACATGAGAACACTTATTTCTCAGAAGGCCAAAGAGTATTGCAAACAAATCCTCAAGCTTATGTGCTCCTTGAAGGAAATAATCCGCCAGTATATTTTGAAGCAGAATCCTATGGTTCTACCAGTTTCATGATCCATGAATTAAGTAGTGTCACTTCTCAAAGTCTACTGTTACCTTTAAAATTCTGTTATTTAAGTAGGCTTGGAAATCGTTTTAGGATAGGTCCATCCGCTGGAGTTATTGTTAATTTACATAAAAATTACACAGGCAAAACACTTACTGAAGATGGGATTATAAGGTGGGTCGACAATGACAATAGATCGCCTTATTTAAACAATGCTTTAGGTATTCAGTTATTGGCTGGTATAGAGTGCGAACTATCAATTAAAGGACCTTTATCTTTGAGTTTACATCCGGTATTTAGATACAATTTCCAAGATTTCTTTAAGAATAATTATTCAGTTAACAACTACCACCACTTGTTTGGAGGGCAAATAGGATTGACCTATAAAATACCAGAGAAATAAAGCTTGAATCTAATCCGTCCTCAGAATATATTATAAAAGACTTCTAGCTTGTGAGTCTACATAGAGTTTTTGGATTCTATTTGAAATCTTATTTTTAAGGACGCAAATATTACAAGCTTTACCATGGTATATCATCATATTACATTAAATGTGAAGATTTTCATCTTCCTAGGTCTTTTACTTTCACTAAAAGCTTGTACCAGTGAACCACCAAATCTCCTGGCCAACGAGTCACTAATTACTCAAATTTTTAGCGCGCAGGAAATTGAAAATTTACATACCATTCTCACTTTCTTCGAAGAGGCCATAGGCGTACAATCTAAGGATGATGACCCACAAATCACGGCAAAATACCATAGCTATATCGATGAGCTTTATGGCCAAATGAGAAAAGGAAAATCCAACTTAACCATTCCCATAGAAGAACAATTAGCGATGTACGAAACCATCGATACTCAAACATTTAATCAAATCTGGACGCTCGGCGCAGGATATAAGAAAAAATGGAAAGGTGACACCCTGCGGGTAATTCACCTAAATTATGAAGGAAAATATAAGTCATTTCTAAAACTGGCAGCCGATAGCATACCTATTATTAAAGAAAAATACTACGACAGATTTCATGCCGTGGGACATATTAGTCCCAGTATGAAAGCGGATTTAATCATCAATAAGGAACAATTTGATTTAAAAGATATTAAGATACGTTTGGTCTTTGCCATTCACTATTTAACCCTAAATGACGAAAGCAAACGAAGGGAAAAGTACAATTGGAAAACACAAACCTATGATGCACACCGAGATTAGAAATCAAATATGCTTAATTACTTCGCCAGATGTCATCAGCCCATAATAATATAATCCTAGAAGCCTGTGTAGAGAATCTCCAACAAGCTAAACAAGCGCAAGCCAATGGCGCTCATCAAATAGAACTCTGCGCACATTTAGAACTGGACGGTCTAAGTCCTAGTCCCCAACTCATCGAAAAATGTCTGCAGCAATTAAACATCCCGATAAAGATTATGGTTAGGCCTGAGCCTGGGCCCTTCTTAGCTAATCAAACCATAATTAAACAAATGATCGCCGAAATTCATCTCGCTCGAAAAATGGGCGTACACGGAATTGTTTTTGGCTTACTCGATACAAATAAACGATTAGACATAGCCAACATACAAAAGTTAATCAACGAAGCCGGAGAACTAGAAATAACCATCCATAAAGCCATCGATGAAAGCATAGATATCTATGCAGACCTCAGCCGGCTCAATGCACTGAATCATCCAGTACATATATTGACAAGCGGCGGAGCAAAAACAGCCATCCAAGGGCACCAAACAATCAATGAAATGATCCGATTAACGAAAGCGAATATCCAAATCATTGCCGCAGGAAAAATAACGGGTGAAAATTTAAAAACTCACACAGATCTTATAAACACGCATATATTTCACGGTAAAAAGATCGTGTGAGCTGAATCGAATAGATGTAAATTACTCTTTTACACCAGCTAATTGCTTCACTATTTCTTCTGCAATCTCACCTCCAGACAAGTGGTTCTGTCCGGTTATTAATCGACCGTCTACTACAACAAATGACTCATTTGCTTCGGTAAACTCAAAATTACCTCCACGCGACTCGATCGTTTCTTGAATTAAAAAAGGGAAGGTTTTAAAATAGGCTGCATCTTGCCGCTCAAAAGAATCTGGAAAACCACTGATAGTTTTTCCATCGACTAAATACTTACCATCCGAAGTCTTTAAGTGCGCTATTCCTGCCGTCCCATGACAAACAGCAGCGATTATACCTTCGTTTTTCTCATATATATCCATAGCTAAGCGTTGCACCGCTCCATCTTCTGGAGTTTCAAACATAACACTCCCTCCTCCTACATAATAAATAGCCTCATAGTCGGAAGACCTAAGCTCTGCTGATTTATGGGTGTGTGCCAATGCATACATAAAATCCGCATCGTATACATATCTTTTCTCCAAAGGGTCAGCCGTGTTTATATAAGCAAGAGGGACCGCTCCTCCCTGCGGACTTACTAAATCTATCGAGTATCCCGCTTGATCAAATACATCATAGGCAGTGACAATTTCAGCAAAACTGTTGCCCGTCGGAATATCAGTGTCACCATAATGATGTGCATTAGAAACGATCATCACTACCCTCTTTCCTTGTTTTGGACTTTCTTCACTATTCGCTGTTTTGCTGATGATTTTCCACTGACCCAACTGATTTTTCTTCAAAATAAACATATCTACATAGCGAGCATTTCGCTGAGGAACTAGAATTTCAGCTTTAGCAGTTGCAATGTTCCCAAACCAGTCCAAAGAAAGAATATTTCCTACTCTTCCCGTAAATTTGCCTGGCTCATGATCCTTAAACCAGCCCACATACTCCTTTATGGGTACTACTCGGATAGCACCATCTTTACCATCTAAAAATAGTTCTGCATCCGGATAGAAAGCATTACTAATTTGATTTACATCGGCATAAGATGTGCCCATTATGTAATCATTTAAGGTTTCTATTATCTGTGTTTTTTCAGTCTGAGCCCCAAGGCTTGCACCACTGAAACTAGCGCTCATTAAAACAATGATTGTATACAATATGGATCGCTTCTTCATTATATGTTTTTTGTAGTTTTAGAATGAGGATTAATGTCCAATTTTTGAAAATACAATTGGTCTATGCCTGCACCTTTTACGGTAAATCCTTGAATATTTTGAAATTCATCGCGTGAGAAACTAAGCAGGTTTAAGAAAAAAGAAGAGCTAAGAAAACAGTCTTTCTCTGTAGGTGACAAAACATAACTATCTCCTTTTTTATGGCTTATTTCCAGCTGCCCATCCACAAGTTGAATAGTATAAACAATAGCATAATCTAGGTTTACATATAAGCCCACCAAAGATTCTTTACTCGCTTGATCTAAAATCTGGGGAGTAAAAGAATGGTATTTTGATTTCATGCCATCGCCTGCCTGAAATGTAAAATACTTGGTTTTATCTTGTTGGATAAAGTCTATATAATATTCATCAGATCCATTAACTTTCATTTGGAAAGTGTGATTGTCTAAAGGTATAAGTGCGGTTTGGTTTGTGGCTGATCTGATATATCTTAAGGTATCATCGATTAATTTTATCTCTCTATGGTAATAACCGTTTTCACTTAGATAATGACCTTCGTGTTTTTCCAATGTCTTGGGATCCACATTTACATACTTGGAATCTGTAAAGTCAATTTGACTGGGCACTAAAAATTCATCTTCAAGCATCCATTCTGCAATTTGCATGGCTACAAACCCATTATAACCTTGGCCTCCATTTCCCATAACAAAACAAGTCAAACCTTGATCTTCAAACCTAAAAATGGCGCTGTCATAGGCTCCTGTACTTCCCATTTGCCAAAACTTATCTAAACCTCTTTCCGCATGAACAAACTGCTGTCCCATGGTCATCATCCCATAACCCGGTATTTCTGCTTGTTCGCCTAAGATTTCGAAAGTGCTATGTAGATGCTTGATTATGCGTGCTTCGTCCCCTTCTACGGAGTCACAATGAGCGTACCATCTAGCCATATCTAAAGCAGTACTGTACATATTCATGGGTCCTACCAATGATTGGTTATGAACATAGGATACATATTCATCGCCTTCCAGCTGATATGGTTTTGCTATATTCTCAATCCACTGATTAGGATTTGAACTAAATAGTGATTGACTCATCCCGAGCGGTTTAAACAAATGTTCTTGAGCAAAATCATTAATGCTCCCTTCAGTCACAAATTCTATGATGCTGGCTAATAAAGTAATATTAGTATCTGATAACTCTATTTTTGTACCCGGTTTAAACATGAGTGTACTTTGTTGATTAATCATTCGCATCGCATCTTGCATGTTGAGTTCGTCCTTCATCCTAAAACCATCCAAAAAGGCTACCGACCTGTAGTCTAACAAACCTGAACTTTGAGTCAGTAAATGTTCTATACTAATCTTTTGTCCAAAATCTTTTAATCCAGGAAGGTATTTTTGGATAGGATCACTAAAAGATATTTGCTTCATATCTTCCAATGTATAGACTAAATAAGCAATGAAATATTTACTCAAAGAAGACATTTGAAATCTAGTATCAGCATTGATCCTTCGTTCATTTTCAAGATCGGCCAATCCAAAACCATCAGCATACATGATTTGTCCTGATTGTACTACCCCGATACTAATGCCAGGCATTTTACCCTCTTGCCATGATTGGCTTAATTCATTAATTTTTTTTCTTAGTTCAATGTTGTTTTCATTATTAACAACTTGACTCGTCAGTGTTGTACTTAGGCATATGCACATAAAGCAAACACAAAGAATAATTACATTTTTCACGATTTACATTTTTTGATTCGATATCAAATGTAGATCAGCAAGAGCCACAAACTGTTTTTTCTTATAATCTAGGAGTCCGAATTTATAAATCCGTACTTTTTAGTAGGTGCAAATCGGCTGAAAGACTGGTTTTTATCGGGATGCAGCCTGAAACTTAGAAGGTGTCATTCCAGTCATTTTTTTAAACGTGCTATAGAAAGTAGACTTAGAATTAAAGCCACATTCATATCCTATGGCCTCTAATGTGAGATGTTTTGAAGTGTTTAACAACTCTTTAGCAAAAGCAATTCGATGCTCATTTATATATTGATTAAATGATTTTCCGAGGTTATCATTTAAAAGTTGAGATAAGGTATGAACTTGCACATTTAGCTCCTTGGCTACATCAGCCATTTTTAAATTAGGATTTTCAAAAAGTCGTTCATCATTCATTAGCATATGTAGATTTTCTTCCAATCCTGAGGCTACTTTTTTATCGATTTTTTTGTCTTTATAACGCTGATTTGAACGATAAAGAATACTGTTTTTCTTTTTTGAGAAAAACAAAAGCAGCAATAGCAAATAGAGCATAAATGTAAACAGAAGCGCACCCAAAATGTAGGATGTATAGCCCACAAAATAGTAAGCCGCCCAGATGGCAACATTACCTGTAAAAATGCTTACTAACCAGACATCGACACTTCTCCATTTTTCACGCTCCAGAAAAACCCTTCTGAAAGTAGCTCGCATTTCATACGCTGCTAGCAAGGTATAGGCTAGCCATAAAAGATAAATCCCTTCGATAACATAATTTCTCCATAGCTCTACTTCATGCTCAAAAGGATATAAGTATCCAAACACACCAGCAAATACAGTAAGTACGATTAAGTGATATTTCCAAGACTCATAATGCCTCTCTTCAGGCAAATGCATAGATCTCAAATAGAAATACAAAAACGGTCCAATGAAAAAACATCCAGTTAAACCCAGCTGCAGATAAAATAAAGCCAAATCAGGAATAAAATAAAAGAAAACCGATTTGCCGATACGTATACTCAAAGCCAATAAAAACCCTCCCAAAAATACGTTGGAAATATGCTTTGGTTTGGCAAAAAATAAAAAATAACCCGCAATAATAAACCCGTTAAAGGCACCTAAAGCACTGAAAAAGAACAAAAATTCTCTCGTCAGTTCTACAAAATAATTAGCTCCTTCCATAATGAATATTGAAAATACAAAAAGGAAAGAATTGGAAGTTTGATTTCAGTATTTCTTCGACGAAAATCTTAATATGGACAATTACGACATTGATTCTCACAACAAAAACCACGCTTTAGGAGATACCAAGAGCTGAAAACTAGCATACCATTTTCAAGATCATAATCTAAACCTTCAACCGCTTGCTGGCCTTCTACATAATACTTGTTTGCTTCATTCTTTCTATCTCCTGATTTCACTTCATCCACATAATTATCTGCGACTATTCTCAATGCTTTTATTAAGCAAGATTTACAAGAACAACATTCCTTTAATGCTGGACTTATCAAAGGAGGAAGGCTAAAACACCAGCAAGCAGATGAATTGTTTTGGCAGTTATTTGGATTGCCACATGATGGACATAGATTTGAGGAGGACATTAAGCAAAAATATTACTTTCCTTCGGCATGGGGAAATTCCTCTACATCTGGAAAATGAATCGAATAAATGACATCCGTTATTAACCACTCGTCCCCAATCTTGACCACATTCCAATGCTCATGGCCCCACTGAATCATCTTACTGCCTGAGATAAAACTATAGTCAAAACTCACCGAAGCTATGGATTTATCTGTTTCAATATTAATCTTATAAAAATGCTCCTTTTTAGGTTTTTCTGATGTACAAATATCTGCAATAAACTGGCTGCAAGTAGAGACAGCTACTCCTTCAAATGCTGGAAAATCTTTTTTGATGGACATCTCGGTTACTGAGGACATGATTCCCACAAATTTTACTTGATCGTCAAAGAATAGTTTTTTAAATCTGCTACTATCTTTTGTTTCGATGGATGCTTCAAACTCGGAAACCAAGGTATACAGGTCATTTATGGCCGGCAATTGCTCTTGTGAATAACAAGTCATGTTAAGACTAAACATTAATACTAAAGTCAAGATCAGTCGTATCATCTGTTCTATGGTTAAGGATTAAATAATGGATTCTATGTTAATGGCTTAAGTATCTAAAATAATAAATGTAAAATGCAAGAAAGGCCTCTTTGATTACTATTTAACCTATATTTAATTAGCAAGAAAAACTAAATCTAAAGCAATGAAAATCCAATATGCTTACACCATACTATATGTAAAAGATGTAGTTAAAACCATCAAATTTTACGAAAACGCCTTTGGGTTTGAGAAAAAATTTATCACACCAGAAAACGATTATGGCGAAATCATTTCAGGTCCCACATGCATTGCTTTTGCAAGTATTGAACTTGGGAAGGCCAACTTCAGCGAAGGATTTACAGAAAGTACCTTGAATAAAAAACCGTTTGGAATTGAACTTGCATTTACCTCATCTGCAGTGGAAAATCTGATGAAAAATGCCATTAAGAATGGAGCAAAACTACTTGAGAAGGTGGTTACTAAACCATGGGGACAACAAGTTGGCTATGTAAGAGATATAAATGGTTTTATCATAGAGATTTGCACACCCATTAGCCCCAAGTAATGAGCGTTAATCTTTGCTTTGAGCAGCAAACAAGGGAGGTAAGTTAACACACCAGCAAGATGAGCTATCTAAATGGCAA
Organism: Saprospiraceae bacterium; assembly: GCA_020631235.1. Classification (GTDB taxonomy): domain Bacteria; phylum Bacteroidota; class Bacteroidia; order Chitinophagales; family Saprospiraceae; genus JAHDDO01. The sequence goes on along the minus strand of JAHDHQ010000005.1, from coordinate 27,130 downwards.
TAGCTTTGCTTTCTGCAATGATGACAGGTATCTACTCTTGACATGTAAACTCAATATAAAAAGACCTGACCATTTTTAAGAGGATTACTTTAAAAATCATTCTAAAGAAAACTAATTCACAGTTCTCATTCAATGATAAAAAGTAAATGACTTTGTATATCGATAAACATTCTTTATCTTAATTGAGCAATCATAAATCTAACTCCATGAGAATTCTCACTTTCTTTATTGTAAGTTTTTTGTGCTTCTCAAAGGCTCATTCACAGTATATTGAGTTTAGTGATCCCGGAATGGAATTTATGTTTCTAGAACGAACTATTGTTGTCACTAATCCTCCTTATCAAAGTAGTTACGCCTATGCTGATTTAAATTCCGATGGTAAAATTAGCTATGAAGAAGCAGATCAAATTATTGGTTTAAGCTTAGATTGGCAAGGCTTTGATGGAATTGAACATCTTGATGATCTATGCTCATTCACTAATATCACCTTCTTAGAGTTAGGGAACCTAGACATTGATGTTTCGCTTCCTTGCATTAGTGCTATAAATCATTTGAGAGGTAGTTTGGATGGCACACTTGATATTACAGGGTTTCCAAATTTGGAAATCGCCAATCTATCAGATCAAGCTTTCGGAGACTCAAGTAGTTCCATATTATGGGATTTCGCATTGACACCAAAACTTATAGATGTTGAATTTATCGATCATAGTTTCGGAGATATAGACCATTTCATATTACCTAGGTTAGACCATCTCGTTAACTTGGAGATCAGCGCCGATATTAAAGAATTTACTATTCTGGATACATTACCTGAATTAGTAAACATGACGCTAGATCTATATGTACCACAAGAAATTACCATTGAAAAAGCTCCGAAACTTGAAAACCTAATACTAGAAAAGAGTGAATTAAGAGAAATAACACTTATTAATTTACCCAGTCTGACTAATCTTTACTTACATGATAATAATCTAACTGAATTTAGAACAGTAAACCTACCAAAACTAAAAATATTGGATTTATCAGAAAATAAACTTTCTGAATTTATCCTCGACGAATCCAATAATCTACCGAGTTTACAAAACTTAGATTTATCAGATAATCGAGTATCAAACTTTGAAATCAACGTCGAGAATCTGGATAGTTTGTTACACTTAAATTTAAATACAAATGAACTGGATTCTTTGGATTTGAGCCAAATGATAAATTTACAAACCCTTCAATTAAATCACAATCAACTGGGTTCCTTGAATCTAACAATGGTGAAAGACCTAGTCTATTTTGAATGTATTCTCTGTGAACTTGACTCAATAGATCTTTCTGAAAATAGAGTATTAGAAACACTTAATATCAATCTAAACAATCTAACAAGCCTTGATCTTACTAATCAAGTAGCCCTGAGTGAACTCCACTATTATAATCAACAAGACCTCACCTCATTGGATTTATCTAATAATATTAATTTGAAAAGTATAACAAGTGGTGGCAATAATATTGAAACAATTGATCTAAGCTATTGTGAGAAATTAGAAATTATAAGATTTGCTAGTGAAACAGATGACTATCCACGAAATTTGCTGATCAAAAACAATGCAGAACCCGTTTTATTTCTTGCGGAAAATTCGAGTATCCAATACATATGCACAAAAGAAGATCGCATTGGACATTACAAAGTTTATTGTAATGAATGTGAAGTCAATGCTTTTTGCAATTTTGATTCTGTTTATCAAAATAATGTTTTATTAGCGGACATACGCTATGATGCGTTGGAAAATAATTGTGAATCTGGCTCGTCACCTATAGAATATGGAAGAGTTGAAGTTTCTAATGGCAGCTCTGTTATTGGTTCAATCTTTTCGAATCTCCATGGGAAAGCTACTTTAATAACTGATATAGATACTTTGCAAATTAGCCCATCTTCTCCAACTGAATTATTTATTTACACTCCTAATAATCAACAAATTATATTTGAGGACGGTAACATTGATACCATTTATAGTCAATATTGTTTATCTAACAACGGCGAGATAAAAGATCTTGAAATACATTTGATTCCTATTAATGATTGCAGACCAGGATTTGTCTGTTCTTATGACGCAGTGATTAAAAATGTAGGTAATTTGCCAATGAGTGGTAATTTTCAGTTTTCTTATCCTCAGGATTCACTAACATTTAATAGTTCCTCAATAGATCCAATGGAGCATATGGACGGAATGTTAACCTTTCCAGAAATACAACTGAACCCGTTTGAAAATCAAATCATTAGCATCATTTTTCAGTCGAATAATCCAATGGAAACACCGCCTGTTAATGGTGGAGATATATTTACATTTAATGCTAATATCATTACTGGTGATGATGGCAATCAAGAGAATAATAGTGATTATTTACATCAAGAAGTGGTAAATAGCTATGACCCAAATGATAAAACAGCTTTGGTTGGAGATTCTATTTTTATTGATAAACTAAGTAAAGATTTTATTTATACCATTAGGTTTGAAAATCTAGGCAGCTCTTACGCGCAAAATGTGGTGTTGAGTGATACCATCCAGTCAGATATCTTCGATATAAACTCACTACAAATCATCGATGCAAGTCATGAAATGGAAGTCGAAATTAAAAAGGAAAACCGCATAGATTTTATCTTTCAAGATATATTCTTGTCAGAAGTGGATAGTATAAATGATGGTTTTGTTGTGTTCTCTTTAAAACCAAAAAAAGAAAACTTAACATTTGCTGATGTTTTAACCAATGAGGCAAATATTTATTTTGATTTTAATTGGCCTATCCTAACTAATCTAGCAGAAACATCTATTTATGACAATATTCATTTTGATGCTGATTTAGATGGCTTTTATACCCCTGAAGATTGCGATGACCAAAATCCAGACATACATCCGAATCAAGAAGAAATTCCCTACAATGGAGTGGATGATGATTGTAATGAAATTACGCTTGATGATGACTTAGATCAAGATGGATTCGACCTAGTTGATGACTGTGATGATCAGAATCCAGAGATAAATAATGGCGCAAATGAAATACCGTACAATGCTATAGATGATGATTGTAATGAAGCAACTTTAGATGATGATTTAGACCAGGACGGATTTGGAATTGATGAAGATTGTGATGACGAGAATGCAAATGTTTATCCTGGTGCAGCTGAGTTGGCAGAAAACGGAATCGATGAAGATTGCGATGGTGAAGATTGGATATTATCAGACATAGACAACTCATTTTATCGTTTTGGAGTTTACCCAAACCCTGCCTCTTCGATTGTAAACTTCTTCATGCCAGCAAACGGTACTTTTACTTTTGCAATCTATAATGCGACTGGCAGTCTTGAAAAGTCTGGAAAATGTGGATCATCTATTCAAGTTAATGACTTAGAAAATGGAATCTATTCGCTAGTCATAGAAGAAATTGTTTCGCAAAAATTCTTAATTCAAAAGTTAGTGATCATTAAATAAATAGGTATGTTATGTCTTAATAGTTATTGACTTAGAATATTGAGTGCATAACTGAACACTCTTTTTGACTATTTCGATGCACCCATTGAATAACCAACTGATTAAACGCTGCAGGTTGCTCTACATTGACCACATGACCGCAGTCTTCTATGACTTCTAAAGATGCCGATTTATGCCGATCTACTGTCATCTTAACCGGCGGCAAAAACATGTAATCTTGTTCGCCCATCACATACAAAGTAGGTATTTGTGGGTCTTTAGAACGCATAAAACGAAGCAAAGGGTTAACAGTGGTTGTCAATCCAAACCACCGAATAAATTCTTTTTGATACAATTTTTTAGCCTCCCGTTTAAATAGGTTTCGAGACTCTTTATGGTTTTTTCGAGGCATGATGATAAAGGCTAAAATCTGATATAATAAAATATAGGGGACCACAGACCTCAAAATAAAACCCGTCTTCATCAAAATTTGCGAACGAATATTAATCTTTAAAATAGCACCTGCCATAATCATCGACGAAAACAACTTCGGTCTCATTTCAGCCAGTTCTCTAATAATGATGGTTCCTAAACTTATACCCACAAAATGCGAAGATGATATCTTTAAATAATCAAGTACCTCTTCTACATCTTTAGTCACCGAACGGAAAGTATACTTAGTGAGCTTCTTTAAAGTAGGTGCTTTGCTGTTTCCATGCCCTCTAAGATCGATCAACAAAACATTAAAGGATTCTTGAAAAGCTCTTAATTGTTTAAACCATATAGACGAACTACCTCCTGCTCCATGGATAAAGGTTACCCATTCTTTGGAAGTGGCATGTAGATATGTTTTATGATAAAGCATAGGCTAATAACGTAAAGGTCATGTGTTTGATTAAAAAACTAGGTGTTTTAACATGAGAATTTCATTTTTTTTACCAATTGTAAACTTATTCGTTTACAATTCACAACTAATTGACAAATTTAGTAATCAGCTCGCCTAGCTTTGTAATAGATTGTCAAACTAAAAAGATATTTTTATGCATCAGGCTCAAGCACAAACAATACATCAATCGAATAATCCAATGGATAAACTTTCAGACAAAAATCAACTCCCAACTCAAGACCAATATACCGATGCAGGCAAAGAAGGACGCATACAATTCTTACAAAATAAAACCCAACAAAATCTAGTTCATCTTTCCGGCCAACAAGCAAAAATTACAGCTAATGTGGTCAAAGGAAACATAGAAAATTTCATAGGATTTGCACAAATACCCATCGGAATTGCTGGGCCATTAAAGGTAAATGGACAATTCGCTGAAGGTGAATTTTACATCCCCTTAGCTACAACAGAAGGTGCGCTAGTTGCCAGTTATAATCGAGGTTGCAAAGCGGCTTCTATGGCTGGCGGTATCAGCACTTTTTGCATTGATGAAGGAGTCCAACGAAGTCCCATTTTTAAATTTAATAATCTGCATGAACTTCAAACCTTTGAAAAATGGCTTAAACAACAAACCCATATATTCCATGCTATCACTCAAGAGCGCAGCAATCATGCTAAATTCAAGCAGATGATGAGCTTCATAGAAGGCAGCAATTTGAATGTAGTATTGGAATTTTATACCGGTGATGCTGCCGGTCAAAATATGGTCACTTTTTGCAGTTATGATATTTGCCAGTACGTACTAAACAACGCTCCAGTAAAACCTACCCAATGGTACATCGAAAGCAATTTTTCTGGAGACAAAAAAGCCAACTATAAATCTTTCCAGCATGTACGTGGTAAAAAAGTGGTGTGTGAAGTAGAACTCAGCAAAGAAATCGTACAAAACGTACTAAAAGCTGATGCCTACAAAATCGAGGACTATTGGAAAACATCTACCGTTTCTCAAGTCCAATTAGGCAGTATTGGTGCTCAAGGTCATATTGCTAATGGACTAACTGCTCTCTTCATCGCTTGTGGGCAAGATGTAGCTTGCATCTCTGAAGCAAGTATAGGCGTCTCTCGATTAGAATCGACGCATAAAGGTGGATTGTATGCTTCACTTACATTACCAAACTTAATCGTAGGTACAGTTGGAGGTGGAACGGCTCTACCGACTCAAAAAGAATGTCTCCAAATTATGGATTGTGCTGGAGCTGGCAAAGCCAAGAAATTTGCAGAAATAGCTTGCGCCATCGCTCTAGCTGGCGAATTGTCCATTGCAGCAGCCATTTCTTGTGATCATTTTGTATCTGCTCACGAAAAGTTAGGTCGTAAATAATGGAACATCAACAGTCATTAGTTAAACGTTTTTGGATATACCAAAAGGAGCGATTTCCGATTTTCGGACATGGGCCATTGATTTTTATTTTTACTTTTTCGGCCATTTCGTATTCTAGGATTTGCAGAGGTGCAGAAGGCTTTATTGCTTGGAAACATTTCTTGATTGGTTGTTTTACGAGTTTTAGCCTTTTTCTGCTGCTTAGGATATTAGACGAATTTAAAGATCAAGAGGATGATGCTAAATACAGGAGCCATTTACCGGTACCACGAGGATTGGTAACACTCAGCGAGCTTAAAGTCTTAGGCATATTCGTGTTTATTATTCAGTTTGCTCTAATAGCTTATTATCAAACCACTATGCTAGGTCTCTATCTAGGTGTAATCATATGGTTATTTTTAATGACCAAAGAGTTTTTTGCTAAAGCCTTTATGCGAGACCGTTTAATCCTGTACGCAGCTTCTCACATGCTCATTATTCCTTTTGTAGATTTATACATCAGTGGCTTAGATTGGAAGCTTGAAGGAGAATCCATGCATCTAGGTCTAATCCTGTTTTTCTTAGTTTCTTTTTTCAATGGTCTAGTACTGGAAGTAGGCCGAAAAATACGGATACCAGAGGATGAATCAGAAGGAGTACAAACGTATTCTAGTCTTTTAGGGGCTACTAAAAGTACCTATCTGTGGCTTGCCTTATTAAGTACAACTTTCGGAATAGCCGCTTATGCCATCTATTTTGCATCCCTTCCTTCCATTTCCTATATATTATTAGGAGTGATGTTTAGCCTATCAGCTTTCGTAGCCTTGCGTTTTCTCAATGATATGCAATCTAAAAAAGCTAAGCATATCGAAATTATGGCGGGTATATGGACCTTGCTTATGTATGCAACCATCGGAGGTTTACCAGGCTTAATCCAATACTTTTTATAGATGAATACACCCAATAACATATTAGGTGGCAAAGCTAAAAATCTACAGATTCTTAGCCATCATGGTTTTAATGTGCCTGATTTTGTAGTCATTCCTGCTGAATATTTAAACACAAAATTAGAGCATAAAACTAAGCTAACAGAACAAGACATCTTAAAAATCGCCTTCCATCCTACAGAAGTACCATCGTTTTTAAAATCATTTAAAAAGATCCCAAAATACTTTGCCGTTAGATCTTCGGGTGCAGATGAAGACGGTAGTGAAAATTCTTTTGCGGGCCAATTTCGCACTGAATTATTTGTGCGTCAAAATCAGCTAGAAACGGCCATCAAGAAAGTATGGGCTTCAGCTTATTCAGAGCAGGTAAGGAAATATCGTAGGATGAATGATCTTCAAGAGGAAGCTTCCTTTGCCATCATCATCCAATCAATGATCGATGCTGATGTTTCTGGTGTGGCTTTCTCCGCTAATCCTGTGACTAAGGATCCTGAAGAACAATTAATTTCAGCTGTTTGGGGTTTAGGCGAAGGCCTTGTTTCTGGCGAATTAGATGCCGATAATTTCTATGTTACAACACAAGGCATAAAAAAAGAAATAAGCTCTAAAAAACATCAATTTGCTGAAGATCCAATAAACGGTGGAATCTTTAAAGCTAAGGTTCCCAAAGAAAATCAGGATGTAGCATGCATGACCGATGCTCAAATTAAAGCTTTATCAAAGCAAGTCGAAGCGATACAAAAATGCTACGGGACACCACAAGACATTGAATTTGCATTCAGCAAGGAAGAATTATTTATTCTCCAAGCAAGACCAATCACGAAACTCAACATTGACCTACATAAAAAAATAGTCTGGGATAATAGTAACATTATAGAATCTTACCCTGGCGTTAGTTCGCCTCTCACCTTCTCTTTTATCCTAGAAATGTACGAAAAGGTGTATATACAATTTGCTGACCTAATGGGAGTCGATCCAGTACTCATGAAAAACAATATCCATGTTTACGAACAAATGTTGGGTCATTTACGGGGGAGAGTGTATTACAACTTAAAAAGTTGGTATCAAGCACTAGCTATGTTGCCCGGATATACGATCAATGCTTCCTTTATGGAAACAATGATGGGTGTCAAAGAAAGTTTTACGCTAGAAGACCGATATATATCGAGCAAAGGAAAAGCAAGGTATCGTCTTTTAGTGAGCGTTTGGCGTATGATCAAGTCATATTTCGGACTTAAAAAACAACGTATACAATTCTTACAATTACTTGAAAAAACCATTGCTAAACACAAGGCCATGGATTTTGACACTAAATCCAAAAAAGAACTAAAACAGCTATATTTTGATTTTGAACATCTATTAACTAAAGAATGGAAAGCTCCATTAGTTAATGATTTCTTTGCCATGATTTTCTTTGGCGTTTTTAAAAAACAAATAGAAAAAATAGCCCCTGACCAATCGGACCAACTTTGCAATCAATTGCTCATAGGTAGCCAAGATATCGTTTCTATAGAACCTATGAGACAAAGCTTGAGCATTGCAAAGATCATATACGAAGATTCAGATTTGCGTGTCTTTTTCGCTCAAAATGCTTCGATGGTTTGGGATCAACTCAAGTCAGGTATACACCCGATTATTTTTGAAAAAATAAAGGCCTATTTATATAAATTCGGCGAACGGTGTTTAGCCGAACTGAAATTAGAAACCATATCTTACAACCAGGATCCAGCGAAGTTTATCGGCATTTTACAGTCATACATACAACATCCGAGTGCTTTCAAAGCCTTAGAAAGAGGTGATGAATATAATTTGCGTTCTGAAGCTGAAGCGACATTGGACCGCCTACTAAAAGGCTCCTGGTGGACAAAGAAAAAAGTAAAATTCTTTATGCGTCAAGCACGGGATCTGGTCAGTAATAGAGAAAACTTGCGCTTTGAACGAACAAGAGGATTTGGCATTGTAAGAGAAATTTTCTCAGCTTTAGGCAAGCAACTCGTGCACGATGGAGCCTTAAGTGATGATAGAGATATCTTTTATCTAACCAAAGAAGAAATTTTCCATTACATCGATCATGGTAATCCTAACTTACAGTACATGGCTAGTCAAAGAAAAGAAGAGTATACTATTTACGCTTCGGAGACTCTACCCGAAAGGATCACTACTTATGGAAACATCGAAGAAGTATTAGCCAATAAAGTCAATGAGGGAATTACCATTGAACCAGGTGATTTGTCCGGTATTGCCTGTTGCCCTGGTATAGTGGAGCAAGAAGTTGTAGTCATCCACTCCCCAGATGAGATTGATGATTTAGGTGGAAGAATTATGGTAACTAGTTCGACAGATCCCGGCTGGGTTTCATTATTCCCTACGGCATCGGGCATACTTGTGGAACGGGGTTCTTTGCTGAGTCACTCGGCGATTGTTGCTCGAGAATTAGGGATACCATGCATTGTATCGATTAGCCATATTACTCATACATTAAAAACAGGAGACATTGTTAGAATGGATGGTGGCACCGGACAAATAAGCTTAGTATCATGAGTGAAAAAAAACATTTGGACACAGTCAGTCATGATTTTATTCGCTATGCAAATGTATGGGAGGACGCCTATTTATTAACGCAAGGTTTAGAGGTAGAAGTAGGTCATCGAGTATTATCCATTGCTTCAGCTGGGGACAACAGCTTATTCTTATTAGCAGAAGGTCCAGAACTGGTTGTAGCCATCGACGTAAATAAAGCACAATTGTATTTAAGCGAGTTAAAAAAAGTGGCCGTTAAATATCTCACACTCGAAGAATATGAAGCCTTGTTTGGATTTGTAGCTTATCCTTCTCCCAAAAAAATCTATGCTTCGATAGCTACTTATTTGTCATCTGATGGCAAGCAATACTGGGATCATCGATTTAACCAGTCCACAACTCCATTGTTGCATGATGGCAAATTTGAGCGTTATCTACGGAGTTTTGCAACAAAGGTTTTACCATGGATACATAGTAAAAAGCGCGTGGAGGCATTATTCGAAACCAAATCAGCAAAAGCGCAGCAGTCATTTTATGAGGAATTGTGGTATTCGGCGCGTTGGCGGTTTTTGTTCAAGATCTTTTTTAGTAAATCATTGATGGGTTTATTAGGTAGAGATCCAGCCTTTCTTAAAGAAGTGGACACCAATGTCGGACAAACTATCATGGATAGAGCTGGGGCTCATTTATCCAGCCAAGCTGCCCAAACTAATCCAATTTTGAGGTATTGTCTTACCGGCAGCTTTGGTGATTTAAGACCACATTACTTACAGCCAGAGAATTTTCAAAAAATTAAAAACAACATCGATGCCTTACACATAGTCGAAGGATATGCCCAAGATGCTAAAGCCTTGTACGGCCATTTTGACCGATTTAATCTATCTAATATTTTTGAGTACATGGATCCTAAAACCTTCAAGGAAGTGAGTCTGCAGTTATTAACTACAGCTAATAAAGGTGCTCGTTTTGCTTATTGGAATCTGATGGTCCATCGATTAATGTCTGATGTTTTACCTAATCAACTAAGCAAAGATGATCGTTGCGAAACCTTAAAGGATGCAGATCATGGCTTCTTCTATCAAAGTTTTTGGATCGATCAAATGAGATAAATGAATATCAAAATACTTCTTATATACAGTCTCTTATATTTCTGTCTCTTTGCCGTTTCAGAAATAGCTTTTGTGAAGTTTAAAGTTCATGTAGAACTAACGCGCAAATTTGTGCACGTTTGTACTGGTTTAATTGCATTGACATTTCCTTTCTACTTAGCTGATTTATCAGAAGTAGTCGCTTTATGCGGTCTGTTTTTTGTGCTGTTAATCATCATAAAGAAATGGAAAATACTGCCATCTATCATGGCGGTGAAACGTAAGACTTATGGAAGTTTATTTTTCCCACTGACGGTTGTGGCTTGTTACTATTTTTCTGACCGATATAATAGCTATTTGTTATACTTTCTACCCTTGATGATATTAAGCATTTGCGATCCAATGGCCAGCATAGTGGGTAAGCGTTTTAGGATAGGAAAGTATACCGTCTTCGGAAATACAAAAACGATCATAGGTAGTCTTGCTTTTTTAGTCTGCGCACTTATCATTTGCGCTTGTGGATTCTATTGGTTTCCTATAAATAGTCATTTAGCTTTAGTCGTATTGGCTTTAATAGTAAGTTTTGTTAGCACTGGCATGGAATCTATATCGGTCACTGGCTGGGATAATTTTACAGTGCCGATGAGTGTATTAATCATCTTATGTTTAAGTCTAAGTTAATATGGTCGTACTAGAAATAAACTATACTTCTAAGTGCATGGAAAGATTAGCTAACATGCCGGGGTTTAAGAGTCGTCTTCCTGTGGATTCAGCCATCGAGCCTTTGTATTATGACATGGGGTTTTTAGTGGAAACTGAAGATGGTCGGCTATTAGCTCGTGCTGTAGTTTATGATAATCCTTACCATAAAGAAAATGATAAAAACTATCTCTGTATTGGCTATTTTTTATGTGCCAATGATGTGCTAGTGGCTAAGACATTAATAGCCTATATACAGCAGTATTATAAAGAAAAATCCTTTGAAGGATTTGTGGGTCCTATGAATGGGTCCACCTGGAATACTTACCGATGGGTGACTGAAGGAAAAGCGCCTGCTTTTTTCTTGGAGCCCCAGCATGAAAGCCATTATCCTAGCCATTTTAAATCCATGGGTTTTAGCATAGCTTGGGAATATTTTTCGGCTATCGATCAAGATGTACAAAATAAATATGAAGGCCCTAATCCGCTGGATGAGCACATGGCAGCTCTCGGCATCAGCATCCGTCGTTTGGACAAAAGCCGATGGAGTGAAACACTAGCCGCCATCGGCCAACTCAGTTTAGACTCTTTTAAAGAAAATGTTTTTTATAGTCCTATCAGCCTGGACGAATTTATGACTAAAATGGACCCATTAAAAGATATTATTGAAGAGGACTTTTTCTTAGTAGCGATGAAAGGTGGGGAAATCATTGCTTACTTATTTGCTGTCCGAGATCTTCTATCACCCGATAAAAATCAGTTGATCGTAAAAACCGTGGCAAGAGATCGGAATCTAGAAATCAAAGGCATCGCATCTTTTTTATGTTTTGAAATTGTCAGAATCGCTAAGCAAAAAGGGATCCATAGCATTATCCATGCTTTGATGTTTGATGGCAATGTTTCTCGATTTTTATCAAGAAAATTCAGTTTAATGACCTATAGAAAATATGGATTATACTTTCTCAAAAAAGCAATTGTATGAATCGATTTCTTATAAAATCCTTCCAATACGTGGCAGCTCCTACCCTATTAACCTTAGGTGTTTGTTGGCTTTTTAGTCCCTTTGAGTCAAAGGGTGTTGATCTATTTACTCAACAAGAAGTAATGATTAACAAGAATTGTGCTGGCGTATTTAGCTATCTTGGAAATTCTGATAATGCTACCGATTGGTCTATCTACGTTTCTCATATAAAGCCGCTCAATCCCGAGCTTGTTGAAGATGGTAATGTGGGCTCTGAGCGAAGGTGCTTTACGGGTAATCAAGCCAAGGATTTTTTTTGGGATGAAGAGATTTTAGACGTGAAAGATGGTACATATAGAAAACTAGCTTGTTACAATTATACCCATTTAGGTTTTAATGCGCCAGAATTGCTCACCGAACAAATTTATACAGAGCATGAAGGAGGTTGTCGATTAAGCTTTACTTTGACTAATAGACATCGATTAAGTTTTACTGAGCGTTTAAAAATGAAACTCAGTGGATTTTATATTAAGCATATATTTAAACAGAATTTAGCTAATATTAAACGATTAGTGGAAGCCGTTCATGAGGAATAATATAGTCCATATATTTTTTGAAGCCGCGGCAAAGTATCCTGAAACAAGGGCTATTGTACATCGAGAGGAATCAATAAGCTATTCTGCTTTAGCAAAACGTGTCAAACAAGTTATTGCTTATTTAGATACTGAAGGTATTAGGGAAGGTGATAAAGTATTGATTTTTATTCCAATGTCGATCGAATTATATGCTTACGTATTGGCCTTATTTGCTAAGGGTGCAGTAGCCGTTTTTGTGGATGAATGGGCCAGTATTAAACGCTTAAAACAATGTTGTGAGCGTGTAGCTATTGACGCCTTTATAGCTCCTAAATGGATCCGTCGAATGAGTTATTTTATTAAGCCATTGCGCAACATAAAAATTAGGATATCTCCATCTATTTCACTGGGATTAGAGGGAAGCATTAAAAAGACTTCCCCGGATCAAAGTGCGCTTATAACCTTTACAACGGGCAGCACAGGTATCCCTAAGGCGGCTGATCGGACTCATGGTTTTTTATTAGAACAGTATACCATTTTAGAAAAAAAATTAGCCCTTCAAAGTGGTGATGTGTGTATGGTCACTTTACCCATTGTGTTGTTATGCAACTTAGGTTTAGGTGCTACTTCGGTAATCGCCAGTTTTAATGGTAGAAAACCCAATAAAATGGATACGGCATTGATCCTCCAAGAAATGAAGAGTCATCATGTCAAAACAGTTGTTTGTTCGCCTTTCTTTATTCTGCAATTATCCAAAGAGCAAGAAGCACAAGAAGTTAGTTTACATAAAATCATAACAGGCGGAGCGCCTGTTTTCCCTGAACAAGCGAGCCAAATATTAAGTGCTTTTACACAAGCCAACTTAGACATTGTGTATGGCAGTACCGAGGCAGAACCGATCAGTTCGATTAGTGGCAAAGCACTGATTCAACACGCAAATGCGATAGAAAAATATGGACTTCCTGTAGGAAAAGTGCATCCTAAAACCCAGTTAGGTATCATCCAAATAACAGAAGATGAGCTCATTTTAAATCCAAATCAAGGTATCCAGGATTTATATTTAAAAGAAGGAGAACTTGGGGAAATCGTTGTTGCAGGAGATCATGTGTTAAAGCGCTATTTTAATAGTCCCAAAGCCTTTAAAGAAAATAAAATCATAGATGGTGATACGATCTGGCACAGAACGGGCGATAGTGGTCGGCTGCTAAATGAAACTTTGTATTTAAATGGTCGATGTCGTCAACTTTTTGAATGGAATGGGCATCAGTACGCTCCTTTTATTCTTGAGTATTTATTACAGAGTCATCAAGAAATCGCTATGGGGACTTTTATCAAAAAAGACGATCAAGTCTTATTGCTTATAGAATTAGCGCGAGGCATTAAAACTGTGCCTCCTTCAGTGTTAGCCATTATTCCTGATGCAGTGCTGAAAAAATTAGCGAAGATTCCACGAGATCCTAGACATAATAGTAAGATAGATTATGATGCCTTGATCAAGCTTCTTTAGCAAAGTGCACAATCAACTTAGATGAATGGGTTCAATACTATTCAGACCTCCTTGTTTACTTTTTATTTGGTATAGACAATAATAAAAAAAAAACTGAGCTATGAAAAATGGTTTGCTTCTGCTTTTTGCGTTTTGTGCGGCATATGTCAGCTATGGACAGGACACTAGTTACGTTCGCTTCACTTTAGACAATAATCAAAATATAATGAAAGTCTTGTTTGAAGAATCTGGAATGACCAAATTTCGGGAACAAAATGATTTTTATGACAATAATGTGAATATCACCATAGGTTTATCAAAACAAATAGTTGGGAACACTTTTGCCAATGTCAATGTATCCACTAATGAATCGTATGCCAAGATTGAATTTGTAGAATTAATCAATGGATATACTCCTCGAGGACGGCATATTTTACATCAGTATGCCATGGACTTAAGTATCCGACAATATTTTCTGACCAAGGATATCCTTTTTGTCGGTGTCGGTGGAGGCTATAATATAGGACATTCAAGTACAGATTTATCTAAAAACTCCACATTTAATTTAGATCCAGTGACGATGGAAGACGAACCTTATGAACCACAATTTGTAGCTAATCATCCATATTTTTATCTTGATTTTGGTGCTCAATGGCATTATAAATCCATAGGTATTTTTATTGCAGGACAGTATAAAAATTCAGCCCTTGTGAAGAGTAATGTAGGCGGGGTGCCTAATTATGGATTTAGTCAATGGGGCACTCGATTTGGTTTGAGTTTTGTGCTGTAGAGATTAATTACATATTCAATTTTAACATAATATTTAAGTAATACAGTATACATTTGCACTTTTTTAGCTTGTAATGTTGATTAGATACATTCTAAGCTAGTGAACAACAAACAATTAAATAATATGAAAATTAGAAATGTAAACTTCCGTCAATTATCAAAATGGACCATGATTCTTTGTGCTTCATTTTTTGTTTTTCAGTCTTGTGAGCCAGAGGCAATCACAGGTTGCACAGATCCTGCATCTTTAAACTATGATGCTTTAGCTGTCGAGGATGATGGTTCTTGTACCTATGAAGCTGACAAATTTGTGGCACTTTTTACCGGTTCTTTCGAGTGTGCAAGTGTAGGATTAGTAGATAGCATCAGTATGAACATCACTAGAAGTGAAACTTCAACAGATTCTGTAGCTCTTTTGCTAACAAGCAGCGTATTTACAGATTTACCGGCTGTAGGTTCTATCTCAGGAGATGTATTAGATATGACTGCAAATGCAGACAACCAGATGATCGAGTTTAACGGTAACATGATCGAGGCAAACATCAGCATGAGTGGATCTTTGACCTTATCTGAAGATGAGTCTTCACTAAGTGGTTCTACGTCGCTTATGGCAGTTAGTAGTGCAACAGGTAGCACCATCATCAATGATGATAATTGTGCTGTAGCAGTGACCAAATAAAAACAATGATTAAATAAAAAAGCCTGCTCATGATTATTGAGCAGGCTTTTTTATATAGCATTTCTAACTTACTCTACTGTCTCTGAAAAACTACAGATTTTGGAATCCCTCCAATAGTATCTGGGAGCGTTAAAATGTCACCATTAATACTGATCGTTCTCACTAAAGATTTCCCGTTATCAAAGTTAAGAGTTAAGTCTAAAAAGGCATACTCCCAAGTTCCATTTTCTATAGTGCTGTTATTTATTCCATCATAGAAAGTATTAAAATTACCATCATCTTCTAGGGTGATGGCATTACAAGAAATATCTTCAAAAAGCGTAAAGATTACATCTCCTTCTTCTTTATCTACAATGTTTCCAGTAGCATCATCTACAACCTGGATAGCCTCCCATGTGCCAACCAAACTTGATCTTAAGCTACCCTCTACAATAGAGGTGCAACTCGGTAAAAATAAGCCCAAGAATAAGCTTAATGTTATTAATTTTTTCATTTTAGTTTTCATATTGTTATTGTTTAATGATTAAATGTATTGAATTAATTATCTATACTTATTTATAGTTTCTTGTCAACGATAAGCTGCATTGAACCAAAAGATTCTGGTGGCACCGCTTGCAATTGGCTAAAGCTTGTAAAGTCACCTGCAGATGGGAAAAAATTGCCGTCTCGATCTTCAAACATGGTAATGTAATAATCATCTGGGTGAAGATAAGTGAGGATATACTGCACTTCCTCAGGAGCCACAGAAATGGTCTTAACTACTTTTGTATCCAAAGCAATAAAGTCTACGTTTAAATCAGCATCAATGATAGGTTCTGATGAAACATATAACAACAATCGACTATTGGGTATTTCAGTGGAACGTTCTATGTTTATCCTTAAATCACTTAAATGGCCATGGTCAGATTTGGGGAAAGGATCCGCTGATTCTTCCAGAAAAAGGGCCGAATCATTGTCTATTAACACATCAAATGCCTGAGCGAAATCCACTTCAATGTCTTGAGTGGGGAAATCAAAAGTCTGAATGGCTTTATCGGCAAAAGAAGGATTTACATTCACTCCTTTAAAGCCCATATGGTGGATGGCTTCGTCTAAACTGCCACTGTTATCTTTGTATGCATCAAATAAGAAAGTATCTTGCTCAAAACGCAACTCCATGTAGCTCCTTTTGTGACCACCTACTGCATCCACCAGACGATAATATTTACCCATATTAGTAGTTTCTGCTTTATCTAATACATAATACGTAGCGCGATATTGATTTCCTAACCAGCCCCCGTTTCTAGCCATCACTTGCTTAGTACCTTCAAAGTTAGCAATGAAAAATGAAGTGATGATATTTTGGTTAGTGCCACCTTCATAGATCGAATGAGTGTGTGATCCAGAGATCGGTCTAAAATCAAAAGTAAACCAATCAAAGAATCCAAAAGCGGTTTGATTAGTACCTACCCAATGACCTGTTACGTCGTTTAATAAATCCATACCACTTATTCCTTCAGTATCCGAAGAATCACAAGACAAAAAGCAAAAGCCAAATAAAGCCACGAGTGAGCCAAAAATAAATTTCATGTTCATTTTATTTATCTAAATGTGAATGTTATCAAAAAAAGTATGTATTTCCTTTATTTAACAAAAGGCGAAGGTATGATTTAGATTTTCTAATCCATATTGGGATAAATGTTTTTTGATGGATAGATTAGATCCTTTTTCGGCTACACTGATGATAATTTGGTGGTTTTGATCGAAGGTCAGAGTTTGAGAATCTTTCAAAGTAACACCATAAATATTATGTCCAATTTTTTTAGGGTTGTTGCAAACCCATGTAAACGGAATTTTCTTTTTGATCAACCAATTGGCTATCCATTTCCCTTTCTTTCCGGCACCCCACAATGTAAGATGCTTAGATGAATCATAATGCAGTTTATTAAAATAAAAGCATTTGATGGATAGAAATCGATTATCGATATAATTTGGATCATTTCTAGATGCCCGTTCTCCATGATCTCGCCAAAGATGCAAAACCTGATCAGACGGAATAACTCTCAGTCCAGCTTCCATCATCCTAAAGCATAAATCATAATCTTCTGGATAAATTTCTGAATCAAAAGCTCCAATTTTTATTAAATCCGTTCGATGGAGCATCCAACAAGGAGAAGGAATGACACATTCCTTATAAATTTCTTGATAATTATCTCCTTTCACAGTCAGTTCATTCAGCCAATGAGCATATAATTTATAGCCCTCGCCCAGAGGATAATCTGCAAAATACTTTACCAAGCCTGTGGCTACATGACCATTTCCATGTATTTGTAAACCGCCACACAATGTGCTCAATTTATTTGGAGTCATCAAATCATCCGCATCCATTCTGGTAATATAATCTCCTGTACTTTTATTGAAAGCTAAGCTTAATGCTTGAATGATACCATGACCAGAATTTCGAAAAACCTTGATGCGCTTATCTTTATGCGCGTGATCCTGAAGTATTTGCAGAGATTTATCCGTAGATGTATCATCAACAGCTATTAGTTCCCAATGGTGATAATCTTGCTTAAGCATCGAATCAATCGTCGCTGCTAAAAATGAGGCAGCATTTTTAACAGGCATCAAGATACTGATGAGTGATTGCTTGTTTTGATTCATAACATTGGTAAAAAATATTAAAATTATACCGAATAATTAATATAATTCTTTTGTCTGACAAAAATGTGGGTAGATGTATAGTGATAAGGTTCTAGGGAAAGTTTATCTAATAGACCGTTATGAGGCGTCAAACTTCCCATTAAATGTTTCTGATTTAGCGAAAGGTATGTACTATTTGAACATTCAAGTAGATGAAAAAAGGATTACCAAGAAAATCAGCATTCTTAAATAGACTTTTTATTTAGATAAAATAAAAAAGCCCAAGCTAATCCCTTGGGCTTTTTTATCATCCTTAACTCAATTAATTGCAATTATTAATTTCACCACCACCAGATATATCTGTATCTAAACTAGGGTTTCCTTTGTAACACACCTTTCCATCTCCACTTATTTTTACTTCAAGATTATCTTCCACTGTGACCTCACAATCTCCATCACCCTGAATATCTATAGTCGTTTCCAGTGACGCTAAACCAAAGTTAAAAATCTTTCCGTCGCCTTGAATTCTAAGGGTTTGTTTCTCTACACTTCCAATCGCAACCACTTTACCATCACCTTGAATGTCTACTTGAAAACGATCCCTCACATCAAAACTACCTTCACCATCTCCATCCACTCTAAAACTGGTGGTTTGAGAAATTAATTCTTCTGCATCAATGTTTCCGTCCCCTTGTATAGATGCAGAAAAACGTCCACATTCGCCATTAATTACGATATCTCCATCGCCTTTTATATCGATGATTACATCTTCCATCTGTGCCGCATTAATATTCATTTCTCCGTCTCCCTCAATCTTTAAGGTCAACTCAGGAATATTTTCAAAAGTGCCATTGGTTGCCATTGTGCCATCACCTTTGATTTGTAATTGCGTCAGCTCAGGCATAGTGATTTCTATTTTAGGTCGTTCATCATTCCTTATCCTAGAGCAGCCATTTATTTCCAAATCTAAGTCACCGTTATTACTTGAATCTTCGATGATCCGATCGATTATATTAGCATGGGCAGTAATGATAACTTCATGTATAGGTCCTTCCGTGATAGTTACATCGCTATCAAAATTGGTGCTTACTTCATCGAATTCCCCAAACTCAATAGTTTGTGTTATAACATCTCCTTCCGGCTCAATGCAACCAAAATTAAAATCTGTTCTACATGAACCAAGCAAAAGTGTTATAAAACAAAGGCAAAATATTTTCTGTGTTCTCATTGTATTTTTTTTGAATGTTTAAGAATTAAAGATTACTTAAAAATCCATGCATGTTTTTAAAGTAGTACTCTATAATATAATGGTGCAATCCATTTGTGTTTTGTTGCAAAAATTTCTTTTTTTATTGGCCGAACATCAACTTTGTTCCGATTCCAGCGATGCTTAAATATTGATAGTCAAAACCTACGGGTATAAAGCTTTGTTCATAGTAGGCATTAACTACCAATCTAAGATTATTAGCTAGTCTTTTTTCGGTCCCTAATTCTATATTAGCGGATCCTAACGAGCCTAAATATCTGTTTTCGGTTACGATAATGTCATCTGCTTGAGCAATGCTAAACTGGAACTCTTGTGGTAGATATAATTGCCAAACTATCGATGGGTTTATATACCAATTAAAGTCCTTTTTGTTCGGTGTAAGGTTCCATTTAATACCTAAATTAGTATCTAAGTACTTTGAACGCGCATCCACTTGGCTTACACTGGTATTTTCTCGCTCTATGCCTCCTGGGATTCGCTCTAAAACATCCGCAGATAAAGGATTGTTATTAGCATTACTAATGGTGTATTCTTGCTCATTGTAATGAAGCATATGACTTAGTGAAAAACGATGATTTAATTTGTATTCTTGCTTTAGCCCCCAACTTCTGCCTGGGTTGACTTGTGCACTATTCTGTACATAAGTATTGAATAGTCTTGCACTTGGACCCAATCTATACCTTTTAGGCTTCGCACCTTTTTTTGTTATGGAAGATTTAGGAGTAAACACCATGCTCTGGTGGGCATCTTTTTCTGGTAGTTTGAAATCTTTGTTTAATGTTTTTTTCCAAGGGAAATATGGGATCAGACTTAGGCCTGCACTATTTACTTTCTGTACTTCTTGCTCAATGGTTTGAGTGTCTTTAGCCTTAACCAACGAATGGTAATTAGTAGTGCATATGTTTAAAGCAGACTGTAAGTTTTCCATTTTAGACTGCATGTTTGCCAGTTCTTGTTTTAATGTTTTATTTGCTCGAATAAGAGTATAGATTTTGTCATCAGTGCTTGGTGCTTTCTTCGAATATTTATTTTTCACATTCTCATTTTCCCCAGTTTGAGCTTGTTCATGTAATTGGCTCTTTAATGTTGCCAGTTGATTTTTATATTGGTCAATTTCGCTAGTAAAAGTCTTGAGTTTTTCTTCTAATTGGTCGTTCTTAACTGTAAGCTGGCTCATATACTTGTTTTGTTGTTCAATGTTGAAACCATTTGAGTTGTCCTTTTGAAACATCCAATAGGTTCCTAATAACATTAGGGCAAGCAATAAGGGCAACCAATGCTTATAGTTACGCCAAAGTAGAAGGTACCATGGAGCATCATCATCTAAGCGATCAGCAATGTTATCCCAAACTAGATCATCTGGTGATTCGTTGAAGCGATCCATGGATTGCTGAAAGAATTGTTCGAGTCGTTTGTTATTATCTTCCATGTTAGTATAGTTCTTTTTTAAGCATCTCTTGCAGTGCAGTTCTTGCTCTTAAATAATGGGATCTCAAGGTCGCTTCGTTGGCCTCAAGCATTTGAGCGATTTCTTTAAAGGAGTATCCTTCGATTGCTCTTAAATTAAATACTGTTTGATAAGATGAAGGGAGATTTCTGATAAGATGTATGATCGCTTTAGATCGGTCTTCTGACATCAAAGAGATATCACTTCCTTTCACCTTTTGGTGGGTAAAATCTTCCCACTCAACATAGTTTACTTTTCTATATTTACGTATATACATGAGTGCGGTATTCACCATCACTTTTCTCATCCAAGCTTGTAGAGGACCAACTTGGTTATATTGTTTTAAGTCCTTGAGTATTTTATAGAATCCTTCTTGCAAAATGTCTTGAGCTTCAGCTCGGTCTTTAGCGTATCGCATGCAAATACCAAACAAAAAAACTTTGTGTTGATTATACAACAGGTTTTGTGCATTCCTTTGCCCACGGATACATTGCCTAATTAGTTTTTTGTTTGAATCAGTTTGCTTCACAAGTTTGCATTATAATATAATGGTGCAGCTATTATTCAATTTGTTGCAAAAGGTAAAGTTTTTTTTAAAATAATTTTTAGCACTGCTCGAAACGGAATATTTTAAAGACTGAGATATTCTTTTGATATAACAGAAAGATTAAATAGATTTGCTGTCCCTTCAGAAATGGAGAAAACACATAGTAGTTCTAACACCGATGTGGCGGAATTGGTAGACGCGCTGGATTCAAAATCCAGTTTCTTCGGAAGTGGGGGTTCGATTCCCCCCATCGGTACAAAGTGGGCAATAAAAGCCAAACAAACTCACTGCAAATCAAACATTTAAGCTAATCATTTAAAACTGATTAGCTTTTTTATAGCTTATTTTTACCTTTATTTTGGCCTATCATTGTCCCTTCGTTTGTGACTTAGGTAAAAATACCCAGTTACGCCATCGGTTAAACTAGTTTGGAAAACGTTAAAAACTCAAGCAAAAATGCATAGCTATGCATATCCGAAAATGGAGTAAAAAAAAAGTCAATTAATATTATCACTGCTAAAAATGATAAGGACCGATCGTATAAGAAAGAAAAGGCAGATCAGATCAGAACACAGGGGCACCATGAACTGATGAACCAGAAATACAATCTTAACTCCACTGATAAAATGGAATCTGTTTTTTGATACTTCCAAGAGTTTATCAAAAAAAAGAAGGCAGGAATTAGGAAATTAATTTATTTATACGAAAAATTTTTAGACTTTCTTTTAGATGAAAAACTGATTAGCACAATAATGAAGTCTAATAATATTATAATCACCTTCCGAATGCAGAAATTGAATTTATTTTGGAAAATAGAATTGATTTCAAAAGAAAATAACTTTCAAAAGAACTAATCTTATCAATTATCTAATCTTAGATATCATATCTTACATTTTTAAAAACTTAGCATGATACCTGGCCTTATTTAATCCAGAAGCCTGAATAAAGTACATTCCTATCTCCAAAGATGAAATGTCTAAGTTGATTTCTTTTAAAGCCGAAACATCTTGCTTAATTATTAAGGAACCTGATGTATTCCTAACTTCTAAGCTGCCAGAAACTAAATCTGGAAACTGAACCGTCAAGAAATCCTGAACTGGATTTGGAAACACTTTTAATTCTGGTATAATTTCGAATGAGAAGCTAGAAATGAAAGGAATCGATGGATCACAAACATCTTCTTCATCAATCCTAAAATTGGGAAAATTTGGCATATTGCCAGAACTGGTCCAGTAAGGCAATTTGATTCCTTGTTGTACAAAATCACAATCTGATCCTTTTAAGTCTGGTTGATTGATGACAAGATAGGATTTCACGCCGCTGGTACTGCACATGTAAATTTTGCAATCAGGTCCTCGTTGCATCAAAATAAAATCTGTATTAAATGGATCTTGTACTCCATTCCAAACATCTATAAGTTCTACACTTTGTTCTATCGAATCAGAAAATAAATCCACTTGCCAAAGGGAATCAATCGCAGTTATATATAAAAATTGACCACTCGCTGAGTATTCAATATCTGTAAATCCTTCCCTTACTTTAACATCTACATATTGATAATTGGACAACATTCCAGTATTCCTATCAAAATCAAATAAGAATAATTGATCATAGCTATTGTAAGAAGCGAGCTGAGTACCATCAGGAGAAAATTTCATACTTCCAGCAGCACTTGCATTCCAAAAATATTTATCTCCAATTTCTTGTGTGCTCTCTAGGTGAATACCAGTCGAATCAAGTTTGAATAGCAAGTATTGATTATCCTCAAACATAGCTTGTAAAATCCACCAATCAATTCCATTTTCATGTTGGACTGAAGTAAGAAAAGAAGAAAGAATTTCACCCTCTTCGTATACAACTTCATTTTTCAATGTCACATCTCCTAAGCCTCCATCAAGGGTCATTTCGATATAAGAATATTGTATAGTATTTACAAGAGTTTCAAAGTCATTTTCAACGGTTATTGGCTTGGTAATTAAATAGTAGCCTTCTTCATTTCCAGGATCAGGCAAAGCTATAATATCATGTAATCCTGGATAACCATTGTTACAATTTCCTTCCCAAAATAATTCAAAGAAAGTTCCTACATTAATACCATTCCCATTAGGCATTACTTCATGTTCTCGATTTGAAACTGAACAGCCATTCGAGTAAAACAACAAATTACCTTCCTTATCACAAATGCTCGCATTGTTAGAAGTATAATCATAACTTATTTGAGGTGTATTTACTTTAAAACTTTCATCATTGAAATTAAACTCTATCCCTTCAATACCAGCATCACCGGTAGAATTGTTACCGGTGATCCAGATATAGTCTCTTTTATTTTGTGATGATACATTAGTAAAACATAAAATGCTTAGTAAAATTATTGATGTTATCCTCATAAATCTTTGGTTGCTATTTTATTATGATCAATTTTTTAGTTATGATTTCATCATTATACAACCGAAGTCTTATCATGTACATACCTTCCATCAACTCTTCATTTATATTAGTCGATGATCCCTTGGCTAAATTAAGTTGTTTCATTAACATTTTTTCACCAGCATTATTATAAATATTTAAACTCAATATAGTGTGGTTTGATTCATTCTTAAGAGTAAATTGGCCAGTATTTGGATTTGGAAACAGTTTTACAGCAATGCTAGTAGTTAACATTTTCTCGTTTTCTCTGGGTGGAAGTTGAGTTCCACAATCTTCGTTTCTAGTAATCCTGTTTTCAAACATTGCACTTTCCAAATATTGGGCAATGTGAATTGGTTCACCATAATATGATGGGCAAAATAGCGTAGCATCATGAATTACCGCGATATCACCCGCAGTTAATGTTATACCCATTCTGTTTTTTATGTACAATGCCATAATTTACTTCCAAACGAGCTTTTCATTATCCAAACAATTTATTTCTTTTAAAAGACTGTCCTGAGTTAATAATGAACTATCAATCGAAGTTAATATTTCATTGAAAGGATTAAACCAATCATTTAATATTAGCTGTCGATTTACAGTATCAAGAGATGTTGAATCCTGGACTCGAACATCCATAGCATTTAGACTATCAATTAACATAAAATGTGAACTATTTAAAACAGAATGATTATTTGAAATAGAGCTATAGATATGAGCTATTTGCAATAGTCCACAGAGCCTTGGATCATTCAACAAAGATTGAAGACAATTAGGAATACTAGTTGATTTATTACTCAAGAGTTGACTTTTCACTAATTGAATGATTCGAACTTTATCAGGTGTGGTAAGGGAGTCTAGATTTGAAACAACATCAGAAACATAGTCACAAAGTTCGCTTTCTGAATCAAAGGAATTTTGAAAACCTTGAATAGGTGGCACACAACTAGTTGATGGTGGTGAGCTATCACTTTCTGGTGTAAACCATAAACCATTTCCTGGTATAGGATTTCAAGGGAAATAATTTGAATTGCTACTAGGGGCAGCATAAAATTTAGATAGTAGCAAGTCTTCGATTGAAAGATTTTGCGCCTAAGTATTTCCTCCTAGAAATTCATTTTTGTGATGATCTTTTACTCCAATTCTACTTCGTATTAATAAATCTTAGTGACCAAGAATAATAATTCTATCGGATAGTAAAGAATAAAGTAAATTGTACTTGGTTTTCATTATCAAACTTATACCATCAATTTTCGATTAAAAATAGAAATGTATGAATAATTAGTAAAATTCTAGCAATCATACCATTAACGTCCCAATAAATTCATAAACTCCTAATAATCAATATACAGAACGTACCCCCCATCAGTACAAAGCATCTTTTTGGATGCTTTTTTTATGGAAAAAATACATTTCTATCTTTAAGAACTACATTGAAAAAGTGCCACAGTATCAATATAACTGATGAAAAAGCTAAGAAGACCCATCGAATTTAAGTTTGGATATGGTCGATTAGACTTCTAAAATTAAAAACACACACAGCCTTGGCAACTTCAAACAACCTTACCTTTTAACGGGATTTCTATTAATTTTGCGACATTGGTAAATACAAATTAGATCAATAGTTAGTGAAACAGTTTTTTTCCATAGGTGCGATAATCTTTGTTTTTGGGTATTTTATAGAAAACTCAATTAGGCTAACTTCTAATTCGAATGAGATAACAGACAAAGTCGACTTAGGAAGAAAGCTTTTCTTTGATCCTATTCTTTCTTCTGATTATTCCATTTCTTGCGCAAGTTGCCATAAACCAGCCTTTGCCTTTGCAGACTCCAGTACTTTTTCTACAGGTGTAAATGGCCATTTGAGTCGGCGAAATACTCCATCGGTCATTAATGTGTTGTACCAACCTTATTTTTTTTATGATGGAAGAGCAAAAACCCTCGAAGAACAAGTAATTGTGCCCATAGAAGACTCTTTAGAAATGAACCTTCCTTATGCGGAAGCTGTCATGAGAATTCAAAACAATCTTCAGTACAAGCTCTTATTTGATAGTATTTATGACGAAGGTCCTGATTCACTCAATATTTCCAATGCTATTGCTACGTTTATTAGGAGTCTTGAAAGTCCCGGGAATGCTCCTCATGATTACTACATGAATGAAATAGATACTTTCGCTACGACTCCTTCTCAAAAAAGAGGCCTCGAGCTTTTTGTATCAGATGAATTTAAATGTTTTGAATGTCATTTTAGTCCCACTTTTACTGGGGATGAATTCAAAAACATAGGACTGTATGATGGCCAAAAACTTAATGATAAAGGGAGATATGAAGCAAGTGGAAACATCGAAGATCTAGGCAAATTCAAAGTGCCAAGTCTTAGGAATGTTGCTTTAACTGCACCATATATGCATAATGGAATGTTTAATACACTTGAAGAAGTGATTGACTACTATAGCAATCCATATGATTTTGTTCAAGACCCGATTAATATGGATTCCTTAATGATAGAGCCATTGCACTTCAGCGATCAACAAAAAGAAGATCTAGTTAATTTTTTACACTCTTTAACAGATAGTCAACTTCCCTATTAATTTTCTTTTAATCCACTTTTATAATTTGGTCAATTAGTTTTTCTCCACTATTTATATCTATGATTTCCAACAGATAATTTCCATGCGGAAATCCGGATAAGTCTATAGATGGTTTGTTTTTAACATTGATGCATTTTTTGCCCTCTATTGTATACACATTTATGATATAATCTAAGGTTCCCTCAATTTGTAGAAATACTATTCCTGTTGTCGGATTAGGGTAAATACTAATCAAAGCCCCTGACAAACTTTGAGTGGAAGAAAGCAAATCCATACCGTCACAATCCTCATCAATTCCGTTATTAGGGATCTCTTCTGCTCCTGGATATATTCCTGTATTGGTATCATCACAATCCCCTCCAACTAGACTCGTTCCATCAGGTTGCAAACAATCGGAAATTACATTTTCATCATCTCCAAAACCATCGCCATCTTGATCCAAATAATACTCTTGAACTGCTAAGTTTTCATCTATTTCTCCATCACAATTATTATCTAAATCATCACAAATCTCTTCCGCTCCTGGATTTACTCCGGCATCTGAATCATCGCAATCTTCATCCGAATTAAACCCATCCCCATCCTCATCAATGATAAGCACTTCTCCATCACAATCCTCGTCCACGTCATTATTCGGTATCTCCTCCGCTCCTGGATTTACTCCAGCATCAGAATCATCGCAATCTTCATCTGAATTAAAACCATCCCCATCCTCATCAATGATAAGCGCTTCTCCATCACAATCCTCGTCCACCTCATTATTAGGTATCTCGCTCGACCCGGGATTTATGCCGGCGTCGGCGTC
>JAHDHQ010000027.1 GCA_020631235.1 Saprospiraceae bacterium | reverse complement strand
CAGCTCCTTTTCAAAATGCAACTGATTTTGATCATAGTAGCATTTCTAATGAAGACAGGGAAGCTATAAGAAATTGGTGTAATTCATTAGATTTATAGAATAAATACTGTGCCTAACAATAGACAATCACAGTATTTCTATCCTTCGCTGAGATTTGCTGGATATCACTATCCATTACAACTCAAACAGAATGAAAAGACAAAATTTCTCATATTAGAGTCCATTTCCAACACTTACTTCATGTAATAAAACTATTATAGTTGAATATGTTTGCTGCATTCCGCCAAGGATTCGACTTTTTTAAATCGGAATACAAACTTGGATTTGACAATTGAAAGGAACATTAAAAAAATCCAAACACCAATAATAGTCCCAGAATATCTTCGGATCCCGCAGATGCATTTCACCTAATTATCCTACAACTATCTCTCGAATGGCTTTTTGAATTGCTTCTATGCTTTGCTCAGCATTTACTTTAGCAATATTAAATCGATCAGAAAATTTATCAAAAGCACGTGCATAATTATCGTAAACTTTAGTCAGCACTTCTTTATTTTCAAAAATCTCTTGTTGCTCGTTTCGAGTGCCGATTCTTTCCAGTGAAGCATTGACCTTTAAATCAAGATAGATCGTCAAATCCGGTGGGCAAATCTCCAATACTTTCTCGTGTATTCCAATTACCCAATCCATATCTAAACTCAAACTATGATAAGCAAAAGAAGACCAAAAGTATCGATCTGAGATGACATCAAAGCCATCATTAAGTAACATGATGATACCTTCTTCTTGGTTTTGTATATGATCGATTCGGTCGGCCAAAAACATAGATGCCATGGTCGCTTCACTAACTTCAAATTGGCCCGACAAGGCTTCTCGAATCAATTTGCCAATAGGCCTATTCGTTGGCTCCCGAGTTAAATGTACCTTTTTCCCAATAAACGTTAAATATTCCGCTGCCAGACGTGCTTGAGTCGATTTTCCAGAACCGTCTATGCCTTCAAATACGATAAATCTGCCGCGAGATGCCGGTGGCTTAAGCATTCGTATAAAGAACTTCTTTGACTGCTTTAATTACTTTTGTGGCATTCGGTAAATACTCCTCCACAAAAGTTGGAGCGTAACCTAAAGATGTATCTGCAGAATTTACTCGAGTCACAGGAGCATCTAAATAGTCAAAAGCATATTTTTGAATTTCGTAAGCTATTTCTGCCGAAACTCCGGCAAAGGGCCATGATTCGTCAACTACAACCATTCGGTTTGTCTTTTTAACGCTTTCTACTAATGTATGATGATCCAATGGTCTAATTGTTCTTAAATCTATGACTTCAGCAGAAATTCCTTCCTTGGCCAGTTCTTCTGCTGCTTTCTCTGCTTCTAAGATCATTTTATTAAAAGAAACGATAGTCACATCCTTTCCTTCTCTAGTCACCTTCGCTTTACCTATAGGCACTAATATGTCATCTCCTTCAGGTACATCTCCTTTATGACCATACATGATTTCCGACTCCATGATACAAACCGGATCATTATCTCTAATAGCGGATTTTAATAAGCCTTTTGCGTCAGCTGGATTAATGCTAGAAATGACCTTTAAGCCAGGAACATTTGCCATCCAACTTTCAAATGTTTGTGAATGCTGCTGGGCTAATTGTCCAGCTGCACCAGAAGGTCCTCTAAAAACAATCGGACACATAAACTCACCCGCACTTTGTGTAAGTGTTTTGGCAGCATTATTGACAATCTGATCGAATGCTAAAACTGCAAAATTCCAAGTCATAAATTCGACAATTGGTCGAAGACCATTCATGGCAGCACCAACACCAATACCCGCAAAACCTAGCTCGGCAATCGGTGTATCTATTACTCGCTGAGCACCGAATTCGTCTAGCATTCCTTTGCTTACTTTATATGCTCCATTGTATTCCGCTACTTCTTCACCCATTAAAAAAACGCTTTCATCACGTCTCATTTCCTCACTCATTGCTTCTCTTAATGCATCTCTTAGTGTAATAATTCTTGCCATAACTTGTGCGTATTTGCTGCAAAAATAAGCAAGATTCTCATTAGTTATAATCTAGACTTACTTTCTTTATGCTAATTGGATTTTTATGTAGGAAAGACCTCTTTGAAGTCAAGATTAAAAAGATTACCCGAACTGAGAAAAATGATTACCTCATAGCTTTCCTTTAGCAACTGCTGGATCATACTATCAAAACTACTTTTACTTGTAACCACATGCAATTCATCGTTGGCAAAACCATCTTTTATATCCTGGGTTTGTAAGGTTTCCAATCGCTTAATAGCTACAGCCTTTGGATCAAAACAGACTGCAGCAAAATCTAAATGATCCATACATCCGCCATATTCGGGCAGAAAATCTTTGTTAAGACTGCTGTAGGTATGCAATTCTACAATAGCCCCTATTTTCTTCCCTGCATACTTATTTTTTATGGCGGCCAATGTCGCTTTTACTTTAGACGGTGCGTGAGCAAAATCACGAAACACAACTTGATTATCAGTTTCTTTTATAGTTTCTAAACGATATTTTGCCCCTGAGAAATCACTTGATGCGTCTAAAAAGGTTTGATGGTCAATTCCCAGCTTCTCGCAAACAAGCATGGCAGCCTTTAGGTTTTTGTAATTATGCTTTCCAAATATCTTCATAGGATAAGATCGATTATCCCAAAGCAATCCCACTCTACTTTCTTCAAAGGCTGTATATGGGTGCACTTTTTTATGCTTCGATTCTTTGATTAATTCCACTAAAATTGGGTCTTCTGCATCGTAAAACAAATGACAGGATTCATCCAGCTTATCAATATAGCTTTTGAATACATCTATGTATTGTTTTTTGGTCGGAAAAACATTCATGTGATCCCAGGCCACACCGGTTATGATCGTATAATTTGGATGATAATGCACAAATTTAGGTCTGCTGTCTATGGCCGAACTTAAGTATTCGTCTCCTTCTATAATCGTTATTGGGGCATCTGAAAGTTGAACCATCAAATCAAAATTTTCCAATTGAGCTCCAACTAAATAGTCCATTTTTTTCCCTAGCTTTTTAAAGACATGCATGATCATGGACGTGGTCGTTGTCTTACCATGACTTCCCGCTACTACTACTCTATTCTTTTCCTGGATTTGTGAACCTATAAAGGAAGGAAATGATTCTATCTTTAGTCCAAGGTCTTGTGCCTTTAAAAGTTCAGGATTATCCGACTTAGCATGCATCCCAAGAATAACAAGATCTAAATCTTTATGGATTTTTTCCGGAAACCACCCAAAGTCTGGTAAGATACCTGCCTTTTCTAGCTTTTCTTTGGAGATACCATAAATAATATCGTCAGATCCCGTAACGCTGTGACCATTCTTGAGCAAAGCAAGGGCTAAATTATGCATGATGCTCCCACCTATAGCTATTAAATGAATATTCATTGGCTAAATATAAGCTAAAAAACATATTAAATAAATTAATAATGTGTTTATCCTAATGCAAATGAACTTTTTTAGTCAAATAATATTTATCGTATATATAATAATATTAACTTTGCACTCGTTTTTAAGGAGAAAATTAACTTAACTATGCGTAATTTAAAGAAAACCCTAGCTATTGTCTTTGCTTTTTTAATGGTAGCATCTGTAATGACTTCTTGTACTAAGAAGGGAACTGGATGTCCAAATAATTTCAGCATTTCTATTAGCAAGTAATCCAATTTCATTGTGAATTGGATCAACTTGCAATCGAAGGATGTAGTAGATCAGATTATAAATATTGAATCTACATCCAAAACATGTATTATTTTTAAGCACAGTACTACTTGTTCCATTTCTGGAATGGCTCACTATCGTCTATCGGATGATTGGGATGCAAAACTTGATGAAACAAGTTTTTACTATTTAGACTTACTAGCCTATCGTGATGTTTCCAATTATATTGCAGAAAAACTGCAAGTTCATCATGAATCTCCCCAAGTAATTATTATCAAAAATGGTGAAGCGGTATATGATGTTTCTCATTTAGATATTGAAGTTTCCGATATCCTAACTGAAGTATAAACAGTGTCAGAAAATACACTAGTGATTTCGTCAGACGGTAGTCATACTTTACTTTCGAAGCAATTCAATGTGCATTATCATTCCATTCACGGAGCCTTAGAAGAGTCCATTCACGTTTTTATTTCTGCAGGATTAGATTTTCTGAGCTCAAAGCAAGAAATCAACATATTCGAAATGGGCTTTGGCACCGGTCTCAATGCTTGGTTAGCATGTATTCATGCTGGACGTACCCGACGCAAGATGTCATATACTGGGATAGAGTTATTCCCGTTAGATGAGAAAACGGTAAAAGGATTAAATTACACCTCGCAGATTGTGCTCAACGATGACGAAAAAGCCTCTTTCGAACAATTGCATAATCTGTCTTGGGATAAGACGCATGCGATTCACTCGAATTTTACTTTTAAAAAACATCATGAGGACATCCATAATTTTGATTTTAAGGATAAATATGACATCATATTTTTTGATGCCTTCGCTCCGAATACTCAAGCTAATTTGTGGGAAAAAGATTTGCATGAACGCATTTTTAACTCGTTAAACCCTGGAGGCATCTTAGTTACCTATTGTGCAAAAGGTGTCTTTAAACGTATGCTAAAAGAAATTGGCTATACTTTAGACCCTCTTTCGGGTCCTCATCGCAAACATGAAATGACAAGAGCCATAAAGCTGATTTGATTTTTATATATTTAGGCAAACAATATTGGTATGAAGAAATTGGCTTTGCATTGGCAGATATTGATAGGGATGCTTGTAGGTGTGCTTTTCGGTTGGATAATGCTTCAAATAAATAATGGCGATAGTTTTGTTAAGGACTATATCAAACCATTTGGAACCATATTTATCCGTCTATTAAAGCTCATAGCTATCCCCTTAATATTAGCTTCGCTTATTAAAGGCATTGCCGATTTAAAAGATATTTCTAAGCTGTCATCGATGGGCTTAAAGACGATAGGTTTATATCTTATGACCACCTTGGTAGCCGTCACAGTAGGTCTATCGGTTGTTAACTTAATTAACCCTGGAAATACCATCTCGGAGCCTGATAGAAAGGAACTTATGGCTCAGTTTGCCGGTGATGCTGATAAAAAAATAGAAGTGGCCATCAAAACTAAAGACGCAGGACCACTGCAGGCTTTAGTGGATATGGTGCCGGAAAACATTTTTGGAGCTACCACCTCCAATAGAAACATGCTTCAAGTTATCTTCTTTGCCATCTTTTTTGGAATTGGGATTATACTTGTACCAGAAGTAAAAGCAAAACCCATCAAAGAGTTTTTTGATTCAGTGAATGAGGTTGTTCTTAAAATGATTGACCTTATAATGTTGGCTTCCCCTTACGGCGTTTTTGCATTGTTAGCTGCCTTGGTTGTCGAATCACCAAGCAGTGAGGTCTTTTTGGCTTTGCTTTGGTATGCGCTCTGTGTTGTTTTAGGATTGGGATTCATGATTTTGGTATTCTACCCTATGCTAGTCAAGTTATTTACTAAACGGAGTCCAGGCTTCTTCTTCAAAGGTATATCACCAGCCCAACTGCTTGCATTCTCTACTAGTTCAAGTGCAGCTACACTGCCAGTTACAATGGAACGCGTGGAGGAGCATTTAGGTGTGGATAAAGAAGTTACCAGCTTTGTGCTTCCCATTGGAGCTACTATAAACATGGATGGTACCAGCTTATACCAAGCAGTTGCTGCCGTTTTTATAGCTGGAGCGCTAGGTATAGACCTCAGTTTTTCGGACCAACTCATCATTGTGATGACCGCAACCTTAGCTTCTATCGGTTCGGCAGCAGTTCCTGGTGCAGGAATGGTTATGTTAGTCATAGTTTTAGGATCAATAGGTGTTCCCGAGGCTGGTTTGGCCTTAATCTTTGCAGTAGATCGTCCCTTGGACATGTGTCGAACTATGGTCAATGTTACGGGTGATGCAGCCGTAAGCATGGTCGTGGCTAAATGGGAAGATAAGTTGGGTGAGCCTAAACAAAAAGACTGGGATGATCATTATCAAAATGCAGGATAATTAAAACAAATTATTTATTTTTACATATGTTAACAATGTAAAATGAATAACTTATGTCAAATCAAATATTAGGAATTGGTTCTAGAGTAAAACATCCAGCGTATGGAGATGGTGTAATTATTGGAGCTGATGTGGCTGCTTATAAAGTTTGTTTTATTACTTACGGCATCAAAAACGTAGGAAAAAACTATGAGGCTTGGGAGGTTATTGAAGCTATCGAAGCAGGAGGAGCGGTAAGCTTTAGCGAAGCCGAGAGGTCTTTAATTAAAATCTTGAGAACTTGGTCTGATGCAACAGAAGAAGTGCGCCTGGGTGATAAATGGGATAACGGTCAAATGGTGCTTAAACCAGCGGATAGCTCGATGGCTGACAAAGTCATTCCTATTGATACCTTTTTCCATAAAATTGTCATGGTTAGAGATCGACTCCGCGTAATGGAGCAGCGAATTAACTCATCGAAGTTGACGGATGAAGAAAAAGTCAATCTACAGCAGTACATCACCAGAATATATGGTAGTTTAACTACATTCAACGTTCTTTTTAAATATAAAGAAGATCATTTTGTTGGTGAAAGATCGAAAGCTTAAAAACTTGATTTACATTTGAGTGTTTACTCAAGTAAATTTAGTTTATGATCAGAATTCAATTAATGGCTATTGTATTATGTAGCCTACTTAGCGCTTGCATTTCTATACCAGAAAAATATACAGCCTTACCGCCGGGCGAGTGGAGAGCAGTCTTAAAAATATTTGATGCGGAGCAGGCTATAATTGCTGCTCAAGATCAGTCAGAAACCAGTAAAGAATATCTGGAATTGCCGTTTAACTTTAAAGTAGTGTACGACACACCCGATTCTTTCCATATAGAATTTCGCAACGCTGAAGAAACGATCATCGTTGATGATATTCACTTTGGATTAGATAGAAAAACTGCTTTCGACACCATCACCATTAACTTTCCAACTTATGACACCTACTTTAAAGGGATATTAGACGAAGGAATTATAGAAGGACATTGGCATGTAAATTACAAAGAGAATTATAGGATTCCTTTTATCGCCTTTCATGGCCAAGACCATCGATTTACAACGGTTAAAACCACTCCTGCTGACTTCGATGGAAAATGGGACATCACTTTTGATTATGACACTGAAGATCCATACAAAGCCATCGGTATATTTAAGCAAAAGGGAAACTACATAGATGGAACAGTGATGACCGAAACTGGAGATTATCGATATTTAGAAGGTGAAGTCCAAGAAAACAAAATGAAACTGAGCGTTTTCGATGGAGCTCATGCCTTTTATTTTGAAGCCAAAAATACAGGTGAGAAAAATATTACAGGAGTTTTTAAAAGTGGTAAACACTATACTTCCAATTGGATTGCGGAAAGAAATGAAGATATTGAATTAGGAAATCCATTCGAATTGACTAAGGTCATTGATCCACAATATAACTGGCAGAAATCATTTACGAATGTGCGCGGAGAAGAAGAATCTCTTGTTTCCGAGAAATGGCAAGAAGCCGATATAAAAATTGTAAACATTATAGGTTCTTGGTGTCCCAATTGTAAAGATGAAACCCGTTTTTTAAAACAATACTTAACTGAAAATGCGGACAAAAATATCTATATGACTTCAGTTTGCTTTGAACGATATAAAGATGATCTTGAAAGAAATTTAAAACAAATACAAACCTATAAATCACAAATGGAAATTCCTTGGAGAATGTTATATGGTGGATATGCAAGTAAAGCCTTAGCATCAGAACAATTTCCCTTTCTAAATAAAATAATATCATATCCTACCATGATGATTATAGATAAAGAGGATAAGATAAAATACATACATACAGGGTTTAATGGACCAGCAACACCGCAATTTGATGGTTTCGTTAAAAAATTTGACACTATCATAAATGAGATAAATAGAACAATATGATTGCATGCATCACTGGCTCGACATCCGGCATTGGAAAAGCAACTTCTATAGCCTTCGCTGAACAAGGATATCATTTAATATTAACCGGAAGAAGAAAAGAGCGCCTATTAGCCTTATCCTTAGACTTAGAAAAAGAGTATCAAATACAAACCAACATCTTGTGTTTTGATGTAAGAGATTATGCTGCTTGTCAAACGGCACTCGATGGTTTATCCGACGAATGGAAGCAGGTCGATGTATTAGTTAATAATGCAGGCTTAGCCAGCGGTTTTGACCCAATCCATGAAGGAGATCTCGAAGATTGGAATCGGATGATAGATACTAATATTAAAGGTATATTACACACTACTCGAATCATCAGCCCCTGGATGGTCGCAAAA
Organism: Saprospiraceae bacterium; assembly: GCA_020631235.1. Taxonomy (GTDB): domain Bacteria; phylum Bacteroidota; class Bacteroidia; order Chitinophagales; family Saprospiraceae; genus JAHDDO01. The sequence continues at coordinate 44,715 of JAHDHQ010000027.1, read as the reverse complement.
CGCTCAGGCCATATTATCAACGTTTGCTCCACCGCTGGGCATGAAGTTTATCCTAATGGGAATGTGTATTGTGCCTCCAAACATGCAGTCGACGCATTAACCAAAGGAATGCGTATCGATTTACATAAACATAATATCAAAGTAAGTCAAGTTTCTCCAGCTCACGTGGAAGAAACAGAGTTTGCCGAAGTACGATTCCATGGAGATAAAGAAAGGGCCAAAATCTATGAAGATTTCAATCCTTTAACTTCGAAAGACGTTGCTGAAATTATTTACTTTATGGCCAGCAGGCCTTTTAATGTAAATATCCAGGATGTTTTAGTGTTAGGTACGCAACAAGCCAGCAGTCTGATTATAGACCGAAGTGGTCGCAAATGACTCGACCCTTAGTGGCAAAATCTTTTTATGATTTTCTTAACGCAGCGATATCTATTCCACATATCGTTCTTTAATGCAGAAGACTTGTAGAAGTTTTGTTTAAACTAAAGATACCTTCATGAGAAATTTTTTAGCTTTTGTATTAATTTTCATTTATTCATTTTATCAACCACTTATGGCACAAAACCCTTGGGATTTTCAATTTCAAGCTGGTTTAATGGAACATGGAAGTGATGTTCACAGTTGGGGAAGACATGGACAAATGATTACTGATCAAGCTAAATTCGGTGGAGGGTTAATCCTTGGATACTCACTAAATGAACATTGTAATCTTAGACTTAATTATTGGAGATCTAAATTGCAAGGCAATGACAAAAATATAGAAAACGAGTTTGCCTTGGGACACGACTTACGTGCCTTTTCCTTTAGCTCTCCATTACATGAAATCGGTGTTTCCTTAGAATATCATTTCTTAAAAGATCCAATGAACATTGACCAAACCAATAGAAATACAAAATGGTCACCTTATGTTTTAATTGGAGGTGCATTTAGTTATACAAACCCTTCTGTAAATTTTGGCAATTACAACAGAAAAGGTAAAATCAATAAGGATAAAGAAAATCTTACTCATTGGCACTTACAAATACCGATGGGTTTAGGTATTAAATACCAATTATCTGAGGTGATTTTTATAACTGCAGAAGCTGAAGGGGTATTACCATTGCATGATTACCTTGATGGAATTAGCGAATCTGCTAATCCAGAAAAAAATGATTCTTACCAAGTTCTTGCTTTAGAATTAGGCATAAATATAGGGGCCAAACCAGATACCGATCAAGATGGAATCATCGATGATGAAGACGAATGTCCTCAATTATTTGGCTTAAAAGAGCTCAATGGCTGCCCAGATAGCGATGGTGATGGGATTAAAGACTTATCTGATGATTGTCCTTTAATTTATGGCACACAACTACACAATGGTTGTCCAGATACAGACGGCGACGGCATCAAGGATATGGATGATGCTTGCCCAGAGGTTGCAGGTCTACAAAAATATGATGGATGCCCCATTCCTGATTCTGATGGAGATGGCATTAATGATGAACTAGATCCTTGTCCACAAATTATAGGCACTATAAACGGTTGCCCAGATTCGGACAGCGATGGAGTGATAGATATGCAAGATCCTTGTCCATTAGTTTTTGGGAATATGAATGGCTGTCCTGACTCAGATAAAGATGGAATTGCCGACCATGTGGATCAATGTCCTTATGTATTCGGCGTCCCTGAAAAACAAGGATGTCCTCTGATCAAAAAAAATAATACAGGTATTGTCATTAAAGCACTCGATATAAGAGACTTGTATTTTGAAACCAATACTGCCGAACTTATTATTACTAGTAAACCAAGGTTATCAGACATAGCTGATTATGCAAGTAAATATCCAAACGCACATTTTAATATTACTGGGTTTGCCGATAGTAGAAACAATAATGACTACAATATAGATTTATCTTACAAGCGCGCAGAAAGAGTCTACAATGATCTTATCAAAATGGGAATCAATGCAGATCGTTTGCACATTATAGCTAAAGGAGAAACTGAGCCTCTGGGAGATAACTCTACTGAAGAAGGGAGACAATTAAACCGTCGTGTGGAAGTGAGATCTTACGGACAATAGACTTTAGACTTTAGACCCAAGAAAACTTACACTAAGAATTTCAAATCTATTGTCGTATGGCTTCAACCGGATCTAAATTACTAGCGCTATACGCCGGGAGCAATCCAGCAATGATGCCCACAGTAATGGAAGCTATAATTCCTATTACTAAGTTTTGAAAGCTTAAACTCATAGGGAAATCCGTAATCGCAGAAATGCCCATCAGGCTCAGATGCACCAATAGAATACCCAATCCACCACCTATCAAACATAGAATGATCGCTTCGATTAGAAACTCTAATAAAATATAAATCTTTTTAGCACCCAGTGCTTTTTTCACACCGATGATATTCGTTCGCTCTTTTACACTTACAAACATGATATTCGCTACTGAAAACATACCTACTATTAAAGCGAAAATACCGATCGTGAAGCCAGCCAAATTTATAACAGAGAAGATTTCTCCCAAAATCTGGGTCAACATTGAAATTTCATTAATAAAAAAATTAGACTCTTCTCTAGGTCTCAGCTTTCGGTGAGCCCTTAAAATACCGGTAAGTTCGGCAGAAATATCTTCCATACTAGCCGACCTTCTTTTCTTTACAGGAAGCAATTCGCCTAGCTCGGGGCTTTTAGGATTTACAAATTTGCTGAGATTTGTGTAACTAATCCATGCCATATCATCCATGTTTAAAAAATTAAACATGTTATCCCCTTCTGAAGCCAAGATCCCGATGACCTGAAATTTTTGACCAAAGAGCTTGATCTCTTTGTTGAGTCCTGGTTCTGTTCCAAATAATTCTTTAGCAGCATTATGCCCTAAAATAACCTTGTTACTTCCTTTATCTGCCTCTAGTTTCGTAAAATAGCGCCCAAACTCTATTTCGTTAGAGGTAAATGTATAATATTCATAGGTACTGCCGATAATGGATACATTTTCAAGGCTGGAGGATCTATACTTGAGTGTTCGACCACCAGTAAACGAACAGTAAGCTGCATCATCAGCTAATTTAGATTTGCGTTTAATCGCTTCATAATCTTCAATACTGGCATTTGGCCATTTTAGGTACTTCCACCAAGGCACATCATCTTCTCCCACCCAAGGCATACGCTCTATATACACAACATCAGTTCCCAACTCAGAAAAGCCTGTAAGCACATTATCCTCCAGTGAGTTTACCGCAGACATAACTACGATGATGCAGTAAATTCCTATCATTATACCCAGCAATGATAAAAAAGTCCTCAATTTGTTAGCTCTCAGTGAACTAAAGGCCTGAATTAGGCTTTCTATTAATATCTTAACGAATGCTATCACAAGAACGTAAAGCTAAGATTCTATTAACTAATTAAGCTATTGTTTAGATTAATCCTTTTGGATTTTCTTTCAATGGCCTGTAAGTGCGGAAATATTGAAATAAATTCTAAATTTGCACTCTTAAAATAAGACACATATGCGGACAAAATTATCCAGTTTCGATTTTACCCTGCCAGAAAAGCTAATTGCTGAATATCCATCTAAAGAAAGAGATGAAGCAAGATTAATGGTTGTTCATAGAGAGACAGGAAAAATCGAGCACAAAGTTTTTAAAGATGTCTTGGATTATTTTGAAGATGGGGACTCGATGATATTTAATAATACCAAGGTCTTTCCAGCACGACTATTTGGAGAAAAAGAAAAAACAGGCGCCAAGATTGAAGTTTTCTTATTGAGAGAATTAAATAAGGAAGCTAAACTTTGGGATGTTTTAGTTGATCCGGCAAGAAAAATTCGAGTGGGTAATAAGTTATTTTTCTCTGATAGCAATGGCAACGTTGAGCTAACAGCAGAAGTTATTGATAATACTACTTCGAGAGGAAGAACTATTCGATTTATTTATGATGGTGGTGAAGAAGAATTTAGAGGCTTGCTTAAAAAATTAGGAAATACTCCCCTACCTAAGTATATAAACAGAGAGCCAGAAGCGCTAGATATAGAACGATACCAAACGGTATATGCTAAAGAAATTGGAGCTGTTGCAGCTCCAACAGCGGGTTTACACTTTAGTAAAAACCTGATGAAAAAGCTTGAAATCAAAGGTTTAAACTTTGCAGAAGTAACCCTTCATGTTGGTTTAGGAACTTTCAGAAGCATAGATGTAGAAGATTTGTCAAAGCACAAAATGGATGCCGAGTACTTCCACGTACCGCAGCATGCTGCAGATATCGTGAATCAGTCTAAGACGGCCAAGAAGAAAGTTTGTGCAATCGGCACCACTTCGATGCGAGCTATCGAATCATCTATTTCTGCAACTAGACACTTAAAAACCTCTGAAGGATGGACTAACTTATTTATCTATCCACCTTACGAGTTTAGTATTGCTAATTGTATGATTACGAATTTCCACACTCCTAAATCAAGTCTTATGATTATGGTTTCGGCATTCGGTGGATTAGAACTTATGCAAGATGCATATTCAGAAGCTATCAAAGAAAAATACAACTTCTATAGCTACGGAGATGCGATGTTGATTCTTTAAGAAGATTTTAGGACTTATTAATGAACTAAGTTCTGGACATTTTACTTATTGTCATTGATATTTCGTATTTAAACGGATATACTAACTTAAGATTAATCACTTAAATCTTTGTTTTTTGTCAGTTTTTAATACTTTTGCGAGAAATTATAGTCATATATAATTTTTCATTATTTGTTTATTTAGATCATTTTATTAATGTATTGGACACTAGAATTAGCACACCATCTTGAAGACGCTCCTTGGCCTGCCACCAGAGACGAATTAATCGACTATGCCATAAGGTCAGGATCACCCATGGAGGTTATAGAAAATCTTCAAGCCATGGAAGAGGATGAAGGAGAGGTTTATGAAAACATGGAAGATATTTGGCCAGATTATCCTAGAAAGGATGATTTTCTTTTCAACGAAGATGAATATTAACATATTAAGAATAAAACTATGGGAAGCCTTGTAATTTGACTTTACAAGGCTTTTTTTTATCTTCCCAGCTCAAATTGAAAAACCCCAAAATAAATATTGCCATCGATGGATATTCCTCTTCTGGAAAATCTACTTTAGCTAAAGCGCTTGCCAAAAAACTAAACTATTTATATATAGATAGTGGAGCGATGTACCGAGCCATCACGTGGTTTATCATTCAAAACAACATTGAACTAAATGATAAACATTTAGAAAAGCATTTAAAAGGTGCCCTCATCAAACTCTTTTCTGTAGACGGAAAATTAAAAGTCAGCGTAAATGATCTAGATATTTCTGAAGATATCAGGAGTATGGAAATTTCCAACATGGTTTCTGAAGTGGCAGCTATCAGTTGTGTACGAACTTATTTAGTGAGTATCCAACAATCTTATGGAAAAGATAAAGGGGTGGTTATGGATGGTCGTGATATAGGATCCGTCGTCTTTCCAGATGCCGAACTAAAATTTTTTATGAATGCAGATCTAGCTACTCGGTCTAAGCGTCGACTGCTCGAATTACAACACAAGGGGCACACTAATTTGAGTGAAACCGATGTCCTCAAGAATCTAACGCATAGAGATAATATTGACTCCACTCGGGCTGATAGCCCTTTAGTACAAACAAGCGATGCTATCGTTCTGGACAACTCTACTATATCTTTTGATGATCTGTTAGAAAAAGCTTACGAAATGGCGCTAGAGCGCATTAAACTAGCGAATTAAGGTAAGGTCGCCCACGATTCTTTTGGCCAATCCTGTTTCATCTGTATAATGTATCTTATACACATATACACCTGCAACTACTGGTGCTCCAGCAAATGTCCCGTCCCAAAGTACTAGCTCTCCATCTATCATTTGATCGTACAAATAATAGACACGATTACCCCATCGATCATAAACAGAAACCTCGTCAAGTATAAAACCTTCAACATTTGTCCCGATCATCCATGAGCCATTTTTCTCGTCTGCATGTGGACTAAATACATTCGGAATAAAAATATTTGTTTGCTCTTGCAACCTTAATTCGATGCAAATCTCTTTGAAGCAGCCTTCACTAAAATAACAGACTGCGCACAACTCCATTATATCGCTATCAAAATTTGATAGAATAAGCTCATCACAAGCAGCCCCACTGCATAATACAACATCATTTAGTGACCATGTAATGGAATCAAGCGTGCTCGGGCTATTTATACTGTACTCATACGTTTCTCCCTCTATCAACAAGGTTTCTCCAACTAACTCAAAATCAGGCTCCATGACGGGTACGATCTCTACTTCGTAATTTTGTACACAGCCATTAGTATCCGTAAATTGTATCTCATGGATTCCCATACCTAAATCTATTTCTGAGGACCATTCTACAGCTTCATCATCGATATAAATCGTTGATTCGATATTAGACGGCAAGGACTCCATATAAAATTGGCCAACATCCATCAAATAACAATTTGGTTGAATAATCTCGTAGGGTATTTCTGTAACTTCCACAATATTGATCACAACATTGGTTGAAAACAAACAATTACTATCATAATTGTACTCAAAGGTATATTCATGAATCCCCACACCTAGCTGGCTAATTTCAATAAACCCCTCATTGTCCATCAAAGGTCCTGACCAAACACCCAAGGCATTCATTGATACTGAACCATCATAAGCCATTAGTTGCAAACTTGTAGGCAGATTATTTTCGCAATATAGAGTATCTAGAAAATCCGCACTTAAATTTATATCTGGACAATCAGGAGTTGTACATTCCGTCGTTTGTACGTCGTACATACAAGCACAGTCACCATTAGGGATAATTTCTATCTCTATATTTGTCTCTGATGGGAAATCTGTGGCTATGAAAAATGTATCTGATTGCACACCTTGAAAATCACCATTTATATATACATCCCATGATTCTATACAAGGTATGTCTAACCAATAAAAAAGAATATCAGCACCCATGGCCTGACAAAATATATCTTCCATAAATGGTTCTTCGACTATGACTGTGATACTTACTTCATTAGAAGGACAAAATGGATTGTTATATGCGCTAAAACTAATTTCTTTTGTGCCTGGGCTATCCCAGCTTAAGATTAAATTGTCACCATCATCTATTAAAACATTTTCGACATCACCTGAGAAGTCAACATTATTTACATCTATGTGAAAATCCAGATATTGCAATAGTTCGATGGATTCACTTCCACAAATACGGAGCTCTTCTTGAACAACACTTGCTATTGGAACAGCTATCACCTCGATTTGCATTGTATCATAATAATAGCAACCTAATTCCTCCAGTGTAAAGTAAATCGTGTACAGGGAATCTATATTATCTACAGGATACCAAGGATTGCTTAAATCATTTATCCCATCTGACCATAGTACTTCACCATCTACTGAAACAGTAGGACTAGCAATATACTCTAAATTGATGCCTGGGTCCCCAGCTGACCAACAGATGGGATCTGTAGAGCCTAATAAATTAATCTGATATGGAATACATGTCAATGAACAATCAATGAGTATGGTGTCTGAAGAACAAATGCCTTCAATAGCGGAAAAATACTCAATGAGCACTTGATCATCTTCCGTCATACCACTAAATATCCATTGATTATTTACAAGCTCATATGTATAGGCACTCAGTTGATTGATCGTTAAAGCAGGATTATTTATAGCTTCTCCGTCAAAGGTAATAATGATAGTATCATTAGATGCATAACAGTCATAACTCGGTATAGAAAAGTCCCCCGATCCTTCAGTTATAAATGACATGTCCTCTAATATTTCATGTGTACACAACTGTCCTAAATAATCCAATTCGATCGATAAACTAATGGCATCATTGATTCCAATCGTTAGCTCGGTTTCACTCCCAAGCAAACCTTGATCATCGCTCCAAATAATCGCATAGTTACTTACCTCATTGGGAATTCCATTCACAACAGCAGAAATTGTAATCGAATCATCTTCACAATCAATCACTTGCACATCAGCCATAATTTCTGCATAAATTACATTTAAAACCACTGATGAATCGCAGCCTAGCGAACTTAAATTAGATAAGTCTTGGACGTAATTTTGTACCGGACCATTGATAACCTCTCCATTGTAAACAAAAGGAATAAACGAGTTACAAATTAAAGTATCATATGTCCCTTGGGTTAAACTTTCTGACACAGTCACACGCAAATATTCATTAAAACCACATTTACACTCATCTTCGTAAGCATACATAAAAACAGAATCCATTCCTTCAGTGATTTGTCCATTAAAACCTAACCAGTTGCCTGGCCAGTTAAAATCATCGATTGCTTCAATGCATATGAAGGTATCCTGCAAGTAGGTTTCTGTAACTGGAGCTACATAAAAAGAGTCTAAAATAGTAATGGTATCGCACTCATGCTGAGCTTCGAGTGAGTAATAATACCAGCCTATATCCAGCGAGTCATAATGAAAATCAACTGTGTCAATAATGACTGATTCTATGGTGCTAAAGTTTTCGTCTTCTAAGGTCCATATGTAATCAACACAACCCCAGTCGCCTAAGGTATCAGAACTAAAAGAAAAGCTAGAGTTTTCGCAGATGCTGGTGACCACACTACAATCATCCTCACCAAGCAACAGACAATCATCATTTTGTAATGCTAAACACTCCACAAACGGAAGAGTGAGATTGCTATCATAATTTGTGAAGGTAATGGTGTATTCGGCACCACTCCCACTAATCCCATCTAACAGAAAAACGTATCTACATCCGACTTCAAAATTAAATAGGACACGAGAAGTACTAATATCACCGTGTACCCTAGCCGGGAATCCGACACCGTTACAAAAATTATATTGGAAAATACCAGAAAGCTCTGTACAGTCTTTTAAAATGGCCACTTGTCCACCAGATTCTGATAATTCATTATTACTGGCTGGGACTATGTTGTTAATCTCTAGGTCAAAAGCAATACTTTCTGCATAAGCAATAAAACTGAAATACCTAGGACTTTCTACTGATAGAAAATCAAGCCCGGCTCCCGAACAATCTTCTATTACATTTATCCTTTCGAAATCAGCAAGATAATTGTCATTCTCTGGAATCACAATATTGACAACATTGCTCTCCCCTAGATTTGCACAATTTGTGCTATTAAATGCATCTTCACAATTATCGTGAAAAGTAACCTGAGCCAAGGCTCCAGACACAAAACTCAACACCAAAATTCCGACAAAAACAAATCCCTTCATGCACTATTTATATAGCATATTAAAACAACATGCAATATAAGGCATATATCTTACCAATTTTAGCGAATCAAAGTAATATCTTGAGTAATTGTCACTCGCTGTCCTGAACCTTTTGTATAGTCTACTAAGATCACATACACACCACTCGGTAAATTCTGACCATTATAAGTTCCATCCCACAAAATAGTCTCGGATGATGGGTCAATATTACTTGCATTAAAGACTTGATTTCCCCATCTATCATAGACAGAAAAGTCGTTTACATTATCCACAAATGGCGCAAACCAAGGCTGTAAGACTTGATTAACCGCTTCACTTGCGAGTGGAGAAAATGCATTCGGTAAAAAGACATCTGATTTCTCGTTGACAAATATTCTAATCTCAGAAAAGTCTGTACATCCATTTTCATCGGTCACATAAACAATTACCGTTTCATTAGAGAATGGCGTTAATTCCACTTCATCACAATCGCCACAAGAAGTAATATACTCACTGATCCATTCGTATGTTATTGTATTCCCTGAGTAGTCAGCATCTGCAAAAATACTTATGCTTTCTCCTTCATTAACTTCGATGGTTTCGATGGTTTCCACTTCTATTGTGTTACCTGCATCAAGCATAACTATGGTATCTAAAGAACAACCTGTGTCATCTATGATATTTAGGGTATACGCTCCACTGGTCAACTCATCAAAATTAGGTGAGGCTTGAAAATCATTGCTGCCATTTAAGGCGTACTCATAATTACCTGAACCTCCATCCACATCTTGCACATTAATGGTTCCTGTCGGATCATTATTACAAAATGGATTTGACTGATCAATAAGTGCCCCGTCAATACTTCCAACTGCGTCAATAAATATTGAGTCATAAGTAATGCAAGAGTTGTCTAAATTCTCGGCCACCACAAAGTAAAAGCCATCTCCATTAACTATGACATCTGGACTGGTATTATCTCCACTGATCTCACCTGTATTGGACCACCAAGAAAAGCTTGTGTTTTCATTTCCAATACTTGCATCTACCTGTAATGGAAGGTTAATTATTTCACATGCTTCTGTTTCCGTATAATCAAAGTCAAGGCTAGTGTAAACGGTATCAGCAACAATAGCAATAGTATCTAATCTTTCGCAACCATTTAATCCTGCCGAAACCAAAAAGACAGTATCCTCGGCACTAGTTGTAATCATTAATTCGTCTTCTATGATTCCTTCATAAGTATCCCATTGAATAGATAAATCATTTGTATTACCTATTAAAAAGACGGAAGGATTTAAATTGGCGCAGGTTAAAGTATCTGCTGCTATTTCAAAATCTGGTAATGTATAATCTTCAATTACATTTATGGTATCTAGACTTATGCAACCATTTAAATCATTTGTAGAATGTATAATGTAAGCACCACTTTCTGAGGTTGTAAAACTTAAATCTTGAATACTTAAGGTGTCATTATTTAAATCAGTCCAGACAAAAGTAAAATCCTCAGCACCAAGGTTATCAGTAAGCTCCACTTCTACTTGTGCCATATCCTGATTACAATCTATAGTAGGCAATGATAAGTCTGAAACTATAGGAGGAGCCTTATCTTCTTCTACAAAATATACACCTTCGTCTGTACATCCATTAGACCCAGTGACCAATAATCTATAAGTACCTTTTTGAGTACTTCTTATAGTGTCATTAGTTCCTTTCAATATTCCATTTTGAGTCCATCGGTATTCATCTCCCTCACGATCCGTTTTAGCAATTAATTTTGCTTTTGCCCGCTTACACGTTATAGTAAAAATGGTACTATCATTCGTAATGGCAATTTCTTCTAAATCTTTTTGTATTTCAATGCTTTGAGAAAAATCACAACCGTTTAAATCAGTAACTCCAGAAATAGTATATACACCACCCTCAGTAACTGTCGGATGTGCTAAATCTTCATTGGTAGCATCAATGCCAGGTCCTGACCAACTGAAGTCTCTAAATCCATTTTCCTCAAAACCATAATCAAGTACAGCTGATTCGTTTATACAGTCAATGTCATTTGACTCTATCATGAATAAGGCACCGACTGTGTCAACTCTAACTTTAAAATAATAAACTGCATCACAGCCATCTTCATCAGTCACAGTCACAGAGTAGTCTCCTCCTTTATTAGTAGAAGGTTCCATTTCTGTAGTAGTCGTCCACCCACCATTGGTTCTTTTCCATCGATATTCATAATTAGGATTTGGTTCAATGTTGAGTGGAATATCACGCTGATCACAGGTAATTGTAGGCGCGTCAAGCTCAAAATCTGGCACCACTGGATCGTAATCCATATCTACACTTTTAACGACAATACACTCATCCTCAAATGTAACTTTAGCAGTATATTTTCCTACAGCAGAAATGATAGGGTTTTGATCCGTTTCATTAAATACTGCATAAGGAGGCCCTGTCCATTTTACTGATTTTATCGGTGCATCTCCTGTAAGGAAAAATTGGCCATTTTCTTGACAATCTAAATCATCTACAACGATGTCCACTGAATGTGGTGTAATATCTTCTGCTACAAAAATGCTCGCCTCATTTGTACATCCAGAATTATTAGTAACAATGACTGTATAATCACCACCCGCATTAATATCTAAATTAGATATCTGCCCTAATATATTACCATCTTCATCTAACCATTCGTAGGTGTATTGATTAGGGTTATTTAAGCTAGTAGATAAATTACCCATTATGTCTACACAGGTGATCAAGTCGTTAGTTGTACTCAAACTAAAATTTGGTACTTGTTCCGCTAAAACTTCAATGGAAGTAACTACCGCCTCTTCTTCATCAGGACTATTAATGGTAAGTGTATACGTACCTGGTTGGTAAACTAAAGGTGACCAAGCATTGGCATCAACTAATGCAGGACCGCTCCAGTTATATGTATCAATACTAAGTGTTGTTTCAACAAAAATCTGTACTGTATCTGCAATACAAAATCCATCACCTGTTGTTAAGATCACTTCATCCCCAGAAGCAGGTGATCTAAATATTTCTATAGTATCTGTATCCGAACAATTTTGTTTAGTTATTGTCAAATAATAGATTCCTTCTTGATCGACAATCGTTGTAGGACCATTTGTGGCTCCCGCATAATTGCCATTTTCTGTAGTCCAAGCATAGCTTACATCACTACCGTTTGTAGAAACTGAAGAAGCACTCAAAGCCACTATTTCATTGGTTTCACTTATTTCTTCGAACACATCGGCTATTTCTGCTAAGACAACTATTTCTTCTATATTAATAGTATTTATACTTTCGCAAGCTCCATTATCGCCATTTGAATAATTATAAATCACTGTATCTAAAGGTACTTGATAAGCCGTGCCATTAAAATCAAATAATTCATTTTGACATAGAGCGTCAGTGATTACATTTTCTTCTTCTATTTCATCAATGGTAATACTTTTGCATTGCTGGCTAACTAAAGCACACAAGTTTTCTTGAATAATACTTTCTCTTAAACCAGATAAGGTAGTTTGATTTTCTATGTCATTATAGTCACCTTCATCACTGATTAATGCACAAATTTGATATGTTCCCGGTGCTAAAGTGTTTGTGTTTAATGTATTTCCTTGATCTAAAATAAGATCATTTTGTATGAGTAGTAAAACCTCTTCGTTATCAGTATTCGAACTTTCATATTGAACTTCATTACTAAAATCAAAAGTTTGGCTTGCATCACCTTCACAAATGATTTTACCATCATTATTGTAATCACTAATGGTGTATTCGCAAACAGCACAGTCTAAACCTGCAGGATCACAAAATATTAATTCAAATGATTCGATTAAACCATTAGCTGGACTTCCTAAATCTTCTACTATTAGTGCCCAGTTGCCATTTGCAGTGCCTGTATCAAATGATTCTAAGCAACCATTAGCCGGAAAGTAAGAACCTTCATAATTAGAAAATCCCGCCCAATCGTTGTTGTTATTCCATTGGTCATCAAAATTTTCATCTGGAGAAACTGGGAATCCACAAGGTCTAAAAGCTACATCCCAATTTATGAATTGAGTATTAGACCCATTGACTGTCGCAGGCCCAATCAAGTTAACAGTAGTGCCCGCAGGCGAAACCAAATCAATACGCATCACTTCAACAGAGCTGTGATTAAATTTGATATTTACACCACAAATACCTTGTGTGCTGCTGGATAAATCATTTGAAAGAAGATCGGATACATGGACTATGAGTCTCTTTTCAGTATCTGAAATTACGGTTGAGTTTATTGTTTGCTCACAACTTTGAGTGTTGGCAAAATTAGAGCAAAACAAAAAGGCAACAATTGTTAATATAATTGCTTTACAGTACATAGGGCTTACGCTTAAAATTAAGTAAAAAAGTGCTATTAATTACTAATACATTATTCTCTTACACCCTATAGACACATAAAAATGAAAAAAACACTACGCAAGCGCAGTGTTTTTTCCAAATATGCTAATATTTTTTTATGTATTAACGTATGAGTGTAGCATCTGTAGCCACTTGTCTAAGTTCGCCATTCTCAAACCTCACTTCATATTGATAGACATAAACTCCTTGAACGGCTTCTTTTCCATTAAATGTTCCATCCCAGCCTTCAGTTGGTACATTCGGAGGGAAATTCGAATTCTCAAACATCAATTCTCCCCATCTGTCAAATACTCTGAAGTAAATTACTTCTTCTCCATTCGCAGATGTTTGAGGGAATAACCAGCCATTATCATCTCCTAAATTAGGATCGAAAACGTTCGGAGGATAAACATCATTTTCAAGCTGAATTCTCAACCATAAACAGTCTTCATCTACACAACCCGTTGTATCAATTAAAGTAATACATACTTCTCTTGCTCTTTCTACGAGGACAACTATTTCTTGACATTCCTCAACTGTACTTGGTGGAGCTGCACAAACTTCTTCCCCATCAACAGTCCAGATGACTTGTGATATCGCATCAGGATTAATAAATTCATTAATACCTAAAGTATACTCCGTACCGAAACTTAGTGAATCTACATCTCCTACATCAGTTATTATAAATTCTGCGTTTTCAGTAATAACTAATGGGATTTCAGCAGAAGGACATCCATTAGAATCTTCTAACATAACCACATATGATCCTGGAGGTAAACCATCTAAATTACTTGGATCAGTGTATACAAATGAAGTATCTAAATCCCCAGTTACATAAACAATATAATCTCCTGTTCCACCACTAGCACCTGTAATGTTTATTGATCCAGAATTATCTCCAAAACAATCAGAATCTTCAGCAGATGCTTCGAAACCTGGAACATCTGGATCAGGAACAATTTCAACCATATCTTCAGCAAAACAACCCGTATCGCCGTTTTCAACAATCAAGGTATATACTCCACCTAAATCAGTCTCAAATGGCATATCCGTACTAATCGTGTCTCCGTTAGAATCAACCCAGTAATAATTAAACTCAGGTCCTTGTGATGAACCCGCAAGATTACCGATAGTCGCTGTTAAATTAGTACAATCGGTAAAGCCATCAGGCCCAGCATCAGCCATAGGCTCTGCTTCAATAATCACTTCTACAGTCTCCATATCACCAGGACACGGTCCGTTTGCATCGAATGAATAGACAAATGTATAGCTTCCTGGAGCTTGTCCGTCAATGGTAAAGGTTCCATTCACATCATCAAAAGCTCCACCCGTGGATGGTATAATGGATGATTCTGACCACATTCCTCCTGCATCTTCATCATCTAATAAATCAGCTAATGTTACCGTACCTGTTTCGTACTCACAGAATGCAGGTGTCTCATTCGGTACTCCTGCATCTACCGGCTCTAGCACTACCAAAGTAGCGATATCAAATAATGTACAGCCATCAGCAGGCGCAGGGTTCAATGTATATACAAATTCATATGTACCTGGTGCAGTTGCAGAAGTAACAGTCACCTCACAACCAGTGAGTGATACTGTGGTAGCATCTCCACCATTAGAAGCCGTACCTATAGTCCAATCTCCAGGATCAGAGGCACCAATTAAAGCACATAAATCAACTAAAGTTCCGTCTTCAGCACAAACATCTTCAGGATCCGAAACATCGATTGGTAAACAATCGCAATCGATAAGTGTAATCGTAATAGTGGCCGATACATCTTCACATGGATCCGTAGCACTTGAGGTTGTATACGTGATGGTTACAACATCGCCTACATTACCATTGATACTTGCAAAATCTACCGAGCTTGGATCTGAAAGATCTAAACCTGCTACATCACTTGTCCACATACCATTTCCATTATCGGAAGAAGTCAACATGGACTCAATGTCTAATATATGTCCGCTGCCTTGCGCAGGTATTATATTACAAGCTGTTGTGTCTGTCGGGTTAAATGAAGCAGATGGCGCTTGCAAAACGGTCAATGTTTGAGTAGATACATCGATACATGTACCGCCAAATGGAGGATTTAATGTATACTGGAAAATATATGTTCCAGCTTCAGTATTTTGATCTGCACAAACTTCACCTGTACCTAATACATAAGAAAGGGTGCTAATATCACCAGTACCTCCAGCAATGAGTGACCATCCACCTGGATCCGCAGAACCTGTGATGGAAGGATCATTAATATTGAAACAGCCGCCTGAGTTACATAATACAGGGAAACCATTTGTGTTTGGATTTCCACAATCACAATCCAAGGTAGTCACTTCTAGCGTTTCTGTTACACCAGAACACTCTCCGTTAGCTGGCACATCTACTGTAAAGAAGTATGTCGCGTTTGGAGGTGAACCCGCAAAATCAAAACAAACATTTGATAAATCCGAGAAGTCTCCACCAGCCGTTAAATAAGCAGGATCAGCAGTCCAAGTGGCAATACCGTTTGTATTGAGTATAAAATTGTTGAAATTCAAACAAACTTCCCCTTGTCCAACATCTGCGTTACAAACTGTAGTATCAGTAACAATACTTAATGTAGGTTGCTCCCATATAGTAAACATTGTTGTGGCAGAATTACCTGGTAATCCCACACAATTAGGGTCAATTGGGTTTAAAGTATATTCAATAGTATATGTACCACCTGCTGTATTTTCATCATACAGAATCACTGTATCGCCCTGTATGGTCATGTTAGACGAACCGCCTACAAAAGCCCAATCAGCTTCAGCATCATTAGTGGCAAATCCTATACCTCCAATAAATATTTCACCTGATTCGTCTGCACAGAAATCTGGTAACACACCCACATTAACTTCATCACAATTACAATCTTCAACTTTTACAACTAAGGTATCTGAAGCCTCAGGACATTGGGAGTCGCCTGCTATGTTTGTTGTATAAGCAAAAATTATATTCTGTGGTGCAAAGCCATCAAAATCTAAATTAGTTGGATCAATTGGCGGAGGCAAAATCGTGTTTACATCCGTCCAAACTCCTGGATCGCTTGTTCCTTCATACAATGTTAAATCAACCGTAGATCCAAATAATGCATTATTACAAATAGTCACGGTATCGGTAACATTGGCTTGTGGTAAGGCATCCACTTCTATGGTAAACGTACCAGATCCATCACAATCATTGGCTACATCTCTGAACGTCACTATAAACACTAAAGGTGACATAGCTGCCGTACCAGAAACCGTAATAGAGTCAGTGGTAGATGAGGCAGCATCATCCCATTGTATATTACTATAAACACTTCCATCGATACCTATCGTAATTTCATCAGTCTCACAAATAGATGCGGTAAAAGGTTCCAATGTAATTTCTGGCGCAGTGGTCACATCAATACAATCTGACCCTTCACATCCTTCGGCAGTAGTTACTGTAACACAGAAAGTGATATCACCATTAATCGTTTCGGTAATGCTTGAAGTAGTCTGGCCATTAGGACTCCAGTTATAATTATATGTTAAGTCTGAATCTTCATTCAATATGTTCACATCATAGGTTGCCAT
This sequence comes from Saprospiraceae bacterium, assembly GCA_020631235.1. Lineage (GTDB taxonomy): Bacteria > Bacteroidota > Bacteroidia > Chitinophagales > Saprospiraceae > JAHDDO01. The sequence continues at coordinate 27,514 of JAHDHQ010000027.1, read as the reverse complement.
AGAACCTATACAAAGTGATGCCGGACCCGTAATCTCGACCATTGGGTTTTCCAATACTGTGAAATCAACTTGACCGAAACTTGTACATCCATTCACATCAGTATATTCTATAAATACTATAGAATCTTGAGTTAATCCAGTGATTGTATACCCGTTTACGTCTGAAGTATTTGTATCTAACCAAATAATATCCGTAAAATCAGTAGGGTTTTCGACGGTAGCTGTGGCATCTTCACCTACACAAACCGGCGGCACAGTGATTTCAGGTGTCAATGGAGGATCAAGTGTAAATTCAACAATACCCACGCAATCACAATTATCAAAATCTTGGCAAACCAAAGTATTAATCACTTTTAAAGTATAGTCTCCAAGTTCTGTAAATATGTGGCAGCCAGCATCAAAGATTGTATTAGCACCATCTAATGGATTTCCATCAGAATCACAAATTTGCATGGCTGTCACTTGAGCCGGTATACCTGTAAAACACACTTCTGTTCCACTTTGATCACAATTAGTGATTTCCCAATCAGCCATTGGCGGCTCAGAAATGGTGAATTCCCAAGGCTCGGTTTCTTGTTCACAACCAAAGATGTCTTCCACTTTTAAAGTGATGGTATATGTACCTGGATCCGAATTAATTTCATCTATCCATAAGGTAGTTATATCTGTAAATGGCATCCATTCAAGATCTCCTCCATCATTCGTATCATAACACCATTCAAAATTCAAAATTGGTGTTGTATTAATCGGATCTTTTTCAAATGAACTTATGGTAGCAAACTCATCATTAGTTTGTGGCGCAATACCATCTTTACACAAATCAGTATCACCTTGTAAACAATAATCTAATGGTGGCTTAACCTCAACTGTACCACATGCTTCTCCCGTACAACCAAGGTTGTCAGTTACCGTAACACAGTAAGTATAGAATCCAGCTGGGCTTGGAACTGGTTGAGGTACTGTGATAGAATTTGTGGTCTCACCTGTATCCCACGCGTAAGAATATCCTGTACCTGTTCCTCCCTCAACATCTGGCTCGAACTCATAATCTTCACCATAACAAATAGTTACACCCATTTCAAATTCAACGACAAGCTCTGGATAGACGATCACTTCGTGGATGGTCGTTGGTCCAGGACAAACAACACCGTCGATGATTGTATAGGCTTCATACATTACAGTTTCAACTTGATTGCCTGTATTCGTTAAACAGTCATCAATCACACCAACCCCTACAAACATATGGTCCATTTCTCCCGTAACATTAGGATTATCTATCACTGTGACTATAATTTCAATGTTGGAGTTATCTTCTGTTGCAATTTGAAGATCAGCACAATCTCCTGTACAAATCTCATCAGGACCACCTACTGTAGCTGGTGGTACTTCACATTCTATTTCGTAAATCTTAAATTGGTTTTCATCTAAAAGACACTCTCCTACTGGATCTTCCCAACAACCAGCTACACCATCCGAGAATGTTTGGAAACCCCAATCTAATTTATCATTGGCAAAACAATCCGCTTGTGTTTCAAAAGTTGGTACTAACATGTCCATACAGAAATCCACATTAGCTTGAGTAGAACCAATACCCCAGCCTTCACCAGGTGTACCATCATTTTCACATCCGGTATTACCACCATTACTTACCCAATACCAACCACCAGGCATAATAGACATAGCAGCCATTGGTGGTGTACATGGACAACCTCCACACAGTACATTACAAAGCTGGAGATTTCCATTATCATCGGTGTATGTACACAAGGTGTTTACTTGCTCTTGTAATATATTTTCATCAAACCATTCGGCGGTCATTCCATTTCCAGTTACAACAACATCTTCAGGAACATAACATTCGTCATCCCAACCAGAAATGATAGGCACCACTCCAATCAACCAATCCACACCCGTTTCTGAGGCATCATAGAAGAAGTCAGTACAAATGGTATATTTACCGCCTTGACATAGTTTCTGTCCTAACTCCACATCATCCGTAATATCTACTCCATCTTCATCAGTAATCGTTGTTTCTGCAGCTGGTGTACAACTTCCATCTCCAAGACAAATAATTTGGGTAATGGTAGTAGTAATACATATTTCAAAATCTCCACACATACCTGCTTCAAAGCCACTAGCACCTACTGCAATCCAATAAGAGGTATTCGGCATAACTGGCTGATTGATTTGTTCTGGATTTGCCCATCCAGTATTACAAATAGGAGTAGCTGCAGTTCCAACTGCCATCAAACCATCTGGACAATCTCCTTCATAAACGGCAAAAACTGGATCCCATCCACATGCCGTAGTAACATTTATATATAATTGTGCAGCATCTGCATCAGTATCCACTTGGAACCAAACCGTAGGAATCATATTAAATCCACATTCTCCAACAGTTTCTTCTGGACAAGCCGTCGTCAAACAACCAGGCAGACATTCAAATTGGAATTCTCCATTTAAATCTGTAGCCGGAGTAAATATTTCCGGTGCATCATCACAGGTTTCTGCATATTCACAAACTGAATATGGTTCTACAGTCACTGTAAAGTCTCCACAGTCATCGACCGCTGAAGCAATTTTTATAGCTATCTCTGTGCCTTCATCAAAACAGTTAGAAATAATAACAGGTGCAGAAGCTGTACAATCTGAACCTAAAACCATTCCTCCTACCCCTTCATAAACTTCAAATGATCCAGCAGCACCGCCACTGAAATTCACGGTTATCTGATAACCATCATCACCATCTACCGTAGTAAAACTGTACCATACTGCATCATCATCTGTTGTCCCTGCACATTCCATATTGGCAAGATCTAAACCCGGATCATCATTAGCACCAATAGCACAACAGTTAAATCCTGCTTCGTTTCCTCCACCGGCTCCCATCATAACTATGTCATCCTCAGTTTCGGGTGTTCCACCAAATGGATCATCACCTGCAGGTGCTACCAAAATTCTATATTCAAAACAAAACTCTCCTTTACCTTCATTACTCATCATTATGTTCAATGTAGTCCCGCCTGTAACTGGCACTTCCGTAATAGGTGTACCTGATACACAGTCCGGAGCTAAGAAAGTAGTCGGTGGACAAACATCATCTGCAAGTACCGTTAAGTAGGATGACGGATCATCAAACTCTCTGAATTCTATAGCATAAGCTGTTGTCGGTAAAGTGATGCTTCCCCAAACAGTAGGGTCTTCATCTTGCGCACAACCCGTTCCAGTGATATTTTCAGGACAAGCAATATTAGTATCAAAACACCATTCTTCCCACATACACTCAGAAGCTGGCATTTCTAAAGCACCAGAACACAAATCTTCGGGCTGTGTAGGTGGATCTCCTTCCACTGTAATATCAAAAGTTAATTCTTCACCTACAACCGTAGAAATTTGAATCCAATAAGTAGTTTCTTCCGCTAAACAGAATATTTCTTCCATACCACTAGAAGCACAATAACTTCCGCCACCAACTGTCTCTCCATCACCACAAGCTTCGATTACATTGATAGAATATCCACTCGCAGGAGCTGGAGTAACCGTAATAGTCATGGTCGAAGTTCCTGCAGGCATAGTAAAAGAATACCACGCTGAACTAACTTCTGTGTCACCACAACCATAATCAACAGCACCATCCATAGTACATCCTGTATTTTGACTCATAGCTGTACCACCTGTAGCATCTAAATCGATAGCATCAACACACTCATCATTAGCACAACCTGTGCTGATTTCTACACACACATCAAATCCATCACATCCTTCGTTATCAGTTGTACCCACTACAATAGTATAGGTTGTATTCGGCATAATAAGACCCGTCACATCTACATTACCAGAATCATCGGTAGGTAAACAACTCATAGGTCCAAAAGCAGCAATACTACATGGGTCTCCTTCAAAAACTGAAATGATAGGAGCTGCTAAACAGTTAGTTGGTAAATTCACTTGCATAAATACTTGTGTACCATTCGTCAAGTTAGGATCACCATCTGTTGTAAACTGGTAGAATACTGCATTTAAAATAGATCCACAAATTGCATCAACTGCAGCATCTGGACATGCTAAGGTGTTACATTCGCCAGCTATACATGTTTCTCCTGCCGGGTCATCAGTTGTAATAACTCCCATGTCAGGAACACCTGCGTCATCACATAAATCATTATCCACACAAGCTGGATCTACATTTGGATCTTCATTTACTGTTATGTCAAAAGTTCCCTCATTCATTGGATCTGATGCAACAGCAATACTTAAAACATCGCCTTCCTCCAAACAAGTTAAAGTTAAAAGTTCCGTTCCTGAAGTTCCACAATAATCAGCAGGACTCATATCTGCTTGATTCCAAAATGCACCTCCACAACCCATCAATACAAATAAACTGATATCATCAGTTGCACCCATAAAGTTGGTTACATCAATGGTCAACTCATTTAAACCTCCAGCTGGTACTGTATATTCATACCAAACCGTACTTGTTGCTGCAGCATTACAAAGTCCGGTTACATCAGCCGTGGCACATTCAGTAGTACCTGCTGTAGTTGCCCCACCGGCAATAACCTCTGCATCTGGATCACAAATATCATTATCAGGTGGATCATTTAGTTTTATATCAAAACAAATCTCACCTTCCATATCAGAAGCAACTAATATATAATAAGTGTTTCCTGCAGTTACCATAACTGCAGTACCATTAGTTCCATCCGGTGCATTTAAACAAGGTGAAATAACATTTGGACCAACGGTACAGTCTGTCATTTCATCAACGATTGCAAGATAAGGCGATCCAGGTCCAGTAATATTTTCAATTTCAACAGAAACTACATCAGCCGGAACGGTGAACTGAACCCAAACAGCTGCATCTACATCTGTCATTCCACAACCTCCTATAGTCCAATCTTCTGGACATGCATTGGTGTTATCAGTACAATTAGGTCCTTCAAAAACACATACATCCACAGGTGTAACATCTGGCAAGGTACCGTCACATTCATCATTATCAACACCATTTGGCGTTTCTGTAAATGTAATATCAAAATCACCATGACTACAATCTGGAGAACCAAATCCAATATGGATCGTTGTTCCATCTGGGATACATTCTATTGTTTGATCACCTGCATCAAGAATCATACAAAATTCAGATGGATCGATTCCTGGAGGTGCAGAAACACAATCTGCAGGATCAACTAATACAAAACTTACATCTGTTGCATCGTTAGTTCCACCTGTTGTAGTCACACTAATGTCTAAATCGACATTGCTTCCTGTAGAGTTTGTGTACTCGTACCAAACATCATGGGATGTTGTACCATCTAAACCACAGAATCCAAGTGTACCGGTTGCACAACCATTAGAAGTACTAACGGACGCCATCCATGGGTCAGGAGAAGCACATTCATCGTTTGAAGGTGTTGCATCTGCTTCTGTTACCGTGATTGTAAAATCTCCTTCTGTACCATCCGCACTACCCACATAAAATACAATTGGAGTAGTTATGCATGAAAGTTCCATATCGGTTCCTAAAGTATTACAAAATATACCTATTGTGGCATCGCATGGATCTAAAGGATCTTGACTACAAGCATTTGTATTGTCATATATACCAACACTAACATCTGTAGCCGGAGTACCATTTGCCCCATCTGCAGAAACATTAATAGTTATATCTGTTGCTGTAAAACCTGGAGTGTATGTATACCAAACATCATGATCTAGGACAGGATCTAGTCCACAATCAGATGCTTCTCCCAAAGCACAAATGTTAGTAAAATTCGTCCCTGCTACAGCATCTTCAGCATCAGCACATAAATCATTATCGGGTCCGGCCTCTTCAACTGTTAAGGTTAAATCAAAATTTCCTACCTCTGCTGGTCCAGGTCCAGATGATCCTTGATCATCACTACCTATTGCTATAATTATTGTGGTCATAGCAGGCACACATTTTAATTCAACATCATTGTTTAATCCGTCACATTGCTCACCTGTTCCATTAGCCACATCCCAATCTACTACATTAGTAACATCACCAGCACAGTCCTCATAGACCATGATAGATCCATCCGTCATCGCTGGATCAGTAGCGCTTGCATCAAGATTAATCGTAATATCTTCAGGGGTCGCTCCTGTCATATATTCAAAATAAACTACATGTCCTCCATTGGTCCCGTCTCCACAAGGATCTCCTGCCGAAGCACAAATATTATTACCAGCTACAGTTCCATTAGCTATTGCAGCATCTGGAGCACTACAATCTTCATTTGTAGCAGGAGGATTTTGGCTATGAGTAAGTTCGACGCTTCCTGTACTTCCTGTTACAAGTACAAAATATCCAAGGGACATATCCGTGATTAAAATCGGACTTCCACAACCAAGAGATGTAAAGGCTGTACAATCCCAAGGCCCTGGGTTTAATGTTGGAGAAGAAAAAACTTCAAATCCCGCTCCGCCAGAAGCTGTTAATTCTATTTCTGGTATATCTGGATCAATTTCTAGATAATACCAAACACCAGGATCTGTGCTACTTGCACATGTTACCTCATCTGGATCCGGACAAGCATCTGGATCCGCATTGAAAGTAAATGTTTCACCACATTCTAATATATGAGAAGAAGGATCATAGATTGGATCATCACACGAATCTCCAGCAACCGACAGTTCCTCTACTACAGCAATATCAAAAGTACCAGCATCACACAATGGTGATCCAACTTGAATATTTATTATATCCATTTCATCTACACATTCTATCACTATTTCTGTTGCGTCACATGAAGGGTTTCCTTCCGCCAGCAATTCACTACCTGTACATGCATCAAAAGCTGTTATAAATTGATTCGCTATTCCTGTTGAAGTTAATGTAAATGTCACTGATTGGAAATCCATTGTAGGATCATAAGTAAACCAAACAGTACCTTGCATATCTGTTTGACATGAACCTAGCGTTTCTCCAGCTTCTAAAGTAGAGCAAGAGTTATCACTTGATATTCCAGCTGTAGTGATTGGATCCGCTGAAGCACAATCATCATTTGATGGCAAAGTTGAAGGTGTTGCCGTGAAATTTATGGTAAATCCACCAGCGTCACCTGTTGCTGAAGAAACTGCAAAAATTAATGTCGTCCCTGAAGTACCTCCTGGAACACATTCTAAAAACACATCAGTATCCAAAGCACAAGCTTGTCCATTCATATTAATTTGATCCCAACATGGCATATTCGTGACATCAGCTGAGCAATCTTCCCAAACCACGATACCTCCGTCTACCATCTCTGTTGAAGACCCATCTGCTGAAACACTTACTGTAACATCTTCGTTGTTTCCAGCGGGTACAGTGTATAAATAATACACAACATGATCGTTTGCACCAACGCAAGCATTTGCGTCGCTAGTGGCACAAGTATTATCCCCAGCTAAACCCGCAGAGATAGTCTCAGCATTTACACAAAGATCATTAGCTGGAGTAGTTGTTGGTAGTGATTGTACTGTAACCGTTCCACCTGAAACTAAAACATAATAAGTAGTTCCTGGAACATTATTTTCATAAGGATTGGAACAACCTTGACTAACTAATCCTCCGCAAGTCCCTGTAAATACTTCATAATCTCCTGCCCCAACAAATTCAAACTCACTAATATCTAATCCCGTTTCAAAAGTATACCAAACGCCAGGATCTCCACCATTTGGTGTTAAAAGAGGGTCTGTACCGCAGCCAGCATCTGCTTCAACATCAGGACAAGCATTGATATTGTTAACCATATCATAACTTTCCAAACATTCCAAGATTCCATCCGCATCTCCTCCTGTCTCATTTATAGTGGTTGCTCCATCACATAAATCGTTGACTATCGATGTGTTGTTAGTCAAACTTATGTCAAAGGTACCTTCATCAGTGTCTTCAGTTGATAGAACAAGCATATAAGATACACCACCTTCTAAACACATTTTTTCATCTGAGTCAGCTATTCCTCCCACCATCACTGTTCCAACTTCATCAATTGATCCAGGGCAGCCAGAATGAAAACCAAAACTGATTTCACCTGTAGGTGTTCCTCCTGCATCAATATTCAGTTCGTAACAACCAGTTACATTGACTGTGAAATTGAAAAATACAGTGGAATTAGTAGCCAAGGTCAGTGAAGTATAATCTCCCTCATCTCCAGCTCCAACCGTACTTATAGGATAAGTATTTCCCGGACTTAAATCTTGTTCAGTCGTTCCATCTTCTGTAGCACAATCATTTGATTGAGCCAGCGCACTTGAAGAAATAAATCCAATAAGTAAAAAAGTAAAAAGTAAAACTTTTTTCATACGAATATCTTTTGTGTTAAAATTTCATTATCAGGTTTAATTAGACCCTATGTATACAGATACCATCTTCATGATTTCTGATGCCTTGAAATATAGAAATAAATAATATTTCTTATTTCAAAATTTTAAATGTTGCATAAAAGTCTAATACAAACAACTTGTGTATAAGTAGTCGTAAACGTGGAGTCGCATGTCTTTTATTCATTATACAATGAATAAACTTTTGGGGAGCCCAATAGAGCCGTTCGATTGATTGGTTACTAAAGTAGTAAAAAATACTTAATTACTCTAAATAGACAAAAAATTGTGCCAATAATAGGGGTAAATTTCAAATTCTGTGTCTAGGGAGATTTTAAAATACAAAGGCTGTATATTTTCCATATGCAGCCTTTGTTATTTCTAGAGCTTAGGCGATTAGTCGATTTTAATTACTTTTTGTGCCGCTTGCCATTGTTCGCTTTCTACAAACAATACATAAATACCTGCACTCAAGCGCTCAGTGTTAATTTCTGTAATTTCTTGCACAATAGTGGCGTTAAAGACTGTTTGCCCAGTAACGTTTACTAAACGAGCCTGAATGCCTATAAGATCTGAAGGAACACTCAAATTAAGTACATCTTTTATAGGATTAGGGAAAGCACTTAATCCATAACTGGCAAACTCCTCAACATCACTCGTCTGCACCTCCACAGAAAAACTGGTCATATCTGTTCCACATTCATTGCTTACTGTTAATGTCACGATATATACACCTGGTGTTTCGTATGTATATTCCACGTTTTGACCTAGTGCTGTATCTCCATTTCCAAAATCCCATTCATGATCTGTGGCATTATCATCATCGCTTTCTCCTGTAAACACACCATCTACAAACTGGAAATTAATTTGTGCATAAGGTAATGGTATGATTGCGTAATTGTTAGTTTCAGTATATGTATCAGAACCATATTCATTGCTTACTGACAAAGAAACTGTATAGTCACCTGTATTTTCAATAGTTGCAGTGGTCGATACTGCTGATGGATCATCAATTACTGCTCCTCCATTCATTGTCCATAAATAAGTACCACCCTCTACTTCTGTTCCAATCAAATCAATTTTTGCAGGAGAACATGCCGTCTCATAAATGGTTGTAAAGCTTGCATCTGGGAAAGCATTAATCTCTATTGTTTCAGCATATACACTGGTACCACATTCATTAGTTGCCTCTAAAATAATTTCATACAAACCATTTTCAGAGAATGTATAGTCTAGCATACTATTTAGTCCAATGACGTTTCCATCATATAACCACTCGAAATCAAAATCACCCACAGCTTCTCCAGAAACTACTGGACCATTAGCGTTTAATGCCATACCTGACTGAGGTAACCCAAGAACTACAACCTGGTCAGTCGCAACATCAGGAGTAATACCATCGCTCACTGTTAGACTTACATTAAAATTACCCTCATTTGCAAAAGTTACTACAGGATTTGGTTCGTCTGAAGTTGCCGGTGTACCTCCTTCAAAGGTCCACATGGTAGATTGTACATTGCCATTAGAGTTACTCATAAACTGAATAGTCGCTGGTGCACAAGGTTCGATTATTTCATAAGTAAAAGATGCCGATGGTGCCAAGCTAGCCATGATTGTTTGTGTTTCTACTGTTTGCCCGCACATATTTTCACAAGTTAGTGTAACTATGTACTCACCTTCTTCCGCATACGTATGACTTGGATTACTATCCATAGATGTCGTTCCATCTCCGAAATCCCAAACACAGTTATCGGAGCCATCACTTAAGTTTTCAAACTCAAAACTTAACTGGATTGAGCTAGTAGTAAAACTTACAGTTGGTGCATCTATAATGGTAATTACAGACGCTTGCATATCAGTATCCTCTCCTACTGGATTAGAAGCCGTTAAACTGATATCATAAGTACCTGCTTGACTATATGTTATGGTCGGATTCTTTTCATCACTTGATTCTACATCTGCGCCATTAAATACCCAACTGTATTCAGTTGTATTATCAGAAGATGTATTTTCTAAAACTATCTCTTCTCCTACACAGTATACTACATTGGCAATACTAAATCCAGCCGATGGATCGGAATAAGCGACTACTTCATAAGACTGCTCTACTTCTCCACAACCATTAGAACCGATGAGTGTGACATTGTATATGTTTTCTGCATCAAAAGTATAATTTACGTTAGCTCCCATGCCAGTCATTCCATCTCCAAAATCCCAAACCCAAGTGTCCGCATTACCGATTGCCATGAATTCAACCATAGCACCATTAACATTATAGCTAAAATCAACCATTGGTAAATCTTCAGCTGAAACGAACTCTGTAAAGGTTTCAGTAGATGTACCAAACTGATTTGTTGCCGTCAAAGTAACATCAAAAACACCAGCTGTTTCGTAACTTACTATTGGGTTTTCGTCCGTTGAACTTGCAGGATTTCCTCCAGGGAAGGTCCATTCAAAACTTGTACCGGCAAACGAAGTATTCTGAAATTGAACCGTAAAAGGAACACAACCTGCTTGTACATCTGCTTCGAAAGATACTACCGGGTTAAAAGAAACGGTAACAGTCTGTGTCGTTGTAGATGTTCCACATTCATTTTCTGTTATTAGGGTTACTGTATAATTATCAGGTAAAGTATACTCATGATTAGGATTTTCAATAGAACTCGTTGTGCCATCACCAAAATCCCAAGAATAACTATCCGCTTCGGCATCTACTGGAGCAAAATCGAAATTGGTTGATGTATTTTGGTTTGCGTTAAACTCTGCAGAAGGTACATCAATCACTTCTATCAATGTTTCCATTTCCACTGTATCAATACCTAATTCGTTGAAAGCGTATAAAATAACATCGTATGTGCCAGCTTCATCATAGTTTACAGTTACCGTAGTTTGGTCACTAACTTCTGGTGTTCCTCCAACAAATAACCATGAAATAGAATCCGCATTTACACTTGAGTCAGTGAATGTTACATTTAAATCGGCACATCCACCACTTAAATCATTGCTAAATCCTGCAACCGGCAATAATGAAATAGTAACTAAACTTGTATCATATTGCGTACCACATATATTCGTTGAATGTAAAATAACTTCATATTCACCGCTTTCTAAGTAACCGTGCTTAGGGTTTGATTCATTAATGGCATTGGACCCATCTCCAAAATCCCAATATAAAGAATCTGCTCCATCTGTATTATCAGTAAAATAAGCTGTATCCAGGACTGTATTATGGTCAAAATCACCTGTAGGCAAATCTATTACTGTTATGGTATCAAGATAAGTTAAGGTATCCATTCCCTGAGGATTACCCACAATCAAAGTGACTGGATACACACCCGATGAATCGTAAACGACCACTGGATTAGGCACATAACTTGTATCAGGCACCGCACCTGGAGTCAGCCATAAATAGTCAGCTACATTAGAAGAAGAACCATCATTAAAGGCTACGCTTAATGGCGCACAACCATAGGTAGTGTCCATAGAAAAACCAGCTGAAGGTGGAGTAGCCACTGTTATTTCTATTTCGTGAGAGTCAGTCCCACAATCATCACTTTCCGCATAAAGGGTAATGGTATACACTCCATCATCTTCATATGTATAGACCGGCTGGAAAATATCGTCGTCGTCACCATTTCCAAAATCCCAAAAGTAATCATCCGCATTTTGTGAAGTGTTTGTTGTAAATATGGTCGAAACTAAAAGGTTAACAGAAAAATCAGCGACTGGCCCTTCGAAAATTTCTACTTCCCCAAATTTGACTTCAGTGTCAGAACCTCCAGCATTAGTTGCTGTTAATGTTACATCGTAAGTTCCTGCTGTGTAGTAGGTTACAATCGGATTTTGTTCGGTACTTGTACTTGGGTCTCCTCCAGGAAACTCCCAAAACCAGCTAGTCGGATTATTGGAAGATAAGTCCGTAAACCAGACTTCCCCTGGATCATTTTCACACTCATAAGCTATAAATGTTTCAAAGTCAGCATCTGGCTCTGAAGTAGGGCTAAAAGGATCACATCCCCCTAAACAGTTTGCGCTATTTGTTTTATTTAAAATCAGATCACCTGGTAGAGGGCCAAATCCTTGGTTAAAATCGATACAAAATGGCGGAGCTGCATGACAGTAACTCATGATGGTACCACAAGTAGGTACCGGTCCGTCTGCACAACTTCCTTCTGATGCAACACAACCATCAATAGCACCTCCTGCCCATGAGCAGCTTTGTGTATGTGGTGAACCGATATTGTGTCCCACTTCATGTGTTACAACATTTACTGTCCATGAGTAACTCGGAAAGTTAGAATAGTTAGATCCGATATTACTGTAAGCCGTTCTATAAAAAGTAGAACTACATAATACATCTACCCATGCTAAACCTCCTCCAGGTCCATTAAGGTAACACAAGTGACCTAAGTCAGCAGTCATGGTTGATTGTACATTGTTTCCAAAATCATCCAGAAAATCACCATCGCTTCCAGAATATCCGTCTGGAGATGAATGTATCATTATGTCACTTACATTTGTTGTTACTCCTTCATTTGAAAATATTGTGGCTACTGGGTTCCACATACCTAATAAATAGTCTGTGGCAGCTTCTACAGATCCTTTGTTTTGATAAAGGGAATAACTTCCTTCTAGATACATATTGATACAATCCATCATTCTTTGTGGATTTTCTTCCAAGCCTTCCATAGCTTTTTGAGCTCTTTCGTGGTAATTAGGCAGTTTTTCGGCTCCACACTCAAAAGGTTGCGGAGGAAGGTTTTGATCATTAAACATGACAAACTCATCTGAAGCTTTAGCATTTTCCATCCTTCCGATATTTAACACTCCCCCATGATTTACAAGAGACACAAGTCCCATAATATCATCCTTAAAAAATGACATAGCTGCCATTCCTCCGAATTCGTCTACACCTCTGTAAAATAGACCAGGCTCATAGTCTATCTCTCCTTTGTTAGAATCTTCAACTTTAAAGTTCGAAGTCACCATTTCATATCTCTCCAAGTAGAGCGTTATCGTTTCCCCATCCAAGTATGGGATCTCAATCACGAGTGTTTCTGATCTTTTATTAATAAGTTCTTTGTAGATGTTTTTATCAAGCTTTAAGCTTACATAGTCAAAATCTAAGTCAGCAGAGCGAACTTTAGCAGAACTTTTAAATATGCTTAAGGAATTATTTGCAATATTTGCCTCAGCTACATGGTTAGTTAATAATAAAATTAAGGTGAAAAGAATAGAAAAATAATACTTCATAGTCTGTCTGAAATTTTATTGTGTAAAGTCAAATTAGGAAAAAAATATATACATTACTCTAAACTATTAATTAGCCTTGAAGTTATATACTAAATTAAGCTAGAAAATTATAAAATCATGAAAAACCCTATATTATTCCTTCTACTTGTCGGCATTTTTCTCGGTGTAAACACTGATTTATATGGTCAACGCAAGAAGAAAAAGAAAAAAAGAGAATCAAAAACTGAAATTGTCCAAAAGCAAGAGGTCCGTCCTGACTTTGTGGATAATTTAAGTTATGATATCCGTCTAGGTAACATCCAACTCGGAAGATTTGTTCGCTTTGGATTAAAATCGGCAGCTACATACAAACTAAATAATTTTTTGAGTGCGGGTTTAGCGGCTAAATACGAATATAATTTTTATGATCCAGGTGCCTTTAGTCCAAGTATTACTTGGTCACATTTTGGTTTTGGCCCATTAGTCCGTGCCAAATTCTTGCAGCAGTTTTATGTCCAGTTTGAATACGATTTCCATAGTTTAGCCACTGATGATATTGTAAATGAACTAGATGGTGCCAAGCGTAACAATGCTTGGAGTCCCATGTTTGGTGGAGGTTATGTAAGTGGTTTTGGCGATTGGGTATTTGGAGCCGAGGTTTTATTTGTAGGAAGTAATACTGTTCGTGATAACATTGTGTTGGGCATCCAAGGAAATGTCATTGAATATTGGTTAGCGGCAACTTATAACTTTTAGGATGTTTTCAGGAATCGTAGAGTCATTAGGAAAAGTCGAGCACATAGAACATGACGGAAGTAATGTGCATTTTACCATTTCGTCATCGGTATCGAACGAAAGTTATATCGATCAATCAATCGCTCATAATGGTGCATGTTTGACCGTTGTCAAAAAAGAACCTGGTAAGCATGTAGTTACGGCCATCAAGGAAACCATGGATTTAACCAATCTAGGATCGTGGAAGGTCGGCACTTTAGTTAATATAGAGCGATGTGTAGTCGCAAATCAGCGAATGGATGGACATTTTGTCCAAGGGCATATAGATACAGTGGGAGAATGTTTACAGATAGAACAATTAGATGGAAGTTGGTATTTTCAATTTTCGTTTGACCCATCTTTTACAAAGTTAATTGTGAGTAAGGGTTCGATTACCGTGAATGGAATTAGTTTGACGGTGATAGATCCAGCAAAAGATCATTTTAAGGTAGGGATTATTCCATACACTTATGAGCACACTAATTTCAAAGATTTAAAGGAAGGGAGCAAAGTAAATTTAGAATTTGATATTTTAGGTAAATATATCCAGCGTAATTTAAAATACTAGGGTTCTTTTATTACTTAGAGTTTAGACTTTAAAATTTTGTAGTTTTTATAGCTTGTACTGTCTAATATCTGGAACCAGTAGTAATGTGATACTTGACCTTAGGTTTCCTTGTCTTTATGGGTTTTACAAACCTAGCTACTAATTACTTAATGAACATAAAAAGAGCCCGCACAAAATGTGCGAGCTCTTTTTTTATGCGATTATGTATTTTAAGACTATTCAGCTGCTTCTACTTCTTCTAATTCTTCTTCCACTTCTTCTGTTTCTATTCTGTCCACGTATAATCCTCGGTACTTTCTTAGTCCTGTTCCTGCTGGAATATTCTTTCCGGCAATTACATTTTCTTTAAGTCCCATCAAATTATCGCGCTTAGCAGAAATTGCAGCTGTGCTTAATACTTTAGTAGTTTCTTGGAACGATGCAGCTGAAATCCAACTTACCGTACCTAAAGATGATCTAGTGATACCTTGAAGCATCGGCTTCGATGTAGCGGCAACAGCATCTCTATATTTAACTACTTTCTTATCATTACGTTTTAAGTATGAGTTTTCTTCTCTCAGCTTTCTTACTGAGACAATCATACCTACTTTTAACTTCGAGGATTCTCCTGCATCTTCAATGACTTTCTTATCATAGATCCAATCATTTTGTTCGAAGAAATCATATCTTTCTACTGCTTCTCCTTCTAAGAAGGATGTATCACCAGCATCTTCGATTTCTACTCTTCTCAGCATTTGACGCACAACTACCTCTATGTGTTTATCATTGATCTGAATACCTTGAGAACGATATACTTCTTGTACTCCATTTACAAGGTACTGTTGTACCGCGTAAGGTCCCTTAATGTTTAAGATATCGAATGGTGAAGTGGCACCATCAGAAAGTTTTGTACCCGCTCTTACAAAATCACCATCTTGTACGAGTAGTAGTTTACCTTTACCGATCATGTACTTTTTCTTTTGTGAAGTCTTCTCGTCCTCAACAAAACACTCTCTATTTCCTCTCTTTAATTTACCGAAAGTAACGATACCATCGATCTCAGAAACCACTGCAGGATTAGACGGATTTCTTGCTTCGAAAAGTTCCGTAACTCTTGGAAGACCCCCTGTAATATCCTGAATAGAACCTAATTTTCTAGGAATCTTAGATATTCTTTGTCCAGTTTGCACTTCATCACCGTTTTCGATGGATATGTACGCTCCCACCGGTAAATTATAAGACCTTTTGACTTCTCCACCTGGGCTGACCACCTTAAGTGTAGGAATCATTTTCTTATTTTTTGTTTCAATGATGATTTTCTCAGTATAACCTGTTTGATCATCTCTCTCTGTTCGATAAGTAACACCCTCTTCGATTCCTTCGTACTCAATTATACCTGCGAACTCAGTAACAATGGTATTGTTAAATGGATCCCATTTACAAAGCACGTCTCCTTTAGTGATCTTTTTCTTATCTGAGACCAGTAATTCAGAACCATAAGGTATAAATGCAGTTGTTAGAACTTTCTTAGATTCTGGGTCTACAATTCGGATTTCTCCCGATCTTGAAAGTACTACATTTGATTTCGCACCTTTATCTGAATAAGAAACAGTTTTGATATTATCGAACTCAAGAACTCCATCAAATTTCGATGTGATTTCTGACTCAGCTTTACTAACCGATGCAATACCACCCACGTGGAAGGTACGTAAGGTTAACTGTGTTCCTGGTTCACCGATACTTTGTGCAGCTATTATACCTACAGCATCACCAGTTTCACAAATTCTTCCAGTGGCAAGGTTTTTACCATAACACTTTTCACAAACTCCTCTTTTAGTCTCACAGGTAAGTACAGAACGTATCATTACAGATTCAATACCTACTTCTTCTATTTTCGCTACGATCTCTTTAGATAAATATCCACCAGATTCTACAATCAGTTCTTCAGAATCAGGCACGTAGATATCTTGAAGACTGTATCTCCCTACAATTCTATCTCCCAAAGACTGAATGATTTTATCGTTTTCTATCAATGCTGTAGTTGGCAATCCTCTTAAAGTATCGCAATCCACTTCCATGATGATAACATCTTGCGAAACGTCTACCAATCTACGCGTAAGATATCCGGCATCGGCCGTTTTCAAGGCAGTATCGGCAAGACCTTTACGAGCACCGTGTGTAGAAATAAAGTAATCTTGAACCGATAGGCCTTCCAAGAAATTTGAAAGTACTGGGTTCTCAATTACGGCACCTCCGGTGTCACTTGATTTTTTAGGTTTTGCCATTAGCCCTCTAAGACCGGCTAGCTGCTTAATTTGTTGTTTAGAACCCCTAGCGCCTGAATCAAGCATCATATACACAGAATTAAATCCTTGTTTATGCGCGGCTAACTCAGTCATTAAGTTTTCTGTAATCTTATTATCTGCATAGGTCCACTTATCAATAACTTGATTGTATCGTTCATTGAAAGTAATAAGCCCCATGTTATAATTATCCCAAACTTCGTCCACTTCAGTTCGTGCATTTAATAGAGCTGTTTCTTTAACTGAAGGTGTAATTAAATCACCCAAGTTAAACGATAAACCAGCTTTAAATGCCCAGCCAAAACCCATTGTTTTAATCTTATCTAAGAACTCTGCAGCTTCTGTAAAGTTGGTTCTATTAATTAGATCATTAATTACAAGCTTAAGATTTTTCTTAGTCAATAAGACGTTAATAAAAGGTACTCCGTCTGGTTTTGCTCCATTAAAGAGTACTCTACCCACTGTTGTTTCTACAATACCTTTGACGATTTCTCCTTCTTCATTTTCAACATCAGCTCGTACTTTAATCAAAGCATGTAAATCTACAACACCTTCAGAGTAAGCAATTTCTACTTCTTCTAATGAGTAGAAAGTCATCCCTTCTCCTTTTACTTTATTCTCTTTTGTGGAAGGACGTTCTTTCGACAAATAATAAAGTCCTAGAACCATATCCTGTGAAGGTAAGGTTATAGGCATACCATTTTGTGGGTTAAGCATATTGTGAGCGGACAACATTAATAGTTGTGCTTCCAATATTGCAGCGTGACCTAGCGGTACATGTACGGCCATTTGGTCACCATCAAAATCGGCATTGAACGCTCCACAAACTAAAGGGTGCAGCTGTATTGCTTTTCCTTCAATTAATTTAGGCTGGAACGCCTGAATAGAAAGTCTGTGTAGTGTAGGGGCCCTGTTTAATAAGATCGGATGTCCTTTTAATATATTTTCGAGGATTTCCCAAATTACTGGATCCTTACGATCTACTAATTTCTTAGCCGATTTTACTGTTTTTACTATACCTCTTTCTATTAATTTTCTAATCACAAAAGGTTTAAACAATTCGGAAGCCATACCTTTTGGAAGACCACATTCGTGTAATTTTAATGTGGGTCCTACAACAATTACAGAACGACCAGAATAATCAACCCTTTTTCCAAGTAAGTTTTGACGGAATCGACCTTGCTTTCCTTTAAGTACATCACTCAAAGATTTCAAAGATCTACCACCTTCTGCTTTAACAGCATTTGACTTTCTCGAGTTATCGAATAAAGAATCGACCGCTTCTTGAAGCATTCTTTTCTCATTTCTGAGAATTACTTCTGGTGCTTTAATCTCGATCAAACGCTTTAATCTATTATTTCTGATAATTACTCTTCTATATAAATCGTTTAAATCAGAACTTGCAAAACGTCCACCATCTAATGGAACTAATGGTCTTAGTTCTGGAGGAATAACTGGTAAATATTCTATTACAGTCCATTCCGGCCGATTTTCGATTCTTGTAAGACCATCTCTAAATCCTTCAACAACTCGGAGTCTTTTTAAAGCTTCCGATTTTCTTTGTCGACTTGTTTCCGTAGCTGCTTGGTGTCTTAAATCGTATGACAATTGATCAAGATCTAATTTGGCTAATAGATCTTTAATCGCTTCCGCTCCCATTTTCGCGACAAATTTGTTAGGATCTGAATCATCTAACAGCTGGTTATCTGCTGGTAGCGTGTCGAGTACTTGAAAATATTCTTCTTCAGTAAAAAGAGTTTTAAATTCAATTTCACCTTCTTTTACACCTGGGTTTATCACGACATATCTTTCGTAATATATGATCGTTTCTAATTTCTTAGAAGGGATTCCCAATATGTAACCTATCTTGTTAGGAAGTGATTTGAAAAACCAGATGTGAACAACAGGCACAACAAGTTTAATGTGTCCCATACGTTCTCTTCTAACCTTTTTCTCTGTTACCTCTACACCGCATCTATCACAAACAATCCCTTTATATCGGATACGCTTGTATTTTCCACAGTAACATTCGTAATCCTTTACAGGTCCGAATATCCTTTCACAGAATAAACCATCTCTTTCAGGCTTGTATGTTCTGTAGTTAATCGTTTCAGGTTTTAAAACCTCTCCAAACGATCTTTCCAATATATCATCAGGTGAACACAAGCTGATTGTAATGGAATCAAATGGTTTTTGTTGTTTGATGTTCTGCTTTTTAAATGACATCTATATTGTGTTTACAAGAATGATCTAATCAAATTTTACATCTAGTGCTAAACCTCTAAGTTCGTGCACCAATACATTAAACGACTCAGGAATACCAGGTTCTGGTAAAGAATCTCCTTTAACAATGGCCTCGTATGCTTTGGCTCTTCCCATAACATCATCCGATTTTATTGTTAACAATTCTCGAAGGATATTTGAAGCACCAAATGCTTCTAGTGCCCATACTTCCATCTCTCCAAAACGCTGACCACCAAACTGAGCTTTACCTCCTAATGGTTGTTGCGTAATCAAAGAGTAAGGTCCTATAGATCTTGCATGCATTTTATCATCAACCATGTGTGATAATTTCAGCATATAAATAATTCCTACAGTTGCTTCTTGGTGGAATCTATCTCCTGTTTCTCCATCATAAAGATAAGTTTGACCTAACGAAGGTAACTCAGCTTTTTGGATATACGTTTCAATTTCATCCATGCTAGCTCCATCGAAAATAGGCGTTGCAAATTTCACCCCTAATTTTAAACCAGCCCATCCAAGAACCGTTTCGAAAATCTGCCCTAAATTCATCCTTGAAGGTACACCTAGTGGATTCAAAATGATATCAACAGGCGTTCCATCTTCAAGGAAAGGCATATCTTCAGCTCTAACGATTCTAGAAACAATACCTTTATTTCCGTGACGTCCAGCTAACTTATCTCCTACTTTAACCTTTCGCTTCTTAGCCATATATACCTTGGCTAATTTCAGTACTCCAGCAGGAAGTTCATCTCCAATACTAATGTTAAATTTCTCACGCTTATACCTTCCTACTTCTTCATTTACTTTTATTGTATAATTATGAAGTAATCTAGCAATTAGCTTGTTTTTATCATCATCATTAGTCCAGTTGGAGTAATCTACCTGAGTGTAATCAATTCCTTTTAATACTTTAACTGAGAATTTAGTTCCTTTAGGAATCCACTGCTCATTGTAGATAGATTTTACACCAGCAGAAGTCAAACCTTTAAGCAAAACCATTAATTTATCAATCAATATGGTTTTTAACTCGTTGATGGTTACTGCATGGCTATCATCCAACTTAGCTAATAAATCTTTTTCCTGAACTTTTTGGAATTTATCCTTCTTAGCTCTGGCAAATAGTTGCTTATTTATAACCACACCTTTCTTAGAAGGTGGAGCCTTTAGTGAAGCATCTTTAACGTCACCTGCTTTGTCACCAAAGATTGCTCTAAGTAGTTTTTCTTCAGGTGTAGGATCAGACTCACCTTTTGGTGTAATCTTACCGATGATAATATCTCCTTCTTTGATCCAAGCACCTACTCGAATTACACCGTTTTCGTCTAAATCTTTGGTTGCTTCTTCGCTAACATTAGGGATATCATTAGTTAGTTCTTCTTCACCTAATTTTGTATCTCTAACTTCTAATTCAAAACTCTCTATATGAACAGAAGTAAAGATGTCATCTTTTACTACTTTTTCTGAAAGAACAATCGCATCCTCAAAGTTATACCCTTTCCAAGGCATGAATGAAACCAGTAGGTTTTGCCCTAAAGCTAATTCACCTTTTTCCGTTGCATAACCATCACATAATAATGATCCTTTATGCACACGATCTCCTTTCCTTACAATTGGCTTCAAATTAATACAAGTACCTTGATTTGTTCTTATGAATTTCATCAATTCATAAGATTTCATATTGTCTTCGAAAGAAACCAATTGGTCTTGTTCAGATCTATCGTATTGTATAACGATTTTTGATGCGTCAACATATTCAACAACTCCTTCGCCTTCGGCATTAATTAGCATCCTTGAATCCTGTGCCACTTTCTTTTCAAGACCTGTTCCTACTATTGGCGATCTTGGTCTGATACATGGTACTGCTTGACGTTGCATGTTTGATCCCATCAGGGCTCTATTCGCATCATCATTCTCTAAGAATGGAATCAATGATGCAGACACACCAACAATTTGGTTTGGCGCAACATCCATATATTCAACTTCCTTTGGCTCAAGTACAGGAAAGTCACCATGCTCTCTACATTTGATTCGATCATTTGTAAAAGCACCTTTTTCATTAATCACAGCACTTGCTTGAGCTATCTTACTGAAATCTTCTCCCTCAGCACTTAGATAAACTGGTTCAGAAACTACATCTACCTTACCAGAATTAACTGACCGGTAAGGAGTTTCTAAAAATCCCATAGCATTCACCTTTGCATGAACACATAATGTGGATATTAGACCAATATTCGGTCCTTCCGGTGTTTCAATGGTACAAAGTCTACCATAGTGAGAATAGTGAACATCTCTTACCTCAAAACCAGCTCTTTCTCTAGATAAACCTCCTGGCCCTAGCGCTGAAATTCTTCGTTTATGGGTAATTTCTGATAGAGGGTTTGTTTGGTCTAAAAACTGAGACAATTGACTTGTCCCAAAAAATGAGTTAATTACCGAAGAAAGAGTACGTGCATTTATCAGATCTACTGGAGTAAATACCTCGTTATCTCTGACATTCATTCTCTCTCTTATGGTTCTTGCCATTCTCGCTAAACCAACTCCAAACTGACCATATAGTTGTTCGCCTACTGTACGGACTCTTCTGTTCGAAAGATGATCTATATCATCCAATTCCGCTTTTTGGTTAATAAGGCGAACTAAATATTTTACAATTTCGATAATGTCTTCTTTGGTCAATACCAAAACATCACCTTCAATTTCCAGATTTAATTTTCTATTGATTTTATATCGTCCAACCTCTCCTAGGTTATAACGCTTATCTGAGAAGAACAATTTATCAATGATACCTCTTGCCGTTTCTTCATCAGGTGGGTCTGTACCCCTAAGCTGACGATAGATTTGAGCCACCGCTTCAAGTTCTGAACTTGATGGATCCTTGGCTAAAGTGTTATAGATAATTGTATAATCTACATTATCTTCTGTGTCCTCTTTTTGGAGAATAATTGATTCGACTCCTGAGTCTTTTATTAGTTCAATGTTGGATTCATCCAACACTTCATTTCTTTCTAGAAGAATTTCATTTCTTTCGATGGTTACAACTTCACCAGTGTCTTCATCCACAAAATCCTCTGCCCAGGTTTTAAGTACCCTAGCTGCTAACTTACGTCCAACTGCTTTCTTTAGTGATTTTTGGTCGTTTGAAATTTCCTCAGACAAGCCAAATATTTCAAGAATATCTTTATCAGAATCAAAACCGATAGCTCTAAGTAAAGTAGTTACAGGGAATTTTTTCTTTCGGTCAATGTAAGCATACATGACCATATTAATATCAGAGGCAAAC
Organism: Saprospiraceae bacterium; assembly: GCA_020631235.1. Classification (GTDB taxonomy): domain Bacteria; phylum Bacteroidota; class Bacteroidia; order Chitinophagales; family Saprospiraceae; genus JAHDDO01. The sequence continues at coordinate 4,809 of JAHDHQ010000027.1, read as the reverse complement.
TCCATCCAAGCCCCTTTAAAAGGAATTATTCTTGCTGAATAGATCTTAGTCCCATTCGGGTGGAAACTTTGACTGAAGAATACTCCAGGAGATCTATGTAATTGAGAAACTATAACCCTGTCAGCACCATTAATAACAAAAGTACCCTTAGGAGTCATATATGGAATATTTCCTAAAAATACATCTTGTACTATAGTTTGAAAGTCTACGTGTTCTTCATCATTACATGACAATCTTAACTTAGCCTTTAAAGGTACAGCATAAGTTAAACCTCTTTGCATACATTCGTCGATAGTGTATCTTGGAGGGTCAATGAAATAATCCAAAAATTCAAGAACAAAAATGTTTCTTGCATCGGTAATTGGAAAATTTTCTTGGAATACTCTAAAAAGCCCTTCCATACCCCTGTTTTCAGGAGTGGTTTCCAATTGGAAAAATTCCTTAAAAGACTTTAACTGTATTTCCAGAAGGTCCGGAGTACTTTCGGGAAGTTTAATTTTGCCAAAATTAACTCTTTCATTTGGCTGAAGCTTGGTACCTGCAGATGCCATTCATCAATATTTTATGATAGCTGAGCTATCTATTTCAAGGAATAAGTTTTAAGCAAAGACAGGCCTAACCCGATAATATATCGAGTTAAGCCTTATTCTTTATGATATTTTGTTGCTGGGTATTTCTAGCATTGAAACGCTGTAGAATTAATTATTTTAATTCTACTTCTGCTCCAGCCTCTTCTAAGGCAGCTTTAATACTTTCAGCTTCAGCTTTAGGAACACCTTCTTTAATTACAGCAGGTGCACTGTCCACTAATTCTTTTGCATCTTTTAGACCTACGCCTAATAGATTTTTAACCTCTTTTACTACTGATAATTTAGCAGCTCCTGCAGAATTTAGACTAATGTCAAACTCTGTTTTCTCAGCAGCTCCTCCATCACCTCCTCCGCCAGCAGGGCCAGCAGCAACGGCTACGGCTGCAGCAGCAGGCTCGATTCCATACTCATCTTTAAGTATGTCAGCTAATTCATTTACTTCTTTGACTGTAAGATTCACTAATGAATCAGCGATTGCTTTTAAATCCGCCATGATTAATTACTTTTTTTTAAAATTTAATAAATTATATAAACCTGCGTTTAAGCTTGGAAGCCTTAACTAGTTAGCTCTTTCTTCAAGAGCTTTAATCAATCCAGCAATAGTAGATCCACTTGCTTTCAAAGCAGAAACCACATTCTTCGCTGGTGATTGTAATAACATTACGATATCGCCAATCAATTCTTCTTTTGACTTTATCGCAACTAATGAATCAATTTGATCATCACCAATAAAAACATCTGTATCTATATACGCTGCTTTTAAGATTGGTTTATCATTTGATTTTCTAAATTCTTTAATCAATTTAGCTGGTTCACTTGCTTGTGAAGTAAACATTATGGATGTAGGTCCAGCTAAAACATCAAAAATAGGTGCAAAACCTCTTTCTTCTGGATATGATTCTAGCGCTTTTTTAACAAGTGTGTTTTTTACAACTTTTAATTCAATGTCTTGCTTAAAACAAAGCGCTCTAAATTTATTAATTTGTTCCACAGTTAATCCTGAAGAATCAGCTACATAAAAGAAATTCGCATTTTCGAATTTTTCTTTCAATTGCTCGACTACTGCATGTTTGTCGTCTCTTGTCATGTCTTTTCTTTTTAAGGATTAAATGTCTTTAATTTCAACTTTGATACCTGGACTCATAGTACTTGCCACAGAAAGTGCTTTCATATAAGCACCTTTTACTGTTGAAGGTTTCATTTTTTGAAGTACTGAGATCAATTCGCCTGCGTTATCGGCTAATTTGTCTGCAGAGAAGGATACTCGACCCACTGAAGAATGGATAATACCGTATTTGTCCACTCTAAATGAAATTTTTCCTTTTTTCACATCTTCAACGGCTGCTTTTACATTAGGTGTGACTGTACCTGTTTTCGGATTCGGCATTAAACCTCTTGGGCCCAAAATTCGACCAATTTTACCGACAGTAGCCATAACATCTGGCGTAGCGATGATTACATCGATATCTGTCCATCCTTGTTGGATTTTTTGTACATATTCATCAAGACCGACATGATCTGCACCAGCATCTTTGGCTTCTTGTTCTTTGTCAGAAGGACATAGAACTAAAACTCTTTTAGTCTTACCAGTACCATGTGGAAGAGAAACAGTTCCTCTAATCGCTTGATCAGCTTTTTTAGGATCGACTCCTAAGCGTAAATGAAGGTCAACAGAAGCATCGAATTTTGCTGTATTTACTTCTTTAACAAGACTCATAGCCTCTTTTAATGTATACAACTTGTCGAAGTCAACCTTTTCATTTGCGGCTTTTCTTTTCTTACTTAATTTTGCCATTATAAAAAGTTTTAAGGTACAAACGCTTATTAAAGCTCCCTTGATTAAAATTTATTTCTTATGCCTTCCAAGGCGCAGAACCACTTACAGTGATCCCCATACTTCTTGCTGTTCCTGCTACCATTCTCATCGCAGACTCAACTTTCATTGCGTTTAAATCCTCCATTTTATCTTCTGCAATAAGTTTAATCTGATCCCAAGTAACAGAACCAACTTTATCTCTATTGGGAACAGAAGAACCTTTTTTAAGTTTTGCTGCTTCCATAAGTTGATAAGATGCAGGCGTCGTTTTAATTATAAATTCAAATGATTTATCCTTAAAGACCGTAATAACAACTGGAACAAGCTTTCCTTGCATCTCCTGCGTTTTAGCATTGAATCGCTTGCAGAATTCCATAATGTTAACACCTTTAGCACCTAAAGCTGGTCCTACTGGCGGTGCTGGATTTGCACTTCCACCTCTTACCTGTAATTTAATAAAGCCATCTACTTCTTTAGCCATTTCTATTATGTTTTAAGACTGTTTTTCAACTTGCATAAAGTTCAACTCCACTTCTGTCCCTCGCCCAAATATTTTTACTATAACTTTTAATTTCTTCTTTTCGTCATTCACTTCTTTAATGTCACCTACAAAATCATTAAACGGTCCATCTACGATCTTAACCGTTTCTCCGACTATGTATGGTTCAATAAGCGCTTCTGACAATTCTTGTGACTCATCCACTTTCCCGAGCATTCTATTTGCTTCAGAAGGTCTCATGGGAATTGGATTAGTTCCTCCTAGAAAATGTATGACATTTGGCATTCCAGATATACTCTGAATCATCTCTCCTGTAAATTTACCTTTAGCTACTTCAACTAGTATGTAACCCGGAAGTATATTTCTCTCCAAAATCACTTTCTTTCCTTTCCTGATTTTATATACTTTTTCAGTTGGAACAAGGATTTGAGTTATTATATCAGTCCACTTGTTACGTTGCAATTCAAGTTCGATCCTTTCCTTGATCTTTTTTTCCTTGCCACTAATTACCCTAAGGGAATACCATCTTGATTCTTCAGACATGCTAATTAATTACTACCTATTAAGTTATACAAAAAGGTAAGTGCATTACTGCATATCAAATCCAAGACAAAGATGATTAGGGAAATAATAATAGTCCCAATAATCACTATCCTAGTATTCTGTAAAAGCTGAGCCCAGGTTGGCCACGTAACTTTGTGTACCAACTCATTATAACTCTCTTTTACATATAAAACCATGTCATTCATACGCTTTCTAAAAATTGCAGGGGAGACAGGAATCGAACCCGCAGCCTACGGTTTTGGAGACCGCCACTCTACCAATTGAGCTACTCCCCTAGTTTTATTTTATTTTAGACGACAAAATTAAGCACCGTAAACGATGCTTAATTTTATCTAAAACTAATGTCTAATATTTTTATTACTTGATGATCTCAGTTACCTGACCTGCACCAACTGTTCTTCCACCTTCTCTTATCGCAAATCGTAAACCTTTCTCCATTGCGATAGGGTTTATCAACTTCACTTCAAGCGTAACATTATCACCAGGCATAACCATCTCTACTCCTCCTGGCAAAGTAACATCACCTGTTACATCTGTCGTTCTGAAGTAAAACTGTGGTCTATATCCATTAAAGAATGGAGTGTGACGTCCACCTTCATCTTTACCTAATACATAAACTTCGCACTTAAAGTGAGAGTGAGGAGTCACAGATCCCGGAGCCACGATCACCATACCTCTCTTAATATCATTTTTATCGATACCTCTAAGAAGTAAACCAGCATTATCACCTGCTTCACCTCTTTCTAAGATCTTTCTAAACATCTCAACCCCTGTGATAGTCGAAGTAATCGGCTTCTCATCCGGAGCTTGCATACCAACAATCTCTACAGGATCTCCTGTGTTAATTACACCTCTTTCGATTCTTCCAGTAGCAACAGTTCCTCTACCAGTAATTGAGAATACATCCTCAACTGGCATCAAGAATGGCTTATCAACCTCTCTCTTTGGCTCAGGAATATCTTTATCTACTGCAGCCATTAGAGCCATGATTTGTGCTTTTGCACCTGCATCACCTTCTAAGGCCTTAAGCGCTGAACCTCCAATTACTGAAGCATCATCGCCATTAAATTCATATTGATCAAGCAACTCTCTTACTTCCATTTCCACCAATTCCAACATCTCTTCGTCATCCACAAGATCCACTTTGTTCATAAAAACAACGATCTGAGGAACTCCTACTTGACGACATAGAAGTATGTGCTCTCTTGTTTGAGGCATAGGACCATCAGTTGCTGCAACTACTAAAATTGCACCATCCATTTGGGCCGCACCCGTTACCATATTCTTTACATAATCTGCGTGACCTGGACAATCCACGTGCGCATAATGTCTGTTCTCCG
>JAHDHQ010000026.1 GCA_020631235.1 Saprospiraceae bacterium | reverse complement strand
TCATTAAGCATAAATAAAAAAGAGACTATCTCGATTTGAGACAGCCTCTTTTTTAAACAACAAATGACTTCAAAAAAAAATCTTTAGCTCATTCTAAGAAAAATTAAATTTTAATGGCTAATTTGCTTCTGTTGATTATTCCCAATGAAGCAACCATTATCCATTAAAAAGGTAGTCCTATTGCTGATGTTTACTATTAGCCTATCATCTTGCCAGACAGATAGTAACACTTCCAATGTAAATGATCCCACTACTACAAAACCCGCCAAAACCAAAGAAAAAGATAATAAAGAGGAAGAAATCAGAAACAACAACATCCACATACTGATCAATCGACTAAAACAACAATGTTTTCAGAGCCACAGAGGTGAGGTCATCCTACAAATGGAAATAAGTGAGCAAGGCGAAGTGGTAAAACATACCTTTATTAAGGCTAAACAAAACATCAATGAAAAGTTAGATGCAGCCATCCTTTGCGGCAAAGACATCATCAAGGAAATGAAGCGAAAATTTGGGGAAATAAAAAACATGACAGGCGGAAATACTAAACCCAAAAACGAAACATACACTTTTCCTCTTTAAAGCCTAACTATGCAAAAATATAGAGATAATGGAGCGATTGGAGCTTTATTAGATGAATATGAAAAAGCACTTAATGAACTCATTTTACTCATTAAGCCTATAAATAATTTCCAATTAACCCATATAGTAGATCCAGAAACCAAGGATCAAGACTGTAGATCGATTCAAACTATTCTCAGTCATGTCCTTTCCTCAGGATATAACTATGTTATTTGCATTAGGCAGCACCTAGGAGAAGAAATAGCTTTTGCGACCAACATTACGCTCCATGATACTTCAGCCTATATAGAAGCTCTACAAAAAATGTTTAGTTTTAATGAGCAACTCTTTAGCGACTATCCAGACATTACATTGAGCGAAAAAGATGCGACTAAACAAATACGCACAAAATGGAATCATCACTATGATGTCGAAACATTATTCGAACATGCCATTGTCCATATCCTCAGGCATCGAAGACAAATCGAACGGTTTTTGCTTAAAATAACCTAAAATTAAACGCTTAGCATGCCTTGAAACGCGATCTAAACTTAAATACAATAAACCAATAATCAGCTCAAATATTAACACGTTGAAAACCCTGCAAGAAAGTATGCTATTCCAGAATTATTTTAGATAACCCTTTTAAAACAAAGTATGAATACTAACTTATTAACACTAAATATTTCTAAATTAAGTACGATTTGTCATCGAAATGTAAGACCAATGTAATCGCATTGTAATAAATCAATTCTGTAAAAAATAAGGAAAAAAACCACGCACAAAAAATAGCACAAAAAATTTATGTTTAGTTATTATTTAACTGATAAAACATTCTTATGCGTAATCATGTGTTCTTTTTTCTTTTTCTATCAATCGCATTTAAATCATACTTAAATGCCCAGATACTTGAAGTTTCTGTTGGTCCATCATATAGCCAACAAGCTTACTTTGATATTTCTTCGGGTGAGACTATACAAATTGAAAACGATGCTTGGGACATAGCCTTTTCCAATGCGGGTGTCCAAGATGCTGGTATATTTATTAATGAGTCATCTTCACTCATGGAAACTGGTTTAAAATTATTTGTAACTGATATTACTGATTGGAACCAAACAATAGATGATATATCTTCTTTTAATGATGAAGCAATACTCTACAACCAAAAAGAAAATTGGATTGAAGGTGCTTTTAATAGTATCAAAGATCCTCAATCACCATTTGATTACGGCTGGGGAGAGTATAATCCAGCGCTTAATGTTGTTGAAGGAAATAAAATATTTGTCATTCAGGATAGACAAGGAGATTTCTTAAAGTTGACTATTACCTCTTTAATTGATGGAGTTTATTCTTTCAAGTACGCCAATTTAGATGGAACTAATGAAATCAGTAAAACCATAGCAAAAAATGATGCTGGAGAAAACTCTCTTGTCTACTTTTCTTTACGCGATGAGCAAATCGTTTCTATTCCTTATAACTATGATCTAATTTTCCAACGTTACTCAACTTCTATAGATGATGGCAATGGAACATTGGTAGACTATACCGTAACGGGTGTTTTATTAGGCCCTAATACTAAAGGAGTGGTTGCTCAAGGAGTGGATCCAGCCAATGTTACAGAAAGTGATTATAAAGATTTATATTCATCATCTCCTAAGACCATTGGTCACGATTGGAAATTTTTCGATTTTAATATTGGATGGATCATTGATTCAGAAAGAGCTCAGTTTGTTAAAACTAAGCATGGCGAACTTTTTAAGATAGTATTTTACGATTTTGAAGGTTCAAGCACTGGAATAACAACTTTGGAAAAAACTTCACTTGGCCTGGTAAATAATATTGATAAAGATTTTTCATCACTAAATATTGAAATTTTTCCAAATCCGGCTTCTGATTTCTTGACGATAAGTGGTCAAGCAAAAAATGCTGAACTCTTAATCCTAGATGGAGCAGGAAAGCTAATCTTAGCGAAGAAACTTCAAGCTCCTCACGATAAGATAAATATCCAAAATCTCAGCTCAGGTCTGCATCGTTTGCTCATTATTAACGAGGATGAAATAGCCTCTAAACCAGTTATAATACACAAATAATTACTTTTTAAGCAATCTCGTTAAAAGTTTTCGACAATAAAACTATTAATGAGGTTTTGCTTATGTAGCGCAATAGCTTTTCAATCTAACTAGTAACACTATTTGTTGCATATGTATAAAATAGTTTTAATCATCTTCTTGTTGAGTAATCAACTTTTTTCACAAATATCTACCAATGACACTATTGCTTATTCGGTCGATTTGGAAAAATATGTTATTACTGCACAACATGAACCTACGCATTATAAAGAAGCCATTCATAAGGTTGAAATCATTTCTGAGAAAGATTTCTTGGCCAGAGGAGTGTCCTCTCTTGATCAAGCTTTATCCACAAGTCCGGTCATTAGAATAAGAAAAGACCAAATATTTGGCTCAACACTACAAATGAGAGGAATAGATGCAAATAATGTAGCTATCCTTATCGACGGTGTGCCTATCATAGGTCGCTTAGATGGAAATATAGATTTATCACAAATTAATCTTCAAACAATTGAAAGAATAGAAATAATTGAAGGTTCGTTATCCAGTCTATATGGTAGCAATGCTGCAGGTGGAGTCATTAATTTAATCAGCAATAAAAGTCAAATCGATCGATGGGCAGCTCAACTAAACACTCAATTCGAAACCATCGGTCAGCAAAACTACGGCAGTCAGATTGGATATAAATCCTCTGGTTTTACCTTTAATATAAATGCTAACTGTCTTAACTATAATCAATATCCAGTAGATTCATTACGTCTTGTTGAAATGATTAAAACAGTTGATAATAGTTTTATTACTCAAAGCAAATATCCGCTTAACCCTAAGCAACAAAAATCTTATGGTGGATCTATAAGATTTGATGCAGATAATGAATGGTCAACTATGTTAAAATATTCAGCAAATGATGAAACATTAACTGATTATGGAGCCATTAAGAGACCCCAATTTAATCCTTATGCAGAAGACGATTTTTACTTCACTAAACGAAATGATCTTTCTCTAAATGTCAAAAAAAATTGGAAACATTCAGCTATTGACCTAGTCAGTTCACTTAATCATTATTCCAGAATAGGACAGAGAAAAAGAATTTATATTGAAACAAATACCTTTGATAATTTATTAACAACAGCTGATACGACTGAATTTAAAACTATTTTTAATCGTGGTATTTTCTTACATCGCTTTAACGATAAATTTAAAACTGTTAGTGGCATTCAATATTCGATTGAACAGGGGATCGGCGATCGCATCTTAGACCAGGCAAGTATTGATTCATCATCTGCCACGTTTAGTGAACTGGCTCCCTTTTTAGAGCTTAAATATAAACCGAATTACAACACACAAATTTCGATTTCTGGTCGCTATTCTTTTCACAGTATATATGGGGAAAAATTTACTCCTTCAGCACTGTTAAAATATAATTTTAGCGATCATGTTGTTGGAAGATTCTCTTATGCGCAAGGTTATAGAAGTCCTTCATTGAAAGAACTATATCTTGACTTTGTAGACATAAATCATAATATCAAAGGTAACACCGAACTACAGCCTGAAATCTCTCATGATTTCCAACTTACACTTGATTATGAACATTCCAAAAAAATGGAATTTTCATGTAACATTTTTCAAACTTTCATTCAAAACAGGATAGATCTGTTTGAATATGAATTACTCAAATTCCAATATGAAAATTTGAATGAATATCGTGTTTTTGGACTCCAACCCACAATTAACTTCTATCAAGATAATTTAAACATAGTAATTTCTGGTGCTTCAACATTTTGGTCTACAAATATCAATGAAATGGATGCGCCCAGCTATGGAAAATTTTTCGACTTGAATAATACAATCCAGTATTCTGTGCAAGGTTTCCAATTAAATTTGAATCACAGACATGTAGGTAATCAACCTATTTATAGATTAAACAATGGAGAAGTAGAAGTTCAAAGAGTCAAAAACTATGAGCTTTTCGATTTTTCTGCTAATAAAATGTTCTTTAATAATCATTTGAATATTACACTTGGTGTTAACAATATTCTAGGTATAACAACAACACAAATTCAAGGATATAATAATCAAAATCATACCGTGCAAGGTATTCGAAATATAAGTGCAGGAAGAAGTGTTTTTATAAATTGCCAATATACTTTGTAAAAAAATGGAAGCTAAGTAAACCCTAACTTCCATTTCTTTAATGACTTAACACACTTATTTACTGTGTACAAACATAGGTACACTGCGTAGTTCCAAATCCTTCGACTTGGATATCTAGATCTAAACTAAGTGTCGCATCTGCTAAATTACCTGTGCCTGAAGTTGTAATCATTAATCCAAAAAACGGATCGACTACAGTAAACTCTTGAATCACTAAGGTAGTTGGAGATGTCGCGCACGCTAATGTAGACGTCCCATCATCAAAAGTCAAAAGTAACTTGTCATTACCTTCCTCAGAGGTAGTTGCCACAAATGACGTAGTGTCTTCTTCCTCGCCAGTACAACTTACAGTTCCACTCCATTCTCCAAGAAAAGCCGTACGATTTTCCACCTCACAATTGGCGCCTGAATAACCTGTTTCGCATAAACACGTTCCATCATCACATACTCCACCATTTTCGCAATTTATACCTTCACAAGGGTCCGAACAAGCAAAAATAAACATGGTCAAACCAACTAATAAATACTTCATAAAATGTTTCATAAGCTATTTTTTGATCCTCAAAAATATAAATCTTTCAAAAGCCGACATGAGTTTTAACCTTTTGATATTCGACAACTAAATGCTAGGACTAGCTCGCATACAAGAGAAATGTATTACCTTTCCTATCTAAAATGACTTGTTGATTATGCCTATAGAGTGGGGTCCAAATCCTTTAATATTCAAAATTGGTTCGTTTGCACTGCGTTACTACAGTTTGCTTTTTGCTGGAGGTCTATTTCTTGGTTACTGGGTTGTGGCTAAGCTTTATAAGGATACGAAAAGGAGCTTAGACGAATTAGATTCTTTGGCTGTGTTAATTTTTGTGTCTACCGTTATTGGTGCACGCCTAGGACATTGTTTATTTTACGAACCAGAATACTATTTGGCCCATCCATTGCAAATGTTGTTGCCTTTCCGACAAGAGAATGGTTCGTGGACCTTTACTGGTTATCAAGGTTTAGCCAGTCATGGTGGGATTTTTGCCGTTTTGCTGGCCATCATCTACTGGTGTCGAAAACATAAACGAGATGTATTCCAAATATTAGATTTTATAGTCATCGGAGGCTCTTTAACTGGTTGTTTTATTAGGCTTGGAAATTTTATGAATTCTGAGATTCTAGGAAAACCTACAGGAAGCGATTTTGGTGTGATCTTTACTAAAGTTGATTCCATTGTTAGGCACCCTGCGCAACTTTATGAAGCCATCGCTTATTTTTTAACTTTTGCCATTTTACTCTTTCTTTACAAGCAGAAAACAGCTACCAGAAAACATGGATTTATCTTAGCTGTTTACCTAATTATTTTATTTGGGGCAAGGTTTATTATTGAATACTTTAAAATCGAACAAGTAGCTTTCGAACAAGGTATGCTGCTTAATATGGGACAAATATTGAGTATTCCTTTTATTGTAGCGGGCTTTATTCTATTGTTTCTTAAAAAATAAAATTGTGTCAGAAACAATAAATTATAAGCAAAAGGCAGGGCTTTATATCGCTATCATGGTCTTGGTTCCTAGTTTGATTAGTTTTTACCTGATGAGCGCTATCGGCCAAGAGTTTTCCAGTCTTAAAACTTTCGGATTAAGCCTTTTAACCACCCTTGGAGGACTTTTCTATATTGTGATTTTAGCTGGCGCCATTACTTGGTTTAGAGATCGAAAAAAAAGAAAAGGCTCTATCGACGGTGATGAATCTTACAAAAAGCCCACTGTGGTTTGAGTTTGTAGAAAATACTTTTTCACTCTGGATTTTAGTAGCCATTTTCTTCATCCTTACTACTATTATCCGATTTGCTTTTGTCTGATGTGTTGTGGTTTAACAAGCTCATTATGCTAAACCAACAAATAATTTCTAGAACCATAATTAGTCGAGCTCACTCCCATATCATTTAAGTAAATTTGATTAACTCGGGAAGAAACAGGATTGAGCAAAACCCCTTTATGCAAATGATAATACTCTTCATAACTAAGCTCCTTCCTATCCGTAATTTGCGCATCTAAATCGATATGCCCACATCTTTCTTTCCAGGCTTCACTCACTATACCTTCAAAAACTTTAGATTTAGCTCCACTGCCATAGGCAACAAATCCTATCTTTTGACCAGTTAGATCTTCCCCTTGCTTGTAAGACTCAAACAAAGTAGACATTAAACACAAGAAAATTGACGCAGTATACATATTCCCTACATGCATAGAAGCTTTCTCTCCATGAGCAATTTTCTCTGTAACTAATGATCTATATTCTTCTGATTTACGGATAATCTTATCCGAAGATGCTTCATATTTTTGACCAATGTTGTTTCTCTTTGAAAAATCGGCTAACTCATCCTTTAGCGCTAAATCTTTCAGAAATAATGGGCTAAAAATTCTTCGACCATGGTAAGCATATGGCTGATGAAAAACCAGCTTGCTCCACTCACTTACAGCCTTTGACTCTTTATTGGAAAGCACAAAATTATCATACGCTTGAACCATCCGGTCTTGATATGATTGATTAGACACAGGTCCATCAAAAATTGGACAATCGTTGTGTAACCGCTCTACTTCTAAACCTAAATTTTCTCGAGTATCTTGGGATTGGTTTGGCTTAACCTTATAACGGTGAGGCTTAAAAAAATCATGGATACAGGCCGTCGAACAACCCCATTGTAATGGTATTTTAAGCATCCTAGGATTATGGGACAACAAAACGGCCACTGCACCTGCACCTTGTGTATATTCTCCCGGAGAAGCTAATTCATATTTTGCATTATCTGTCGCAATAACGAGTGCTTTTTTAGTGGGTTGCTGAGTCAACCATAACAAGCAGTTTTCCATGGCATCTACAGCTCCAATACAAGCAAAAACTAAGTCTACAGAATCACAAGCCATCATCCCGGGCTTGTCGATGCTTTTAAAATATTGATTGACGATCCCAGTTAAATAAGAGGCAATAGGCTTAGCTCCGTCTACACTCGATTCAGTCCCTACATAGATGCGACCTATTTGGTTTGCTTCTAAATCCGGATTTTTTTTGAGTAAATTGATCAGCGCTTCACCCGCCATCGTAACGACATCTTCATCTGCATCTGGTATACTCATATTATATAAACCTAAACCTCCCTGCAGTTTTTGTACGTCTAAATTATTTTTTTTTGCCAATGTCGCTATAGGTAAGTAACATTTTGGCAAATACAATTCCATATCATCTATCCCTACCATGTAGTATGCTTAAATCTTGAAAAATGTGTAGAAGATGCTCCACAAATTAAATTAAGAGAGCTAATTTAATTTATCCATAGTTTAAAGTGTGCTTAAAAGTCATAAAAGTTTGTAACAAACCTTTTTAAGCACTCACACGTCTTATATTTAAGCAAAACAATGAAAACATGAAAAAATCATTATGCTTATATCTGCTTATGGGCTTTTTGCTAAGCAGCTGCATAAGGACAACAGAAGTTGACCCTCAAGACCAAAAGGGCATGAAACCGATTTATGGAGATGATTTAATGATCTCCATGGAAGAACCCATTTTAGTGGAACAACAAGGGAAAATTGTTTATCGAGAACCCTATTTACTAGTCAATGAGCAATATCGAGGGATCCACATTTATGACAATACCGATCCAGAAAACCCCACGATTATTAAATTTTTAAAAATTCCTGGAAACATTGATTTTGTCCTTCGAGGTAATAAGATTTATGCAAATTCATTTAGAGATTTAGTAAGTCTCGAGCTAAACGGTTTTGAATCTGTAACCGAACTTAATCGGATCGAAAATCATTACGATTTGATAAGCTCTAGCAACAATGTATATCCACAAAATTATTCCGGCCCTTTCGAATGTTATGATGAAACTAAAGGTTACGTCTTAGGATGGAGATTTGCTGAATTAGATGATCCAAAATGCTACACAGAATGAAAAAAATATATACGCTTTTACTATTTAGTTTGCTAACTTTTATTTCTTGCTTTCAGGAACCATTTTCAAGTGGAGAAACCATCGTAGGTTCTTATGCAAGGATGCTTACCATTGGTGATTTTTTATACATAATAGATGACCAAGAACTCAGTACACTCAACATAAGTGATGATACAAATCCAAGTTTGGTAGAGCGCATTAATGTAGGAGAAGGCATCGAAACTATTTTCTACAATGGTAACTTTTTATTTATCGGCTCTAATCGAGGTCTTTTTATTTATAGCATTGCAAACAATGGAGTTCCTCAGCTAGAAAGCATGACACCTTATGAACAATGGACAGAAGTACTACCTTGTGATCCAGTGATAGCCACTGATAATTATGCTTATGTCACATTGAGTGCCGCAGGCTTTGAAGAAGCAGGAAACTGTTCGAGATTTTTAGAAATAAACGAATTAAGAATCTTTAATATCGAAGATGTTACCAACCCGATAGAAACCACCGTGCTCACGCTAGACGAACCTAAAGGTTTGGCCTTGGATGAAGATCTTTTATTCGTTTGTGAGAAAAAAGATGGATTACTCATTTTTGATATTTCCAATCCAACAGAACCAGTATTAATCAAACATTTTCCTGGTTTTGAAGCCATAGATGCAATAGCTTACCAAGGATTATTGATGGTCGTAAATTCCCAGAATGTCATCCAGTTTGATTATTCAGACACGACAAATATTGTAGAATTATCATCCCTCAAACTATGATCAAAAATTATGTTTTAGTCTTACTTTTTATCGCCTGCTTGCCTTGGAAAACCACAGCACAACATGATTCTACTTTTGTTCATAAGGACAAAATCACCATGTCTATTCTAACCCATTTAAGCGCTTTCCAATCTGCCAATTTTGGTTTTGAAAAACAACTAAAACCGATGCGCGCCATAGAAACTGAATTAGCCTACATCTATGCTAGCTATTTTGCAGATAATGTCAGCGGAGTCATATGGAGAAATACTTACAAACACTTCACAAAGCGTTTGAGCAATGGGCGATTCTTCATTGGACCACAAATGGTCTTACATTATCATCGCATCAAACAAGAAGCTATTTTCTCACATTTGGGTGGAGCCTACTTCGAAATAGATGCTATGCAACGAAGGAAGTTTCGAGCATCATTGATAGGTCTTTTGGGTCGAGAATGGTTTGTCGGAGACAATTTGTTGATTGAGTTTAATTTCGGAGTTGGTGCTAAATATGATAATGTCACCTTTGTTTATGACAATGAAGGCGAATTTGATTCCCCAATTCGCAATTCAAATTTCTTTAGAAATGAAGGAAAAAGATATCTTCCTGATGCTAATATTGCTTTAAAGTTAAAGTATAATCTAAGTATATGAGCTTTAAATTAAAATGGATATTTTGGCTTACTTCAATAGTCATTGTAAGCAGTAGTTGTGATGCCATCTATGATTATCGATATCACTTCGACAATCAAACTTCAGGGGAAATGTCTGTACACATGGCAGGTCTCGAATTTGATACAATACTCGTTATCCCGTTTGCGGAAAAACGATCATTCCTCATTCCAGAATCCTTTGTAGAAGGTGCAAATGGTCCACACGAACACCCAGTTTCTTCAGATTTTGATCAATTAATGATTATGAATCAAGATAGTATATTGTCACAAAGAGACTACCTAAATAATGATCAATGGGAATTTGTAAAATCTGATGCTGGAAAGTTTTTTACAGTTGTAACTAATGACGAATTCTAAATAACGTTTATTATGAAACAAATTCAAAAAATAACCCTTGCTTTCTTTCTCATCGGACTCATGCATTGTTCACCTCCTGATATTCCTCATCGCTATCATTTTGACAACCAAAGCGAGCATGCATTATCAATCACCCTGATAGGTGCAAATATTGACACGCTTATCGAAATACCTTTTAATCAAAAAAGATCGTTTGTTATTCCTAATGAACTGCAAGAAGGTGGTAGTACTATCGAAGCACCTATCACTACTTATTTTGATGAAATCATCGTAGAAAATGACTTGGGTCACCGTTCTTCGAAAGATTACTTAAACGGAGCTAGCTGGGAATTTGTGCGTTCGGATAATAGTGACTATTTCACCATCGTTTCCCAGGAAGAATTCTAGCCTTTTTTGATATAAATTGTATCTTTCGACACTCGCATAATCACAATTTCACTTTACCTTGTAGATAAATAACTGCAAGATGAAGTACCTTTTATTTCTTTTTTCTTTTTGGCCAATGTTGTTAATTGGTCAAAACACCCTCATTACTCAAGATGTATTAGACCAGTTAAATACCCAATCCTCCGTAGACGTCATCCTTTCCTTTCCTTCTATTGAGTTTAATGAAGACATGCAACATTGGACAAAAAACCAAAAAGCTGAGTATGTATATACCCAATTACAAGAGCAGGCAAAACTATACCAAGCTGAGGTCATCCAATACCTTCAAGCACAAAACATCGATTTCCACGCATTTATAGTGTCTAATGCGATAAAAGCAAAAATTAATGAAAACCAATTAGAGTTTATAGAGCATCATTTTAATCCAATTTCCATCAGTTATGATCAACCTGTTATGGTCTCTACATATCGAGAAGAATCGACCCATCAACGCATGGATCCAGAGTGGGGAATCCAAAAAATAGAAGCGGATAGTGTCTGGCAGTTAGGCATAAAAGGCGAAGGAGTAGTGATAGCTGGCCAGGACACAGGCTACGATTTTGATAATGCTTTAATCTTAAATAAATATAGAGGTTATACAGACGATGGCATTGACCACAATTATAACTGGCATGATGCTATTCGTGAGATTAATCCACTACATCAAGATTCACTAATTGATGAAAATACAAATCCATGTGGTTTAGATTTGGATATTCCTTGTGATGATCATGGTCATGGTACACACACCATGGGTACCATGGTGGGGGAAGATGCAGAAAATAAAATAGGAGTAGCACCCGAAGCGAGTTGGATTGCCTGCAGAAATATGGAAAGAGGATATGGTACACCGTCTACTTATTTAGAATGTTTTGAATTTTTTCTTGCCCCTACTGATTTAAATGGCGAAAACCCAGACCCCAGTTTAGCTCCTCATGTAATCAACAATAGTTGGGGCTGTCCGCCTATGGAAGGATGTGATATAGATAACTTCCATGTCTTAGAAGAAGCTGTTAATAACTTGGTTGCAGCAGGAACGGTAGTGGTTGCTTCAGCCGGCAATAATGGCTCTAGCACTTGTGGCACCGTAAGGAATCCAGCGGCTATATTCGAACAGTCTTTTACGGTAGGTGCAACAAGAGATAACGATACCATTACAGGATTTAGCTCTATCGGCCCTGTTCTGGTGGATAATAGTTTTAGAATAAAACCTGATGTAGTGGCTCCAGGACAAAATGTACGTTCGATTTATCTCAATGACGAATTTAGGACCTGGAGTGGGACAAGTATGGCTGGACCACATGTGGCCGGTGCTGTAGCACTGATAATTAGTGCAAACCCATCACTCGCAGGTAAGGTAGAAGAAATTAGAAACATACTTAAATCCACTGCTGTTAAAAAAACAGGAGATATTGATTGTGATGGAATCATGGCAGATGATATACCTAATATAGTTTATGGTCACGGTCGGATAGATGTTTACCAAGCAGTGCAATTGGCCCTAGAATATACAGGAACAGAAGAAACAAAAACTACCATTGCATCCCATAAAGTATTTCCAAATCCTGGATACAAGCTATTTAATATAGCAGCCAATACTCCTATGGAATCTATACAGTTGTTTGATACCTATGGTCGATTAATATTAAGCTTAAAACTTGAAGGTACTGAACAAAAAATCAGTTTATCTACTGTTCCATCAGGTGTTTATTTTTATAAATTGCATACTATAGATACTAGCTATTCTGGTAAAATTATTAAGCTTTAAAGCTATGAAACGAAAGATAAGAATGGGCATGATCGGAGGTGGTCAAGGTGCTTTTATCGGTGAAGTACATCGAATGGCAGCCGCACTTGACGGGCATATCCAATTAGTAGCTGGAGCTTTCAGCAGCAATGCTGAACGTTCTGCTTTATCCGGACAAGATTTGTATTTAGAAAAGGAAAGAGTCTATGGTTCCTATCAAGAAATGATCGAAGCAGAAGCCACTCTTTCCGAAGAAAAACGGCTGGACTTAATCTCGATAGTCACTCCTAATCATCTACATTTCGAACCGGCCAAATTAGCCCTAGAAGCTGGTTTTCATGTCATTTGTGATAAACCACTTTGTTTTAATTTAGAAGAAGCTTATACACTTCAAAAACTGGTCAATGAAAAAGCCTTGATATTTGCATTGACCCATACCTATGCAGCTTACCCCATGGTAAAGCAAGCTAAAGCACTCATCGCTGATGGCAAATTAGGAACTATAAAAAAAGTAGTTGTACAATATCCACAAGGTTGGTTAAGTACTTTATTAGAAGCTAGTAATCAAAAACAAGCTAGCTGGCGTACTGACCCTACAAAATCAGGAATTGCTGGAGCCTTAGGTGATATAGGCACACATGCTTATCATTTAGCAGAATATATTACAGGTTTACAAGCTACATCTATCTGCGCCAATGTAAATACAAAAGTAGATGGCAGAAAACTGGATGATGACAACAATATATTGTTAGCATTTAATAATGGAGCACATGGTGTACTAATAGCTAGCCAAATATCCGCCGGAGAAGCAAATAATCTTAACATAAGTATTTATGGTTCGCTTGGAGGTGTCCAATGGTCACATGAAAACCCTAATCAATTGCAGGCCAAATGGTCAGACAAACCCGATCAAATATTTAGAACTGGTGGATCTGAGATCTATCCTTTAGCACAAGCAGCGAGCCGATTACCTTCTGGTCATCCTGAAGGCTACATTGAAGCATTTGCTAACATCTATAAAAATGTGGCCATGAGTATCCAAAATAAATTGACTGGAACACAGTCAAAACCACATCACAATGACTTCCCTACCATACAGGATGGGGTCCGTGGCATGGAGTTTATCTATGCTTGCATAGCCTCAGGAAAAGCCAATCATTGCTGGACTGAATTATAATTGTACAATTTTCTTGACTTTGGAACAATAATTGTATAATTTAGATTACTAATGGAAGTTGTTCTATAATGATTGGCTAGTGTCAGAGTTTAGCTCGGCACTAGTTTTTTTTTGACCCTATCTCAAAAGTAATATCCCATTGATTCTTAAAAAAGATTACCTCAAGCATGCTCAGGATGTGAGTCTATGGATTCAAGACTATTTTGAAAACATTGAAAAACTGCCTGTAAAATCCCAAGTCAAACCTGGAGACATTTACCGACAAATTCCAGCTCAAGCGCCTATTAAAGGGGAACCTTTTGATCAAATTATCGCTGATCTACAAAGCATTATCGTACCTGGAATCACGCATTGGCAACATCCTAACTTTCACGCCTATTTTCCAGCCAATAACTCTGTAGAATCAGTGCTAGCCGAACAAATTACAGCAGCTATAGGAGCGCAATGTATGCTATGGGAAACCTCACCTGCAGCCGCAGAGTTAGAGCAAAAAATGATGGAGTGGCTTCGTGACGCTATGGGTTTACCGACTCATATGGAAGGTGTCATTCAAGATACTGCTTCTAGTGCAACACTTACGGCATTACTCACTGCTCGCGAAGTAAAAACTAATTTTCAAAGCAATTTAAATGGTGTTCCTGGCCACTTAAGGGTTTATTGTTCTGAAGCTACTCACTCTTCTATAGATAAAGCCGTTGCGATTTGTGGAATCGGCAGAAATAACTTGGTGAAAATTAGTGTTGACCAACAACAATCCATTATTCCAGAGGCTTTGGAAAAGGCGATAGTAGAAGATCTTAAATCGGACAAATTACCATGTGCAGTGGTGGCTACCTTGGGTTCGACCAGTACATTGGCGGTAGATGCTTTAGGAGCAATCGCTGAGATTTGTAAAAAGTATGATGTTTGGTTACATGTAGATGCTGCCTATGCCGGCTCTGCCTTGTTACTTTCAGAATATCGATGGATGATCGAAGGTGCTGAAAGTATGGACAGCTTTGTTTTTAATCCACATAAATGGATTTTTACTCAGTTTGATTGCTCAGCATATTTTGTAAAAAATGCTGAAGCTTTGATAAAAACCTTCGAAATATCTCCCGAATATTTAAAAACTAAACACCGTGGAGTAGTCAATGATTATCGAGATTGGGGAATCGCACTAGGGAGAAGATTCAGGGCATTAAAATTGTGGTTTGTTTTAAGATCCTATGGCATAGAAGGCATACAAAGCGTTTTAAGAAACCACATTGCCCTAAACGAATACTTTGTACAAGAACTCCTAGCTCGGGAGCAATTTGAACTCACAGCTCCTAGCTTTCTTAATATGAGTTGTATCCGACTTAAACCAACATTGGACCACAACTTAGAACAAGAAAATAATCGCAACATTAATTTGCTGCATCATATAAATGAGGCGGGCAAAATCTATCTCACTAAAACTAAAGTAAATGACAAAATTATGATTAGAATCGTCTTTGGTCAGACCTACCTCATGAAAAAACACGTGGATCTTGCACTAGATGTTCTTCATGAGGCTGCTGATAAATGCATGTAATTATTCGGTATCACTATATAAGGCAATTTCATCAAATAGTGTGGTAGCTGCAGCAATGCCTCCAGACATAAAATTCATCATCAAAATCTCTCCTGCAGGTAAGACAATACTTCCCCTCTCATAAAGCTGCCAAGTCTTTTCTTCCACCAAAACATCGATACGTTCCTGAGGATTTGATAGAACATGTAAAGTTAAAGATCCACCAAACCCATCTAAAGACTTCCCATAAAAGGCTAAATTTATCGTATGATCACGATCAAAAGGACCTATTTCCCCATAAAAATGCGGAGCTATACAACCACCAGAAACTAACAAACTTTGATCGGCTCCACCAGCAGGTGCATCATCAGAAACCTGAGCTGCATATCCTTCAAAACCATCTAAATCTGTATGGTTCTCAAATGAGTTGTAATACAACGCATCTAGAGGATCGCCTTGGGGTGAAGAACAAGAGCCAAAGATTAAAGCGGAAATGGCAAGGATAACTAACGGTAGATTTTTCATAAGTATAGTTTTTTAATGATTGGAAATGGTTCTATTGATTGTATAACTATACTATCGTTAATGTTTTATTAATGGTTGGGTATTTTCTTTAAAAATTAGTGCCAAGCCTCAAGCCATGCAAAGAACCAAATACTTTATTAACTTAGGTGATGACATACTAGCTTATGAAATATTCTTTGGTTATTTCCCTAATAATTCTACACTCAGTTGTATCAGCGCAATTTGTGCAATACGCATCTGTCGATAATTTAATTGCTCCTAGAATTGCTTTAACACCAGATAATCACATCATTTTCCTAGCAGAAGAGAGAGAATACGAAGCTAATGCAAGCCCTATTTTTGGGGGTGATCCATATGCCCATTTTCTTGTAAAAACAGACTTGCAAGGAAACGTGATTTGGTCAAATAAATATTTGAGTGAATGGAAAAGCTATCCTTACAAATTGTTTCCTCAAGAAGATGGGACTTTAATGTCTATCGGAAAAGTAGCTAACACATTTGAGTGTTTAGGGATTAATGACCCGTTTGGTATTCCCCAGATAGAACTTCTCTATTTCAATGCTGATGGAAGTTTTAATAGAAGAGTCCAATTTCCAGAAAACTGTCAGCAACAATATAGAGATGTGGTCAAAAGAGAAGATCATTTTGTCTTATTAAGTTGGTATAAACATATTGTTACCAACGAAAATGAAGCCTATTTAAGCCTTATTCACAATGATGGTTATGTTATAGAAGAAGTTGTATTAGAGGACGAACCGTTTTTTAGAGCCAAAATGATACTCAATGATGATGGAACATTAAGTGTCTATTATGCCGAAAATGAAACAAAAATCTACCACTCGCTCTTCGATGAGCATTTACAAAAAGTCAAGGATGAATTGATTCTTGATCTCGGTACTTTTTCCTCCTATGGTAGTCAATTGGAAGTCATTCATGCAAAAAATGGAGATCACATTATATATAGCTCATTTTATCAAGATGGAATCAGACAAGTAAACTTTTTAAGAATCTCAGATGGAGATATTGTAGCTCAAGAGAGACACCTAGGTGTTTATGCAAGACACATGGTCGAGCTAACTGACGAAAGTTTTGTTCTTGCTTACACAGATTATGATGTTGATACGACTTGGACCATGGGATTATTATATCTAGATCAAGAAGGAAAAAAAATAAAAGACAGTTTAGTCATTCATGAAGGTCATCAGCGACCTAGTAAAATGATAGCCACTGAAAACAATGAATTTGTGATTACCGGAGATTATAATTGTTGCAACAGAGATACTTTAATCGGTTCAGCAAATGCTTTTTTGTGGTTTAATGAAGGTACGCACACCAATGCATTAAATGCTCAATTAGAAGCAGCTTACCACATTTATCCTAACCCTAGCGAGGATTTTATATTTATTAAAGGAAGGGATCTAAATCTAAAGTCTAGATGTATGGTATACGATGTTTTTGGCCGACAGGTGTTGGCTGTGCCTTTATATAATCATGAAAATCGTATAAATATTTCCAATCTTCCTGCTGGATATTACCGGCTTCAAATCAGCGAAAATAATCGCCTTGTTCATTCGTCCAGTATGATTAAACATTAATGCTTTAATATTTTACAGTTAGGTCTTTTGCCAGTTTAACCAAGCGACAAAAAAAGATAAAGTATTGTTAAAAAAGAGCTGATTTGGCTTTCTCATTCGTTTTCAATAAACAAAAAGTGGGTTTTGAGTTACTATTTGTAAACTCAATCGTATAAATACCAGACCCAATATTTTGTGCTGCGCAATAAGCATAGCTGAAATAAAAAATGCAGAATCTATCCTAAGTAAATGTTATTTAACACAAAACATATGTAAATTTTATGGCATATGTTTTGCCTTATGTTTACATTCGCAGGCTAATTGATAAAAAACATCATTTATGAAAAATCTATTGATCACTTTTTCGCTCCTACTCTTTGCCTTGGTAGCAAAAGGAGAAGGAAAAAATCACATACCTTTTGAGTATACAAGTCTAAACCATTTTGCCTTAACTGGCTCTGGGTCATTAGACATTAATCCATTGTTAAATCTCAACGCATGTACCGGATCTGGAACCATCGATTTGAACTTTGTACAAGATGTGGACGACACCATATTGTGGAATGATGGCTCAGATGATTTAAAGAGAGTGGGACTTTCTGAAGGCGATTATTTTGTTGACCTAACAGTAAATGGTTGTGATACTACCATTTTCTTTATGTTGGATTTTCCGGATTTGCTGAGTGCAAATGTTGATAATGCCACCAACAAAAATTGCATTAACGGCAGTTTAGGTTCATTCAGTGTGGCTCTAAATGGAGGCGAAGGACCGTACACGTATAAATTAAACGATGAGCCAATTGAAGAAACATATGAATTCACTGGCTTAGAAGAAGGAACCTATACTGTAGACATAACAGATGCTAATGGTTGTCAAGCTCAAGTCACTCAAACCATTAAATGTGTAGGTTGTAAGATATCTGGTAATCCGGTTAAATCTGGAGACGATTTCTTTGTGGATGTGTTTTTCGGTGATGCAAGCGAAACCGCTGAATTGACCATATTTAATGCTAATGGAAGAAGAGTAAAAGGTCCTATTGATGTACCAGTGGTTAATGGCGAAGTTAACTCCTTCCCTGTTACCGCTGACCTAAGCGCAGGAATGTATGTAGTCCTCATTAAAGGTGAGTCCATAAGCTTCTCAAGACAATTAGTTGTCGTCGAGTAATCACCTTAATCATTAAATGATATTTAAAAAAGAAACAATGAAACATCTATTAATATATATCTTAAGTTTAACTATATCGACTCAGATGGTTTTTGCCAATGTTGATGCTACTTTAGACCTAGATCCACCTACATATAATGCTCCTAATGGCAAAAGCTATACTTGGGGCGATAATTTTGCACAACTTTCTGTAGACTATTCTTTAGCGGAATTAGTTAATATGCCAGTTTGGATTTGTTGTGGCAATACTTCATTTCAAAAATTACCGTCTGAAGCCTGTCGAAAAGGAATCTTGAATAGTGGTATCAAGCCTCATCAAGTACTTAATCTTTCTGCGACGAAAACATATACCAATAGTCTGGGAAACAGTTTTACGCCTGATCCTGACCGATTGAGATTATACGGCTTCTGTATTGTAGAAGGCGATAGTCGTGGCATAAATCAAACAGTTGATATCAATAAAGTTTGTGATGAACTTAAAGCACAAATGGAAAAAGAAGGGATACAACCTTGTGACGATTTAACACCGCAAAACATTTATCCTGACTATAACCAACAATTGATTTATTACACAGTGTGTGGTAAGACGTATTCTAAACCTATGACAGATGAATTTAGAAAACCGGCTACAACTGAAAAAGAGGTTGTTACAGAAGTGGTGAATTGTGAGGACGATTTTGAAAATTTACCTGTGATCCGAATTTGTGAAGGAGAAAGCTACGAATGGACGATTGATGGTACTAGCTATACTTATGATGAAACAGGTACTTATATGCACTCTACGCCTAAAGCAGATAATTGTGGTAAAGTAAATACTATACTTAACTTAGATTTTTACGAGCCTATCGATCAAACTATAGTACCCGAAGAAAAATTTGATTTTGCCGCAGGCGAAATATACAATTTTGAAGGTATGGCTTTTGATTCTGCAGGTACATACAAAAAAGCATACATAGACGCCAATGGCTGTGAAGCTATGGCCACGATTGTACTTCAAGAAAAAGAAGCACCTAAACAAATTTGTTCAGATTGTGCTAGCAACGCCAGAGATCTAGGCAACATAGAAGCAGCCTTAAGACTAAACTATGGCAGTCAACCAGTTGCTCCATCTTCTAATCCACTAAACCATTCAAGCCTTCACGGCGCTTTCGAAGCTGGATTTTGGAAAGATTGGAGAAATAAAAGAGATGTATTAAATGGCATCACCTGCAAAAACAATTTATTCGAATACGGGATCATTGGTGGTTTAGCTAGCCATGGATTATATAGTGGAGAATCCACAGAATGTGATTGTAATGATGCTTCAGCAGGATCAAATGTGCATGCATATCTAGAACCTGGTGTTAGATGGCATTTTCTAGGATTATGTGATACACACAGATGGTTACCTATTCCAGTGCTTGGTGCTGGACTTAGAATGCACTATAATGATCATAAGTTGGAAGATATTTCTAAGCTGACACTTTCTCCAAAAGTATTTGCAGAAGGAAGATGGTATTTTTCTAAGCTCTTTAACTCAAGCAGAAATATGGCATTAGCTGATAGCGAAAGAGGAGACATTAATTCCTTGTTTTTCGCACTTGGCGGAGAAGCTTTTGCTCCAGCTTTTACTTTTGATAATTTAAACTATATCGGATATGCAAAATTAGGGTATAGATTCTAGCCCTGAAACTCCGAAAAGAAAAGCGCTGCCGTTTAAATAACTGCAGCGCTTTTTTTTATTGGATGATTTTTGATACCAATTAAACTTACTTAACTATCAATTTTTCAATCGATCGTTGCGTCCCAAATTGAGATTCCAATAAATATAAACCCGATGTAAAATCAGAAATATCGATAACTTCAATAGTTTTAGGACTATTGATGATCTGAACCATCGACCCCATAACATCGCGTATGATTAATCGATCGACACTTTGCTCAAAACGCACGATAATTTCATCATAGGCTGGATTAGGAGAGATACTCATTTGATTCTCCACAATATCCTGCACATCGCTTGTGGTCTTTTGGAGTACAAAATGCCAATAACCGGCACCAAAATTTATATCTATAATCATCCTGTCATCCTCGAATGTTACTGGATAACTAATCGATCCGGGTGCATCTGCAGGATTTGAAATTTCTGCACCATTAATCACCTTAGGCAATCCTAAATACGCTCCTACCCCTTCAAGGCTTAGAGTACCTGCTCCTTCATCATAGGACCAACTGGCAGCATTTGTTCCATCATGAGGCGCTACAGGAACACCACATTCGTCCTGTGCTACTCCTTGCCATGCCTCAAGCCATGTTTCATCACCCATGATATTTTGGAAAGTACCATCTTCATTGAATACAAATTGATCGTCAAAAAAACAGGCTCTGATATTGACATCATCATCAGTATTAGACCACCAAGAAAAATCTCCCAACTCTGGACCTACGGCTAAAGCCGCAGCTTCTGGGGCAACCACCCAGCTTCCTTCAACCTGTGCATAGCTTAAGGTGGATACAAAAATCAATAAAAATAAAACAGTGTATAATCTTTTCATATGATAAGTTTTAGTGAAAAATCAATTAAAATCTCCATGCTTGTCAGTTAAGAAATGGGAAGGATATGCTAGCTTAAGATATAAAAAAACAAGCAGCTAAAGGGCATCAATGCTAAAAACTGACAGTAGCTTTTTTCTGAAATTTTTTAATATGGAAAAAATTAAACTCGATTTGCCTATTTTCGCTCCCAAAATACACCACTCATGAAGACCCAAAAATTTTATTTTTTAATCCTTTCTTCGTTTCTATTTTTAGCCTCATGTAGTCTATCTAATGATCGACAGTTTGGCATCTTTGAAGTCATGGAAGATGATGTTACGGTCATCATGGATGGCACCATTACCAGTAACTCTTTGGATGATTTTATAGCCTTGGACGACGCTTTCCCCAATATAACCCAGATAAATATCAGAGAGTGTGATGGATCCTTAGATGATGAGATCAATCTAGAAATGTCATTAAGAGTACATGAAGCTGGCATCAATACGCATCTTCTGGAAAATGCTGATATTCAATCTGGAGGTGTTGATTTTTTCTTAGCAGGCATAGAACGTACTACCGAAGCAAATACTGGAATAGGTGTTCACTCATGGGCTGATGATGTATCTATGGCTACCGATTATCCAGAAGGTCATGAGCAACATCAACCTTATATAGATTACTTTGTGGCTATTGGATTTAGCCAGCAGGAAGCCGAAGATTTCTATTACTTCACGATTTATGCCGCTCCAGCAGAAGACATCCATTGGATGACAGAAGCGGAGATCGAGCAATATGGAATATTTACAGAGTAATAGTAACGCAGCAAAATCATCTATTACTGAATAATCCTTTTTAGCTTTACTTAAGCAACTTATATTCTTCTATTTCTTCATCACTCATCCAGTGAATATCATCAGCCGAGGCTGCATTAATGGTGAAATAGTAAAAAGATTCTGCATCTTCTTGAGAAAAACCCATATCTACATAATAGTTAATGGCTCCTTCATGCTCTTCATGACCTACAGGATAATCAGTGGCTTCATTTCCCGCTCCATCTGACCAAGCATGGACGCCTATTTGACTACCTACATCTCTAGTGCGACTAGTTCCTGAAAGATAAAGATCAACTGCTCCCGAAGCTATAATAGCCTCAGAGGGCAAGTGGATAGTTAAGCCGTGATCTCGAATCATCTTCGCGGCGGCCCAATTGGCTTCATCATCTACGGATCCTGGACAATCACCCATAATCATCCGATTAGTATTTGGATAAGCTGTAATATAATTATCCCAATAATCCGGAATATCCGAATCTATTAAGCCTTCTATGATTACCGTTTCGTCATCCTGAGAAGAAAAAATCCCATAATCATCTGTGTCGATTCCATCATTACAGGCTGTAAAAACGGATGCAACAAATAGAAGTATCAAGGTCTGTTTCATATTTATTTCTTTATAGTCGTGGCCTACTCAAAGGTATTAAATCCGATTAATGTTGATTTCGGATATTAGTAACAAATCGATCAATATGATCTAGTCCATTAGAAGCCAAATACTTAATAAACGCACTACCGATGATAGCTCCATGGGCGTAATTACACGCTTGATCATATCCTTGTCTATCCTTTATCCCAAAACCGATCAATCTTGGATTGTTTAATTCCATATCTTTTATACGATCAAAATATTCTGTACTTATTTGAATGTTAGAACCCGTCGTGGCATTGGCAGAAACCATATAAATAAAACCATGGCTAGCCTCGTCCATAGTTCGGATTCTGTGTGATGGAGTTTGCGGTGTGATTAAAAAACTCATACTTAAACTCGAAGCCTCAAATATTGACGCATAATCACGTTGATAAATTTCAACAGGCAAATCTGGTATTATCAAACCATCTACACCCACCGTCTCACACTGCTTAATAAAAGCCGGAATGCCATATTGCAGCATTTGGTTAAAATAACCCATCAATACTATGGGAATTTGAGATTGAAGCCTGATGTCAGCTATTTGTTTAAATAATAAGGATAAGGTCATCCCATTTTGTAATGCTTGCTGGGAACTGTCTTGTATCGTTTCTCCATCGGCTAAAGGGTCCGAATATGGAATACCTAACTCTACAATATCTACACCCGCCTTATCTAAAGCTAGCACTACAGGTTCTGTATCATGCAGACCTGGATATCCTGCCGTAACATATATATTTAAAATATGTCCTGATTTTCTCTTAAACAATGCCTGCAGTCTATTCATGTTCTCCTTTTTGCATAAAAGTGGCTAAATCTTTATCTCCCCGTCCCGATAAATTGATCACATTAATATCGTTTGGTTCTAAGTCTAATGTATCTAATGCAGCTAAAGCATGACTTGATTCTAAAGCCGGAATGATGCCTTCTAATTTTGCCATTAGAAAAGCCGCTTCGACCGCATGATCATCTTCAATCGCTACCACTTTTGCGCGCTTAGATTGTATTAAATGAGCATGCATAGGACCTATTCCTGGATAATCTAATCCCGCAGAAATCGAATGTGGTTCCACAATCTGACCATCTTCCGTTTGCATTAACAGTGTCATACTTCCGTGTATAACGCCTTGAGTACCTATCTGACTGGTAGCTGCCGTTTTGCCTGAATGTACCCCGAGCCCACCAGCTTCTACACTTACTAAGTCTACACTATCACGTTCTAAATAATGAAAATAAGCTCCGGCGGCATTGCTTCCTCCTCCTACACAAGCGATGATTCTCGTCGGGTTTTCATTGCCCGTTTTTTCTTTTAGTTGCCACAATATTTCTTGACTGATCACCGACTGAAATCGACTGACCATATCTGGATATGGATGAGGACCTACCACCGAACCAATAATATAATGGGTATCCTTGGGATTATTTATCCAATCTCTGATGGCTTCATTGGTTGCATCTTTGAGGGTTTTCGAACCAGATTTGGCAGGTCTTACTTCGGCACCTAGCATTTTCATCCGTTGAACATTAGGGGCTTGTCTGACTATATCTTTTTCGCCCATGTAGACAATGCACTCTAAGCCCATTAACGCGCATACAGTTGCTGTGGCTACCCCATGCTGACCCGCTCCGGTTTCTGCAATGATACGCTGCTTACCTAATCGCTGAGCTACTAAAATCTGACCTATTGTATTATTCACTTTATGAGCACCTGTATGACATAAGTCCTCACGTTTTAGATAAATATGGCTTTGGTAATGCTTTGATAACCGATGAGCATAATACAATGGCGTAGGTCTGCCGACGTAGTCTTTTAATAAAGCTTCGAACTGGTGTAAAAAGGATGGATCAGCCATAATGCTTAAATATTGTGATCTCAATTCTTCTACACAAGGCTGTAGTAATTCAGGGATAAAAGCTCCACCAAAATTACCATAAAACCCATCTTCCGGGTATGTGTACTTTACGCTTCCTTGCATGCTGTAATAAATGTTTTAATTAATTGGATATCCTTCACTCCTGGTGATGATTCAAACTGACTGTTTATATCGATCCCGACCCATTGTGGATGCTTAAATACTTTTAAATCTATGATGCTTTGAGGTCCAATGCCGCCACTCAAATAAAAGGGAGTATCGCCAAGATACTCATGCAATTTAGACCATTTAAAACGCCTTCCACTACCGCCATATTGGTTCGTTTTTGTATCAAATAAAAAAGCATCAACTGTATTTTCGTAAGGCTTAGTTGCTTCAAAATTAAATGCCTCATCAATGCCAAATACTTTCCAAACTTGAAAACCATCATTCCTTAGTTCAGCGCAAATAATCGGGCTTTCAGACCCATGTAGCTGAATAACAGATATATTTTCTTGCACGGCACGTGCTTTGATTTCATGGTACATTTCATTTACAAATACTCCTACCTTAGGAACGCTTCCTTTTAAGTATAATGCATCGGCAAATCTCGGAGATTTATCATAAAATATATGCCCTATAAAATCTACATTTAAGGCTTCTAAAGCAGCAATATTACCTTCGTCTTTCATCCCACACACCTTAATTTTTACATCTTTGATGGTTTTGGCTTTACTTTTTGATCGATTAGGTAGTTGCTCCACAAATTGGCTAAATGCCTGCATAGGGTTGGTGGTTTTCATAAATTGGGTGCCGATTAAAAATCCATGATATCCCAGACTTCTCAATTCGGTTAAATCGGAAGGTTTTCTAATGCCACTTTCTGAGATTTTTATGCATTGATTAGGGAGAAGGTCAACTAGATTTCTAGAAAACTGAAGACTCACTGTGAATGTGCTTAAATTCCGATTATTTACTCCGATCAGATCCACTGAAGGATCTACTTTGTCCAACTGGTCTTCACTATGAAGTTCTAATAAAACTTCTAATCCTAAATCATGGGCTAAGTTGGTAAACTGGCTTATTTCCGCTTTAGTTAAACACTCACAGATTAATAAAATCGCATCTGCTCCAATAGCCTTAGCTTCATGGATTTGGTAGGCATCGATGATAAACTCTTTGCGTAAAATAGGGATATTTAGTAAAGGTCTGACGGAAGCTATCCATTCAGACTTCCCTCCAAAAAATTCGTGGTCAGTTAGAATCGAACATGCTGATGCTCCATTCGCTTCATAGGCTTTGACAACTTCTTCTATAGAATATTGGTCATTGATGATACCTTCACTTGGAGACTTGCGTTTATACTCGGCAATTATGCCGGTTTTTAAAGGGTCTTGTATGGAAGATTTTAGGCTTAAACACACCCGATTATAATACGGACTAGCTTGCAATCCAGACAAAGGTTTATCTTTTTTTAAGCTTAAAAGTTCTTCTCTTTTATGATGTACGATGATATCTAGAATCTGCATATTATTGATTGGAGGCTTTAATAAATGCTTGAAAACAATCATAGGCTTTTCCGCTTTCGATTGAGGATTTTGCATGCTCCTTAGCTTCTACCAGATCTATGCCGGATGCATGCATCATTTGTATGGCTAAGGCAGCATTGGCTAAGACTACTTCTTGCTGAGCTAGGCTTGCTTTGTTTTGTAAGACATTGATAAAGATTTCTTGTGCTTGAGCAGGGTTTTCGCCTCCAGAAATACTGGCTGGATCAACTAGTTCTGAACCAAAATGTCTAGGCTCACATACTGATTGTGAGTCATTATGCTGGATGTGGACAGATCCCGTTAAAGACACTTCATCATAACCATCAAGCGCATGAACTATACAAAACTTTCGTTGTGTTTGGAGCATGATATTGGTATACAATCGACTAATTTCCATCGAGGAAGTACCAAACAATTGATAATGCGGTTCGACTGGGTTCATCAATGGACCAAGTAAATTGAAAAAACTTCTCAAGCCAAATGACTTTCTGGGTGTAGCTACAGCTTTTAAAGCTGGATGAAACATAGGTGCATGCAAAAAACATACATTACTTGCATCTAATTGCCCTTGTAAATTGCCTGTTTCATTGCTAAAATGATAACCTAAATTTTGTAAAGTATTAGACGAACCAGAAACAGAAGACGAACCGTAATTCCCGTGTTTTATCACGCGATAACCTGCACCAGCTACTATAAAACAACTTAAGGTAGAGATATTAAAGGTGTTTTTTCCATCACCTCCTGTGCCCACAATATCTATCGCAGAGCTAGCATCCAGTGAAGGTTTTATACACACTTCGATGAGGGCATCTCGAAAACCAAGAATCTCCTCAGCTGTAGGGAATCGCATTCGATAGGCCATCATTAGTGCCACTATTTGGGCTTCAGCAACTTCATTGTGAATGATGGACTCCATGAGCGATTGACTTTCACTTCGTGTCAGATTTTCATAGTTAGATAAACGTTCTAAGGCTTTCCTCATGACTATGATTTTACAAGCGTTAGAAAATTATTCAATATTTCCTTACCGTGAGGCGTCAAAATGGATTCAGGATGATATTGGACCCCAAAAACAGCCCATTTTTTATGTCTAAATGACATGATACATCCATCTTCAGTCATGGCTGTAGGTATTAAACAATCTGGAAAATCCTGCGCTTTTGCTTCCCATGAATGATACCTACCTACAGCTATTTCTCCTACAATGTTTGCATATAAAGCATCCGTATGATCCACCTTCGTCAATGTAGAAGCAATACCATGATATACTTTTTGTAAGTTGTTTAAGGTAGCTCCAAAGTACTCACTGATGGCCTGGTGGCCTAAGCAAACACCAAGCATCGGAATGGTTGCATGATATCGGTCGATCAGTTCCATTAATTGCCCAGCATCTTTGGGTAATCCTGGCCCTGGAGAGAGGATAATCGCCTGATACTGATCCACGGAGTCCATATCCAGTTCGTCGTTACGCACTACCGCGACATTGGCCCCTAACTCCTCTAAATACTGAACCAAATTGTATGTAAACGAATCGTAATTATCTAATAATAGTAGTTTCATGAGCGCGTTCTTTGAGTGGTTATTTCTATGGCTTTTCTCAATGCTGCTAATTTATGATTTACCTCTTGCAATTCTTTTTCTTCATCACTATGAATGGTTATCCCTGCCCCAGCCTGATAGTATAAGGTGTTATTAATCGACAAAAAAGAACGAATCACAATCGCATGATTTAAACTTCCATCTAATTTCAAAAAACCTAAACCTCCTCCGTAAGCGTAGCGATTAGTTGGTTCGTTTTCGTTGATTAATTCTAAAGCCTTGATCTTGGGTGCGCCTGATAAGGTACCTGCGGGAAAAGTATCGCCCAGCATTTTAAAAGCATTTACATGCCGATCAACATCAGCGCTGACTTCAGAAACCATATGGATCACATGACTGTAGTATTTGATCTTTTTGAGCTCTTTAACTTGCACATTTTTTCCTTGTTTTCCAAGATCGTTTCTTGCTAGGTCTACCAGCATGGTATGTTCGGCATTTTCTTTGGGATCATCAAGCAACATTTGCGCCATTTGTTTATCCAGTCCATCATTTCCCGATCGCTTAAATGTACCAGCAATCGGATGGACCACAGCCTGATTTTTATCGATAACCAGTTGAGATTCTGGCGAAGAACCCATGATGGTATAATGCCCAAAATCAAAGTAAAATAAATAGGGTGAAGGGTTAATGCTTCTTAAGGAACGATAAACCTCAAAATCATCACCTATATATCCCTGTCCAAATCGCCGAGAATAGACAATTTGGAACACATCACCCATTTGGCATGAATGCTTGCCTTTAGTTACGAGTTGTTTAAAATCTAGATCGCTCATGTTTGCTATTTCTTTAGCCGATAAACTAAAGGGTTGCTGAGACTGGATCGGTTTTTTAAGGAGGGGTAACCATGCATTCATTTGTGATCTTTCTCCTTCAGGAATACTTTCTGTGATCAATATGGAGTCTTCGAAGTGATTAAAACTAATCACGTAACGATAGAAATAATATTGCATGGCAGGCATATCAAACTCATCTGTTTTCTCCATATTGATTTTGTCAAAATAGTCAACAATTTCAAAATTAACATGACCTAAAAAACCAAGAAAAGCTTGCGTATTTACTTCATTTTCAATACGAATGCATTGCGTAATCTCCTGTATTTTATCGGAGAGTTCACGTGGATTTGCTAATTCAATATGTTGTATTTCATTCAGGAACTGGAAGCTAAGTTGTTTATTTCTTAATTGGATACTACCGATCGGATCGATGCCAATTATAGAGTGACATTCTCTGACATTAGAGAAGTTGTTACTCTCCAGCAAAACTGATTTAGGGAAATGATCCCTTAGCTTGAGGTACATACTCACCGGTGTATGGATGTCTCCGGGTAGCTTTTTTGTGATGATATGTAATTTATGTTGCTTCATAGTCAAAAAAAAAGCGAGCAACTGATTAGTTACTCGCTATATATGTTTGTTTTATACAAATAGTTGCACTAATCTTTATGTAAAGAATAGTGGTGCCACCAATTGTTTTTATGTGTCAATGTTGTCATCTTTAGTAAAGGTAGTAGACTTTAGTAAATTATTGCAAAAAGATAATACTTTTGTGTGGTATTGCCTTAGTGCTGGAACTGGTAGACAGGCATGGTTGAGGGCCATGTGTCCGTATGGGCGTGAAGGTTCGATTCCTTTCTAAGGCACTGAAAAAGCTCGTAAGTTATGCTTACGGGCTTTTTTTTGTTAATAGTTCTGATTTTCTGTAAAAAGAATCATTGTCCATTAATCTAATCATGCACCTCAAAATACAAATACGCATGATCGGAAAAATCTCGTCTCCAAGTATCTTTGTCACTAGCAGCAGCTTCATCGACCCACCCTTTTACAAGCACTGAACAATCATCTTGGTTTACATCTTTAAATGATTTAAAGTTTATGTTTTTTGTGGCTACAACATGATCCAAATTACTTTCACTATAACTAGAAGTCGACCCTGGATAATAAGTAAGTTCGTGTGTTTTTTTAAGTCTTTTCATAGTATTTCTGGAAGCTCTTCCATCGAGTCTTTTTATTTCAAATGACGCATCTATATCTTTCCCATAGGGGTACTCTAAACCCATAGTATTTAAGTCACCCAAAAAAATAAATTTTCCATCCTGATTAAGGGTAGAAACCGCCATATTGTGAATCGCCCTTTTCAATTTAAAACTCCTTTCCATCATATCATCTCGTAAACCCATACCTCTAGGTTTAGTCAATGAAGCTAAATGCAAAAACAACAAGGAATAATGGATATCATCAATTTTCAATGAAACCAACAAACCTGGCCGCATGGTTTTTACTCCTGATTTAAACTCAGTTTTTTGAGTGAAAAAGCTTTGAATGCTTCTTTTAACACCTACAAGTATTTCTTGGGATTGAGGCCCTTCCGTAATATGGAAGTTATAATCTGTCATAATACTGGTCATTTGTTCATAAACGGCAGCACCTCTGACTTCGTAAATACCTATCACATCAGGATCATTGGTGTTAATCTCATTGATAATTCTTGTTAGCCTAGTTTGTTCGGTACCAAAATGCTTTATGTTCCATGATAAAACTGAAAATACTTTTGCCATATATTTTTTAATACTAAGTAACATTTCAGCACGTTTAGTGACCCTTCGATGACATAAGATTTTCGCTTTAACCTGAAGCCATAAAAAACTAAAAGCATCGAACCTACGATCAAGAACAATATTTTGTTTAAGGTGAATAAGCAATGATTAATCATCCATCCAACAATCCACCCTACTTTTAGCTTAGCTTTAAGTTTTAGTTTTTTTAAATAATTGATAGTAGCTTTATTATATACATTAAAACCTAGCTATGTCCTATCAAGAAACATTCATGCTCTTTTGGAATCAAGTAGAGACAAGCATTGGACAAGGTGAATTTGCAAAACTCACTTTAGCCAAAACCATCGGTAAACGTTCGCTTAAAAACATCTTCATTAGACCCATATATAATGATCAAGATTTTAAGGTGGAATTAAGCTTTCGATATCGAGAACGGGAAATCGATGATAAAGTGCAGATCCTACCCTTAGAAAAGGCGCACGATATTGTGCAAGAACACTTAGGAAGTTCCTTCTTTAGCGCACTACTTTTTACTACCTCCAAAGACCTAACTTTAAAAATCAATAAAAAAGGCGCAGGTAGATTGGTCGAGAATAAGCCCACATTTACTTCAATACCCTAGGCTATTTTTCTAATGGGATTCATACACATAAAATGAGTGCAACATTGGCAAACTAAACAAAGAAAAAATGACTAAAAAAGTACTGACCAACGAACTACTTATAGGCATCTCCGCCATGATCATTAGTTTATCTAGCCTTGTAGTTTTTATTTACCAAACCAAGCTAATCAAAAAGCAACAGTACAAATCTGTATATCCACATTTAAACTTTGTCCATATGCATTCAAACTCTATAGATTACCATTTTGTGATTCGTAATCAAGGCATAGGACCAGCTTTTATCACAGCTATTGAAATTGAAGATGCTGAAGGCACAACATTCGATAACATACTCGATTACCTAGAGCATGCCATTGACAAAAAAGATTCTATTTCTATCAATTATACCGATATCCAAGTTGGCAGCTTAATCCAAGAAAAACAAAATATAGAATTAGTAAAACTCTCCGATAAAGCGGTCAATACTAAAACCTTTGCTAAAGCAAATATCCTCCGTCAAAAATTACTCAGTAACCTGTTGAGACTGACTATCGAGTACGAATCTATCTACGAAGAAAAATGGTCGATAAATAACAACAGTAATATCCCACAAAAACACTAGCGAACCACAAACTTATAATTATAAAATGCGCCTGTTTGCTCATTAACTAAGAGCATAAAATATATTTGACCGGATGTATAATCCTGATTTAGCGCAAACAAACTACCATGGTTAATTTCCGTTCTTTTCGTTTCGACAGTTCTACCATCCACGTCGTACACAGAAATAGAAAATGATCCTTCTAATTCGTTTACTAGGAAACGATTACCACCTAATTGGCTAATGTAAACATCGGCATTAGCAATATCTTTAGTGTTAATCATAACATCATTGATATTCGTTTGCCAAGAAATAAAAGTCTTATTCTGTGAAGGCTGCACTAACATCTCGGCTATCTTATTGCTTAATTTTTCGTAGTACCACTCATAAGTTTCTATCAAAATAGTTTCCGACATATAGACCTCCTTTACCCGTATGCAATTTTCGAAAGTGCCAAATGGAGTGATGACTGTGCCCGCTCCATCTAGCGTTCTATTAACACTGACATCATTACTCAAAAAAACGTTTCCATCATTATCATACAAACTAGCCGTACAAAAATTATCAATCGTATCATTGATGCTTAATGGAAAAGAAAAAAGTTTTAACGGAGGAATAAAGGTAAATTTAGAGCCTATAAGTAAACTATCACCTGTAGTTAATAAATAGTCTCCATCAAAAATGTAATAATATATCCCTTGATTTCCAATATCGTTAAAGGAAGAAAAGTTAGCTTCTTCTGTAAAAGAATTTAAGCCATAGGCATCCGCCTTGTTAAAATAAACATTGTACTCTAAGGCGTTACCATCATCAATCATGGAAAAATCCCATGTGATATTTACTCCTCCTGGGCCTGGATCCAAAGTATTATTGATTTCTATGCGACTAAAGTTTGAAGAATCGCCCACTGCAAACATCCAATCGGCATCGATACTTTGAGCAAATACAAGTGGAGAGAATAAGATAGAGAATACAAAGAATATAATTTTCATGATTTTAGGTTTTGTTTTATATCATGTTAATGTAATCGGTATTCTTCAAATCAATACATTTTGATCCCACCGATTCTTCCAAAATGATAGCGTTTGTCTTCTTTGAGAATTCTTCACACAGTTGGAGTTTAAATTATAGAGCATTAAAAACCCTATTAGTCGAAAAACCATGCTCATTCATTTTTAAAAATCTAAGTTTGCTTTAAACTTAAAAAGCTTGTCCTACTATTTATTTCTGCAATTTACTCGACTTAAACGGTGGTTTAAAGACTTAGGCATTTACCCAGTCTTGGGGTTTTTAATATGTATAATTGGCTTTGTTTTAATATCAAGCTTATTGTTTATTAAGACTGAATGGGCTAAGTGGATTTTTTCACTTTTTGCCTTTAGCCTTCTTATTAAATGCAGCAGTAAAACGCACAATAAGCGACTTAAAAAGCTTTTTAACACCCAAGATAGAAGGACTATTCGGCTTATAGAAAATATCGCCTTGATGATGCCGTTTGTGGTTTTTTTAATATATAAACAACATTGGACAATAGCTGGAGGCTTAATACTTAGTGCTATAATCATGGCCTTCAGTTCAAGTCATTTAACATGGAACAAATACATTCCCACTCCTTTTAAACGACGGCCCTTTGAACTTATCATGGGATTTAGACAAGTCTTTCTATTATTTATCCTCCTCTATTTTGTAAGCTTTAAAGCCATACAAGTAGATAATTACAACCTAGGTATAGTCACATTAGCCGCTTTATTTTTTGTTTCAATGTCGTTTTACGCTAAACCTGAACCCAGCTATTTTGTATGGATATATTCCTGTAAACCAGCTGCATTTATAAAAGCTAAGTTAGTGGACGCTCTGATAGGTGGTGCTGTGATTGCTGGACCTGTTCTAATAGCTATGTTAATATTTTTCCCTGCTAACTATCTGATAAGCATTGTGGTGTTTTTTATTGGAATGTTGTTTTTACTTTCCATGATATTTGCAAAATACTCGGCTTATCCAAATCCTATAAATTTACCTCAAGGCATATTATATGCCATCAGTTTATGGTTTCCTCCTATGCTAATCATAATCATACCACTATTTTATAAACAATCAAAACGTAAACTAGACACCATACTTTAATGCTCATAATTAAACAACTATCCAAATCCTACGGAAATACCCAAGTATTAAAAAACATAAATCTCAACTTCGAGAAAGGTAAAATTTATGGCATTGTAGGAAAAAATGGAGCTGGCAAAACCACATTATTTAATTGCTTAGCAGACATCGAATCTTATCAAGGCAGCATTACATCCAACTATACCATGCTCAAAAATCATGTGGGCCTATTAGAAACTAATCCAATATTTCTGTCAAAAATAACTGGTTGGGAATATTTAAAGTTAGTGTGTAGGGCTAAAAAAGTGTACATCGAAAATTTTGAAGAGCAAAACATATTTGATTTACCACTACAACAATATGCAGAAAATTATTCCACTGGAATGAAAAAGAAATTGGCTTTGATGGGTATTTTGCTCCAAAAAAATGACCTTTTTATTCTTGACGAACCATTTAATGGTGTGGATATCCAAAGTAATATCTTAATACTAGCCATTCTAGAAAAACTGAAAAGCCAACAAAAAACCATCCTTATTTCTTCACACATTTTTTCAACTTTGAGCAGCACCTGCGACCATATATTTTTATTAAATAATGGTGTAATTGAAAAAAAGGCGAATAGGGAAGATTTCTCTGCATTGGAAAAAACCCTAAAGAAAGATATTGTGGAAAATACACTGGACCAATTAAACTTTTAATATCAAGTTTAAACCATAAGTAGGCCATAAAATAATAGTTAAGTACTTCTTCTTAGCTGGCATTTGGTAACTTAGCTCCACATGTAAAATTGATTCTTTATGATTCGTTTCCTCAAAAGTGCTTTGGTTTTGGTGTTTTTAAGTGTATCACCCATTCTTTTTGCTCAAAAAGCATTGGAAAAAATAATAAATGGCAAAGGCAATTTTGATCAAATGTGCATAGAAGCAGAGTCCTACTTTAAAGAGAAACATGCTGGCAAATCATTTAAAGAATTGACACAAGGAACCTTTCGAGATGGACAATATGTCAAGTATTGTCGTTGGAAAAACTTTTGGAAAGATCACTTAAATCCAGATGGCACACTAGGAGATATTTCTGCTCATCAAAAATTAAAAAAAGGGGAAAATGATAGGCAAAATATCGACAATCCATACAAAGATGAGCCATGGACAAATATATCCAACGCATCGTATATTACCGGACAAATCTCTTTAGGAAGAACTACTTCTTTAGGCTTTCATCCCACAGATGATAACACATTCTATGTAGGGGCGGCCATTGGTGGTTTGTGGAAAACAACCGATGGAGGAAATACATACGAGGCACTAGGCGATGACTTACCCTATTTAGCCGTCAGCTCTATCATTGTCGATCAAGAGCAACCAGATAATATTTACATCGCCATCAGCGATCATGTGTGGTATGGACCATCAAGCATAGGTGTATATAAATCGCAAGATGGTGGCCTTACGTGGGAAGAAACAGCCTTAACTTTCGAGTTTTCAGAAAATATTAGGATATACTGGATGGCGGCTGACCCAAATGATGCCGACAGAATGTATGTAACTACAGCC
The DNA here is from genome assembly GCA_020631235.1 of Saprospiraceae bacterium. Taxonomy (GTDB): domain Bacteria; phylum Bacteroidota; class Bacteroidia; order Chitinophagales; family Saprospiraceae; genus JAHDDO01. The sequence goes on along the minus strand of JAHDHQ010000026.1, from coordinate 21,583 downwards.
GCTGGATTGTACGAAACAACAGATGCATTTAATACCATCAACCAAATCAATAGTCTCGATTGTTCCGAAATACATTTTAAACCTAACGATAACAATGTCATTTACTTAGGAACCAGAAATGGTGCTTTTTACCGCAGTATAGATGGAGGAGCTAATTTTGATCTTGTTACTGACCTTGGCAATAATTACATCCGTATAGCGGTTACAGAACTGGATAATGACCTCGTGTATTTATCCCATGGAAATGTACTTCATAAATCAACGGATCAAGGCGCTTCTTTTCCCAATACTGAAGACCTACCGGAATCAAACATGGTGGTGAGTTTTTCAGCACTCAATGCATCAGAGCTAATAGTGGGAAATTTTGAAATCTATCAAAGTGTAGATGGTGGCTCTAATTTTAACGCCATCACCCACTGGTTAGGAAACGGAGGTTTACCACTCATACATGTGGACCAAAGAAACATATTTGTTAATCCACTCCAGAATGAGCTTATTTATTTCTGTAATGATGGAGGTGTTTATACTTATAATACAAATACCGATCTATTTACTGATTTGAGTAATGGTTTGGAGATAACCCAATATTATGACATTGCCACATCACAAAGTAATGCCGAGGTAGTCTCTGGTGGTTCTCAGGATAATGGAAGTATGTATCGAGACGCATCGGGCAGCTGGACTGAATTAGCAGCTACAGGTGATGGTATGAATACTGAAATCGACCCAACAAATGAAAATATGATTTTTTGGGAATATCAAAATGGTGGTATGCGCCGATTTAATGGTTCTTTTAACACCAATATTTCGCCACCCGGAGAAGATGGAGAAGGAGCTTGGGAAACACCTTATCGATTAGATCCTTCGAACAGCAATCGACTCATATGTGGATTTACAAAAGTGTACGAAAGCACAGATCAGGGAGATAACTGGACAGCTATCAGCGATGATTTAGCTGGTGGCAGTAAATTAAACCTAATAGCTATAGCGCCATCCAATGGTGAACGCATTTATGCTGTACAAGGATCAACGATTTATGTTAGAAATGTAAATGATGATTCCTGGGATGCAAAAACAGGTCCAGCAGGTTCTATCACAGATATAGAAGTGGATCCTGATGATATGGATAAAATAGTGATCGCACATGGCGGTTATTCCAATGGTCAAAAAATATACGAATCAACAGATGCTGGAGATACTTGGACTAATATTTCCGGAAGTTTACCTAATGTGCCTGTAGGCGCTATTGAAATTTACGAAGATGTAGAAGATGCCTATTTTATTGGTACTGATCTAGGTGTGTATTATCGTGATTATCAGGTCCAAGACTGGTTAGAATATGGAAGCTTACCTCATACCAGAATCACTGATGTAGAAATCCAATACAATGATCAATTATTGCGTGTGGGAACCCATGGTCGAGGTGTTTTCGAAGCGGAAATTATGATAGTCGAATGTTTAGCTTCTGATCCAGATGAAGATGGCGATGGCGTATGTGATACTTATGATTTATGTCCTTTTCTTGATGATAATTTGATCGGTACGGATTGTGATGATGGAGATCCTTTCTCTTCAGGTGAGCAATATTCTGATAATTGTTTATGCGAAAATGGCATGTCAAATATTGTAAGTTGTGATGCCGCCGGGAGCAATGGAACAGGTTCTGACTACATTAATAATGTTTCTTTACATGATTTAAGTAATGACTCTGGTAAAACAGGATATTCTGATTTCAGGAATATCTCCACCACTTTATACGAAGATAGTATCTATACTTTAAGTTTTAGTTTGGCTTTCGCTTTTGACCAAGATGAAGCCTTTGCTTGGATCGATTACGATCAAGATGGCATCTTCGAGAGCAATGAAGAAATTAGTATGTCTTCCTTTGATGGAAATCATACGGCTGAAGGTAGTTTTACGGTTCCGACGATAGCAAACGAAGGAGCCACCACTTTAAGAGTAAGGAATATTTATGGTCAAAACGGCAATAACGACCCTTGCAATGATTATTTCGGTGAAGTAGAAGACTATACCATCCAATTAAGAGATGCGTGTCCAGTGGATGATTCTATATCAAAGTACGCTTTTTGTCCTCCTGATCCATTTAATATTCAAGCCCAGAATATTTTAATCCTAGATTCTATCATCGTACATCCGGAAACCCACATCGATTTTAATGCTGGCCAATGTATAGAATTGGATTTAGGTATTGACATTAAAGCAGGATCTACGGTAGACATTAGCATTGATGATTGTGCTAACCCTTAATGATGATGCCAGAAACTATTTGGTTTGAAGTAGCGCTGGTAAGTATTTTGTATACTTTAGGCCACATTTTTTTGGGTCATTTTGAAGCGAAAACACCTAAATTAAGAAAGTTTGTTAAGTATATAATGACTATTGTTGTTGTGCTGTGCTTGTCAGTATTTGTTGATCGAAGACTCGCCTTAATTTTGTTAGGTGTTTCTCTATTACCGACGATTTACATCCACTGTATTCTACTTCCCAAAAAAGGGATTAATGGCTGGACTGGAGAACCAAAAGAAAAATATTACGCTTATCGAGGATGGGAGCTACCGGATGAGGATAGATGATCTTCTTAAACAAATCTTGCCCTTTAATCCACAAATCCTACCAGTTAATACATTACTACTTTGATTTAAATGTTTACAAGCTATCTTAAGGTGAATAAATACGGTCAAATGAAATCTCTGCACTATATAGCTTTATTTTTTACCTCATTATTTTTTGTACAAATTGGGATTGCTCAATCCACCTTTAAAAACACTTTTACTAGCTCCGGTGGTTTTAGGGATGCCTGTCCTACCGCAGATGGAGGATTTGTAGGATGTGGTTTTACTAATGTTGTTCATGTCATCAAGATGGATGAAGATGGAAAAATCGTTTGGTCTTTGAGCTTGGAGGACGAACAAAGTTTTTTCCCAACAAAAATCGTGGCTACGGGAGAAAATGATGACATTTTTATCATGGGAATGCTGGTCCAAAATGGCACAGGTAGCATCTTGTTGGCTAAAATAGATAAAGATGGTAATTATATAGAATCAAAACAATTCTATCACTCGGCAACAAATCTTGCTTGGGATATGATCGCCGATGGAAGAGGCGGTGTCATGATGGTCGGTGGTGGTTGTAACGGCAATAATTTTGTCATTCGAAGTGACAATCATTTAAACCTAGAATGGCAAAAAGGATATGGGTTCCAATCAACAGCTACGGCAACAGCTATAACCTTACTAAACAATGGAAATTTTGTAGTAGCAGGTTATTCCTACAATGGTTCTGATAATAGACCTTATTGCATATACTCCATTGATCCTCAAGGAACATTATTGTGGTCCAAGGTCATTTTTGGCTTTGGAGAAACGAGAGTCTTAAAAATATTGGAACTCTCAAATGGCGACCTAGCCTTGCTATCTGTTTCAAAACCTCTACCCTTGCCTACAGCTGATGATGCCATAATAATGAGACTCAATGCTGAGGCAGAATTAGTCTGGACCAGAAGAATAAGTACTACCGGCTGGGAAGCTCTCAACGATATGGTCGAATTACAAGATGGGTCCATTATGTTTGTCGGTTACAATAGTTATGGTACCGGAAACGATGCCATGATTGGGACTATATCTGGAGAAGGTGAAGTAGGTTTTTTATTAAATATTCCGGCACAAGCAAATAATAACTTGACCGCTGAAAGTATAACATCCATCGCACCGATTTGTGAAGACAAATTTGCTGTTTTTGGGTTTTTGGATGGTATAGGAATGGCATTTATTAACGATAAAGGAGAAGGTTTTTGCGAAAGTGAGTTGATTCCACAAACCGTGTTTAGTGTTACTACACCTGAGCAACCACCAGTTCCAGGTAATTTGGTCGAAAACACCTTAAATTTTGATGTTCAAGACTTCAATCTAACGGCTAGTGATGCTTTATTGACCGACCATATTTATTGTGATTTTGTAGATCCTGAAGCCACAGAATGTTTAAGCACTAATGTCTCCGATGTTATTAATAATCCCAACATTGAAATACATCCAAACCCTGTAAATCATAGGCTCAGTATTAGCAGTGATGTACAAATAGATCGCATCGAAGTCTTTAGTAATGAGGGTGCTGCTAAACAAGTAAACCATTCTAATCTGAAGCTTCTAGATGTGTCCTCATTTAGCCCTGGTATTTATTATATAAAAATCCATACGGCCACTGAGTCTACAATCCATAGATTTATAAAAATTTGATTTTTTAGTCCAATGTCATTTATATTGATAGCACTTATAAACAATAGACTTTACTGAATGTTACAATACACTGTGATGCCGTTTAGCGGAGAGCGTCTAGTGTATGAAAAAAAACATAAATATTGTTTGGCTTAAAAGATCCTTGAGGCTTCAGGATCAAAGCGCTTTTCTTGAAGCAGAATCTTCCGATTTAGACTATTTGCCAATCTACATTTTCGAACCTTCCATGATCGCGTATCCTGATTGTTCGACAAGACATTTACAGTTTATTTATGGATCGATTAAAGCCATGAACCAAACGCTAACAAAATACCAAAAACCGGTAAGGATATTTCATGCAGAAGCCATTGATGTATTTACTTTTTTACAAACAACATTTAATATACAAAACGTTTTTTCTTATCAAGAAAGTGGGACTCAAATCACCTGGGATAGAGATAAATGCATAGCTAAATACCTAGCCAAACATCAAATATTATGGACTCAATTTCAAAGAGATGGCATCCAAAGAGGCATCAAAAATAGAGCAAGCTGGGATAAAAACTGGTATAGCACTATGCACCAAACTATTGTAAAAAATCACTTTACTAAAACCACAATTTTATCATTTGACAATCCATATCCACTAGATCCAGATTTGCAAATAGCGCTTGAGAATTATCCCAATTTATTTCAAAAACCAGGTGAAACCTACGCCTGGAAATACCTACATTCTTTTTGCTCGTCTAGGGGAAAAGATTATGCAAAATACATTTCTAAACCAAAGGAAAGCAGAAAATCATGTGGACGGATTTCTCCCTATCTAGCATGGGGAAATATCAGCATAAGACAAGCTTATCAGTACATTAAAACCCATAAAAATTACCAAACTCACAAAAGGGCTTTTGAAGGATTGATCACCCGATTAAAATGGCATTGTCACTTTATTCAAAAATTCGAAATGGAATGTACTTATGAAACGGCTTGTGTAAATCGTGGTTACGAAAGTTTATCTTTTTCTAATCAAAAGGATAGAATCGAAGCCTGGAAAAATGGGAATACTGGTTTCCCTTTAGTCGATGCTTGTATGCGTTGTCTTAAAGAAACAGCTTGGATAAATTTTAGAATGAGGGCTATGCTCGTTTCTGTATTTTGCCATCATTTAGATTGCGACTGGCGTTTAGGAGCTTACCATTTAGCCCAGTTATTTTTAGACTACGAACCCGGCATCCACTACCCACAATTCCAAATGCAAGCAGGGACAACAGGGGTTAACACCATACGCATGTATAACCCTATCAAACAATCTATAGATCATGATCCTGAAGGAGTATTTATCAAACAATGGGTAAAAGAGCTCAAGGATGTCCCTAAAGCATTCATACATGAGCCACATAAAATGACCATTTTAGAACAAGAGATGCACGGTGTCCAATTAGCTTATCCAAAACCTATAGTAGACCTAAATCATGCAGCCAAAATAGCTAGAGAAAAAATCTGGGGACACCGCAAAAACCCGACTGTCAAACAAGAAAACCAACGAATAATCCAAACACACACTCGAAATAATAAACAGCGACAACGCAAAGCATGAAAAAATCACAATTACCCACTAAAATCTGCCCTGTTTGCCAATTAAGTTTTACTTGGCGGAAAAAATGGAAACTCAATTGGGAAAATGTAATCTATTGCAGTAAACGGTGTAAACAAAATAAAAAAAATGAACAAAGCCATTAACCTTATTTTCCCGCACCAACTGTTTAAGGAAAGTGTACTTATAGACAATGATTTAGATTGCTATTTAGTAGAAGAGTATCTTTTTTTTAAACAATACCGCTTCCACAAACAAAAAATTGCCTTCCACAGAGCATCTATGAAATATTACCAAGGGTATTTAGAGGGACTGGGTAAAAAGGTGCACTACATTGAAACAACAAACCCAAGAGCTGATATCAGAAAGTTTCAATCCGAAATAAATACACAAGGAATAACAGCGATTCATTGCATTGACCCAACTGACAACTGGCTAGAAAAACGAATTAAAAATCTAAAAGTATCAAGCCTGAAAATGTATGAAAACCCACAATTTTTAAATGCCAAAAAAGAACTCAGTCCATTTTTTAACCCCGATAAAAAGAAATTTTTCCAAACCTCATTTTATAAAGAACAACGAAAAAAAAGAAACATACTTCTAGATGAAGCAAAACAACCCATCGGTGGAAAATGGACCTATGATCTAGAAAATCGAAAAAAATACCCTAAAAATAAACCGGCACCTCTTATCCAGTTTCCTAAACAATCCATACTATGGGATGAAGCCGTAGAATATACAAACAAGCACTTTAAAAATAATCTTGGCAGCCTAAGTAAACTGCCATACTACCCTATCACACATCAGGAAGCAAAAGATTGGCTTGAACAATTTTTAATACACAGGTTTTTTGATTTTGGCAGCTATGAGGATGCCATCGTTAAGGAGTATACGATCCTGAATCACAGTGTCTTGTCTCCGCTTATAAATGCGGGTCTAATTATGCCAAGTGAAGTGCTGGAAACTAGCTTGACATTTGCAGCAAAAGAAAACATTCCTATCAATTCCACGGAGGGTTTTGTCAGGCAAATTATCGGCTGGCGAGAATTTATCCGAGGCATGTACGAATGCAAAGGTTCGTTTTCTAGGACAAGTAACTTTTGGGGTTTTCACAGAAAAATCCCAGCTTCTTTTTATGAGGGTACTACGGGGATCGACCCAGTGGACCAAACCATCCAAAAGGTGTTAAAAACTGGCTACTGTCATCATATCGAACGATTAATGATTCTAGGTAATTTTATGCTCTTATGTGAGTTTCATCCAGATGAGGTGTATCAGTGGTTTATGGAGCTATTTATCGATGCTTATGATTGGGTTATGGTTCCTAATATTTACGGTATGAGCCAGTTTGCAGATGGTGGTACATTTGCGACAAAACCATACATTGGTGGCGCTAATTACATCAAGAAAATGAGCAATTATCGTAAAGGTAAATGGGAGGAGGTGTGGAATGGTTTATTCTGGCATTTCATAGACAAGCACAAAAGCTTTTTTATGTCTAATCCCAGGCTTTCTATGATGGCGCATTTGCACAATAAAATGGATCAAACAAAGAAAGAGCATCACCATCTGCAAGCCCTTAATTTTTTAGAAAAACTACATTGAGTTTTACGGAGAACTATTCTAGGATTTTAATTTTTAATCGTACCTCCGTGCCTATAGGTTCTTCTTTTTGATTTTTTATTTCTTTGATTTGCACCCCTTTTTGGTGGCTTTTTTGGTTCAGTAATTCTAGTCGTCTTTGGGTGATGCTCATACCCACTGATTTATGTGGCTTTCCGCTTGATCCCTTACTTATTTTTGAAGAGCGATGTATCCCTTCTCCATTATCCTTGATGATAACTTCCAAGTAATTTTCATTCAGCTGATAAAATAATTGCACCAGTCCATCTTGACTTTTACTGGATATACCATGTACAATTGCATTTTCCACAAACGGTTGCACAAGCAAATTTGGTACTCTAATCAGGTTTGGGTTTAGTTTAGGTTCAATGTCGATCGTATACTGAAATCTATTTTTAAAACGCATTTGCTCGAGCTCCAAGTAATGTTTAATGGCTTCAATTTCTTCTGCAAGTACTGAAAAACCAGCTGAAGAAAAATTTAATGTCGAACGAATCAATTGGGCAAATTTTGCTAAATAATCCGCGGCATCTTTTCTATTCCCTTCTGTGATAAAAGCCTGAATAGAATTTAGACAATTGAAGATAAAATGTGGGTTCATTTGAGCTTTCAAAGCGGATCGCTCCAACTTATCCATTTTACGTTCTATTTGTGTTTTGTATATGATTTGATTGATTCGATATTTATAAAGTAAATAGACTAGTGCCATGATGGAACACGATGCTATAAGGATAAAAAGTTTTGTTTTCCAAAAAGGAGGCCTAATACTAAAGCTTATCTTAGCAGGGGCACTCCATACTCCATTTTTATTTTCTGCTTGTACTTCGAAAGTATATTCATCTGGAGCTAAACTTAGAAAGTTTGCTGTTCTGGCTTTTGTGTATGTCCAATTAGAAGATTCCTTTAAGCGATACCTATAATTTATTTTCCCTGCCAAAGCATAATCAATACTTAAAAAGGAAAATTGGATGTTGTTTTGATTCGATTTTAACCAGTCATTGTTGACGATATGCTTCTTTTGATCATTAATGAGTGTTTCTTCCAGTATGGGTGCAGCATTTTTTGAGGTAAAATCTTGTACTTCGAAATTGACTAAGCCTTTTGATGTGCCTATCCATAATTGATTGTTTATTGAGTTTATGACATTGATCTCATTGGATGGCAGGCCATGTGCCATATTGATGGGTTTTAAAGCAAATGTGCTATCTCTTATATCAGAAATCAATGTTAATCCAGATAAAGTTCCTACCCATATTCTATCTTGACTATCTACGTGCACGTGTTCGACCATGTTAGAGTTTAATCCATCTTCCGTGCTGATATATTTATAATCGTTCCCTTTCCACAAAACAACACCTGCTCCCTTTGTCCCTACTACCAGTGTTGAGTCAGACATCTGAGCAATATCTTCTACGCGGATAGAAAACAAATCTTTGGGGTCTTTTGCGTGTACAAGTTTATCTTTTTGGAGATGGAATAAACCACCAATATTCCCAAGCCAAACTTTGCCTTCCAAGTCTTCATAAACCGATAATGTTCGATTGGTTACTGACTTTTCCCAAGCTCCAAACCCTTTAAAAACTATTTGCTGAGTTTCAAAATTGTAGGCCATAAATCCTTTTGATCCAGCTCCCCATAAAATTTTTCTTTTAGGAGCAAGAAATAGCTTTTTAGTCAATATGCTTTCGTTCTTGCGCAAACTGCTCGGTACGACTGCTTCCCATGCCTGTTCGTTTAAGTAATAAAAAGTTCTTCCTGACATCCAAAGTCGCTTATTTAATTGGTCATAACTCAAGTCAAATAAGCGCGTCTCGGAATTATTGCTTGGTAAAGTTTCTAATTGTTGATCTTTGACATTCAATAAATACACTTCCCCACTACGCAAGCCAATATATATCTCGTGGTCATTCTTAAAAGTTATAGCTGTAAACAACTCATTTGCAAATCCATTCGCTTGGTTGTACACATCAATATTGAAGTTCGAACAATAATATATACCCTTCTCTAGAGATGCAAACCAGTAATGACCTTCCCGATCCTGATAAATATAGCTAATGGATAAGCCCTCTAATAATTGAGTATAATCATTGTTTAAAAGCTGCTTTCCATTTTTGTACTTTCGCACACCTTTTCTGGCCGGTAATGCTATAAAAATTTCTTTTTGCTCGTTTATGTATCCATAAGTGTACTCAAAGTTTATGGCTTGGAAAATACTATCGATCCTTGATTTTTTTCTATTATTTGACTCAAGATTACTTGGGATTTCGATTTGCTGATGACTGTTACTTGTAGGCTTTATTAAGTCGTCAACGATCTCAAAGTTGCCTGCCTTATCTATTTTCAAAACACCAAACAATCTAATATCTGCATATACATATCCATCATCAGAAATATAGAAATCAGTAAGTGCATATAAATCACTTTTATTATACTCCTGAATAATATGGTTATATTCATAGGCGTAAATTCTGCCTGATTGGAAGTAGTATAAATTTCCAGTGAGCGTTCTCATCCAAATCCTACCTTCACCATCTTCTTGTAAGCCAAATACCACTGGATGATTTAATCCATCAGAAACGCTATAATTTACGAATGTATATCCATCAAAGCGACTGGTTCCATTATCTGTGCCAAACCACATATATCCTTTACTATCTTGTAAAATACAATGGACTTCAGGACTAGGTAATCCTTGATCTGTAGTGAAGTTTTTAAAATAAGGTTGTGGATTTTGAGCGCATATAGATGCATTAGGGCTTATCACTAGCAAGCAAGCAAAAATCATGAGTAGACACCAAGAAAATACTGCGTTAATGTTCATCAAGTCGACATTAACTTTATAAAGTACTCTTTTCTTCTTCGAGCAATCATGACTTTCGTTCCATCGTCTAATAAGGCATAGCCTCCATCTTCCTTAAGGTATTTTTTCACGAAGTGCATATTGATTAGATGGCTTTGATGAATTCTACAAAATGGAGGACTCGAAACTAAAGATTCAAAATCTTTTAAAGATTTAGACACGGTATATGTTTCATTATCTAGAGTAAAAACCTTGGTATAGCTACCATCAGCCTCCATTCTTCTGATGTGTTTTATGTCGAGGAAGATCAATCCTTCAGTACTGGGTAAAACGATTCGATCAAATGATTTACTATTAGATAACTGCATCAAATGATCAATTTGGTTTTTTATTTGATGAGTAGGTATTTTCTCTTTGGCTTTTTTTACTGCTTCTAGCAGCAATTGTGAAGATGTTGGTTTGAGCAAATAATCAATAGCGCAGTAACGAAACGCTTTGACGGCAAAATCGTTATAGGCAGTAATAAAAATCACTTGAAAGGTAGGTTTTTCAATGGCGTCTAACAAGTCAAAACCAGTTCCATCTTCCATTTGGATATCTAAAAAGACAAGATCAGGATCAGATTGTTTTATGGCTTGGGCTCCCGCTATTACTCCATCTGCTTCAGCTACTATGCGAATGTCTGGACAATTTTCTCTGAGTAAAAAGCTTACATTTTTACGAGCATCTGGCTCGTCATCAATTATTATGGCTTTTAGCATTGAAGCACTTTCTGTATTTAATCATTAGCAAACTCGCTTATTACTAAAGGAAATTGATACTAGTAAGTTAAAAAACTGCTTCGACTTTATTAGCAATAGCCAGCTTTTTTTGTTGGACAGCCAAGAACTAACCGATTAATCTAAAATAATTACCAATTATAAAGTCATTCCGACCAAATAAAAAACCAAGTATATGCGCATATGTCTGAGATATAACTTTAGATGGACAGTCTTTTAAAAAACCTAAATCTCAAGATTATGAAAACTAAAAACTACCTTTTAATTATTCTCTTAGCTTTTACATCTCAGTTTTTGTATGGACAAGGAAGTTGCAGTGCCAATGCAGGAGGCCTGCAATACGAATGTCAAGTTTCTGAAATATTCCTCTACGGAGAAACAACAGGTGATGCCTCCCCATCCAATAATGTTTCTTGGACAGTTGTGAGTTCTCCGATTCCTGTTACCATTTTACCTCCTATTTTAGCGAATGTAACGGTTGTCCCAAATGCTCCAATCACACAGTTTGTAAATGGAAATTATATCTTCGAATTTTGTGTCGAATGTAATGATGGTACCACATCATGTGATGATGTGACAGTAATAGTTAAGGATTTAGATACCCAGGCAGTCATTATGCCACATAATGATCCAGTTTGTGGTAATGAAATCATATTGACAGGTTCAACTCCAGGAGCTGGAATAATAAATAACTGGACAGTGAGTCCTTTATCTGATATCATTATTGAAGACTTAGGGGATCAACTGAAACTCACAAATAATGGAAATACAAATTGCACCTATGAAATTACCTATACTCATGAATTAGGCGGATGTGTAAGTACTACCACTACAGAGGTAAATTTTGTAGGTGTGCATCCTAACGTAGGCATTCAAGCTGTCCCAGGTTGTCCTTCTTGCACCTTAAACACCGAATTGCGTGCCGTCAATGGTTTCGGCTGTGAAAATGAAGCAGTGTGGGAGTGTGTCAGTGGTAATTGTGCTGGAGTAGATATGAATGTCACTCTACCTTGGATTGCTTTTGTTTCAGTTCCAGAGCCAGGCACTTATACTTTTAGATATACAGTATCTTCAGATTATTGTCCATCAAATTCATCTGAAATAACTTGCCAATTTTTTGATCTTGAAAGTTTCGAGTTAGGTCCCGATGAAAAATTTATATTTTGCGAAGATTCGTGGAATGTTCCATCCTTAGATTTTTCCGTTCCTGACATACCTGGTGCAAGCTACAATTGGGTATTTTCTTCTAATGTATCCATGGACACAAACTTCGATCCTGAAGATGAATCATCGACCACTTTGTATTTTAATAGTCTGCCTGTTCTTGTTCCTCCGGCACCCAATGGTTTATCTATGACTGTTACTGTAACTGCTAGCTTAAATGGTTGTACTGATGTAAAGAGATTTCAAATATTTGGTATACCAGAAGTTGAAATTTCAGAGCCTACTGTACCCCTACTTTGTGGAGGACAACCTAATTTTCTTTTTGCTAATTATATAACTGCACCATTTAGCGGGTTTACCAAAATAGATGTAGTCTCTGCCCCTGCAGGGGCCCTTACGTTGCCATTTTACTTTTTATCACCTGGTACAACAGCTAATCTTTCTGTTCCAGGAACTTATGAGTTTTTAATAACACATCAAGCAACAGGTACTGATCCTTCCACTGGACTTTCTGTTACTTGTAAGGACACAAAAACATTTACAGTAGTCATTGCAGAATTCCCATCGATCAATGCTGGAGCTGATGTGGAAATTTGCAAAACCTCTGTAGAACTTAATGGAAATACACCTTTAAATGATGACGGTAATCCATTGCCTATCCCCGTCTATTGGGAAAAGATCTCCGGACCTGCAGGAGCAAATATACAGAGTCCAAATGAAGAGAATACTATTGTTGATGGCTTAGAATATGGTCAAACTTACGTATTCCAATATACATTCTCCAATACCCCAACATGTGTTATTCAAGATGAAGTAGTAGTAGTTGTTCGTCCTGAAGAAGAATGCGATGAACTTTGTGAAATGAACATCGGAATACTAGAAGAATGTATAGATGGTTGTACAACCGTAAAAGTTTCTGGAGCTGATACTTATTTATGGTCACCTACAAATGGAGTCAGCGACCCGATGAGTAGTAATCCTATGATTTGTAATAGTGCAGGAGGAACCTATACCGTTATAGGCTATAATGCCGATGGAGAAGAATGTGGAACAGCATCCATTGAGCTGGAACCTTGTGCACCACCTCCGGTAGAATGTGATGGGTTCTATGGAGTAGCCAGTTGCGCAACCTGTGGTTGTAGCGACGAGTATGGAGGTGTAACCATTTACACAGCTAGTGGAGCCATCGCAGATCCCAGTGTCTACACGATTACCTGGACTGTCTACGGAGATACATTTGTGGGTAATCCAATGTTAAGACCATACCTTGGACCTACCATTTTTGTAGCTCATATATACTATGTTTCGCCTGATGGTCAAGTGTGTGAAGAAACTGTAGAAACAGAAGTGGTTTGCTTAGAAGATTGTGGGTCTTTTTCAGTAGGTGTTTGTACCGAAGATGCGATCACTGGTTCTGATTGTGGAGGAGCTGCCGAAGAAGCGGTTTGTAATGGAGAAGGTGGCTTACTATATGTACTAGATGGTGCTGGTAATCCAGTAAACAATAATGATTACAATATTGACTGGTACAATGACGGCACATCAGAAGGCAATCCTTTGGTGATTCCTCCTTCATTTAATTGTGAGTCGATAGAAGTTCGTGTATGGACCTGGGCTGGGTGTGAAGAAATATTTACTTATGAATTAGATTGCTGCCCTTCGATTGTTCCCGAAGTAAGTTGTGGTGGAACAGAAGATGGAGGAGTGACAATATTTTGGGATGAAATCTGCGGATCTGAAGGATATGATATTACGATCATGTGTGTAGACAATGCTAACTTTGGATGGACAGACTACGTTTATGCACCTCCTGGTAGTGGATCAGCATTCATCCCTTTATCAGCAGAATGTACAGAATATGCTATCCAAGTAAATGCTTTTTGTGGTTCGACAGGTGACTATGGACCATCATCTAATTGTTTGTATGTCTCTTCTAGTTGGGGTTGTTTTGAAGATGAAGAAAATTGCGAATATTATTACGGCTTTGATGGTTTTTGGAGAGATAGAGATATAAAACAAGAAACCAAGCCCCAAACGTTTAATATTTACCCTAACCCTACTTCTAATGAGGAAGTATATGTTAATATGGACGTAAACTTGATCAGACAAGCTCAAGGTGGTCAATTAAAAATAACGGATAATAACGGAGTGCAGCAACTGATTCAGCCATTGATTTTTGGCAGTTCATCTTACCAGATAAATATCGAAGAATTACCTGCAGGCATTTATTTTTTCGGCATATATTCTAAGGATAAATCATTGCTTAAAACACAGCGTTTTGTAAAAACAAATTAGGTTTTAAAATCCCAAAAGTTATTAATTGCTCTATCGAAAAGATAGAGCAGTTTTTTTTGCTTAAGTGTGTATAAATGAACAATGATTCTCTAATCTTGTTAGCTTTTTAAAATCATATCATGCTTAGAACTGTATCCTTTATCGTAGGGTTCTGTATATCGATTTCCGCTCAAGCCCAAACGCTCATTTTCGAAGAAAAGCAGAAACTTTTTGACGCTCCTATACAGGGCCTATTTGACTTTCCCGTCATTGCTGTGGACTATGATGCGGATGGCAAAATGGATTATGTGGCCCGCGATGAAGAACAAGCTTTGGTTATTTATTCTGATGATGGCCTCGGATTTGCACCAATTGACATTAAATCTCCAGAGATATTTAGTAGACCTTTTACAGTTTTAGATTTTAACCAAGATGGATTCGATGACATTGTTCTTGGTAATTTTATCCATTTATTCGACCCTTCTGAAGGAAATTATGAGCCCTTATTTTTTGAAAACACAAGTAGTTTTCCAACCATCGTAGGTCTTGCAGATTTTGATGCTAATGGCTATATGGACTTACTTACTGTGTTAGATTCGGGGTCTAAATTGAATAATCTATCTATTTACTTTTATGATGGCAATACTTTCGATTTGTTTGAGTTTCCTTATGATATTGATCCTGGATCTATTCGTCTTGGCGATTTAGAGGGAGATGGAGATATAGATATTGCCTTTATTGATAAGTTTAACGATCGCTCACCAAAAATAATCATTGGAGATGGTCAAGGAGATTTTGTACTTAGAGAAGTATTAGGCTATTCGTTTTTATATGGAAGAACCTTAGATTTTAAAGACTTAGACATGGATGGTGATCTTGATTTTGTCATTATAAATGAAGACAATGAAATGACCATATACGAAAATACAGATCATTTTATTTCACCGCCTTTTCAATATACTATTGCTGAAAACACCAGTTCATTAGCTTCAAAAGTAGCAGATCTCAATAACGATGGATTAGCCGAAATCATCCGTCTAAATTATAAGTACGTAGGTCAAAATATTCAGTTTACTTTAGACATATACCAAAGCAATGGATCTTTAAATTTCGAAAAAACGCAAACATTAACTGCGTTTCAAGGTCCCAGCTTTATTTCACTTAATCCAAACTACCTAAATAACTCCATCCAAATTACTGACGCTACTTCCGATGGGGACTTGGATATTGTGGTAACATTTGCTATCGGCGAAAATCCCTCAGTCTGGCTTTTCGAGAACCAGTCAGAAATCTTTTCTGCATCATCTATTGAAGCTAACACTGATACTTTCCTTTACCCAAACCCAAGTGGAGAACAAATAACCATACAATCAACTCAAGAAACAAACTATTCTGGTTATAGCATATTTAATACCACGGGACAAAAAGTGCAGTCCGGCAGCTTTCAACAAACCATACATATCGCCGATTTAGAAAGCGGCCCGCACTTTATCGTGCTCCACAATGAAATATCACAGACCTCTTTTCCTTTCTTTAAAATCGACTAAATGAGTGAAGCAGACATAGACAGAGTCATAGAAATGGCATGGGAGGACCGCACTCCATTCGAAGCCATTGCTTACCAGTTTAATTTGAGCGAATCAGATGTGATAAAACTCATGAGGAACACACTCAAGGAATCTTCTTTTAAACGATGGAGAAAACGTGTAAATAGCGGTGTAAGTCAGAAACACTTAAAAAAAAGAAACAGCGAAATCAATCGATTTAAATGCTCAAGACAACGAAGCATTTCCAATAACAAAATCGCCAAGCGCCCCAAATAAAACTGCATAAAATGTGATGCGCACCACATCATTTATACTTACCTTTCCTTCAAATTATAACCATGTTTATTAGAGTTACTGCAATACTAGTAATATTGACTTCATCATTTTACGCACAAGCACAAAATCTTCCCATAGATTTTGAAGAAAACATTAGTGTAGAAAATTTTATTGATTTTGATGGAGGTTCAGCAAGCATTATAGATAATCCTCATAATGACACTAATAATAACAGCACAAAAGTTGCGCAAATCGTTAGAGATGGTGGAACCATATGGGCAGGAAGTAAAATAGCACTCAGTGAGTCCTTAGATTTTACGACATTGAACAAAATAAACATGAAAGTATATACCACTGCACCCATCGGTACCATCGTAAAATTTAAATTAGAAGGAAACGGTACGACCGAAAGAGATGTACAAACCACAGTGAATAATGCATGGGAAACGCTGACATGGGATTTTACTGGCGAACCATCAAACTTCAATGAAATCGTATTTATGTTTGACTTTGGGAATGTAGGAGATGGCTCTCAAAATTCCACTTTTTTATTTGATGATATCGAACAAGTCTATGGCGGCAAGCAGATAGATTGGCCAGTAGATTTCGAAGCCGATGATATTAACTATACTATGACTGATTTTGGTGGAAATATATCCAATCTAGTTACAGACCCAAGCGATCCTTCTAACCATGCTGTACAAGTTATAAAAACAGATGAGGCAGCTACCTGGGCTGGAACGACGATAGGAACAAATGCAGGTTTTGCCAGCGATATACCTCTAAGTTTGACTAGCTCTATTATGACCGTAAAAGTTTGGTCTCCTGAAGCTAATACACCAATAAGACTAAAAGTAGAAGATGATAAAGATCCGACACATACTTGCGAAACAGAAACCAATACTACTTTAAGTGGTGCTTGGGAAACATTGGTTTTTGACTTTTCAAATGAAGCACCTGGCACGCAATCATTAGAGGTTGGACTATCATTTGGATGGACCTTTAATATGGCTTCGATCTTCTTTAATTTCGGAACGGAAGGTCAAGATGCAGGCGAACAAACTTATTACTTTGATGATGTTTACTTTGGTGAAATGGTTAGTACAAATCAAAACATTGAAATAAATATTTTGGAAGCTTTCCCTAATCCTACTAATGATTATTGGCGGATAGCATCGACAAAAGAGATATTGGATCTTTGCTTCCTGGACGCAAGAGGCCATATATTATGGACAAAAAAATATCCATCTGTAAAACAAATACAATTAGAGAGTCATAATTTACCTGCAGGCATTTATTTTGCTAGATGTAGGACCAATGTTGGGTATCATACCATTAGCTTATTAAAACAATAATCATGAGTTTCTATAAAAATCTATTTTCTTGGGTCTTTATGCTTGGAGTATATTCTTGCGTAGCTCAAGACCAGATGTATGATATTTGCCCGATAAAGGTCGGAGAAAATACGCCTGCAGGCCTTGTATATGATGATCAAAATAATGCGTATGAATTAAACCAACTTATGGGTGAAAAGCCAAGTGTGCTTGTCTTTTACCGTGGTGCTTGGTGTGGATATTGCACTCAACATTTAGCGGAACTTAATGATCTTAAAAGTGACATTGATTCTATGGGTTTTCAAATATTTGGTATCACTGTGGATCGTCCAGAAAAATTAGAAGAATCGTACACAAAGTCATCTGACGAAATAGATGTGTTTTCGGATGCCTCATTATCACTAATCAATGCTTTTGGCCTTGCTTGGACGCTGGAAGATGATCAATACACAAAATATATAAATGACTACAACTTAGATTTGGAATTATGGAGTGGAAAAGAACATCACTCCCTTCCGGTACCAGCTATATTTGTGATAAAAGATCAAACAATTGTATTTCAATACGTAAATCCAAATTACAAACATCGTTTAAAGCCAGAAACATTGATGGCTGTACTTTCAACTTTATAGATTAAAGCAATTATATTTTAAAACTCTGGATTAACATGGACTTTAAAGAAACATTAAGCTTACTAGAATCTTTAGGAAAAGAAGCTAGACGTAAGCATTATAAAAAACATGGCGTAGAAGGAAAGATCTATGGTGTAAATGCTGGAGATTTAAAAAAGCTAGCCAAAACCATCAAAGTTGATGATCCATTAGGTACTCAATTATGGAACCATAATATAATCGATGCTAGAATGTTAGCCATTCTCATTTTACCTTTCAAAGAAAAAACAGTTAAAGAAATGGATAAAATGGCCAAAGAAATCCAATACGACCATGTCGCTGATTGGTTCGCTGCTTACGCCATGAAGAATCACCCAGATAAAGAAACATTGCGTAAACAATGGCTAAGCACCACTGAAGTTATGCCACAAAGGATAGCCTGGCAAATTACTTCAAATTTGGTGACTAAAAAAGACCCAAATATAGATGTTGGAATATTGTTAGATAACTTAGAAACTAGTATGAAATCTGCACACGAAAAAGTGCAATGGACAATGAATTTTACTTTAGCTTACATCGGTATTCATTATGAAGAGCATCGTCAAAAAGCCATAAATTTAGGAGAAAATCTAGGCCTTTATAGGGACTATCCCGTACCAAAAGGCTGTACTTCTCCTTTTGCTCCTATTTGGATAAATGCTATGATTAAACAGCAATAATCTAATGATTTACTTAGCTATACTACGTCTAGTTTAAATACAAAGCTTATATGATCAAATTCATCATAAAAATGATGGGTATTTATTTAAATACTCTTAGCTTAATCTCGCCTAAATTAGCCGGCAAACATTGCTTTTTTATTTTTTGTGTTCCCTTTAAAGTCAAGTTAAAACCTGCTCAACAAAGCTTTCTAAATACAGGGAATCCGCAAGATTTAGATGTAGACGGAATTAAGGTGAAAAAATATACTTGGGGAAAAGGGCCAAGACACATTCTTTTTGTTCATGGCTGGCAAAGCAATGCCTATCGATGGAAAGATTATATTGAAAAAATAGATTTTGAGTCCTTTACAGTACATGCCTTCGATGCTCCTGGTCACGGGAACTCTGGAAGTCTTTATGCTAATGTACCATTGTACGAAAAAAGCTTATCTAAAATTGTTCCGTCAATTCCAAAATTAGAAACCATCATTGCTCATTCCATTGGAGCCTTTGCTTGCTTTTATTATTTACATGAAAATAGGCCTGACATTGAAAAATTTGTATCGATGGCTCCTCCATTTAAAGTAACGGATTTTGTCCAAGAGTATAGAAAACAATTAGGCTTATGGGATCGCCCAGTACATGAGATGGTTGATTATTTTGTTACTTACGCAGGTAAAAAAGCCAGTTACTTTGACCTAGACAACCTTGCTCCTTCATTAGATTATGAGACCTTATTGGTGCATGATATAGATGATAAAGACACATCTTACCATCACTCGGAAAGATTGCATGACATAATGAAAGATGCGCGGCTATTTAGTACAGACAATTTTGGACATAAACTTAAAAGTCCAGTAGTAATCAAAGAAATTCTTGATTTTATAGATTAGCTATAAAGCTATATTTGCTCTAAATATTTTAATGGCTATAGCTAATAATATAATCCCAAATACCTTTCTTAATATTTCAGCTCCGCCTTGTCCAATTTTTTGATGTATAAAATTGGATGCTCTCAGTACAATGTATACTAATAGTAAATTTAGAGCAATTCCTATAGCAATGGATATAGCATCATACTCAGATCGCAGTGTTAGAATGGTGGTCAAGGTTCCCGCCCCGGCGATCATGGGAAAAGCAACAGGAACTACCGAAGTAGACTTACTCGTGGCTGATTCCTTAAAGAAAGTCATTCCTAAGACCATCTCCATACCCATTATAAAAATTATGATTGCTCCTGCAATAGCAAATGATTCTACATCTACACCTAACAGTTTCAATATCGACTCACCTCCCACTAAAAATAAAATCATCAACGAACCAGCCACTATAGTAGCCTTACCCGACTCGATAATTTTACCTTGCTCTTTCATAGCAATGACTGCCGGTAGATTCCCCAGTATATCTATGATGGAAAATAAGATTAGTGTGATGGATGTGATGTCTTGAAAACTCATGCGTACATATTAATCATTAAATGTAATCATTGCCACATAAAAAAAAGACTGCTTCGTTTGGAAGCAGTCTTTTTATGTTAGCATTTTTTTTCTTTTACCTTTCAAAAATACTCCGCTTCCGGATTGAGTTTACTTTAGCTATATAATTGTTAGCTAATTTTTGCATGTATAGCACACTATCTCTGCTCTCCACTAACTCCTTTCTTTGTGCTTCTTCTCTTTTTTCTAGCATTACCTCAAACGAAACTTTGTCATACAACCTAAAGTAGTCATAAAGTCTGTTTTCAGGTAATACTAAAGAATATCCTCCATTAGCAGGTATATATCCTTTTCGGTAAGATGGATTTAATTTTTGCAAAACATCTATATGCACGTTTAGATTTTTACTTAAATCCACCAAAGACAATCTTTTGTTCGTTTTAACTTCTATTGTTGTTTGCAATAAATCTTCTGGCACCTTTGGCTGCAAATTATGCGAATGATAATAATTCATCAAATACATAGAAGCAATAACTCTAGGTACATATGCTTGTGTCTCTGAGGGAAGATATTTACGCATCTTCCAAAAATCCTTACTACCTGATTTTCTGATTGCTTTTCTAACGTTTCCTGGACCACCATTATATGCAGCTACTGCTAATGTCCAGTCTCCGAACATTTCGAACAAAGATTCTAAATAATCTATAGCAGCACTTGTTGATTTTCTCGGATCTCTTCGCTCATCTATGATTTCAGAGATTTCTAAACCTTGCATTCTTCCCGTTGACTTAATAAACTGCCATAAACCTGCAGCACCTACACTTGAAGTTGCACTAGGTCTTAATAAAGATTCTATTACGGCCACATTTTTCAGCTCTGAAGGCAAGTTTCTTTTAGCTAATTCTTCATCAAATAATGGAAAATATAACATAGCTCTACCGATCAAATTTTCAGTAGCTTGACGGTGATAAACCGTGTACTGAAGTATTCGAGTACGAACTTCTGCCGTATATTTTACTGAAATCGCAGACTGAAGGTTACCTAACCTACTCTCAATATCTTCATCACTAGGCTTTTGTACCTTGATATTTATATTGAATTCTGCTGCCTCATTGACATGAGCCAATGCTTTGGATGGATTAAAACCGATTAAGGTAAGCAATATCACCATCACTGTAGGTATACAATGAATTCTGTTCATAGGACCACACTTGT
>JAHDHQ010000004.1 GCA_020631235.1 Saprospiraceae bacterium | reverse complement strand
GTTGAAAGAGCATATTAAAAATGAGGAAAGAGACTTTACACAAAGAGAAATACGGGAGCTCATTATCACAAAGTAACTCAGTCCCGATAATAAATGTAAAGTTTGATAAATTCAGTGATTTGCAACGCTGGAGCAAAGGACTTGACTTAAAAATTAAAAAATATTGA
Organism: Saprospiraceae bacterium; assembly: GCA_020631235.1. Lineage (GTDB taxonomy): Bacteria > Bacteroidota > Bacteroidia > Chitinophagales > Saprospiraceae > JAHDDO01. The sequence goes on along the minus strand of JAHDHQ010000004.1, from coordinate 203,233 downwards.
TTGTGAAAAATAGTTTTGAGAAAAAATTTAGATTCTTTATTTTATTTATTATTGGTTCAACAAGTATTTTTTATTGTTCTTGCAATAATCGCGATCTAGATGTAAATAATTTATTAGACTATTCCTGGTTTGCATTTTATCCTTCAAAAACTTCTGAATGCGAAAACAATTTTATTCCTGCATTTTCTGAGTTGATAATTGATTCTTCTCTGGATGGTTTTATTGTTAAGGAATTACATCCACTGTTGATTATGAATGGGAGAAAGTCTTTTTGGGAAATAAAAGGTTCGAGAAAAATTGGGACAAGGTGGTTTTTCTCAGATGATGATCAAACGGAATATATTGAATTTGTTGATCCAAAAAATATATTTATCAAGAGAAGGCAAAATGGGACAAAAAATATGTATCTGACAATACATTACCATAAACAAGACTTCTCAAAAGAAATGATAAAAAACTTAATCGTCAATGATGAGTATTCAAATTCAAGTTTTTGTAGAGGCTTAGAAAGAATGAATCAGTTTTTTGAAAATAATTTTTACACTTTTTCTCAATAAACCAATTATGACATAAGCATTGGTTCACAAGATGAGTGCATTAAAAATTAGTGTATATCTATTAATTGTATTGGCTATACTACATCTCAATATCGGAATTATAGTAGACCGACAAGAATGCCTACAAAGTTTGACGACTCATTTAGGCAACACAGTTCAATAACTTCAGCATATAATCAGATAAGTAATAATTTAAAATCAAACCCACTTGCAGAAGGAGAGCAATTAAATTTAGGAGGCTATAGTTATGGAAGTGTTCTTCAAGCACAGGTAGCGTTAAAGCTTGCTGATGAAGGAACTGTTGTAGATAATCTTGTATTAATTGGCAGTCCTATTTCTGATGATTCTTCTCTTTATAAGCAGTTGAGCGGAAATGAGAATATTAAAAACATTATTCGTGTTGATATAGAAGGAGACCTTTTAAGTAATTCGTCATTCTTGGAATATATGGGAGGGGCTGCACAAGTGTTGTTTATGGGAGATGATGCACCTCATTTTGATTTAGCAAGACCAGGAGCCGAAGCTGATGCTGCAATTCAAAAAGCTGTTCAGTACATTATTGATAATGGAGTTAAGAATTAAGTATGACTAAATATAAATCTGTGATAATTTTTGTTTTTTGTTTTACGTTAGTTTATACTATTCTTACGATTATTATTGCACCATTTATTGGATTTAATTTTGGAGCAGAATCAACAATGTTAGAAAAGGTGGTTGGATTTTTTCTAAAGTTTCCATTTGGTTATATCAATGGAGGCCCAAAGAGTAATTTTATACTATTTATTATTTTGAATGGAGTATTTTGGGGAGGAGCAATATATTTAATACGAATGTTTATCCAACGATAAGATAAGGCCATCCTTCGGGGTGGCTTTTTAATTTACAGAGCGGCGATATTTTTGATTTTTACAGATTGTAGAAATCCATCAAGTACAGAGAGGATATGAGATTTGTTTTTGTCGTCCAGTTTTTTCAAATCATTAAGACGTTGCAACATGGCAGGATCTTTAAATAGATCTGCTTTGTCAGCTTCGCCAAGTAAGTAGCCTACAGTAGTCTCCAAGAAGCCAGCAATATTTTTAGCGACTTCGATTGAAGGAGTCATCTCGTCACGTTCATATCTTGATATTACAGATACAGAAGTATCCAATTTCCCTGCTACTGTTGGGGTTTCTTTTCAGGTTTTGGTAAATAGGTAATTTGTTGAATTATGATAAAAGATAAATTCATTTTAGTATTGGCAATTTTGCTTTTTTCTAATAGTTGTTATGGGCAGAATGTTGATCTATTGAAAAAATATATGTTCGTCTCAGCTTATAGCTGAGAATTAACAAAAAACCTTTATTCCTTTAGTTGTCAGTAAAATGATACTGTTGTAGCCAAAAGTTGCAGAATGGAGATAAACCTACAGGAGATTTATTCTATGGGTGGAGACCTTATAATTATACCTTGAACAATCCTATCAATGTGATTTATCAAACTGATAGAGCGTCTGTTGGTGCTGGTGATCTTCCCAAAAAAGGTCAAGTAAGAATGCTCCATATGTTTGTACTTCATCAATTTCATATAGACCAGAAGATTTTGATAGTCCTCAAGTTGTAAATTATGCATATAATATTTATTATGGTTTCGCCATCCAAATAGCTTTGTATATCAATAAAGTAAAGTATGCTTTAAAAAAGAACCTAAATTTATCAATGCCCGCTACTTAGCCAATTTAAAATGCTCCTTCCCCTCACCACTCAACCGAGAATTACCAAGCTATTAATATCTTTACATGCCAACCCTTTTAAACCATAGACCGTCTTAATTAAAATACAACTCATGAAGTATCTGATATCATCTGCCGTTTTCGCAATTACATTTTTATTCATAGCATGCCAAAACAATAATTGTCATGGAGATAAAGAAGATTTTATCATTCTAGAAAATAAATCCATTAGCATAGATTCATCAAACGTATTTTTTCAGCATTACTTTGTAGAAGAAGGTGATTTTTTGGTGTTTCAATATACCCACGCTATTGCTCAATGCGATAATATATTGGATGATGAGTGGGCAGAAGAATTGAGTTTTGAAGTGAAGGACAGCTTAGATTCATTTAACTACACAGATGCTACATTAAATCAAGCAAAATGTTTTGTTCGAGAAAGCGGTGCCTGGGTTAATGGACAAACGAATCCGATCATGAAAGGTAGTATTTCTGGAACGAAGCAAAATGAAAACACATGGGATGTATCCATAGCCATAATCGTAGATCCACTTGATGTCGGCGGAGAAGCTAGGGAAATCACATTGAATGAATCATTTACTATCCAATAAGTACTATGAAGCGGTTTTTTCACTTTACCATCTTCCTATTACTTTGTACTCATATATCTTGTCGATTGACCAATTGTGATCGGGAATCATTTGATTATACTTTTGAAGAAAATAAAACCATCCAACTGACGATGGATAGCTTAGAACATCATTATAACTTCGTTATTATTGATGGTGATTCATTGGTCTTTGAGTATGCCAGATCTTCTGCACAGTGCGATGATATTGCCGATGATGAGTATTCAGAATTTGTATATTTCCAAGTGGATCCTAACGAAGGTGAGGGAGAATATCTTGATGCAGGACTAAGTTCAATAAATTGTACTTATCGAGAAAGCGGTGCTTGGGTATTTTCTGTACGGCCAGTAGAAAAAGGCCGATTAAATATTGAAAAGATAAACAACAAACGCTGGCGGATTATGGCCCAACTCGATATTGATTCTTCAGGTATCAGCGGCCTTACGGCTAAAACGGTTTCTTTTGATGAGACTTTTAACTTACAGTAAAGTGGTACTTTAGTCTACTAAACTTTAATACAACATTAAACTGATTAAAAATATCAGTACTACTACTAAAACAAAAGTAGCTAACATGCCCGCTGCCAGTAAAAATACTTTAATGATGGTCTTCAGCCAATGTTCATTAAAGTACTGTTTTATACAGTATATAAAATGTAAACTTGTAAACATCAAAACATAAAGTATAACGGACTCTAATGCCCTTGTTTTGTTTATAAATAATGCTAAAATAGCTATGGGTAAAAAGCTAATGGTAAAATAGTTAGCCATAAGCATTACATGCTCTTGGTAGTAGGTCTGGTGCCTAATATAAAGCAAGTAAAAAATAAAACTACCCATAAATAGTAGCAGGACAATTCCCCACAACATATTATTAATAAAAAAACGAATGGTCGCGTTTAAATCGCGACTGGTTCTCAGTAATTGAGGAAGTAATAAGCGATCTTTAAGGCCTTTTATTTCGTACTTATCTAGGATTTGATGAGCATCCATTGTGAGTGCATCTTCGATGGTGATGCCATACTTTTCAGTCAAATTTTCATTACCAATGGTTAGGTCAAAATTAAATAAGTCAGTAGCAGGATTGTGTTTTTTTTCTAACAACAACAACTTCAGGCTATCTATGTAATCGTCAGACACCAACCAAGATTTATCAGCCAATGAATCTAATTTGTAAGCTTGCTCCATTTTCAACACAGACCGATGATAACTGTTGTTTTGATTAAGGTCTAAATCTTTAATCAAAAGACTAATCGTAAAAAACAATAGCAATAAACTGATAAAAAGGGTCTTGAATGGATGGACATACTTTTTAGTGTTACCCTGTACAAAGGATCGGGTAATTTTATTGGGTATGTAGAGATCTTTTATAGTTTGGAATACCTTGTTGTCTACATTGAAAAATACAGTAATGAAGGATTGTATTATGTTCTTTAGAGAAAGGTCGAAGTGTCTTGTTTTTTGACCACATTGCTCACAGTACTTGGCAGCTTCAGTAAAGCTTTGACCACAGTTTAAACATGAGCTACTTTTCTCCGCCATACCCTTAAATTATAAAAAAATGACGAACCATCTAGATAGTCACCCAAAGGATGGGCTTACAACACAGTATCCAGATTTTAGATAGCCTTCGATGTTTTACCACTAAGCAACATTGAAAAAAATAAAACCCATAGTATAACTAAGGCCATGGCAACTTTTTGTGCAAAAGGCAAATAATATAATCCATATGAGGAATAATACATGACATTGAGCGCAATCAAGACAAGTATAATCAAAGCAGCAGACCATTTATATATGGTATAATTTGAACGATACAGAACCATGATTATGCCCACCAGTGCGACTAAAGCAAACACACTCGAACTAATGATCATTAAGTGATGCCACGAAGAAAAAATAAACACGGCATTGGACATCGACAACAAACCACTCATACGTATGATTTTTTTCAATACCGGTTTTTTTATCAATGTTTCGCTAAATAAAAAGAAAAAGCCAGTGATAGAAACGCACAAACACACCAATGCGGCGATCGCAAAAGGAGCCCCAGGATTGTCTATTCCCTTTACTGTTTCAGCGCTCATTAAGTCACACCAGTAATTGTGAAACCAATCAAATCCTTCCGACTGACTTAGATGTTGAGAGCCTCCAGGATACAAAATGCTGGCATAGAAATACAAACAAACAAAAAAGCAAAAACCAACATAAATGATAATCGCCAGTCTCTGTGCTACACTTTTTTTTAGCATGTATTACAAGCTCAGACGACTATCACTTTTAATCATTTGATTATCCAGTTTAGGATGCTGGACTGCATAATCAAAACCGGCGTGTATACAATAAGCGCCATACTCTCCGGACTTATTAAGGGCAATAAAACCTACTTGAATCTCTCGCCAATCAGGATTCTTGTCGATCACTCGCTGGACAGCTAATTCGCAAGCTTTTTGGGGACTATTTCCCTGGCGCATCAGTTCGACTACTAAAAAACACCCTACGGCTCTGATTACTGCTTCACCCCAGCCGGTTGCCGTTGCACCTCCTATCTCATTATCTACATACAAACCGGCACCTATAATAGGCGAATCACCGACCCGACCTTTCATTTTCCAAGCAGCTCCACTGGTGGTGCAAGCGCCCGATAAATCACCATTTTTATCTAATGCTAATAAGCCGATCGTGTCATGATTTTCTACATTGATTTTCGGGAGTACTTTCCTTTGGGAAACCTTCCATTCCTCCCAGTCTTTTTTCGATTTCTCAGTTAATAAATTGACTTCAGGAAAACCTTGAGCTAAAGCAAATTCCTTGGCTCCATCACCGACTAACATAACATGCCTAGTCTTTTCCATAACTGCACGAGCAACCGATATCGGATGTTCGATCCCTTTTAAATATGCTACGGATCCACAGTCTCCATGTTCATTCATTATACATGCGTCCAAGGTGACTTCGCCCGTCATATCCGGCCTTCCACCTATACCCACACTCTGGCCTGTAGGGTCAGATTCAGTAATGCGCACACCGGATTCCACAGCGTCGATGGCTTTGCCTCCTGTGGCTAAGATTTTCCATGCTGCTTCATTAGCAGCTAAACCATGGTTCCAAGTAGAAATAACCACTGGTTTTAGATCATCTTCAGACAGTAATGGTTCGCTGAGCGATGCCACAATACTAGGGATGGCTGTAGCACCTATAGCGGTGGACTTAATAAACGTCCGTCTGTTTTTATGCATGTTGTTGTTTGAGACCTTAAGATAATTATTTCGATAAAGTTAAGATGATAGCTTCTAGAAAAAATTTACAATATAAAAGGCTAAACGAAGGCCTGTATGTAGGCTTAGGATAGGCCTACTTTCTCATAAAATTCCGCCAGTGCCTTCTTTTTTTCGGGGATCTCCTTATGCACTATCTTATATATTTTTAATTGGTCATTTACATACACCCATTGGTTACATTCATAGGTATGCTTTAAACCCTTGTGCTCTAAGTAATCAGTAAAATGAATATTAAACACATCATCTTTTAAGTGATTAATGATGGCTTTGCCCCATTCCAGTCGATCGAGTTTTTCTTTTCCAGCCTTCATGTTGGAAGCATAAAGTTGGGCAATATCATCGGCGTTATGATAGGATGTATCATAAATTAAATACAGACAATCAAGAGTGAGTAAAGCTTTGAATGATGTATATTGATCAGTATCTAAATACTCACCGAAAAGTTTGGCAATCTTAAATTTATCTTCTAATGTCATTGGTACTTAATCTTAAGTGAAAAATATTCAATTAACTACTTTAATCCATAGATACTTTCATAGTTTAGCTGTTGCTTAAATCACAAAGGATGAAATTAATAAAACCATTTTTGACGCTGGGCTTTATGTGTCTCATGTTTAACAGCATTGGACAAAATACAATCGGATTGATAAGTTATGAGCCAGATAAAGCATATGACGGTTATAATCTCATGTATCCACATAACCAGCCTAATGTTTATTTATTGGATAATTGTGGAGAAATTGTTCATGTATGGGAAGATAGTCTAAACACTAGACCGGGAAACATGGCTTACCTGACAGAAGATGGATTATTGTATAAAGCTAAACGCTCTAGCACCATAACTGGTGATCCGATATGGGCTGGCGGTGGAGGAGCCATTCTCGAAATTAGAGATTGGGACAATAATCTCATCTGGGATTTTGAAATGAACGATGCTCAAAATAGATTACATCATGATTTTGCCATCACTCCGGAAGGAACCATCATCGCTTTGGCTTGGGAGTTTAAAGATACCGATGCGTGCATCGCTGCAGGGCGCGATACTTCCACTTTGGCTCAAGGAACCATGTGGCCGGATTGGGTATTCGAAATAGATCCTGCTAATGATTCCATCATCTGGGAATGGCATGCATGGGATCATCTAATTCAAGATTTCGACGAGACTAAAGACAACTTTGGCGTAATAGCAGATAATCCTAATCTGATCGATGTAAATTATGGTAGGGAAGATGGTCATCCAGATTGGATGCACGGAAATGCCTTGGATTATAACGATGAGTTGGATCAAATAATGTTGAGTATACCTTATTTTGATGAAGTATGGATCATCGACCATAGCACGACTACTGAAGAGGCTGCAGGGCATGTGGGTGGTTTTGGAAATCTAGGTGGTGACTTAATGTGGCGCTGGGGAAACCCAAGAACTTATGGTCGTGGAGATACTACAGACCAACAATTATTTTTCCAACATGATACCCATTGGGCGGATGACTTCCTTGATTTCTCTAATCCATCTTTTGGCAAGATTGCCGTTTTTAATAACCGATTCGGAGCTGATTACTCAGTAACAAATATTATTAATCCCACTTGGGATATGTATGACTGGAGATATTTAATGGATGATGGTGTATTTTTGCCCAATGTTGTGGAAAACACAACTACCCATCCGGATACTACCAAGTTATACTCTACAGGACTTTCAAGTATCCAAATCTTACCCAATGGTAACCAGTTAATTACTTCAGGTCGATTTGGTTATACCTTTGAGTTGAATGGCGATGATGACATCGTATGGGAGTACATTACGCCTAGAAATGGAACTGCGGCAGCTACTCAAGGAGATACTTTGGAAATAAATAACAACTTAACCTTTAGGATGAAAAGATATCCGGCAGATTTTAGTGCTTTTGCAGGAAAAGATTTAAGTCCTAAAGGCTGGATCGAGTTAGAGCCAGATTCTACATATTGCGAGCGTTTAGTGGATGTAATGGATCCGATGAATGAAAATAATTTCAAAGTATATCCAAACCCTAGTCAAGACTTTTTAGTCGTTGAATGGGATGGTATCATGCATGTTGATTTTAATGTTTTTGATGTTTTGGGAAGAAAAGTTTCCTCTTTTAGTGCAAATGGAGGACGTAAGTTTATTGATGTATCTTCTTTGCCATCAGGAAGTTATTTCTTATCTTTTGAGTATAACAAATCGAGATATTCTCAACTATTCATTAAAAATTAACTTACATGTCAGCTTTTCAAACCTATTTTGTCGATACCATAAAGAATCGATATGCGGATTTTAGTGGCCGAGCGAGCCGTAGTGAATACTGGTATTTCACGCTCTTTTCGACGCTAATATATATGGTGTTTTATATACCTTTAATGATGTCTGTGACATCTTCATTAAACTCAGGTACCGTGCCAGGTTCTGGATTTAATATACTAGGAATAATATTTATGGTACTTGCGTTAGCACTTCTTGTGCCCAGCTTGGCTCTTTTAGTCCGAAGACTCCACGATGTTAATCGTTCGGGATGGTATTATTTTATCGCGTTGATTCCTTTAATAGGAAGCATAATTTTGTTGGTATGGTTGGTCACCGAAAGTCAGCCAGGAACTAATAAATGGGGACCTAATCCATGGGGTGTCGGTGTAGAAAATGCTGCAGATCACCTCGTGATCGAATAAATAGTAAAACTTATGCTCCAGCTTATTCTTCTTGTGGTGGTACTAATGAGCATTTATTATGTTTTTGATCAAGCAAGATTGAGAAAAAAGTTTGCTAAAAAGGAATCACCTAAGGAAACTAGAAACCCACTACTGGAAGCGATTGTAGACATAAGCAAGAATGGCAGAGGAAAAATCCATGCTTCGAATGATGGATTATTTATATTATCATATAATGATGAAGGTGAGGTGGATAACCACCTCACTTTTTTAAGAGATTATGGCTATAAAGGAGATGGAGACAGTTGGCAAGGCATCATCCATGGAGCTCTGTTATTATCTGATCCTGATATTTTGAAACAAATCGAAATGAGTCAACAAGAAGCAAGTGTGCAGATAAAGTCGAAGAAAAAAGAAGTCTTGCAATCTATAACTCGACTGATTGCTACCTTAAAAGAAGACGAGACTTTATTGGTCGAAGCAGTACAAATGGCTGAGCTAAATGATAAAATGGTTTAGTTTTTTGACCTTTTTTAATGCTCAGCACTTAATGTATGACCGTTTTGAAAATCATTTTCTTCTCGTTAATAACTATCAGTTTTTTTGGTTTAAATGGTTGGACTCTCCGCACAGAATTCTGATATTTTCCTCTTTTTTTTATTTTAATTATGCTTAGCGGCCATATCGCAGATATGCAAAATCAATCGATTTGAATTTTTGAAGAGATTGAGATTGTATCTCCAAAACACTATAACTGTTTACTTTATTAGTATTCACCCAGCGTTTTGCACTAGTGGTTTCAAGCTTTTATGATGCATTAAGTCATGGTGGTATTATTTGGTTACATTTATTCGGTAATAGGGAATATTTTGTTGTTTAATCGATTTTTGAGTGAAGACTATCATGGAATGAATCAATGGGTTCCAAATCCACTAGATTTGTATGAAGAAGAAACCATCAACCATTTATTGTCAGATCATTAATTTTAATGTAAATAGTAAAATTGTATGCGTCTACTAAAAGACATTACAAAAATTATAGACCCAAACAGGGTTATTTATGGCGAAGCACTGCAAGCAGAATACTCGCACATTTGGAAAATGCATGAAGGGCTTACAGCTTTAGCTTTAGTTAAAGTGATTTCTACAAAAGAACTTTCTACACTTATGAGATGGTGTTACAATAACAACCAAAAGGTGGTTATCCACGGTGGGAAAACGAATTTAGTAGGTAGTACGGAATCAGATAAATTCGAGCTAGTTATTTCGCTTGAATTGATGAATAAAATAGAAGAATTAGATCCGATATCTCGAACGATGACGGTGCAATCGGGAGTGATTTTAGAAGAAGTACAGCAAAAAGCATCAGAAGCTTCTTTGCTTTTCCCACTTAATTTTGGAGCCAAAGGTTCAGCGCAAATGGGTGGTATCATCTCTACAAATGCTGGCGGACTGAGAGTGCTAAAATATGGGATGACCAGGCAGCAAATTTTGGGTTTAGAAGTGGTGCTAGCTGATGGGACTATTATCCATTCTATGAAAAAGATCATAAAGGATAATAGTGGCTACGATTTAAAACAAATGTTTATTGGCGCTGAAGGCACATTAGGTATCATCACACGTGCTGTATTAAAATTAACAGAAGCTCCTAAAACCAGAATGTCGGCATTTGTAGGAATGAAGGACTACGATCAGGTGGTGCGTTGCTTAAAATTTATAGATCGCCGCTTGGCCGGAAAGTTGAGCGGATATGAGCTTATCTGGCAAGAAAGCTATGAGATGATGACTGGACCCATGTACCAAAAACCGCCTGTAGCTCATGGTTATTCCTACTATGTATTAATCGAAAGTTTAGGTGGAGATTTGGAAAACGACGCCAGCCATTTTCAACAAATAATGGAACAAAGTTTAGAGATGGGCTTATATGAAGATGGAGCTTTAGCGCATAGTGAATCAGACTTAGAATGGTTTTGGAAGATTCGTGAAGATGTGCATGTCTTGGTAAGTCAAGGACCAGTAGACCAGCACTTTGATATTAGTTTGCCGATTCCGCTCATAGGAGATATGATTGCAAAAATCAGTGAGCTCATCCGCACTTTAGATGGTGTAATTCATTGTTTTCCATTTGGTCATGTGGCGGATGGCAACATCCATTTGATTGTACTCAAGCAGCATGCGGAGGCTTCATTAACTAACAAAATAAATGATATAGTTTACGAACCCTTAAAGAATATTGGTGGCTCTGTTTCGGCCGAACACGGCATTGGAACACATAAAAAGCACTACCTAGCATGGTGTAGGACCCCTGAAGAGATCGCCTTAATGCAAAACATAAAAAGGGCAATGGATCCTAAAGGAATTTTAAATTTTGGAAAAATATTTTAATTGATTAAATTACACGCATAATAAAAAAAACAATTATGAAAAGAACTATGAATCTATTGTTGGTAATCATGGCACTTGTGTTTACTCAACAATTGGCAACGGCAGCTCCTCATGCTGTAAAAACTACAAAAAGTGAAAAAACAAGCCTTAAGGACTATGTAAAGTCTGCTGTAGAAACAGCTAAAGCTTCTACTGTAAAAATTGTTGAAGCTGCAAAAGTTACCGCAAAGAAATGGAAAAAATGGTGGCTATTAGGTTGGGGATTAGGATTAGCTGTTTATTTAGTGGGAGTATTGGTAGCGATTGCTGCTGGAGGAATAGGTGTAGCAATTGTATACCTAGGTTGGCTAATGATGCTGTTTGGTACCGTTAGTTTAATTATGTGGATTCTAAATAAATAAAAAAATTAAGCACAAAAAAAGCCAGTTATCATCATGATAGCTGGCTTTTTTAATTTTATCTCCTGGCCCTAGCCTTTTTGCGATTTGCAAAAAATTCTTGTTTCCTGCGCTGCTTCTCTTTATTCCATTCTTTTTTCTCCGCTGCAGTCATTGGCTTTTCTGTTTGTGGGAATGGATTATCATTGACCACTTTTATTTTTTGTTTGATTAACTTTTCGATAGCTCTGATGTGCGCATTTTCTTCAGGCTCACAAATGGCTATGGCTATACCTTCCTCTCCAGCTCTACCTGATCTTCCTATTCTGTGCACATAGGTTTCCGCCACATTAGGAATATCATAGTTGATCACATATTTCAGTTTGTCTATATCTATTCCCCGAGCGGCTATATCTGTGGCTACAAGTACCCTAATTTTACCTTCTTTAAATGATTTTAAGGCTTTTTGTCGCTGATTCTGCGCTTTATCTCCATGTATAGCTGCTGCTTGAATATTTTTTTTCTTTAAATTTCTGACGATGCGATCAGCACCATGTTTGGTGCGCGAAAAAACTAATACTTGGTCTAATATTGGATTTTTGAGTATATGTATGAGCAGAGATTTTTTATCCGTTCGATTCGTATAATACAAGTATTGCTGTATGGTTTCTGCCGCACTTGAAACCGCCGCTACTTCTACTTTTATTGGATGATCCAATATTTGTCTCGAAAGTTGTACGATATTGTCAGGCATGGTAGCCGAGAAAAACAACGATTGCCGTTGCGCAGGTAATAGTTTTAATAATTTTTTAATATCGTTAATAAAACCCATATCCAGCATACGATCAGCTTCATCTAAAACAAACATTTTGATGTCATTTAGGCTGATATAACCTTGGCTAATTAAATCTAATAAGCGCCCAGGAGTAGCTACTAATATATGTACGCCACGACGCAATTGTTCTACTTGTTTATGTTGCTTCACTCCTCCAAAAATTACCGCGTGCTTAATTTTTGTGTATTTACTGTAGTCGCGGATATTTTCATCAATTTGTATAGCTAACTCTCTTGTGGGAGTTACAATCAAGGCTCTCATCTTCGGGAAACCTGATTTTTGTCCTTCGATTCTATGGATTAACTGAATTATTGGTATGGCAAAGGCAGCCGTTTTTCCAGTGCCTGTTTGTGCACATCCTAATACATCTTTTCGATCGAGTACAATCGGGATGGCTTTGGCTTGGATTGGGGTTGGGTGTGTGTATTGTTTATCACGTAATGCATTCAACACAGGATCAATAAGATCCAATTCTTCAAACTTCATTTAAAATGTTTAAGTATAAATTATAATAAGATATGACTGTTAAAGGGTAAGTATCTATTTTACAAAGGTAGATAAAATAAAATTGATACTTTTAATGTGGAAGGAGTGTAGGTCAGTATTTATTTTTGCCAATGTCGATGCAGCCTAACTTTCCACCCTAATGAATAGTTAAACACCAAAATGAAAAATCCGAGTATACTTTTTATTCTTTTGTGTATAAGTTATTTGTTTGCATGTAAGAGTAAGCAATCTATGGATAATACCCACAAAGACGTTCAAACGGAGAGAAATAGATTAGGCCCAAGAGGCGCGATGGGTTCTATGGATGATTTCTATGATTCTATGGATTTGTCGGATGACCAAAAAATGGCTATGGACGAAGTAAATCAAGCGTTCAGACTAAAAAGGGCTACGGCTTTAAAAGGGAACCGAGATAAGCAAGAACAAGTAAACTTCATTATGCAATCCCTCCGAAAGGAGCAAAATGCCGAAGTGGCAAAGATTCTAGACGATGCTCAATATGCTAAATACATGGAGTTTTTTAATGAATATCTGGATCGAAGAGGCTAGTATATTATCCTGATTTATGTTTACTAAGTCCTTGATTACAAAAAGGCTATTTTGTAATTTTTGCTTGACTAGATAGACCAGTTAGCTGTTTAGGGAAAAGGATTGACTGTTGATAAATTTTTGCCCTATTTGTAAAGTTGTCTGGTATAATCGCAAGGTTAATCACGGATGACTCTGTATAGAAATCATATTTTCTTGTGATGGTATAAGTTTAAACACAAGCCAAGAATAGACTAAGTAGCATTTTCAAAAATGAAAGGAATATTAACACCCATCGTTAAAATTTGCTGCATAAGTAGTAAAGAAGAAGCAATGGTGGCTGTTGCACATGGAGCTTCTGCTATCGGATTAGTTGGAGAAATGCCAAGTGGACCAGGCATTATTAGCGATACATTAATTAAAGAAATTGCACAGATTGTCCCACCAGCTATTTCGACTTTTCTACTAACGAGTAATACAGACTCCACTGAGATAATTAAACATCATCGACGAGTAAATACAAATACGATTCAAATAGTTGACAAATTGAAAATAGGCAGATATGAAGAAATTCGAGAAAACCTACCGAACGTAAAATTGGTTCAAGTAATCCATGTAATGGACGAAAGATCAATCGAAGAAGCTACAAATATCTCAAAGTACGTTGATGCCATTTTACTCGATAGTGGCAATCCTAATTTAAAAATAAAGGAATTAGGAGGTACAGGTAAAGTCCACAATTGGGAAATAAGTAAATTGATAAGAGAAGAAATATCCATTCCTATCTTCTTAGCAGGAGGACTTAATGCATCAAATGTCAAGGAAGCTATAGAATACGTTCAACCATTTGGAATAGATTTATGTAGTGGAGTTAGAACTAATGGACAATTGGATAGCAAAAAATTAAAGAAGTTTTTTGATGCAGTGAATGCAAAATAAAGAAGGCTGCTAATGACATGCAATAAAGATACTAGGATCTTCTAATTTGAAGATTGTTACCCACTTAACTTGCCTTTGAAATTGAGGTCATTTCATACAATATGTTTAACTCTATACTTTTGTTAGAATACACCACTGGTTTAGTAAATTTATCCAAAGCTTAAGTAAAAGTTACAGACACCTAAAAAGACTATTCCTCCAACAAATGTTTAAAATTTTGCATGGTTTTCAAAGGGCCACTACTTACTCCCAAATTTACTAACCATGCTGGTAAATAACCTCCAGGGTTCATACTTACGATGTATTCTATTTCCGATAGATTCGGGTTTATGGGTTTAATCTTCCACTCCGATTTAAATTTTTTAATCCGCACATTATCTTCTACTTCATCATAGACCTCTGGAACACACTTCGACACAGAATAGATTAATCCCGTTTCGTCATCTTGGAACTGTTTAGAATGCAAAACTAAATCCCTATTCGAAAAAAGTCCAGGCAATTCTGTTTCGCTGTAGTAGATAAATTCCTCATCTCCAATTTCCTCGATCTTAAACGAACTTTTACATCTATATACCCAATTTTTATACAATGATACATCACAAAGTGATGCCAAAATTTGGTCAGCATTTGCATGTATAGTCGCGTAAATTTTTACTTCTTTAATCGGATTATCCTCAGTATATCGGGTAGAAACTATAATATCATTCTCGTTGCTGACAACACTCCATTCTTCACTCTGAGTCATAACGAGTGTGGGTGCACAAAAAAACAGAAAAAAGAGTGTGATATTAAATACGGGCCTTCTCAAAACTTAACATTAAACTAATAGGTATACTAAAAAGCAGTCAAGAAATAGGACTTAAGCATAGCTATACATTAAACCATCATAGCTTTATCCTTATTGCCAATTACTTGATTTTTTTATTGTCTCTTCTAATGTAATAAGGGATTAAATAAAAAAGCAGCTACTCATTTAAATTTAACAACTCACCAAGCCAAATAAACCACAAATTGGGTCATTCAGAAAGTGCAATCGCCTAAAATATCCATGGACTTTCCGTAATTTACTCTTTTGAAATAGTAGGGAATCCAAAAGAATGCAAATACTCAAACGAAGAAGTTTTTTTTTGGTTTTATTCTTAAGTATAGGCTGTTCTAAGTATGCTTGTACTCAAGATGTTTACCAAATTAAACAATCAAACGAACAAAAATATGTACTCGGAGGAGCAAGTTTATTGCTCTTAAGTGCCTATCAAAGAGAAAAGACAAATCCACCCAATCTTGATTTTATTCAAGCATTGTCTTCGGACAACATACCGACATTCGATAGAGGAGCAACATTGAACCTAAGCACTAAAGCAGATCATTATTCAGATATAGGCATTTATGCTTCACTGTGTTTGCCTGCAAGTTTATATCTATTGCCTAAAGTCAACAAAAAACAGGCAACTATTTTATGGGGCGAAGCAGTCATTTTGACCGCTGGAGCTACCTTATTATGCAAGTATATTGTTCGCCGACCTAGACCTTATATGTATAACCCTTCCGTAATGCCTACAGAAAAAATGAAGCGACATGGACTCACTTCTTTCTTCTCCGGACACACATCTTTGACAGCTGTTAATAGCTTTTATGCAGCCAAAGTATTTAATGATCACTATCCCGAAAAACCCATAAAGTACCTAGTTTGGACTTTGGCGGCTGCATGGCCTGCTTTTACTGGATATATGCGCGTAAAATCAGGTAATCACTTTAGATCAGATGTAATGACTGGGTATGCAGTTGGTGCAGCATTCGGAATCCTTATTCCACATCTACATAAAAACAAAGAAGTCTCATCGGCTTGGAATGTTTCAGGATCTGCAGATGGTATATGTTTATCGTATGACCTTTCTCGATAAAAAGTACTTAGAAACTCCTTAACCATGTAATGGTAATTACTTAAAACTTAAGTGATCTAAGGCTAAATGATAGATTGCACACCGCTGGATAGCCGGATAATCCTTTAATCCTGGATGATCAAATTCGCCTAGTTTGCTCAAGCCCAACTTCTTCATTACGTGCATGGATTTTTTATTTTGCAAAATGGCAACTGAATAAATATCCTTTAGTTGGAGTTGTTTTTTAGCCCACTCTAAACACCTTTGTGATCCTTCAGTAGCATAGCCTTTGTTCCAGAAGGCCTGAGCTAATCGATAACCTATATCTACAAAAGGAGAGTATGGACTGTGATATTCTTGATAGGCAAGACCTATAAAGCCAATAAATTGATGGCTCGATAATTCATCCACAGCAAAATAACAATAGCCCTTCTCTTTTTGATGAGCTTTCATTCGCTCGATAAAAGCTTTAGTCTGCTCTTTACTCTGTGTGGAAGGAAAAAACTCCATAACCTTTGAGTCAGCATTAAGGGCAGCCATAGGCTCTAGATCATCATCGTGCCAATCTCTAAAGCCCAATCGTTCTGATGTAAATAAATATTTCTTCTCCATTTTTTAAGGACTAAATCCAATTAGCTTATTTTCCACCTATTGGGATTCCGTATTTTTAAAAAAGTATTTGATAACGAATATTCGCTCCTAAATATTGATTGGTTGGAGACGATATAGGAAAAAGGGGTTGGTCGATACTCGCATTGAGACTTAACCTAGACAATTGACCTAATCTAAATAAACCTTTATCCAACTCGAGTCCATAGCCAATAGTAAATGTTGCAGGCGCAGAAATACCATAATTGTTTGAAATATCTGTTCCTTTTTTTGTAACTTTTATGGTTCTATCGTCGAAATTCAATGTTGTTTTCCTGTTCAATATGTAGGATAATTCTAGACCAAGATTGACAAAAGTATGGTAATTCTTTATAGTCTTGATATACCTTCCATAGAGATATCCTAGACCTAAATAATTGAATCGTTCTCTTGAAGTTTTTGTGGAATTTCCATTGACATCTTGAATAGCTAGAATACCATTGCTGTAAGAGCGGTAAACCAACTTGACATCTGAAAAACCTTGCCCTTTTTTTGACTTAAAACTTAGACCTGTTGCTACAGAATATCCATATCCAATGCTCATCTGATATGTTTTTTCGGTAGTGTGAGAAAAGGCCTCTTTATATACAGAGGAAGTTCCGTGAGCAGTTGAAACGAAAAAGGATTTTCTATTTTCTTGTTGACCAAATATAACGCTCGGAATAAATAGTAAAATGAAAAGTATATTTTTCATAGGTTTTTTCCTTTTTTGTCACTGAACTTGTTCAATATCTCCAAATAAATCCTTGATTAACTGATATCCATCGGGATCTTGGATTTGCATTTCTTCTTTATTAGAAGGAATATAACTTCCACCTCCAAAAGAATCACCTGTACCTTCCCACAACCCCAAATAGGTATCCATTAATCCAGCAAAATATTCATCATCAAAATCAGCGCCTGGTAAATTACCCCAAGGAGTCCAAATTCCATTAGCGATAGCATTATCATTGGCTTGTTGCAAACGGCTTTGAAACTCTGTTAGTGTGGGGGCAATTCCGTAATTGTGGATAACATGCAAAATTTCTTCATAGGAAGCATCACGGTTGCCAGCATTTAATGATTCTGTTGCATATAAATCTTGGACGTTATAACCTAGGGTACTAACTTTAGCAATATTCGCTTCATATTGCTCTTGGCTATCAAAAAAGACAAGTGCAGTTTTTTTATTTGCCATAGAGTTGGCTATTATCTTTTTGTCAATAATGCTATACAAGTTGCCTTCTGTATTAAAATAGTTATTAAATATGTCTCGTGCATATTCCATTTGTTCGTCGGACACCCCTGATGTCCCAAAAATGTCTACTCTTTTATTATTGGAAGCTGTAATGTAAATGTATTTTGAAAACACAGCGCCAATATTACCACTTACATTATCTGAGTTAATTTCAATCACGCCTTCTCCGGACAATTCACTTATATCATTGTAAAGTTTCTGCTTATTGCAAGAGGCTAATAGGGAAAGGCAAGTGAATAATAACATCACTATGTTGATTTTTGCTAAATGCATTTTTTCTTTTTTTTACCTATAAGATTTGTTAAAACTTAGTCCCCATTCAAATGAATTCAATTCGAAATTGAGGATTACAAATTTGATTTTTTTTGTCTTTCGTTGAACTTTTAGCCTGCTACTTTGATATTTTTCATAAGCGTGTACCCATCAGTTGTATTGCCGGACAAAGAATCAGCCAAATTTGCATTTGACACAATGCCATCATTAGAGTCATTAGTATCAGCATTCCCGTTATATCCTGCCGATGCATACACAGTATTTGAGGTTTCTTCTGACCACGATACTTGGGTAA
The DNA here is from genome assembly GCA_020631235.1 of Saprospiraceae bacterium. GTDB lineage: Bacteria > Bacteroidota > Bacteroidia > Chitinophagales > Saprospiraceae > JAHDDO01. Next base: position 184,489 of record JAHDHQ010000004.1, on the reverse strand, counting down.
CTAAAAGTGAGTTCCCTGCACTACTTTTTATTTCTACATGGATATGGGGAGTTCTGCCTGGATACCAACCTGGGAAAATACTGATAAACGAAGCATTACCATTTACATCTGAAGTTTGTCTTCCTCGTAAAAAGTTTTCGTTGGTAAAGCTTCCATCTAATTGCCCATCATATTGAGAATAATTTCCTTGTGCATCACAATGCCAAATATCTACTAACGCACCTTCGAGAGGATTACAATCATCATTAGTATTCTGAATGTTGAAAATAATCATTAAAGGTATTCCTGTGCGATCACCAATTATATTCTCTCTGACAAAATCAGCAGGCGTTTTAATAGGGAATGGTCCTGCCGTTTCTTCAGCTGAAACTGTACAAGCATTGGGGTCAAACTCTTCCTCTTTTCGACAAGATGTAATTAGAGTGGGAATAGCAATGATTGTGCTCAAGCCTAGTGCTCCTTTTTTTAAGAATTTCTTTCTATCCATGTTTTTTTCTAAGTTTATCTCATATAAGTTCCATCTGGTAAAACTGTTGGAAGTTTATAAAAAGGGTTTGTTAATATTGAGAAAATGGTAGTATCAGTAGTTTGGACTAGATCTCTGGTATTTAACTTCCATTCCTGCTCTATTTCGTTTAGTCTGTTTTCTTGTCCTCCTAGTATCGAGCTTAATGCCCAGTATAAATATTCAATTGTTTGGCAATTTGCATATTCACATGTTGAATCATAGTAGGTATACCAAGCTGAATCAGGATATGACGATGGTATATTTAAAAATTGACCACCTCTTGCAATATCCATGGCATCAGCTAATGCCGATCCTATATTCTGACCAAAAACATCAGGATATGCAAATGAATGACCTGCATTATTTATTATGTGCAATACCTCTTCTAATGATGCATCAAATCTACCAGTTTTACCACTCGCTACATAATTAGGATTGGTTTCATCATTTCCTAGATCTTGGCCTAGTCTATCCGAGGGAGGATCTATGTTTAGATCATTTTCGCTCTTCCACATAACCATAAAAGCTTTGTTCTGTAGCATATGATTCATCACTAGTTGATCGTCAACTTCCCCATCTTCATCATTATCCAGATATTGAGCCAGCACATTGGCGGCATGTAATAATTTTACATCTTCTACTGCAGCAACCGCATAAATGTCTATACCGAAGACAACTACCTTTCGATTAAAATCACCAAAACCACTATCTGAGTGTGCTTCTATGGTGAAATTTGGATCATCTCCAGGAAGAATTTCTTGAGTACTATTTGTGCCACAAGCAAAAAATACAAACAAGAGTATTATTGATAAAAAACTTAATTTATTCATTTTGTTTTTTATCAAACGCATTTATATTCTAAACTTAGTATAAACTTTGTAACGAATTAAATTTTGAATCTTATTTTGATTAGTTGAAAACCTGTAATGTACTGTTTATTGTGTAATTTCCATTTTTTTAATTTACTGTTTAATGGTCAGCATCATATTTGGTTTTTTTCTTTTTTATTATTCGATACTTTCAACAAGTCCTGCCTGTTCATTGGATATTAGTGTACCTGAAGACTATACCATTTGTGAACTCGGAAATTACAATTTGAATGGAGAGATTAATGGAGATTATTTAGATTTCAATTGGACATCAGATGAAGGGTATTTGAATGATTCAGATCTAGATCCTTCTGTTTTTATAGACGGTACTGAAACATTTACCCTCTGTGCTAGATCTATTGATAATGAAAACCTTATAACAAACGGTGACTTTGAATCGGGTCAAACAGGCTTTACCTCTGACTATGTTTATAATCCAAGCACGGGAGTGGGTGGCTTAGCTCAAGGGTCTTATAATATTGATGTTGTTACTCCATTTTTATGGACAAACTGTCCACCTATTTCAGGTCAAATGATGGTTGTAAATGCGGCAACTATCACAAATGTTGATGTTTATTGTACTGTAGTTAATGTCAACCCAAACACTGATTATATTTTTAGCACGGATGTAATGAATATCAATAATCCTCCACCCATACTGCAATTTTCTATCAATGGAGCATTACTTGGAAGTCCTTTTACTGGAGGTGATCCTTGTGTCCCAGATCAATTTTATGAGACATGGAACTCGGGTGCAAGTACGAGCGCAACCATTTGTATTGTGAATCAAAATACAGCTGGCTCAGGAAATGATTTTGCATTAGACAATGTTAATTTTAATGAATTGTGTGTTTTTAAAGAAAGCTATACCATTAGTTACCAAGATTTTGAGGTAAGTATTGGACCAGATGTAATATTGACATGTGAAAATCCAACTACCACATTATTTGCTGATGTTGAGAATCCACATTCTGTTTTTACTTACGATTGGGATAGTTCTGATGGAAATATTATAGGCCCCGATTTTTTTAATAGCATTGAAGTAGACGAACAAGGCACCTATCAAGTGACAGTTACTGATGAAAATATGTGCACTAGAGAAGCCAGTATCTTCATTAGCGGCGATTTTAATTTGCCGAGTTTTGATTTGATAATCCCAGATACGCTAAACTGTACAAATGATTCTATTTTATTAAGTATAATTAATAGTGGTAATAACAATATTGAATGGATAAACCCATCAAATGAGCTTATTGAGGAGACTAGTTTTTTTACGCAAGATTCCGGGGTATATACAGTGGTTCTAACACATCCAATAAACGGATGTGTAGATTCTGCTTTTATAAATGTGGCACTCGATACTGGCGTTATTGCTCAAACATTAAATCTCAATCACATATTAGATTGTGAAAATGACTCAGCACAAATTAGCTTTATTTTGAATGGTGATATCGAAGATTTTACTTGGTATTTAGAAGAACTAGCAATAGAAGGGGGAGATAGCCTAACGGTAGAAAATGGTGGAAACTATTATTTAGAGACAACCTTTGAGAATGGATGTACCCATATAGATTCAATTTTTGTTTATGAGCATATAGCAAATTTTGATTATCAAATTTCATTTGATAGTTTGATCAATTGTAGTCAAGATTCGGCATTAATTTTAACTGATTTACAGAGTCCCAATCAAGATCTTATCTGGAATGGACCTGGAGTGAATAATAATGATATGGATTCCTTCTTTATTACCCAAGGAGGATGGTACTATCTAACAATTGTTGATAGCCTTAACTGCATAGAATTTGACTCAATATTGATCAATGAAGATTTTGTTTACCCAACTTTTAATGAAAACACAGATACTTTAAATTGCGACAAAGCTGAGGTACTAATAGAAATTAGTGATTTAGATGTTGGGACTACAGTAGATTGGATAGGACCTAACAATGAAATGTATAATGGATCCCAAATTATGGTTTCTAATGAAGGGCTGTATGACTATGAAGTAACTAGTTCAAATGGATGTTCAGAAACTGGGAGCATTTTAGTAATTGATGAATCTGACAATTTAGACTTTTCCTTGGAGTCAAATATTTTGGAGTTGAATTGTGCTGACCTTACAAGTGAGATTAGTGTGGTCGATAATTTATATAGCGGAGACACTTATGATTGGATATTCGGAGGAGAGCCATATGGATCGACTAGTACCATAAATGTAAGCGAAGCTGGCATTTATTATTTAGAAATAACAGATGAAAATGGGTGCTCAGGAATTGCTGAAATAGAGATAGGAATAGATACGTTAGCGCCTATAGTTATGCTAGTAGGTGATACCATAAATTGTATTAATAGCTTTACTACCATTAGTGTAGTAAATCCTAGTCAAAATATTGATTACAGTTTTTATTTTGATGGAGAACTCATCAGTAACACCACAAATATCACATGGGATGAAGCTGATTTAATAGAAATTGTAGCAATTAGTGAAAATGGATGTGCGTCAATTGATTCATTTCAGATTCTGATAGATACGCTAGTTTCGCCAGATTTAATAGCATTGACAGACACCTTACAATGTAATAAGAATGATGCATCTTTAGAGTTAGAGAATTTGGATTTTGGTTCTACAGTCATTTGGACAGGCCCAAATGGTGAAGAATATTTTGGAGAGAATATATTGGTAGAAGAAGCTGGTATGTATGTTTATGAGGTAACAGCAAGCAATGGGTGTAGCTTAGAAGGACTTATAAATGTAGTAGATGAATCGCAGGATTTGCTCTTCTCTTTAACTTCAGATGTAGAGATAATCGATTGTTTGAATGGTTCTAGCAATATCGGCATATTGAATAATTCATTTAATAATGTTAATTACAGCTGGTCCTCTCTAGGAGGAGAAATTGGTTCAGATAGTAGTATAAATGTCACAAATACAGGTGTTTACTCTTTAGTTGTAACAGATGAAAATGAGTGTACAGGTTATGCTGAAATTGAAATTCAAATCGATACAATAGCACCAAATTTATCCTTAATAGGCAATGTCATCAATTGTATTAATACTTCAGCCATAGTGGAAGTTGTTTCTTCTGAAGATAATGTTGAGTACAGTTTTTATTCTGGTGGGGATTTGATCGGAGAAGAGTCAAGTATTACTTGGAATAATGCAGATCTAATTGAGGTGGTTGCAACCGGAGAAAATGGTTGCTCAACTGCTGAATTTTTCCAAATTCAAATAGATACTTTCGTAGATCAGTTCATATTAAGTGCTGACAGTATTACTTGTCAAAATACTGAAGTTCAGATCGAGATAAATCCAGTGATTGAAAATTATAGCTATCAATGGTCTTCGGGAAATATGATTTTATCAAATCAGGAAGAATTTTTTACTTCAGAATCTGGGATCTATGAACTAATCACAACAAATGAAGAAAATGGGTGTAGTTCGATAGCAAGTATTGAAGTATTTAGGAATGAAAATCTGCCATATGCATTGCTGCTAGATATACTAAACCCAACTTGTGGAGAAACAGATTTTGGTGTTGAAAATTTTGAAATATTAGGTGGAGTTTCTCCTTATCAGATTTCCTTAAATGGTGAGCTCGTTGATGAGACGATGCTAGAAAATTTGCTAAATGAAGGGATAAATGAAATCAATATCATAGACAACAACCTATGTTCTTATGATACCAGTTTTACTCTAATTCTTCCGTCTGAATTAGAGTTGAACTTAGTATCAAATATTGAAATTCAAGCAGGCACTAACCACCAGCTATTGTTGGAAATCAACAAAGACCTTGATGAAATAGAATCTATTATTTGGAATGATGATACAAATTTAAGCTGTGGTGATTGCATAGATCCAATAGTAAATATCTCAGAAACAGAGACTTTGGAGGTCACGGTAATAGATATTTATGGGTGCATAGCCTTTGCATCTATTACTATTCAGGTTGCTCAAGAAATTAATGTTTATATACCAAATGTTTTTGCACCGTATCATCAGAATAATATAAATGGAGTGTTTAAAGCTTTGGGGAATGAAGATGAAATCGAAAGCATTGAATTCTTTGAGATATTTGATCGCTGGGGAAATAATATATTTTCGCAATCAGATATTGACTATACAGATCCCACCTATGGATGGGATGGTTTATTTAATGGAGAAGAAGTTGAAACAGGTGTTTATGTTTTTGTGATCGAAGTAGTATTTTTTGGCGGAGAGAAACGTCTTTTTGCTGGAGATTTCACCTTGGTAAATTAAGCTTAAAGAGCAGCTAAACATTCATATGGGAGTCCCTCTCAATGCAGTCTCTTCTTCGGGTAAAATTTCGCAATTATCCCATAATCCTGTTTCCAGCGTCAAAGCATAACTTTCTGGTAATGCTTTTTTTCTCATTCTTTGAGCAGCTTCTCTATGATCATATGCTAATCGATGCAAGGATGGAATAACGCTACCATTTCCGGACTCTAGCAAGCCATACCAAACATCAGTTGTACCATCATTGGCTGGCATACCGATTACTCCTGGATTAAACCATTGTTTTCCATCTCTTGAATCCTCAAAGGGAAGACCACAATGCCCACCAATAATAGTGTCTACATCGGCTAAATCAAACTGTCTTTGTTTTATTTCCCATGGAGTAGATTTAAACACAAACTCAGAGGTATCCGTATAACTACCATGTACCACTAAACAAGACTTCCCTCCAAAATTAAATCGAAGGAATTCGGGTAAATGGCTAATAAATTCAAGGCTATCCTTACTGAGTGACGCTTTAGCATAAGGATACCATTGCTTTGACAGGACATCACATCTTCCACCTTCACTAAAATTGCAACCACAATCATCCACACCATCTTTGATATTTAATTCTACATTACCTGCAATTACATGTATTCCCCATGCTTTTATAAATTGTACACATGCTTCTGGCTGGGCACAATAAGCGACGATATCCCCAGTGCAAATAATGTTTTGAGGACCTATGCCCAAAACATCAGCTCTAGATTTTAAAGCCTTCAAGGCTTGCAAGTTGGAGTATACTCCTCCGAAAACGAGTAAATTATGCTTAACCTTATGAAGATGTTTTGTTTTCAAAATATTCCTTTAGCGTATATTACCAAGTTTAAAAGTAGACAAATATCATACGAAATGTCATATCCCAAAATTTTTATTACCTTAAGAAGTAAACAATCTACAAATGCTTCGCTTGATCTCACTCTTAATCCTTTTGTCTGCAACAGTACTTAATGGCCAAATTGAACCACATATAATTGATGGATCCTCCAGCAGACAGTTAGATATAGAAAACTATTTTATATCAGAAGTTATAGATAGTAGATTGGTAAAAAAGAATATTGGCTATGTTTTTAAGGGACACACTAATTGGAGAGCGGAAGCAATGTTATCCTTAAATATTAGTGATTTTCTAATCAATAATTTTAATACCTTAATAGGAGATAGTGGAGATCCTATCATACTGATAGTCCACGAATTTAGCATTTCTGAATACATTAAGCCATTTGAAGAAATTGGTACATTTCATTATCATTTCGAGTTTGCAAAACGTAAAAAGGGGGAATTATTTTCTTGCTGGAATATCGACAGCAAATCCGAAACTAGAGGCTTAGAAGTCACCAAAAGTCACGATAAAAGAATATTAGATGAATTAGCAAAAATTGCTTTATTGTTTGAAAAAAAATACAACGAAGCAATCGATGTAGTACCCATCACTTTGAATGCAGAGCCATCATTTAATTATAAACAAATACCACAAAAAGGTCTGTACACTACGTTTACAAAACTCGGAAATAACAAACCCATACAGAAAGATGGGTTCAGACTCATAGAAAGAAAGAACAAGTATCCGAAATATCAACTTCGTGACTCAAATAGAAAGAAAATTAAAGAAGAAATAATATTTGTATCTGATGGAGACCACTTATACATTCATTCTAAACCGTTCTGTCATTCACCTTTTTTTACTAAAGCCCTTGATTATGGAAGATATATTTACTTTGAAGCGGTGTTTGAAGATACTTATAACCTTGGCGCTGAAGGAATGAAAGGGTACAATAGACCATTATTAGGTTTTGGATCAGGAGTTCAGACGCTAAAACCACTTATACTAGATACTGAAACAGGCTTAATACATATCTTAAACGAAAAAAATACAGGAGAAATACTCAAAGATTATCCAGAAGTTTTAGCCAACTTTAATAATAGTCGAAAAAAAGTAAAAAATATCCGGAATGCAATGTTAAGTGTTAATGATTTATTTAGACAATAACTCATTGTCTGGCTTTTAGCTAGTAGATGATCTATTCATTAAACAGGCCATCATAAATACTGAACAACAAACCAGTGTACCTAATACATTAGCACTCAATAAATCAGCGTATTTACCCGAAGTAAAGTGTAAACTTTCTGGATAGAGACCAAAAGCTACCCACAAACCAAAAAACAATCCGACACCTACGGAAGCATAAAATGCCCAAGAGGGTGGATGCAGAAACCAAAATATGAATACAGGAGCTAATCCTAAAACCATCGTCCCGCTTACCGTGGTCGCCGATAAAATGGCCGGATTAAGAAATACGGGTATGGTACCCAAAATAGTGATAGCTATCATTGTTTTTCGACCTGCGGAAATACTCACATGTTTCTCTTTCAGAATATCAAATTGGACAAGTTTTGCAAAGGAACTGAAAGTAGAATCCAAGGTAGAAGCGGCAGATGTAATCATAATAAAATTGATCAATAACATCATCGGGATACCTAATAATTTAGCTACTTCTACAGGTGCTTGACCACTCACTCCTTGTACCCCGCCAAATATACCTACAAAGCTGAATAGCATGATACACACCATCCCTATGATGGAAGCTAATAGAAACGACCGTAAGGTGGTTTTAGCATCAGTTATAAAACCACGATCAGTCATCACTGGATCATGAAAAGGATAACTAAAGGATTGAATAAAAGCCACTAGGAGCAAATTTCCTCCCATAGCCATGGACCACTCACCGGATTGCAAATAAGTGCTTATGCCTCCATCTGTTTTAGGTATGATAAGGCTCAGAACGAGCACTAATACTAAACCAAATAATACCATCTGTATGACATCTGTCATAATCGAACTGCTCATACCACCTTTAAGGGAGTATGCTAAAGTCAAAAGGGTAAAAACAAGTATGGAAGCATAATAAGCAGTGCTTCCGACTTCTCCAAAGTAACTTCCAATGACCATCGTGTTTGACCACACTTCGTTAAATAAGCGAAAAGCGATCAATATGGAAAAAATAGCCACTGAAGCCATTCCGTATTTTGTCTCTAAAAATTGATGAATGCTTTTAAAACCTCCTTTGGTTCTCAATTCGTAAATAACGATACCTGCAACAATAAACGAGAGGTAATAAGTGGCATAAGCTAAACCGCCAACAAAACCAAAACTTAATCCTAAATTGGCCGCATTGGTGATGGATTTAGCAAATAACCAAGAGATAACTAAACTACTGGTCAGCAAGTAAATATTAACGCTTTTTCCTTGCTTACTTCCTTTAAAAAAATCTTGTACATGTTTTGCTCTAGGAGCAATCCACAGTAATATTAAACTGGAAACTATGACGAGGACCCATTGCCATATGTGTACATTCATATCCATTAGTCAATATCCCACCAAACAGGATAGTTGATGCTATTCTGATCTGTATTTTCAGCCGCTGTTTCATAATTTATTTGGTTCAATATCGCTTCATCTTTAGGATACGGCATGCGTACTGGTATGAGATCATTATTTAGACTGGAAGCAAGGGTCTTGAGCGCTGGAAACCCTGTACGCCTATATTCTACCCAGGCTTCATAACCATTTATAGTATTGCTGATCCATTTTTGAGTAATGATTTGCTCGAGTGAAAACTGATCATCATATGCTGCCGGGCCTTCAGTCAGGTAGTTATCAGGCATAGTTACACCCCAATATTCAAAGGACAAATGGACAGCTTGCTCATACAAGGATTTAGCATCAGCCAATAAAATGCCTTTTTGGGCAGCTTCAGCTAAGAAGAAGGCGGTTTCCCAAGCGGAAACATAGGTGCCGTCTAAACCTTGTGTCTCTTCTCTAAATATGCTGCCTCCTAAAGAGTAATCCGATATGCTTATGGATAAGTTGGAAGCATCTTGACCATTCAGCAATCCCTGATATTTACCGGGCATACTCTCGGTTTCTTTATAAAATACGGATACTCTTGGGTCATTGTACTGCTCATATATATTTTGTGCCGTTTCCGACATAATAAATAAATTAAAATCCCCAGTACGCAATTCGGCCATTCTAAAGTTATTCGGTTGGTTAGCGCTAAAATTAAAACTCGCATTGTCAATGTTAGCTTGTATATATAATCCTTCGTTATAAATACCTTGTATTTGCTCACTGACATTTTCTACAGCAGAACAACGCATGTAATATTTAATGAGTAAGGAGTTTGCCATCATGTGCCATTTGGACAAATCACCTCCATATAATATGTCACCTTCAAGCGTTTCTAGCGCATTATAATTTTGTATATTCTTTTTAGCTAAAATCAACTGGTTTATGATCCCTTCTTCTCCTAGATAAATGTCAGATTGCTTGTCATAACTGGCCTGTACTATATTGTTGCTTGATCCTTGGCCAGCTTGTAGATAGGGTACATCTCCATATAAATCTGTAAGCTGGGCTATTATATAAGCCTTCATTATTCGAGCAGGGCCTTCATAAACAGCGTATTTTGGATTATGTGTGGCTTGATTTAGTATGATTTCATTATCCCTAAATAACTGATAAAGACTCGGCCATGGATTGCCGCCAAATTGGGGTTCGGATAAACTGTGTCGATCAAATAAGTTAAAATCTACCGCCGTAAAATGCTGAGATAATAAGTGTCCAGCAACATAGGATTCGTATGACATTTCTTCAGCATTATTCCATAATATTTGACGCAAAAGAAAAGAAGGATCAGCTGTTGTTCCAGCAGTAGGATCTGTGTTTATCTCCCCAAAATTTTGTGTGCAAGAAATGGAAAGAAAAGTTATCAGGCCAGTTATTATTAGGCCTATATAGTGGATGTTTTTCATTGCTCTTTCTTTTAAAAATGTACATTTAGATGCAGTCCAATGCTGCGTGAAGTAGCATAAGACATATCTTCCACACCACCGATAAATCCTTGACCCTGTACCGCTAATTGTTCCGGGTCAAAGTGTTTGATTGGTGAAATAGCCCATATGTTTTTAGCTATTAAACTAAGACTCATATGATCAGCCCAACTAAGATATTTACGCCTTGTTTCGAAGTTATACGATAGATTTAGTTCGCGTAATTTAGCGTAGCTCGCGTTGAGTGTATTATTTTCTTCATGGTTACGATCGTAAAATTGACGATAATAGGCTTCGGCAGAAATCGCAGTTGTATTTGCTACGTAGTTTGGTGATTCAGTAGTGCCTATATTGACTACTCCTTCAGCAATGATGCCTTCTTCTGGTCTATTTTCAGTTTCTATGAGTTGACCAGCGACTCCGGCAAGAGCTTGGGTTCGAGATACTATTTCTCCACCTTGCCTCCAATCGATAACAAATCCTAAATTCCATTGTTTGTAGTTAAACCCATGCTGCCAACCAATAATAAAATCTGGGTTTGCATTTCCGAGCTTTTTCAGCGTATTATCGACAATATACCTTCCATCTTCATCGATGATAAAATCCCCATTTTCATTTTTTAAATATCCTGTTCCCCAAATGTCACCAATTTCAGAACCCTCACTTCCCAGAAACCAAACAGTTTGATTTACATTATCATATATTCGATTATAGCCTAAGGTTATTTGAGTAGATTCATTAGGTAATTCAGTGATGATAGATTTATTGTGACTGAAATTTAAACTACTATTCCAACTAAAGCCATTACGCTTCATCATCCGCATTCCTATAATGGCTTCTATACCCTTCGAGCTGACCGCACCACCATTGATTAATTGGAAAGCATAACCAGAACTTTGAGCAATGGGTAAGGATAGGATTTGGTTCTCGGTTACCATGTTATAAGCAGTCAGGTCAAGACTCAACTTATCATCAAAAAATCGCACATCCGCACCTATCTCAAAAGCATTAGTTAGTTCGGGTTTTAGATCTTGATTAGCGATAAAGTTTTGATGGCTCAATGTAGGTTGACCTTCAAAAGGCGTATCAGCTATAAAGACATTTGCTGTTTGGTATGCTTCCGTATCATTACCTACTTGTGCCCAACTGGCTCTCAGTTTTGCAAATGAAACAGAAGAGGGAAGGGGCACGACATTGGACAAAACAAAACTAGACGAGACGGAAGGGTAGAAGAAAGATATATTACCTGTCCCATCAGTGTTTGCTAAAGCACTTGACCAATCATTTCTTGCCGTAAGATCTATATACAGAAAATCCTTATACGCTAGGTTTATTAAACCATAGGAGCTATTGATGCGTTTCTTGCGGTTATTAATAAAAGACTCTATAGGTACGGCTGCATTAGTAAACTGAAAAATGTCGGCTTGAGCTAAGGACAAAGCTTGAAATTGCTCATTGACTATCTCCCGGTTCATTTGGTTGACGCCAATAGATGCTTTAAGTTTTACAGCATTAAAGCCTTTTTTGTAGCTTAATAATGCATCGGAATTTATTTCTCTAAAGAAAATATCATGTGCTGCGTAAGCTCCACTAGAAAATCGATTACTACTAAAAGCTCTTCGAAAATTTCTAGTTTCAATGTTTTGGTCCATCCCTGTGCGAACATGGAAAGAAAGCTGGTCGGTAAGGATATATTCGGCTTTTATGTGGCCAAACAAGCGATGTCTAGAAAGACTATTTCTATTTTCAAAAAGAGTAAAATATGGATTGTCAAAGAAGGTATAATTGTAAGAAAACTGTTGTAGTTTTTCAAAACCTGGTTGCCAATAATCTTTCATTGGGTTTAGATCAGTTTGTCGACCCATCCAGGCTACTAAGGCATAATTAATATTCTCCGAACCATAACCACTAGCAGGTCTATTGTCACTAGACGAATGAATGTACTGAATGTTTGTACTAAGATTAAACCGTTCTAATGGTTTAAAATGAAGGTGCGCACTGATGTTTTTACGATTAAAATTCACTCCTGGGATGATAGATTCACTTTGAAGATTTCCCAAGGATAAACGAAACGAACTCTTATCATTTGTTGAAGCAAGCGCAAGTTGCTGAATATTGGTGACCCCTGTTCGATAGAAGTTTTTTAAGTTGTCGGGTTGTGATATAAATGGTGTAGCTTCGATTATCCCTCCACCATGTACTCTTGTATCACCAGCTCTGACCACTGACCCATCAGCCAATGTGACTGGACTATCATACTGAGGTATGGCTAAACCAATGTCAAGTTCGGGGCCATAGCTATAAGTAATATTATCGTTGATTCCACCCCCTAATCCATCGACATATTCAAACAAACCTCCATTTCCTTGCCCATATTTATTCTGGAATTCAGGCAATCTAAACGCTCGATCTAAGCTTGTACTGGCACTAAAACTAATTCCTAAACCGTCAGATGCTGTTCCATCCTTTGTTTCGATGATGATGGCTCCATTAGATGCTCTAGTGCCGTATAAAGCAGCAGCGGCAGGTCCTTTAAGTACAGATACAGAAGCAATGTCCTGAGGCAGAATATCCATAGCTCCATTGCCAAAATCGACCGATTGAAATCCAGCGGCCGCTTCATTCGTAATATTAAAATCTGTATTGTTTTGGATAGGGACACCATTGACCACAAACAAAGGATTGTTGTTGGTAAACGAAGACTCACCACGTATACTAATTTTAGACGAAGATCCTACGCCGGTGGCTCCTTGATTTATTTGTACTCCGGCTAATTTAGCTGAAAGATTATCTAAGAAATTAACAGATTGCACGGTACTTATTGCTTTATCCTCTAAAGACTGGACTGAGAAACCTAAGCCTTTAGTTGATCGCTCTAGACCTAAGGCCACTACGACTACCTCGTTTAAAGCTACGCCTGGTGATAAAAACACAGATATTGGGGATGTATCTTGGATTTTAATCGATTGTGTCGTGTATCCAATATAACTGATGACCAACTCATCTCCGATATTTGCGCCAATTCGAAACGAACCATCACCATCAGTGATGGTTCCAGTATTGTTTTCGACTAATATACTCACTCCTGGAAGCGGTGTATTATCTATTTCATCATATACTTTTCCTGATATGATTTGTTGTGTGTAAGCAACATTGGCTAAACAAAATAAAATGCCGATTAGGCTAAACTTCATAGCTGTATATATTTGTCCGAAGACAATGAAAAAAGAAAAAAAGTAGATTAATCTATGCTAGAAGTTGAGGGAGGCCCACGGAGGCTTTGAATGGTATAGTGGAATATTATGTAGTGGACAACTTGTGAGGTCTGATTAAATGCTTGGGTAATATAACTTTTAAGCTGCTTGACTGACCAAAAGGAATACTTAAAATTAAAATGGATAAAGCCATGTATGTCGTCTAAGTCTGCTAAGGTTTCTAAAAGATTCAGATGGATGTCAACACGGTCTAAATATTGAGTATATGCTTTGGCTAATTCGCTACTTTCCCAAGGCAATGATTCAAAAGTTGAAGCATCAAAATGATCCTTGCTAATACTTAAGAGGTAGGCTCCGCCATCTTTGGCTGGTCCGAGCGTGCATTGGCCTTTTTGGGCGTTTTGTATGGCTTGATCGAGGAGTCGCTTATTTATATTCGGACAATCAGCGCCGATGGCAATCACATGATCAAAACCTTCTGAGAAAACTTTGGCGACCGCATTAGAAAATCGTTCTCCAAATGATCCACCTACTTGCTGGCTTTCGGAAATATGATAATGAGCAACATCTAACGATCGAAGAACTTGTTTAGTTCTGTTATAAAGTAGCTGACTAATTCTTTTGTTTATACTCGTTTTTTGGCTGAGCAGTTTATGCTGAATTTCACTTTCAGGTGTTCGAGCAAAGAGCAATATGCATGTCTTACTTTGAGTCACTAGACAAAGAAATGCTTTTTTAAGTTAATCTGTTTATAGAATCGTCTTTTGTTTTGGTCATGTTTTAGACATCTTAGTTTGCCATTTGTTCCTTGTTTTTGAAGGATAAGGTGTAGCTAAGTGTACTCACAATCAGATAGGTGTCTTCTACTTCAGTAAAATCATCTAGCCATAAGTTGATTTCCAACGCTAGTGGTTGGCTAAAATTATATTTGCCACCTACTTGGTACCTAGTTCTAAAATAACTTGGATCTTCTAACACTCTATAATGCCCTTCGATCGCAATACGCGAACTAAATTTATCTGAGTGAATAAATCGAATGGATGGTTCGTACCGCAATAAATCTACATCATCAAAGTCATTAATTTTAAGTCCCCAGTGATATCTAAATTTGTGAGCCCATTTAATGGTTTCGCTTATGCTTCCTTTCTGTCCTATATCAGCAAAAATCCAATGATTGTATTTTGTTCCTTGGTCTAGCAGACTACGATTTCTTAACATGACCCAAAAATTACCGAAACTTCGTTTTAAGTCAAGATCAATGAATGTTGTATTTAATTGGGACAATTGATTACTCATTCTCCAGATTGGATTCAGGGATACAACGGTTTGCTTGTCCAATTTGGTAGCTAATTTTACGCCTGTCCAAGACCCTAAATCGGTTTGAGCAAAACTTTGTTGCCCACCTAAAAGCATCAGAGTAAAAAGACTATATATGAAGATTTTTCTCATAGCGTCAAAGATAAGTATGAACTTGAAATATGAAAGCGCAAAGCTTACAAATTCCAAGGTTTAACGATGTTTACTTGATAAGGGGTTTCGATGGATTGTATTTCTGCTGGACTTAGCTTGAGCTCTAAAGAATGCACAGCTTCCTTAAGATGATCTGTTTTTGTTGCTCCGAAAATGGGCGAGGCGACGATGGGGTTTTGGTGTAACCAAGCCAGTGCAATTTCAGCACCACTCACATCTTTTTGGTCTGCGAGTTTAATAACTGCATCGGCAACTTGATAATCCGCTTCACGATCATACAATCTATCTGCATATGGATCATTTATGCTTCTCAATGTTGTTCCACCTTTTCTTGTGCGTGTGCCGCAGACTAATCCGCGAGCTACTGGACTCCATGGCAATAGAGAAACGCCTAAATCTTGGCACAGCGGATTCATTTCTCGTTCTTCTTCCCTATAAATAATGTTGTAATGATTTTGCATGCTTATAAATGCCGTCCATTGATTCAGTTCAGCTAGATAATGGCATTTGCTAAACTGCCACGCATACATACTGGAGGCTCCTATATATCTTAATTTACCACTAATGATCAATGAGTGCAAGGCCTCCATTGTTTCTTCGATAGGCGTCAAATAGTCCCATCGGTGGATTTGGTATAAGTCTATGTAGTCTGTATTGAGTCTTTTGAGAGATTGTTCGAAATTTAATATTATTTGCTCTTTTGACAAGCCAGTTTGTGAGGGCTTATTAGGAATAGGTAAACCTACTTTTGTAGCAATGATTACCTTATCTCTGCCTATAAGTTTGTTTAATGCCTTCCCTGTCATAGTCTCACTCACACCAGAAGAATAAATATTTGCGGTGTCAAAAAAATTGATGCCTAAGGATAGTGCCAGATCTACGTGCTCGTCACAATCTTTTTGTTGGTCTAGAATCCAAGGTCTCCATTGTTTGCTTCCATAACTCATCATGCCTAAGCAAACTCCACTGACGTTTAAATCCGACTGGCCTATTTGTTTGTAAATCATAAAATAATAGTTGTTATGCTCAAACTTAGAAAAAATGTGAAACAAGGACTTCATTAATCTACATGCTTATAATGAAGAGATTTGAGTTTAATGCATGAAAAATCTTAACATATGTTAAAGTTTTTGAGGAGCTGTTACCTTGTTCAAATATTGCGTCAAAAGGATGTAAGTCAAGATAGGAATTGATCAGCATTACTTGTAAAAGCCGCCAAATGTGAGCGGCTTTTATTTTTTTGTGCTTTTCAAAACTCTATTTAGTGCGGACTTCTTACCTTTGAACGGACTATTCAGTCTATTATATGTCACAAAAACACATCTATTTTGCTTCGGATTTTCATTTAGGGAGAAAGGGCTTGGAAAGTTCTTCGGTAAGAGAAGAAAAAATACTTGGTCTATTTGATCACTTTAAAGAAAATGCAGCTAAGGTCTATTTGGTAGGTGATTTGTTTGATTATTGGTTTGAGTATAAACATGCGATTCCAAAAGGTTTTTCTTCTTTTATTACTGCATTAGTATCACTAAAAAAAGCAGGAGTGGATGTGGAAATATTCACCGGAAATCATGATATGTGGATGAACACTTATTTCCAAGATCTAGGATTTAAAGTTCATAAGGATCCTATTTTTGTGGAACATTTCGGTAAAAAAATCTTTGTGGGTCATGGCGATGGATTAGGCCCAGGTGATTACACTTATAAATTCATACGTAAGGTTTTCAGAAATAGAGTTTGCCAGCGTTTATTTGGTAGTTTGCATCCTAATGTGGGTTTGGGCTTGATGAAATACTTTTCCAATCGTTCCAGAGAAAAGAGTTTTGGCAAAGAAGATTTTATTTCTTTCGATGAGGAATGGTTGGTCCAATTTTGTGAATCATTTCCGAATAAACATGAAGTCGATTACTTTGTGTTTGGACACAGGCATATTCCTATGGATTATAGGCTAAAATCCAGCAATTCTAGATATATAAATCTTGGAGATTCTTTATACCATTATACTTATGGTGTATTAAAAGAGTCAGGTTTTTCGTTATTAAGTTATGGTGAAGAGGAAGCACATATTGAAACTAATTTATAGTTTTTGTTTAATCATTTTTTGTTCGTGGTCTATGACCGCTCAACAGAAAATTGGCGACCTACCTTTTCCCGTTGATGAGATTGAAATTTGTGTCTTTGATATCTTTGATAACAGCTATGTATTAACCCAAGAAAACAAGCTTTTTAAGATAAGCAGTGATGGGATTCAGGCAGAATATCAAGTGCCTTTTGGGTATTCTATTTTTCAGATGGGTTTAAATCATATCCATAAATTATATCTCTTTTCTAAAGACCAGCAAACCGTCATTTTTCTTGACAACCAATTAACCGAGTTATCAACTATTTCATTCGAAGCATTAGGCTATTACAATGTTACAAGCATAGATTTGAGTGAAGAGGATCGCCTTTGGTTTATCGATGCTGACAAAAGAGAATTAGTAGAATTGCCTACTATAAATGCTCAACTTAGTACTACTTTTGCTGTACGAGAAATTGATAAAAATTTAGAAGATTTCCATTTAAGAGAATCAGTAAATGGTATTTCTATTTTAAACGATAATGAGCGATATGTTTATAGTCTAACGGGGCAATTCCTCCACTATTTTTCGGCAGAACCACAAACCATCATTGATGAAAAGGCTAATGCCTATGTCATTAGAGATCATAGTCTCTGGAAAGTAGAACCTTTGATGCCGTCTGATGTGAAGTTAAGTGATTTACCTGCGGATAGTGCGGTTTGGTTGTTTGCTAGTATATATAAAAACAGCCTTTACTATTTGCATAATAAAGGCTGTTATAAACGTAATATTTATACTGATTAAACAGTCATGATATCTTTCTCTTTGGCTTCATAGATTTTATTTACCATATCACCAAAGCTATTGGTTAAATCTTGAATGTCTTTTTCCGTCCGCTTTCCTGCATCTTCAGGGTAACCATTTTTGACTTCTTCTTTGACCGCATTCATTAATTTTTGGCGCTCATTTCTCAGTCCTACTTTAGCTTCCTCACACATTGACTTCACCTGTTTAACCAGTGCTTTTCTGCGTTCTTCAGTCATCGGCGGTATGCTTATACGTATAAACTCTCCATCATTCATTGGTGTCAGGCCAAGGTTAGCAGCAAAAATGGCTTGCTCGATGGTTGGCAATAACGATTTTTCCCAAGCTTGAATACTGATCGTTTTAGGATCTGGAATTGATAAATTAGCTACTTGATTAAGGGCAGTAGGTGTGCCGTAATATTCCACCATAATACCATCAAGCATATTTACATTTGCTTTCCCAGCTCTTACTTTCAATAATTCCGCTTTAAGATGGTCAAGTGATTTGCCCATCTTTTCTTTTCCAATGTTTATAATATTATCAATATCAAAATCCATAAATACTTTCTTATTTTATAATTAGTCTCTACCCATAAATTGCATCAAGAAATACAGGAATAATACAAGTGAAGATAAGGCTTGTACTACATATGTCATAGCTGCCCACCATAATGCATCTTTAGCTCCATCATATTGTTCACCTACAGCAACGCCTGAATTGTCTAACCAAACTAAAGCTCTTCTGCTTGCATCAAATTCAACTGGCAAAGTTACCAAACTAAACAAAGCCGTCATTCCGAAAGTGGCTACTAAAGCCAACATCAATAACTGCCCTATGCCGGATCCACCACCAGCCATAAATCCGAACATCATGCCGTAAAATAAAAACTGCTGCATTCTTGAAGAAAAGTTGACTACAGGAACGAGAGTGGATCTTAGCTTTAGCATACCATAAGCTGTATCGTGCTGAATAGCGTGACCGCATTCATGAGCTGCTACAGCAGCTGCAGAAATATGCCTTCCTCTAAAGACCTCAGGACTTAAAGCCACCGTTTTAGATAAAGGATTGTAATGGTCAGTCAGTCTTCCTTTACCTTCTACTATTTTAACCCCTCTTACTCCGTAATGATCCAACATTTGTTGGGCTACTTCAGCACCAGAAAGGTTCCCCGATGAAGGAACTTGGCTGTATTTTGCAAATTTACTTTTTAGTCTATTTCCGACTACGCTACCTATAAGTGTAAAAACACCTACAATAACCATGTAAAACATCATAGTTTTTTAATTTTTAGTTTATCCAATCAAATCCAATATAAGGAACGAGAACAGCGGGTACTTTAATACCTTGCTCCGTTTGATTATTTTCTAAAATGGCCGCAATTATTCGAGCTAATGCAAGCGCACTTCCGTTTAACGTATGGGCAAGGTGCTTTTTACCTTCTGAATCCTTGTACCTTAATTTTAACCTATTACTTTGATAGGTCTCAAAATTAGATACCGAACTCACTTCTAACCACTTTTTTTGAGCAGCTGAGTATACTTCAAAGTCGTAAGTCAAAGCTGAAGTAAATGTAAGGTCTCCACCACATAAACGAAGAATGCGATAAGGTAGTTCCAATTTCTGTAGTAATCCTTCTACGTGATCAAGCATTTCTTGTTGGATCTTATAAGACTCGTCAGGGTGCGAAATTTGGACAATTTCTATTTTGTCAAATTGATGTACACGATTTAAACCTTTTACATCAGAACCATAAGAACCTGCCTCTCTCCTAAAACAAGGCGTATAAGCAGTCAGTTTTTGCGGAAAGTCTGACTCATTTAAAATAACATCTCTAAATATATTAGTCACAGGCACCTCGGCTGTAGGTATAAGATAGAGCTCATCCCGTTCGGCCACATACATCTGTCCTTCTTTATCTGGTAAATTGCCAGTAGCAGTTGCACTCGCCGTATTCACTAAATGTGGTGGAACAACTTCTTCATATCCTGCAGCCGAAGCTTCATCTAGGAAAAAATTGATTAATGCACGCTGTAGTTTTGATCCTTTATTTCTAAATAAGGGGAATCCTGATCCAGCAATTTTTACACCTAATTTAAAATCTATAAGATTATATTTTTCGGCTAATTCCCAATGAGCCATAGCACCATCTCCCAATTTTGGCAATGGGCTTTCCCAATCCTTATACACTTCATTATCTTCCTCTGATTTCCCTGCAGGAACTAATGAGTTGGGGACATTGGGAATGGCAAAAAGTTTTTGTTCTATTTTTTCTTTGGCTTCTTTTAGTTGACTTTCAAGATCTTTTGAGGTTTCTTTAAGTTGGCCAACTTTTGTTTTAAGGGTTTCAGCTTCCTCTCTGTTTCCAGATTTATACATCTCACCTATTTTGCCAGAGAGAACATTCATTTCATGTAATACACTGTCTGATGATGTTTGAATTTTTTTGCGTTGATCATCAAGAGCAATAACTTCTTGAAGAATTCCACAACGCTCTTCAGTCCAATTTCTTTTGATTAGCCCTTTTTTCACTAATTCAGTATGGTTTCTAATAAATTCTGTTCGTAACATCTACTATTATATCATTTGTGTATTTAGACAAATATTTATTTCGCAAATATATAGCTTTGAGTTTCAAATAATAAATATATATTTGCAGCAACGAAACGCACCAACTTTTTAAATCTTTGTGTGCCTTCCTTTTAAAATTTCCTTTATTTATTAGTTTCTACAAATTTATTCCTTCTATTATTATTACACCATTCTATGTACGATATTCTTCAGTTAAATGAAATGCTAGTTCCAGAACTCAAGGATTTAGCGGAAAAGTTAAAATTAAAAGCTTACAAAAGATTAAGCAAACAAGATCTAATTTATAAGATCTTGGACCATCAAGCCCTTATTGGTAAAGACAAAATGAAAACTACTCTAGGGGATGAGATGCCAGAGGCTAAGCCAGCAGCAAAAGCTCCAGAAAAGAAAACAAGACAAAGAAAACCTGCGGCTAAAAAAGCACCTGCAAAAAAAGAAACTGTCGAAAAAGCTAAAGTAGAGGAGAAAAAACCAGCGCCAAAGAAAGAAAAAGCGGCGGACAATGGGACTGCTGAAGAAAAACCAAAACCTAAAAAGGTAATTACTTTAGCTTCAAAGCAAAATAAAGATGGTTCGCCGAAACAAGCAAACAACCATCGCTCTAACAATAGAAACGGAGACAACAACCAGCGAAATCAACAAAACAGAAACAACCGAAACCAGCATGCTCAAAAAGAAAAACCTCAGGATGACTCTGGTTTTAATATAGATTTGGACGGCTTGATAGAAGGTGAAGGTATTTTGGAAATGATGCCAGATGGTTACGGTTTTTTGCGATCAGCAGATTATAATTATCTAACCAGTCCAGATGATATCTATGTTTCTCCAAGCCAAATAAAATTATTTGGTTTAAAAACAGGTGATCTAGTTGTAGGAGCTGTAAGACCTCCTAAAGAAGGTGAGAAATACTTTGCTTTACTCAGAGTATCAAAAATAAACGGTCTTGAACCAATGAAAATTAGGGAAAGAGTGCCATTTGATTACCTAACACCATTATTCCCTACGGAAAAGTTTAATCTTGTATCACATCCGGAAGGAAAAGACTTTGGTAATCGGATGATCGATATGTTTAGTCCTATTGGAAAAGGTCAGAGAGGATTGTTTGTAGCTCAGCCAAAAACGGGTAAAACCTTTTTGCTGAAAGATGTGGCTAATGCCATTGCTAAAAATCATCCAGAAACCTATCTGATAGTATTACTAATCGATGAGCGACCAGAAGAAGTAACTGATATGGCTAGAAATGTTAATGCAGAAGTGATTGCATCTACTTTCGACATGCCAGCAGAGAATCACGTTAGAGTAGCCAATATTGTCATAGAAAAAGCTAAACGTATGGTTGAGTCAGGTCACGATGTGGCTATATTACTTGACTCTATAACTCGTCTGGCCAGAGCATACAATACGGTATCTCCTTCATCTGGAAAAGTTCTTTCTGGTGGGGTAGAAGCTAATGCACTACAGAAACCTAAGAAATTCTTCGGTGCTGCACGTAATATCGAAAATGGTGGATCATTAACGATACTTGCTACAGCATTGACAGATACCGGTTCGAAAATGGATGAAGTTATTTTCGAAGAATTTAAAGGAACCGGTAATATGGAATTACAATTAGATAGATCGCTAGCTAATAAGCGTATGTATCCTGCAATTGACTTAAATAAGTCGAGCACAAGAAGAGAAGAACTACTTTTAAACGAAGGTATGCTTAAGCGAATTTTCATTCTAAGAGAGCATTTAGCCGATATGAAACCGGATGAAGCCATGCGTTTTATTAGAAATCATCTGAAGTCTACTAGAACTAATGAAGAATTTTTAGTTTCAATGAACAGTTAGAATTTGCTTAAAAGAAAAAATACCCTATCTTTGCAAAACTTTTTAAGCAGGGCTAGATTTTAAATTAGAATACTATGAAACGGACCTATCAACCATCCAGAAGAAAGAGAAAAAACAAACACGGATTCAGATCAAGGATGGCATCTAAGAATGGCAGAAAACTTCTTGCAAGAAGAAGAGCTAAAGGACGTGCTAAGTTGACTATCTCTGACGAGAAGAGACTTAAGTAAACCTCGCTATTCTCTTTTTAGCACAAAGACTACATTTTTCCCCATGGTTAGGATAAGTATGGCTAATTCAAGTATGGAGCTTGAATTATCCCCACTGGGAGCACGTATAACTAGCATAAATTACCTCAACCAAAATCAATGGGTCCAAGTACATGAATATTACCCGACAACGCTTCCATATACAAACAAAAGAAAGTATACTGGAGCTACAGTTGGGCCTATCGCTGGACGTATAAGAAATGGCATACACCATTACCAAAACGTACAACATCCACTAACCATCAATGAAGGTGACCATACATTACATAGCGGAGAAAAAGGATTACATGCCGTAGTTTGGGATTACTCAAAACCCAGTGAAAATCAAGTGGTATTTTCTTGTTTACGAGAAACTAAAGATGATGGATTTCCAGGGAAAAGAATATTCGAAGTAAAATATACACTCACAAAAACTCAAATCGACATCGAATATTTGGTAAGCACCACTGAGGCATGCCATATTAATTTAACGAATCATGCCTATTTTAATCTTAATGGCACCCAAAATCTTGAACACCATACCTTTGCGATAGACGCACAAGAGTTGGTCGAATTGGATCCAGAAAAACTACCCACAGGTAAACTTTTGAAGGTGAAAAATACTTGGATGGATTTGAACCGATTGCAACGTCTAGATGGTAGAGTTTTTGATCATTGTTTCGTGATTAGCCATAAAACAAAACCTGCTGCTACCGCAATAGGTGAGATAAGCAAGATCAGACTCGATGTGTTTACAGACCAACCAGCCATTCAATTTTATAGCGGAAACCAAAAATTCTTTTGCTTTGAAAGTCAGCATTATCCAGATAGCTTAAATCATCCACAATTTCCAAGCACTTTATTGAAACCCGATGAGCATTATGCTTATCATTGTAGCTTTCGTTTTTCAAGCCCTGCATAGTATGGCAAAATTATTTTCATATCCCAAAAGTGCAAAACTAAAAAGCAGAAAAGCCATTGCTCATTTGTTTAATCAAGGTGCTTACATTTATAAATACCCGATTAAGCTTTATTTCATCTCTAATAAGGAAGGCTTTAATAAATTGACAGCTTCAGCTCCAAAAAGAAATCATAAAAGTGCTGTAAATAGAAATTTGCTAAAGCGACGTATGCGTGAAGCTTATCGCTTAAACCAGTCTATTATTAGTCATACAAACTATGATATTCTCTTTTTATATACTGCTAAAGAGATCGAAAATTACCAAAAAATCGAAACGAGTATGATCTATTTGTTAAATGAGTTGGCTTTGAGAAACTCGATAGCTTCCACATAAGATTGTAAACCCTTTCCTTCTATCGTGTGCAGGCAAACATCACTTAAGAAGCTGTGATGTCTAAAAGGTTCACGCTGTTTGGTGTCAGACATATGTACTTCGACAAATGACATGTTTACAGCACTGATAGCATCCCTTAAAGCAATCGAAGTATGTGTGTAAGCACCTGCGTTTATTAATGCAAAAGCATAATCTGTAAAGCCTATTCGATGAATTTCATCGATAAGCTCCCCTTCATGATTCGATTGAAAATATCGGATGTTTAAGTCTTGATATTGGTGCTTAAGTTTCGGAATGAAAGCTTCGAATCCTTCCTCTCCATAGATTTCTGGTTCTCTTAAACCTACAAGATTTAGATTTGGTCCATTGATAATATGTATCGTGAATCTATTGATTAGTTAGCGATTTCAGTCATATATTTTACCCTAACCATCTTGATTTCTTCTAGAGTAATATCGTCTTCTTGCAGTTCGTCAAATGCAGATTCTATAGATTCTGAATCAGCTTCATCAAAATAGTCAAAAACATTTTCTATTACTTCTTCATCTAAGTTCTCTTCGAGGTAATAGTTGATATCCAGTTTGGTGCCTGAATTAACGATATTATTCATTTCATCCAACAAATCTTCAAAAGGAATTTTTACATTATCCGCTAAATCCTCTAAAGGTAGCTTGCGATCTACTCCCTGGATAATATTAATTTTAGATTTAGATTTGTTGGCGATTTGCTTAATCACCACGTCGGTCAAACGTTCTATATTATTTTGTTCTACATAATCCGAAATCAACTCTATAAACGCTTTACCATATTTGATAGCTTTACCCTTCGAAATTCCTGAGATCTGCTCGAGATCTGACATGTTAATAGGATAATAGGTAGCCATTTCTATTAATGTCGGTTCCAAGAATATAACCCACGGTTGCACTTTCTTTTTCTTAGCTTCACTTTTACGAAGCTCTTTCAGCATATCTAACAATACATTATCCAAAGCTGCACCACGACTATCATCAGTCAAGACTTGTTCGTCCGACATATTTTCGTAGTCTCTGTTGATGCCCACTTTTACATTTACAGGATTCTTCAAGAATGCATGTCCTGCTTCCGAGATTTTTAATACGCCGTATTGCTCTATTTCTTTAGTCAAATAACCAAGTGTTATAGCATTTCGGATCATACTGTACCAAAAAATAGAATCTTCTGATTTGCCTACTGCAAAGTGTGGCATTTTATCAAACTTGTAATCTTTGATGTCTTTAGTTAGATTGCCTAAAATAAAGTCTACAAGTACTTTAATACCATAATTTTCCTTTAAATCGCCTACAGCTAAAAGTACATTTTGTATGTGGATCTTTGCGTCTACTTGTTCTTTTGGATGCTTACAATTATCACACATATTGTTGCAATTCTTTGCATCATAGGCTTCACCAAAATAAGAGAGTAAATACTGTCTACGACAATTTCCTGTCTCAGAATACCCCATTACTTCGTCCATCAATAATAGAGATAGCTCTTTTTCAGCAACGGGTTTATCTTTTAAAAACTTCTCCAATTTTACAATGTCCTTGTGTGTATAAAACGCAAGACATGTACCCTCCAAGCCATCTCTGCCAGCTCTACCAGTCTCTTGATAATAGTTTTCGATGCTTTTGGGGATGTCATAATGGATAACAAAACGCACATCTGGCTTATCTATGCCCATACCAAAGGCAATGGTAGCCACAATAACATCTACCTCTTCCATTAAAAAATCGTCTTGGATTTTTGATCGGACTTTATTATCTAAGCCTGCATGATAAGGAGCAGCGTTGATGCCATTTATGCTTAATACTTTGGCAATTTCTTCCGTACTTTTTCGGGATTGCACATAGACAATGCCTGATTTTCCAGGATGTTTTTTAACAAACTGGACCATGTTTTTAATGGTTTGATCCTTGTTGATTTTTGGCCTTACTTCATAATATAAATTGTCACGATTAAACGAAGAAATGAAGGTGTTTTGACCTTTCATGTTTAAGTTCTTGACAATATCAGATTGCACCTTTGGTGTCGCAGTTGCAGTCAAAGCAATGATGGGAATTTGGTCACCTATTGCCTGTATCATCGATCTGATTTTTCGATATTCAGGTCTAAAATCATGACCCCATTCTGAAATGCAATGGGCCTCATCTACGGCAACAAAAGAAATATTCGCTCGCTTAAGGAAAGCTATGTTTTCTTCTTTCTTCAAGGATTCAGGAGCAACAAAAACCATTTTAGTTTCACCACTCATGATCTTTTCCTTGACATGATTTATCTGGCCTTTGTTCAATGATGAGTTAAGAAAGTGAGCGACATCATTATTATCACTATGACCTCTAATGGAATCCACCTGGTTTTTCATCAAGGCAATCAGCGGAGAAATAATCAGTGCGGTGCCTTCGGAAATAAAGGCGGGCAATTGGTAACACAATGATTTTCCACCACCCGTAGGCATAATCACAAATGTGTCATGACCTTCTAGTATGGATCGAATAATGGCTTCTTGATCGTCTTTGAAACTATCAAAGCCAAAATATTTATTAAGATTTGTATGTAGAGTCTCACTGTTGTAACTCATAAAAATTCATTTTTTGGGGAACGGGCAGAAATTAAAAGGTTTGCCTACTTTTACGAAGTCAAACAAACGGAACCTTAAAAGGTTCTGCTAGGGTAAATTGATCTTCATTTCACTATTAAAATACGAAATTTTAATGACGGAGCGCGAAAATACTAAAATATTACAAGATGGAAAATCTTCTCTCGACATTGAAATAGAAACTTTAGTAGCTCTTCAAAAAAGCTTAGATTCTTCTTTTGTTTCGGCAATTCAAAAAATCCTAAAATGCAAAGGGCGAATAGTCCTAACTGGGGTCGGGAAAAGTGCGATCATTGCCCAAAAACAAGCCGCTAGTTTTAACAGTACAGGTACACCTTCGATATTCCTGCATGCAGGTGATGCCATTCATGGCGATATCGGTATGATCGAACCAGAAGACGAGTGTATTGTATATTCAAAATCAGGCAATACTCCAGAAATCAAAGTGCTAGTAAGAATGATTCAAGAGTTTGGCAATACCATGATCGCCATACATTCTAACCCAGAAAGTTACTTAGCTAAAGAAGCAGATATCAGTCTTTTTGTTCCAGTGGATAAGGAGGCCGATCCAAATAATTTGGCACCTACAGCAAGCACCTTAGCACAAATGGCTTTGGGCGATGCGATGACAGTTGCTTTGATTAAAGCCAAGGGATTTACAAGAGATCATTTTGCAAAATTTCACCCTGGAGGATCCTTAGGTAAAGAGCTTTTTTTAAAGGTGTCCAATGTCATTCAATCGGATAAGAAGCCCGCTGTTTTGTTGGATGCATCCATCAAAGAAGTGATTATAGAGATCAGTAGCCAACGCTTGGGGGCAACCGCCGTTTTAAATCATGATCATCAAGTGATAGGAATAATTACTGATGGAGACTTAAGACGTATGTTACAATCGGGCAAAGATGCATCATCCATTTCTGCTGAAGATATTATGAGTAAAAATCCGCAGCAAATAGATGTAGACGAATTAGCTGTGAACGCCATTTCTATCCTTCGACAAAACAATATATCACAATTAATTGTCCATAATAAGGAAGGCTATGAAGGCATTGTGCATATACATGATATCATAAAGGAAGGCATTAGATAAGGATATATATAAATTTGGAATGATATGTGTTCAATTTGTTATATTGGAGTTAAAATCTAAGTATTCACTATTTGGATATAACAAAAGGCTTAAATTTTACATTATATAAACATTGTTGACTAAAATCAAATGAGCTTGAAAAGTATAATAATCGGTATTTCCGCAGTTGTGTTTCTTTCCTTTGGATCTTTATTTGGTAGTGTAGATCCTGCCGAAAAAGAAAAAGCTATTCTAGATTCTGTGTTAAAGTTTTTAGAGCTTTTACATATTCAGCCGAAAGACATCAATGATGAATTTTCAAAGACCCTTCACAAAACCTATCTAGAGTCTTTGGATCCGGGAAAGCGATTCCTTCTAGCTGCAGAAATCGAGCAGTTAAATCGATTCGAGCTATTAATTGATGACCAAATAAATGAACGTTCTTTTGATTATTTTGATGCTTCCATCAAAATAATCAATGATGGGATTAGTCGTGGCAAAACATACTTTGACGAAGTTATTAACGATGACCTTGATTTATCGGTCAAGGATTATATTGAAATGGATTACGATAAAAGAGCCTGGGCATCTGATGAAGATGAATTAAGACAAGTATGGTTAAAATCCATTAAGTATGATGTGTTGGGTAAGTTAGATCAAAAACTCGAAGATCAAGAAACGGACACTACGATTACAACTAAATTATCTTTTGAAGAGCTTAAAGCTGAAGCCGTAAAGGAAACCAAAAAATCATACGATGATTGGTTTAAACGTTTGGATCAAGTAAGAAGATCAGATCGTTTTGAAAACTATATAAATTCGATCACCCACATTTTTGATCCACACACTGATTATTATAATCCTAAAGAGAAAGAAGATTTTGATATTCGTATGGGTGGGAAACTCACGGGTATTGGAGCAAGATTATCTCCGGAAGGGGACTACATCAGAGTAGTTTCTATCATTCCTGGAGGCCCAGCCTGGAAAGGAAAAGATTTAGAAGTTGATGATGTCATTTATTCAGTGCAGCAAGAAGACCAAGAAATTCCTATGGAAATACAAGGTATGCGAATGGATGATGTTGTTAGCAAAATCAGAGGTGATGTCGGAACAGAGGTAACATTGAAAGTCAAAGGAAGCGACGGAACATTTAGATTTATTTCCATTGTGCGAGAAGAAGTAATTATTGATGAAGGTTTTGCAAGATCTGTTATATTGGATTTGCCTGATGTTGCTGATAATATAGGCTATATTTTATTACCTAAATTTTATTCAAGTTTTGAAGGGAAAGAAGGCAACAGTTGCTCCAAAGATGTAGCTATCGAAATCGAAAAATTAAAACGAGAAAATGTTAACGGGATAATATTAGATTTACGAAATAACGGTGGAGGGTCTTTACAAGATGTGATTAGTATGTCTGGATTATTTATCGAAGATGGACCTATTGTACAAGTACAAGATAGGGTGAGAAAAGCTCATGTCTATAAAGATAAAGATGCCGATGTGAAATACGATGGGCCACTTATTGTTATGGTCAACCAGCACTCGGCTTCCGCATCAGAAATTTTAGCTGCTGCTCTTCAAGATTACGAAAGAGCAGTGATCGTCGGATCTAATTCTACCTTTGGGAAAGGTACTGTACAAAGGTTTGAGAATTTAGATAAATACATTCGAGGTTATGATGATGTAAAGCCATTGGGTCAACTAAAAATAACGATGCAAAAGTTTTATAGAGTGAATGGAGGATCTACCCAATTAAATGGTGTAGAGTCAGACATCGTTTTACCAGATGCATACACCTATTTAGACTCAGGAGAAA
This sequence comes from Saprospiraceae bacterium, assembly GCA_020631235.1. GTDB lineage: Bacteria > Bacteroidota > Bacteroidia > Chitinophagales > Saprospiraceae > JAHDDO01. Next base: position 154,966 of record JAHDHQ010000004.1, on the reverse strand, counting down.
AAGAATACGAATTTCCAATTGGATGGTCAGAAATAGAGGCTGTAGAATATGATCAAAATGTATTCGAATTAGATCAGATGGATGATTTAGTAGCTAAAAGTCAAGAGCGAATTAATAGCAATGAAACTTTTCAATTGATTGATGAAAATGCAAAGCGATTAAAGGAGTCTAGAGAAAGTAATACCTTTCCTTTAGCTTATGATGAGTTTAAAGCATTTTTGGATCAGCGTGAAGAACAAGCCGAGCAGTTTAAAGACATCATGAAGGACAAAATAGATAACTTGAGCATCACTAACCTAGAAGAAGATTTAGAAAAAATCAATAGTGATGAATCTAGAAAAGCACGAAATGATGATTGGGTGAAGAACTTAAGCAAAGATGTTTATGTCGAAGAGGTATTGCATATCATGAAAGACTTGCAAGCTAAAGCTTAAGACTTAGATATTATTTGTCGCATTTTATTCCTTATAAATAGGATTCTTTAACTTAACTGATATCTTTGATATAAGTAAGTAGTATAAGCCAAACATGGAAGACTTTCTTAGTCAAGTAGATACCAATAGATTGCCAGAACACGTAGCCGTGATTATGGATGGTAATGGTCGTTGGGCTAAAGAAAAAAATAAACCCAGAGTTTTTGGCCATAAAAATGGGGTAACCTCGGTTAGAGAAATATCTGAAGCAAGTGCCGAATTAGGGGTTAAGTTTTTGACCCTTTATGCTTTCTCTACTGAAAACTGGAATAGACCGAAGGCAGAAGTCACTGCGCTGATGACACTCTTAGTAGAAACAGTAAGAAGAGAATTAAAAACACTCTCGAAAAATAAAATAAGACTTAATGCCATAGGTAACATAGATCAATTACCTAAAGCCACTAGAAGGGCCCTATTACAAGGCATCGAAGAAACAAAAGATAATGACAGGATGACCTTGACGCTCGCTTTAAACTACAGCGCAAGGTGGGAGATCATGAATGCGACCCAACAAATAGCTAAGCAGGTAGAGCAAGGAATCTTAAAGAGTGAGGATGTCAACGAATCCGTATTTACATCTTTTTTGGAAACTCGAAATATGCCAGATCCAGAGTTGCTGATACGGACATCTGGTGAAATGAGAATAAGTAATTATTTGCTCTGGCAACTTGCTTACACCGAATTGTACTTTAGTCCTGTGTACTGGCCTGACTTCAGAAAAAACCATTTGTACGAAGCCTTAGTTAATTTCCAACAAAGGGAACGTCGTTTTGGAAAAACAAGTGATCAATTAGTGGCTAAATAGCCAATATCCTTCAAATAATCATAAAGTATTCATAACATTAGATATAAATCCTCGTTTTCTTTTATGTCATAAAGTGAAATACCTATTTTTGCCATCCGCATGAAAATAGCCAAAATGTATAATAGATTCCTCGCCATAATACTAGTATTTAGTGTCACCTCTTCTTGGGTGCAAGCTCAGACGGACGAAGTGTACGATTACTCTTCTCCCCAAACCTATGAGATAGGTGGCGTAATAGTAACAGGAGCAGAAACTAGAGATCGAAATGCCATAAAAACGATCACAGGCTTAAAAGCAGGGAACACCATAGAAATTCCAGGTGATAAAATTCCTAAAGCTATTAAAGCTTTATGGAAATTAAGATTATTCGAAGACGTACAAATTCTTCAAGATAGTGTATCCGGCAATCTAATTTTTCTGGAAATATTCCTTAAAGAAAGACCGCTCTACTCGAAGCACTCTTTCAAAGGAGCTAAAAAGACAAATCATGATGATTTAAACGATATTGTAGGCGATGTGCTCAACAAAGGATCTATCGTTACTGAAGACAGACTGCAATTGGTTAAGTATAAAATTAGAGAATACTATGTCGATAAAGGTTATCTAGACATGACCATAGATATTAAAGAATCGCCTGATAAGAATAAAGATAATGCTGTAGTCTTGTTGCTCGACATTGACCGAAAAGATCGTGTAAAAATCGATAAAATAAATATCCACAATAACGATTCTTTCAAAGATTGGAAGATTCGTTGGAAGATGAAGGAAACTAAGAAAAAATGGACGGTTTACAAACGATCTAAGTTCTTGAAAAAAGAATACAAAAATGATAAAAATGCAGTCATTGCCTTTTATAATAAGAAAGGGTTTAAAAATGCGAAAATCGTTAAAGACTCCATGTATAGGAATGTCGATAATGAAATTGTTTTAGACATTTTTATTGACGAAGGAAATGTTTTCCATTATAGAGATATTAGCTGGAAAGGAAATTCTAAATACACGAGCGAACAATTAGCGAATGTGTTTGGAATAGTAAAAGGGGATGTATATAATGCTGAGCTATTAGAGAAACGATTACGGTTTAGTTTAGATGGTAGAGATATATCTTCATTGTACTTAGATGATGGGTATTTGTTTTTCGATATTCAACCCGTAGAGGTAGCGGTAGAAAACGATTCTATTGATATCGAAATGCGTATATATGAAGGTCCACAAGCTACTATTGATAGAGTAGAAATTTATGGAAATGATCGTACGCATGAAGATGTAATTAGAAGGACGATCAGGACATTACCAGGTAAGAAATTTAGCCGGTCAGATATCATCAGATCACAAAGAGAATTGTCTAACCTTGGATATTTTAACCCAGAAACCATAGATATACAACCCCAAGTAAATCAAGAACGAGGGACTGCAGATATTATCTACAACCTAGAGGAGCAGCCTTCAGATCAGCTAGAATTATCAGCAGGTTATGGTGGTTTCAGTGGATTAATCGGAACCCTTGGTGTAACGTTTAATAACTTCTCTATTGGTAATGCGTGGGATAGAAAAAAATGGAACCCAGTACCTCAAGGTGATGGACAAAAGCTTTCTTTAAGAGCTCAGTCAAACAGTCGTTTCTTCAGATCATTCAATGGCTCCTTTACCGAGCCATGGTTGTTTGGTAAACGACCAAACTCTTTAACCGTAGGATTATCCTATTCTGACTTTGATCGATCAAGTCTAGGATCTGGTAAGCTAGGTATAACCCGAGCTTTTGCTGGTTTGGGGAGACAATTAGAATGGCCGGATGATTTTTTCTCAGCTAATACAACCATGACCTTAGAATGGATTAACCTCGAAGAATATACGTTTAGTCAGTTTTTTGTGGAAGGTTCTACAAGACCGATTAGTAATGGTAATTTTAAAAACTTCAGTTTACGGCAAGTCTTTACTCGAAGCTCGATTAGTGAACCTATTTATCCGAGAAGAGGGTCTAGAATGTCACTCAGTATACAAGTGACTCCGCCATATTCATTGTTTAGAGATTCTGAAATAGAGCTAACTGACCCCGAAAAAGCTGAGCTTTTAGAAACCTTGACGAGACAAAAAGGGCCTGCAGATCCACCGACTGCCGCAGAACAAGAGGAATTATTCAGAAGTGCAGAATTAGGTAAAAAATTCGAATATCTCGAATATCATAAATGGAGATTTGATGCTGAATGGTATTACAATATCATAGATAAACTAGTCTTGATGGCCTCTGCTAAAATAGGTTATTTAGGTTATTATAATGAGGACATAGGGATTAGTCCTTTCGAAAGATTCGAGCTGGGAGGTGATGGACTTTCTAATCAAAATGTAGGTATTACGGGTAAGGATATCATTTCTTTGCGAGGGTACGAAGCCAATGAAATAGAAGTAAATAGCGGTGGTGGAGCATCTATCTTTGACAAATTTACTTTAGAACTGAGATATCCTTTATCGCTTAATCCGTCGTCTACCATTTATGTGCATGGCTTTGTGCAAGGTGGTAATGCTTGGATAGGAGCTAAGAATTTTAATCCGTTTGATTTACAACGATCAGCTGGGGGAGGACTGCGGGTTTTCTTGCCTATGTTTGGTCTTTTAGGCTTCGATTACGGATGGGGATTTGATAAAACGCCAGGTTCGTCTTTCGGTCAGTTTAATATCGTTTTAGGATTCGAGCCGGATTAACATTTTATACAGTAAATATTAATCAAAGGTTAAATATTGCGAATGGCAATCTATTTGTACATTTGCGCCGTTATTAATTTTGAAATAACCATAATAAGACCTAAAAACATCATTCAAATATGAAAAATATAATCACTTTACTACTGGTTTGTTTTGTTTCTATCCAAGCTATGCAAGCGCAAAAATTTGGATATGTTAGTTCGACAGAAGTATTAGCAGAACACCCAGATATCAAAACAGCGGATCAAGAAATTTTATCTTTTCAAAATACACTTATCGAGCAAGGAAAGCAGATGGTAACGAGCTTTGAAACAAAATATCAAGCATATGTTGCTGAAGCTAATCAAGGAACACTGTCTCAAATCCAAATGCAAGAAAAAGAAGCAAGTCTATCACAAGAGCAACAAAAGATTCAGCAATTTGAAATCGAAGTTCAGCAAAAAATTGCTTTGAAGAGAGAAGAATTGTATGCACCTATTTTAGACAAGGTAAGAGTAGAGCTAGAAAATATGGGTAAAGAAGAAGGTTATACTTTTATTTTTGATTCTAGTGCCGGCGTTTTATTACATGCCGATGAGTCAGAAGATCTTACAGCTAAATTAAAAAGTAGAATAGGTATTTAAACCTAAAGATGAAACCAAGAAAACTTGGTTTTCTCCTTTACATATTCTCCAAATATTTTACGGTCTATAGTACCAATGATTTCGTCATTTTTGACGATGGCTACGACTCCTAGGCCTTGCGTATTCATTTGATGAAACACATCGTGCAAATTGATATTGTGGTTTAGGCTTACTCCTTTGGAGCTTGCAATACTGTGCACTGCTTGATGATGTTGTTTTTCTTTTTTTGCTTGCATAAGGAACAAACTAGGTAAAGAACCGACTAAAACATCATTTTCATCAAAGACTAAAAAGCTTTGTTCACTTCCTTGACTAAATATATTCAAAGGTTTTTCCAAAGGGTCTTCTAGATATATTTTAGTCCAAGATGGATAAACGATAGCTTCAGCACTTGTTGTTTCCAATAGTTTTTTAGTTTGAAGATTTTGATATTCTCGATTTGCCGTTATAAAAACAAAGGCTGTTATTATGGTTAGAATATACTGCTGGTCTATAATAGCATAAAAGAAAATTCCTACTGCTAATAATTTGCCTACTGCGGTCGCCCATCTAGTGGCTGTATCAAAACCCCATTTTACACTCAGCAATGATCTTAGTATCCGACCACCATCCATAGGAAACGCAGGAATCAAATTAAATGCAAAAAGCGTCAAATTCATCCAGAAAAGAAATTGAATCATCGAATCAAACGACGGGTTCAGAAATAAATACTCGACATCGAAGTTTAACGGAATGGCTCTTATCCATACAAAGATTAAACAAATTAATACGAGCACGACATTGACCAAAGGACCTCCAATAGCAATGTAAAATTCTTGCATCGGTATTTTAGGAATGTATTCAAGTCGAGCTAAGCCACCAATAGGGCTTAAAATGATATCACGGGTAGAGATTCCATATCTTTTAGCTACCAGGGCATGACCAAATTCATGCAATAAAACACAAACAAATAGTAACACAAAATAGGATACAAAAAAGAAGGAGTGCTGAAGAGATTCACTACTTCTAAAAATAGAACCCAACACAAAGCAAAGTAATAAGATAATAGACCAATGAAGTTTTACCGGTATTCCAGCAAATCGAGCTATAGTAATGCTTTGATTCAATGTAGCTTATAAATACATTTGATTGCCTTTAAAGATATTCCTTGAAATGACGATTTTTTGTATTTCAGAAGTGCCTTCATAAATTTGAGTAATCTTGGCATCACGCATTAAACGTTCTACATGGTATTCTTTTACAAATCCGTAACCACCATGAATTTGTACGGCTTCAACGCTGTGTTTCATAGCGGCATCAGATGCTTTAAGCTTAGCCATACTACTTGCCTGATCAAAATTTAAGCCCTGATCTTTAAGCCATGCAGCACGATAGACTAATAGTCTTGCTGCTTCAATATCTGCGGCCATATCTGCTATCTTAAATGCTATGGCTTGATGCTGAGCAATTGGCTTACCAAAGGCAGTCCTTTCTTGCGCATACGCTACAGCTAATTCATAGGCTCCTGCCGCGATGCCTAATGCCTGAGCAGCTATACCTATACGACCTCCGGACAAGACCTTCATAGCAAATTTAAACCCGAATCCATCATCACCAATCCTATTTTCTTTAGGCACTTTTACATCATTATACAAAATGGTATGTGTATCTGAGGAGCGGATACCTAGTTTATCTTCCTTTGCACTCACTGTCACACCATCCCAATCCGTTTCTACAATAAATGCATTGATACCTCGGTGACCTAATTCTGGATTAGTTTGCGCAATAACTAAATGAACCTTGGATGATCCTCCATTAGTAATCCAGTTTTTAGTTCCGTTCAATAAATAATAATCACCTTTATCTTCAGCAGTAGTTCGTTGGCTCGTAGCATCACTTCCTGCCTCTGGTTCACTCAAGCAAAACGCACCTATCCACTCACCTGTGCAAAGCTTAGTTAGATACTTTTGTTTTTGTGCTTCAGTACCAAATTTTTCTAAACCCCAACAAACCAAGCTATTATTTACTGACACTATAACTGAGCAAGAGTTATCCACTTTCGATAATTCTTCCATTGCGAGTACATAAGATAAGGTATCCATTCCTCCTCCGCCATAAGCTGGATCAGTCATCATACCTAAAAAACCTAATTCACCCATAGCTTTCACTTGCTCTGTAGGGTAGGTCATGTGTGTATCTCTTTCTATGACTCCTGGCTTTAGTTCATTTTGAGCAAAATCTCGAGCTGCTTCTTGCACAGCTAATTGTTCTTCAGTCAATTTAAATTGCATGGCTATGGTTTTATAGTAAGATTAAAGCTTTTATATTTTCTAATCATTAAAATGATTGCAAAAATTAAACTCAAAGTTAATATATCATAACTATATATTACATGGTTATCCTTAAGGAAATAAGAAAGACTAAAAATTCCTAAGAAAAGAATACGAAATAGAATGTTAAGTATTTTAAATATACTGGTAGATCTGCCGAATAAATCATTCGGAATAGTTCTAAATAAATAGGTGACACGCTGTATACGGGTGCCAGCATTCATGAGTCCTAGTAAGAAAGCCATAAAGTACAATATATACTCTGATTTTGTGTGAGCAAGTATAGCAAATTGTAGAGCAGTAATGCTCATCATGATCAGAATACTCAAAGGAATATTTATGGATTTGAATAATTTCCGGATAATAAAACCAGCGATTAATGCTCCTAAAGAATAGGTCATCTCATTTGTAGCATAAACATCAGCATTAGCTTCTAAATGATTGTTTACATAGAGAGCTCCTAAATAAAAACCTTCTAGGGAAACCGTTAGAAAAACGATATAAGATAGAATGCCAAACCAGAAAATAGCTGTATTTTCTTTCAGGAATTTAAGCCCACCGCTTAAACGAGTAAGCAGACTTTTAGTATCTATTTTCTTTGGTATGAGCGACGTGTACCGCATGGCTAGAATAAATAAAAACGAAATAAAATAACTGGCAGCATCAATCCCAAAAATCTGATAGATTGGCCATGCTTTCACATTGATTCCTAAGTTAAAACTAAAGCCGAAAATACGTACCCAGCCATCGGTAGTACCTTCAATCAGGAAAATAGCTAAAACACCAGCAATTATAGCAGTAAATTGGCCTTGAATTTCTAAATAAGAACTAATTCTACTATAGTATTTTTGCTCAGATATCTCTTGTACTAAAGCATATAGCGCCGTATAGTGAATATTGTAATTAAGGAATGTTAAACAGAAGGCAGCTGCTATAAATGTCCAATGAAGTGCACCGTAAAAATAGCCTATAGATGCAATAGAAATCATTAAAAACCCAGTAGCCAAATTAACCACTAAGAAAACCCTTTTACGGTCATAGCGATCGACAAGACTTCCAGCGTATGGGACCCAGAATAGGCTGACAATATTTACGGCAATGTATGCATAGGCAAACCATTGCATGGATTCTATTGTGGCAAAATACCAAGGAACAGCTATCATACTTATCCCTTGAGCAGCACCTGAAATAATGTTGGCTATAAATAAAAGAATGAGGGCTCGACGATTCTTCAATCCCTAGTCATTTGAAGTGCTGACAATTTCCATTAATGTTCGGAATGCTACATATTTGTTTTTGTACCTAGTAGCATGTTCTTCTTGTAGTTTTTTAGCAAATTTAGCTTGGTAAGTATTTAACTCTTCGATGCTTTCACAAATATATTGGATGGCATAACTGTGGCCACCATCGCCATCATCGTGCAAAATTTTATTCATTTGATAGCTGAGAAAGCATTGAGTGTTCATTACATCAGGTATATGGACTTCTTGCATCCATTGAAGCCAATCAATAAGAATTTCGTCCAAGATCTTGACGGTAACATTATATACAATCTTTGGCATTACTTTTTGCGACAAAGATAGCCATGAATTATTAAGACGTGCAAAAGCAGTTGGAAGTTTAATGTATCTATTGACTTCTAATGGCTAAGCTTGCATATTATGGAATGCTCCGGTGCTTAAGTATTAGCTGAGATTAGGAACTTTATGCTTCGACTTTGTTATCAGATTTCATCACCTCGTAAGACTCGATAGCGTTTTCGCGCTTCTACTGCTAGGGTGCTATTGGAGTAATCAATAAATAGTTTTTCGTAAAGGGTTTTAGCCTTCTCTACATCAGGAATGACCGTTTCGTACATTTCGGCTAACTTATAGATAGAATTATCGGCCCGTATTTCTTCAGGATATTCTGCAATAATTTCTTCATAAGCTTTAACCGCTTGATCATAATTTTTGGTGTCTTTAAAGATATCTGCTTGCGTGTATAAAATATCGTCTTTTAAGCCATGATCGGGAAACAAAATGAGTATGGAGTCGAGTTTGTCCAATGCCGCATCAAATTGATGTTGGTAGGCTAATAGTTCTGCACCAGCAAACATAGATAACGGGACGGCTGTAGTATCTAATCCTAAATTATCCATGATAAATACAGACATATCTATGGCGTCGTTAGAAATTAGTCTTGAAGTTGCTGTTTTTAAAATATCAAATTGAGCTTGAGCCCATTCAAAATCTCCGGTGAAGTAAGAAAACTTTGCATTTTTAAATCTGGCTAGCTCGCCGATATATTCTTCTTGGTGATCTTTGTCGACTTGAGAATACAGTAAGGTAGCTTCCCATATATTCCCGTCTATGAGATAATAATCAGCGAGGTCTATTTTTACGCTAGATAAAATATCCTTTTTGAGTCCACGATTTTTAATGAGGATGTTTAAAAGTTCTATTCCTCTGCTTATATCATTAGCATATAAAGCGACAAATTCAGCATATTCTTGGGTCATTTTAGCGGTCGCCGAATTGATCCCAAATTCGTCTAAAAAGACTTTGTATTCGTTATCTAAACTGGTAAGCTCATCAGGCGTCAGTTTATAATCCTGCATAATAAGCTTACGTTTACATCGTAATACTGATCGTTTAGCATTCACATAATAGCTCGATCCTGGACCTTTATCTTCCACTAAAAAATTATACGCATCTATGGCTGTTTCGTAATCTTTATCGTCCTCTGCTAAGGCAGCTAATTGATACACCCGTGTACCGTTTTCATTCATGGTTCGATCTATAGATCTCACTTGTTTAAATGCTTTGTTGTAATCTTTGCTTTGAATGTAGGTCCATGCTAGCAGTTCAGGGAAATTAGTGTTATCTGGATAGTCTTGAATTCTAGTAAACAAAGCCGTTTTTAGCAGTGTAAATTCTTCTTCGGTTTTGATTTCTCTATGTAGATTACTCTGGATACTGCTAATTTTCGCATTAGGGTCGACAACCACGTCAAGATAATTTTCTAACATTTTAGTCTTGTCTCCTTTCAGACGATAAACGTTGGCCAAGTTTTTACTAAATAGCTTATCGTTATTCAGTAACTTTCTTCCTTTTTCGAACGTTTGTATAGCTAGATCATATTTTATGTTTCCAGAATAAGCATTTCCTAAACGGCTGATTATACTCACGTCAGCCGGTAAATTATTTATGGCTTTGAGGTATTGCTTATCTGCTTTTTCGTAGTCGTTTTGCTGTTCTAATAACGAACCATAAGTTACATATAATTGAACCTTTTGCGGAAACTTTTTAATTTGTGCTTTTATGCTTTTTTCTGCGTTATCGTATTCTTCTAAAGCGATCAGCGTCTTGATGTATTGATCAAAGTAGTAGTCTGAATTGGTGTTTTTTTCAGCTAACTTTTTGTACAATTTTGAAGCTTTTTCATACTCTCCATCTCGATAGTATTGGTTGGCCAATGACGATTCTTGGGCTAACATAGTCATAGCACAAAACAAAAAGCTAAACAACAGTACGAGTGATCTCTTCATCGGGTCAAATCTGTAAATTAAATAGTGTGAAATTGTTAATTCCCACGAAATAGTAACGCAAATGTATAGCCTTTTGGTTTTCTTATCCTCAAATAAATAATCTTTGGGATAGTATTAACTAAAAACGCGAATAAACGTACTGTTTTGACATTACTGAAGACTAAATTTTATGGGAAGTGTAAATAATACATTTACATCTCGGCCCATTTGGCGACCTGGTCTCCATTTTTCGGATAGACTGTTCATATTTAGTACGGTGTTTAAAGATGCTTTTCCGCAATTTCCGCCTATATCTTTGACTATTTTGGCTTGTTCAATGTAACCTTTCTTATTAACCACAAACTGGATGACACAATATCCTTGGATATTATTTTCACGTGCAATGCTGGGATATTTTAGGTTTTTGTAGATATAATCCATCAATTTTGATTTCGCACAAGCGTCAATCTCACTTTTGGATACATTTAAGTCTTCGCACCCAGGGAACCGTGGCATTTCACTGACAAAATCATAAATCTCATCATCAACTATTTTGGGTTCAGGAGGCAAAGGCAGAGGAGGAGCCGTAACAAAACTGTCTATACTTGGATTGACTTGATCCTCGATTTCCATAGGTTTGACTTCTGGATCAATAAAATCAATGGGCGTATCTTCTACTGTTTTAATTTCGTACACTGGTGAAGGTGGAAGTATTTTAGCTAAAGGAGGTTTAGGGGCTACTGGCTTGTCCTTTATGACGATTCTTTTTTGTACTTCATAGTTAAAATCATTTTCCATCATTGGAGCCACTGTATAATTAATGGGTATGGCTTCAGTAGTCCAGCTCATAAGCACCAAAGTAAACAATAGCGAAAATGAAAGACCGATGAGCCAGAATTTAGTGCGATGATAAAGAGGTTTGTTTTTTCTCTCTTCACGTTTTTGACTGATAAAAACGGATGTTTGTTTGTTGTTGTTTCTCATAATCTTAGATTGTATAGTTCTAAGATTCACCAGATTCAACTTTAGGTGTATGTCAAGTATTATTTTTTGAGTATTCTTCCATTGGTTTTTTTAATACAATGAAATATCGATAATAGCTTAGACTAAGGTTTTGTACGAAAAATTTGACTTTCTAAAATAGATGCCACAAACTAAGCCAAAAGCAAAGCCTCCAATATGAGCCCACCATGCCGTACCACCAGTTTGAGCCGTTTCAGGACCTATTGAAGCAAAGCCGGAAAAGAGTTGCTGAAGTATCCAGAATCCAAGGAACATCAAGGCAGATACATAGATGATTTTTATAAAAAATAAAACCTTTATTCGTGATTTTGGAAACATAATTAAATAGGCTCCTAAAACAGCAGAAATGGCACCACTAGCACCTAAACTGGGTATAACAGATCCTAGATTGAAGGCTATATGCACTAAACTCCCCACTATGCCACCCGCTAAATAAAACAACAGAAATTTAGCAGGACCTATGATGGCTTCAATATTATCGGCAAAAACCCACAAAAACAACATATTACCTGCCAGGTGCATGACTCCGCCATGTAAAAACATAGAAGTTAATAATGTGTGCATGTCTTCACCCCGCAGAATTTCAGCAGGAACTACAGCAAAATCATCAAAAAATTGATCAATGTTGGCATTAAATACAAACATTTCTGCAAGGAAAACCATAATGTTCATCGCTAAAAAAGTGTAGGTGAGCATCGGCTTGTGACCGCCTTGTATATTATCGTCGCCTATCGGAAATATCATAAAGACTTTTTACTGCTGAAGTTTTATAACTTTTAATCACTAACAAAAAAGCCTGCAACAGAGTTACAGGCTTTTAAATATTTTAGTAAGGTTTGATTAACCTTCTAGTTTAAATTTAACAGGAAGTGTATATAGTACCTTTACTGGTCTTCCTCTTTGCTTCCCAGGTGTCCATTTAGAAGGAAGGTTATTCATGCCATTGACAACTTTAGCAGCAGCATCTCCGCATCCAGCTCCGATATCTCTTACGATATTAACATCTTTTACTCCACCATCTTTATCGACAACAAACTGCAGAACACACATTCCTTCTACACCGTTTTCTCTTGCAATAGCTGGATATTTTAAGTTTTTATAAATGTACTGAAGCATTTTACCTTTTGCACATTCTTCCTTAGCCTTATCATCTCCAGCTTCGTTTTCGCAACCCGGAAATCTAGGCATTTGCTCTACCACTTTAAATATCTCCTCTTCTTGAGGTGGTGGCGGCGGCGGCGGTGGAGGTGGAGGCGGTGCTTCTTCTTCCACTTCTACAACTTCTTCCACTACATCATCTTCTTCCACATCCATATCTTCGAATTCGATCACCTCTTCTTCTTCGATTTCTTCTTCAGGAATCTCTTCAATAATCGGTGGCGGCGGCGGAGGTGGAGGCGGCGGTGGCTCAGCCGTTCTTGGCGGCTCTATTTCTATCTCTTCATCCATTTCTAATGCACCATCAGGAATAAAAACTGGCGCATCATAGCTTGTCCAAGCAAAAGAAAATATGGTCAGCAACAAAGCAGTAGCCGATCCGACTAACCACATGTTTGTAGATTCTCTCAATGGATTAACATCAGGGTATTTGTTTCTTGCAGTAAGTGGAGAACTCCATTCTTTACCTGCAAACCTGTCTGTCGTTTGTGATTTTTTGCTGTAAGTAAACCTGAAGTAGAGTATTAGCCCCACTATCAAAGCTACTAGTAAAAGAACAACTAAAAATGTGCTCATTCCTGTAAAGGAAATATCATTCATAGGATTTAATTTTTAATGCTAAAAAAAACAAGTATCCCAGTAGAACACCTGCTGTATTTGCAACAATGTCCAAAATATCAAAAATTCGGGATTCAGTCATGTACTTTTGCAATATTTCTATAAAAAAGCCATAAAAAGAAAGTCCGAAAATAATGATGACTACATTTAGCTTGGACAATATTTGTTTTTCGAGAGCAAAGAACAGAGTGAAACTTAAAGCACAATAAGCTGCTAAATGACTTATTTTGTCCACTCCATTAAAAACGAGTACTTCGACCTTCGAAACAGAAACTAAACTTCCCACTGTAATTACTAATAAGCAAGAAGCGAAGAAAAACCATCGTATTCCAGTTCCTATATGCTTAAGATGCAGGATGATTTAGTTTTGGTGTATCGAATTAAAAAAATTACGAAACTAATTTTTGATAAGCCTCGTGATCTAATAAATCGTCTAGCTCCGAAGTGTCTGCCATTTTAATTTTAATAATCCAACCTTCATCGAATGGTGATTCATTGATCAACCCAGGGTTATCGTCTTCGTTTTCATCTAAAGCCTTATTGAATTCGATTACTTCACCGCTTATAGGCATAAATAAATCAGAAGTTGTTTTTACTGCTTCTACAGTGCCAAAGATTTCCGCTTTAGCTATGGTTTCGCCTACTGTTTCCACTTCTACATACACGATTTCTCCCAATTCACCTTGAGCAAACGCAGTAATGCCTACTGTAGCAATATCACCATCGATAGCCACCCATTCGTGGTCTTCTGTATATTTTAAAGTTTCTAAGTTTGTCATTGTTTTGTCGATTAACTAGCCGAAATAAATTCTTTTACCCATTTGGAAGTTACTGATTTTGGTCTTTCCAAAGGTAAACCTAAAGCTCTTGACCAGCAGCTTGCTGCCATAACACCTAGCGCCCTTGAAACACCAAATAAAACAGTGTAATATCCATACTCTTTTAAACCATAATGTACTAATAATGCACCAGAGTGAGCATCTACATTTGGCCACGGGTTTTTTACTTTTCCTAATCCGTCCAATATCGGCGGCACTACTTCAAATAAATTCCAGACAATATTTACATAATCATCATCTTGAATGTATTCTTCTGCAAACGTTTTTTGTGCGGTAAATCTTGGATCAGGTTTTCTTAAAACTGCGTGCCCATATCCAGGAATAACTCTACCAGAATCTAACGTATCTTGTACGTATTGAGCGATTTGTTCCTTACTTGGTTTAGTTGTGCCCAATTGTTTGGTCATTTCAAAAATCCATTTAATCACCTCTTGATTAGCTAATCCATGTAAAGGCCCTGCTAAGGAGTCCATGGCTCCTGAGTAAGATAAGTATACATCAGCAAGGGTCGAGTTAATCAAGTGTGCGGTATGTGCAGAAGCATTACCACCTTCATGATCAGCATGTATGGTTAAGTATAAACGCATTAAGCTGGTGAAATCATCATCGTTCATGCCTAACATGTGCGCATAATTCCCAGCCCAGTCAAGGCTTGTATCTGCTTCAATGTGCTCACCATTATGATATACTTTCCTGTATATGTAGGCGGCTAACTTTGGAAGTCTTGCTATTAAATTCATAGCATCTTCATAGGTTGCATCCCAGTAATCTGCTTTTTTCATGCCTTCACTGTAGCGTTTAGCAAAAACACTGTCATAGTTCATACTGGCAATTCCCATTGTAAACTGCGTCATAGGGTGAGTGTCTGCAGGTAGTGCTTCTAATACGGCATAAGTATGAGCTGGAATAGTGGATCTTTTCTCCCATTCGTCAGCTAACCATTCTACATCTTCTTGTGTTGGCATTTCGTCAACAAGCATTAACCAAAAAAGACCCTCAGGTAAAGGTTCTTTTCCATTTTTCCATTTTGGCAATGCTGCTCTTAATTCAGGTATGGTGTATCCTCTAAACCTGATTCCCTCATTGGGATCTAGGGCAGAAGTTTCCCATGTCATCGTTTTAACGCCTCGAGCACCCCCAAAAACTTGTTTGAGTGTTACTTCACCCACAGTTTTAGCTCCATGTTCTTTTAATAGGGATTTTATTTCTACTTTAAGTGCGCTAGCTTTATCGTAGAATTTTTGCTTTAATCTATCCATTGAGAGATATGTCCTTAATTTTGAAATTTGTTCGCACGAATATATCAATTAAAGTGCTTATTTTGAAATAATAATAGCACAGTAACTATAATCACAAAATCAGAGAAAAAGTTTGATACTCATAGAAGAAGTTTTGATTACAGACGACATTGCCCAAAAATCTTTTGCCTGTGACTTAGATGCATGTAAAGGAGCTTGCTGTTCAGCAGGTGATTTTGGCGCACCTTTAGAGGAAGAAGAAATAAGCACTATTGAAGCATTAATGCCTATACTCCGTGACTATCTTTCTAAAGAATCCTTAGAGGCTATAGACAAACAAGGAATAGCACCTTATTATGACGGCATGAAAAAGCAAGGAACAGCATTGAAGAGTAGTGGGGCATGTGTTTTTTTGTTCAATGATGATTCTGGTATTTCTTGGTGTTTGTTCGAAAAATTATTTCGGGAGAAAACCATCTCTTTTCATAAACCTATTTCCTGTCATTTGTATCCGATACGTATAGAGACAAACCCACAAACTGGATTTCAAAACATGTATTATGATGTTTGGGATATATGTGCTCCTGCCCTAAAAAAAGGGGATAAGGAATCCACACCGCTTTATTCTTTTGCAAAAGATGCAATAGTGAGAAAGTATGGAATCGAGTTTTATGAGCGGCTGGCTCAGATAGCCAAGAGAAGTTGACATTCTATTCCTTTCCTAGAGGAAACAGCTTTTATTCATCTAAAGACCTTCGACTAAAGATTTACTAATTATTATATATTGTTACCACCAATTAGAACGAACATAAAAATGAATATTCAATCAGCAAATTTAAATATTCGATATGACTGGCCAGTGTGGGATTATCGAATTAATGTGATTTTCTCAAAAACTGACGGTTGGATTGAGGGTACAAATAGATGGTTTAATATGAACGATGAAGGGAAATATATTTCTTCTTCAGTTGAACCAGCTGGATTATGTTTCTATGGAAGAATGGATGATGATGAATGGCAACAATGGCTTCTTAATATTAAGAATGTAGCAACAGAAATCCTTGGAGTAAAAATAGGAGAAATTGAATTGGGAGAAGTTGGAGATGATTTATGGCATAATAAAGGACTTGAAGTATTCGGCGAATATCAAAAGATATATAAATCCAACAATCATAGGATAATCGAAGAATTCTATACTAAACCCAAACCACAGCTTTCTGAATTAGATGAAATCGAAATTGAAAAATGGCTGTTTCGAGAAGAATGGCATAGCCTGCACGATTGGATAGCTTCAAGTTTTCAAGAAAGAAGACATCCATCAACTGCAAAATTCATTTATGATCAAATTACAAATTCAAAAATTCCAGAGTTCGATTACAAACCTGTCACAAGAAAATTAACTTGGGCTTTAGCTGATATTGGAACTCAAGAGGCAAGAGAATTACTCCTTGATTTAACGAACTCAAATGACCCTCTAATAAAAGAATTTGCCCAGAAAAGAATTACTGATTGGGACAAGGAAATAACAAGAAAATTAAGGATGATTCAATCCTCTCCAAGACATATAGATAGGATTAAATTGCAATATTACTCTGAATCAGAGAAGTTGCTTCCGCAATACGGAAATTGTTTGTCCGCTTACCAATTCACCGATTCAATAGTAGTTTATCAGGCATACAAACCTTCAATAGCAAACTTTGCAACTGAAAACAATAAATTCGGAGGAGCTAATTTTAGCTTTAATAGAATGACGTGGATTAAGCCAAACTACTTGTGGATGATGTATAGAAGTGGTTGGGCTACTAAGGTAGATCAAGAAAGAATACTCGCAATACGAATTACAAATGAAGGATGGGAAGAATTACTAAGTAATGCTACAATATCATCTTTCAAAAGAGGCTATCACAAAAGCGAAGTAGAATGGAAGAAAGAATTAATCGCCAGCGAAGTAAGATTACAATGGGATCCGAATCATGATCCTTATGGAAATAAAAAAGACAGAAAAGCAATTCAAATAGGAATTAAGGGCGAAATGTTACGAAAATTCAATGATAGGATGATTCTTGAAATATCTGACATAACAAGATTTGTGGCTAAACAAAGAATCTACCTTGAACACCAGCAAGTAAAACACCTTGAAATACCGATTGAAACTATATACGAACCTAAAAGAACAGATTTGAACATAGGATTAAACTTAGAATAAATGGAGTTCTTTCAGATTAACTTAAATATTAAATATGATTTCCCTGAGCATATTCAAAAGCAATTACTGCAAATATTTGCACAAATGGATGGATGGTTAGGCTCTGGAGGCTTTGGAAATGATTCAGGATATTGGTATAGTTATAAAACTGACAAAAGTGAAAAATACATCAGTTGTTACCATGAGCCGTCCGGCCTTCATTTTTCTGCATATATTGATGCTGTCGAATGGGAGGAATGGAAAAGGGAAATTAAAGCAATCGCAAGTAAAACTTTAGGTTTTAAGGTAGGAGAACCAGAAATTGGAGACTGTGACTATGATGTTATGGATAAGCTTAGGAAGAAATAGATAAACTGGCTTTAACAAGCGATGATGAGATCAAACTCCCTTCAGTCGTCCGCTCCACATCGCAAATCCGTTACCACTCATTTAGCATGAAAAATGTTCTGGACAAAAACAAAGAAGAAACATATAATTGAATTTGAAGAGAAATTAGCTCAAGAATTGTAAAGTGAATTGCCTCAATATCGAAATTGTGAGACGGCTTGTCGATTAAACTAATTTTATTAAATTAATAAATGTAAACTTTTGCTTAAAATCAAAAACTACATGAAATTATTAGTCTGTAAATTAATCTTGCTTTTATCACTTTCTACATATGCACAAACCAATCTAGAGCACCTCGAAAATGCATTGAAGAAGTTTAATTTTATTGAAGAGCAATTTATTGATGGAGCAGATACAATAAGCTATTATTTAAAAAATTATGAGGCTAAACCAGAAAATTTGGTTTTATATATTCAAGGAACTGGATTCAACCCAATCTTCAGTTATAAAATTGAAAATGAAGAACCCGTATATTATAGATGGTTTGGTGATGATTATGAGCGTTTAGACTCAAATTACACATGGGCAATAATCCCTAAACCAGGTAGAGAGGGTATTTTTCTTGAATCGGATGTGGAGAATGTTAGCACCAAATTTTATCAAAACGACTATCAAGAATATCGAGTAAATCAAATTGACAAATCGATCAAACACATTATAGAAAACCATTTATCAAAGTCTGAAAAAATTATAGTTTACGGACATTCTGAAGGTGCAACGATTGCGGCACCATTGGCTTTGAGAAATAAGCAAATAACACATCTAGGATTTTGGTCTGGAAATGTTCTCAATAATTTCTATGAATTTTCACTGTTTAATAGATTGGAGGCCTTGAAGGGGCAAATCACAGATTCAATTGCCCATGAGAATATAATGGGAGTGCTGCAATGGTACCAAAATGTGATACTAAATCCAAATTCTACAGAAGTAGATCATATAGGTTACACAAATAAGAGATGGTCATCCTATGAAAGACCACCGATTGCATATCTTTTAGATATTGACATTCCTATTTTTGCGCTTTTCGCATCAAAAGATGAAAGTACGCCAATTGAAACAGCTTACCTGATTCCTGTTCAGTTTATGGAAAAGAGGAAAAAGAATTTAACATTTGAAGTTTGTATAGACTGTGATCATAGTTACAACCAGAAAAAAGGAGAAGAGGAAGTTAATCGATGGAGCGAGTACTTTAAGAAATTTATTGAGTGGACTGAAAAATAAAAACGAAAGCTACCATATATCAGGTCATATCTCTTCGTCCCTCGAAGAGACGATCGATATGATCATTCGTCATGGAGTACAAGAGTTGTCAAATGCATTCTATACCTTAGTAAAGGTTAATTTTAAAGTTGTGATTAAATATTCATTTAGTATCCTTTTGTGTTTATTGTTGTTGAGGCCAAGCAATATGATTGCTCAGCTAAGCTTAAGCGATATTCAATTAGAGAAGATCGAACAAAGGTCTGTAAGAAAGTATGTAAAACGTCAATTAAAACAAGGAGGAAATAAGATAGAATCGGTTAAAGCCTCTTGGAATGATGGAGACGATTTGTCAGAATATTATAAAGATGTGATGACATTTGAAGTGAACAATAGCTTGATGCAAGTCTGGGGGAATTATGTGAGCACTGATCCATCAACACTATGGAATAATAGAAAGAGCACCAAAGGCTTAATGCTTCAAAAATCTCCCGACAAAATTTACTATGAGGAGGATTGTATCGAACAAACTGCAACTGGACAAATCTATTATTTGAATTTAAAAATGCTCCTCGGCCTTTTGAATATGGCTGTAGCTTTTGAAATAATTTCTATAGACCATACAGAACGACTTATAGCATTTAGTTATGTAGAAGGAAATAAGTCTTTAGGTGTCCAACAAATTAAATTTTATCCTCTTGACGATCATTCTACAAAAATCATCCATACCAGCTATTTTAAGAGTGGAAAACGGTTTCGAGATAGAAGATTATATCCTTTTTTTCACAAAAAATTGACTCGGGATTTTCATGAGAATGTAAATAATATCTTGCAAGAGGAATCGTCTATTAAAGGATAAAGAAAATGAACTAGATGTAAGCTCAGCTGAAAAAAGGATATTTGATCGTTTTCTTAAAGAAGCTAGACAATATAATCCTTAATAGCCAATTAGATAAGTTGGAATAACAAAGGGAAAATACCACAAAACAAATCATAATAAAGAACACACCAATGAAAAGTCTGACCATCATTATTATGTTACAATATTCTCCTCCATCAAATATTCCAACAAATACAAACTCAATAATTGAAAACAATTTTAATCTTGTTGATGCCATAATTAGCGGTTTGTTGGAAAAGACAAAGGTCGCAGGTATTTCTGTATCGGTAAGTGAATCTCAGGAAATGATATATTCAAAAGCATTTGGTTATTCAGATGTAAAGAATAAAATCCCTATAAAGCCATCAAGTCAAATAAGAGCGGCATCTGTTTCAAAAGTAATCACAGCAACTGCATTAGGCAAACACAATTGATTTAATTAGCTCTTTTTTAAGAATACTTAAAAAGTAATGTTCTCAATCTTTTAATAGTTTCAATGTTATTTAATGAGATTGAAAAGTATTATCGCAATAGGATAAAATGCAAATGCCACTCCTTATTGCTGTTATATTCCAAGGTCGGTGCCGGCATTTTTAATAAATTTAAGCCAGAAAGGATGGGTTTAAGCCAGACTTGATTAGTTTGTATCCGATCAAAATCAATATCAAGGGATAGGAAATATTGTCTATATCTGTGCCTGTCTTGCGCATTAAATACCTCACCATCATGAGTCCAATGATTCGTAAATCCGCCTAGAAGATTTTCTGACCCAAAACCAATCGCTACATTCAGCCATTCTGGGACTTTCGTAGTGTTTAAACAAGAAGCAACATTGAAAGAAAGCCACAAGGATTGTGCATTGTAATCTTTTAAAAATCGCGTTAAATAAGCTTCTCCGTACAAATCATTAATTCGATCTTGGTAATCCATAGAACTCCCAGTTTCTGAGATCAATGGATCCTGAGTATAAGATCGCTTAAAAGAGTATACTTTTAACCTTATTTTTTGTTCGTCCCAAAAATATTGCTGAGCGCCAAAAGCCGCTACCCCTAAAACATTACATCCTGCATCCCAGACCGAAAACCCCCACTGTTCAGAAAAACCATCGAAGATTTCGATGACACCTTGAATAGTGCTTCCAGCTATCATACCGCCCCAGATAGATTTTGACTTATTTAATCCCGACCATTTAAGCAATTGGTAATAAACGTCGGCTTGATTATAGGCAGAATAAATATGACCATATTTATCCATTTGGTTCCATTCTTGAGCATCATTGAACAAATGAAAAGCACTTCTCGGATATTGCTTGTACCAGCTATTATACAATCCATAGCTTAAGGCAGAACCAGTAACCACCGTGCCTGTGAGCAAGGTGTAAAACCTTGGTTTGTTTAATTGGCTAGAGTCCAGTACGCTACTTTTAGTTGACTGTATATAATCTACATTTGCCTTAGCCGTTAAGGTAAAGAACGTCGCCAAAACAATAAGAGAAGCTTTAACATTGCTTATTATATGACAGATATTATTCAAATGAAAAAATAGCTTTATCTTTCGGGTACAAAAATTACAACTAAGATACTATTATGATAAAACGTTACTTATTCGTAGTCGGTTTAATGTTATCTTTTTTTGCTTCAGAGGCACAACTAGTCCATTTTACACAAGATTACTTAACTCCCATGGGAATTAACCCAGCACTTACGGGATCTTTTTATGGAACACTGCGAGGAAGCGCTGTCCTACGAGATCAAGATAACCGAGTGACTTCTAATGGAGATGAATACAGATCGCTTAATGCATCCGTAGATTACAACATTGATATTGCATTTAGAGAGCAAGATTGGACTTCTGTAGGAATAAATATAGCTCGATTAGGGGCAGGTATTACTGGTTTTGTGCGGTCTGAATATACGGCGAGTGCGGCCTACCACATTTCTTTGCATAAGAAAAAACATCAGGTGTTGTCTATAGGTCTTGCTTTTGGAAATATCGGCAATAGTTTTAGCAATAGAAATCGAAATGATTTTGTAGACGAAAACCTTTTATTGGGTGGAGGTAATGGAATTATTAATAACTTTTTTGATAATGCAGACCCAACTACAGGAAGAGTATCTAATAATGTCAGTGATTATGGTTTAGGTGTGGTGTATACCGCTCCAGCTGGAAGAAATGCAGATGTGCGTATGGGTTTGTCTATGAAGCAAGTCATCAGACCTAGAATTGGTATTGAAAATCAAAACCTAGAAAGATTAGACCCAGAATTTACCGCGTTTATCAAGTTTTATTCTGACATTAATAAACGTACCACTCTTATCCCTGGAATCTTATTTAGTAGAGAAGGAGCAGCGAGTCGATACCTAGCACTGAGTGGAATGATTTCATACCAATTACAAAAAGGAAAAGATATCTATTTAAATAGTGGTCTCGGATTGAGAACGGCTAATAACTCTCAGGATTTGATGATTTTGACTGGTATTGATTGGAATCTTTGGAGATTTGGTTTAGCAGCTGACTTTAATATGGCGAGAGTGGCGAGTACGGCTAATGGTTTTGGGGCGATAGAATTAGGCGTTTCGAAAATTATTTTTATTCACAAGAAACCAAAAGTTTCTCCAGTGATGTTATGTCCTAGATTGTAATATTTAAATGAATTATTCTAAACGAATGATAATGATAAAAAACGCATCCATTAATATATTTTTCTTTGTTTGCTTGGCATCCGTGGCTTTACAGGCTCAGCCAGTAAAAACAAACACCCTGGCCCAAATGCTCGAAACTGCAGCCGAGTGTTATGATAAAGGTGACTATTACAATGCTTCTGAATGGTATGAAAAAGCATACAAAGAAGAAAGGAATTATGACTTAGTGCCCGTCGTTTGTGATTTGCAGTACAAGCTTAGAAACTATGATAAAGCTATTAAATGGTATGAGCGCCTATTTAAAAGGGAAAAGGATAATGAGTATATGGATTTGCGATTGCCTTACGCAATGAATCTGAAAAGAACAGGAAACTATGCGGCAGCATTGGAGCAATTTGCCTTATTTCTGTCCTTTACAGAAGATGAAGAAGCAAAAATGATTGCCGTAAATGAGGTGGAAGGAATAAATAGTTATAACAACCTTGCAGAAAATGTGGAGGTCGAAATCAAGCCGGCTGGTGGGAATCTTAATTATGCTGGAGCAGAGTCTAGACCCATAGAATACACAGATGGTACGGTTTACTATTCTACCTTTAAAACTAATAAAAAGTTAGATTTTAGTGAGATAGAAAGTGATTATCAAATGAAGATTTATACTTCTACACAAACGGATGGTAAATTTTCTAAACCCAAAGCACTAAACAAGTCTATAAACCGTGAAGATTATCATACTTCTAACCCTGCTTTTTCTCCCGACGGCCAAGAAATGTATTTTACCCGATCTTTGATCGAAGGAGTTGATCTAACTTCGTCAAAATTATACGTCAGTTATGCTAAAGATGATGGCTGGAAGCCAGCTTTAGAATTAGAGACTGTTAATGGCGATTGGATAGCTAAAAACCCTTGTGTAGGCGAGTTGTATGGAAATAAAGTTCTCATTTTCTCTTCTGATATGGAAGGTGGCTACGGAGGATTTGACCTATACTATTCTAACATAAAAGGTGATGGTAATTTTAGTACACCGACAAATATGGGCGAAGCTATAAATACTGCTGGAGACGAGATTACTCCTTTTTATCAAGATGGAACTTTATATTATAGTACCGATGGTAGACCGACGATAGGCGGATATGATATATTTAAATCTACTTGGGATGGTGTATCATGGAGTGAAGCTATGAATATGGGAAAGAATTTTAATTCGGCTGTAGATGACATGTACTTGTCTTTCTCAAAAGGAGGCAATAGAGGATATCTTGTCTCTAATAGAGCATATGATAGCAAACGTAAAATTGAGAGTGAAACATGTTGCGATGATGTGTTCTTCATCAATGTGAGAGATTTAGTTATTGATTTACAAGCATTGGTCAATGATGAAAATGGACCTTTAAACGGAGCAACCGTTACATTAACAGACTTATCAGCTGTAGAAAACAACATTGATAAAAAAACAGAAACGACGACAAACTCATTTAACTTTTTACTGGATCAAGATCATAAGTACAAGGTTGTATTTACAAGAGATGGATATTTTCCAGATTCTCTAGAGTTTAACACCTTCGGAATTATCGATGATTTCACTGTGGATCGTTCGGTTACCTTAGAAGCTAAACCGGTACCTAAGGAGCCAGAGAAGCCGAAAGAAGTAGTCGAGGTTGTGACCATCAATCAGCCTATACGGATGAACAATATCTACTATGATTATGATGACGATAAGATATTATTAGATGCAGAAAAAGATTTAATACTTATCGAAGGTTTAATGGATAAGTATCCGACCATGAAAATCGAACTTTCTTCACATACTGATTCTAGAGGTAAAGACCGCTACAATGAAAAACTATCACAAAGAAGAGCAGACTCAGCGAAAGATTGGTTAGTTGCTCGTGGCTTAGATCCAAACAGAATTGTAGCTAAAGGGTATGGAGAAAAGAGCATCATTAATCATTGTGTCAACGGAGAATTGTGTTCGGATGAACAACACCGTGTAAATAGACGTACAGAATTTAAAATAATAGAAGGGCCAACTACCATCGAGATTACTAGACCTGTTAATAGTAATGCTGGTAGTGGAAGGCAGTCTTACAAAGTATTTCCAAACTGGTTGTTTCAAGATTTAAATCAAGGAAACCCTATAATGAAATTTAAGGATGACAGACTAAATTTAGGTTCTGTCGAAAAGGGTAAAGTCACTCGGATGTTATACGAATTCGAAAATGTAGGCGAGGCCGACCTAGAAATTGAGTTAGTAACGGCTTGTAAATGCACAGAATTAGAATGGACAAGAGGTGTTATAAAACCAGGGGAAACTGGTGAAATTATCGTAGCCTTCGATAGTACAGATTATTTGGGAACTGTAGAAAAGACAGTAGATATCATTGCCAATACTGACCCTATAGTTGTAGAAATATTTTTCGAAGCCGATGTGATCGAATCAAAATAAATTTTTTGGTCGATGATTCCATATCATCGACTAAAATCAGCAAGCTTATAAAGCCTGCCTCTTTTAGATGGAGGTAGACTTTTTTGTTTGATGCCGAGAGATATTTTCGTCGTCTTTTCAGGTAAAACTAAGCTGCAATCTAAAGGTTTATTTATATGTAAATCTTGCAGACGCTGTATTTCTTGTGACTGTAAGATGTTAGCCTCATTGTCATAACTTATGAGTACAATGCTGTGCTGATTTGTACTTAAAGCTAGCTCTGTTAATCCTGATACTTCAATAGTAGCGTCTAAATTTAGTTTATCTACTTTACCTCGGATAATTTCACATTGAACAGAAGGAAATAGTTTAAATTCATCATACCTGATGCAAGGATAGGCTTTGCCATTATAATAGTATTGCTCCTTAGAAATAAAGCCTTGATAAGGAATTAGGAATACATTTTCTGCTTGTAGATTTTGATTTGATAACCAGATGTTATATAGATTATTTCGGCCATAAAAATCATTCCACGCATAAGCTTGCTTATCCGTATAATAATTAAACAAGGCTGCGTCGGGATAGCTATTCATAAAAACTGGTCTACGTCCTGAGGCTTCCCTTTGTATGGTGTTTGCCCAATGTTGGTTTTTTTGATAATGCGCTTTTAATTTTGAGGGTAACCCATCCAATGGCAATAAGGATAAACTGATGACCATACGCAAGATTACTATACAAATGGACCAAGAAACCAGGCCGTATTTTAACCATAAAGGAAGTGTATACCGTTCTGGGAGAGCCAGCAAGATAGGTATATATATAATTAGCGTCCAGTGTGACTCAGACCAAGAAGTCAAAGCATTAATACTAAATACAAGTAAAACTCCCAAGGTGCAAAAGTGTAAAATTCGCTCCCAAATATCTGTCCAATTAATGTGTTTAAAACCCATAAAATAGATCAAAATAAGCGGACCTAGCACCAATAGTTGACTAGCTAAAAAAGCTAAAAAATTAGACTTGGATGAAACTTCATGGCGCTCAAATAAATGGTATTTAAACGAAGGAAAATCTTGAACAAATTGCCAATAGATATGAGGACTCATTAACAAAATGCTTCCTGCAAAAGAAGCATAAAAATACTTGGATTTTAAAAGGGAAGGATGGGCTAAAATAGTACAAGCTATTAATAAAATGCCGTGATATTTGCTGTACATCATACAAGCAATGCATAAAGAAAGTATAAGACTGTTTTTGAGATTCTTAGTGCGAATAAATAGTCTTAAACCTAAAAAATAAAGCACAGTCGTTAAGAGAAGTGGCGCATCTGGTAAGGCAAGGCAACTCATTATTTGCAGTAGTGGAATACTCGCTATAAGTATCCAAAAACTGGTTTCTGAAATACGCACCATAGTCCTGAGTAATAGAATACTCATTGCGACGCACACCATCGGCAATATACGAATGGTCAATGCACTTTTATAGATACTAGATCCAAGAGCTATCAGCCATGCAATCATGGGTGGATGATCAAAGTAACCAAAGGCGAGCTGTCTGGAATACTCCCAATAGTAAGCCTCATCGGCTAACAGTGGAAAATAAAGTGCTTGAATTGTAGCCACAAGCAGCCAAACCATTATAAAATAACTAGTGGTATGTTTTTTATTGATTAAGATTAGATTGATGGCCTTTGTACCATTCCATGAGCAGAGCTAACTCATCGAGACTGACAAAAACATTATAAGCACAACTTCCTATATCTTCCAAGAGAGAAAATGCTAGTTGGTTTTGTTCGTTTTTCTTATCATTATTTAAAGCCTCGACCAGTCGATCCAACGATGGAAGTTCTATGATTGTATCTGTATATAACGTGCAGATATACTCATATATTTCGTCAAAGCTAAGCATGGATATTAAACCTTTTTGGTAGGCTAATCTGGCTTCAAGCAGCATGCCCACCGCAATGGCTTCACCGTGCAATAAATGCTGGTCCGAACCTAAGAAATGACTTTCTATAGCATGTCCTAAAGTGTGACCAAAGTTGAGAATTTTCCTTAGCCCTTGTTCGTTTGGGTCTTTTTCTACGATGCTAGATTTTATTTGGATGCTTCGAGAAATAAGGCTTGCCCATTCGATGGGGTTTTCTAGTGTCCGTATACGCTTTATGATTTCCCAATAAGTGCTATCAGCGATCAAACCATGTTTAATTATTTCTGCAAATCCACTTCGGAGTTCTTGAGGATCTAAGGTTTTTAAAAAAGCGGTGTGGATAAACACGGCTGATGGATTTTTAAATAAACCAACCATGTTTTTTAGACCGAACATATCAATGCCCAGTTTGCCGCCCACAGAAGCGTCTACCATGGCTAGTAAACTGGTGGGTATTTGGATAAACGGAATGCCTCTTTTATAGCTGGCTGCACAAAAACCACCCATATCTCCAATGACACCGCCGCCTAGATTGAGCAACACTGATTTTCGGTCTGCGTTATGTATTCTCAACTGATCCCATATATGCTGGCACGTCAGGATGGTTTTGTGGACTTCTCCAGATGTAATCTCTATAAGGATTAAATCGAGGGATAAGTTTGTTTCTAAAATAGGGAGGCAACTCTCTTTTGTGTTTTCATCCACTAAAACAAAAACCTTGCTTGCATGTAATGAAGTAATGTGTTCGATCAGGACACTCCATCCTTTGTTTATGGATATAGGGTATTGGGTATTCATACAATACAAAAGTAAACCTTATTCGGTTTTGCTAGTTATTCGTTGATTAAGGAAGTAGACCAGGCTTTCGCTTTGCTTTCCATCATTGATTTAGTCAGCTTCCAAGTGTCAGCAAAAAAAGAAGAATTTCGGTAATTGTTTAAATCTTGTTCGCTTTCCCATAAGCTGAAGGTAAAGAAAATACATGGGTCGTTTTTGTCTTGTAACAGTTTAACGCCGTGGCAGCCAGCAGATGCTTTGATTTTTGTTTTACGTTGGTCAAACAATCCTTTAAAATCATCTATGTGTTGCTTATGGAATTGCATGCGGACTATACGATGTATCATGGCCAACTATGTTTATTCTGAAAAGTGTATTTGGATGGTTTCGTTTTTTCGAAGACCAAATAAAGAAGCTGCTTTGCCCATGTTAATGGAAATTTCTAACAAGCCTGCTTCATTAAATAGGCACACAGGATCGCCTATTTGGACATCCGAATAGTTCTTAGATATTCGATCGAGTGGGTCATCATGTTTATAGAAAAGTTCAAAAGTCCTGCCTTGACCGATGCGATCAAAAGTAGCTTTGTCTACATTAGTGATCACATTTTCAAAGCGATCTATTTCGATGATGGTGGCTCTTATTTCATTCTTAGTAACGACGGGTTGCACCCACATTTTTTCTTGTATATGTAAGGCTTTAGGGCCTATTTCTTCGCTTAGTTGATTGACTACACATGCAATGGCATGAGCCACTTTGTCAAAAATAAGCATGGTGGATCGATCTTTGTCTAGCTGGATCACCTGGCAATGGTTTGCCTTAATGCCTTCAAACATAAGTCCTGGCAAACCGTTATCTGGGCAAACAAAATAGTGCTCATCGAATGTAAACAACAATAACTCCGCCTTAAAATCATAATAGTTATGTACAAGAATTACGTGGATAGTTCCTTTCGGAAAGTGCTGATAACTATTCTTTACCAGATTTGCTGCGGACAAAATATCAAATGGGTTTACCTCATTCGAAATATCAATTAATCGCACATCAGACGATTTAGATATTATTTTGGCTTTTAAGATAGCAGAGTAGTTATCTTTTAAGCCTAAGTCAGTAGTAAGACTAATGTTTTGCATGCATCAGATTTTCAACACTTTGGAGTCAGCGCTCCATTCTTTCAAAGCACTAAAGTAGTTCATAGTTGAAAAAAAGTTAATATATACTTGTTAATAATTTCATATTAAATCCGTTGTGGCACCTTTTCATTCCTTATTTTCGTTATTTAGAACAACAAACATTCTTTTTTAATCAACCTAACATATCTATTGAGCGAAATTATTTTAACGATTCAAGATGTAGATCCATTGGATTTACTCGGAGAGAAAGATTCTAAACTTAAACTACTTAAAGAAGCTTACCCAGAAATAACCATTACCTCTCGCGGTAATAACATAAAAATTACGGGCGAAAAGAAATTTACGCAAAAGGCTAAAACATCTGTTGAAAGAATGGTTAAAACCTTAAAAGATGAGAAAGTTTTAAGCAACGAAAAGGTGCGTTCTATTTTAAAAGGTAACTATGTTATAGACTTAGAAGAAGTCAATGGAGTCAGTGAGAAAGCCATTGTTCATGGTCGTAATGGTAGAGCTATCAAGGCACGGACGCGCAACCAGAAAAAAATGGTGGAGCAGAGCGAAGCCAATGATATACTTTTTGCAATCGGTCCTGCAGGAACAGGTAAGACATACACAGCGGTTGCTTTAGCTGTCAGAGCCTTAAAAAACAGACTGGTTAAAAAAATAATCCTTACGAGACCTGCAGTGGAAGCGGGCGAAAACTTAGGTTTTTTGCCAGGAGATCTAAAAGACAAAATTGACCCATATTTAAGACCTCTGTACGATGCATTGGATGATATGCTTCCAGGCGATAAGCTTGAGCATTTTATGGGAAATCGAACCATAGAGATTGCTCCATTAGCCTTTATGCGTGGTCGTACCTTAAACAATGCGTTCATCATTTTAGACGAAGCACAGAATGCCACTGGTACCCAACTAAAGATGTTTTTGACCCGATTGGGACCTACAGCAAAATGCATAATCACGGGTGATTTATCACAAATTGATTTACCCAGAAATCAAAAATCTGGCTTGTATTTGGCCCTTGATATTTTAAGTGGTATCGAAGGAGTTTCTCATGTAAAATTAACGGCTGAAGATGTGGTAAGACATAAGCTGGTAAAAGCTATCATCAAACGTTATGACGAATATGCAGAAATGCAACGAATAGCCAAAGAAGCCAAGGCATTTGATAAAGAAAAAAATAACAAGAAAAAGGATGACATCTAGTATAAAATATAAAGGAGGACTTCGGACAGAGGCGATGCATTTGGGATCAACCCAAGAGATAGTCACGGATGCCCCCACTGACAATAATGGTCAAGGTAAAGCATTTTCTCCCACAGATTTAGTCGCTACGGCTTTAGGCAGTTGCATGTTGACTATTATGGGGATTTACGCCGACAAGAATGGTGTAAATATAGATGGGACCACGGTTTCGGTCCAGAAGCACATGGCCTCGAATCCTCGCCGCATCGAAAAAGTTGAGATTAATCTTCACATGCCAGACAAAGACTACGATGATCATACCAGAAAAATGATTGAAAAAGTAGCTTTAGCCTGTCCAGTGGCCAAAAGCTTACATCCAGATTTAATACAAGAAGTTGTTTTTCATTGGTCATGAATCAACTGATTTTAAAGGCTCCCCAAGGACCACTCAAAGGAAGCATTGATTTACCAGGCTCCAAATCTATAGCTAATCGTTATTTATTGATTCGGGCCTTAGCTAAAGAAGACTTTCGGATTGCCCATTTGCCGGATAGCGACGACACACAGTTGTTGGCCGCTTTACTCAGTAAAGATCACGAACTTTACGATGCGCACCATGCAGGTACTACTTCGAGATTCTTGGCAGTATACTTAGCGTTTAAGGAAGGAAACCAAATTTTAACAGGATCTGATCGATTAAAAGAACGGCCTATTAAGGGATTGATTGATGCTTTAATTGAATTGGGCGCTTCAGTAAAATACTTAGAGAAGGAAGGTTTTTTGCCAATATCGTTTGCTAGTCCTAAGCCTACCTATCGTTCGAAAATACATATTGATGGCTCAGTTAGCAGCCAATTTATTTCTGCACTTTTGATGCTGGCTCCAACATTGCCTCAAGGTTTAGAAATTGTCATTGAAGGTACATTGGTGAGTGAGTCTTATGTGGAAATGACCTTGAGTATATTAACATCTTTTGGTATTGAAGTGAAGAGATTAGCTAATGGCTATGCTGTTAAAGCCCAATCTTATCGGCTAATGGATGTGAGTGTCGAAGGCGACTGGAGTGCTGCGTCTTATTATTTTGGTTTGTGCAGTGTTTTTCCAGAAAGTGAAATATGCTTGAAAGGATTACATCCAGAAAGTATTCAAGGTGATTCGGCGCTCATTAAGATATACCATAAATTAGGACTAAAATCTAGTTTCGGCGCTCAAGGTTTATGTTTACGCCAACAAGGAAAACCTACACAAATGTTCGATTACGATTTTAGCAATTGCCCTGATGTTTTCCAAACAGTATCACTCAGCACGGCTCTTCTAGGTATACAAGGCTTGTACTCAGGATTATCAACATTGGCCCATAAAGAAACAGATCGGATTTCCGCTATAAAGACGGAGATATCTAAACTAGGCGTATCCTTATACAAGATGCCCGCAAAATTTTCTTCGAAGTCAAAGAAAGAATATTACATGCAAGAAGGGCATGCAGCTAGTAAGGATGATCTAGTGTTTCCTACGTATCAAGATCATAGAATGGCTATGTCCTTAAGTCAGGTTTCTCGATTAGAAGAGATCACTATATTGTCACCCGATGTGGTCAGCAAATCTTATCCTCGTTTTTGGGATGATCTTGTAAAACTAGGTTTTTCGGTTCAATATAGTTAAATCAACAAATCGTTGTTTTTCTAATAAGCATAAACCATTTAGTAGTGATTATGTTAAATGTTTATGTCTAAGAATATTGTAATTATAGGAGGAACAAAAGGAATAGGAGAGGCCTTATGCCAATTATTAGCCGAAAACCACAAAGTATACTGTATCAGCAGGAACGCGGGCGCAAACATACCTGGCGTCGAGTATATTTATATGGATGTAAATACTGAAGAGCTCGATATGGATCAGTTGCCTGAAACAATCGATGGCTTAGCCTATTTACCTGGAACGATCAGACTTAGGCCTTTTCATTCTTTAAAAGAAGATCTTTTTAGAGAGGATTTTGAGATCAATGTTATGGGTGCTGTGAAAGTGCTCAAACAATGTTACAGACCGCTCAAAAAGGGAAATAAACCTTCAGTCATTTTATTTAGTACCGTAGCCGTCCAGCAAGGGATGCCTTTCCACAGTTCTATAGCTATGGCCAAAGGAGCCATAGAAGGATTAGTACGCTCTCTGGCTGCAGAATGGGCACCTTCGATACGCGTAAATGGTATAGCTCCATCCATCACCGATACTCCATTAGCAGCAGGTATACTTAGTAATGAGGACCGCAAAGAACGTTCGGCACAGCGACATCCTTTAAAGAAAATAGGCATGGCTCAGGATGTTGCCAAAGCAGCGGCTTTTTTATTAGGAGATGATGCTGGGTGGATAAGTGGGCAGATTATGGGTGTAGATGGTGGCTTATCAAGTTTGCGAGTTTAATGGTATTAGGCATTGATTATGGTAGTAAATTAGCTGGTACTACCGCCATTGCATATATCAAAGATGGAAAAATATTCATCGAACAATCAGCAAAGAAGAAAGATGCGGATGCATTTATCGAAGCCATTTGTACAAAGTTAAACCCTGACCTTTTAGCCATTGATGCTCCTTTAAGTTTACCGAAAGTGTTTAGTCAAGGTGATGGCAGCGACTATTTTTATAGAGCTTGCGATAAAACACTAAAAGCTATGTCTCCGATGTTTATCGGTGGACTAACCGCCAGAGCGATCCAACTAAAAGATCGAATCAAAGTTCCTTGTGTGGAAGTATATCCTAAAGCTACCCGATTAGCTTTTTTACCGACATTGGAAAACTATAAAAAGGCAGTTCCTAATCCTAAGCACGTGGATGCATTAGAACAACTCTTCGAAAAACCTATTCTTTCTAACATAACTACTTGGCACCAATTTGATGCGTGCTTAGCTCTTTTTTCAGGCCTGCGATACCTTAGCCGGATAGCTACTCAATACGGAGATAGAGAAGAAGGTCTCATTTGGGTTTAAACGTCTGTCGCGTCTGCGTACTAGATGAAGAAAAAAATGCTAGTGCCGACTCTTGTCAATTAGATACAAATAGCAATCTTTAATAATTATTTTATTTTTTTTTGATTCTGTTCAAGCGTTTTATCGACTTGGTGAATAGTAATAGTAGAGTGTATGTACATAATTAAATCTCGGTAAAATAATTGTTCCATTTAAAAAAAATGAAAATGAAAAATGTAAATAGTAATTATATGAAGCTTCCTCAGTTAATCTTGTGCTTTTGTTTAGTCTTAGTCGTTTACAGCTGCGAAAACATGGACGAAACAGAAATTATAGATACTGAGGTCATCGGCGAAAACTTCATGTTGACAGATGCATGGATATGTGATATGAAATCTTTTGATGAAGATGCTTGGTTCTATGAGTTGCACGTACAAGAGAATGGAGATTACATTGCCATTTCTAATACAAGAATGTTGAAGGTGAGTAAGGACGGTTTGTTGGATGCAATGATTATGTTGTCATATGCTGACGATAACTTTTCTATAGTCCGGATATTTGAGGATAAGATTTATCGATTTCATACGGCAAACGATTTCCAAGATTATGATCCAGATATTCCAGTTCAGTTAGATGTGTATGATTTTGATTTCACTTTGGTTAATGCCTATACCTTGGATACGAAAGGCTTGATTTATGATGCAGAAATCGAGGATGCTTCCACTGTAGGATTGATGATTTATGATGTTGATGCTGTGACAATGACTGTTAAAAAAGTACATATCGAGGATGGTTTAATGGCCGCAAATATTTTGAGTACAAATGGTACTTCACCTACGAATTTAACCATATCGGAAGATGGTCATTACATTTGTTCGGCAAGTTCAAATAAGAAAAACCTATCACTATTGGACAATGATTTAAATATCGTTTGGGCTAATGAATATGACGATTATTTAGTGAGTGATCTTAAATATGTTCCTGGACAAGGCATTTTTATCACTGGTAGAGTTTCGACTTTTTTCGATCCTAACCGACCTACATATATAGCTTTGATTGATTTAGATGGTAGCGTCCTCAATTCGTTCATTTTTGATGCTGGTGATCGTTGGGCTCCGTTTTTAGAAATTAATGAAGATCGAATTTGTCTAGTGCAAACAGAACCAGAGACTGGTTTAAATATGCTTTTTTCGATTTTGGATTTTGATCTTAATGTAGAAAGCACCTTAGAAATAGAAGGGAATATAGTGCAAAGTGATATCGAATTAAATGAAAATGGAAGTTTTTCTTTTGTATATGGAATTGCGCAAGATCCTGAAGATCCGAATACCTTTCCAGATAAAAATACAAGAATCTTTAAATTCGATCAGACGTACACCTTGCCTACTAACATTATTGTGCAATAGTATGTGCTGAGCGGATAAATCAAGATTTTTTATTGGCGGTAGAATACAAACGTTGAACCGAAATTGACTAACAAAACAAAAATACGACAGCTTATTGCAAGTTGTAAAAAGCAAGAGTGGGCAGCTCAGAAAGAGCTGTACCTGCTTTTTGCGGATGAAATGATGTCTATCGCTGTTCGATATTCTAACGATTTTAATGCTGCCAAAGATTTAGTACAAGATACTTTCCTTACGTTTTTTAATAAAATCGATCAATTTGATGAAAGCAAAGGCACACTGGGAGCTTGGTTGAGTCGTGTACTTATCAACAAATCCTTTGTAGAATATCGTAAAAATAAGCGCATAGATTATGATGGTGATATGACGGCTTCTGACCAACTGTCTGATGGTTTGTCGGCCTTGGACCACCTCGAAGCAGAAGATATCATAAAGTTGCTCAAGAAGCTGCCACAAGGATGTCGCACCATTTTTAATTTAAAAGTTGTGGAAGGATACAGCCATAAGGAAATAGGACAAATGCTTGACATTACACCCAGTGCCTCTAGGTCCCAATTGACTAGAGCAAAGCAACTACTTAGATCTATGATTTTAGACAACGAAGTAAATGCTTCGTTCGAAAGTCAGATATTAAAACCCACAAAGTTGAGTACTTAAAGCTAGCGATCATGAAGTCAGAAAAAGATATAAGAGATAAACTTAAAAATTATTCCGTCGATTGGGATAAAGAAGAATTATTGGATTCTTTAGAATCGGCACTTGGTCACCCCAAAAAAGACTATAGATGGATGTGGCTTATACTGCTTGCCCTAAGTCTCATCATGGGACTTTTGATATGGAATGCGTCACAGTTCTCCGAGGACGAATACAAATGGAATCAAGAGACAGAAGAGGTAGAACATCCAACACAAAACACAAATAAATCACTAGCCAATCCTATCCATTTAGAAAAAGATACATTAATTGGAGTTGATGCACAAAATATAACAAAAACTCAAGATCAGACGCCATCGACTCAGTACACAAGTGAGGCTGAAATACGCACTGATAATCTTGATCCTAAACAAAATAGCCGATCCAGGGATATTACTTCTTTTACTCGAGTAAACAAACCAATTCCAGAAAGCCATCCATCGAATCACAAGACCATAGCTGTAGCAAACGATACAAAACAAATAAACATATTTATAGACAAGTCAAGCCATACGTTAAACACAAAAGAAAATAAATCTCATGAATCGAAGACTCATAAAGTCAACCAAAAAACAGCGGTCGGTCTTCAAGATGTTACTTCGATTTTTAATGATATAAGTTCAGAAATTGCTTATCTACCTACTTCAGAACTTAACTTGCTTACCATTGATACAGACAGAAAACATTTAGAAACGATGGGCTCTTCTATGAAAACAATGGAAGAATCTCAGATGGACAAGCAAGAAGATAAAGCATTAAGCCCTTGGTATTTATCGCTTAGGTCTGAGCTTGGTTTTGTACAGCGGCAAAGAACTTTCTTAACAGACAATCCAGTTTACGAGGATCGATTAATACAAAATGAATCCACAGAAAGAGCACTGTATGCTGCTCATACAGATCTTTGTTTAGCTTATCAGCATTCTTCGGGTTGGTCCCTTGAATCAGGTTTGGCTTATCAAGAAATTAAGGAGCTTTTTAACTATGAAGAAACATGGAAGGATACAGCGAAGTCTGAAGGTAATATCAATTATATCATAGTAGACCAAACGGATACTACTTTTGTTATGGACAGTACAATGGTAATAGATACCTACCAAAGGAAGGTTAGGCATAACAATAAGCACAAACTATATTCCATTCCATTCCGATTAGGCTACGAGTTTAGCTTCCTTCGAGCTAAATGTAGAACGAGTATTGGAGCCAATTATACTTTTGCGCACAACTTTGAAGGAAAAACTAATCACATCATAGAAGGTGGATCCAATGAAGTACTTATTTATGGTGCTGAAAACAACTTTTCTTTAAAAGATAGAATAGGTTTACAAGCAAGTCTCGCATTATCCTATCCTTTATTAAATAAACATCAATGGTTTGCAGAAGCTTCTTATCGAAGGAGTGCAGGTATGGCTCAAGCATTACTGAATCAGCGTTATCATTCCTTCTCTGCTGGAGTAGGTGTTAGGATTGCCTTAGGTCAGACTTTATAGTCCTAAATTTGAAGAGATAGTTTTGATAAAAAACACAACATTGAAAAAAAAACTAAAAACTTCGAAGGAAAACATATCATCTATCTACTAAATACATAATACAGACATCCATTTCGATGTCATTTTAATGCACTTATATACTTTTTTATTTATTCGGCCGAATAATAAATAGAAAGTCCTAGCGGAATCACACCTGCGTGTGAAACCAGAGTTAATTATTATTTAACCATAAAAAAAATAGATATGATGATTACGAGAAATTATTGGGTACTGCTTTTTGTTATCTTTCTTTTTACAGCTCAATCTTGTTCGGACGAATTAGATACAGATTTAGTCTCAGATGAAGCTTTATCACTGAGAGGAGGTGGGCACAATGGACCGGGAGGACATGGCGGTCTGAGTTTGAGTGATTTTAGTCATGAAGTAAGTACTGAGTGGGCAGACTTATTTTTGGATATAGATCGCTACGCTTATGGCATGAGACCCAATGCAACCGCTAGAGCCATAGCATACATAAATTTAGCAGCTTACGAAACAGCTGCGCCCTTTATGCGTGTTTTTAAAAGTACCGCAAAGCGATTGGATGGATTGAATATCAATCATCGATTAGCTCGTAAAAAAATCGATATTGAGTTGGCTTTAAATGCTGCTTACGCTGATGTAATCAATCATTTTATGACCAATGTCGACAATAATGCAAAAGAAGGGATTGCAAGCTTGGAAACCTCTTTGCAAAACGAGTATCAAGAAGATCAAAGCAATGAAGAAATACAGGAATCTATCGAATGGGGAAGTTATGTAGCTCAACAGGTTATTGCCTACAGTCAAACGGATGAAAAAGCCGAAGAACAGATCATAGAGCCTCAACCTATTAGTTACGAACCACCAACAGGAAATGGTTACTGGACTTACAGTGCCGAACCAGAGCGAGCTTTATTTCCGTATTGGGGAGAAGTACGCACATTTGTCATCTCCTCAGAAGAAACAAGTTCGGTTACTCCACTACAGTACAGTATAAATCCTAATAGTCAGTATTATGGGCAAATGCAAGAAGTATTAGAAGTAAATAATGAAGCAAAAGAAACACAAAACGAGGATTTATGGATTGCAGAATTTTGGTCAGATGATGTGGAAGGATTGATGATGAGTCCGCCAGGTAGACAAGTATCTTTGGCTAAGCAGCTGATAGAACAAGCCGACTTAGATTTAGAAGAATCACTGGTGCTTTTCCTAAAATTAGGCTTTGCTTTAAATGATGCAGCAGTATCTACTTGGGCTGATAAATATAAGTATATGGTTATGCGTCCAAGCAATTACATAAAGGAATTTATAGATCCTAACTTCCAGACTAATTTGTATAGATTAATCTATTGGCCTAATCCTTCTTTCCCTGGCTATCCTTCTGGTCATTCTTGTTTTGCTTCTGCAGCTGGTGGAGTTTTTATTGATCACTTCGGCAATAATATAAACTTTACTGATAGAAGTCATGAAGGCAGGACAGAGTTTTTAGGCGAACCAAGAACGTTTAATACCATTGAAGATATGGCGCGTGAAAATGCGTTTTCAAGAATTCCTCTCGGGGTCCATATCCGTATGGATTGCGCCGAAGGATTAAGACTTGGCTATGAAATTTCAGACGCCGTGAATGCATTTGATTTACGAAGAGGACAGGCTTAATTTGTCCTGGTTTAGCCCCAAAATCCATGATTTTGGGGCTTTTTAAGTTTTAAAGCCTTCTTTTTTGACTCCCCGTAAAAATTCCTAAGTTATCTTCAAAAAAATGTAAGTCTTAACGAAGGATAATCTTTAGAAAGTAGACTAAGTCTATACATCCAATATCTAAATCACGAATTATTCAGGAATTAATAAACATAGATCGGTTAAAGAAGCAAATACCTAGCGAACTGAAGTTGCTTTCTCACTTAGTCCTGGATTGGACCTATGCTATTGTGATGAGTTATGTTAGAGATGAACGAGATGCTGAAGAGGTGATTCAAGACACCTTGCTTGCGACTATACATGGGATAGATAATTTTAGAAATCAAGCCACTTTAAAAACTTGGGTGTATCGTATCGCAATCAATAAATCTAAAGACTTCCTCAAATATAAGCACAGACAAAAGCGGGCAGCAAAAGTCGTTTCGCTTCATAAAGAAAGATCTGACGATGCTTCAGCATATGAGCCTACGGACTTTTGGCACCCAGGACTACAGATGGAAAGTAAAGAAAAATTAGACCTTATATTTCAGGCAATTAATGAATTGCCTCCTAACCAGAAGAAAGCATTGATGCTAAATAAACTCGAGCATTTAAAAATACAAGAGATCGCAGACATTATGGAATTAAGCTATAAAGCTGTGGAAAGTTTACTCGTTAGATCTCGTCAAAATTTGAAGCAATATTTAGATACTCAGGGTATCTACATCATAAAAAAAGGCATATGAATACAAATAACTTTACACAAGAATTATTAAATGCTTTAGACCACGCAAGGCCTATAAAAGCACCAAGTTCGTTGTATAAAAAAATGGAGCAAGTGGCATTGTCTACCATAAATCATAAGCTTAGTTTTTCTAAGCAAACTGTGCTAGCCATTGCTGCTTCTTTTTTATTGTTATTATCGGCCAATGTTGTCTTAATTAATATGAACTTGAATCGACTTGAAACAACTAGTGATGAGTTAACATCTAGTTATGATTTAGTGCCTACAAAATCGCTTTATCATGAATAAAACTAAAGTATTATTTTGCTTAGTGATTCTTTTGTCTCTATTAAATATAGGCTTGATATTGAGTTTGTTTTTAAATAAACAGGGAGCTTCACATTGGGCACCAAACCATCATGGTCCGAACAAAGCTGATAAATTTATTCAGAACGAATTTGATCTGACCGATGCGGAACTATCTATTTTTAGTAAATCTAAGTCTGAGCATATAGAACAATCTACTCTTCTAAATGTAAAACTTAAGGAATTGAGTAGTCAATTCTATAGTGGAAAAGATCAAGCAGAAAAAGATCGTTTGTTGGCTGAAATAATGGAGTTAAGTCGTGAGATCTATTCCATCAATGATCAACATTTAAATGATTTGAGGAGCATAGTAAAGCCTGGTAAAGAGAAAGAATTAGATCGTTTTATCAATCACTTAATTCAAGGAGATCATCGCGCTAGAAGGGGAGGGAAACATCACAAACATCACAAGGGAAAACATCCTAAAAAGCATTGAGCCTAGTTAAGTTAAGCTTTGTATATTCAGTTGTTATTCATGAAATGAGGAATGACTACTTAGTTTCCAAAAGTCTAAACCCTACACCATGAACATTCTCCAGTTTTATCTTGGGATCAGTCTTCATATATTTGCGTAATCGACTTATAAATACGTCCATACTTCTTCCTAAGAAATAGTCGTTTTCGCCCCATATTTGCTCCAAGATATGTTCACGTTTGACAATGTTAGGTTTATTTTCACATAGCATTTTTAATAGTTCGGCTTCCCGCTGAGTTAAGTTATGTATAGTTTCTCCACTGCTGAGTTTAAGGTTAGCAAAATCAAAACTAAATTCACTGATTTGGAAGATTTCTTGTGGCTGGTTTATTGCTACGGATTTACGCTTTAGGAATATTTCTATTTTTAAGATAAGTTCTTCGATAGAGAATGGTTTTACGATGTAATCATCAGCACCTAATTGGAGTCCTTTTATGCGATCTTCCTTGAGTGATTTGGCTGTTAAAAACAGAATGGGAATGGATTGATTACGCTTTCTAATTTCGGTGGCAAGAGTAAAACCATCCATTTTCGGAAGCATAACATCGACAATACATAAATCAAATGTTCCTTTTTGAAATGCGGCTAAGCCTTCTTCCCCATCTTTACAATGGTGTACAGAGTATTGATTCATTTCTAGATTGTCTCTGGTAACAAAACCCAGAACTTCATCATCTTCGATGTATAATATGTGTGCTTTTGTATCCATAACTAGATAGGTATTTGTATTGTAAAACAAGATCCTTTATCCTGATCTGATTCGACCGATATAGTCCATCCATGCGATGCGCAAATATTTTGGACATAGAATAGTCCTAAGCCAAAACCTTTAACATTGTGCACATTTCCTGTGGGTACTCGGTAAAATTTATTAAACAATTTTTTTTGTTCCTCCTTGTTGATCCCTATTCCATTGTCCTTTATGGACAAGTTTATTTCTTTGTTGTTTTGTCTTAGAGAAACCTTTGCTTTAGGAGTGGAAGATGTATATTTTCGTGCATTATCCAACATATTGGAAATAACATTGGAAAAATGTAAATGATCTGCTGAAACCGTTATTTCTGATGATAGTGGCTCAAACGAAAGCGATCCATGTAGTTTTTCAAATTGGATTTTTTCTTGCTCTACGATTTTGCTGATAAACTCATTCAGTTTTATTTCCTCTTTGTTTAATTTAAAATTATCCACTTCTACTCTCGCTATGTTGAGTACCTTTTCGACTTGGTTGTTTAATCTTTCATTTTGATCTCGGATGATTTGGGTGTACTGTTGCATCTTGCTATCATCTTTAATATGCGAATTTCTAGCTAAAAACTCAGAAGCAATCTTTATGGAAGATATAGGCGTTTTAAATTCATGCGTCATGTTATTTATAAAGTCTTTTTGCAGGTCTGTAAGTTGTTTTTGACGCAGGATGACATAAATGGCATAAATGAAGAAAAGTACAGATAACAAGGCTATTAGACTAAACCATATGGTTTGTTTCATTGTAGACATCACATACCCTTCTTGATTAGGGAATGAAACTACAAAGTAGTAGATTAAATCATCAAACTTAGGTAGGGTAGTATTGGATGATTTACGGTCTTCATCACCCATGCTACAATAGCTGCCATAAACCATATCATCCGTAGCACAGTCGTAAACGCCATATTCAAAATCAGAATTGATCGAATATTCATTGAATGTTTGTGTGAGGTACTCCTCTAGGACATTGGCATCGATAGCTGTATTTATATTAACTGAATAAAAATTTGATGCTCTTCGTTGTATTAGATTTTGCTTGGGCAATTTTGCTCCATTATAATTGGCTATTTGTGTCGCCACTTTTCGCAAAGCAATGTTGATGGTTTGATTAAATTCTTGCTGCTTTTGATTCCATGTTTTATAAAACAAATAGGATTGGATAAAGATGATCCCAACAATGGCAAGACCTCCAAGTACTAATATGCGTCTTATTGTACTGTTAGACATACTTAAAATTACGATAATATATCTAGGTGGTAATTTTTTGTTTTTTTGATTAACAGTGCATTAACAGCTCATTTAAGAATCAATTGTGTTTCACAAATCCAATGTAATTCATCATTAGTTGTAGCTTTGCAGCATTATATGGTGATTGGAAAACAAAACATATTAAGTCTGTTTTTTTGTATTCTTTGGATTAACCTTGGTTTAGGACAAGATAGTCTAAATCTACGTTTGCTCAATAATGT
The DNA here is from genome assembly GCA_020631235.1 of Saprospiraceae bacterium. Classification (GTDB taxonomy): domain Bacteria; phylum Bacteroidota; class Bacteroidia; order Chitinophagales; family Saprospiraceae; genus JAHDDO01. Next base: position 112,889 of record JAHDHQ010000004.1, on the reverse strand, counting down.
TTTTGATGTTTATAGATTAGAAGGAGATAGTTTAAATATCGTCCCAGTAGACACTTTTGGTGTAAAAGAATCCGATAATATAGTCATCAGTGAAGAGTCGATAAGTAGTGATGAGCAAAACCCTTTCGAAGTTAATCATATACCGATTAGACGTAATCAGCTTGTAGATAAAAGCATCACAGACTCTAAAGAAACACCGCTGGATTTTTTCAGAAAACACCTAGGGCTTTGGGCTATCATTCTTATGGTCATATTAATTGCTGTTGCTTTAGGACTAAATAGAGATATCATAGGAAAAATGGTTAGGGCTTTAATTAATGATAATCATTTACTGATTTTTCACAGAGAAGAACAAGCGGGTTTATCGCCGGCCAGTTTGTTGCTGCTGGGCAATTGCATGCTTGGCTTAAGTTTGTTACTAGTGCATATGCAGGCGGAAACTAAGTTAAAAACATTGAGTAGTTTGCTTGTGGTTACTGTCTTATTAGGCGCTCTCTATTTAAGCAAATATCTAATACTGAATTTTATTAAATGGGTATATCCCGGCGTGAGAAAAATCATCAATTTTTACCTTAGTTTGAGTGTTTCTATTTTAGGGGTCCTTGGGGTTTTGTTGACCATTTTAAATTTCTTTATTCATTACGGTCCTTCCTTAGTTAGTTCTTTATTTGTATATATTTCATTGATAATCATAGGACTATCCTATCTTTTTCGTTACGGACGGACCATGCTTTCTCACTTCTATCTCCTTTCAAATAATGCATTCTTTTTTTTATTGTATCTTTGCGCGACTGAAATAGCACCTGTAATTATTATATATAAGGTTGTAGTTGATCATTTAAGTTTCTAACAATAGGATATAATATGGCTACAAGTACAAAAACTGAGCATAAAGAGAGTTATGATAAGATAGAGTCTATCCTTATCTCTCAGCCTAAACCAGAGCGATCGGTTTATTTTGATTTAGAAAAAAAATGGAATATTAAGATCGATTGGAGGCCTTTTATACACGTGGAAGGAGTCACAGAAAAAGAGTTTAGAAGATACAGGACTAGACCTGATGAGTTTAGCTCTATTATTTTCACTTCCAAAAATGCGATCGAGCACTTTTTTCGTTTGACGAAAGAAATGAGGGTGCAGATGTCACAATCCACTAAATATTTCTGTTTGACAGAAACTATAGCAAATTATTTACAGAAGTTTATAGTTTACAGAAAAAGAAAAGTATTTGTAGGTCAGCGTAAAATAGAAGATTTACATGCTTCTTTTCAAAAACACAAAGAGGCGGAAAAATTTCTACTTCCGTGTTCTAACCTTGGTGCAAAGAATGTAGTAAAGTATCTTACTGAAAACGACATTGATTTTAAAGAGCTAATGATGTACAAAACAGTAAGTTCTGATTTGTCTGACTTAAAAGATATTACCTACGATGTTTTAGTATTTTTTAGTCCTTTAGGTATTACTTCACTGTATGAAAACTTTCCGGATTTCAAACAAAATAAAACCAGAATGGCGATTTACGGAAAAACGACAAGTAAAGAAGTTATGGATCGGGGACTGACTATAAATATTGCTGCACCTGCAGAAGGTGTACCTTCTATGTCTATGGCTATAGAAAATTACCTACTCAAATCAAACAAATAGGTAATACTTATACATGATTAGATCCTTGCCTAAGGAAATAGAGATAGTAAAAAAGTATTTACAAAAGGAAACTTTACCTGGATGGAAGGCCCAACGGCTTATGTCGCCGATGGATACTGAAAAGTATAGGTCTATACCTAAATCTGCTACACCTTCAGCTATCGTACTTACTCTATTTAAAGACGAATTTGGTGCTTGGTCGACTATTTATATAAAACGAGCTTCAAGGTATCAAGGAGATAAACACAAAGGACAAATTAGTTTTCCAGGAGGTAAGCAAGAGCCAACAGATGCTGACAGCCAGGCATGTGCCATCCGAGAATGTGAAGAAGAAATAGGTTTGCCTGCTGAGCACATACGCATCATAGGTGCTCTCAGTCCCCTCTATGTTTTTGTTAGTGACTTCATTATATATCCTTATGTAGCCTATATTGCAGATATGCCCGTCCTGCGACCAGACCCTTCGGAAGTGGCTTATATTATCAAAACACCAGTAGATAATCTGTTTAATTCTAAATCGCTTAGAGACTTTAAGATTAGGGATGCAAAAATCACACGAAGCCCGTATTACGCACTGAAAAATGAGATTTTATGGGGTGCCACAGCCATGATTACTTCTGAATTCGAACAAATCAGCAAAGACCTAGCTATCAAATTCTAGATTAGACCTATCAAATTCTAAAGGAAGCATTTCTAATCCACATCTCCTGAGCATTCAGCTCTATTGTGTCGCAACTTTGAATCATAAGATTATTAAACTAATAAAACCTTTGATTATGAAAACGACATTCAAAAATTTAATTGTTCTTGCACTAACTATCATGACAAGCACTCTATGGGCTAACAACCCACAAAGTTTTCTAAATGTTTCTGCTGCATCAGGATTAAACATGCGCACAGTACCTGGAGGTCAAGGTCAAGTTATTAAAACTATACCATTTGGCGAACAAGTGATGCTGGTAAATGATGAAAACGAACTAGGATATGAAGAAAGAGTAGACTGGATAGACGGCAGATGGATTTTAATAGAACATGACGGAGAGATAGGTTATGTGTTTAATGGCTTCCTCACAGATTTGCCTATACCAGAAGAAGTAGACGAATTTTCTTGCGAAGATATCGACATTTCATACCCTCTAGAATCTTGGATGAAAAATAATTTTACAAGCCAGGCAGCGCCAGACACTATTTTCGGGTCTACTACTATAGGAGTAGTTCAGCAATTCGCGGAAGGCCATGTTTTTAAAGAAAAAGATAAGCAATTCCAGTTCGAAGTTTTAGCGGAATTACAAGATACTGAAGTGATGGAAGTATACCAGATTCTGCTTAATATGTTGAGTAGTAAACCTGAAAAAGTGAGCTTCTTAAATCAGTCAACTTTTGTTGAAGACGAGTTTGGAAGAATTAGAAAAGTGAAAGTGGACATTGATTTTCCAGTGTATATCACCAGATTGCCTAATCAAACGGTCGCTGTTAAAGTACTAACTTATAAAAGCGGCTGTACCTTATAGTGTTTTATAAAGCGAAAGAGCAGGTTACCTACCTGCTCTTTTTTTTATTTACATTCAGCGTATTCATCCATACATTGCTTAATAAAACTTAACTCTTCGACCTCCTTCATGTCTGTTTGTTGAATACTTTTCTTCAGATTTTCACAGTCTTCGAAAGCAAATGCAACCATAGATCTTTTGCTCGAGGCCAGTGTTTCTGAAAATCTATAATGTCTTTCTTTTTCGTGACTGTAATATATGTGTTTTTTAGGGATGTTGGATCCAGTTTCTCCAGAGATATCTTTTCTTATAGTTTCTGCAGTATTAACTAGCTTGTCAATATTTGTAAAAGGAACATTAGTCGACTCATTTTCAGCATAATATTCTAATAGCGATCCTCTTGGATTAGAATGTATGATTTTGGTTATTGCATTATAAGCACTCCATGAACCAGCTTTTAAATTTTCTACCAAATATATTTCCCCACCAATATTCATTGATTTTATTTTGCTATAGGCTTTTCTAATGGTATATATTTTATCCTCTTTAACAAAGCAAAATAAGATAGCATCATCTCCATAAAAAAGGGGTGAAACATGATTAAAAATCCGCGTATTATGCACAAATACACCTTCAATTGATCTTCCATTTTTTAAGTTTAATGATCCTGGTTCAATAGTGGAGTTGTCATTAATCTCGGCAAATTGTTCAAATTCAATTAATTCTGAAATTTTGTTTTGTTCAATATTTTCTAACCTATTTATCTTTTGTGGAGTTTTTTCGAAAATATCACTTACATCAATGATGTATTCAATATGTCTACTCTTAATACCTGAAGAAGCAAATTCTTTGTTTAAGGCAACTATTGCTTGCAACCATTCTTTACCTGTCTTAGTTTCTTCCCCATTTTCAATAATCAAATTTGCATATTTTTCACACTGATCAAATGCCTCCATCCAATAATGAATAGTGGCTAGATTATTTAGAAGTTTATAACGGGCTTTTGGATTTTCCACATCAATGTTGTTTAATAATTCAGTCCATATTTTTATTGCTTTGTCGGCATTTAATTTTGCTTTAGAAAGAGAGTGAATTGACACATTTTCTGCAGCGACTAGGGCGTAATCTAAAGCTTCGAGCCATAATGATTGATTAGGGTTGTCATAATCTTCTGGATAAGAGAATTCAATATATTCCTCTTTTACGATATATCCTTGTTTTTTGAGAATATCCGTTTGGATATCTCGCAATGCAAAAGCAAAAGCATCAGCCTCAAGACTAACAAGATGATCTTCATTAAATTGTTTTTCCCACCAGCGACAGTGGTCTTCATTTTGGAAGGGACCTACTTCTAATTCTCTTAAAGTATTACTTAGTTTCGGTTTGCCGTTAAATACAATTTCTTTCGAACTGCTGTTAAATACAGTGTATTTGTAATTAAGTTTGCTATTATAATTGATAACATATTTATAAATGTTTTGCCCGTATTCATCCACTGTTTTACTTACATATTTAATATCACGATCCATGGTTAGCTTATTAAATTCAATGACAATTTCTAATGCACCACCTTCTTCAACTTGATCCATATGGGGTATAACGATAGAAGATTTGACAAAATCTTCTTGCACATATTTTAGATTTGCTTCATTTCTCACTTGTACTTCTGCAACGCGGACAGAATAAGTATTATAATCTTCTAGAAATGCTTTTTTCTTTTTTGTCAGATACTGACCAGTTTTGTATGATTTCTTGAAATAACTTTGGCTTTGTAATGAACAGCAGAATAGGCAAATGGCAAGTATTACTATTGGTTTCATTTATTGATTAGTTTAAATTATCTAAAGCTTCCATTAATTCAGTCCTTTTGCGCACTGAGACTGGAACATGTTGTTTGTTGTGTAGTAAAATATATCCTCCTTCATTTTTTACAAAGGATTTTATAAATGGTATGTGTACTAAGTGTGATTGATGCACCCTGAGGAACGAATCGGGCAACATTTTTTCGTACTCTTTTAAGGTCTTAGAGACCAAAAGTTTTGTGCCATCACTGAAATAAAATATAGTGTAATTATTGGATGATTCGCACCGGACAATTTGGTCAATTTTTACAATTCTCACTTCTTCTTGGGTATGAAGTATGATGGTTTTTCGATTGGTCGAACGGTCCTCTTGAAGTTTATTCATTTCTTGAGGTTGACTGTCAGACTGTTCTGCTTTCTCTACAGCTTCCTTCAGGCGGTTTGGATCTATTGGTTTTAACAAATAATCCAATGCAGTATATTGGAATGCTTTAATGGCATATTCTTTAGATCCTGTGGTAAAAATGACCTTTATCCAGCTGTGATCGATAATGTCGAGTAGGTCAAAACCATCTCCATCATTCATCTGGATATCAAGAAAAAGTATGTCAGGCTTTTCAGTTTTAAGGATTCTTGCTGCGTCTAAAACTCCATTGGCTGTATGTGTAACGGTCACATTAGGGCAATGATCTTCTAGCTCAGCTTGTAAACTGGCAATAGCCAGAGGCATATCATCTACGATTATGGCGGTTAATTGATTATTCATGCTTGCCTAATATAGGTATTATTAAACGAACAATGGTGCCTTTAGCCACCCCATTTTCAACTTTGTCTTCAAAGGAAATGATTTCGTTAATGGATTTAAATTTAAAGTAATTAGATAGTCGTTCTTTTATAAAATCAATGGCTACAGATTGGTGCGTATCGTCTTTTTTTGACGAAGAAACCTTGCGTCCGACACCATCGTCTTCGATGGTACAACGAAGATGATTTCCTTCTTTTTCAAAATGAATGCTTATCATACCTTTTGACTCTTTCCATCTCATCCCGTGTTTCACCGCATTTTCGGCAAAGGGTTGGATAAGCATACCCGGAATGGTAAGTTCATTTGCCATTTCTTTTGGATAGCTGATATAGAAATCAAATTTGTCTTGATGACACAATTGTTCGAGCGACATATATTTTGTTAAAAGCTGGACTTCTTCACTTAAACTGACGGCAGATGAGGCATTTTGATTTAGTTGTGCACGCATAAGCTGGCTAAATTCATTTAAATATTTTCGCGCTTTTTTATTTTCGTTTAATGCGATTAAGCCATTGATGCTATTTAGGGCATTGTATAAAAAGTGAGGGCTCATTTGCAACTGACGCACTTTGTTTTGTTCTTCCTGAAGCGTTTGCTGCATACTCAGCTGCTCCTTTAGTGTTTCGAATTTTTGCTTATAGTTTTTAAGTCTTATAAATGAAAAAGCACTAATGATTAAAGCCAAGGATAAGCCCATTAAAATGTATTTAATCCAAGTTGGAATGTGAGGGTCGGTTAGATGGATGCTTAAAATATCTCGCTGTGTAAAAGTTTTGTCTTGGTAATTTCGTTTGACATGAAGCTTAATATCTTTTTTGCCTTCAAGTGGGATGATCAATGCTTCATGAATGTTAAAAGGTTTCCAATCCATATTCACTCCTTCAAGTTGATAACTAAAAGTAGCAGCGTCAGCTTGCCAGTGAGTAGTAGCTAACTGGACAATTAGAGATTGTTCGCCAGATGCCATGGTTATTTTATTAGAACGAGCTAGCAATTCGCCCTTGTACTTCATTAAGTCAATCCAAATTTTTGGGTTAGGCTTTGCTTTGAAAACATCTATTCCTTTTTCATTGAGGCAGAAAACTTGTCCATCTCGTTCTATAATTTTATGGTCCGCTTTGTAGCTTGTGTTTGTAACTTGGATTTGGAGCTTATCTGTCAATATGTAATTCCCGCTGGCTGTGCTGAGCAGTCTCTGATTATCCAGCATAGTAGTAGAAATAATAGGATACCAGCTAGTATCTTGTTCAAGGTTGATTTTATTTAAAAAGGAGTCATTGACTTCATAAATGCCAGATCGTGTGCAAACCGTTAATTTTGGTGTATTAGGTATGATGCTAAGTATACTATCTGGCAGATAATAATGTCCAATTTCGTCGCAAATTTTCATTAAATGTTCACCTTGAAATCCATACCACTGGCCTGAAATACATTGATAACTATAGTTTTTTAATGCTGCTTGATCTTCTGTTTTCGAATAACATTTTTCTTGACCTATAGATATGTGTTCAGTGTGAATGCATAAAAATTCATTCTTAGCAAAGTATAATTTTTCGATTGGGTGGTCTTCTACTTTACTTTTTGCATCCCACTTTTCGAGGCTTGGATTCCATCTAAAAATTTCGAAATTGTTGTAGGCATATAAGGCATTTTCCGACTGGGTAAAACCTTTTAAGTTTTCTTCATTTGAGATATTGTACTTGGAGGATCCAGTGATAATAAATGCATTGTTTTTATGGTCCAATGCCAAGACTCGATTTAAGGAGTCCACGCCGATATCCTTAATACCATCTATAGGAACTTCGAATGAAGTTTGACCTATTGACGACATTGGCCAAAAGAAAAAAAACACAATAACGGAAAGAGAAAGAACAAGTAAATGTCTAATGGCTTTCATGCGCTGATGGCTTACAAAATGCTCCGATTGCTCAGCAGTTCTCGATTAAGATCGAGCTGCATTTTTTTAAGTTCTGGAAGTTTAACGTTAAAAATGGGCGCGGCATTATTACCATTGGAGGCAATTAATTTAATGTATCCTAAACACACAGTCCATCCTTGTAAGGTAAGCAGCATTGGGTCATATTTTGCTAGAATACTACCATCATCCTGACCACGCTTTATTTCTTGAGCCGATAGCTTGAATGGACGATTTTGGATATCTTGAAGTTTGGTGTAATACAGGCTATCTTTTATGGCGTTAGTCAATTTGCTTTCGTCTTTTCCTTGAGAGGTAGAACGTACCATGGAGAAATAATCAAGTAAAGTCTCAGAGTATAGATAATTGCTCTCACAAAAGGTCATAAATGCATCCATTAAGGCAATCGATCCATCCAGTCCTTTTTTGTTGCGATAATTATTGATGGTTTCATAATAAAGGTCAATCAAGAGCATGAGTGCTTTATAGGTTACCCCTAAATACAAGTTTTCCTTACTCTTAAAATAACTGTAAAGTGTGACCTTTGTAATCCCTGCTTTTGCAGCTACATCTTCCATTTTAGCATTCCTAAAACCTACCTCGCCAAAAACTTGTTCGGCAGCTCGGAGGATGGCTTGCTCTTTCTCTGTTCGTTTTGTATTATTCATTATCTTCTCTAAGTATAAAAGTAATGATTAATAATGATTCGTTTTTGACTATCCGGTTGCATTTTGTCTTGCATGAATATGTACCTTTATCTAATAAATGAATAATGAATAAAGCACTACTCATTCATGGCATAGTTGAACTACTTGGCGCCATTGTCTTGTTAGCTCAGCCTGAACTTTTATTCCTCAATGAATATACAAACGAAAGTCTGCACTTGATTAGAATGTATGGATTGTTAGCGGCAGCTGTTGGCGCCACTTCACTTATTCTGTGGCGAAATTTTGAGTACAATTGGATGTTTAAACAAGTCTATTTGGTTTTTCTGGGTTTCCAAGTGTTCGTCACTTTTCATTTGCATGGAATGATCCAGACTGGGACGATGAGTCATAAGGGACCATGGGTTGTACACCTTGTTCTCGTGGGTGTTTTGACACTTTTCTACTTTAAAGATTTAGATCGTTTTAATCATGAAAAATAGTTTACTACCTGATTTACTGGATATTTTGGCTCTTAAGAAACTAGATGAATGCATCTATGATGCTGCTAATTTAGATATAGGAAGTTTTTCGGTGTATGGTGGGCAAGTATTAGCTCAAGCCATTACTGCGGCTTACCAAACGGTAGACCCATCGAGATGTATTCATTCATTACATAGTTATTTTTTGAGGAGAGGGGATAATAGTAAAAACATTCAATATAAAGTAGCTATCATCAGAGATGGTCGATCATTTTCGACTCGAAGAGTTACGGCTTTTCAGGAGGATAAGATGATTTTTATTTTGGCAGCATCTTTCCATATTCAAGAGGATTCTCCTCTAGAGCATCAAAAGCCGGCATTAAATGTCGCAGATGCAGAGTCCTTGTCTTCATTTGCTGACAATTTTGCTCAATTTGCTGAGCGTTTTGATATTAAACCAAAAGGTTTGTATGCAAAAGAAAGCCCTTTGGTTTTTCATCCTTTAGAAAAATTTGATCCTTTTAATCCAGGGAAAAGACCACCATTAAGCCATGTGTGGTTTAAAGCTAATGGAGCTTTACCAGATGATCGAAGGATCCATGAGGCTGTCACAGCCTATGCTTCAGATTTTAGTTTGTTGATTACAGCTTTATTTCCACACGATGTGTCCTTATTTACAACACCTATGCATTTAGCCAGTATAGATCATGCTATGTGGTTTCATAGGCCTATAAAGGCCGATGATTGGTTATTGTATGCAGTTAATAGTCCCACGATGGCTAATTCTACAGGATTTTGTACTGGCTCTATTTATGATCGGGAAGGAAACCTCGTGGCCAGTGTAGCCCAAGAAGGATTGCTAAGAATCATTAAAAAATAGATTTTGTATTTATAAGCTATATCGGTTTTTACTGATCATATGATCAGCAATGTTTCTGTAATGTGTTTTCTGATTTTGCAATGGGTATTTAGTGAGCATTTTAATGCCTCTTACAAACAAACCAGTCATTTCTTCCGGGCAGATCATAGAGCAAATATTCATCGCATTTGTATAGCTTTTAAATACACTTTCTTGACATAAAGCCTTTAATACAGACTCATAAATATTTAGTGATTCATTAGCTTCTTTTTTGAGTTTTTCTACCCTCAACAAAGTTGACTCCAATGTAAATGCGTCATTCATTAAGTCAGAAAGTGCCATAACCACTTCTTGTTCTTCTTTTAAATGAATGGTCTTTTGCATAGACAGTTGGCCTGCAAAACCCAAGAACATCAAGTTTAACTTCTTAAGGTTGTCTACGGCTTGTCGTACAGCTGGATAAGCGTAGGAGTCATAACTTTTTTGTGATCCATTTTGCAATTCTGTTTGTACGTTTAATGCCGCCTTTGCTAGATCAATGTCGCCACCTAATACTTTCTTGAAATACCGATTGATCATTAATAATCGATTGATCTCATTGGTGCCTTCAAAGATTCTATTGATTCTAGAATCTCGATAAGCTCTAGCAGCAGTTCCTTCTTCAGAAAAGCCCATACCACCATGTATTTGGACATTTTCATCCACAACATAGTCAAGACTTTCACTTCCTAATATTTTAAGAATCGAACATTCTAAGGCAAACTCATCTGCTGCTTTTAATTTTGCTTGCGATTTAACTTCCCCTTTTTCTAATTGATGTTCTATTTCTTCATTCATCCACTTTGCGATGCGAAAGCTTACAGTTTCGGTAGCAAAACACTTAATGGACTGCTGAGCTATCTTTGATTTTATTGCTCCAAAAGAAGCGATAGGTACACCAAATTGTATTCTTTCGTTTGCATATTGTATGCTTTTATCGACCACTTTTTTAGCACCACCTAAACAAGAGATGCCCAATTTGTATCTTCCGATATTAAGTGAATTAAAAGCAATTAAATGTCCTTTGCCTATTTCGCCTAAAACATGTGAGACAGGAACTTGTACATTTTCTAAAAAGACCATTCGTGTGGATGACCCTTTGATTCCCATCTTGCGTTCTTCCTCACCTAAGCTCAAACCTTCAGTTCCTTTATCTACTAAAAAGGCAGTGAATTTGTTGCCATCCACTTGCGCAAAAACGGTGAATAAATCAGCAAAACCAGCATTGGAAATCCACATCTTTTGTCCATTAATAATATAGTGGGTTTTGCTTTCGTTGAGTACAGCTTTTGTTTTTCCTGATAATGCATCACTGCCTGCACCTGGTTCCGTTAAACAATAGGCTGCTTTTATTTCACCTGTAGATAAACCAGGGAGATATTTACTTTTTTGTTCTGGAGTTCCAAAGTAATATACGGGCAACATACCGATACCAACATGAGCATTTACAGGTACCGAAAAAGACCCAGCACAGCCGATCCCTTCTGCGATCAATGCGTTGCTGATAAAATCAAGATCCATTCCATTGTATTCCTCGGGCATATGAGCACCTAAAAAGCCTAATTCGCCACACATTTCCAGCAAATCTGCTGAAATGTTATTTTCCATCTTTTCAATTTTTTCCGCATTGGGAAATATTTGAGTCTCTACAAATTCATCGACTGAAGATTTAATCATGTGATGCTCTTCCGTAAAATCTTCTGGAGTATATATAGCTCCTTCCTCATTTTCTGTGGTTAAAAAATCACCACCTTTTCTTAATGTAGCTTCTAATGTGTCCATATAAATTAACTTTAAGTATAGTCTAAGTTAAGTAAAAACGAGAAAACGAAGCATTATATTGCTATAAATTTAACTCTGAGTTAAAAAAAATATACTTAATTTCTTTGCATAAGTGAAATAAAATGAACGATAATTGCCGATGGTGCTAGAAATCCAGCAAGTAATAAATAGGGCATTTCTATAAAAGTAAAATCCACGAGGGGCTTATTGGCTCCCCAGAGACCTGGAAAATAAATAGAACTTGCTACTATAAAGGCAACAAATAAGATCATTAGAATACCTAAAATATTCCACCATTTGACCCAGCGATTTTGTTGGTTGTTCTTAATAAAAAAGTAGGCCACAAAAGGTGCCGTAATGCCCATAATAATATCAAAATTAAGTCCATTAAAAGTGGCACTTGCAGGGATTATGGCTGCCAAGAAAGTATAATGTAATAAAGTTTCTACAATCACCCTAAAGCTTTGATAATAGATAGGCCATGAACGGGGTAATGCTTGGAGTCTTGGGTCGTCTTGATACTTAAACCAAGCTATACAAATAAGCGCTATGATCGGTCCGAATATGAGTAGAGGAAACTTAGGGGGAAGACTTAGATCACGCAGGAGTCCAGTGTTGCTTATTAGACAAAGGTAGACAAACCAAAAAATCAATATTAAAACAGATTTTATAAATGGCCGATAAACGTCTCTTTTTTGTGCGTAAAACCGATTAAGAGAAATCCAAATACCAGCCAGTATAATAAGCGACATTAGTGCAGAAAGAAGGATATAACTTGTGGCTAACATGATGTAAAAATTTTCTATTAATTTACATATAATTAAGCTCGAAATAAAGGACTACTTCTATCCATAAGCTTAATTAGATTAAGTATGAATAAGTATACGAATGTAGATGAGTATAAACCTTTTTATCCATTTAGGAATGGACAGTTTAATACTATATATACAGCTTTGTTTCGAAAGCCTTTGTCACCTTCTTGGCAAAGAGCAAGAGTAGAGACAGATGATGGAGATTTTTTTGATATCGACCAACTCTTTTCAAACAATAAAAATCTTGCCATCTTATTGCATGGGTTGGAAGGATCCAGCTCTTCCCAGTATATGTTGGGACTTTCCAGTTGTTTACATCAAGATTCTTATGATGTGATTGCGGTAAATCACAGATCTTGCAGCGGAGAAATGAATCGCTTAAAAACAATGTATAATAGTGGCTTTACGCATGATTTACATCATCTGATTAGTCAATACGAATCCAACTATACCTCCATATTTATTATTGGTTTTTCCTTGGGCGGAAACATTGTACTTAAATATGTAAATGATGCCGTTTATCCAATTAGCCCAAAGATTAAAAGAGTAGTAGGGGTGTCTGTACCCATAGATTTGTCAGGAAGTTTGCAAGAAATCATTAAGCCAAAAAACTTCCTCTATGATCGCATGTTTAAGAAAAGCTTGATGGATAAATTAAAGCAAAAACACAAGCAGTTTCCTGAAGCTGTACCTATCCATAAAATCGATGAGGTCAAAACTTTGTGGCATATTGATGAATTCTTTACTGGACCTATGCATGGATATGATGGAGCAGAGCATTATTATGCTAGTTGCAGTGCTTTGCCATTTTTAGTTAATACTAGGATACCTACATTATTGATTAATGCTCAGGATGACCCTTTTTTATCAGGGGCTTGTTACCCTTATCGATTTTCTGATGATCATCCATATTTTAGCTTGTTAGCTCCCAAATATGGCGGTCATGTAGGCTTTTATTCTTCGTCCAGGTTCTTTTGGCACGAAAAACAAATTGTGGCTTTCTTGAATGCTGAAAAATAAACATAAAAAAAGCGCTCATTGAGAGCGCTTTTTATTTATGCTTACTTCCGTTTATTGATTGCCTAAAATTAAAGGTAAACCATCATCTCCACTTCCTACAATCACTACTTTTGAGTTAGGAGAAGCAGCCAATTCTAAGGTGGCTTCTATTCCTTTATCTCGCAAAATTTTATCTGTCAAAGAAGCATTTAAAATTTTATTAGCATCCGCTTTTGCCTGAGCTTCTATAATTTTTCTTTCCGCTTCCTTTCGCTCACGATCCAACTTAAACTCGTATTGGAAGGATAGTTGCTCTTCTTCTAATTTGGTTTCGATGGCCGCTTTCAATTTAGGAGGTAGAATAACGGATCGAATAAGTATCGCATCTATATTAATGAATTTCGGAGATACGGCTTTTTTTACTCGTTCCAGAATTTCTCCTTGAATCGCTTCTCTTTGGGTAGAATACAATTCTTCTGGCAGATATTTACCGATGATTTCTCTAGTTGCCGATCGTATTTCAGGTACGAGAATTCGTGCTTTATAGTTAGATCCAATTTCGTCATGTAAGTAAGCAATCTTATCCGAAATCGGTTGGAATCGATAAGATAGCTCTACCATAATCGATAATCCATTTTTAGATAAAACTTCCATTTTTTCGAAATCTTCATTGATTCTTACATCATACTGAATAAGGTCATTCCAAGGTGCAATCACATGGAATCCTTGGTTTTTAGGAGGAGTTTCTTTGTCTATACCGCCTGCAAACCGCTTAAAAACGATGCCTTTCTTCCCAGGAGGAATGGTTACAAATGTGGTACGTGTTAATATTGATATCAAGATGAGTGCAAATATTCCTAAGAATATATACTTGATAAAACTACTTGGAATCTCTACGTTTTGACGTTGTCGTTGAGCCATATTTATTTGGTTTTATTTTGATTATTCAACACAATTTAATCAATAATGATTTTCAATTATCGATGAATCTATTAATTCCTTCGATAATAGTTGTAGAATTTAGATCTTTCATGCATTTAAAATGCTTTTTAGGACAAGCATGGTGGCCTAATTTTGAGCATGGCCGACATGCAAGATTTGCTTTTTCTATAATGGCATATCTACTTTTATCTTGATAAGGATACATGCCGAAGGAAGGAATGGTATTACCCCAAACCGTCACCTGAGGTGTATTTAAAGCTGCAGCAATGTGCATCATGCCTGTATCGGGAGTGAGTAGACATTGAGTCGCATGAATCAGGATAGCACTCTCATCTATACTCAATTCGCCGACTGTATTAATACCAGAAGTTTGGCTGGCTATGTAGGCTGCATCTTTTTTCTCATTAGGACCTCCGATTAGGACACAAGGTTTCTTGAGTTGATTGATACTATCTATAATCAAATCATTAGGCATCCGTTTAGTTGCAAATGTTGCCCCTACAGCTATGCATATAAATTCATCTTGAATCTTATACCTTTTTTTTAGCTGGTCCAATGTTGTTTCATGGTCAGCTGGTAAAATAAAATCCAGACCTTGCTGATCATTTTTAATGCCGAGGCTCCGCACACATTCAAAATATCGATCCACTATATGTTTGTCAGGCAGTCGATTAATCGGGGTGTTTACTACCAGCCATTTTTCTACATTAATCTTATCAAAGCTTAGGTAAGGAGCATTAATCATTCGCTTTACAGCTTTGGAGCGCAAGTTTTTATGTAAATCAATAATTTGATCAAACTGAATGGCCTTCAGTGCTTGTTTATGTTCGTCCACTTTCTTCTCTATAGTCCATATACGATCGATGTATGGGTTGTTAGCCAGGAGTGCTCCAAAATTTTGCTTTGTAAGAAAATGCACTTCAGCTTGAAGTTGGAGTTTGACAGCCCTGATGATTGGTGTAGTGAGGATGATGTCTCCAATCGAACTAAATCGTATAATTAAGATTTTTTTGGCTGCCATAACACCAAATTAAACATAATATTTTACTCATTTCTTTAGGGTATGGACATAAAAAAAGGCAGCATCCATCGATACTGCCTTCTTTGCATATTTTGAAAGATTATTCTTTGACAAATGTTTTAATGGTCCAATTAAGCTCATTGGCTAATCTAAGTACATACGGGCCTGATTGTATCCCAGAAATATCGATACGATTATTTTGTAAATCGCCTGTTTGTAAAAGTGAGCCGTTTACATCATAAATTTGGAAAGATTCGAAACTGCCTTCACGGATGTCTATATTGAGCACATCAGTTGCAGGATTTGGGAATAAGCTAATATTGCTTACCACGGCTTCTTTATCTTCGGTAGATACATATAGATTTCGGTCGCCATTGGCAAACCATACTCCTAATTGTGCTCCAATTATGAAGAAATCATCTGAGTTACTAACTGGCGTTATTTTATCACCATTTAGATTTGTAATTCCTATATCGTCGCCGAAAAGTGTCGATAAATTATATATGACCTGATTATCTGTTCGAGAATAATTTGGCCAAGATAAGCCTGAGTTTTGGAATATAGTACCTACATCACCGGTCTCTAAATTGGCCCCTAATAAATCATAATTGCTTCCTTCAAGCAAATCGAAAGCAACAATAAAAGGAGAATTTTTAGCAAAGGTTGGATTTCCTGCACTTACACCTTCTGGTAATGCTGAGAAAAGCTTCGAAATGTAGTTATTATTAGTGTTGGAAGTAAAGCTATTGCTTGCTCTATTCCAGCAATGTAAAAACCCAATGTCCCAATATTCAATAGAGGCTCCGGTATTACTTGGGATCTCATTGGATGCATCATAGACAACATACTGACCAGTAATGTCGAACTCCATGGCATCTGCAAAATTCACATCGCCGGTAGATACTCCTTCCGAAAAAGTAGGATTGTATAACTCATATTCTCTCTGATTTTGGGAATCAAAATCATAGACCCATATTCTTGGTGTTTCGTCATCAAATAAGGCAGCAATTCTTTTTCCATCTTTAGAGATGACCACATTACGCCATATAGGATCATCACTTAGTACACTGACATTTACATCACCAGAGTCCCAGTTGATCGAAATATAATACATTAAACGATCGGCGCCGATCACCACCATTTCCGAGCCATCATCAGTAATACTCACTCTAGACAAAAGTCCACCACTAACTACTGGATTCCCGAGAAAAGTAGTATTTACTGTGCCGTCTACTATGTTTAACTGGTCTTTCGCCAAATTATAAAAGGCAATTAAATCATCCCCTGGATTTACTCCAGCATCTTCCTGGTTATTGGTGCCTACTCCTTCTCCTATACCTACTGCCGAAAAAGCATTTTTAGCGGCATCCACTTCTGTGTTACCATATAAGTCATCTGCTGCTTGGACCACTGCATTTCTTAAATCTACAAATTTGGAAGATTTTGTGAGGTATAGGTCTAAAGCCCGATAGAAAACCTTTTCTGCTTTGGCCTTGGTGATTTCAGTAGCAAATAAGTAATATGCATGATTAGGAATCCCACTATTAATATGGACTCCTCCATTATCTTGTGAACCGGTAAATTTTTCATTTACGTGTTTTGGTTGCCATCCACTGCCATAGTCATTAGTTGAAGCATTGTTATGTGGGTCTTGCATGTCTCGTAATGCTCCACCTGGGAATACGTTAGATTTAGCTACATCTTCCCCTATTTTCCAGTCGTCTCTATCTATCATGGCTCCAAAGATGTCCGCAAAGGATTCATTCATTGCTCCTGATTCTCCTTGATATTCCAGGTTGGCGGTGTTTTGTACAACACCATGGCTAATTTCGTGTCCAGCAACGTCGAGCGCTCTCGCTAAAGGAAAAAAGGCACTATCTCCATTCCCATAAAACATGGCAATGCCATTCCAGAATGCATTACCCATGGAACTGCCATTTTCATTCGCTACATTGATTAAGGAGTAAACTGAACCTCCCTCACCGTTGATTGAGTTTCGATTGTGCGTGTTGACAAAATACTCATAAGACTGTCCCGCATTATAATGTGCCGAAACGCCAGTAGGATTATTTGACCAATTATTATTAGAAGAAGTCACATGCTCCACTTGGAAATTGCTGTTCTGAGGAGCCGTATTTTTTGCATCTAAAGTTAAAATACCTCCCACAGGATCATCAGGTAACTCAGAAGCTCCAACATTAAACATAGGTCTCGAAGCATCAAGCATAAAAAAAGTATTGCTTACTTCGTAGGTGTTTATGGTACGATTAACACCCAACAAATCTTGATTAGTAGCAGTAGCTGGTCCATCCGGCGGAGGCATATTCCCATGATGATGGAACTTACAAATAGTGCCATAAGTATTTAATATCTCACCCGTGGAGGCATCTACAAAATAGGTGTGCCTATCAGCTAAATTTTCGTAAACATCAACAAACCAAGCTAAATGGTAATGATCATGGTGATTGTAGTAAACTAATTCTGCTGACCATTGCTTAAAATCATTTTCAAACCATTGGACAGTTTGATAGTGCGAAAATTCTCCCTGTATGCTTTCAAAAGCTTGTTCCTTAGTTGTAGTAGCTTGATTGCCAAGACCTTCAAACATATCATTGGGTATAACTCTACCCATGATCAGCCGTTTGCCATCTGGGTAAAAATGTGTACTTATTTGACCATCATAAACCCTTACATCATTTGCGTATTGATTCGCTTTAACATGAAATTGTCCAATATCTTCTATACGTTCATTAATAGGTCTAAACGAATGAATTACGTCAGTTTGTTTCAGCGTTTCTTTTTGCGATTCTAGCAATTGATAAAAATCGTTTCTTTCAAAATGGCTCTTTTTAATGTGGGTGTGTACCTCGATTAATTGAGGTATCCCAAATTCATTATTGGTTCGTTTAAATGAAACATCGGCAGCCATTGAGTTCCTATCAGCTCTATTCTGAAAGTTGATGGATTGCTTGTAATCAAAGCCTTCGTGATCATTGGTAGGCTTGATTAGTTTATTAGCTGTGTTGATCTTAATATGTTCAGTATTGATTTTCTTATGGGTAGGTTTTGCCTGTTTAAATTGGCTAAATCCTGGTGTAGTAATCAGTATTGCGCTTAGAATGGATAGTATATACTTCATAATTTATGTATTCTATTTTACAGGGTTAGAACTTTGTTTTGCGAGTTTAAATAGGTTTGTGTAAAATCGTTTTAGATTCGGATCAGGTACCTGACTTGTGCCTCCCCATTTCAGGGTTTGCATTCTTTTTCCTTGGCCCATGGATACATAGAAAGTCATGTTGCCAGGATCATTTATTCTCATTTCATTGAAGCCTAATGTTTCAAAATTTTGGAACATTTGTTTTGCCAAGTCCTTTTTTAGCGCCTGAATTTCCATAAAATTTGAACCATCAGTACTTTTGAAAAGTTGTCCATTTTCCATTAATTTATAACAATCGATCGTTCCGGTAAATCCACCTGAATTGCCAAATTCAAGAATCATCCCTTCGTAAGTTTCTAGTGATTCTTTTTGGGTTTTACAGGAGACGATACAGAGTAAAGAAAGCAAAATAGCAAGGTTTAATTGTTTCATACTTAAAGTTTATTGAGTAAGGATGTCAATCTTATGACGAAAGTAAAGTCTATTTGGTTCTATAGTTGTTAAAAAATATTTAATGAAAAATATCTCAGTAATAAAATGCGTACATTTATAGAACAAAATACGACGATTTGTTATTCATTTGGTTGTATATTGTAAGTTTTAATAATGTTTATTTTTACATCAACCATTTAATTTAAAAATTCCATGAAAAAGATCTTATTTGTTTGCACGTTAGTATTTATGTCAGGAATGGCTTTTGGTCAGACTAAGAAAGCATGTTGTAAAGGAAAGAAAGCTTGTTCTAAAACTGCATCAGCTGCTGTTCAGTCATTAGACGGTACTACAGTTGTAGCTTCTGCTTTAGCTGAAGCGGAGTTGGCTGCTGAGCAAAATGAAAATATTGAAAAAAGAGTTTGTGCTCAATCAGGTAAAGTTAGTTTCCACGAAAAATCTGTTTGTTCGACATCAGGTAAAGTGAGCTATTCTGCTGTAAATTTTGATGAGTCTAGCAAGACTTTTGTAAAGGCTGCATCTATGGAAGCAGGTGCTAAGCCAATGATTAAATCATTAGATGAAGTTCCAGCTCCAGTTTCTAAAGACGGAAAGACTAGTTGTACAAAAGGCGAAAAGGCTGCTTGCGCTAAAAAGTGTTCGAAAGCTGAAAAGGCTGCTTGTGCTAAGAAATGTTCTGCAAAGAAAGGTGCTTAATTTATTAAGTGCATAAGCATATAAAAGCTCAGGTTTTCCTGGGCTTTTTTTTTGTCCAATATTGAACCATCATATGAAAGCATATAAAATTATAGTAAGTGGAAGAGTTCAAGGAGTCGGGTTTAGGTTTTTTAGCCAGCAAGAAGCACAAGGGTTAAATCTCCATGGAACGGTTCGGAATCAATCGGATGGCACGGTGCTTATTTATGTGCAAGGTGAAGACGAACCATTAATGAACTTTCTTAGTTGGCTGCATCAAGGACCCAAAACTTCTAAAGTGGAGCAATTAGAATATCTTGAAATACCTATCTTCGTAGCATCATCCTTTGACATAATAAGATAGATAATAGATTACATGAATACACCGTTTAAAGCAGCCATCCAACAGGGCATACCAAGTGAAATACCACCCAAAAAACCATTAGATCCTTCCGTCAGTCATGCGCCCGTCCGTCGATTAGAAGGTGTACTGTCGAAACAAGAATGGACTTTAGCCATACATAATGCGCTGCGTTATTTTCCAAGTGCATGGCACGCAGAACTTAAGCCGGAATTTGAACAAGAGTTGAAGGATCTGGGCCGCATTTATATGCATCGCTTTAGACCAGATTATAAAATGTTTCCGAGAAGCATCGAGGAATATCCAGCTAAGACTAAACAGGCGGCTGGTATCATGCTCATGATTCAGAACAATTTAGATCCGACAGTGGCAAAGCACCCTCATGAATTAATCACATATGGTGGAAACGGTGCTGTATTTCAGAACTGGGCACAGTATCTACTTACCATGCAATATCTGTCTGAAATGGAGGATGATCAAACCTTAGTTTTATATTCTGGTCATCCATTAGGTCTATTTCCTTCTAATAAAAATGCACCTAGAGTTATCGTAACCAATGGAATGATGATACCTAATTATTCCAGTAAAGAAGACTGGAATAAATACAATGCCATGGGAGTAACGTCATATGGCCAGATGACGGCAGGTTCATTCATGTATATTGGTCCGCAAGGAATTGTGCATGGGACAACTATAACTTTATTAAATGCAGGCCGATTAAATGGTTTAGGTGAGGATAATTTGGAAGGAAAAATATTTGTGACTTCTGGATTAGGCGGCATGAGTGGAGCACAAGCATTAGCCTCGATTATTACAGGTGCAGTGGGTGTATTAGCTGAGGTAGACAGAGATGCTATCGATCAGCGGATTACAGATGGTTATATTAAAGAAGAACACGTCTTTACTGATCCTACGATATTGATCAAAACCATGCTCGAGAAACAAGAAAAAAAGGAGGCTTGTGCCCTTATATTTCATGGGAATATAGTCGAATTGTGGGAAGCTTTTGTAAAGCAAGATATACATATCGATTTAGGTTCGGATCAAACTTCATTACACAACATAGATGATTTAGGTTATTGTCCTATTGGCTATACCTTCGAAGAGGCCAAAGCGTTATTGTTGGCTGATAAGACAAAATTTATGGAAGAAATTAGGTCTACCTTGCGTAGGCATGTAGAAGCCATAAACACCTTATCTGCGAAAGGTATGTATTTTTGGGATTATGGTAATGCATTCTTAAAAGAGGCAGGAGAGGCTGGTGCCGATGTTTGGAAAGATAAAGAACAGGGATTATTTAGTTATCCTTCTTATGTAGAAGATATTATGGGCCCTATGTGTTTTGATTATGGATTTGGACCTTTTAGATGGGTTTGTACATCCGGCGATTTAGAAGATTTAAAGACCAGTGATCGGATCGCAGCCGAAGTAATCAGAGACATCCAAAAACAGGCACCGAAGGAAATAGAAAGTCAATTAAAGGATAATCTTATCTGGATCGAAGGAGCTGAAGTAAATATTCCTGTGGTGGGATCTAAATCAAGGATTCTTTATGCCGATGCTGAAGGTCGGATAAAAATAGCCTTAGCGTTTAATGAAGCTATACAGTCTGGAAAGATTAAAGCGCCCATCGTTTTAGGTCGGGATCATCACGATGTTTCTGGGACAGACTCTCCCTATCGGGAAACTTCCAATATTTATGACGGTTCCAGGTTTACTGCTGATATGGCAGTGCATAATGTAATCGGTGATAGTTTTCGGGGTGCAACTTGGGTTTCTCTACATAATGGAGGTGGAGTAGGATGGGGTGAAGTGATGAATGGAGGTTTCGGAATGCTCATCGATGGCTCCAAACAAGCGGCCGAAAATATTGAGTCTATGCTTCATTGGGATGTAAATAATGGGATCGCACGTCGCTCATGGGCTAGAAATCCTCACGCCATATCCACCATTAAAAGAGCCATGGCGGCTAACCCTAAGCTTAAGGTTACCTTGCCTAATTTAGTTCAGGAGTAGTCGGGTGTCGCCGTTAATTTAATCTTAAAGGCGATAAAAAAAAAGAGGAGTTTTACTGACTTTTCTAATTTGTGTCAATGTCGATTTTCTTAAGAAATGGTTTCTTATTACTGATGAGCTGTTGTTGGTTTGCGTCTGTACAAGCCTATACTGTTTCGGGTACAATAAATATGAAGGGCGATTGGCAAAATCAAATCTATTTGGCGACTATTGATAAATTGGATGATTATTACAATGCCAGTGCAGCTAGCATTATCAATGCAGGATTTATAGATGAAAACGGGTATTTTCTCTTAGAGGGTAAAAACCTGCCCGAACAACCACAATATTATCGTTTATATCTGATCAAAGAAGAACATTCTGAGTTTAATGCTTGCCTATTTGTAGGTGGTGAAGAACATAATTTTATACATCTATTATTAGACAATGAGACGGAAGTGCATATTGAGCATGGACCGGATGCATATGCTCCATTTGGTGATTACACCATAGAAGGAGATCCAGCCAATTTATGTATGAAATCCTTAAGTGCTATCGTCTATCCGAGTTATATATTTTATGAAATAAAATTCCCTTCAGCCTTGCAATTTTCTGAAGACAAGCTTAATCGTGATCTTTTCGTTTTTGCTGATACTTGTCGACACGATTTGGTGGCTTTAGCCGCGCTCAATAACACCGATTATGATAAGTATTTCGAAAGTGAATATAACCATTACAGGCGCATGAGTACACGCTTAGAAAACACCTTATCTAATCATCCGTACAGTCAAGATTATTTACGCAAAATGCGTTATTATAGCGACTCAGATATTAGTTCAGCGCCAATTTTATCATGGGTGATAACTACTTTATTGGGGCTTGCCTTAATGGCTCTCTTTTTTCAAAACCGGCAACTAAAAAACCAACTGAATCAATCAGTTCAAGTTAGTCCGAAAAAAGCACCCATGTTTACTCGGCAAGAATTAAAAATTCTTGAATTGATTAAAGCCGGAAATACAAACAAAGAAATTGCCTCAATATTATTTATAGAGTTAAGCACAGTCAAATCTCACATTAATAAACTCTATACTAAGATGGGAGTGAAAAATAGAAGTGAGGCCATGCAGTTGGCTAAATCTTATGAATAATCACTGTTTGATTATGGACATACATTCTACGGGGTATTTATCAGCATACTTAATGCAAAGATTGTAAATGCCTTGCTGAAGTGTGTGGACATCCAAGGTAGACTCCTGACCTTGTTTAATTAAGCGTCCATGGCTGTTATAAAGCTTATAATACTCTAGTTGATCAGCGATATGAAGCAGGTGACTAGTGGGGTTTGGGTAGGCCAATGTCGTTTTGTTTACTGAATTATTTGTATTGCTCAGATTTAAATCGATCTCATAAAGCGCCTGAGAGGCAACTGCATTTTTTTCGGCTGAGATGAAAAAGCTATGATCGTTTCTTGGAGCTATGCCCTCGATTTGGTGAGAATACCCATTGATTACTTCCAATTCGTATCGCCGAAAAGTAAATGACTCAAAATGATCGTTGGTCACATCTTCAATACTTATAAATATAGGTAGCACTAAATAATAGCCAATTAAACCAATTGTCTTGGTTTTTTCATTAAAAGTTGCATCGCTTATCAGACAATCAACGGGCAATGATCCCTTTTTACGGATCGTATAATCACCAGGAGTTTTAGAAATTGGATAAATATTGGTTTGATAATCGCCTCGATTTTTTGTGAAAATATACAGACTATCTCCATACGCTATGAATGCTTCTGCATCAAAATTATGGCTAGTACTGGATTCAAAATCAATTTGGTCTTCATAAGAAAAACTAATGTAAGAAGCATCTACCGTGTTATTGTTGAGATATTCATCAATAGCTATTTTGTAAATCCCAAGATTAGTTCGAGTGCCCAAATTATTTCCAAAATCCCCGATGTAAATGTATTCTTCATCATGACACAATCCTTCCCAGTCCCTATTTACGGCATTATTAACAACTACTAAACGATTTGTTTCTCCAGTAAGGGTGTCTAATTCAAGTAAAAATGCAGCTGGTGTTCCTCCATCTTCATGAGTAATCAGCCTTTCGTCAAGAAAAAGTAATCCTGAGGATTCTCGCAAGTCGTCAGCTAAAGGAGTAAGCAGACTTAATGATTGCGCAAACAAAGGAGTCTTTTGAATACAACAAAAAATGAGTACTACATAGCATAATTTGCGAAAAAGCATAATGGTTTTTATATCTCCATAAAGCTAATCACAATTTGCTTAAAGAGATGGAGTAGACTATCCGATTAAGTGTTCTAGAGGTGTTTTTTGTGATTTTACTTGGGTTCTAGTACCAATTTAAACCCCCTTTTAGACCATTTATCCAACTTTTTATTCGTGAAAAAAACTCATTTGAATTTCATATTTGAGAGAAAAATAATTTGAAAATTAAAATTATCGAAATGAAAAAGTTAAATGTATTTATGACATCTCTAGCGATCATGTTTTTTAGTGGATTTGTGATGAGTTGTGTTTCTAAGGCAAAAGCTGAAAAGCCAACTAAAAATGGCATTGAAAAAACAAGGATTACGTGGTATAGCATGGATGAGTTACCTTCTTTGCTAAAAAAAGAACCTCGTAAAGTTATTGTGGATGTGTATACCGATTGGTGCAAATGGTGCAAAGTGATGGATCAGGAAACTTTTGAAAATCCTGAATTTATTGAATTCGCAGGTGATGAGTTTTATTTTGTTAAGCTTAATGCAGAGCAAAAGGGATCGATTGTTTTTAAAGGCGAAAAATTTGAGTTTGTCCCAGGAGTAAGAAGAGGTCATCATGAGCTAGCTGCTAGCTTGCTAGAAGGCAGGTTGTCTTATCCATCATTTGTAATCTTAGATGAATCTCTAAAGGGTAAGGGAATCATCAGAGGGTTCAAGGATGCAGAAACCTTCCAATCCTTATTGAGTAAAAGGATTTATTAAACTAAACCTACCAAGAAGTCAAGATTGGCTTCTTGGTGTTTTGATTTAATTCGAATATTAGAAATCATAAATATTAATGGGCAATTTGTGTCCAGTCAGACCTTGTATCTTTCGAAAACATCGATCGATTTTAACTACCCAAAAGGCCTGTATCTTTTAAGATTAAAAGATTTAATTAACAATGAAATCATAGCTTGTAGGAAACTGGTGATTTTGGGACATTAGTCTTCTACATTTGTGGCAACCGCAAAATATTATGAGCATTATTATTTCTTAGAAAAGCCTTCAATATGACAATTTTATGTTTTTTGTGATTGTAGAAAACTCGATTTTATATTTATAGGTGGGAACACTCATTTTATTCTGTTCTTCATAAAAAGAAGGACTTATATGAAAATAAATATTTAAATGTTTATATATTTATGTCATTGAAAATCAAAACAAAACGAAAACCAATATTATTTTATTTTCGCTCTGAATTACAAAATAATGTTGGCTTTAGGATGACTAAAAAGTATAGTTTTTCCAAAAGAATATTACCCTATTGAATATATCAGATTACCCGTAGCAGCAAGCTAGTCATTCCCAAAGAGTGATTGGTGCTACGGGTATTTTTTTGTAGTTATGCGATCTTGTATTTTCCATGCATGCATTTTCTAATGAAGTCATGATGTGTTAAACCTATAGTATTTGAAAGCCATTAATTGTGTCATATTCGATATGGATGGAGTCATTATTGATTCCGAGCGTCTTCATAAGAAAGCCTATTATGAGACTTTTGTTTCTTTAGGTCTGGATGTAACAGAATCCTTATACAAAAAGCTCACAGGAGCCTCCACATTAAATGTTTTTCAGCGTTTAGTGAATCATTTTAATTTGGAACAAACTCCTGAAGATTTAGTGATCCAAAAGCGGACACGATACATTCGTTATTTTGAAGACGACCCAGATTTGCATTTGGTAGACGGTGTTGAAGATATTATCAAGTATCTTTTTAATAAAGGGATCACCCTAGTTTTAGCTTCTTCCAGTTCCATGCCCAATATTAATCGAGTATTTGATCGATTTAAGCTTAACCAGTATTTTACAGCAAAATTAAGCGGAGCTGACTTGGCTCAATCCAAACCTCATCCTGAAATATTTGAGCGTGCAGCAGAAGCGGGAAATACCGCTAAAGCTAATTGTGTGGTTATTGAAGATTCGGACAACGGGGTCGAGGCTGCAAATCGAGCAGGCATCTTTGTGTATGCTTATAAAAATCCACTTTCTGAAGGGCAATCCTTAGCTAAGGCAAATCATGTGATTAGCCATTTTGCTGAGTTAAAGAACCTCATTTAAATGGTTAAGGGACTACTATAATTTAAGAAAACGCACTTGTTTTTCCTCCATTTTCACCGTATAGATTCCAGATTTCAAGCTGCTTACATTTATTTTGTTTATTCCTTTATCAATGAATTGTTGAATGATTAATTGGCCTAAATCATCATAAATAAATGCTTGGTTTTGATGACTCGATTCTATGTTTATGTGGTCCAATGTTGGATTAGGATATAAGCTAAAGACTAATCCATTTTCGGGAGTTTCAACAGAAGACTCCACTTCCATATAACGACTAAAGAACTTCCAAATTTCGGTAGCGCCATCAATGCCTGAATCCACCCAGAATCCTGGCCAAGTATGATCCATTCCAGTGATCACATATTGCCAAACTTCATGTTGATTACCAGCACCAGTATGATAGAACATTTTTGTAGGCATATCATTAGTAGTAGAATCTATAGTGAGTTGTGAGCAGTTGTTCTTACTAACCCACGAATCGATAACTGTATAAATATCTGGGGCTCCTCCCCAGCCACCCCATGAAGACATACTGCCATCCATCGGTACTACTTCATCTACGGTTCCACTGATCTGCATGATAGGGATTGGATTTTCTGACGGACAATTATTCCAGTCGTAGCCACTCATGGTTCCGGTGACGGAAGCGATTGCTTTAAAGACATTAGGTGCTTCGCAGGCAAGGGTGTAACTCATAAAACCGCCATTGGACATGCCACAACTGAAGGTATGGTTTGGGTTTAGATTATGCTCGTCTTGTAAGAAAGTAGCTAGGCTAGTTAGGAATCCTATGTCATCTACTTCAGATATACCAAGGTTAGCATTCCAATGACTCGTACCATTAAAATCGCCCAAACCTTGGGGAAAACAAACGGCAAAACCTTCTTGTTCTGCCAAGGCTAAAAAACCTGAATATTGACTTATAAATTCATTACTGCTTGTATACCCATGAAGCACAAAAACTAATGGTGCATTATTTGATAATTCACTTGGCATTTGTAAAATATATTCCCTTTCCACTCCTTCATGATCAAAAAATAAATACTCTTGGGCCTGAAGATTTCCCAATGAACCAAACAGAAATATTGAAAGGATAAGTAAATAGTTTTTCATAGCGGTAGTATTGAATTTCTAAGATAATCTTTTCAAGATCTAAACCCTAATTTGATTCATGCTAACTTGCTTATTTGGCAAATAGAATATCAAGACGTTCTTATACCTTCTAAGACTCTATTTATTACTCTATCAACTATAGAGCATCAATGGCAAACTCGAGCATCTTGTCGATTCCACTTTGAATATCTAAACTATCATTTACCATTTCTATGTCCGGTGTTATTCCTTTGCCCTCGGGACTTGTTCCATCAGGCAGTGTGTAAAGCACCACGGGCATACTTATTTTCCATCCATTCGGAAGAAGACGACTAAACCCTTGATCTCCGATCGCATTAGATGTATAATCTCCAAGAATAGTAACGTGATCTTGAGTTTGCAGATATAGAAAGAACTCTTCTCCTGCACTAACTGTGCTATGGTTGTTTAATGCGTAAATAGGCTTGGTAAATTGCACCTCTCCTTCCGGTCTCATTGTATATGTGCTAGGCTCATCATAATCGTTTCGTCCAGGGCCATTTTTTGCACTTGCTAGAAATGCCACGGATTCAGTTTTTGCAAAACGAGTAGCAATATATTCAGCCGAGGGTGGAAATCCACCTCCATTATTTCTGACATCAATAATTAATCCATCCGCATTTTTAATTTCATCTATTACCTGATCAAAATCATCTAAATAATCACCATTGCCGGCGAAATTAGGCAGATGGATATAGGCAATGTTTTTATCCTGAATGAAACCGTAGACCATATTTTCTTCTCCAGCTTGCAGTCGTTTAAAATTATCTGCTAGGTAACTTGATTCCACGAGTGCAAGGTTAAATTGTTTTTCGGCTAATAGTTCATCTCCAAGTTTGCCTGAGGCATGACCACGGTCACCGTCGGTATCAGTTATAGAAACATGTTGGTCGTCAAAAATATCTATCATCTCAGTCATCAGTGGCCAAAATTGGTCTTCCGTTTCAGTTTCTCTCACCAGAGGCGCATAGATTGAATAGACCGAATCCCAATCTACATTCCTGACTTCGAAGCCAATATAATGTTCATCAAAATCAGTCCATAAATATTCGAATATATCGTTATTTGATTGGCCGATATCATCGTTAATGCATCCATTGCAAAGAATAAGTACTCCTAGAATAATGGCTAGTGGATTATTTTTCATCGGAAGCTTGATTTAATGTATATGATAAACCTAGATAAATACCTATCGATTGTTGTGATAGACTTTTTACAGAATTTACATGCAAGTATTGATAATCTAAAGATGCTCGAAAACCTAAGGCTCCAAAGAGATATTGGTAGTGTAGTGCTAATTGAGGGTTGATGTATCCCAAACCTGATTTTAATTGATTTTTACTAAATACTACTTTCGCAACGTTGTCACTATTATCAATCACAAACTTATCTAAACCTGAATAAGGAGGTCTTGATGCCAATCCAATGATTGGATAAGCTGCAATAAGGCTTAATTGATGTCTTTCTAGTAGAGAAAGTTGGTATTTACCCACGAATTCCAACATTTCGCTTGTAAGCCAACTACCTGATGAATAATTATCAAAGCTCAAGACAAATACAGAATTATGCAATTGGGCACCTATACGTAGGTTAGGCTTTTTTTTAATGGGTCTTAGATATCCGACCTTAATATTTACATCGATTAGTGAACTTGGAAAGAGATCATTATTATAGGAAATGTTTGGTTTCTCTAAACTAAGGTTTGAACTGTTTAGATCAACAAAAAATTCATTTCTCTTTTCTTGATGATAAGCGAAGGCAAACTTTG
Source organism: Saprospiraceae bacterium (assembly GCA_020631235.1). Lineage (GTDB taxonomy): Bacteria > Bacteroidota > Bacteroidia > Chitinophagales > Saprospiraceae > JAHDDO01. The sequence continues at coordinate 83,783 of JAHDHQ010000004.1, read as the reverse complement.
TAAGACTTGACTGGAGGCTTATCGGTGAGAATATACGATCTAGAATATTTTCATTGGATTGTCCTACTGATAATGCTATAGTGTGTTTAGAGGTCTTAAACTCCTGGGCTTGGGTACTAACAACTGAAACAATACTAAGCAGCGCTATAAAATATAGCTTCGCTGTTTTAAATGTTGGCATGTAAAATTTTGATTTAATTAAATAAATCAATCAGTTATATTGATCAAATATAATAAGCCACATGCTAGGGACTGAATAAAATAATGTTATTATTATCATAAATTATAGTTCTTCTAATGCTATTTGACTTTTAGGAACCGGGCTCTCATAAGTGCGCCAGTTTGTAGGTTTTCAAGCATAACAAAATATAGCCCTTCAGCTAGCTTTTCACATTGTAATATGTGGTTGTCGAATTGGAAATTTTGCAACTTACCTTTCGTGTCAAAAACGCCCATTACTTCTAAATAATCAGGGATATGAACGAATTCATTTGTGGGATTTGGATAGAGGCTTATTTCACTGACTACTGTTGGCGAATCTGTGCCACTTTGTACCGATGATTCAAAACAGTCTAGCGATTTAAAGTGGATGGTATCTTGATCAGAGACAAAACATCGCAGTTCTACCCATTGGTTAACATCACATAATCCAGTACCTAAGTCAGGAAACAAAATGCCCAATGGATAAAAACCTATTCCTTCATATATCGTATATGTAGTTTCGTCATCGTAGGACATATTATTGATAATACGTAAATACTGGGTGTTTATTTGTGTTCCATCTGGAGTTGTTTCTACACCAAAAGAATCTATTAATGCGATGGCGAGTTCTGTTTGTCCTGAAGCACCACTATTATATAAAAATTCAAAATTGAACATCTCCTCAAAATCTATAAATTGAATATCTGTTTGTGCCTCCGGATAGTAACGATATAGGTGGGGTCCATCTTCCCTTAAAATTTCGTAATGACTAAAAATCTGACAAGGATGGTCTGTGGTACTTTCTACAATTCGATAATTTATGCCATTAATAAGTGTATCTCTTGTAACCTCAAGTTGCTCCATAGATTGAGTAAACACACCAGGGCCTATGGAGGTATTTAATTCGAAAATCCATTGATTTCCGATATCTAACATTCCTTGAGAAGCGGCATTGAACCACAAAAAGAAACAGAAAATAAAAGTGGAAATAAGTCTCATCATGCTTAAATATAAACATTTAAGTATCCCGTTTATACTTTTATTTCCATCGTTAGTTAAGTAAGTCATCCTAGATGAACAATGGATAAAAATGATTCTGTAACCTTCATTACTTTTAAATAGATCTAAATCATTTAACAAATGCGACCATTTATGAAGTTTTTTTTAATTCTCTTTTCAAGTTTGTTTTTTACCTGTTTATCATTTGCTCAAGTAAATAGGAATATCGTTCTAGAAGAATTTTCTACGGCACCCTGTGGAGCGTGTCCCGATGGTAGAGTGGTAGCGGATGAATTACTTGATAAACACGATAATTTAATAGTGATTACACATCATTCTGGCTTCGGTATAGATTCTATGACGATTCCTGAAAGTCCGGCTTTGTCTAGCTTGTACACTAACGGTGCACCCACTGCTGCCATTAATCGCACCTTTTTTGATACTCCGACGATCTATCTAAATGAAACAGGAATGGTTTGGAGTCGGCAGCGATGGGATAGCGTCATCACTGCAGAATCTCTTAAACCTGCTGCTGGTAAGGTAATCGTCACCCCGCATTACGACTCAGAATCTAGGACCTTAGATGTAGATCTTTTATTCTTATTGTTTGATGATATGGAAGCTGGAGATTTACGTTTTAATTTGTCTATTGTAGAAGATAGTGTCGTCGGTTTGGGACCTGGGTATGATCAAACCAATTATTATAATGAATCAGTCGGTCATCCCATGTATGGATTGGGCAATCCCATAGTAGGGTATGATCATAGGCATGTATTAAGAGACATGCTAGGCGATACCTGGGGAACTGCAGGCGTTTTGCCTGAAGGCCCGCAAAATGGAGATGTACTATCACATAGTTATTCTTATGTCATCCCTGAAGAATGGAATGCGGACAAAATATCTTTGGTTGGCTGGGTCAATTATTATGATGAAACAGATTTTACGAAGCATGCCATTGTAAACGCTAATCAAGTAGCTTTATTAGCGGGTATTGTAGATATAGAAGAAGTAGAAGCAGCATTTATCAACATGAAGTTATCGCCTAATCCGGTAAACGACCAGCTATCTCTATATTGTAAAAATGCATCGAATACAAACCCGATGAAGATAGAAGTCATGAATACTCAAGGCCAATTGCTTTACACTCAAAAGATATACTCAGACACTATTGAACTTGATGTAAGTAGATGGTCTGCGGGTAGTTATTATGTACGCTTGACCAACAAACAACAACGGGTGGCAGTCTCTAAAATTATAAAATTATAATAGTGAACTATCAGTGATTTTGGCTCATCAAGTTTTTTAAAGCTTGATGAGCATTTTTGTATTTAAACTTAAAGCCTGTATTTAATAAGATGTCTGGATAGACATATCGACTTTTTAAGAGTAGCTCCGTTTCAGTCCGTAATAAAAAGGCGGCTATCTCCAGTAAATATTTAGATTGGTTTAAGCCAAATGGAATCCGCAAAACTTTGCGCATAGCACCCATAAATGCTTTGTTTGTAATGGGCATTGGAGCAGTAATATTTATACTGCCATTTAAGTGTTTTTGTCCAATGATGTGATCCATAGCTTGCAGTACATCATCTATATGGATCCAACTAATCCATTGCTTACCACTTCCTTGATGACCTCCTAATCCCAAAGCACAAATTGATTTTAACTTGGGTATAGCGCCGCCTTTTCTACCTAAAACAATTGACATCCTCAATGCTATTTTACGCAGATCTTTTTTGCAAGGTTTATAAAAACATTGTTCCCAGGCTTTGACTACATTCATTGAAAAATCATTTCCGATTACTCCATTATCTTCAGTGTTTAAATGATCTAAGCTGTGTGTGTAAATCGTAGCACTTGATGCATTTATAAATAGTTTCAATTGGCTATCTTTAGAAATGGCTTCATTGAGTACTTGTGTACTTTGAATTCTAGACTCAAGAATGATTTGCTTGTTTTTTTTAGTATATCTACAATCCACTGATTTGCCTGTTAAATTAATAAGTAGGTCACTCTGGTTTACCGTATCTGACCATGCGCCTAATGATTTAGCATCCCAATGTATATGATTAGAGGCTTTAGGATTTCTAGTTAAGATAAAGACAATGTGGCCTTTATCCGTGAAGTGTTTTTCGAGTGCCTGGCCGATAAATCCTGTGCCTCCAGCAATAGTTATAGTGTGTTTCATAGTGCAATGTTATATAGTATAATGATGAGAAATAGGCTTCGGAAGAGTATCCAACTTAAGGTCATAATACTACTTAATCCCATGAGTTTGCAACGCCGTATATGCTCAATGAGCATGCCTAAAACAATACAACCAAAGAAGATTATTAAGACCAATGCATTGAGAGATACTATGGACTGTATTATTAAGATGACCAGCACTAGGAGTCCGCCTATTAGGGAAACGGTAGACATATTTCCTAAATAATCCAATCGCTTAGTTGGATGTAGGATAGTTACTATTGTAGCCTGCCAGATAATTTGACCGAAACACATGATCCATTCTATGTAAGGAGTATGAGGGAGTCCCAGTTGATTAAAAAGAGCATAGCTAAAAGAGTTTAGGATTAAACCAGTGAATAATGCAACCAAGACTATGTATGCCCAGCGATAAGCCAAATGTAGATCTGGAGTGCAGGGATATTTATGCGTCAGCGAATCGGCTACTGGATATATTTGTTTTCGGTTGTAGGATATGAAATGGTAGAGGAGCTTTAATGGAGCATATATCCATGGCCAATGCAGCATTTTGTTTATAAAGGGTCTATGGTGGCTTAGAATCTTTATGAGTGCATCTAAACCATAAATCGTTTCATTTTCGAGGACCAAAGCAATTTCATTTTTTGCTCTGTTCATGTCTACTCTTGTATAAGTTTTGTCCGAAACATACTGATAAGCACTTAGCGTTTGATCATCGATCAAATTAGTTTTGACAAAGCCTGTACCATAGGCTTTGCACATCGGGCAATCTTGGTCTATTAGTAATTTTGCATTTGTGATCATAGGTAATGGGTGTTAGGTGATGTATTATTTTGGGTATTTTTTATAAACTATGTAGGTGTATGCTATGGCCATTGTGTAAGGAATAGTTGCCATATACATTTCTTGCATTTGACCTTCAAACCATTGTAGTGTAAAAAAATAAAAAGCAAGAAAGAGGGGAATAGCAAGCGTATATCTTATTAAATTCTTTCTGTACGCTTCAGATCTCTTTTTCATGCTTAATAATCGAATGATTAAGCAGAAGATTTGGAAGGGTCCGATAAACATCAATCCAAATAGCAAATATATGGTCATATCAATAAGTTTAGAAGTTTTAGAAAAAAATGAAACATAGAGTTAAAATTTTTTAGGATAGCATTTTCATCATGTTTTTAAAGAGTACATTTTTATTCAGTTTTATGGCCATTTCGGAGAGTTTATCCATTTGTACGACAAATTCTTCGAGGTCTTTCAGCAGTGTTTCGAAGTGTTTAACTTCATCTTTTGGTCCATCTAGTTTGGTTTGTTTCAGTTCTTTAATCATATCATGAACTGGAATGAGTTCTCTTCTTTTTCTTTCAGTTACGATGTTTTGAGCGATGCTCCAAATGTTTTTATCAGCGGTAAAAAACTCTTTGCGTTCGCCTAGTTTATGTTGTTTTTTTACAAGATTCCAATTGATCAATTCTCGCATATTAATATTTACATTCCCTCGAGAAAGCTGTATTTCTTGCATGACATCTTCGGTACTTAGGTCTTTATGGGTGGTGAGTAGTAAAGCATGAATCTGTGCCATTGACCTTGGTATTCCCCAAGCACTGCCTAGTGCGCCCCAAGTTTGTATAAATGATAATCTGGCTTCTTGTATTGTCATAGTTCAAATATAGACTAAAGTTTTTAAACTTTCAAAAAATAATGAAAGTTTGTTGGTGGTTTAGGTTTTCCCAATGTTGTTTAAGCTACTGAAGGTCGTGGCTAAGGAATGATTACCAATGATAAGCCACACCGATTTGTATACCTATTTGTGTGAGTTTTTGATGATGGTTTTCTTTTTGAAACGGAATGGCTGCATGTCGTTTGATATTAGGCGATAAGAACAAACTCCAATCATTTACAGAATGGCTAAATCCTATTCCTAAGCAATAGGCTAGGCCAGTTTGATTGTCAAAAGATCTTTCTCCTAGCTGAATGCTTAACAAAGGTCCTCCATAAGCGTACCAGCGCTTGGACAGGCTGTAATTGAGATATACTGGGATTGATACCAGTTTTAAACTTTCTTGGGTAGAAACTACGGGTGTTCCTGCAAATGCAGGCTCGATATCCACTTGAGCGCTCAGAAAGCTTATGCCTGATTCCCATCTCCACTTGTTATGTGTAATCCGTAGATAATGGATACCTACTTCAAATGATTGCGAATTAGAATAGCTGGCACTTCCAGTTAAAAGTGTATTTCTTAAGAGTTCTGTTTGGCTTAAATTATAATAAATTTTGGCCTGCTGCTTGTTTTGGGCGCTAAGTCCATTGGATTGTAGACACATCAAAATTATCCATAGCAGTCCTATGTTCCAAGAAATAAAGCTTAGTTGTTTGCGGAAGTCTAACATAGTTTTATGTTGTTTTATGATTGTTGTTTTGCATAATGGGCTAATGCAGAGTCGCCCCACTGAGCAATCGAATGAACAATAGGAATAAGTGTATTCCCAAAATCTGTTAAAGAGTATTCGACCTTTAGTGGAGGTTTAGAGGTATATACTTTTCGCTTTATCAAGCCATCTTCTTCTAAAGCTTTTAATTGTAAGCTTAAGGTACGTTCCGTTACGGTGGGCATCGACTTTCTAAGTTCGTTGTATCTAAGTTTTTTATCGATTAAGTGAAATAGTATAACGGTTTTCCATTTACCACCGATTATACTCATGGTTAGGCTGGTACAACAAGGAAATTCTTTGCCGCGATAATTGAGCATGTTGGACTTGATTTCATTCATACGATTGATACTATCTTTTTTGACCGTTATTGTAAATATAAATTACTATACTTAGTTTTGCAACTATATATTTTATAGTAACAAATTAAAAAAGGAGTATGAACATTCAAGAAATACTGAATTGGCGATATACGACAAAAAGTTTTAATCCTGAACAAAAGATTTCTGCAGAAAATGAAGATAATATAAAGGCTTTATTACGCATGAGTCCATCATCTATAAACTCACAACCATGGCATTTTATTCTAACAAGTACTGAGTCTGGTAAAGCTCGATTAGCGAAGGGTACGGCTGGATTTTTTGCCTTTAATGAAGCCAAGGTTTTAAATGCTTCACATGTTGTACTATTCTGTGCAAAAACCGATATAAGTGACGATTATTTAATGCAAATAACAGAAAAGGAAGATGCAGATGGCAGATTTGCCAAAGAAGCTTTTAAAAACCAAAATTTTGGTGCGAAGCAGCTTTTTACCAACATCCATAAATATGATTTAAAAGATGCCCAACATTGGATGGAAAAACAAGTTTACTTAAACATAGGTAACTTTTTGCTGGGCGTTGCGGCTCTGGGTATAGATGCTGTTCCAATGGAAGGAATTGATCTTAAGGCATTGGATGAGGAGTTTGGTTTGAGAGACAAAGGCTACACTGCTGTGGTAATGGTAGGCTTAGGGTATCGATCGAAAGATGATTTTAATGCTGCACTACCCAAATCACGATTAAAAGAAAGTGACATCTTTACGATTATATAGTATTAAGAGAGCAATGGTTCTTACTCATAAAAAAGAATGTATAAGCCAGCAATGGATTTTAAACCCGATTTTTAATGACCATGAAAACAATTTTAATTACAGGTAGTACGGATGGAATTGGTAAACTAACAGCGCTGCAGCTAGCCAAGGAAGGACATGCTGTTTTGCTACACGGAAGAAATGCTGATAAGCTTAAAAGTGTACACCAAGAAATGCAAAGTTTATCGACTACTCAGCAACCAAATTATATCATAGGAGATTTATCGAACTTTGAATCCATCAAATCGATAGTCAATCAGCTAAAGTCTCAAAACTATAGCATCGATGTACTGATTAATAATGCAGGTGTTTTTAAAAGCACTCAAAGAACCAATAAAGATGGACTCGAACTGCGTTTTGTGGTCAACTATCTTGCACCGTATATTTTAACAAACGCAATATTGGCCATAGACAAGAAATCTAGCTTGCAAAGAGTGATTAATCTTAGTTCGGCAGCTCAAGCAAGTATCTCATACCAGGCCATGCTTGGGAAAGAGTCAGTCTCAGAGCAAAGCGCTTATGCACAAAGTAAATTAGCCTTGATAATGTGGAGTTTTGCTTTTGCAAAAGCTCACCCTAATATCACTACAATAGCGGTAAATCCTGGTTCTTTATTAAACACCAAAATGGTTCAAGAAGCGTATGGCCAGTTTTGGGCTCCAGCTGAAAAAGGAGCGTCTATTTTATATGACTTAGCGACCTCAGAAGACTATAATCAAAGTTCTGGCTTATACTGGGATAATGACTTAGGGGATTTCAACAAAGCGCATGAAGACGCATATGATGAAACAAAGCTGGCAACGCTTTTATCAGAAACAGAAAATATTTTAAATCTGTAGATGAAAGGTTTTGATCAAGTCGCTAAGAAAGGTAAATTGACCTTGGGTTTAGTTTTTCCTCTAGAAGCATACAGTGGGTCTGTAGCAAAAATGGAGCAACAGGAATACCTTGCCATGCGAGCAGAAGAACTGGGTTTTAAAGCCTTATGGTTTCGAGATGTTCCCTTTCATGATCCTACATTTGGCGATGCAGGGCAGATGTTTGACCCTTGGATTTATATCACCCATATTATGAATCAAACAAAGGAAATAGCATTAGGTACAGCAAGTATCATACTTCCTTTGCGTCACCCTGTACATACAGCGAAAGCTATAAATAGTTTGCAAATACTGTCAAATGAGCGATTGATAGTGGGTGTTGCTTCAGGGGATAGGCCCAGCGAATATCCAGCTTTTAATCGATCACTTGAAGCGAAAGCTGAGCTTTTTAGGGATCAATTTTTTTACACCAAAGCTTTACAAGGAAACTTTGTTAATCACCAATCGAGTTTCTATGGAAAAACAAATGGTGACATTGACCTCCTTCCAAAATACAAAGGCAAAACGCCTTATTTAGTCACTGGACACTCAGGTCAGTCGCTGCAATGGATCGCAGAACATGCTGATGGCTGGTTATATTATCCCAGAGATTTTAAGACACTACAGATCATCATGGAAAGATGGAAAACAGCTCTAAATGATAGTCAAAATGCTTGGAAACCATTCATGCAATCGCTTTATGTAGATATCAGTAAAACACCTTCAGAAAAACCAAGCCCCATCCATTTAGGATTTAAATCAGGAACAGATTATCTAAACACTCATCTAGCTTCGCTTCAAGCATATGGGGTCAATCATGTGATTTTAAACTTAAAATATGGCTCTCGTTCCGCAGCGGAAATGATAGAAGAACTAGGCGAAAAAGTATTGCCTAATTTTTAATTTAAAGTACACAAGAAGAGTATTATTCTATAAGAACTCTATGGTACGAATCACCTACGATTGTCGTGATTTTGAAGACATATAATCCTGGCTCCAAGAATGCTGTGTTCATGGCATTATCATTCCAGTCAACCGGATATTTTTGTCCTTGAACATTGAAACACTGAAGGTTGATGATCGACTGTTCAGATTCTAGGACGATATAATCATCGGCCGGATTAGGATAAAGCTTAATGTTATCCATCGTTTGTGCTTCTTGCACAGATACCATTAACTGATTAGAATGACAAGCAGCTAAATCAGTGTAAGAATCATAAGGGAAGTAAATGGGATTAGCAAAATAGGCCGAATCATTTTCTAATACAACTTGAAATATAGAATCTTCTTTGCCGACATACAGTTGATCTTCTAAAAAGAAACTTCCATAACAAGTATTAGGATCTTGGTTCATGGCAAATGTTCGGAGTATATCACCTTGACCATTTATGACCATTAAAGTATCCATGATTTCTAGAAGCTCCCCTGTAAATGCCCATGCTTGGCCTAGGCTATCAACAGCTATATCGGCCACACTAAAGATGGAATCATCTAAGTAATAAATCATAGTAAAAGTTTCCCCATCAAAATGATGCATGGCCGTCCCTTCTCCATCATATAATCCCTGAAAATATTGATCATTGCCATTGCCTCCATTATTTAGTAATGGGATGTCATTAGGAATGTCGATCCAGCTTTGTGTAGATTCATCAAAATAAGCGATGCCTTGGGCAGGAAAATTATCTGCATAGAAACTTGCTTGATTACCTACTCCGCAAAAGGCAATGCCGAAACCCGGTGCAGTATTTATCACATCACCTCCACTGATGGTTTGTTCGTCCAGAAACCACTCTCTAATAACGCTGCTATTATCTATTGACCAAAAGACTCGACCACATTCTTGACTGGGTGTTGATCTATTTAGATGTGCGTTTGATTCCGCATCTTTAGGTTTTTCTAAATGAGCATTAGTATAAAGGCTAATTTTTTGTCCAATGTCATTATGAATAATACTACTTTCTTGGGCTTGAAGTACTGTGTTGTCAAAAAACAACATTGAAGCTAAACCTATAAGAAGATATGATTTCTCAATAGTTATTTTCAGTAATTTTTTCATATCATTTATTTTAATAGTGTGATATTTCCTCTTTTGGTTATGTTCGTTTCTCCACAATCCAAACTTAAAATGTATCCAAAAACATCTGGACTTAAATCAACGTTTTTATAAGTTCCATCCCAGCACTCAAAGATATTAGAAGATTTATAGACGATTTCACCCCATCGGTTGGCAATCAGAATCTGGTATTGATCCACATTTTCTGCATACACTTTAAATTCGTCGTTTATTCCGTCATTATTAGGAGAAAATACATTAGGTACGTACAAATCTTCAATGATACAAGCTGTTTGTACTTCTATGATGACAGAGGCGTTAGTAGTACACATTCCATCATTGAGTTCTAATGTGTAGCTTGTAGTTTCGCTTGGGAAGGCATATGTTTCTAAACTATTGCTTTCACTCAGCGACTCTGATGGAGTCCACATAATTTCACTAAGATTATCAGGAGCATTAATGACTTGGATGTAACTGGAATCACCCAACTTTATTAAATTGGGATCGGCCAGGATTAAAAGATCACCAAAAGGGTCTAAGACTTCTATATTAAAGGAACTACTTTGCTGACAAGCATTATCGTCCGTAAGTTCTACGGTAATGGTCATTGATTCCTCAGGCATAATGACCCAGGGGTTTTCTGAAGAAAGTATATTTCCATTTGCGTCGAACCAGTTAACTATAGAACCTTCTGCAAGATTTTCCAGCCACAGTGTCAGACTGTCTCCTAAACAAATAGTAGTATCGCCTTCTATGATAATGTCTGGCGCATCGAGTATTTCGATCACTAATTCTATTTGTGAAGTACATAGGCCATCACTGACCTGAAGACTGATCGTACTCGTACCTATAGGTAATCCAGGTGTGATGATTACATCTGATTCATCTATACTCAAAACATAATCATCAATATTTCCGCTAGGAATCCCTGTGAGTATAAGATCATTAAAATTAAGTTCAATGGAAGGATCCAGTGATAGAATCGTGGAGTCAATGGATTCATTTTTACATAGCATGAAGACCGTTTCCAACTGATCCGAAAATGTGTCCTCAATTATTTCTATGCGGATAGGCTCAGAGACAAAACAATCCTGGACATCTTCATTATATTCAAATATAAACTCACTTAAGCCTAAATCTAATCCAGTTATTTCTATGCTGTCTGAGGATATAATCCGTATGCTGGGATTGCCATTGTCCGCTTGAATGATCCATTGACCAAAATCCTGGTCGAGACATTCGCCGTTGATAAAAATAGCATCCATAATTTGATTACAAATACTGGTGTCTAAACCCGGGATTTCCATAAAATTATAGTCGACGAATACCTCATCTTCTGTATCTGGTCCACATGAAAGGTCTGCACTTGGAACTACCCATTGTAAGACAACACTTCCTTTTTCATTAAATCTTAAGAGTGAGTTTGGATCTGAAGGATCATCAAGCTCTATAGACAAATCTTCAGGATCTGTGGATAATACTTGCCAAGTCCCATCACCAGCCATCAAATTAGCCTGGAGATTAACTTGTGACTCGCAAGTTAATATGTCTTCGCCTGCAAAAGCAGGAGCAGTTCCTTCGGCTAATTTTATCCAAATTTCAGATTGATAGGCTTCTTCATTGCAGGCACCCATAAGGTCAAAACTGACTCGAATAACATACTCTCCTGGTCCATAAAAAACAAAGAAAGAACCACCATTAGTGGTAAACCATAATTCAGGCGAAACTGGATATGAAGATTGGATCAGTTCCCAAGATTGATTTTCGGCAGTGATGCTTGATTCGACTGGAATAAATAGTGTGTCTGGAAATTGGCTAAAACAATCAAAATAGGTTTCTTCCAATACGGGCTGATCTATACCATCATTTTGCCATACAATGGTATCGTGTGTTTCTACACCACAATCTTCGTTTTCCAAGGTCCAAATAAATTCAAAATACTCTTCACCCAAGATAAAATTACTGATGCTTACACTGGTAATAGGCACATCATTACTCGGATTAAAAGTAGCTTCGCCAATGCCATTAAAGGTCCAATACCCATTACCATTTATCTGTGCCTCTAAATCTATGGGGTTAAGGAAAATATTAAAGCAACTGTCAGGTGTCAAGATAAGTGCAGGGTTCTGAATAATGTCTTCAATGAATATCTCAAATTCGTCCGTATAACTTTCACAAGCATTGATAAGCTCAATTTGAAATAGGTAACTGCCTGTTTCGGTAATATTCGATAAGCAAAGGGTGTTGTTTGTTAATTCAGTATCGATCAATTGACCACTAGTCAAGATCAGCTCACCGTATACAGCATTGGACAAAAACATCAAATCAAAACAATATACATCGGTAGGACAAATACTCATATCAGGATTTTCTACATAATGTGGGGCCTCATTACTGACTAAAACTTGTACGGTATCTGTAGAAAAGTTGATACTACAATCATTGTCTAGACGACCGACCGTATATCCAAAAGTATATTTGCCCTCTTCCAGATCTGATATAATTAAGGCATCACCTATAAATTCATTTTGTATGGGATTAGGGGCATTAGCTGGACCTTCAATAAGTAACCAGGATCCGCCATCCAAATTGCCAGCTAAGACCGTTGAGTCTTGTCCACAATCTAAGATTTGATCGGTCCCTGCGTTAGGTTCAGTTGTGTATTCATTATAGTATATTTCGACATTTCGTGTCACGGTGCCGCATTCAGTAGTGAAGCTGACCTCAAATCCATAATATCCTGAGACCGGAGCACTGAGCACATAGGCTCTCATAAAGGGGAAGACACTGTTGCCTCTTACATTTGATAACTCATATTTGTTGATGATGCCTTCACCAGTAAAAGAACTGTTGTTTAAGATGATAAAATCATCAGAAAGAGAAGGCACTTGTTCCGTCCATAAAACAACATTGGACCCTATTTCAAAAGAAATAGGGTAGCTAATCATCTTGATATCTACTAATAATGTGTCATATCTGTATGGTGGATCTGAACAGTAAAGACCCACTTCTGTGCTTTGCGATATTCCAAAGTTCTTAATGGAGAGACAAGGCTCTATCTCGAAGGCAGCATCCTGAATATTGATTACTCTTATCGTACTCAAAGGTGTAGATGCACAATCGACCCCTTCCGTATATGTATAGGTAAAAGAATAGTTATAGCCATCTTCTAAACCCACAGCATAAGTCATCGTATCGTTTGGATTGGTAATGTTGACCGTTGGACCCGTACCTTGGGTCCAAATGGTTTCGTAATCATCTCCTGGAAAATTGCCTATTAATAATATAGAATCCGGCATTTCTCCTGGACAAACAATCAAATCTCCAGTGGCTTGTAATAAAGGGAGCGTATCAGGATCTAAATATAGTATATCTATATCAAGTACTCTTTCTCCACTTATACAATCATTCGTGGCTGACCATCGAATTTGATAGGGTCCTTCAATAAGCTCACAGATTAAAGTTTCTTCAGCCTTAGGGTCTAAAATAATAGCTTCTGAGCCTTCAGGTTGGCTGATGATTTCCCACGAACCATCCCCTGTAATATCACAAGAACCTATGAGTTCAGCACACGGAATCGAATCGCAAGGATTAAAAATAAAACCTGCAGTCACTGGTTTTTCAACGCTAATTTCAAAGTTCATTTGGCTTTGCTCGGAGCATCCCAACGCACTTATTATCCTATAACTAACAGAAACTTCTCCCATTTCGGAGCAATCAAATGCATTGCAGCCAAATTGGAGTTCATAAATATGGTCTTCGATTTTGCTGCCACTAACATTTATACTGTCAGGACTAGTTACTTCCCAAATACTTTGTTCGCCTTCTGCAAGTGGATCGGCTTCTAAAATTATAGTTTCATAGCAAGGGTGACAGGTTTTATCTTCAATGCTCGGAATATTAGGATCGGTGATATCTATTATTTCATAGCTCACAGATTGCATGGCCATGCCTTCATTACAAACACCACTAAGCGTAAAAATATAACTGCCGCTTACAATGACTTCTGAAGTCTCGGTAATCAAGGCATCAGGATTTATAATGCTGATATCCGAACCAGGAGGTTGCTGGGCAATTTCCCATCGCAGGGTAGAAGGGTCAAAATCGCCTGTTGCATTACCTTTTAAATCAATGCTCATGTAAGGGCAAAGTGTTTCGCCAAACCCAGCATTCACTGAACAATCGATTTGTGCATGAAGCTTTACAAAAAAACTCGAAAAAATATGAAGCGTCGCTAAGAGCAACCAATGTTTACAGGTTGAGTTCATAATGGTGTAGTTCTTAAGATAAGGTAAGAAAACTTAAGCATTTTCCCAAAAGAAAAAAGTAGGCGAGCGTATAAAAAATGCTTATTGTCTGTGCCAAGAAATGTTGTTGTCTAATGGACTTCGACTTGACTGCACTGAGATATCGCTTTTCGGATGGCCAAGATAGAAAAAGCCCAAACAGCGCTCATGTTCATTGAGGGATAAAAATTCGTTTGCATTATCTAAGATATCTCTAGGACTGCTCCAATAGCCGACAAGATTTGCAGCTGTAGCACTTAGCCAGAGGTTTTGGACGGCGCAAGCTACAGCAGCCAGTTCTTCCCATTCAGGAATGTTGCTTTGGATGTGTCGTTCCATGCATATGATAATGACATGGCTAGAAGCATTTATTTTTTTGCCCATTTTGGTCATCTTAAAATGGGAGAATTTTTCAGGTGGGCAATGTTTCTGATAGCAAGTTTGCACATCGACGGCTAATTTTTGCAAGGCTCCGTCTGTATATATTTTAAATCGCCAAGGTTCAGTATTTCGATGATTAGGTGCCCAATGTGCGTTTTCCAGCAGCTGAAGAATTAGCTTTTCATCAATTTTTTGATCAGAAAAAGAAGAAGGACTGATGGTCCTTCTTTCTTGTATTATTTTAGATATGAGCTTTAGATTGTCCAATGTTATTTATCTAAAAACCACCATAAATGCCTTTAACGATAGCTCCATGTAAGAACTCATCCGGATCTAATTGGCTTTGGAAAACAGGACCTTTGTACTTACCCGAAAGCAACATTAAGGCCACTTGGCATAAGGGACCTGCTGTCGTTGACTGGATAGCCCGTAATTTTTGATTTCCGAAATAGCTAGGTAGTATTTTGTAGGCTTTACCGCTACCTTTTAAATCGCCATCACGATCTTTCCCTTTAACACTAGCGTAAACAATAACATAGTCATCTTCTACTTGTGGGATTTCATTAAGCATGGTTTCTTCCAGGACATCGATCACATTTTCGCTAGGATTAATTTCAGCTATTTTTTCTTTGACCCAATCATAATGACCTATATGACGTAGCGTTTTGTAATCAAGATCTTTCACTCTACCACTGAGTGCTTCAGGTAAATCTGCAGCTCCTCCAGAAGTATAATTGTCTTCATATCTTTCGCCCTCTATAACGATTTCTTCTCGCTTTGATAATGAAGCGATATCTGATTTTACATAATCTCTTACGACAAGCGCATCTTTTATATATTCTGTAGCCACTCCTATGGGACTCCAAGTAAACGCATAAAAATGGGGTGCTTCAGCATGAGCTGATAAGGCACCGACCCGCATTTTTATCTCATCCACTTTATCCACTCCATGTTCTTTAGTAAAATCATTAAACAACTTCATGGCTAAGACATTGATAAATCCTGGTGCTAATCCAGTTTGTAAACAAAAGCCAGTATCTGCATCTTTAGCGATGGCTTCTACTTGATCAGTTTCTGCTACATATTCAGTCAAATTAGCATAATGCATGTTATGATCTTTAGCAATCTGGGCCATTTTAGGCGCTAATCTACCAGGCAAACAATCCAGAATAATATTGCCTTTTGTAAATGCTTCTTGTTCGGCCGGTGAGTCTGAACCCTTAGTCATTATAAAATAACTGAGATGTTCGCCTCCTCCTGCAAAAGCAACTGCTTCTTTACAAGCTTCTTCGTTTATATCTCCTAACTGGATGTGAAATGATTGATTTTCTAAATTTGAAAGGATGAGCGCAGCCGCTCTTCCTATTCCCCCCGCCCCCACAATAATTATATTCTTTGACATAACTGTGTATGGATTTTCGATTCAATAAATCGCAAACATAATCAACTAGTTATGGAAATGCGATTTATCCAGGAGATATCTAAGGGAGCAAGTAACAAATAAACATATTAAATAAATTCATAATGTGTAAAATACACATTTATAATATTAAATGTATTAGTAAATTTGGTAATATGTAAAAGCGCTTCTATATTTGAGCTGTATTTACTTAATCCTTATTACCGATTTACCTATTAACCGATGGGAGTACAACGCAAAAAGAAAAAAAGAGCGAAGAAAAAAGCACGTGCTACATTTAGTTTTAACGATGAGCGTGTATTAAAAATTTTTGGGCTCATATTTTTATTCCTAGGTATTTATCTGACTGTTGCTTTCAGTTCATACCTCTTCACATGGAAAGCTGATCAGGACAAAGTGCTTTTACATTCTTGGTCGATGTTGTTTAACAGTGAAGTGACCGTGCAGAACTGGTTAGGTAGGCTAGGCGCCATTGTCTCCAATGGTTTTTTCTATTGGGGTTTCGGGATACCTTCAGTATTGTTTATATTCTTAACAGTACGTTTCGGTCTTTCTTTGATTAGGAGAGAATCATTACAAGATTATTTACGATTATTTACTCAAGTTATATTAATTACTTGCTTTCTTTCAGTCATTTTCGAGTTTGTATTGCATTCTTCCCATTTTAGTTGGGGTGGAGCTTTAGGCAATGCGGCTTATTTATGGTTGTCCAGTTTTGTGGGCAGGGTAGGCTTAGGCTTGCTTTTTTTGCTCATTTGTCTAGCGAGTTTGACATGGTTTATTAATCCAAGTTTAGAATTGACAGGCGAGAACATGGGCGGTTTCAAGCGATTTTTGCCCAATGTTGATTTGCCATCTATAGATTATTTTACTTCATTTGGTCAGTCTACCAAGGAAACTAGAAGTAAAAAGCGAAATAATAAAACAACCAAGGAGAATAAAGAAGAAGGGTCTTTTGATTTTGTTGTTGATGGGGCATTGCCTCTGACAAATGATGAGACCTCAAAACCAGGGGCTATTCCAAAAACCGATAAGGCGGAGGGAAGTTTAAATTCCGATACCATGGAGTTTAATCTTCCAACCTCCTTAACCAAACCTAAAAAACCCAATGTATTGGATAGTAGCTCAGCCGAATTAGAAATTGCTATGCCGGCAGCTGGTCAAGAAGAAGCTGTTGAAACCACAACACCCAAGGTTAAGGAAGGAGAACCGCCTTTAGAAACTGTAGTCCATGGAGCGGATTACAGCGAAAAGGTCCTTCCTATCCAACAAGAAAACCCAGATGATTTAGAACCTTACGATCCGACCAAAGACTTGTCAAGCTATGTACATCCTACTTTAGAATTGTTAGAGGATTACGCGGACATGAAAGTGGAAGTCGATCGTGCAGAATTGGAAGCCAATAAAACGCAGATTATTGATACACTGATGAATTATAAAATTCAGATTATCAAAATTCGAGCAACCATTGGTCCTACGGTAACCCTTTACGAAATAGTGCCAGCTCCAGGTATTAAGATTAGTAAGATTAAAAATTTAGAGGACGACATTGCCTTGAGTTTAGCGGCATTGGGCATAAGAATCATTGCACCTATTCCAGGGAAAGGTACCATAGGTATCGAAGTACCTAATAAAAAGAAGCAAGTTGTTTCTTTTAAAGAAGTCATTCAGTCTGATAAATTTCAGAATGCAAAAATGAGCCTTCCTATAGCTCTGGGTAAAACGATTGCTAATGAAGTATTTGTTGCGGATTTAGCTAAAATGCCTCACTTGCTTATCGCAGGAGCTACCGGTCAAGGAAAATCAGTCGGTATTAACACCATTTTAATGTCATTGCTTTACAAAAAGCATCCGTCTCAAGTTAAATTGGTATTGATCGATCCTAAAAAAGTAGAATTGTTTCCATATGCTCAGTTAGAAAAGCATTTTCTAGGCTTTTTACCAGATGTAGACGAACCTATCATTACGGATACGTCCAAAGTAATCAATACCTTAAATTCATTGACGATAGAGATGGACACACGGTATGATCTACTTAAAAAAGCAAGAGCTAGAAACATTAAAGAATACAACGAAAAATTTACCAAGCGTAAGCTTAATCCTAATAATGGACACAAGTTCTTACCTTTCATCGTCTTAGTGATTGATGAGTTTGCCGATTTAATCATGACGGCAGGTAAAGAAGTCGAATTGCCAATAGCTAGGATCGCCCAATTAGCCAGAGCCGTGGGTATCCATATGATTATTGCCACTCAGCGCCCTACAACCAATATCATAACAGGAATGATTAAGGCCAACTTCCCGGCTAGGATCTCTTTTAAAGTAACATCTCAGATAGATTCAAGAACTATTTTGGATGCTAAAGGAGCAGAGCAATTGATCGGACGTGGAGATATGCTACTGAATGTAGGTAGTGATATCATCCGTCTACAATGTGCTTTTGTCGACACACCAGAAGTAGAGAAGGCCATTGATTTTATTAGTGAGCAAAGAGGGTATTCTATTCCATATCATTTACCAGAAGTTAAAGGTGAAGAAGACTTGAGTAAAGATGGTTCGAATTTAAAGTATTCTGACCTTGACCCTATGTTCGAAGATGCCGCTAAACTGATCGTAGGTTCGCAGCATGGTTCTACCTCGAGTATCCAGCGGAAATTATCTTTAGGTTATAATCGGGCTGGAAGAATTATGGATCAAATGGAAATGTTAAATATAGTGGGTCCTTCTATGGGTTCTAAGCCTAGAGAGGTTATGATTTTTTCTGAGTCAGAATTGATGACGTATTTGGATCATCTTAAAAATCGCTAAGTTTAAAATAAAGAAGCGACTAGCCAGAATAAAAGTAAACCCAAGCAACCCGCTGTATATAAAATAAAGCGTAAGAGTTTAAAGCTTCCTTTACTATCGGCTAATCCATAATTATCTTCAGACGTATCTTTTGACTGATAAATAATTTTAATATTGTTTTGGACTTTTGGCTGAAAAGATAATAAGCTGTAATAAGGTATGAGATACTTCTGATGTGAATTACATTCTACCAATAATAATGATTCAGCGTATACTGCTTTAATCTGAGCTTCCATTTTTTTTCCGCTTAAAAGACTGAAACTGTGGCAACTGTTTGAGTTATATTCAAGATCTCTAAAATAAATAAAGGAATTTTCTACAAAATCAAAGGTGAATTTGGAAGCATTACTTGCTTCTTTTTTTAAATTTAAAAATGGTTCGTCTGAGTATCTTTCTATCTGACCATTTGATCGATTGCCGTATAATGTTAGATCTTCATATTCATTGGTGATTATTCCTAGGCGCTGGTAATTGGATGGGTCAGACTCAAGCTCGCTTTCAGCAAAAAAAACAAAAGGATGATCCTTGTAATTAATGTAAGAATAGTTGCTGATCGAATCGATTTTTTCCCATGGAATTTGATATTTTTTCCCATTCTCGCAACTACGAATTTGAATGGTGCGTTCGTACATCTCCATTATGCTAGCTTGCAATTGACTTCCGGACTTTAGAAAGATTGTTTCGCAAGGAAAGGAAGTTACCGCATTAGCTTGCTGTAAATTGATAACGAAAAGGCTAAAGATCAATGATGCAATTTTGATATTCATACGATGACAATTTAGTGATCTACCATTAAATATCCAAGAAAAGCTTTTTCTTAGTCCATTATCCTGTAGCCAAAATACCTTAGTCTGTTTTTTGGAATATCCCAAACAACTCCTTATTTGCCCTTGGAGGTATAGAGTTATAGCAAGGTTCTAAAGAAACAAGACTCAGATAGGGCTTTGCAAAATCAATGTACATAGCTCGATTGCCGCCAAATGGACGTTTAATCATATCACCAGATAAAGGAATATCAAACCATAAACCAACCAATTTACCGCTGGGTTGCAGCAATTTTGCCATTGTTTTAAAATACAGGTCTCGGTTTTCATGAGTGGGCGGGAATGAACAGAAGAATGTTTGTTCAATGATTAGTTCATATTGGTCAGCATGTTCGAAAAAATTGCCTAAGATTAAATGTTCTTCAGGAAAATCGGCAACTCTTTTACGGAAGGCGCTTAATGGTTCTTCCGCAATATCTATTATATAAGTATTCTTAAAACCTTGTTTAAATAAATACTCTGCTTCATAAGCATTTCCTGCGCCGGGAATCAAGATTTTGATCTGTTTATCTTCGAGTTGGTCTACATAGGATTTAATAGGTGTACTGGGATAGCCAATATCCCAACCAGTTAATCTTTCTTGATATCTTTTGCTCCAATATGCTCTTTCTTCCTTTGTATTCATAACTACTAGTTGTACTATGTAGAAGCTAAAAATGGAGTTAATTGTTGCATTCCTTCTATGATAAGATTTTTTAGTTGCGGATGTTTTTCACTTAGGTGCAACAGTGATTGCTCGATGGATTTTTTTAATTCGTTTTCTTCAGTGAGTTCTAGCATTTCTAATTGGAGTAACCATTCTTCTGGATAGGCAGTTTTTATTTCTATCCACATACTTTCAAGTTGGTTTTGGTTTATGGTTTTTTGCGTTCGCATTTCTCTAATGCTTTGATAGTGTTTTTCTAGCAAAGTGAGTTGTGAGCTCTTTTTTGTCGACGCGGTTTTGATCGTTGAGGCATGATACACATTAGGAAATGATCGATGGTCGGCACTTCCAGCATAGGCAGCAATAATGCTGCTTCCTATAACCATGTCAAACATGCCATATGATGGTTTAAATAGTAACTCATTTTTATAGCTAACCGTACAATCTTTAAGTTGGATAAGCATTAATTTTCCTTGGATATTTCTGATTCCAGTAATGTTTAGGCCTTCTACTTTTATCCCGCTTTCAAATTCGAAGGAAAGCCATTTGTTGTCATAAAAGTTATAGGCTTTTAAGTCGTAAGGCCCCATGTCTTCGATCGGGAGATTTATGTTTTTTAGCTTTCCTAGAGGCGAACTGAATCCATTTGTATGATAATCAATGCCATGGCCAATTAGTTCTTTTTCTCTAAAAGCTAATGCAGTAGGACCCTCGGTGAAAAAGTAAATCACTTCATTGTCATCATTAAGGATGACTCTGGAAAATTTGCCTGAAACTTGAAGTCCTGTATTTATTTCTATGGTGCCAATCATGTGAGATCCTATCAATTTCTGGATACCTTGGCTTCCTCCTTTTCTTAAACTTAAAGTATTAGCAAATGATTCTAAGACTTCCATAAGGTAAGAAAAATCGGGCGTGACAAAGAGTTGAGGTTGGGGTTTAGTTATATCAAACGATTGTTTCGCCGCTTCGACAGAATATGGTATTTTTTGTACCTCAGGTTTCATACACCATTGGCTTTCTCCGATGGACGAAAGTAATCCTGCGCCGTATATTTTTGGTTCGTTTATATCGCCTATTAGTCCGTACTCCACCGTCCACCATTGAAGATTTCTTATTTGAGCCATTTCAGATAGTTCTACCTCTTCGTTTTGAAGTTGTTCCACTTCCATAGCTGCTTTCTCGATTTCTTGTGGATCTGTGTTGGGAGCTTCCTTTAAAATGGATAGTTTTCTAACAGCTTCATATAGATCAATGTCGTGTTTAGAGAGAATAGCTTTTGCGCCTATGGCACCGAGTCTTCTAAGATACTCAGCATAATCAGGATTTGCTATAATGGGTGCATGTCCGGCCGATTCGTGGATGATGTCTGGAGCAGGTGTATATTCTATATTTTCTAATTGGCGGATATCAGAAGCGATGACAAGCACTTTATAGGCCTGAAACTCCATGAATGCATTAGGAGGTATAAATCCATCGACCGCGACGGCTGCCCAGCCAATTTCTTTCAGTATCCTATTCATGCCATACATACTAGGTATTTGTTCAATTTCGATACCCGTTTTTTTGAGCCCATCTATGTAAGAATGATGGGCTACCTTGGAAAGATAAGCTACATTTTTCCTTAAAACATACCTCCAAACTGCTTGATTGATAGGCGTGTAGTCCTCATAGTTTTGAGGTTTGATAAACTGTTTTAGATGCTTTGGTAATTGTTCCAGCAAAGGATTGTTGTCATACATAGATGTCTGTGTCAAAAAGCTTATAACCTTATGTGAAAAATCAAATGTAAGAAATAGTCAGAGGCTTTTTAAGAAGGATAGGTGGGCATGTTTTTTTTACGACACAGAATACTAGAAGCTTTATCAAAAAGTAACTGATGAGCTGAGAAAAATTATAAATGGCAAAGGATGACCTTTATCGAAACGACATTGGACAAAATAAAATACAAGCCTTATTTCTTTAAAAACTTGTGTTAGCGAATTTCTATAACCGGACTCTAAGGATACTTAGACTTTATTGAGGATGCGTTTCTTATAAAACTTTAGAAGTTCAGCTACTTCGTCATAATTTTCATTTTTTACTTTGATGTCCGTAAGTCTTGGTAAATGTTCAGCAAAGTAAATTTCATTGTTAGCCATTTCGAATAAATTACTGGCAAAAGAATGTGGGTAAGGAAATTTTTTGTCGATTTCTAAGACTACGTCGGCAATTTTTTGGATTAATTGTTTGTAGCTAAAATAAAAGCCGTGTTTATTTTCTTCATCAATGTTTTTAGTATGATATGCTTTGGAAGACTCTGTAATCATTATGCGGTGAAGTACTCTTTCGTTTACAAAATCAACGGATGGGTTTTCTTTAGTGGCGTCTACTATATTATCTATAATCAGATCTAGCTTTCGATTAGGATCTTCAATGTTTTTTGTGTTGTAGTCAATCAAATAGGTTACCCAATTCCAATACCAAACCACCAAATAAAGCAATAATAAATGCTTGTTTTCGAAATATCTATACAAAGAAGTTTCATTAGACCCCATGGCATTAGCCAATTTTTTGAAGGTAAATGACTCGAATCCTAATTCATCTATCAAAAGTATTCCATGACTGATGATTTTCTTGCCAAGTTTACTTTGTAAAGGATCTTTAATACAAAGTCCTTCTGGTATGGGTGACGCTGATAATACAAACATAATATGAATACTAATATAAGTAATAAACCCGTCCTGTTAATATGATATACTCACAAAAAATGTAAATCTGCTTACAAATTAAACAATTATGCAAATAATGATGTTAGTAAAACTAATATTAATATTATGTTTGCAAAAAAAACGGACAGATGAAGACATATTTTCAACATTTAAAACATGACATACCAGCTTCTATTATTGTATTTCTAGTTGCTGTACCTTTATGTCTAGGGATTGCTTTGGCATCAGGAGCTCCTTTATTTTCAGGAATTATTGCCGGTATCGTAGGTGGTATCGTTTGTGGTGCATTGAGTGGTTCGCAATTAGGAGTAAGTGGACCAGCAGCTGGTTTAGCGGTTATAGTTTTAACAGCCATTCAAGATTTAGGTGCTTTCGAGACTTTTTTACTTGCTGTAGTATTTGCCGGTGTTTTTCAATTTATTTTGGGAGTTCTTAAAGCTGGAATCATTGGATATTATTTTCCTGATTCTGTAATTAAAGGCATGCTTGCAGGAATTGGGGTCATTATTTTCTTAAAACAAATTCCTCATGCTTTTGGATATGACAAAAATTATGAAGGTAGCTTGGCATTTATGCAAAATGATGGGCACAACACCTTTTCGCAGTTTTATTACATGCTTGAATCAATAACCCCAGGTGCTATCACTATTTCACTCGTTTCTCTAGCCATACTCATCTTGTGGGAGCAAAAGTTTATGAAGAAAATTTCATTGTTTAAAATTGTTCAAGGTCCTTTAGTAGTCGTGGCATTGGGCATTATTTTCAACCTTGTCTTTGCTGGTTCTAGCTTAGGTTTACAAACTGATCAAGTTGTATCTATTCCTGTGGCAGACAGTGTTACTGGGTTTATCAAGCTATTTACTTTACCTGATTTTTCACAATGGAATAATCCACAAGTCTACACGGTGGCAATTACATTAGCTATTGTAGCATCTTTAGAGACTTTGCTTTGTTTAGAGGCCACTGATAAACTGGATCCGATGAAGCGAGTGAGTCCGGCTAATAAAGAATTAAGAGCTCAAGGTATCGGGAACTTAATTTCAGGATTAATCGGAGGGTTACCTATTACGCAAGTGATTGTTCGTAGTTCGACAAACATTCAATCAGGAGGTAAAACTAAAGTTTCTGCTATAATGCACGGATTTATTTTATTAGGAAGTGCGATGTTAATACCTAGTTTGCTTAATTTAATCCCACTTTCAAGTTTAGCTGCCATCCTTATTTTGGTAGGATATAAATTAGCAAAACCGGCCTTATTTAAGCAAATGTTTAAAACTGGGTGGACTAATTTTATTCCTTTTATTGTTACGATCTTAGCTATTGTATTTACTGATTTATTAATGGGAATTGGTATCGGAATGGCCGTAGCTATATTCTTTATTTTGTATGAGAATTATAAAAAGCCATTTTTCTTTGAAAGTGATAAAGCTATGCAAGAAGATGGCAACTTCACCTTAACCTTAAGTGAAGATGTAACATTTTTAAATAAAGCCAACATCCAACGTGCGTTACAATTAATACCTAACGAAAGTAAGGTGACCATAGACGCATCAAAATCAATCAACATCCACCATGATGTGATCGAAATTATCGAAGAGTTTGAGGTAAATGCTAAAGAAAGAAATATAGAAGTAGACATCATTAGCAGAAAAAATAAAGGTATTAAAGACTCTCCAATGAAAATCTTGGAAAGTTCGATAAAGGAATTTGAATTAGAACCTGCATTAGCCAATTAAAAATCAAATACATAATGAATACGTACGCAAATAATCTAACACAAACTAAAGACTCACAAACTGCATTAACAATACAAAATGCGATGACCATCCTAAAGGAAGGGAACCATCGATTTGTAAATAATGATACATTAAACAGAGACTTAAGAGGGCAAATAAATGATACTTCGACAGGGCAATATCCTTTTGCAGCTGTGGTAAGCTGTATAGATTCTCGTATACCTACAGAAATCATTTTTGATCAAGGTATCGGAGATATTTTTAATGCTAGAGTAGCGGGTAATTTTGTCAATCAGGACATTTTAGGAAGCTTGGAATTTGCTTGTAAACTAGCCGGATCAAAGCTTATAGTGATTATGGGGCATACCTCATGTGGAGCTGTGAAAGGTGCTTGTGACCATGCAAAATTAGGTAATCTTACAGCCATGTTAGAAAACATTAACCCTGCATTGGACAAAGTAAAAACAGCCGATGGAGAAGACAGAAGTTCTAAAAATTTAGACTTTGTAAATAAAGTAGCCATTGAAAACGTGCATTTAACTATTGCGAGGCTGAAAGAAGATAGTCCAGTACTTAATGAAATGATAGAAAAAGGTGAAATCAATGTGGTAGGTGCAATGTATGATGTAAAAACGGGTGCTGTATCATTTTTATAGAATTAATAGCAAAGACTGCTTGCCTTAGAGGATAGTCAAGCATTGTTCGTTTTAAATAAAAATCGCAGTCCATTTTAATGTGGGCGGCGATTTTTATTTATGGGTTTATTTTTTTGTTTGTAGATCTAAATACAAGCGCTCTACTTTAGCTCTAGCCCATGGGGTCCGCCTTAAAAATTTTAAACTCGATTTTACAGAAGGGTCATTTTTAAAGCAATTAATGTTGATTTCTTTAGCCATATTTTTCCAACCAATATTTTCCACTAACCATACTACAATAGCTTGTAATTTGATACCATGTAGCGGGTTGTTTGCTTGTTTCATATAGTTTATCTAAGTATGATAGATGAGAAATAGTTGAAGAATGCGCTTTACAAACTACTCAATCATCCTTGAAGTTGAGTCTCTGAGATCCCGAGAATTAAAATCTTCTGAGAGTAGAGTATAAACTTTAAAAAAGTTTGCTTTCCTTATTATTCTTTTAGAACTTCTAATGTTGTTATCACCTCCAATACTTATCGAGTTTTGCTTAACTTGGACTTCTATTTGTTCAGGGATGTCTTGACTAATATCAAAGTCCCAAATTTTTTCTACAAAAAAATCTTCTTTTAATACTTTAGAAAGTTCTAGATCTTTTGATTTTTTGGGATTATATGGAAAATCAGTGTATTTATCTACCATAGCAAGTAGGGTGCTATCACTGCTTTTTTCTAAAAAATTACTATAATATAAAACGGAATCTATCATAATTGGGCGTGGGGCTCCATCCCAGGCAGGAAATGTTGAGTTTCCATAGTAAATAGGGAAAATGACAAAATCTTCTTTATTGAGATTGAGCAATCCGCCTTTTTGGGTTGTAATTTTTTTCACTTCACCATTTATACTCAATGATACATTACCTGCTGAAGTAACGAAACTTGAATAGTTTTCTTCAGTTATTAAATCTTTTAGATCGATTTCATTATTAATAATTACTGTATTTTCTTTTACGAAGTCTGAAGGGTAAAAGATGGTAACCTCTGGCGCACAAGAACATATAAATATTAGTATAAAAGGTAAACAAATGGATGCTTTTCTCATGGTTGATGATTTAAGTTGATTTTATAATTGATTAAAGATCACCGGCTCTAGGTTTATTAAAGTCTCCCTTCCCATTCACCATAAAACTGCTTTAGATAGTCCTCCATATACCTATGCCTTTGCTCAGCTATTTGCTTGCCAGTTTTTGTATGCATCATATCCTTTAGCAACAATAACTTCTCATAAAAATGATTAATGGTAGGAGCTGTAGAATTTTTATACTCCTCTTTAGTCATATCCAGTTGAGGCTTTATTGTCGGATCGAAAATGGCTCGATTTTTAAAACCACCATAGTTAAATGCTCTAGCTATTCCAATCGCGCCAATTGCATCTAACTTATCTGCGTCTTGCACGACTTGCATTTCAGTAGAATTAAAGCTTAGCTCTCCAAGACTATTCTTATAGGACATATTTTCAATGATGCTTACCACATGCTGAATAATAGGCTCCATAACATCTTTGCTTTCTAAATATTCTCGAGCAATGCTAGGTCCTATCGTCTCATCACCATTATGAAACTTTGGATCAGCTATGTCATGTAGCAAGGCACTCAGCTGAACAATCAGTGGGTCAACACCCTCAGATTTTGCTATAAGCTTAGTGTTATTCCAGACCCTCAAAATATGCCACCAGTCATGGCCTCCTTCGGCTTCTTTTAGTTGTTCTTGGACAAATAGTGCGGTCTCTTCTATTAATTTATTTTCCTTCGGATCCATCCATCGAATTTTCTCTATTTTTTACATATTTCTCTAACCATTCGTCTTGTTCCCATAACATGTGCATAATGGATTCCTTAGCCACGTATCCATGACTTTCTTTTGGTAACATCACTAAACGGACAGTAGCTCCTAAGCCTTTTAAAGCATTAAAATATCGTTCGCTTTGCATAGGGTAGGTACCAGAATTGTTATCGGCTTCACCGTGTATCAGCAATAATGGTGTTTTCATTTTTTCTGCATGCATAAATGGTGACATTGTGTAATATACTTCTGGTGCCTCCCAGTAATTGCGTTGCTCTGACTGAAAGCCAAAAGGCGTTAAAGTCCGATTATAGGCACCGCTGCGTGCGATGCCTGCTGCAAATAAATCAGAATGACTCAGCAAGTTAGCGACCATAAACGCCCCGTATGAGTGACCTCCTACAGCTACTTTTTCTCGGTCAATGTAACCCATTTTATCGACGGCGTCAATTCCAGCTTTTGCATTGGCCACTAATTGCTTCCTAAAACTATCATTTGGTTCTTCGTCACCTTCTCCTACAATTGGGAAGGCAGCATCATCTAAAACAACATAACCACGATTTACCCAAAAAATCGGAGAGCCATACCATGGGTAAGTAAACTCATTAGGCGATGAAGTCACCTGTCCTGCAGAGCTTTTATCCTTATATTCTACCGGATAAGCCCACATGATCATTGGATATTTTTTCCCTTTCTGATAGCTTACAGGCAAATACAAGGTTCCATTTAATTCTAATCCATCTTCACGTTCATAACTAATGACTTCTTTATGTACGTCTTGAATCGCCTCGAATGGATTTTTAAATTCAGTCACAGGACTCAGTGATCCATCGTTAAGGTTTCTAAAAAAGTAATTAGGATACTCATTTTTTGACTCTATACGAGTGAGGATTTTTCCTTGTTCAATGTCGATAGCCTTAATTAAAGATTCTAATTTTTCGGTCTCAGTCGACTGGAAAACACGTTCTGTTTGATCGCTGGCTAACATGTATTTATCAACAAATGGAAACTTACCTTCATCGGAATATCCGTCACCTAATAGATACATCTCTCCTTCAAATAAATGGAGAACATCTTTTCCAAATTCATTTTTAGTCATGACAAAATCACCTGGATCTGAATAACGGTCTTGATAATTTCTTTCGTTAAATAATTGAGTAGGTGCCTTACTATCTGATGGATTGAAGAAATCCATGCGCAGGTTTCTGGTGTCCCACCAATAATTATAGCATAAGGCTAAATCATCCGAACCCCATATGATAGTGTTGTATCTCTCTTTTGTATTTAATAAAAAAGATTTTTCTCCATTAAATGGTGCTTCTAATTGGTATATGGCATCTCTATATTCGACTTCTTTTTCAGCGTCTCCGCCATCCAATGCTTCTGCCCAATAAAGAGTGGCGGGTTTGTCACTTCTCCAGGCTATAGACCTAGGGCCAGTGCGTGTGGACATAAATCCTTTGGGAAGATCTTCGATTAAAGGTAATTCCAGCAAGTTGTGCACCAGCTTACCAGAAAGGTCATAGATGTTAATCGAAGAAGGGAATCTTCTGTAAGGTACCAGATAAGAAAAAGGCTTTTTAATATCTTGAATCTTAACATAATTACCATCTGGTGAAATGCTTATGCTAGAATATAAGGCAGCATCTTTCCATTTGGACTCATTTCCTTTTAGATCTACTTTCCATATCTCTGAACTGGCTAGGGTTGCGAAGTTCTCTTCATCGACTGGATTTTTCAACAAATCTTGGTAGGTTCTGTTTTGTGCTTTTTTGCCTCCATCATTTATAGAGATGGTAGGTCCAGACGGTACAGCACTTTTTGTGTCGATGAGTGCTTTTCGATTAGCTGGTAATTTGGTGTATAAAATACCCGCATCGTCTTTTAGCCAATTGATTACATCACGCATATTTGCGTTGATTGTAGCTTCTGTTAATGCTTTTGCTTCCTTTTTAGCAAGGTTTAGAAGCCAAATTTCCACACCATTTTGGGTGGTATTGGTAAAAGCCATATAATTTTTAGTCGGTGACCAAGCAAAGTTGCTCAGCCTGGCATCCGTAGGCAAACCAGTTATTTCACTTTCTTTTTTTTCGGCTATATCATACATTCTCATAGCATTATAGTATCGCTCTCGACTGGAAATATTGGTTTTAGGATTGATACGCAAGCCGGCAAGCCTCATTTCAGTTTCCGATAATTCTTGTATGCTTTTAAACTGACTTCTGTATAATAAAACTGCTTGTGTACCTTCATCATTCATACGTATGGAAGGGGCTAAATCAGCATCGGCTAAGACCATGATGTCGTCATGGGGTTGCTGATAATCTAGGTCTAATTGAGCATCTAAATGCAATGTGGATAATAACATAAAAAGTAGAAATAAGCGTTTCATGATTTGATTTTTATCTAAATAATGGAGTTAGATTATCTTACATAGATAAGCTAAATTTAAGACTGGGCATAGTGATTCCTAGCAATTTAAACAATGTTAACCTAAGAGAACTAGGATTGGTACTCTAAGCAACATTCAAAATAAAACCAACCTTAAAAACATTTTGTATTTCTATGCTGGTGTCTTCACTTAGTAATTTGCGCAATCTTGAAATATAAACATCAAAACTTCTACCTAGGAAATAATCATTGCGTCCATAGATATGCGACACAGCATCTTCACGCTTGAGTATTTTATTTTGATGGATACATAGTAAGCGCAATACTTCATTTTCTTTTTCAGTCATACGATACACTTGATCACATCGGGTGAGTTCTTGGCGGTCGTAATTAAAATTAAATGAGCCTATTTGGAATTGGGTAGGTGCTTCAGCTAATGGATCTTGATGCTGCCTTCGAAGGATCACTTTTATCATGCAAAGTAGTTCTTCTTCATCGAAAGGTTTAGCCACGTAGTTTTCGCAACCCACAGAATAGCCCTTTAGTCGATCCTCTTTCATAGATTTAGCAGTCAGGAATATAAATGGGGTTTCGTCTCCTTTTTTCCTAAGGGTTTTGGCTAAAGAGAAACCATCTAATTTGGGCATCATTACATCGAAAATACATAGGTCATATTTTTGGTCCAATGCCGCATTCAGTCCAGAAATACCATCTCTGCAAAGTTTTACATAATAATTTTCTGACTGCAAAAAATCGACTAATAAAAAACCTAAATTCAGGTCATCTTCAACGAGCAATATTTTCTTTTCTAACTTCATTTATTTCGTAGGAATAAAAACTTCAAATTGACTTCCTTTATTCAGTTCAGAAAGGACTTTAATGATGCCATGATGCATTTCCACTACTTTTTTTACATAGCTTAAGCCGATTCCAAAACCTTTAGCCTCACGGATATCTCCTGTATTAACCCGTTGGAATTTTTCAAAAATATGTTCCTGATCTTGTTTGTTAATACCTATACCATTGTCTTCAAATATTAATCGAAATCCTTCTTCTACTTCCTCGAGTGTAATATGTATGAAAGGCTTGTTAATGTTGTATTTTAATGCATTGTCGATTAAATTTCGAAAGACATTTTTTAAGTGGAATGGATCACCCTCTACAGTACATTCGGTTTCAGGTAGATTTAAATGGATTTGGCCTTCTTTTTCTTCTAGGATAAGACTTAAGTGGCCTACGACTTCTTGTAATAAATTTTGTAAAACTAATGGTTCTTTTTTGAGGGTGTATTGCCCATTTTCCATTCGAGACAGGTACAATACTCTTTCTATTTGACTAGCTAGCTTTTCGTTTTCATCATTAATAATCTGGGCATATTTGTTAGTGGCTAAACTCATGTGCTTTTTACGCAGCAACCTCAATGCTAAGGAAATATTAGTCAGTGGAGTCTTTAATTCGTGTGCTGTGTTATTAAAAAAGTCAATATTGTTTTCTGTAATTCGCCGCTGACGGATGAGCGAATTTAATATGTAAAACAATACAAAAGCCAATAGTAAAAAGACAGCGATCATCGAAGCAATCATCCAGCCCATCTGTCGCATAATGTATTCATTCCTTGTGGTGAAACTCACACCTAAAATATAGGCTTCTTCTTCTAACTTAGGTAAGGTATTGTTAGCCGAACAATTAAATAGAGTCAAATCGACAATGGGTTCACTGTCTGCATCCATAAGTTTTAAGTCATAGTCATCACTCATACCATAACAAGACAACGAACAAGACAATTGAGACCCAAGATAACTGACCGAACCATCATTTAGTCGATCTTGACCTATCTCAATATACTTGCAATTTTCAGTGGGGCCACAAGTGGTAAATTCTGATAATTCGAGATCAGTATCGTATTTATGATTAAATGATGTTAAAGTGTTGCCGATGGCTTGCGAGACATTTTGATCAAATTGCTCACAAAGCAAGTTTCGTGACTGATTAAGCCAAGCTAATTGTAATGCGACTAAAAGAATGAGTACGCAACTGACCGCACAAATAAGGACAGGTTCTTTAATGTTATGTTTAGTAGGACAGATCAATACTTGTCTTTTTCTGCTTCAAAGATGAACTTATAAAATGAAACATGACAAGCGTTTAACAGGTCTTTAACAGCTTTTTGGCTATTGATAAACAGCAAGTTAGTCGTCGGCGCTCCAACTTTGTATGGTGATTATAAAGCGGCAACTCAGCGCTTCTGAGTGAATGAAAAAAGATTATATCATGAAAAGAATTATGTTGTTAGCGGTAGCTTTCCTAATGATGAGTGTAAGTATGATGGCTCAAGAATCGGTACAATCCGCCAGTAAAAAATGTTGCGCATCCATCGAACAATGTGCTAAGGCAAACGGGATGTCTGTGGCAGAATGCCTAGCGAGTTGTGCAAAACAATGCTTAAAAGGCGATAAGAAATGTTGTTTGAAAAAATTAGGTGGTCAGACCACAACTACACAGACAGCAAGCGCGAGCTCCAGTGCAGAAGTTATTTTAATAGGCAACGAAATAACTCCAGCAAAAGCGGAAAGGAGTTGCACAAAAGCTGAAAAAGCAGCGTGCGCAAAGAAGTGCACTAAAGCACAACAAGCTGCTTGTGCAAAAAAATGTAAAAAAGGCAAGGTTTAAGCCTTTTGTTTTATTAGTAGGAAGAAGGGCTGAAAGGTCCTTCTTTTTTATGCCTTAAAGTATTCCAACAAGCGTTTTTTTCGACTCTGAGACACATCGAGCTCTTTTCCATTTTCCATAATGGCTACTCCGCCTTTTCCTTTCTGGTATTTCTTCAGTTTGTCTACATTTATAATAGTCGAACGATGGATCCTAAGAAAACCAGCATTGGACAAATTATCCTCATAAAAAGATAATTTTCTACAAGCCATAATACTTCTTCCAGATGTCAATTGGAAAACTGAAAAGTTATCATTAGCACTGATGTAAATAATTTCATTTGTTTTAACTATTTCAAAACCATCCATAAGGGGAATAATCACCTTGTCAACTTGCTTTTGCTTTAAGTTGTCCATTAAAACATGAGTAATGGCTGATTTTTCCTGAGTATCAATCCGGTCACATACATCTTCCACCGATTCTATTAGTTGGTCGATGTCGATAGGTTTTAATAGGTATTTAGCTGAGGCGAGATTAAATGCTTGGATCGCGTATTGACTGTAGGCGGTTATAAATATGACATGAAAATCGATCTTTGGATATTGGTCGAGGAGATCAAAAGCTGTTCCGTGAGGCATTTCGATATCTAAGAAAACTATTTGCGGACTCACTTTGTCTATTAGTTTTTTTGCGTCGATGATATTGCTCGCTTCTCCTTCCACATGGAGTTGAGGGCAGTACTTCTTTACAAAGGATTGCATGATATTTCGGCTCGATGACTCATCATCTACAATTAGACAGCTATATGTTTTGTTTGTGCTCAAACTGCTTTTTTTGAAATGAGGATCGTTACTTTGGTGCCAGGATAATCAGGGTCATCATAAGCATCTTCAATCTGTATTTCGTACCGATTTCCGTACAAACCTTCTACTATCTCCATTCGAGATCTTGTGTTTTCCATTCCTGTGGACTTATGTATTTTTTGATGTTTTGTTTTTAATGCTTGTGATTGCGCCCGTCCTATACCATTGTCCATCATGGTGATTTGTAGATGCTCATCTAACTCTTTCATAATGAGTTGCAATGTTCCTTTCTTTGTGCGATAACGAAGTCCATGCCAGATGGCATTTTCTAAATAGGGTTGGAGTAAAAGTGGAGGAATTTGCAAATCAGATTGTTCTACTTCAGGATCTATTTCCGTTAGGTACTCAAATTTATCTTGAAAACGGTCTTGCTCCAGCTTCAGGTATAATTTAGACAATTGGATTTCATCCTGTAATGGTATGGTTTCCTTTTGATTTACCTCAAGTACAGAGCGCATCAGTTGGCTAAAATCACTCAGATATCGATTTGCTCTGCGTTCATCTTGAGTAGCAATATATTCATTGACTGAGTTGAGTGCATTGAAAATAAAATGAGGATTCATCTGTGCGCGCAAAGATTGCAATTGGAGTTTTTTATTGGCTATATTTTTAGCTTTCAAGTTTCTCCAGATGGTATAGCCTCCTATAATGGCAGTCAACAATAGGAGACAAAGTAATACGATAATATAGCCTTGGATTTTGCTTCTGCTGGCTTCGGAAGCGGAAAGTTTTTGCCTAGAGTCGTAGGTTTTTTCCGAAATTTCTATATCCTTCTGGCTGCTCAAAATGGCTAACTGTTCATTAACTTCTGCTTCTTTTTCTTTGAGCAATTTACTTTGTACATTTTGGTAAGCGGTGTATTCTTTGAGCGCTTCTTCGTAGTTTCCTTGTGCGGCATATGTTTCTGATGCCTTTTTGTAAAGCTTTGCTTTGGTTTTAGAATCATCTACTTTATCGATGATTTTTTTTGCCTTATTAATGGTAGCTTTTGCTTTGTCCACCTCATTGTTTTTAAGGTAAGCTTCCGCTAATTCTATTTGTTCGGGTACAGCTATTTCTGGTTTAGCCACATTTAAATCTACGTTGGTTTTTAGGATGCTGATTTCTTCTTCGAGATCTTCGGTTTCCTCTAAAACATCCGCTTTGCTTTCTTGTATAATGTCATAATCTGAAGCCGGGCTCGTCTTATAATTGGAGTAGGCATTATTCAAGTTTTGCTGGGCTAATTCGATGTTGTTTCTAGCTAATTCTACTTGCGCGATTCTGGCTTGGATTCTGGCTAAGCTAGGATTATTAGATTGTTTATATATGCTTTCTAGTTCGCTCAGTATTTTAAGTCCTTCTTCTGTTTTTTCTTCGTTTAGATAACTTAAGGCTAGCCCTTCTTGGCACCTATATTTTTGTTCAATGTCGCTGGTATTATCGATACACATTTGAAAACCTTTCAGCGTGCGCGGGTCGTTTGTACTTAGATATACATCGGCTAAGTATTCGGCTGCTGTCAGTTTGGGTTTTGGACTTAAACTGCCTTCGATGCCTATGGCTTGCTGATATCTTTCTGCAGCCAATTGGCTAAATCCAGCTGAGCTATTTATATTTCCTAATAAGATATTAGCATCATATAGTGCCTTCAGATCTTCCGTGTTTTTCGCTTCTTCTATGATGTCTGCTAAGATTGTGATGGCGGCAGCTCTATCTTTTTTCATGAGTTGCTCTGCATCCCTAATGGTATATGTTTTAAGACTTTCTTTGCCTTCGCTACTTTTCTTTTTTTGTGCCAATGTCGGACTAATTCCAAAACATAGGATAAGTAGTATGAAACTGATATGGTTTAACATCTTCACAAGTATAAAGATACAGGCTTTTTAACGGATGTGTTTTTTGATAATTGGGCTTTTTTTACTTGCTTACAAAGTCAAATGACTGTTTCACCCAGTAAGCATTTGAGTCTACCCATTCTAAGTTTTTCTTACTGTTTTTTTGATTCAATTTTGATGAAGTAATCAATCACAATGAATCAGGGACAATACATATGCATTCTTTTTATAGTTCTCCTTTTGTTTCGTAGTAAAGCAACATTGGCCCAGCAAAACACACTGCTTGCTGATGCTTCTTGGTCACTGAGTCAGCCTAAGGATAGCCATCACTTTATAGATACCTTTTCTAAGAGTATTTGGCTCTATGTCGATGTAGATCAAGGTCTTTTTAAAGAAATCTTCGATAGCACATTTGTGATTACCCAAGCAGAGGTAGTCAACCAATCCGTCAAGGATGTGTATGTCGAAGGAAGTCACGGTCGATTAAAAGCTGCCGTCGTTAAAGAAACACTAGAACAGTCCACCGAAGTCAATGGATTAGCCAGTCATTTGAGTTGCGCCCTAGCGATAAAAACAAGCCTCGCTTTCGAGTCAAAAGACTATTCCTCTAATCCATACAAAGACTTATGGATTAGCAGAAATAATTACATCTGCATACCATCAGGCACTCGCAAAAGGCTTTGGGTTGCAATGCCTAGGAGAGAGAATAAATGCTACTTCGAAGTCGATTATCAATTTAACTCAGAGGGTACTGTAAAAAATTGCCAGGGCGAAAAAATCGCATGGAAACAAAGCTTGAAGTCTAATAAGTTTATGCTCGAACCAACAGAAAAAGAATACTAAAACTATAAACAACATTCACTAATAAACTATCAATTATGAAATACGGTCTAATGATTTTTTTCCTTTTAGTCATCCATACACAATCCACCTTTGCGCATGCAGATAAACCAACGAAAAACACCCATGTCCAAATGGCAATACTATTAGATACCAGCGGATCGATGAATGGTCTGATAGAGCAAGCCAAGGCCCAATTGTGGAATATAGTCAACGATTTAACGAAGTACAAAAACGAGGAAGATGATATTGCCTTTGAAATTGCCTTGTATGAATATGGAAGTGGATCAGTACCTGCTTACCAAGATTATTTAAAAATGATCGTACCCTTTACCAGTGATATGGATTTGATTTCTGATCAGTTATTTAGATTGACCACTGGAGGTAGTCAAGAGTACTGTGGTACGGTTATTCATAGAAGCTTAAATGAATTAGCATGGAGCCCATCTGCTGGTTTAAAAGCAATTTATATTGCCGGTAACGAATCCTTTGCGCAAGGAAGATATCCTTACAGAACGGCTCTAGCTGAGGCGGTAGAGCAATCGGTGATCGTTAACACTATTTTTTGTGGTGATTATCAGCAAGGTGTCAATATGTTTTGGAATACTGCGGCTGTTTTAGCCAGAGGCAGTTATACGCATATTGACCATAATCAGGAGACAGTCCATATTAATTCGCCATACGATGATGAAATTTTACGCTTAAACCAGTTGCTAAATAGTACCTATATGTACTATGGATCGCAGGGGAGTAAGTATCGCGACAACCAAATCCAGCAAGATGCAAACGCTAATGTTTATGGTAAATCAAATTATGTAAATCGCTCGATTTATAAGAGTAAGAAACAGTATAAAAATAGTCAATGGGACTTAGTAGATGCCTATGAAGAGAATGAGTCTATCATCGAAGAAAAGCAAGAACTCCCAACTGAACTGCAAGATAAAAGCGAGCAAGAAATTAAGCAGCAAATAGAAACAATGAAAAAGGATCGCGCGCGGATTCAGTCAGAAA
This sequence comes from Saprospiraceae bacterium, assembly GCA_020631235.1. GTDB lineage: Bacteria > Bacteroidota > Bacteroidia > Chitinophagales > Saprospiraceae > JAHDDO01. Next base: position 47,015 of record JAHDHQ010000004.1, on the reverse strand, counting down.
TAGAATGTTTAGCTAAAGAACGAGAAGCCTACATTGCCGAGAAAAAACAAGCCTTAGACGGTGAAAATGGCTTGGAATCATCTATTGTAACTTCTCTAAATAAGGAAATGAAAAAAGCAGGATATAGTAAGAAATAAAGAGATAGATGTAAAAAAGCACTATGGATGCAAAAATCATCCATAGTGCTTTTTTTAATGCTTAATCTAGCCTTTTATTTTTTGTCATTAAATATTTCCTTAAGTTTTTCAGCTGCTTTTTTTAATTCGTTTTTAGCTTCTTCTAGTTCAGGATTGTTTTTGCTCGATAGTTCTTGTATTGCTTTTTCAAAATCGGAACTGCTGATATTTATAGAGTCAGCCATCTGAGAAGCCGCATCACCACTCATTTTTAATAATTCGCTGGCCACTTTTATTAATCCATTATCACCCGTTAAAAAATTATCTAAGGCGACAGCACCCACTTCTATAGCCCTTTGTAAAGTAGTGTTTAAGTCGCCCATTAATTCTTTCATCGATTGATCGCCGATCATGATGTCTTCGTTTTTATCATCGATAGCGATTTTCCATTCTTCGTTATCAAGCGAAAGATGTAATACATTCACTTCATCACTATCATCGTATCTAAACTTTACCGTAGCAGCATCCCCATTTTGATCATCATTCAGGATAATTACTTTTTGATTTCCTTTTTTGATATCCTTATGTGATTTTTTGATGGATTTTAATAAACTTTTAGTCCCATCTTCTGCCATGTTTTGCGCTTTGTCAAGGTTGCCTTCAGATAAGGCGGTTAAGAATTCTTCGGCGGTATCAGCAGCACTTGCATCTGTTATACAAGACTGTGCAGTGAAACCCACAAGCCCTAGAACAAGTAGAAGGATAAATATTGATTGCTTTTTCATAATTGTGTTTTTGTACATAGTTATAAAAAAAATGTATGATATAATAGTTCCGTATGGGAACGGCCAAAAGTTACAAGCGTATGCCATTTTCGACAAAATAATCGCTTTTTTAGATGTAATATAAGGAATAACTGCTCTGGTTCATATTGAGTTTTTCTATAATATATGTAACTTTATATCCTAAACCTAAAAGCTATGGCTCAAGTAAATTATACAGAAGATAATATACGGTCACTGGATTGGAAAGAACATATCCGCCTAAGACCAGGTATGTATATCGGGAAATTAGGAGATGGATCCAGCATGGATGATGGTGTATATATTTTACTAAAAGAGATTATAGATAATTCCATAGACGAATTTGTGATGGGTTTCGGAAATAAGATCGAAATCGAAATAGAAGAAGGGAAAGTTAGAGTGAGAGATTATGGTCGTGGGATACCACTGGGTAAGGTGATTGATTGTGTTTCTAAAATAAACACGGGTGGTAAATATGATTCTAAAGCCTTTAAGAAATCAGTAGGACTGAATGGAGTAGGGACTAAAGCTGTAAATGCTCTCTCAGATTTTTTTAGAGTCCAAGCATTTAGAGAAGGTAAAAGTAAACTGGCTGAATTTAATAGAGGCGAACTAGTTACGGATAAAAAAATAGGCAAAACAACTGAGTCCAATGGAACTATGATGGAGTTTATACCAGATAAAAGCATTTTCCATAATTATAAATACAGACCAGATTATGTCGAAAATCAATTATGGAACTATGCCTATTTAAATGCTGGCTTAAAACTGCATTTTAATGGAAAAGTACTTTATTCTAAAAACGGTCTTTTAGATTTATTGACTAGGAAAACAGATGTCGAAAAACTTCGTTACCCCATTATACATTTAAAAGGAGATGACATCGAAATTGCTTTGAGTCACAACAATCAATACGGTGAAGAATACTATTCTTTTGTAAACGGACAAAACACCACACAAGGGGGGACTCATTTACAAGCTTATCGTGAAGCCATAGTTAAAACAGTCAGAGACCACTTTAATAAGAACTTCAACACAAAAGACATACAACAATCGGTCATCGGTGCCATCAGTGTAAGAGTAGAAGAACCCGTTTTTGAGTCTCAAACTAAAACTAAATTGGGTTCACTCAATATGGGCCCTGATAGTCCTACTGTTAAGTCATTTATCATGGATTTTGTCAAAACAAACCTTGATAATTATCTACATAAAAATAAAGACGTTGCGGAACAATTATTGAAAAGAATCCAGCAATCCGAACGTGAAAGAAAAGAAATTGCGGGCATTAAAGAATTAGCTAATAAACGGGCTAGAAAAGCCAATGTCCACAACAAGAAGCTTAGAGACTGCCGCGTCCACTTCAGTGATAAACGTGGAGATCAAGACAAAAAATTAGCTTCTACCATATTTATTACCGAGGGAGACTCAGCCAGTGGATCCATTACAAAAGCTAGAGATGTACAGACTCAAGCAGTATTTAGTCTCCGTGGAAAACCTCTAAATAGTTATGGAAACACCAGGAAAGTAGTATACGAAAATGAAGAGCTAAATCTACTGCAACATGCATTAAATATAGAAGACGGCATTGAACATCTAAGATACAATCAAGTGGTAATTGCTACGGATGCCGACGTCGATGGAATGCACATACGATTGTTATTGCTTACTTTCTTCTTAAGCTTCTTTCCAGACATGGTAAAACATGGTCACCTGTATATTTTAGAGACTCCACTATTCCGTGTTAGAGACAAAAAACAAACGTTTTATTGCTACTCTGAAAAAGAGAAGCAAGAAGCGATTAAAGCCCTTAGAGGTAAGGCTGAAATTACGCGATTTAAAGGTCTAGGTGAAATTTCGCCAGACGAATTTGGGGCCTTTATTGGGAATAACATTCGCTTAGAGCCAGTAGTCCTCAACGAAGGAGCTGTAATCGAGGATATCTTAGCTTATTTTATGGGTAAAAACACACGCGAAAGGCAAGAGTTTATCATCGATAACCTCAAAGTAGAAGTAGATAAATCTGAAGAGAAAGAAGTAATGGACATTCCTTCTGAAGAGCAGGCTATTACCGAGGCAGTAAGCTAAGTACAATTGCTGACGTATTGTCACCTTTATCTTCCGATCCGGCTTGGTTTTTGACAAAGTTTCCGACTTTTAGACGTGGAATAGAAATTGACTATCCATATACTCATCTTGTTACTATTTTAATTAAAAACTATGTTTGACCATTTACATTTGTCTCCAGAGAATCAAGATAATGAGTTTCCTCCCTTATTTGCTTTAAGCGATGAAGAAGAAAACGCACAAAGCGAGATACCTGATTCATTGCCTGTTATTGCTTTGAAAAACACGGTGCTTTTTCCAGGTACAGTGATTCCTATAACTATTGGTAGAGAGAAATCAACCAACGCGGTAAAGAAAGCTCATGATGGAAACAAATTTATCGGTGTATTTGCTCAAAAAGACATCGAAGTCGCGGATCCTTCATTTGATGATCTATACAACATTGGAGTGATTGCGCGAGTGGTAAAACTAATCAAAATGCCTGATGGCAGTACGACAGCAATTTTGCAAGGAAGAGCTAGAGTAAGACTTGATTTCTTAGATCAAGAATCACCCTATTTACAAGGAAAGGTGACAGCCATCCCCGATGGACCTATAGGAAAAGAGTTAGAATATGATGCCACCGTTTCTTCATTAAAAGATATTGCTCGTAAAATCATTGAGTTGTCACCTACCATTCCTAATGAGGCCGTAGTCATGCTAGATAACATTAAGAAGCGTGATTTTTTGGTCAATTTTATTGCATCTAATTTGAATAAGAATGTAGTAAAAAAACAAAATATTTTGAGTGCTGACAAACCAGACGATAGAGCTAAATTAGTGCTTGCTGAAGTAGATACGGAATTGCAAATGCTCGAACTGAAAAAGCAAATCGAAGGAAAAGTACGTGGAGGTATCGAAAAGCAGCAACGTGATTATTTTCTAAATCAGCAACTAAAGACCATTCAGGATGAGCTCGGACAAAACCCGCAAGCTGAAGAACTAGTAAATCTAGAAAAAAGGGCAAAAGACAAAAAATGGACGGACGACATTGGAAAACATTTTGCCAAAGAATTAAATAGAGCTAAGCGTTTAAATCCCCAAATAGCAGAATACTCAGTAACGCTGAGTTATCTTGAAATGTTGTTGGATTTGCCGTGGGGAGAGTATACGGAAGAAAATTTTGACCTTAAAAAAGTAGAAAAAATATTAAACGGCGATCATTACGGACTCGAAGATGTAAAAGAACGAATTTTAGAACATCTAGCCGTACTCAAACTGAAAGGAGATATGAAAGCTCCCATCATTTGTTTAGTGGGTCCTCCAGGTGTAGGAAAAACGAGTTTAGGGAAATCCATTGCCAGAGCATTAGATCGTGAATTTATCAGAATGTCATTAGGCGGTTTGCATGATGAGAGTGAAATCAGAGGGCATAGAAAAACCTATATTGGAGCAATGCCAGGGCGAATCATCAAATCCTTGAAAAAAGCAGGTTCGTCTAATCCAGTTTTTCTTTTGGATGAAATAGATAAAATGGGCAAAGATTTTCGAGGAGACCCTAGTTCGGCGCTTTTGGAAGTCCTAGACCCAGAGCAAAATGACAAGTTTTATGATAACTACCTAGAACTAGAATATGACCTTTCTAAAGTACTTTTTGTGGCTACAGCTAACTCTTTAAGCAGCATACAGCCAGCCTTATTGGATCGGATGGAAATCATACAAATTGCTGGTTACTCTACCGAAGAAAAAGTGGAGATTGCCCAAAAACATTTGGTACCTAAACAGCGCAAAGAGCATGGCTTAAAAACAAAAGACATTAAAATTGCTAAGCCAGCATTAACTGCATTGGTAGAAAACTACACTAAGGAAGCAGGAGTTCGATCATTAGATAGAAAGATTGCAGAAGTTATGCGTCATGTGGCTAAAAAAGTGGCCATGGAAGAAAGTTATGAAGCATCCGTAAAAGCAGGCAATTTAAAAGATATGATTGGTGCGGCTAAGTACAATATTGGACGAGATAATAAAACAGAAACACCAGGAGTGGCTGTTGGTTTAGCTTGGACGCAAGTAGGTGGAGATATCTTGTTTATCGAAACCAGTTTAAGCAAAGGTAAAGGGAAGCTGACCTTAACCGGTAATCTGGGCGATGTAATGAAAGAGTCCGCAACTACCGCACTGAGTTATATCAAGTCCCATTCAGACGAGTTTAATATTGACTCCACTTTGTTTGCTGAAAATGATGTACACATCCACGTACCCCAAGGAGCGATTCCAAAGGATGGCCCCAGTGCCGGGGTTACTATTTTTTCGGCTTTAGTTTCGGCATTTAAACAGGAAGTGATCACGCCTAATTTAGCAATGACCGGAGAGATTACATTGAGAGGAAAGGTATTACCTGTAGGTGGTATCAAAGAAAAAATTCTCGCAGCGAAGCGATCAGGCATGAAGAAAATCATGCTTTGTAAGGACAATCAAAAAGATGTCGAGAAAATTAACCCTTCATTCATCAAGAATGTCGAGTTTATTTATGTGGAGAAGATGAGTGAGGTGTATAAGACGGCTTTGGCTTAGGGATGTTGGGAGTATTTAGATATTAGTACTTAGTACTTAGTATTTAGTACTTAGATATTAGTATTTAGAAATATCTTACGTCTATCACGGGAGTTAGTCTCAGGCTTGCAGCTGAGAATCCTTAGTAATCAGATATTAGATTATTAGATGTTAGTATTTAGAGCTATCTAAAGTCTAAAGTCTAAAGTCTAAAGTCTAAAGTCTAACGTCTATAATAGTAGCTAGTCTCAGCTTGCAGCTGAGAATCCCTAGTACTCAGATATTACATTATTAGATGTTAGTGTTTAGAGTTATCTAAAGTCTAAAGTCTAAAGTCTATAATAGTAGCTAGTCTCAGCTTGCAGCTGAGAATCCCTAGTACTCAGATATTACATTATTAGATGTTAGTGTTTAGAGTTATCTAAAGTCTAAAGTCTAAAGTCTATAATAGTAGCTAGTCTCAGCTTGCAGCTGAGAATTCCTAGTACTCAGATATTAGATTATTAGATGTTAGTATTTAGAGCTATCTAAAGTCTAAAGTCTAAAGTCAGTAGCTAGTCTCAGCTTGCAGCTGAGAATCCCTAATACTCAGATATTAGATTATTAGATTTTAGTATTTAGAACTATCTAACATCTAACATCTAACATCTAACATCTAACGTCGAGCTTCCAGGGCTGCATTTTGTTAAATTATTAATTTGATGTTTTGAAACTAAGACTCTTCTTATACCTCAAAAAAAATTAGATACTTTAGTTATCAAATTTAATTTAAACTACGCAACCATTCCAAATGACCTTGGATATAGTATATATAAAGAAATAGTATGAAAATTTTGCAAGGTGTCTTGTTGTTTCTCTGGCTCGTTAATCAATCAGTAAACGCACAAATTTTAACAGAAAGCAAGTTGCCAATTATTAGTATCAACACCAATGCTAATGAAATTCCAGATGAGCCAAAAATTCCGGCTTTAATGGGTATTGTCGATAATGGCCCTGGACAACTGAATAATATCGACGATATATTCAATCATTATAACGGTCACATAGGCATAGAAACACGGGGGAATTCTACGCAGCTGTATGAGAAAAAAACATATACCATTGAACTATGGGATGAAGTGCAAAATGAAATAGCAGCGCCACTTCTAGGCATGGGTAAAGAAGAAGATTGGATATTACACGCTATGGTACTTGATAAAACTCAATTGCGCGTTCCATTGAGTTTTGATCTTTTTAGAAAAATGGGACATTACGCAGCACACTATAGATTTGTGGAGTTAGTCATAGATGGAGAATATCAAGGGATATATATTTTAACAGAAAATATTAAAAGGGATGATGATCGTGTAGACATCGCAAAATTGGATGATGACGACATTGCAGGAGACTCCTTGACGGGTGGATATATTTTACGGATTGATTGGACATGGGACGTAGAAGATGAAGATCTTTTTGAATCCAATTATGAATCTCAAGGAGACATTCCGATGAAATACCAATGGTATTATCCGAAGCCACATAAAATTATGCCGCAACAAAAGGAATACATCAGCAACTATATACATGACTTTGAAGACGCCATTTTCTCTCCTGATTTCACAAACGATGAGGATTTCCGTTATACCGACTATATAGACCTAAATTCTTTCGTTGATTTTCTGCTCATAAATGAGTTCACAAAAAATTCTGACGGATATAAATTAAGTACTTATATGCACAAGGATAAGGACAGCAAAGGGGGAAAACTGACAGCAGGTCCAATTTGGGATTTTGATCAATCTTATGGCTTGTCTATTGTATGTTCTAGCCATATTACCACAGGGTGGACTTATTTACAAAATCAAGAGAATTGTGAGGATGTCGGAACAATGCCATTATGGTGGCAAGAGATGATGACCGATCCTACGTTTATTAACCGACTTAATTGCAGATGGAAAGATTTTAGGGATAGTTTTCTACAAGAAGATTCGCTTTTCCTGTGGATGGATACGCAGACAGCATTTTTAGAAGAGTCATTGGAAAGAAACTTTGAAAGGTGGGATTTTATAGGAAATAATATCTGGTTCGAGCCTTTTCCAATTCCAGAAACTTACGAAGAAGAAATCAGCTATATGAAAAGCTGGATCCAAGAACGTATAGAATGGATGGATGAAAATATGGTAGGCAATTGTGAAGACGATATTTCCTCAACAAAACCTATAATAAGCAATATTAATTTTTCTTTTGCCCCTAATCCCGCAAGTGATAATATTTTGCTGTATAAACTCAAAGGAGAGCGAATAGTAATTCATGACGCCAAAGGAAAGAAATATATTTCTACTCCGATAGATGAATCAGTTAAACAATTGGACTTAAGCACATTGTCAAGTGGGATATATTTTATCACAGTAGAAACGGATGGAAATAAAATGACTAAAAAACTAATTATCTTGTAAATAGTACAAGTTTAGTTTTTGACTTAGAATGCACATTGGCCAAGTATAAAATGGCACACCGCCTTAGATTACAAGCTGTGATTTTGTGCAGTCCAAGACATTGACATTCATTTCAAGAGATTAATGAATCCATATGAAAGAACTAATCGAATATATCGAAAAAAGTATTTCTTTATCAGATGATATTTTCCATGATTTGAAGGACATCATTGTTGAACGAAAGCTAGAAAAAGGTGAAATTATCTTGCAAAAAAACTCAAGCAGGAAAATCCAAATATTCGTTGCTAGTGGATGCCTAAGGGCTTTTTATAAAACAGATAAGGGGAAAGATCACACCCTGCAATTTGCAACCAAAAATTGGTGGATTAGTGATTACATGACCATATTCAATAATGAAAAATCAATTCTGAGTATAGAAAGTCTTTCACATTCAAAGATCATAATTATCGAGCAAATACAACTTGAAAAACTTTATTCCAAATTTCCTGAATTTGGATTAGCGCATCGCATGAATCTTCAAAATAGAATTGCGACACTGCAAAAAAGAATCTTTGGGCTACTCACACTTAGCGCAAAAGAAAAATATGAGCAATTTATTAAAGACTATGAGGTATTTCATGAAGTCATACCAAATTATCAGATAGCGTCCTTTTTAGGAATTACTCCAGAAAGTTTAAGTCGTGTTAGAAAAGGAATTGCAAACGCTTAATTTCTTACCATAGATCAATTTTTAATCTGATTTGAATACTGACCTTTGTGTTCTAAATCAGTACAATGGATTACCTAACACTGTTAAATAAGAGATACGCCACTAAAGCCATGAATGGTAAAGTGGTTTCTGAAGAGAAAATTGAACGCATTTTGGAGGCCGTAAGATTGGCACCCACATCGAGTGGTTTACAGCCATTTGAAGTTTTTGTAATTACAGATAAAGCAGTGAAATCTAAGATAAGAGAGATAGCCTGGAACCAATCTCAAGTTACGGATTGCTCGCATCTTTTGGTGTTTGCAGCATGGGATAACTATACCGCAGATAGAATTAATCACATGTTTGATCTCACCAATGAAATTAGAGGTTTTAAAAACGAAGGTTGGGAAAATTATCGCCAGCAGTTATTATCTAATTATACACAAAAGGATCCTCAGCAAAACTTCGAACACGCTGCTAGACAAACATATATTGCGATCATGACAGCAATGACACAAACCACTGTGGAAGGGCTTGATAGCACTCCTATGGAAGGTTTTGATAATAAAGCATTGGATAAAATATTAAGTCTGGAAGAAAAAGGTCTTCGAAGCACTTTACTTCTTCCGATAGGATATCGAGAGGCTGAAAAGGATTGGTTAGTAAACCTTAAAAAGGTGAGAAAACCGATGAATGAATTAGTGAATTACATTTAAATATCAATGATTATGATCAAGAAACTACTAGGAATTGCTCCCAATTTAGAAAGAGATGGATCTTATAGTCCTTCGAAATTAGCACTTAAAATGGGTGTGCCTGCTAAAACAGATTTTGAGCATATTTCTTACGAAAAGTACAAAGGAAAGAAAAATAAAATCCTGGTAATTTGTACGGAAGAGAAAAATTTAAAAATGAAAAATGGAAAACTCTTTTCTACAGGAAATCACCCAGTAGAATGCTTGTTACCTATGCTTCATTTAAAGAATGCAGGATTCGAATTTGAAATTGCTACGCCAACTGGGAAACCAGCTGTTTTTGAAATGTGGGCTTTCCCTCAAAAAGACGAAGCGGTAAAAACCATCTACAAGGAGCACAAAGCAAGCTTTGAAAACCCTGCAAGACTCGCTGACTTTATAAGTACTTCGCTAAATCACTCAGATCAGTATGCAGCCATTTTTGTTCCTGGTGGTCATGGAGCCATGATCGGTATTCCTGAAGATAAAAATGTAGATACCATTCTTAGGTGGGCACATGAACATGGATTGTATACCATAAGTCTTTGTCATGGACCTGGAGCTTTCCTTTCAACAACTCTAGACAACAAGGATTTTCTATACGAAGGTTATAACATGGCTGTTTTCCCTGACTCTGTAGATCAGCAAACACCAAAGATTGGCTATCTGCCTGGCAAAATGCCTTACGGATTAAGTGAGCAACTAAAGACCTTGGGAGCAAATTTAATGAACAAGAAAATGGATAAAACCGTTTGTGTTGATAGAAAGCTCATTACTGGTTCTAGTCCTTTGGCTTCTAACGAACTTGGTAAATTAGCCGCAAGAGAATTATTAAAAGGACTTAGCTGATAAAAAAGTAAAGTAAAAAGTAAGCAAAGGTGATTAGCAATAAAACTAATCACCTTTTCTTTTGAGACGTTTAATTAATGCTCATATAATTTCAAAGCATCCAAAATGTCACTTATCGTTTTGATGACCATTCATTCCGAGTATTTTGTTTACACCTTGAAATATAATTGTTCGAGAAAGGTCTTGGTCCCTTTGAGGCTTAGTTAATATAAGCTTAATGTATTTTCGTTTTAACTGTTAAAACCGAAATTCTCCGTTAGTTTAGCATATTAACCCAACGATTAGGACTATTTTTAAGTCTTCTATTAAAAATGATACCATTGAGAATACAAATCACGATCCAACAAGTTTGCTTCTTTTTACTGATTACTTTATACAGTGCTTCGCTATTTGGCCAAGATAATGATCCTAAATACGTCCAGTTTTCTGGAGTAGTAGTTACGGAGGACGAAAATGGAGATCCTGAACCTTTACCTTATACAAACATCGCCATATTAAACACCAGTAGAGGTACGATTTCGGAGTTTGATGGTTTTTTTAGTATTGTTGCCGAAGCAGGCGACACAGTGGTTTTTAGTCGTGTGGGTTATCAAGATGTAGAACATGTCATTGCAGATTCTTTAAGTGACGATTTTTATTCATGGTATCAAGTTATGTCCCAGGATAATGTGCTTTTGCCTGAAGCGGTTATTTATCCATGGCCTAGTAGAGAACATTATAAAATTGAGTTTTTAGCTATGGATGTCAGTGATGAGTTGCGCCAATTAGCTGAGGAAAATATGGCTGAAGAATTATTAGAAGCCATGGTTTATGAGATGCCTGCTGATGGGAAGGAAACCTTTAATTACGAAAATGCACGCGCCTGGAATGAATATCGCTATGAAGGACAGTACAAACCCCAACATATTTTCGACCCTATAGCTTGGTCCAAATTTATTAAAGCTTGGAAAAATGGGGACTTCAAAAGGAAAAAGAAATAGTTGTTTGCTTTTATGAGCATCTTTCAGGTTTTAGCCACACTTTTTGGTATCCTCTATATTTTTTATGCGGTTAAAAACAAGCCCATTTGTTTTGTATTTGGGCTTATAGGTGCAGCTTGTTGGGCTTATGAAGACTTTGTAAATATCAATTTATATTTCGATGGTTTTTTACAATGCTTTTATGTGTTGATGAGTATATATGGATTCCTTCAATGGAAGAGGGGAGTAGAGGCGAGCAAACGGCAATTAAGTTATTTAAGTATTATCCAACATGTTATAGTTGTGGGTTTAGGTTTGCTGGCTTCGGTCTTAATGGCTAAGATAGGTTTACAGTTTTTTGAAACTTCCTTACCCTATTTAGATGCTATAACTACTGGCTTTTCGATTATTGCCACTTTTTTATTGGTTTATAGGTATATAGATAATTGGATTTATTGGGTTCTTATCGATCTGGCATACATATACATTTATGGTAAGCAAGAAGCTTGGCTGTTTGTGGGTATTATGGTTTTATATACTGTGTTGGCTGTGGTAGGTTTTTATAATTGGAAGAGCCAACTAACAGATTTAAAGCAAGTCAAAAACAGAAGAGAAATAGTATGAATTTTGACTCGCTTTGCTATCTATTTACTTTGAAAATTTCTGGTATAAGAGAAGGAAGCTATAAAGGGTAATAAGGTTGTTTTTTGATACCTATTAAACCCACCTATATCTTCACTTTTTACATCTTCTAAAAAACTGATATTTTTCCTATTGTATAGATTAATAATACTAAAAGCATAGATATTAAGTCTGTTTTTTGATGTTTTTATCAGTGATAAATCCAATCTATGATATGGAGGAAGTTCGTAATTATTTCTTTCAGTATAAAGATTAACCTCATTCCCAGAAATATCAGGATACTTTTGAGCAGGAAGAGAGATGTTAAGTCCAGAAGTGAAAGAAAATAAAGATGTCAATTCCCAATATTGATTTAGTTTTCTGTTAAGGCTAGCAGAAATAGTATGCCTGCGATTAAACTTAAATGGATATTGAACTCCTTCAAAAATGGATGGAAAACTTCTTTCTGCTTTTGAATAGCTATACGCTAAATAAATATTTCTATTTTTTAGGATAAAATTACTACTGAAATCTACACCATAACTTGTAAGCGTACCATTCGTATGTAAGCTTTCTAATAGTTGATGATAATCAGTTTCAAAAAGAAGTATAGAATTGATTTGTTCTTCGAAAAGACATCTTTGTGTTTTATAGTATATGGAACTGTTAATAGAAAAATCTTTCTTATTGAAGGACATATTCAACGTAGAAATGTTTGACATTTGATAGGGCAAGCTTGGTCTACTTTGAACAATAAATTGAGGTCCAAAGCCAACTAGCGGTGAACTTAAATTAAAGATAGATTGATAGTTTTGACCAAAACTCATACTGAGTTCGAAGGATGGTGAAATGTAGTACATCAAGAAGATATTGGGATATATTTTTCTTTGTAAGAGTTCATTTTTATCAAAAGCTACTAAGCCGTTAAAGTCTGTTTGTAGTTTAAATCGTTTTATGTTTTTAGACCACGAAAAATATGGTTTGATTTCAGTTACTACTTGGTTTTCGTCAATATTAGTTTGCACATCATTTTCAAAATTACTGAGGGGTCTTAAATTGCGATGTAATATTCTAAGCTCAAACTTTTTCCGATCTCCATGATTCCCTAACCAATCCCAGAAAGTATAGAATTGAATAGATTTAACCTTTGTTTTATTGGCTATACTAGTCTCGTTTCCTGCTGCAATTTCAGCATTAGTTTGATTTCGATTATATCCAATATATGCAATTGAGTTTCTATAGAAGATCTTGTTTCTAAGCGTATTTTCTTGTGTTAAATAAAGAAGAGTATTACTCCAATTTGTGGTGTTTTTAATGTCGCCATCAATTAGTTTTTGCTTTATATAGTCTTTAGAAAAATATGTATTAAGAGAAATAGTGCCTGAATGATTTGTCTCAAGTTTAATCTTATTAAACGTATCATAAAAGCCAAGATTGAATGCGTCTTCGAGTGCTCCTTTATTATACAACCAATTTTGAATTAATGAAATTGGAGCTAGGTGAAAGGTCCTTGTATTACTAAAACAACTGATTTTTTTAGATAACTTTTTCTCAAAGCTTAAGTTACTGTCCAATAAGCCAATTCGGAATGACGCTTTCTTTTTGTGGCTTAATTTCTTAGATTCGATCTCTGTGACAGATGAGAGATGGCCAGTATTGGATGATAAAAACGGACCCCTATGGAAATCTACTTTTTCGATAATTTCTCCACTGATAGTGGGAACTAGGCTTAAAATATGATTTGAATTGATGATTGGTATATTGTCAAGGAACACTCCATTTTGTGCGTCTGAACCACCTCTCACATTTAAACCGGAATAAAAGTCATAGCTAGCGGAAACACCTGGTAATAATTGCAGTGTTTTTGTGTAATCTAAGGATCCCAAGATGTTGGGAGTTCTCATTAATTGAGCTGTTGTGATTGTACTTTTTGTGTGTTTCTCAATCACTGATACTTTTTTTTCACCTATGATAAATATGGAATCTACATAATTTTTTTCCTTTAAATATATATTAAAAAGAGGCGTTGTTGCAGGTTCCAGTATTGTATCTAAACGTTCATAACTTAAATGATAAAAACTTAACTTAATAGGTTTATTATTACCGTCGTTTATGTTTTGAATAGTTACTTTTCCTTCTAAATTACTTTCATAAGTTATCTCGCCTTCTTGGATAGAGACAATAACATTGCTGATAGGGGAGTCTGATTGATCAAGAATTGAAAGCTTCACCTGAGATAAACAAGTACTATTTAAAACTAGTAAACAAGAAAGTATAATTCCTTTCATAGCTACAAGTTGATTTCGAATTCAGAGCAAGAAATAGTGGAAAAATGACCTTTAATTTCCGCAGTTTGTATGTTGAATTCTATGCTTCCTGTTGGTTCAAAGAAAAACTCTGTTCCTTCAAAATATTGATCAATACTCTCAAAATACAACCTTGTTTCATTTGAAATATTACAAAGTTTTATCTTGCCTGAAACCATTGAATCTTGTTTGCTGAAATTAGGATTTCTAAAATAAATTCTATTTAGTTCATTTTCCAAACAAGAAATATCCATCGAAGAATAATACCTAAAAGGATAGATGTTTTCTGAAGGCACGCATGAATTATTAATTAGTATAAAAGGACTATATTGACTATCAATGATGGTATCTGGTAATGAAAACCTTGGACGCAATTCTTTTATTTCCAAGGTTGCTGAAATTTGTTTGTCAGCCATTTGTTTTTCAAAATCGAAATATCCTTCGAGGGTTAAATTATTAGAAGAAGGGTTTGCTATTGTGTCTTTTAATTCACAAGTTGTGATTAGTATTGAATCTATGGTTTTAATAATCGATGTATGAGCTATAGCATTTTGGTTATTATACAATACGAGTTGGTATTCATTGTTGTAATCTATTAAGTTATTGAATTTGTCAGATCGTATGTGACCAAGTGAATCAAGAATTAATGAATCAAAGGCGATTTCATTTTCATATAAAATGGCTTTGATCGGATTCATTTCATCATAGATGTCTCCAAATTCACTAACAAAAATTTCAAAGTTATTGGTTGGGCTAATAATACATTGAAAAATTAAGTCCGAATTCCCATCATTTGTTTCAGGAAGGAGTATTTCAGTTTGACAAGACCAAGCTATTATATAAATCAATGGAAGGTAGAATATTCTCACAAAATATAATTTAGAATTCTATAATGATTTTTATGGCTCAAGTTGTCTACTTATAATATTAAATCTCAAAAATGAACAAACTCAATTAGTCCTATAAACGATTATAATCAGTCTTTGCAAAAAAATGGTGTCCATCTTAAGGAATAAAACAACCAAGACGGAAGATTTCTATAGTAGGCAGTTTCTGATAATAGTCATGAGCCGTTATGGCTTCCTAAGTTTAACTAAATAAATCCCCATCAATATAGCAATTATACCAAAAACATGCATCCAAACCAAAGCCTCTTGATCTAAAATTCCCCATCCCAATGCTACAATCGGAATTAAAAAACTAACCATGGACGCAAACACTGCATTCGTGAGTTGTACCAAGCGATAGAAAATGATACTAGAAATTACCGTTCCCACAATCGCTAAAATACTTACCATACTGAAGGAAAATAAACCGTGTTCGCTGGTTGTGAGATGATGGATAAAATCGGTTTTAAACAATAAATAAACGAATGCCCACGGTCCAATAAACAGAAAGGAAAGCGCACCAATCATACTAGGAGATAAATCGGACAATTTATGCTGCACAACATTGGCACTTATACCATAACAAAAAGTAGCCAGCACAATTAATAAACCATAAGGTATGTTGTCGAACGAAATTCCATCTACTCCGAGTATTAATAACCAAGAAGTCCCTAAAAATCCAAGAATAATTCCTAATACCTGCCAGACATTACTTTTTTGCTTCCATATAATCCATGCTAGAATTAGCGTAAAGATTGGCGTTAATGAATTCAATACTCCTGCAATGGCACTGTCAATTTGTGTTTCAGCAACGGCATATAAAATGGCAGGTAATCCGTTACCTGTCAGGCCCACTAACAAGTAAAGTTTCCATCTCGTCCAATCTACATGCTTAATTTGGATTAAAACATAAGGCAGAAAGGCTAGAAAAGAAATCGCTACACGAGTGAGGCCTACTTCTACACCAGTGAAAGCTAGCAACGATTTTTTGATCAGTATAAACGAGCTACCCCATATGACACTTAATAGGATTAAAATCGCCCAAGCTAATCGATGATTATTTTCTAGTTTAAAACGGTGCAATGATTTTTAATTAGATTACAAAGGTAGCTGCTTATCAGATACAAATGTGGAAACGTGTGAATAATTTCAATACATGTAAAGACTTGGTATATGTTTATTTTTACTAAGTTCACGCTTCAATTAAAACCAATGGTAGACGTAAAATTATTTGCAGGTAGTGCCTCTCACAAATTAGCCGAAAATATTGCCGATTATTATGGTGATAAATTGGGTTCGTGTCACATTAATCGTTTTAGTGATGGTGAAATGCAACCCGTTATTAATGAGTCAGTTAGAGGCTCTTATGTGTTTTTTATACAATCTACTATTCCTCCGACGGATAATTTAATGGAACTATTATTAATGATAGATTCTGCTAAACGAGCTTCCGCTGGATATATCACTGCTGTAATACCATACTTTGGTTATGCTCGACAAGATCGGAAAGATAAGCCAAGAGTACCTATCTCAGCTAAGATGATCGCTAATATATTGCAAGCTGCTGGAGTAGATCGTTTAATGACGATGGATTTGCACGCAGATCAGATACAAGGTTTTTTCGATATCCCAGTGGACCATTTGTCTAGCGATGCTATTTATCATCCTTATTTAGAAAAAGATGATTTGTCTAATACAGTTTTTGCCTCGCCAGATGTGGGCGGAGTTAAGAGAGCCAGAAATTTTGCTAAAATATTTGGTAGTGATTTAGTGATTTGTGATAAGGAACGCAGAAAAGCAAATGAGGTAAAAAAGATTACGGTTATCGGTGAAGTAGAAGGGAAGGACATTATCTTAATCGATGATCTGGTAGATACAGCTGGTACATTGTGTCGAGCAGCCGATGCCTTATTAGACAAAGGCGCAAAATCAGTAAAAGCACTATGTACTCATGCCGTTTTATCTGGAAATGCCTATGAAAACATTAATAATTCCAACTTGGATAAGTTGATTGTGACAGATACAATACCTTTAAAAGGATCTTCAGATAAGATAGAAGTGTTGACGGCTTCAAAGCTTTTTGCAAGAGCAATCAGGAATACACACGAATTCAAATCCATAGCGGCATTGTTCGTTTAAAAAATAAGTTGCGGATAAAAGGATTATTTATATCTTTGCAGTCCTTTTACAGGAATGAAAATTTAAGATCATGCAAGTTGTAGAAATATCAGGAGAAAAAAGAGATAACTTTGGAAAGTCAGGCAACAAGGTGTTGCGTAAGAATGGACGTATCCCAGCAGTTATATATAGTAAGTCTGGAGTACATCATTTTAGTACTACGCACAAAGACTTAAAGCCTATCGTTTATACGCCAGACTTTAAACAAGCTGACATCACTATAGATGGAGCTACTCACTCTTGTATAATGCAAGAAATACAATTCCATCCAGTAACAGATGCGATAGTGCACATCGACTTTATAGAAATGGTAGGCGAAAATACCATTAAGGTAGAATTACCAGTCAGATTCGAAGGTACTTCTCCAGGTGTAATTGCGGGTGGTAAACTAATCCAATCCATGCGTAGGGTAAAGGTAAAGTGTACACCTAAATCATTAGTGGATCATTTAATGATAGATATTTCTAATTTAGAGTTAGGAAATGTAGTAAGAGTCCGTGACATTAACTTACCAGAAGGTATGGAAGTCATGACAAATGAAGCTACACCTGTGGCAGGGGTAGAGATTCCTAGAGCACTTAAAAGTGCTGAAGCAGCAGCTGAGGCTGAAGGAGCAGCAGCAGAACCAGCAGAGGCAACTGAAGAGTAAGAGAAAAAATATACAAATTATATTGAAGCCGTTTTTTTTAAAACGGCTTTTTTTTGCGTTTTATCCAACTTGAAATATTAATCTGTTTAAGGCTAAAACGGAATCTTCTTTCGTTTTTAATGGAACATAGTTGTAATATCATCTCAAGCCTTATGGTTTTCCTTTGGTATGAATGTTGATATATTATGAAAAAATATAATATATAATGTTTGCAATTCAATTATTACTAAGTTTTTTATTGGCTTTTTCAGTCGCAGATACACCCACTGAATTTTTAGAGGAAAAGACAGAGCTTGTTAGCAAAGAAGGTGACAAGCGAAGTAAAAAGAAAGAACAACGTCTAAGAGAATCGGTAACAAAATCTGCTCGAAAATATTTAGGAGCTAAATACAAATACGGAGGTACCACACCACGTGGATTTGATTGTTCTGGTTTTGTGACCCATGTATTAGCTCAGTATGGATATGATGGGGGGCGGTCTTCTCGCCAACTAGCTAATAAAGGATTACATGTTAATAAGCATAAGGTTAAAGCAGGCGATTTAATATTTTTTGGGACAAACCGTAAAATAAGCCATGTGGCTTTAGTTTCAAAAGTTTACAAAAATGATGTTTACATCATACACAGCACTAGTTCTAAAGGCGTAATTGAAGAAAATTTAGATAAGTCTGCTTATTGGAAATCGAAGTATATGTTTGCTAGAAACATTATTTCTAAGCATAAATAGGCCATTTTTTTATTTATTGGTAGAAAGTTGAACCCAACTTTCATTTGTTAGGTTACTTTTGTGTGTTTTAACACGATTTAAATAATTAGTTCTTATGATAGAGTGGTTTAAGCGACTGTTTGGCATCGGAACAAACTCTACAAACTCATATAAAAAAATGGTAAATCTTATATTATTTGGTCCTCCTGGTTCTGGTAAAGGTACACAAGCAGCTAAGCTGGTTGATAAGTATGGTTTTCTTCATATATCTACAGGAGACCTATTTCGATACGAAATGGGCAATGACACACCCTTAGGACTGGAAGCCAAATCTTTTATTGAGAAAGGAGAACTGGTACCCGACTCTATAACCATCGGGATGTTAAAAAATAAGGTGCAAGCAAACCCCGATGTTAAAGGATATATTTTCGATGGATTTCCACGGACCATCGATCAGTCTAAAGCATTGGATCAACTCATGGAAAGTTTAGATCAGAAAATAGATAAGTTGATTGCACTAAGTGTCAAAGATGAAGAAATCATCAGCAGGATCTTAGAACGAGGAAAGACCTCCGGTAGAGCAGATGATAATGACGAATCCATTATAAGAAATAGGATTAATGTCTATAATGAAAATACGCGCCAAGTGTATGACTACTATGACAAAAAGGGCGTTTCTTCTTCAGTGGATGGTCTAGGAACTATCGATGAGATATTTACTCGATTGACGGATGTCATCGATCAAGTATAAAATAAATCATGGCTGAGCAGAATTTTATTGACTATGTAAAAATATGTTGTCGATCAGGTGCAGGTGGACCAGGTTCTGCGCATTTTAGAAGAGATAAAATTACTTCGAAAGGTGGCCCAGATGGTGGTGATGGTGGACGTGGCGGCCATATAATTCTTAAAGGGAATAAGCAATTATGGACTTTGTTATCCCTGAAATACAGAAAGCATATCTTAGGCAAGCATGGAGCTAATGGTAGTCAAAGTGGTAAAACAGGTGCTAATGGAGAAGATATAATTTTGGAAGTACCGCTTGGCACTGTTGCTAAAGACGTTGAAACCGGAGAGGTCCTATTTGAGATAAGTCATGATAAAGAAGAGCGAATATTACTTGCCGGTGGTAGAGGCGGATTAGGCAACACTCATTTTAAATCAGCCACTAATCAAGCACCTCGTTTTGCACAGCAAGGAGAACCAGGAAAAGAAGAGTGGAAGATTCTCGAGCTAAAAGTATTAGCAGATGTAGGCTTAGTTGGTTTCCCTAATGCCGGTAAATCAACTTTGTTGTCTGTTGTAACTGCAGCTAAACCTAAGATTGCAAATTATCCCTTCACTACGATGGTACCTAATTTAGGCATCGTTTCTTATCGTGATGGCCGTTCATTTGTTATGGCTGATATACCGGGAATTATAGAAAATGCTCATCAAGGTAAAGGCCTTGGTCATCGTTTTTTAAAGCATATCGAACGTAATGCCGTATTACTGTTGATGATCCCTATTGATTCGGATGACGTAAATGAAGAGTATCGTGTGCTTTTGAGTGAGTTAGAAGCATTTAATCGTGAATTATTAGATAAACCCAGGCTTATAGTTCTTACTAAAGTGGATATAGTGGATGACGAATTACTAGATTTAGTTAAGGCAGAAATAAACTGGTCAGAACCGACAGCCTTCATTTCATCTGTAGGAAATATAGGTATAGATTCACTAAAGGATCAGCTTTGGCAAATGCTAAATGATGATTAATAAGATAAATCAAGACAAGGAAGGCTGGGAATATATTCGCGAACGCAAAGCACATTCTTTTAGCTTATTTGACCTAAGGATTGATACAGTTAAAAATTTGAGAAATCAAGAGGAGATGTATATGTTAGTGGTCCAGTCTAAGGATGCGGCTAATGTGATTGCCATCACTGAAGATGATAAAATACTTATTATAGAGCAATTTAGATTTGGGACCAAAGAATGGACCCTAGAGTTTCCAGGCGGATTAATAGAGCCGGAAGAGGACATTCAGCAAGCATGTGCCAGAGAATTATTAGAAGAAACGGGGTATGAAGCTCGCTATTGGACCTACTTAGGAAAAGTGCCTTCTAACCCGGTATTTATCGACGCCCACATTCATCATTTTTTAGCTAAGGGAGCAGTAAAAGTACAAGATGTAAACTTAGATGATGGAGAGCAAATTATAGTACATCTATTTACTCGAGAGGAATTTAATGCCTTGATAAAAAAGGGAGGTATTAATCACCCACATAGCCTGTCAGCTATTTTTATGACATTGTCCAATGTCGATTTTAGTATTTAAATTATTTCTAGCCAATAGACATAGAAACCTTCCGTTCTATTTCCTCTACTTGATCTTTAAATATTAAATCAGTGTCCATTAAGTTTTGGATGGCTTGCACTGAATATATAACCGTGCTGTGGTCTCTTCCACCAAAGTTTTCACCGATATTTTTCAAGGATTTAGAAGTGTATTGCTTGGCTAAATACATGGATAATTGTCTAGCCATAACAATATTTCGTTTCCTAGTTTTACCTTGCAGCTTTTCCACGGGTACTTCGAAATGCTCCGCGACTAGTTTTTTAATATTGTCAAGAGTAACTTCTTTGCTTGATGGATTAACGTATTTCTTGATGATCTCTTTAGCAAGATCTATATCGATATCTTTGTGATTTAAAGTAGATTGTGCAATCAGAGAAATGATAACACCTTCTAACTCACGTATGTTGTTTTTTATATTGAAGCAAACATATTCTAGGACGTTCGGGGGAACAGCTTCTATTTCAGCCCCAAATTTGTCTTGAAGAATAGCTACCCTCGTTTCGTACTCTGGAGTTTGTAAATCTGCAGATAATCCCCATTTAAAACGAGAAATCAGTCGATCTTCCATACCTTCTAAATCCTTCGGGGGTCTATCTGAAGTCAAAATTATTTGCTTTCCAGATTGATGCATCCTGTTGAAAATATTAAAGAAGATCTCTTGGGTTTTTTCCCTTTTTGCTAAGAATTGTATGTCATCAACAATAAGTACATCGATTAGCTGAAAATGACTGATCAAGTCAGAAATCGTGTTGTTTTTTATGGCTTGAATAATCTGAGTAGTAAACTGATCCGTATTCATGTATAAGACATTGGATGATTGTCCTTTGTCGATGATTTCGTTTCCTATAGCATGCGCTAAATGCGTTTTACCAAGACCTACACCACCATATATAAATAATGGATTAAAGGCTGTTCCTCCTGGTCTTTCTGCCACAGCTTTGCCTGCACTTCTTGCCAGTCTATTACAATCTCCTTCGATGTAAGAGTCGAAAGTGTATTTTTTATTTAGGTTGTGGTGAATCTTTACCTTCTTAATACCGGGTGCGGCATAAGGGTTTTTGTATACGTTTTTTTGAAATTGTTGTGTTTGGTAGTTGCTGCCAGATATCTTTTGATGGTTTTCTACCATGATAAGATACTCTAGTCTCCCTTTGTTACCGAGTACATTTAATATAGCTTTTCTTAGAACCGACAAATAGTGTTCTTCTAGCCATTCATAAAAGAATTTATTAGGTACCTGAATGGTTAACACTTCATCTTCTAGCTTAACTGCTTTAATAGGTTCAAACCAAGTTTTAAACTGTTTTTCAGCTACTATTTCTTTTATGATGTTAAGACACTCATCCCAAGTTTGAGTGTGCTTATCTTTAGTCTCATTCTCTATTCTGATCATTAAGTCAGCTTTCTATTCATAACACAAATTCAAATAAAAATTTGTCAAACGTATAAGTTGGTTCCGGGAAGGAGGTTTCGTTGGTCTTAACAAAAGTTGGAAAAATATCAGAACAAAAAAAATGTTAGACGAAGTATTTTTAAAATAAGTAGGAAAAATATCTATTATTAACAGATATAAATTTTACATACATGTAAATACAACAATATCAGTTTATTACGCATATTTTTTAAGCCTTATGAATAATCAATTCACTCTTAAGTTTTTGCATGTTTTACAGTGCGATTTTTTATTTTTTTCGAAATAAACATCAATTTTTCCAAGAAGAATTCCTGCCCATCCAGCTTGATTTATGCAGACTGGTTTTCCGACGGCATTTTCCTTAATGACGATTTCTTTTAGAAAAGTATGTGTATGTCCACCCAGAATCAGATCGATATTCGATGTCTCTTTTGCGAGCACAAGATCACTCACTTTATTTTCGCGATATTTAAATCCTAAATGAGATAAGCAAATCACATAATCACAAGATTTTTCATTTTTTAGCTTCAATGCTGTTTGTTGCGCGATACTTATAGGGTCATTATATTGTACTCCTCCGGTAAGAGCATCTGGCACAAGCCCTTTTAATTCTATGCCCAAACCAAAGATGCCAAAGCGTATGCCTGCTTTTTCTATTATTTTGTGCGAAGCAATTTGTCCTTCTAAAAGTGTGTCTCTAAAATCGTAGTTTGAGGATACAAAATCAAAGTTGGCATGTTTAAGCTGTTTCTTAAATCCATCTATACCCGCATCAAAGTCGTGATTACCCATGGTCGCTACATCATATTGCATATCACTCATTAAGGAAAACTCTAGTTCCCCACCAAAGAAATTAAAGTAAGGTGTACCTTGAAAAATATCTCCACTATCAAGTAAAAGCACGTGGTCGTTTTCCGAACGAAGCCGTTTAATTAAGGCAGATCTTTTGGCCATTCCCCCTAGTCCTTGGAACCTTCCTCCATCCATAGGAAAGGGATCTATTCTACTATGCATGTCATTGGTATGCAAAATGGTGACCTTTGTAACTTCAGCTTTATCAAACATACCCAGTGGCAATCCACTGGCTAGTATCATCCCTCCTTTAGCCATCTGATCTAAAAATGTTCTTCTTTTCATCATAGCCTAATAAATCTTTTAGTAGTGATGGCGGATTGTGTTATACTATCTTTTGTTTGCTCTTTTAAATATTCGATGACCACATCTCTAATCATCTTCGGTGATTCTTCTCTTTTTAATGGGATTAAGAAATTGCAATTATCACCTCCATTGGCAATGTAGTCCGGGATGATGACTTTGTAGCTTGTATTTTCTTCGAGTGGTTTGCCTTTAATTTTTATGGATTGCACAGTACTGTCTAGGACACTCATTTCTAGACCATGACTGATGGGCCATCCACCTTTATCTACCATCTTAGCCGTTAACAGTCGGATATCTTTTGCTTCTAGATACACTAATTGTAAGGTATTGTCAAAAGGCATTAATTCGTATATCTGGCCTACGGTTATGGCTCCTTGTTTTATGCCAGGGATTCTGAGGCCTCCAGAATTTTGTAAGGCAAAGTCTACTTCCGTTTCAAATATTTTCTCCCCTGCATTGTGCAGTATATCTGCAAACCAATTTCCTAAGGTCGAATTAGGGCTTGCTTTTTTTAAATCACTATCTAATGTTGCAATAGGAACATTCATTTGAGCAAGCAATTCATCTCTATAAGGCGCTATCTTTGATTCCATACTTTTGTCTTCCAAAAGCATTAAAGTATCTAAGCGCACAGTATTTGATTGTACGTCTGCGATGTGATTAATCGAAGTGCAACTGTACAGAATACACAATAAGGGAATGAATGATAAGGCTAATCTCCGCATGATTAATTGAGGTATAATTTAACTTCTTCTTTAATGGCTTTCCTTGCTGTATTTAATGGATTATCATCTGTTTGTGCAGCAGCCATTAACACATTTGAAAATTCATCAGATGGTGTATTTGCTTGGAATTTCCCACCAAATTGGGTGATAGTGTGCATGGTTTGGTCCTTTGCAGTCTCTATTATTTTCCAAAGGTTGTCTGAAGTGTATATCTGCTGGGCCATGTTATGTTCGTACTCTTTTTGCACAGTAATTAGCAGTGCAGCAGAAAGAGTGGCTACATCCATTTCAGCTGTTCTTATCCTAAAGACAAGATTTCTAAGATCGATACGCTCGCAAAAAAGCATCAATCTTTCGTAGGCTTGTAATTTTAAGGGGAGCTTTTTATCAGCAATCTGTTGTTGATATTTTAACCATTCTTTCTGCTGTTGTGCATCAAGAAACTTTTTTAAGAGCAAGTAAGCTGTCGCTAGTACAATTAAAGCCGGTAAAGTATATTTTAAAATTTCCAATCGAATAAATTTTGTAAAAGAATCGTCAAATTACAAAGGTTCAAAAACTTTAGGGCTATTTTTGTGGTTTAACTGTATTAAATAATACTTCTTTAGATTTATTTAAAATGTTTATCAGTACAAACATCAAATAATTATGGAAACTAAAGTACAAGCTATAAAAATTACAGCCGATGCGCTTCACCAGTTAAAACGGCTGAGAGAGGAAAAAAATGTACCTGAAAACTATGGGTTGAGAGTTGGTGTAAAAGGTGGTGGTTGTTCTGGTTTTTCTTACATTTTAGGTTTTGATGAAAAGAAAGAGAAAGATCAGTCTTTCGAGATTGATGGCTTAACAGTGTATATGGAAAAGTCGCATGCTATTTATTTATTAGGTATGGAAATCGACTGGTTAGAAGGTTTGTCAAATAGAGGTTTTACATTTAATAATCCAAATGCCGAAGAAACCTGTGGTTGCGGCACTTCTTTTTCAGCTTAAGATCTTTTCTATGATAAATAACCAGTTTCTCTTTGGTGTTGTATTGAGCTTGTTTGTGTGTTTAGGCACTCTACAGGCTCAGGATAGTGGGACACAGGATCAAACCCTTTTGGATGGTAAGTCTATTCGTATCACGGGCATTTGGGCTGGATCTAATCATTATGCCAGTTTGTATGAAAATACTAAAGTGGGTCATGGTGCCTTTGTTTTAGCTGAGTTAAATAAGGATTTTTTGATTGGTTGGAACAATTTCAACACCAAGGGATCAGGTCCTGATGATTTAGCTTTTACTTTATTTACCAATGAGCTTTTATTCGGTTATGCCCACAAAAGCTATAAGTCAATACATCCAATAATAATGTTAGGTGCAGGCTCTTCCAGAATTATACAAACCAACCCAGTCACGGTGAATTCATTAAACGATAATGTTTTTGTTCTTAAGCCTGTTGTTGGAGTGGAACTGAATGCTATTCGTTGGATTCGCATTAGTTTAGAGGGAGGTTATAGGTTTGCGATTGGGAGCAACGAATCCTTCGATTTTACGGATCAAGATTTGTCGAGCTTTTTTATGGGATTGCGTTTTAAATTTGGTTGGTCCTGGGGTTAAATTTTAATGAAGAAAATGAATGATGGCTACGCTTACATTCGCCTTTTGACTGTAAAACACGTTGTCGTTCACTTCAAATTTGATGTCGTTCACCAAATTTTAAACCTAATTTAGCCCATCTATGGCAATTCCAATTACATTTATTTTTAAATATTAATTGCCTGAATAAAAAGGGGATTGAAAGATTAATATTTGAGGTTTTGTTTGCTGACTCAGAGAGCTGAGTCGGCAACTTTTTTTTTATGACGTTGCTATTTGTAAATCAAAAGATATCGTTTTATTGGGGATGGCATTGGACCAAAAAATGATAAATGAGTAAACTTTTAGTTGATTCTTGATATTGATCATCCCAAATATACCGTGAAAAGCTATCTGAATATTATAGGGTACAAATACATAATATGTATCTTTATAGTTATCAAAGAAATATTTAATGCAAAACCCTTACTTAGATGCTACTGGTGCGCAGTTTACACCCGATGATCAACAGGTAGACAAAGCCTTAAGGCCTAAATTGCTTGATGATTTTAAAGGGCAAGATAAGATTGTAGATAACCTGCAAATTTTTATCCAAGCGGCCAAATTGCGAAATGAACCACTGGATCATGTGGTTTTGCACGGGCCTCCTGGCCTCGGGAAAACGACATTATCTCATATTATAGCTAATGAATTAGGAGCATCCTTTAAGCTCACTAGTGGTCCTGTACTTGAAAAACCAGGCGATTTAGCAGGCTTGCTAACTAATTTGGAGGAAGGTGATGTATTATTTATTGACGAAATACATCGACTAAATAATGTGGTAGAAGAGTATTTATATTCTGCTATGGAAGATTATAGGATCGATATTATGATTGATTCTGGACCGAGTGCTCGAAGTATACAGATAGATCTTAATCCATTCACTTTGGTAGGTGCTACCACTAGAATGGGACTATTGACGGCTCCTTTGCGAGCTCGCTTTGGGATCACTTGCCACTTAGATTATTATGATGTTAAGACCTTGATTCGCATTATTAAACGAAGTGCTAGTATATTAAATGTGGACATCGACCATGATGGCGCAGCAGAAATAGCATCTAGAAGTCGTGGAACACCGAGAATAGCCAATGCTTTGCTTCGTAGAGTTAGAGATTTTGCTCAGATAAAAGGAAACGGAAACATCGATTTAAATATAGCGCAATATGGTTTGAAAGCGCTGAATGTTGATGAACATGGTTTGGATGAAATGGACAATAGGATATTAAATGCCATCATCGATAAATTTAATGGTGGACCTGTCGGATTAACTACTATAGCCACTGCTGTAGGAGAGGAGTCAGGAACCATAGAAGAAGTATACGAACCATTTTTAATTATGGAAGGTTTTTTACAACGCACACCGAGAGGTAGGGTTGTAACTCCAAAAGCTTATAATCATTTAGGTAAAAATCCTCCAAGAGCAGAGAATACGCTCTTTTAATCGAGAAATTGTTCGTCCAGTAAACCCTAGGCCTGAGCTGTGGGTGTAAAATTCATCGGAGGCATATGTTGTTTATTGTCCGTTTTTATAGGACCGTGCTGGGCTTCAAATTTCTTTATATTTTCAGTGAGTGCTTGATGCAAGCGCTTGGCATGACCAGGACTTAAAATGACCCTCGATTTTACTTTAGCCTTAGGTACATTCGGCACCATGCGGATAAAGTCCACAACAAACTCAGATTGCGAATGTGAAATAATAGCAAGATTTGCATATACTCCTTCAGCTATATCTTCTGGCAATTCGATATTTACTTGGTTTTTTTGTTTTTCTTGAGCCATGAGGTGCTAGATTTTTTTAAATAATACACAAATGTCTATAAGTTTTAATGAAGTGAAGATTTTTTTTGAAAAAAGTTAAAAACTTTCTTTTTAGGTATTCCTGGATCTATTAGGCTCAAATCAATAAAAATATATGTGTATGCCATTGTTTGCTAATAGACTATATAATTAAATTTAACATAAATATTAAATTTAATTATGTTTATGTTGTTTAATGTAAGCTATTAATACATATGAAAATATTTAATGTGTTTTATTTATGGTTATTTGCATGTATATTTACAGTACCAAAATCCGTTATTCATGCAAGCTATCCCATTTGCTGAAACCATTACCGAGAATCCGAAGGTGAAATTCACCAAACGATCAAAAGAATTTTTGATTATAGGAGCCATAATATTTGTGGGCCTAATAGGTATAAGTACATGCCTTTTAGGAGATACTAACTCGGACAATGAGTTTACAGTGCAAAAAATGAACATGACTTTACTCACTAGTAAATAAAAAAAGAGGACTCCTTAAAGTCCTCTTTTGTATTTTATATTGATTGTTTTATTAGAGATTAATCAATCTTTTCACCTTCTTCTGCTTCAACAGCATCTGCGTCTTCGTCAGTTACAAAGTATCTTCCTTCGACATTATGGAAATTAAGTAAATGAGCTAGTTCGTCAGCCATTACATTAAAATCTTTAGAATAAGCCTCATCGTGTCCCCATCTAGCATAATCACTGGCTATTTCTTTCATTTTTTCTGGTTTGTCTAATACATAGTACAATTTTGCCAAGTTATACATAGTTGCTGATTTTAATCTTTTCTCATGTTTGTCATCAGCGCCGTATTTTTTTATTGTTGCTTCAAAGTATTCGATGATCGGACCTAGAGCTGCTTCTATTTCGTCGTGAGTTTTATTAAAGCGCTTTTTTTCAAGAATGGCTTTCATGGCTTTTACTGCATTTTGGTAAGTGTCATATTCAGGATGCTTTTTCGAATCCAAGATTCTGAATTTTAACCATTCTTTTTTACGACTAAATCCATAGGTAGCATTCATCCCCGCATTAACTCTTGCAGAAACACCACCCGCAAAATCCTCAAAGCTGTCATCGTATGCTCCATCTGCTTTTAACCAATAGGAGTCCCTCGCTTTAGAACTACTTGTTGAGGAGTTACCTTTTATTTTGTATTTTTTTTCTAAGCTCGCCGTTCTGACTAACTCACCTTTAGGCTCATCATCTTCGACTTGTATATCGACCCCAGCAAGAAATGGATTTTCTTCAGGTTTTGCCTCTTCTTTTTTTCCTTTCTTTTTAGATTTTTCAGCGGCTTTATCTGATTTCTTCTTGCTTACATATTCGTTTTTGGGTCCATAGTACCTAACTGATCCATTTCCCATCATGATCGCTTCGTACCAATAATTGGTTGTGCTGCTTATTACCTTACCTTCCTTGTTTTTCTTTTGGTCTGTCTTTTTCTGACGTGTTGGCTCGCCACGACTGAAATTTGATAAACTTACTCTGACTTCCACAGTTCCATTTTCGTCAACTCTTTCCCATCCTCTCATGGCAAGTTCTCCTTCGATCATTTCGTGGTTAAATTGGTCACTGCCGGTAACTTTAGCAGAATATGTTCGATCTGCTTTGTCTACGTAATGTGTTGGCATTTGAGCGTGTTCAACATAAAAGCTGTATTTATCTATGTCTACACGTTGTGCAGATAAGCTCAGCGCAAATAGCGTAGCTGTTGCTGTAAATAAAAATTGTTTCATAAAATTTGGTTTGATATTTAATAGTTTAAACGAACAAAATAACAAACCAAAATTAAATCCACTTTGATTTTAACGAATAAGTTGAGAAATGCGCTTATCGAAGCATGAAATCTACGCCTTTTCTAAGATATGTCTTGATATTAATCCAGAAAGCAAGGACTAAATAAATGAGCAAAGGCGATCCAAAGGACAAGAATGATGAATAAATAAAATAGAGTCTTATTCTGGCTGAAGAGAGCCCCATTTTGTCACCTAAATAGCTACAGACACCAAAAGAATATTTTTCAACCCATTCTATCATAATTAGTCGGTAAAAGCATATTTAACAATATTAGCTCCCATTTTTAGTGCTTCTAATCGCTTAGCTTCTGAATTTTTATGTACACTCTGATCTTCCCAGCCATCACCTAGATCTGTCTCATAAGAATAAAAGCAGACCAACCGACCTTCCCAAAATAAACCGTATCCTTTAGCGGGTTTGTCATCGTGTTTGTGGATTTTAGGCAGGCCGTTTTTAAAAGAGTGGTGCAAGTGATAAATAGGATGATCAAATGGTACTTCTTTCAAATCGAGTTCAGGAAATACTTTTTTTAGTTCTGGACGTACATATGGGTCCATTCCATAGTTGTCATCAATATGAAGAAAGCCGCCAGCCATCAAATAATTTCTCATGTTTTCAGCCTCTCCAGCTGAGAAAACTACATTTCCATGTCCGGTCATATGCACCATTGGGTAATTATATAACTCCACACTTCCGACTTCTACGGTCGGATAATCTGGGTTTATATTTGTATCCATTTTATTATTGCAGTATCTCGCCAAATTAGTCAACGAAGTCGGATTTGCATACCAATCGCCGCCGCCATTATATTTTAGCAAAGCAATCTCAATGGTATAATCCTTATAGTTTGTCGTAAAGCCTGATGCTAATAGGATGATAGCTAAAGCCACCAATTCTAAGACTAACCATTTTTTTAAATGCTTCATATGATATAAACTAAGATAACAAAGTTATATTTTATTGTGGTGAGAAAATAAACTTGCAGCAACAATTCCAGCGGTCTCGACTCGGAGTATAGTGGATCCCAGGCTGCAAGGTGCTATGCCTTTATTGATCATTGTGGTAATTTCTTTAGAATGAAAATGTCCTTCAGGTCCAATGATGATCAAAGCGGGGAACTGGTCTTTAATTTGAGTACTCCATAATGGTGTGTTTTTATCCATATGCCCAAAGAAAGCAGGCATTGATGGTAAATCGGCCATAAAATTTTCAAATTTTTGTAGTGGAAAGATTTCTGGAAGCCACCATTGTTTTGATTGCTTCATAGCACTGAGCGCTATTTTTTGTATCCTTTCCAATTTTATTCTCGGTTTTTCTCCGTAATGAAAATCGACAAAACGAATTTCTCTTACACCTATTTCAGTCGCTTTTTCAACAAAAGTTTCGATCCTTGATGCGTTTTTAGTGGGGGCAATAGCGATGCATAAACCGTTTTTCTGATCAAATGATTGCTGCTCTTTTATGGTGGCCACTAAGCAGTCTTTCTTTATGGTTTGTATGATCGATAAATAACATTGGCCAAAACCATCTGCTACATAGATTTTCTCCCCTTCTTTTTTTCTCAATGATTTTACGCAATGTCTGAAATCATCTCCTTCTAAGATCAAGGAATCTCTGTGTATTTGTGTGGTATAAAAAATAGTCATTGAACCCTTTTATTAGAAGAATTGTATGTTTTATGGAATATAAATAATATACTACCTTTGCGGTCATTTAGTTAAGCACTAAAATACATAAAATAGATGTGGATTACCATTGCTCAGTTTATTCTGAGTTTATCAATATTAGTTGTTCTTCATGAGTTTGGGCATTTTCTTCCAGCCAAATGGTTTAAAACCAGAGTAGAAAAGTTTTATTTATTTTTCAATCCATACTTTTCTTTGTTTAAAAAGCAGATAGGAGAAACAGAATGGGGCATAGGATGGCTTCCATTGGGTGGTTATGTTAAGATTTCTGGGATGATAGATGAGAGCATGGATAAAGAGCAAATGGAAGGACCTGTGCAACCTTGGGAGTTTAGAGCTAAAAAGGCATGGCAACGTCTCATCATTATGGTAGGAGGTGTTACAGTCAATTTTGTGCTTGGTTTTTTCTTATTTGGGATTATCATTTTTACTTGGGGTAAGAGTTATATTCCTGCAGAGAATGTCACTGAAGGTATTTATGTAGACAGCTTGGGTATCGAGCTAGGTTTGCAAGATGGTGATCAAATTTTGAAAGTGGGAGATACGCCTTTTGAGAAGTTTAATCAAGGAATAATATTTAGAGAATTAGCGATTAATGATGCTAAAACGATCAGTGTTCAAAGAAATGGACAGGAGGTACAGCTGCCCATGACTGAGGATCATGTCTTTATGCTGACTA
Organism: Saprospiraceae bacterium; assembly: GCA_020631235.1. Classification (GTDB taxonomy): domain Bacteria; phylum Bacteroidota; class Bacteroidia; order Chitinophagales; family Saprospiraceae; genus JAHDDO01. The sequence goes on along the minus strand of JAHDHQ010000004.1, from coordinate 15,275 downwards.
GTCACTCTAATGGAGGCAAACAACTGTTTGGTCCAAGAATTCCAACAGTGATTAACGAGGTTATGGAAGCTTCAAAGGCGGCAGAATTAGGATTGAAGACGGGTGATCAACTGATTGCAATCAATGGAAAACAGACGCAATATTTTCATGAATTTCAGGAAGTGCTAGCGGAGTCGAAAGGGAAGGCTTCGACCTTATCATACATCCGAAACAACACCGATACATTATCGGCTGATTTTACCATTGGTCAAGAAGATATTTTAGGTTTTACAAATGTCATGCCTGCAACTGTTGCAGAAACTTTTGGTTTTGGTAGATCTATGATTATGGGTGTGCAGCAAGGTGTACGTTTTCTTACCGATCAGATCAAAGCTTTCGGCAAAATGTTTACCGGTAAAATAAAAGCAAAAGATAGTCTGGGCAGTTTTATTACCATTGGCAAACAATTTGGTACCACTTGGAATTGGCGGCGGTTTTGGAATATGACGGCTATGCTTTCCATAATATTGGCTTTTTTAAATTTACTGCCGATACCAGCATTGGATGGAGGGTATGTAATGTTTTTGATTTATGAAGTAGTTTCAGGGCGTAAACCAAGTGATAAGTTTATGGAATACTCAACTATGGTTGGATTCTTTATTCTGATGATCTTCATGTTATATGCCATTGGTTTAGATATATCTAGGTTGTTTTAATGGATCATTTTGAACTCTTCGAAATAGAAAAGGATTTACTGGTAGACAAAACGGCATTAAAAAAGAAATACTATCAGCTGATCAAGAAATATCATCCGGATCATGCCATACATTTAAGTGAAGATGAGCAAATTGTGCATCGTAACTTAGCGATGCAAACAAATAAAGCTTATAAAATTCTATTAGATCAAACATCAAGAATAGAGTATTTACTGGAAATATCTGGTCATAAGATAGAAGAAGGAGGAAATAAGTTGCCAGCTGATTTTCTCATGCAAATGATGGAAATCAATGAGCTGCTCATGGATGCAAAGATGGAAGGCAAAGAAGAAGATATCCATAAAGCTAAAGACCATATTCTTCAATTTCAAAGTGAATTGAGCGATCAACTGAGTCAAATAAATGATGCTTTTTCTGAAGGGAAAGTGACCGAGAAGGAATATTCAGCGCTGAAGAACTATATTTTAAAAGGTAGATATCTAAAGCGGTTGTTAAGTCAATTATAGGCCTCGACATTGGCCAATACACTACTATTTCCACCTTAATTCCAGCGAATACCTTGCAATCAAAAGACTGACGATTTAATTTTAAGTATCACTTAAAAAAAGAAACCATGTCAGATTTGTTAAATCAGAATTTTCAAGAAAGGGCAGAATCTGCTGTCGAAGAAATTGAAAATAATAAACCATCTTACCATCTGCTACTACTACCTTGCATTTTAAATCATTTTACTATCCATTGTTTATGAAATACTTCTTTTCAACACTCGTTTGCCTATTCTTTTACTCAGTTCTACCAGGTCAAGTTAAATCAGTGAAAAACATTTTCACTACCGTTGATCAATTGCCATACTTAGAAAAATGTGGAGAGTCAGACAACCCATATAGATGTTCTCTAGATCAAATCAGATTGTATTTGAAGCAAAACTTATTATATCCGGCCAGCGCGAAGTATAGAGGTTTGGAAGGAGAATGTGTAGCCCAATTTTATATATATCCCAACGGGAGAATTGGGGATATAGAGATAAAAAACAAATTAGCTGGGGGCATAGGGACTGCGACCATCACTGCTCTTGAGCAAATGAGAATGTCTGAAATGAAATGGGTGCCTGGAATAATAAATGGTGAGGCAGTTCCTGTTTTATTTACCCTACCCATAGTATTTACTCTGCAAGACGAACTGCATAAAAACTCAAATTTCAAATTAGCGATCAACGAGCCCATTCCTAATTTTAAACTACCAAATGCACAAGGAGAAATTACGAGTATTTACGAGCACTTAGGTGAAGTAAGCTTTATTTTTTTCGAAGATAGAAGCACAGCCTTTTCAGACGCAGCTGTCGAAAACCGAAGATATCTTAAAGAAATATATAAAGCTAATAAACATCTGGGCTTTGAAGTTTGCCACATCGTATTCTTTAGATTTACCCATAGAGAATTTACACTAGATCCTGAAGGGAATTATAAACAAGCTAAAAAAAACTGGGCAAGGCAGTTGAAGATTGAAGATATTCCTTGGAATTGTAATATGCATGAAGCCGTGAATCAAACGGATGTAGTGTGTGAAAATATAGCTAAAGACATCAATAACACAGGCCTTATTGTTGATAAATATGGAAGAATAAAATATATTACCGATCAGTTAGGTGACGTGCCTATACTCATGGAAGAAGTCTTAAATAATGTGATTCGCGAAAAAGAAGAAGAGCAACCACTCATCATTTATATAGTTGGAGAAAAATAGAAATACATAAAAAAATCCCTTACCAATATTTGATAAGGGATTTTTAATATTTATTCTTATTCCTTAGTAAGCTCGAACTCTCACCCTCTCCAATTGATAAAATTCGGCAAAAGAAATCATTCGTTTTCTTTCCTCATCCCATAATTTGTTAGCTACTAGTTTGAAGCTATCCCACAGGGTAACCACATTGGCAAATTTGGATAATATTGGGTTCTCTTTGACACACTGTTCTAAATTGTAATTTGGTATAAGTGAACTAAGATGATGTACATGATGAAAACCAATATTGCCCGTTAACCACTGCAATACTTTAGGTAACTTATAATAAGATGCGCCTCTTATGGATGCCAACAGAAAATTCCAATTTTTTCTCCATCGCATATAACCTTCTTCATGCTGATGCTGAACATAAAAAAACCAAAAAGCAATAATGAAAAAAGTAAAAACAATAAACAATTGTATGGCAAAAAACTTTACCCAACCAACTAACCATCCTAACAACAAATAAATGGCTGCTAGTAAGAGGTTATTAAGCAATTGAAATCGACCAATTTTTTTCCATGTCTTCATCCGAATTGTCGGTATGCGGTTAGAAACAGTAAAGTAGTACAAAGGAGCAATCACAAATAACACCAATGGATGTCTAAAAACACGATACTTAAATCGCCCCCATTTAGACCTATTTCTAAACTCATCAACAGTGATAAAGTTAATATCTCCAATGTCTCTTTCTTCTAACTGACCACTATGGCCGTGATGATGATTATGTACTTTTGCCCAATACTTAAAAGGCAATGTGCTGAAAAAACTACAAAACCAACCCACAACATTATTCCACTTCTTAGACCCTAGAAAAGACTGGTGTCCGCAATCATGCTGAATGATAAATATTCTTACCAAGAAAAAAGCATTGATCAAACCTAGAAAAAAAGTGAGTAGGATAGAGTAGTTCCACGTAAAATACATTAAAATCCATAAGCCAATATAAGGTAAAAATGTATTAACTAATTGTCCTATGGCTTTGATTGAATTGGGTCGTTGATACTTACTAATGATTTCTTTCCAATTTTTGAGTTTTTCAAGAATTTCTTGGTCAACTCTACTTAAAGTTTCTTGACTCATTCTGTATGGTTTAAAGCATTTGCAATAGTAGTACAAAAATGGGAAAATTTAAACTTTATTAACAAGATAGTATCATTAGATACTAAGACTGTTGCAAATAGAAACCAGTGGACATTCGATTATTGATATACTTCAGGGCTGCTTTTTGATTCTATATCAACACACATACACATGCTTTGTTGGAAATCCTTAAATTTGCGGCAAATTGAGTTACATAAACTATACAGATGAGCAAAAGTAAAATTACATATACTATAACTGATGAAGCGCCATTTCTTGCTACGCATTCATTCCTACCTATTGTTGACGCCTTTACTAATAAAGCCAACATTGAACTAGAAACGAAAGATATTTCTCTGGCAGGACGTATTCTTGCCTTATTTCCAGATTATCTAAGCGAGACCCAAAAGGTTTCCAATGATTTAGCATACTTAGGTGATTTAGCAAAAAAGCCTGAAGCAAACATCATTAAATTGCCTAACATTAGTGCTTCGGTACCTCAATTAAAAGCAGCTATAAAAGAGTTGCAGGATGATGGCTTTGCTGTTCCTGATTTCCCAGAAGAAGTAAATACAGAAAAAGATAAAGATGTACTGGCACGTTACAATAAGGTAAAAGGTAGTGCTGTAAACCCTGTGCTCAGAGAAGGAAACTCTGATAGAAGAGCGCCTAAACCTGTAAAGGCCTTTGCTAAAATCAATCCACACAGGATGGGTAAATGGACCGCGGATTCTAAATCACATGTTGCAACCATGGCTTCAGGAGATTTTAGATCAAATGAACAGTCCACGACATTGGAAAATGCCACTACAGTAAAAATCGTGCACATAAATACTGCTGGAAAAGAAACAACTTTAAAAGAAGGTCTTTCTTTGCTAGAAGGTGAAATTATTGATGGGACTTATATGAGTAAGAAAGCCTTGTTGGCTTTTTTAGACGAACAAGTCACTGATGCAAAGTCTAAAGGCTTGTTGTTTTCACTACATATGAAAGCAACTATGATGAAGGTTTCAGATCCTATTATTTTTGGACATGCAGTACAAGTTTTCTTCAAACCTGTCTTTGATAAATACCATGATCTATTCGAAGAAATAGGCGTGAATGTGCGCAATGGTTTTGGTGATTTGATTAGTAAACTAAACGAATTGCCAGCGGATAAGAAAGCTGAAGTAGAACAAGCAATCGCTGATTGTTATGCCGATCGTCCAGATCTGGCCATGGTTAACTCTGACAAGGGTATCACTAATTTGCATGTGCCAAGTGATGTGATTATCGATGCTTCTATGCCAGCTATGATCCGAACTTCAGGACAGATGTGGAACAAGGATGGAAACCAGCAAGATACAAAAGCAGTCATACCGGATAGTTCGTATGCAGGTATATATCAAGTAACGATCGACTTTTGTAAAAAACATGGTGCATTCGACCCGACCACTATGGGAACTATCCCTAATGTAGGTCTTATGGCTCAAAAGGCGGAAGAGTATGGATCACATGACAAAACTTTCGAAATAGCAGAAGATGGAGAAGTGAAAGTGATAGATGCTTCAGGGAATGTTTTAATGTCCCACACAGTCGAAGTAGGGGATATTTGGAGAATGTGCCAGGTTAAAGATGCTCCGGTTCAGGATTGGGTTAAGTTAGCCGTCACTAGAGCCAGAAATTCTAATACACCGATCGTTTTTTGGTTGGATGAAAACAGAGCTCATGATGCTGAACTTATCAAAAAAGTAAAGGCATATTTACCTCACCATAATACTGAAGGACTAGATGTACTCATATTAAGCCCGATGGATGCCACTCAGTTTTCATTAGAAAGAGTCAAAGAAGGGAAAGACACTATATCGGTTACAGGTAATGTACTTAGAGATTATAATACTGATTTATTTCCCATTTTAGAATTGGGAACCAGCGCCAAAATGTTGTCTATAGTCCCATTAATGAATGGTGGTGGATTATTCGAAACAGGTGCCGGAGGTTCAGCGCCTAAACACATCCAACAACTATTATCAGAAAACCATCTAAGATGGGATTCTTTAGGAGAGTTTTTAGCTCTCGCTGTGTCCTTAGATCATTTGGGTTCAAAATATGATAATAAGAAGGCGATCATAATGGGTGAAGCTTTAGATAAAGCCACTGAAGCCTACCTACAAAATAACAAGGCCCCTTCAAGGAAAGTCAACGAACATGATAATCGAGGAAGTCATTACTATGTTGCTATGTATTGGGCTCAAGCCTTAGCAGAACAAACGGAAGATACAGATTTAGCCAATGAGTTTAAACCCGTTGCAGAATCATTAGCTCAAAATGAAGCAACAATCAACCAAGAACTTTTAGCCGTTCAAGGGAAAGCTGTTGATATTGAAGGTTATTATTCGGCAAATAGAGATCTTACTTATGCGGCTATGAGACCAAGTACAACCTTGAACAACATCATCGATAATATGTAAGGGCGATTAAGTTGATTAAGATTTATAGGTAAAGTTACTCAGGAGGCAGATAAATGTTGGATTACCAAAGCTTGATTAAGCATTAATTAAGTCTTTTGATCATCAAAGTTTCAGAGAGGCGATGTCTTCGATAACCGAAGGTTCATCGAGTACAATTTCTTCGATGAGTATAGGTTCATCGAGCGCAAGATCTTCGATAAGCATAAGTTCATCGAGTGCAATGTCTTCGATAAGCATAGTTCATCGAGCATAGAGTCTTCGATAACCGAAGGTTCATCGAGTACAGAGTCTTCGATAACCGAAGGTTCATCGAGATTATTCTTCCAGGCTCTTAGGCTTCCATTTTAGATAGCCTACTGGTACAGCCTCTGCTTTTTTAACGGATTTTTCAGACCTACGTTTGTCAAAGATCATGGCACCAGTCATAATTAAACTCGTCCCAATTATTACAAATAGTAAAATACCAGAATTAAAGGATTCTAGTTGTAATTCTACCGGAATGGCATAAAACAACAAAATCGTTATGAGGCCACGAGGAGCTATAAATATTTGTGGTAATATATCTTTTCCAAAAGCTATACGCAGCATGACGAATCGGATAATATAGATCGATGCAATAATCAATATACTGATTAGAGCTACTTGTAAATCCATAAGCGTGCTTAATACAATCGTTAAACCAAAGATCACAAAGAAAAATGTGCGCACCACAAAGGCTGTCTCTAAGGTGATAATGTGTAGCTCCTCATAAATGTGGATTGCCTTTTTATAATTTAAATATTTCTTCATTTTTCCTGGGAAAAACAACTTCATATTGGCTATCACTAATCCAAAAATGAGAATGATTATCAAGGCTGATAAATGAAATTTCTTGGCAATCGCATACAGCAATAGTAAGACCGCAATTAAAAGAAAAAGCTTTACGTGCGATTTAAGATTTTGGAATATTAATATGATTAAATAACTCGACAAAAGGGCTATAAAAATAGTTAAGAAAAGATTGCCTGTAAAGGCTAACCACCCACTACCGCTAGAACTAGGATCTACATTCCCAAGTAAGTAATAAAACATCATAATTCCGATTATATCGGAAAAAGTACTTTCATAAATATGAAACTCTTTTTTGTCTGCCCTTAGATCAGCAACCGACGGGATAATGATGGCACTAGATAATATGGATAAAGGAGTAGCATAAACCCATGCTTGCAAATTGGTGATATCTGAAATAAAATACTGAAGTATAAGTTTTGCAATCCATGTACTAGCTATCAAGCCGACCACAGCTAGACCTAAGGCTAAGAGAATCGGAATCATTTTTTCTTTTTCAAGCTTTAGCTCCAAGGCAGCTTCAAGGACAATCATAATTAAGCCAACAATACCCAAAATCTCTAAGGTTGGGAAAAAATCATGTTCGACACCTGAAGCATCCAAACCAAATTTCAGCACAATCCCTAGAATAATCAACAATAACACGGATGGGATATTGGTTTTTTTAGATATTTGATTAAAAAAGAAAGACAAAATAATAATAGCGGATGCCGCTATAATTAAACTATATGGGTCTTCAAAAAATGAGCCGCCGGCTAAAAAAAATAAATTCATAATTTATAATCTGTGTAGAAATTCAAAAGTTATTTGATCTAAATGGTCATTTAAATAAGCAATTATTTGGGCAGGCTCTTCACCTGTACGCAATTCTATGCTCATTCTTTTTGTATGTATGGTTATTTCGACGTTTGTGTCTAAGAGTTCGAAAGGATATCTAAATAATAAACTTACCACCTTTTGTTTTACATCGATTAAATCTACTTCGACTTTATTAGATCTTATGATATAAGAGAATACCTCTTCATTAGCAATGGAAGAAAATTGGTAATAAATCTCATTCGAGATAACGGGGTTAAGTTGGATTTTTTGATCCTCCCCGCGAATTAACAATTTCAGCATCAACATCTTTCCTAAAAATGCCCTCGTTTCCTCTTTCTCAGAAGGTGTTAAGGTCTTAATGATTTCTATTTCACTAATGCTTCCGTGGAGTAAAATATAGTTGAGTATATAAATATACTTGCTACTCAATAGCCAAGGAGCCACGGATTCGTGTTTAGTAAATATCACATCGGAACCATCGGATGTATGTACACTGCTGGCCCATTCTAGTAGGGAAGCCCCTAAGTTAAAATGGTTTTCGTGGAAAATACTTAGGGCTTTCCTTCTCAAATTTATTTGTGAAATAGTGCTACCATCTTTATTGATTAGATTTTTATGCGTCGATTCATGCCGTATTCTAGTAGAATCTAAAAATTCTTGTTCGGTAGCCTTCGATAAATCGATGACATAAGTAAAAATTTGTTGGAAATCGTAAATGATATTCAAAGCCCTCAATAATTGGGGATTCAACACACAAATGAAGAAAATATTCGATTTATTGCGGCTGTAAAAATGCATGAGTGACTGCACATTTTCTTCTAATGAAATTTGTTCATCTCGCCACAACTCCAGATCATCAATGATTACACAAATGTAGTCATCTGTATTAGTGGACTTAGACATCTCGATGAGCGCTTCCCCAAGATCGCAGCTCGTGTTAAATTTTCGACCCATGACTACTTGCTGACTATTGGGAGCAAGGTGAAAACTCGTTTTTGGCCAAAATTCATTACAAATTTGTTGCACAAAAGTGGTTTTCCCAGAGTTAGGAGCGCCGGTAATAATAGCCGAAATACCAAAACCTTCTTGCCACGTCTCAAAAGCATACTGGATTTTATCTAGCTGTTTTTTACGATTCACTAAATAGTAGTTGGACACATTAATATTATCTAGAAAAATGTCAGTATAGGAAAGCTCTTTGGGTGTAAGACTACGATCTCTTATATATCTAACTATAGATTCATTTAGTCTTTCCTTTGTTTGATAAAGGTTCTTCTCCTTAAATGTGTTTATCTTCTCTTTGACAAGTTCGTATTTGTCTGATAAATATTTAAAAACACCTTCGGTGCCTAATTTAAACTGAGAAAAAGCATTTTGTAAACCTAAATCTAACCATGCACTATTATTATATAGCTGATTTATATTTAGGGTTTGTTCAATGTTGCTTTTCTTATTTTCTATCTGTTGCTTAAGTAATGCATGCAAATTTTCAGTGTCCTCGAAATGCTCCGCCATCAAAGTTTTGATTTCGTCTAGATACTGAACTTCATTTTCCTTATTGACTAAATGGATTTTGGCTAATGAGTTTCTGTGTTTTTTTTCTGCTAATTGGGTAAAAAGGAAAAGCTTATTTTTTAGTTGACTGTGGAGACTAAGTATTTCTACATTAAACCATCGTTCTAATTGACTATTGAGCTTAAATTTTCGTTCGATCACTTGACCTCCATCATAATCTACGATGAGTGGTATTTCTTCCATATTTTGAATAAACTCAAGCAAATTCTTACTCGTATAATCATCCTTATTTAGTTCGTGGATGGTTTGTTCGATGATTTTATGTGATTCTATAAGCGATGCTTCTATATCTGCTTTCGTGTTTAATTGTGAAATTTCCTTACTGGGTATATCTTGGATTTTAGAAATAAAGCTGACTATGTTATCGAAGTACTTAGCTAATTTTGCATTGATATAATTAAACTGATTATTGACCTTCTTTGCCTTTTTTTCATTACTAAGTAATACTTGGACTTGTTCTTTTATAGTCGCAAATTGATCATTGTAAATACTGCTAGCATCATTCTCTAAGCTCGCTTGATATTTATATTTGTCTTTGTAGTCTGCTTCGCAAAAAAGCTGAACTTTTTCTTGTAAAATACTAGATAATTCAGATCTCGTTTCGGCAATCGAACGATGTAATTGGACGTTAAAATCAGTAAATGTAAGCTCATTGACTCCCTTGGATTCAAGTTTAACACTAGCTTTATTCCACTCAATTAAAGTATTGCGCAGAAATAAAAGGTATTGCTTTAATTCTAAAGCAATTTCCGATTGATAATACCGATTTAATAAGGAATCTTCCTCTTGAAACTGAGCTATGTCTTGATTATAAAAATCAATGCAAGATTGTGTCTCTTGTTTTATAAAGCTCGGGATTTGAGTCAAATCTTGATGCTTTACTTGGATGTGTTCAAGCAGTCGACTCACTATTTTTTCACTGGTTTTATTCATTGTACTGGTATTCACCATTAAGTTGATTAAACGCATGCATACTGATCCTTTTATAACAAAAAGAAAAGTTTGTTAGTTTCAATTAACATATGTCCCCTAAGATAACATATAGATTTAGAAATGAATTTTTGAAAGCGTTAATTTCCACGGTAGCAAAGTATATCCAGTATAGAACCTGAAAAATCCTTGCCATGATTTAATATTCACTGAATTATGTGCTTATTAAATTTTACTTTTTTTTTAAATTAGTTAAACCTTCCATTACTTTTTTAGTCTAAGCCTTGAGTGCACTTTTATTTCTATTGTCCAATGTTGGTGCAATAACAAACGACACTATTCTTTATGAAATATATTCCTATTTATTTTACCCTTGTAATAACTTTGGTATTTGGTAGTCATCATCTCTTTAGTCAGACTTACCCTGATTATTTTGGAGCAGGACATGACCTTGGGGTCACTATCAGCAGTAGTTCCGAAGTAGAAGATAACGAGGCAAGTAATACTTTGAGTGGTACGGGTTATCTTCCAGATTTAGTAGGAGCTTCTAGATTCCTTGGCCAAGCTAGCTTAGGGGCTAATTACGATGAGATCGAATATGTCACGCAAATAGGGGTAGAAGCTTGGATAGATGAACAAATGAGTTTACCTTATACAAGCTATCGTGACAAATTAGATGTACTAGAATCTGAAATTAACCAATTGATCCAAACAGTACATCCAGGTCAAGTGATGGATAGACCCGGTGAATTCACTAGTTTTATATTTTATGAGGCGGCCTTAAAAGATATAGATGTACTCCGCACCAAAGCCGCATTTTCTTTACTTCAAATATTAGTAGTTTCTAGATCGAGTATTGTATTAGGTATGGCTAGTAAAGGTCATGCAAGTTATTTTGACACACTTCGTGAAGGCGCCTTTGGCAATTTTAGAGATATGTTAGAGTCTGTCAGCCTACATACCATGATGGGCTATTACCTAAGCCATCTTCAAAACGAAAAGGGAGACCCTGAATTGGGCACCCTGCCGGATGAAAACTATGCAAGAGAAATTATGCAATTGTTTAGCATCGGTTTGTTTGAATTAAACATTGATGGCTCCTATAAATTAGATAATAATGGAGAACGAATACCAACTTATGACATTGAAGATATTCAAGAATTAGCCAAGGTTTTTACCGGATTATCTGGAGGAGCCTATAATCTAGAAGAATACCCAGATTTAGCTGGACAAGCAGTACGGTTTAATAGACCTTTACGCGTTTACGATATCACGGTGCCTATGATGATGTATGAAGAATATCATGATCAGGGAGAAAAAGTAATGATTGACGGCACTATAATCCCCGCAGGACAACCAGGAATACAAGATATCCAAATGGCCTTAGATGTACTGTTTAATCATCCTAACGTTGGACCATTTTTGGCTTTTCGATTAATTCAGCAAATGGTAAAATCCAATCCTAGTCCGGCATATATCAAGCGAGTAGCTACAGCTTTTAACAATAATGGACAAGGTGTTAGAGGAGATATGGCGGCAGTATTTAGAGCAGTCCTCTTAGATCCAGAAGCAAGAGATTGTGCATGGTTGGATGATCCTAGTACAGGAAAACTTAAACAACCCATCGAACGCCTAACTCAATTATTTCGAGCATTTGATATTGATAGCCCGAGTGGAAATCTTTGGTTTAATGACACTGAACTCATTCGATCAAATTTGGGGCAAGCATTTATGGCTTCTCCTACCGTTTTTAATTTCTGGACACCTTTCTACGCTGAAGACGAATATGTAGCGCCTAATGATATGGTATCTCCAGAATTCCAAGTACTCCATGCAGTAACTGCCATAAACTACTTAAACTTCATGGAAACTGGATTGCAAGAAACACCATTTCCAAACCGTACTAGAGTAAATAATAATAATCCCAGGTTAAGATATAATACTGATGATAATCCATTTCTAAATTTCGACGAGGAAATCGAATTGTTGGAAAATGAAGGTATTTCGGCCTTGCTTGATCGCTTGAGTTTGATCTTATGCCATGGCCGTTTAAGCGAAAAAAATCACAACACAATACAATCGACATTGGAACAATACAAGAATGATATTGGCTTTTCCAGCAAAGAGATAGTAGAGTCTGCCTTATATTTTATAATGGTTTCACCTGACTTTGTTATTCTAGAATAAAAGTACATACATAGAAATTTCATTGCATTTAAAACTAGAAGAATGTCACATCATCATAAATTAACAAGAAGGAAATTTTTAGGCTCATTATCCGTAGGCTGCGCGTCATTAGGACTGACTCCTTTGTATTCTGGGATTACTAACCTTGGATTAATGAATGCCGCGGCGGCAGCTAATAGGTCCATAAATGGTTCTAGTGGCTATAAAGGATTAGTTTGTATTATGCTATCGGGTGGAAATGATAGTTTTAATACCTTGATACCAAGGGGACAAAGTGAATATCAAGAGTATGCTGGTATACGGACAGATTTATCCATTCCAAGGGAATCACTTTTGCCCATAAATCCGACAAATATCAGTAATAAGGAATATGGCCTTCATCCTTCACTGATTAATCTGCAAAACTTGTTCGAAGAAGGCAATGCTGCATTTGTGGCAAATGTGGGTGCTCTAGTGGAGCCGACTACAGTTAATGATTATTTTAATGATAGGAATTTGCCATTTGCTTTGTTTTCTCATTTAGATCAGCGGAAGCATTGGCAAACGAGCGTACCGCAAGATATCAATGCCTTAGGATGGGGTGGGAGAATGGCTGATATATTGTATACAAATAATGCTAATCAAGATATCTCCATGAACATTTCACTCAATGGTGTCAATCTTTTCCAAAAAGGAAATGTGATCCAAGAGTATGCTATCGGATTCGAAAATACTGGAAGCGTCCTATTAAACGGGATAGAAAGCAATAGCTTGTACGAAACATTAAAAAGACAGACGCTCGATAATATGTTAGACGATACCTATCATAATATATTAAAAACAGCCTATTCTAATACAGTCGTCAATTCGAATGTCGCTTCATTTGAGTTTAGTAATGCCATAGCTTCAGGAATGGAAATCAACACCGAGTTTGGTGAAGATAATTTTTCTCAAAGATTGTTGATGATTGCAAAAACCATCGCTGCACGAGATATTTTAGGTGTCAATAATCAAACGTTTTTTGTCGAACTAGGTGGTTGGGACACGCATGATGATATGCTGGAAAATCATGCAGCTTTATTATCCCAGTTAGATGCGGCTATCGGCTCATTTAGAGAAGCTATGATAGAACTTGGCGTGGAAGATGATGTTTTAGGCTTCACCATGTCAGACTTTGGAAGAAAATTAACTTCAAATGGAGATGGTTCCGATCATGCTTGGGGAGGTAATAGTTTTGTTTTTGGTGGAGGTGTTAAGGGAAAACAAATCTTTGGCACCTATCCAGATTTATATTTAGGCAATGACCAAGATATAGGTAGTGGTCGATTGATACCGACGACCTCTTGTGATGAGTACTTTGCTGAGTTAGCCCTTTGGTTCGGAGCATCGGCTTCAGATTTATATCAAATCCTTCCTAACATAGGCAACTTTTGGATACCTAATGAAGATGGACCTCTACAAATGTTTTCTTAAACATTGAATTAAAAGAAATGAAAAAATACATCATCTATTCGATTATATATTGTTGTGCTCTACAAAGCCATGCGCAGTGTGTTGATAATGGAAATTACTGGAATGATTCCTGGGTTTCTTGCCAGCTTTCCGAAAACCCAAATCCTGATCGACCCAATTCACATTGGTTATTATATTCCTTTCACGAAAATCAATTTATTGATTCAACTCATTTTTGGAATGCTAATCGACTCGGAGAAAGTAATCAAGGCATAGCTGAAGCATACATTGATTATTCTTTAGATGGAGAAAACTGGATAGAATTAGGGCTATTCGAGTTTCCTCAAGCAAATGAAGCCTTAGATTACGCGGGATTTAGTGGTCCCAATTTTGAAAGCGTAGAACTTCAAAGTATACTGATAACAGTCAGCAAAACTTTTGGTGACGGAAATTGTGCAGCATTGGCTGAAATTCAGTTTTTTGTTGATACTACACAGTGCTATGGTGTACTTGATGAATGTGGTGTTTGTGATGGACCTGGTGAACAAACTTGGTATCTTGATCAAGATGGTGATGGTCTTGGTGATCCTGATAATAGCATAACCGCTTGCGAACAGCCTGAAAACTACGTCGATAATGATTTGGATAGCTGTGACGATGGTGCATTGGGATGGGATGAAATAGGTCCAATATTTTCTGAAGCTGGCTGCAATGGTTGTCATGGCGATAGCCAGATAGGTGGGCTTGACTTACGCAGCTACACTTCCACACTTATGGGAGGCAACAAGTGTGGCACCAATATGTTTTCAGGGAATAATTTGGTTAGTATCATAACTATATCCACGTATGATGGCTGTGGATCACCGATTAATCCACCATCCATGAATGACCGAGCTTCGGGTGAGATCAATGCTGCTGATTTGGAAAAGATCCAACATTGGATCAACGGTGGAGCACCAGAATTTTGTACTGATTTCGAAGCTTTAATAGATATGGATGGGGATGGATATTTTTCATATGAGGATTGTGATGACCTCGACGCCAGTATAAATCCTGGATCGGAGGAGATACCGAATAATGACGTGGACGAGGATTGTGATGGAGAAGCGCTTATCATTGATGAGGATGGAGATGGTTTTAATTCGGATGAGGATTGTGACGACTCCGACGCCGGAATAAATCCCGGGTCGAGCGAGATACCGAATAATGACGTGGACGAGGATTGTGATGGAGAAGCACTTATCATTGATGAGGATGGGGATGGTTTTAATTCGGATCAAGATTGTGATGACTCCGATGCCAGTATAAATCCCGGGTCGAGCGAGATACCGAATAATGACGTGGACGAAGATTGTGATGGAGAAGTACTTATTATTGACGAGGATGGGGATGGTTTTAATTCAGATGAAGACTGCGATGACGCCGACGCCGGCATAAATCCCGGGTCGAGCGAGATACCTAATAATGAGGTGGACGAGGATTGTGATGGAGAAGC
>JAHDHQ010000025.1 GCA_020631235.1 Saprospiraceae bacterium | reverse complement strand
TCAATGATCGTTTTCCCTCATTTTCTAAGGGATTGCAAATATAGACACATTTATCTAAATAAAAAACCCTAAATCAAATTTAATTTCATTTTTACCGCAGATTTGGCCAATAAAACCAATTTTCTTCGGTTTTTGACTCGAATTCTTTCCTGCTTTACCTGAAAAACGGTAGCATTTTTGATTTTTTTGTAGAGATTAATATAATAGACATAGGCCAAATAAACTCCAAACTTAGAACCAGCTGGTAATTTTTTAATTCCTTCTAATCCTTTTTCAAAATCTTCGTAGATATCATCCAAGATTTGTTGCTTCTCAATTTCTGAAAATTGATCAAAAGTTACCTGAGGAAAATACACTCTTCCCCTTTCTTGATAATCTGCTTTGATATCTCGCAAAAAATTAATTTTCTGAAAAGCAGAACCAAGAGCTTTAGCCTCCCCTTTAAGGGCATTGTACATTTGTTCATCTCCTTCGCAAAAAACCTTTAAGCACATAAGTCCAATTACTTCCGCGCTACCATATATATAGGTCTCATATGTTTTTCGATCATAATCGATGGGATTTAGGTCCATTTTCATGCTAGTCAAAAAAGCATGTATCAATCCACGATCAATATTATACTTATTAACAATCAGCTGGAATGCATGCAATACTGGATTTAAGGATAATTTCCTATCAATCGCTTCGTATGCCTGAGCCTCAAATTGGTCCAATAATAATTCCTTATCGCTATCATGGAAAGTATCTACTATTTCATCTGCATATCTCGCAAAACTGTAAACTGCATAGATAGGCGAACGGAATTTTTTTGAAAACACCTTAATTCCCATAGAAAAAGATGTGCTATAACTACACGTTATTAGTTTCGCACAATCTAAATTTACTTTATCGTAAAGTGTGTTCATAGTTTTTGTTTTAATACATAGTCAGCAACTAATTGTCCTGACACTATAGAAGGAGGTACTCCCGGACCTGGCACAGTCAATTGTCCTGTATAAAATAAATTGCTCAGTTTTTTGTTTCGTATCCTGGGCTTCAAAAAAGCCGTCTGCCTCAATGTATTTGCTAAACCATAGGCGTTCCCTTTATAAGAATGATATTCTTTCTTAAAATCAGACACTGAAAAAGACTTTTTATATACAATGTTTTCTCGGATATTGTCTTCACAATACTCCTCTAACACCTGTATTATTCGATCAAAATAATATTCGTGTTTTTCTTTTAAGTCCTTGAGATCTGTGGCAATGGGTATCAATATAAAAATATTCTCTGAATTTAACGGCGCCACTTTGTCATCAGTTTTAGACGGGTTACAAACATAAAACAGTGGATTATCAGGCCATTGGGGATTATCATAGATCTGTTCTGCATGTTGATCAAAGTCCTCGACAAAAAATAAGTTATGGTGTTTTAGGTTCTTTAATCGCTTATTTACTCCGAGATAAAACAATAATGAACTAGGAGCTAATTTTCTTTTATCCCAATATTGGTCCGTATAATTAGCATACTCCTTGTCTAAAAGATATTTGTCCGTGTGATGATAATCTGCAGAAGAAATAATAGCATCGAATGCCAAGGCCTTTCCATTGACCACTAAGGAGTTTGCCCTTCCATTTGCCGCATTAATTTTTGACACCTCAGCATTTGTATGAAATTTTACACCTTGCTCTCTACAAATAGAAAGCATTGCCTTTACAATCTCATACATACCGCCTTTAGGATACCATGTACCAAGACTCAAGTCAGCAAAATTCATTAATGAATATAATGCTGGAGTGTTTTGTGGTTTTTCTCCAAGAAACAACACAGGAAACTCTAAAATCTGCTGTAAGCGTTTGTCTTTAAAATTTGACCTAATTTGTTTTGATATAGAACTCAACATTTGCAACTTGAAAAAGCTCGATATTATTCTCGAATCCATAAATTCGAAAATGGAAAGACTTGGTTTCCAAACAAACTCGTTCATCCCTACGTGATACTTGTATTCGGCTTCTTTTAAAAATTTTTCAAGTTTTTTGGCACTACCTGGTTCAATGGATTCAAAGAGTTTATATAATTCCGAAAGTGAAGCAGGAATTTTGATAGTTTCTAAGCCTTTAAATATTACTTGATAAGAAGGATCTAACCTGACTAACTCATAGAAATCCTTAGTAGTTTTACCAAAACGACTGTAAAAATTTTCGAAAACTTCTGGCATCCAGTACCAACTGGGACCCATATCAAAGCTAAAACCTTCGGCTCTAAATTGTCGGGCTCTGCCACCTAGTTGTTCGTTTTTTTCAAAAACTTCTACGTGTACGCCGGCTTGTGCTAAGCTTGCTGCTGCTGTCAATCCAGAAAAGCCTGAACCTATTATTGCTATTGATTTTTGTTTTGTCACTCAAACGAAACAACAAAACTCGCAAAAGGTTAAAAAAAAAGCCCCGATTTTCATCGGGGCTCTCGAAAGAATAATAAACTATTCTATTTTCTTCCTCCATCTAATTTATCTTGAAGCTCTTTAAGTTCATCAAACTTACCATCTGCGGCTAATGCTGCTTGGTCAGGCCAAGTACTTGGGTCATGCATTCTGTATCTGCTACCCGCAGCTTCTAAAATTTCTTTTAACTTATCAATGTTAGCTCCAGCCATATCTTTGAAAGTAACAATTCCTGCCTCATTCATCAATCCAGCAATTTTAGGACCAATACCTTCGATTTTCTTTAAATCGTCAGGTTTGTCTGCTTTTGCTTTTTTAGGTGCAGCCTTAGGTGCTTCTTTCTTCACTTCTTCCGCTTTCGGCGTTTCCACTTCTTCAGCCTTTGCTTCCACTTTCGCTTCTACTTTTTCTTTCTTCAAAGGCGGAGGCTTTGGAGCAGACTCAGCTAGTTGCTCTTTTAATTGAGAGAACACATCTAAATCACCAATAGTTGTTTTTTCAACTTTAGATTGTTGTTTAGTGATGGCCTTCCTTGTTTTAATTCTTTCTTCTTCTCTACCTTTCTTCACTTCATTTTCAGCCTCTCTTCTTATATCATCAAGATACCTCATGTGCGAAACGATGATACGTTTGTCATCTCTATTAAACTCGATAACCTTAAAGGTTAAAGTTTCATCCATTTCAGCACTATTGCCATCTTCTTTTCTTATGTGTTTCAATGGTGCGAAAGCTTCTAAACCATACGGTAATGAAACAATGGCTCCACGATCATCTTTCTTAATAATGGTTGCTTCATGGTATGATCCAACAGGGAAAACATTCTCGAAAGTATCCCAAGGATTCTCTTCTAATTGTTTGTGCCCTAATGAAAGTTTACGACCTTCCATATCGATATCTAAAATCTGGATATCAATATCGTTACCCACTCTTGTAAACTCTGAAGGATGAGAAAAACGTTTCGTCCAAGATAAATCAGAGATATGTACCATACCTCCAATGCCATCTTTTAACTCAACAAAAACACCATAAGGAGTAAGGTTCTTCACAACACCTGTATGTTTAGATCCTACTGGGAACATGTCAGCGATTCCTGTCCATGGATCATCAAACATCTGCTTGATAGAAAGCGACATTTTTCTGTCTTCTCTGTCTACAGTAACCACTTTTGCTTCATATTCACTGCCTAGCGTAAAGAATTCTCTTGCATTTACTGGCTGATTACTCCACGAAACTTCTGAAACGTGAATTAATCCCTCTACTCCAGGAGTGATTTCTAAAAATGCTCCGTAATCTTCAATATTTACAATCTTACCTTTTACTTGTGATTTCTCAACTATTGTTTCAGGTAAAGTATCCCATGGATGCGGTTGTAACTGCTTTAAACCTAGTGAAATCCTTTTTTTGTTTTCATCAAAATCAAGAACTACTACATTTAATTGCTGGTTTAACTCTAACACTTCATTTGGATGATTTATTCTTCCCCATGAAATATCAGTGATATATAAAAGACCGTCAACACCTCCAAGATCCATAAATGCACCGAAGTCAGTGATGTTTTTAACAACACCCTCAAGTACTTGACCTTTTTCTAAAGTAGCAATGATCGAATCTCTTTGTTCTGCCAAGTCACTTTCAATAAGTGCTTTGTGAGAAACAACAGCATTCTTAATGGCTTCGTTAATCTTAACAACCTTAAATTCCATTTTCTTGCCTACATATGCATCATAATCGATGATAGGCTTGATATCAATCTGAGATCCTGGCAAGAATGTTTCCAATCCACCACAATCTACAATAAGACCACCTTTAGTTTTACTGATGACAACACCTGTAATAATGGTTCCATTTTCGTATGAATCTACAAGGTCTTTCCAAGCTTTAATTAGCTTTGCTTTTCTTCTCGATAATACTAACTGACCTCTGTAATCTTCTTTATTTTCTATATAAACATCAATCGGGTCTCCCACCTTTAAGTCAGGAGTATCTCTAAATTCTGATAATGATACTAAACCATCAGACTTATACTGAAGGTCTAATAAGACATCACCGTCATTAATAGATGTTACAATACCAGAAACCACTTCGTTTTCATTAAGAGAACCAAGCGATTGCTCATATTCATTTAAATACTTTTCTATTTCACTTTGATTGTAATTTAATGTGTGTCTATTTCCTATAGACCAATCAAAATCATCGTGAGGAGTTTTATCTAGCAGTTCTGCAACTTGAACTACAACTTCTTTTTCTGCAGGCTCTGCTTCTGCAGCTACGTCAACTTTTTCAGCTTTTGTTTCAACAGCTTTTTCTTCAGTAGCTTCAACTACTTTATCCGTTGATTCTGGTGTGTTTTCTTGAGTTTCTTCAAGATTCGTCTCGTCAATCATGACAAATCAGGTTTGTATTTCGCTCTTTAGACGAAAGTGATTAAATAAATATTTTCAAAAAGGAGTGCAAATGTACAATATTTATTGGTAAATATCTACAATAATTCAATTTGCAAAACTCAAATCAAAGAATTACCAAAGATGGTAGAAATGTAATATCTTAATCGCCTAATTAAAACTGATTAAATATGGAGTCTAAGGTGTGGTTAAATAATTATCCTTCAGGAGTACCTGTAAACATTGACGCAAATAAATACGAAACATTGCTACAGTTTAGCAAAGAAGCAATGGAAAACTATAAAGCACTTCCGGCATTTGAAAACTTTGGCAAAAGAATTACCTATGGGGAAGTCGATAAACAATCTGATTTATTAGGTGCATACTTGCAAAGTCGTGGCTTAGAGCCCGGCGATAAAATCGCATTGATGATGCCTAATTTATTGCAATATCCCATAGCACTTTTTGCGGCGATAAAAGCTGGACTCGTTATAGTGAACACGAACCCCTTATACACTCCAAGAGAAATGGAGCATCAGTTTACTGATAGTGATGTAAAAGCCATCATAATAGCAGAAAACTTTGCCAGCAACTTAGAAAAAGTTTTACCAAAGACAAAAATTAAAACGATTATTAAAACGTCTGTGGGTGAGATGCTAGGCATGAAAGGAAAGCTTATAAATTTTGTTATCAAAAATGTAAAAAAAGGCGTCCCTAAATACAAGCTACCAAATACAGTAAGCTTTAAAGAAGCATTAGCTCAAGGAAAAAAGTTTAACCTTGAACCGTTCGAAGATGGACCAGATAGAGTAATTGTGCATCAATATACTGGAGGTACAACTGGTGTGGCTAAAGGAGCAATGTTAACCAATAAAAACTTGGTTGCAAATATGCTTCAAATGAAAGCATGGATGGCAGATAGTTTTAAAGAAAAAGAAGAAATAGCTCTTTGTCCGCTACCCTTGTATCACATTTTCGCCTTTTCAGTTAACTGTTTGGCGATGATGAGTTTTGGTTCAATGTCGGTTTTAGTAACTAATCCAAGAGACATAAAATCATTAGTCAAAGAGTTTACAAAGAATGACATCACAATGTTGACTGGAGTAAATACTTTATTTAATGCATTATTACAAAATGATTCCTTTCAAGCCTTAGATTTTAGCAAATTAAAAGCAGCCATGGGAGGTGGTACAGCGGTTCAAACACCCGTAGCTGAGGCATGGGAGAAACTAACCAATGTGAAATTGGTAGAAGGATATGGGATGACCGAAGCATCGCCAGTCATCACGGCAAACCCTTTTGACGGACGAGCTCGCAAAGGATCTATAGGTATGCCTATACCATCTACAGATGTCAGAATTTTGACCGATGATGGAACCATTGGAAAAGTGGGAGATGTAGGCGAGATACAGTGTAAAGGACCACAAGTTATGGCTGGATATTACAATCGGCCAGATGCTACAGCAGAAACCATTGTCGATGGATGGTTGTGTACTGGAGATATTGGTCTAATGATGGATGATGGTTATTTTAAAATCGTAGATCGTAAAAAAGATATGATTTTAGTTTCTGGTTTCAATGTCTATCCAAATGAAATAGAAGATGTCATAGCTGGTATGGATCAAGTTGCCGAAGTGGCTGTGATCGGTGTGCCTCATGAAAAGTCAGGAGAATGTGTTAAAGCATTTATCATTAAAAAAGATAAATCGCTTAATGAAAAAACCGTTATCGATTATTGTAGGGAAAATATGACTGGCTATAAAGTCCCAAAAATGATTGAGTTTAGAACTGAGTTGCCAAAATCTAATGTTGGGAAAATATTGCGGAAAGATTTACGTGCAGAAGAAGCAGCAAAGGGATAAATTTCAATGAAGAAAATCAAAGGTCCCGGGATTTTTCTAGCCCAGTTTGTAAGTGATAAAGCGCCTTTTGACAGCTTAGCTAATCTATGTGGCTGGGCTGCGGATTTAGGTTATAATGCTGTCCAAATTCCAACTTGGGATAAGCGCTTGTTTGATTTGGAGCTTGCAGGTACCAGCAAACAATATTGTGAAGATGTTCGAGGAGTTTGCCTTGAGAAAGACATGTTCATTTCTGAGCTATCCACTCATTTGCAAGGTCAATTAGTGGCTGTCAACCCTGCTTACGATAGTATGTTTGATGCTTTTGCGCCTAAAGAACTGAAACAAAAACCAGATGCCAGAACCTCTTGGGCTATAGAGCAGTTAAAACTAGCCGCAAAAGCTAGTGAATATCTCGGCTTAACATCACACGCAAGTTTTTCTGGGTCTTTGATGTGGCATACTATATATCCATGGCCACAACGTCCTGCAGGATTAGTGGATCTAGGGTTTAAGGAACTTGCTAAAAGATGGAAGCCCATTTTAGATATTTTTGATACTTGTGGTGTAGATCTGTGTTTTGAACTACACCCTGGGGAAGATCTTCACGATGGTGTTAGTTTCGAATTATTTTTAGATGCTGTCCAGCATCATAAAAGAGCTAATATTTTGTATGACCCGAGTCATTTTCTGTTGCAGCAGATGGATTATTTAGCCTTCATTGATATTTATCACGAACGCATCAAGGCATTCCATGTAAAGGACGCAGAGTTTAATCCTACAGGAAAACAAGGTGTATATGGTGGCTTCCAAGATTGGAAAAATAGGGCTGGCAGATTTAGGTCTCTTGGAGATGGACAAGTAGACTTTAAGTCTATATTTTCCAAATTATGTCAATACGGATATGATGGATGGGCTGTCATGGAGTGGGAATGTTGCATAAAATCTCCAAATCAAGGGGCTCTAGAAGGCGCTCCGTTCATTAAAGAACATATTATTAGTCCTACCCTACAGTCCTTTGACGATTTTGCAGGTGAAACCACCAATGATGAAGATTTAAGAAATATCTTAGGCGTCTAATTTTAATTGCATTTATGAGAGGGTTATTCTTTTTGCTGTTTCTTATGGCTTGTCAGCTAGTTAATGCTCAGGTTCTGAAAGGCAAAGTAATGGACGAATATGGGAACACACTTCCTGGCGCTTCACTTTACGCTTACAACGAAAACGGCAAACTTGTCACAGGAACTACTTGTGACGAAAATGGATTGTTCTCCATTAAAAAAGGGGAAAAGGTAAAACAACTTAAAGTTAGTTTTATCGGCTTTAGCACAAAAAAACAAACCATAGAAAAACCTGGCGAGTTTGTAACTATTAAACTTAAACAAAAGCAAAGTATGATGGACGAAGTTGTGCTTAAAGCTTATCCTTACCACTATTTTAGTACCGATGCAACAGGCCAACTGAGCATCCAAGGAAATCATCCGGGATTGGCTGCTACCTTTGAAGATCCAAGCAGAGCTCTCATGCGAACACCTGCCATGAGTTTTGATAATGACCAATCAAACGCCATCATTTATCGGGGAATGCCATCGCATATGATGAAATGGGAAATGGATGGTGCAGAAATCATAAACCCAAACCACCTCAGTAATGCAGGTACTTCTACTGATTTAGGAAGTACAAATGCAGGAGGTGTATTAGCAGTCCCCTTTGATTACTTGCAAAGTTTTAGTTTTTTTAATAGTCCATATCATGCCGAGCATGGCAATGCAATAGCTGGTATTGCAAATCTAAATCCTATTAATGATGTCCATAAAAAAACGTCCTTTCTGAAGATTGGTCTCATAGGACTTGAAGCGGCATTGGCCCTGAACAAAAAGAAAGAAACACAGAAGGTCTTTAATAATTTGTACGCTCATTACAGATACTCCACAGTAGGTTTACTCAATGATTTAGGTGTAGATTTTGGTGGCGAGGAAATTCGTTTTCAAGATTTGAATCTTAGCACAAGATTATATGAAAGCAAAAAAAGTATTGTAGAGGCAGCCTTAGTTCTTGGAAGAAGCAGTAATGAGCATGCGCCCAATACACTTATCGACGAAACGACTACTATACTAGATTTACAAGAAAACAACTATTACAATGATCTTTTAATAGGTGGATTAACTTGGGATTTAAAGGCAAAGAAAGGAGTGAACTATCATCAGCACTTGTATGTATCCACAAAAAATGAAACAAAATATGCCGCTTTAGATTCATTGCTTTTAGATGATTTTACCTTTGACATTCAAAAAGTAGCTTACCAAATAAAAAGAACGCGGCGTTTTTTAAACATATTTTCTTTTAATTATGGAGCAGATGCAACTTATCAAAACTTCCATTTAGCTCATCAAAAATTAGATGACATCATTCAATATTCTTTAGCCAGCTTTAACATACACCCTTTTGCGGGTTACTCCTTTAAAATTTGGAAAATAAATATGCGTGCTTCTTTAGCTAGCAGTCTTAATACCATTAATCGGACGGCACCCTTTGAGTTTTCCGCAGCAGGTATGTTCCAAGGGTCATCTTTTGATCTGGGGTTTTTTATCTCCAGACATAGTCAAACACCGGATCCAATAGTGTTAGCCCATGCACAGCAATCTGGGAATAATCTTTCCTCTATAACGAACACAAAAAGTCTAAATTTAAGTGTAGAGTTTACTTATAAACCAAAATCAATCGACCGCTTATTTAAAGTTAAAATAAGACCCTTTTACCATTATCTTACAGACGTACCTGCTTTTGATAGATATTCGACTATCAATGGACTAAATCATTTGTTTCCAAGTTACACGCCAAATTACTCTACGGTAGATCACAGGATTTTAGGCTATGATGTTCAAACAGATACTGAACTATTTAATCTTTGGTTTTTAAACGCGAATTTTAGTCAGTTTGACTTTTTGAAAGAAGAAGTAGATGTAAAATACGATTATAACTATGTACTTAATTTAATGCTTACTCGCCAATGGAATTTACTGACTAATAAACGGCTATTTTTCTCTGCCGCTTTCCATTCAAGATCTGGCAATAATGAAGCATTGATAGACTTAGAAAGTTCTAGCTATGAAAGGACTATTTTTAATTATGAAAATGATGGCTTTACTGAAGAAAACTTTAGGAGGCTTAATGACTTTCAAAGACTTGATTTGAGAGTTAGGTTTGATTTTGGAAAAAAACAAAAAAACATTCTTACGCTAGACATTCAAAATCTGCTAGGAAGAGAAAATGAGGCTTTTAGCTTCTACGATCCTTTTTTAGAGCAAGTAATTACTAGAAAACAACAAGGTCTAATACCCATTATTTCGTACACAAGGAAGCTTTAGTCGAAAAAACAATACACTTGGGCACTAAAATCCAATCGGTAAATGTTTGTACTTTAACAGACAACAAAACCCATGATTACAGGCATTTTAGTATTATTATTTGCAAGATTATTTAGAAAAAACAACATTAGGACTTAGTCTTCTTCTTTTTAGATTTTTTAGCTAAAGGATTAAAAGCTAAACATTTATCAATCCAGAATTGCAATTGGTCATCATTCTGGATACTTTCCAGGTTAACTTGCACAAAGCCAGTTAATGGTCTACCTGTGAAATCAAAAGCTGAAGCCCCCTGGATTTCTAAACTAGAATCATAATCATCTTTACCCACTCTTGCTATGATTATGGCTTCGCCACTCGCTTTATTTCGATGAGTTCCAATGCACATTTTTTCATCCACCATAAAGCAAGTACCTCCCATCATTTTAATTACAGAGTAGTTTATTCCACGGAAATCTAATCCATTAGCAATTCTTTCTTTAAGTAATTGGAGTTCCGGCATATCTGGATTTTTCTTAAAGTTAAGTATTGTCCTATATATTTGTGTAATATATATTTGGATATGAAAAACATAATGTGTGCACTAAGTTTGGTTGTTTTTCTTTGTGCTTCTTGTGGAAGATCTTGTGAAGATGCAAAAGTTGGAGAGATCCAATTAATGGAAAGTAGTTTAAATTTTGTGCCTTATGTAGAGGGTCAAGTATTGTCTTATGTTAATGCTAACGGAGATGAATTGACTTTTAATGTGGAAGTTATAGAATCCTTTGGAAAGCTATGTACCAAGTATGTATGCAGCAATACAAGTAGTCCTTTTCAAAATACTCCCTGCGAATATGTAGAATCTAGTAATATTCGCTATGTGCTGCGATCTGGAGATTCATTAATCATCGATATCAATTTAGTGGTAGAAAATTATGAAGAAGAGTCTATGCTTTTTTACGATTTACTTTCAACCCATTTTTCAGGTGTTGGTGCCTTAGCATCAGCAAGTCATGTGACAAACATTCATTTTAACGAACCAGCTTTTGACACAAGCTCTATTTTTAGAGGGCCTTATTATGCCTTTAAGGCTGAGTACATGCTGAATAATCAAACACTTAATGATGTGCTGATCTCCCCAGAAGGCAGTAACCAAATTATACTTAAAGAGGGAGAAGGCATTATAGCATTAAAATATCTTAATGAGACCTTTCATTAAGCCTTATAGAACAACCATTTGCCCAGTTCTTTAAAGTTTACCTTTTTTCCATACATTAGAATCCCTACACGGTATATTTTCCCTGCTAACCAAACAAAAAATATACAAGAGGCGATTAATATTATAATCGATAAAATAACTTGCCAAATAGGTGGGTCAAAAGCTAATCTGGCCGGCATAATTATAGGCGAAAACAAGGGAAACATAGATCCAAAAACAGCCATGTTCCCATTCGGGTTTTGAAGGACTCCTTGCAACATAATAAAGGCTATAACAACTGGAATAACAATGGGAATCATCAGTTGCTGACCTTCACCCATGTCATCTCCGATAGCCGAACCAATAGCCGCGAACATTGAAGAATAAATGAAATAACCTCCAAAGAAAAATATGATAAACACTGGTATTATTAAAAACCAGTTTAAACCATTAAACTCACTAATGATCTGGCTTACATTAAATCCATCTAAATCCGCTTTTCCTGTATTCATGTTTTGTGCCATTTCCATCAATTCTGCCGACTGTTCTGGATTAGTGCCAATCACCAATTGGACAACAAATAATATGAGTGGAACTAATATTATCCACATAGCTAATTGGGTTAAACCTACAGCTCCAACTCCTAATATTTTACCCAACATCAACTGAAAGGGCTTCACCGATGAAATCATGACTTCCACTATTCTATTAATCTTTTCTTCCATAATCGAGCGCATAACCATACCTCCATAAATAAATATGACCATGTACATTAAAAACCCCATCAATCCTCCAAGTATAGTTCCTATAATTAGTGATAGTTTTCCTGACTTATTAGCCTCTTCTTCTCCAGCAGCAATTTTTTCTAACAAAATGCCATCTTCAAACTGGATCGATGTATTGAAGCTATTGTATAAGTCCACATCTATGCTTGACTGTTCTATTTTATACTTTTTATACGCTTTTCCTATAGCAGATTCCAAATTGGTGATGGTGACTACGCTCAATTTTTCTTCAGAAAAATATTGTACTTGATGCGATTTTTGACTCATATCCTCGAAGGGAGGAATATGTACTAACAAATCATACTTTTCCTTATAATTATCTTTAAGCGTGTTAATGTCTTCTGCGCTAAAGTGGTAAGTGTGTGTTTTCGAACTAGGATCACTGGCTTCAAAAATCTTAGATTCATCCACGAAAACAATACTTTTCGAAGCAGCCCCACCTTTTGATGCAAAGTATCCGGCCATTAGTGCCATCAAACCTATACCTATTGGGGTGAATAAAGTGGCTATAATGAATGTTCGTTTTCGGACTCTAACCAAATACTCTCTCCCTGCTACTAAACGTACTTTATTCATCATTTTTGTTTTCTATTAGGCTAATAAATATATCGTTCAGACTTGGAAGTCTTTCTTCAAATTTTAGTATTTGACAACCTTGATTGATTAAATCGCTTATTACTTGATTAGTACTTACTTCATTTTTTATTTTGACCAATGCTTTGTGATCATTATCGGAGATTACATCATAACTTGCACCTGAAACTATACCATTCAGCCCTTCATATTCAATGTAAAATTGATTTTTCTTAAATTGATTTTTCACTTCACTAACTTTTCCCTCTAGTATTTTTTGACCAGCATTAATAAGCACAATATCTTTGCAAATTTCTTCGACCTGTTCCATACGATGAGTGGAAAAAATGATGCTTGTGCCGGCTTTGTTCATTCTGAATATCTCATCTTTGATAAGATTAGTATTTAAAGGATCTAATCCTGTAAATGGCTCATCTAAGATGATCAAACTTGGATTATGCATTACAGTAGCAATAAATTGGATTTTTTGTTGCATCCCTTTAGATAATTCTTCGATTTTCTTGTTCCACCAAGAAGCAATGTCAAATTTTTCCATCCAATGATCAATCACATTTTTAGCTTCTTTTCTATCTAATTCTCTTAATTGAGCTAAATACATCAATTGCTCGCCGACTTTCATTTTTTTATAAAGTCCTCTTTCTTCAGGCATGTATCCGACTTCTCTAATCTTAGTATTAGCCAAAGGCACACCATCTAATATGATAGATCCAGAATCAGCACCTGTAATTCTTGTTATGATCCTAATTAAAGAAGTTTTTCCAGCACCATTGGGGCCTAATAAGCCAAAGATGCTCCCTTTTGGAACATCAAAAGAAACATTATTGACGGCTTTATAATTATCGTATTGCTTAGTCACACCTTGGATGGACAAAACGTTCATATTGTAGATTTATAGTAGAAAGATAAAGAAAGCTAATCATAGCTAAGTCAAAATTCGATGAGCCAATACAAATATTGGATAGATGTTAATCAAATATTAAAGCAAGGCTAATTTTTGTGACAAAATCCATAAAACTGGTCTAAAAGTTGACCTTAAGCAATAGGTTTGGTCCTATAAAATTATAAAATCAAAAAAGTTTTAATTATGAAAAATTCTGTTTTGTTTATATGCTTTAGTCTCTTTTGTTTTTTCAGTCTATCTCTGACAGCCCAAATAGAGCAAAAAGAAATGATCATGAGCCATGGCCCACAAAATGGTTTTGTCCAAGATCATGCTGACGCAAACGAAAAGCATGTGGAAACAGCTTGGAAAGATGTATTAAAAGAATACAAAGGCAAAGTAAAAAAGAATAGAAAATCAGGTGAATATGAGTCTTTCGAACTTAGTATACCGATGGTGTCTAATCAACCATTAAGCGTTTACATGCAAGTGGAAGAAGGTAAAAACATGAGTACTTCTGTAGTATTTGTGGATGACGGCACTCAATATATAAGTGAAAATAATGCTTCAGAATCATCCGCAAACATCCAAAAACTCCTGACAGATTTTGCTTACAAAGTAGAACGTCTAGCTGTAGAAGATATCCTCAAAGAAGAAGAAAAGACAGGCAAAAAGCTTGAAAAGGATTTGGAAAAATTAGAAAAAGAAAACGATAAGCTTCATCAAACCATAGAAGATTACCAAAATAAAATTGCTCAAGCAGAATTAGACATAGAAAAGAATTTAGGAAATCAAGATGATAAGAAAGTAGAAATTAAAGGCCAGATGTCTATTATTGACAAGGTGAAAGATCGATTAAACAACATTGGCAAAAAATAAATCCAAAAAAAATAAATACTAACAAAATGAAGCGGCTTAAATCAAGTCGCTTTTTTTAATCTAGATACTTTTCCATACTCCATACATATGGTTTAAATCCCTTATATAATAGATAAGTTCCTGATTAGGAATAGACATATATGAAACTTTTTATCATATAGAATACTTATATATATGTAAACTTTGGGCTTTTGTGTTTTAGTTGTTTGTTGAAAATTGCATTATCCACAATTAAATACATTCATCAACAATTTATCAACAATGTACATTTGTGGAGCTTCTTTCGTATTAAAGAAATCCTAGTAGATTTGAAGCTCATTTGGAAATAACATTTTACTCGCTCTATCTGAAACATCAATGGCAAAAAACTACAAGCAAGATCTAGAACAAAACGCAGCTGAACAACTCATGTTTGGGAAAGTGCAACCACAAGCGTTAGATTTAGAAGAAGCGGTGCTAGGTGCCATAATGCTTGATACGGATGCGATGCCGATCGTTACTGAAATTCTTAGACCAGAAAGTTTTTATCACCAAGGTCATCAAGAGATATTTAGTGCGATGATGGAGTTGTACGAAATCATGAAACCCATCGATATTCTTACGGTTCATGAGGTCTTAAAAAAGAAAGATAAGTTAGACAACATAGGAGGTGTTTCCTATTTAATGGAACTTACTAACAAAGTTGCTTCTGCGGCAAACATAGAGTATCATGCGAGAATTATCATCCAGAAATACATCCAAAGGGAACTGATAAGGATATCTACCAGGACCATTTCCGATGCCTTTGAAGATAAAATTGATGTTTTAGACATGCTCGATAAAGCAGAGCAAGACCTATTTGATATTACCGATAAAAACTTAAACACCAGTTACAAGAAAATCAGTATGCTTCTGAATACGGTACAGAAGCAAATCGAAACAGTAAGTAAGAAAGAAGAAGGGATGACAGGTGTCACGACTGGTTTTAAAATGCTAGATAAATTAACCAGTGGATGGCAACCTTCTGATTTAATCATCCTAGCAGCCCGTCCAGGTATGGGTAAAACGGCTTTTACTTTATCGCTAGCAAAAAATGCTGCCGAAGCTGGTATAGGTGTGGCTATTTTTTCACTGGAAATGGGAGATACGCAACTTACCCAACGTCTTATTTCCATGGAATCCGAGATTTCTTCAAGCAAACTCAGAAACGGGCAATTAGAAGATCACGAATGGCCAAAACTACAACGCGCAGTTGATAAACTGTCTGATGCTCCCATCTATATAGACGATACACCAGCCATTAATATATTCGAACTTCGTGCAAAATGTAGAAGGCTCAAACAAAACCATGGAATAGGACTTGTAGTTATCGATTATTTACAACTTATGGGAGCTAACCCTAATAAGCAAAGAGGTAATCGTGAACAAGAAATTAGTGCTATATCTAGAGCATTAAAAGGTTTAGCCAAAGAAATGCAAGTTCCTGTAATTGCATTATCGCAATTATCCAGAGCCGTAGAAACAAGGGGTGGTGATAAACGACCACAATTATCTGATTTAAGAGAGTCTGGAGCGATCGAACAAGATGCAGATATTGTGACCTTTATTTACAGAGCTGGATATTATCAACAATTAGATGGTGGAGATTTAGAAGTTCCTGAAAACGAAGCTGAAATAATTATTGCTAAACACAGAAACGGTGCTCTAGACACAGTAAAACTTGCCTTCATAGGTCAATATGTAAAATTTGCGGAACCGGACAATATGAATTTCTCTGCTTTTGGAGATTTGACAAACAATGACCCCTTTGCCACTGGTAGTTCCGTTACTTTCCCATCCAAAATGAACCCAGAGGACACCGATTACGGTTTTGACAATGATGCGCCTTAATAAATATGTTGCCCATTCCGGTATTTGTTCCAGACGTAAAGCTACCGAACACATCAAAAATGGCCTTGTAAAACTTAATGGCACAATTGAAACCAATCCTGCTACTGAAATCAAAGATGGAGATGTAGTTTTATTTAAAGATAAAATCATCAAACCATCTACTAACTTTGTTTATTTAATCCTAAACAAACCTAAAAATACGGTGACTACTTTAGATGATGATAGAGGTCGCAAAACAGTCATGGATTTAGTTAAAAATAAAACCAAGGAAAGAATTTACCCTGTAGGTAGATTAGATAGAAATACAACTGGTTTATTGCTTCTAACCAACGATGGAGATTTAGCCCATAAACTCAGTCATCCAAGTCATGAAGTCAAAAAGATCTATCATGTATTTTTAGACAAAGATCTAAAGCAGACTCATTTCGATGCTATAAAAAGAGGAATTGAATTAGAAGATGGAGCGGTGAATGTCGATAAAATATCTTACATAAAAGGAGCAAAAAACGAAATAGGTATTGATATACATATAGGCAGAAACCGAATTGTACGCAGAATTTTTGAACACTTTGGTTACGTGGTCCAAAAACTAGATCGTGTCTATTATGGAGGTTTAACCAAAAAAGATTTACCAAGATCTTTTTCTAGACATCTCACAAAAAGAGAAATCATTATGCTCAAACATTTTGGCCACTAAATATGGATTTGATGAGTCGTTAAACTGAGTTAATTGCTCTTAAATTATTCTTAACCCACCTAACCCTAAAGACAAACATCCAGTCAAGTTCTATAATTGTTCATCCAAAAAATTATAGAATTATGAAATACCTTATTTGTATATTTTGTTTGTTTACAACTACTCTTGCCATCAGTCAAGAAGAAAAAAAATCATCTACATTACCCAAACATCTATTAGAATACGAAACTTCATTCGACAAAAATTTAGGACTAAATGTAGGATTAAATTATGCTCATTTGCTTAATGAAAATTTAGCTTTAACTGCTGGCTTCAATGTTTCCTACAGAAATCGCTCGAGTTATCAGTTGGGTCTAAGAGCGTATATGAAAAACACAGGTATAGTTAAACCCTTTTATGAAATTGGGTATAACTTTACTCGTTTAGACCTTAGCCATTACGACCTTCCGATTACTCATGGTCATTTTATCTATCAAAAGTTTGGCATCATAGCCGATCTTACAGATCGATTTACAATAACTGGAGCTATACAATATGACAAAAAAATGAGTGGACCATACGTGCGTAGTGGTTTTTCGCAATCAATTAGTATAGGGTACAAATTTTAAAAGATTAACTCGTGCTCCTAAGTATTTTAGGCTTAGGAGCATCTTTTTTACTCTATATAAATCCCAAACTCTAAATCAAATTTCCCTGTAAAGGTTTGTGGGCAAAATTCCCTCAATCTAAAATTGAACTCCAAATCTATATCTTCTTTGTTTAAAACTTCCTTAAGTTCCGTAGATGAAGCCAATAGTTTTATTTCTGCACCCACATTGAGTGGCGTTTGCTCTAGATAAAACAATTCTCTTCGTGGACCATTAGGACCATCGATTAAAGCATGAACAGTAATGCCAAATATAAAATCCAAATTGACATTGCTAAAATCATTATTAAACAAACCAAATCCTGATTGTATAAAACTAATTTGTTGTTCCTCAATACCAGCATTTGCAAGCCTAGATTCAAAAAATGTAGGTACTCCAAACACCTGGAAAACATGAGTCTCCAAGGTGTTTAATCCAGCCGGAAGCTCCAAGGGTACTTCTATCTTAATAGTGGCAATTTCCTCAGCCTGGTTTGCACAAGAAGCATAAATAAAAACTAAAAATATTGAAGCATAAATAGACAATCTCATATCTTACAAACGAAGACTCATTTAAAATATTAGTCATTGGTACAATTTCTGATATTTTTATGCAATAGGATGATTGTTTTCAAGCTTAAATCCTCGAATCTTCTACAACAAAATGCTGAAATAACATGGGAGAACAACGCGTATCAAAATTAACCAATAAAAAAGCTATGCAGCGATTTATGAAATCGTTGCTTAATGATACTAAAGCATTAGAGTTTATGCTTGAAAATGACTGGTTTGAGTCAGATAAGAAAAGACTGGGTGCAGAACAAGAAATGGCATTGGTAAACGAACAAAACTTAAAACCCGCAACGATTGCCACTGAGGTCTTAGAAAAGATGAAGAAGTTTCCATGGGTAGAAACTGAACTTGCCAAATTTAACCTCGAAACCAATCTTACCCCAAGAGAAATAAAAGGAAAATGTTTTTCTGAACTACATAAAGAGAATTTTGACAAACTTGTTAAAATTCAAGAATACCTTGATAAATTTAAAGCAAAAATTGTCCTGACAGGTATACTTCCAACCATACGGAAGCACCATCTAACCATGGATAATTTAACACCTAAAAAAAGGTACTTTGCCTTAATGCAAGCCATTAATGAGCAACTAATTGGAAATACTTACGAACTAAGAATCGTTGGTATTGATGAACTGATTGTAAAACATGATTCTCCCCTATTAGAAGCCAGCAACACAAGTTTCCAAGTACACTTGCAAGTGGCGCCGAAAGATTTTGTAAAATACTACAATGTCGCCCAAACTTTAGCTGCACCTTGCATGGCTATTGCCTCTAACTCACCCATAGTATTCGGAAAAAGATTATGGCATGAGTCTAGAATTGCGATGTTCCAACAATCCTTAGATACTCGATCTTCACACGAACATATGAGAGAGCGAAGTCCTAGAGTGAGCTTTGGTGTAGATTGGTTAAAAGAGTCGATCATGGAAATATATACGGAAGACATTGCTCGATTTAGGCCATTGATTAATTCAGATATTGAAGAAGACTCTTTAGATCTGATTAAAAAAGGAAAAGTGCCTAAACTCAGAGCACTACAGGTACATAACTCCACGGTATACCGATGGAATAGACCCTGCTATGGAATATCCGAAAATGGTAAACCACATCTAAGGATCGAAAATAGAGTCTTGCCAGCAGGACCTACGGTTATGGATGAAATTGCCAATGCCGCTTTCTGGATTGGATGTATGGAAGGTATGGTAGATACCTATGACGACATTAGAGACCATCTCCAATTTATAGATGTCAGAGACAATTTCGGAAAAGCAGCCCGATTTGGTATCGATTCTACTTTTACATGGATAGGCGATCAAAAAAGAGGCGCTTGTGAATTAGTATTGGAAGAGTTGCTTCCTATAGCTCGAAAAGGACTCAAAAAATGCAAAGTAAATAGCAAAGACATTAATAAATATCTAGGTGTCATCGAAGCAAGAGCTAAAGAACATACCAATGGCGCTCGATGGCAATTAAGATCATACAGCAATCTACTCAACCAAACAAACCATGACGAGGCATTAAGTGTCTTAACTCAAGCAATCATCAACAACCAAAAAGAAGATCAACCAGTACATACGTGGAAGTTAGCTGAACTTAAAGACTTGGATAATTACCAACCCATGGACATGAAAGTTGAAGAGTTAATGACCACCGATTTATTTACAGTACAAAAAGATGATATTCTTGATTTTGTGCTTGACTTGATCAAATGGAAAAAATTAAATTTTATTCCAGTAGAAGATACCAAAGGCAAATTGAGTGGAGTCATCACACCTCAAAACATCTTTAATGCTAATCTGGAAGCCAATAAAAGTGGCCGTAATAAAATCATTTCTGTGAGTGACATTATGGACTCTAAACCTGTAACTATCGATACGCAAGCCACCGTTTTAGAAGCGATGAAGCTAATGCAAAATAAAAAATCAGGCTATATCCTTGTTGTTCAAAAAAAGGATCTTGTAGGTATAATTACAGAAAGAGATTTTCTCCAAATTTCCAGTCGTTTAATGGAAAGAATGTAAGTTAAGGCCCAATAAACCATTTTACTTTTTACCCTCAAGCTTTAACGAAACATACAGCCTGTGTGATTGTTTGGGTTTTTGTACCTTTGCAGCCAATTTTATTCCTTAACCCATAAAATTAAATGCATGGCTTTTGACATAGATATGATCAAAGATCATTACAAAGGTTTAGCAGACAAAGTAAAAGCAATAAAAGCCGAACTTGGTCGACCGCTAACACTATCAGAAAAGATTCTTTATTCCCATTTACATGCTGAATCTCCATTAAAAAATTATAGCAGAGGCAAAGACTATGTTTTCTTCGCACCAGACCGTGTAGCCATGCAAGATGCAACCGCGCAGATGGCATTGTTGCAATTTATGATGGCTGGTAAGGATAAAGTAGCTGTACCATCGACTGTACATTGTGATCACTTGATCCAAGCAAAAATAGGTGCCGACGCAGATTTGCAAAATGCCATCAACACAAGTAATGAGGTTTTTAATTTTTTAGAATCGGTTTCAGATAAGTATGGTATTGGTTTTTGGAAGCCAGGCGCAGGAATTATCCATCAGGTTGTACTTGAAAATTATGCCTTCCCAGGTGGGATGATGATAGGTACTGACAGTCATACCGTAAATGCAGGTGGATTAGGGATGGTAGCTATCGGCGTAGGAGGTGCTGATGCGGTAGATGTAATGGCAGGTATGCCTTGGGAGCTCAAAAATCCAAAATTAATTGGTGTAAAATTAACTGGTAAACTCTCCGGATGGTCTTCACCTAAAGATGTCATTTTAAGAGTAGCAGACATTCTAACCGTAAAAGGTGGAACTGGTGCAATTGTAGAATATTTTGGTGAAGGCGCTAATAATATGTCATGTACTGGAAAAGGTACGATCTGTAATATGGGTGCAGAAATAGGTGCTACCACTTCTACATTTGGATATGACGAAAGTATGGACCGCTATCTACGAGCCACTGATAGAGCAGATATAGCCGATGCGGCCAAAGAAGTAAAAGAACATTTAACAGCTGATCCTGAGTGTTATGCAAATCCAGAAAAATATTTTGATCAAGTGATCGAAATCAATCTTTCCGAATTGAAGCCACTGATTAATGGACCATTTACTCCTGATCTTTCGACCAATGTCGGAAAGGAAATGACAGAAAAAGCAACAGCTAATGAATGGCCCCTTGATGTAGAATGGGGATTGATCGGTTCTTGTACTAATTCATCTTATGAAGATCTTTCAAGGTCAGCATCAATAGCAAAACAAGCTGTAGACAAAGGGCTCATCACAAAAGCCGAATTTGGTATTAATCCAGGAAGTGAACAGGTAAGATTTACTGCAGAAAGAGATGGCATTTTAAAAATATTTGAAGATTTAAATGCAACCATTTTTACCAATGCTTGTGGACCATGTATTGGACAGTGGGCAAGGTATAAAGACCCAATGAACGCTCCAAAAAACAGTATTATACACTCGTTTAATAGAAATTTCTCGAAAAGAGCAGATGGAAATCCAAGTACTCATGCGTTTGTAGCTTCACCAGAAATTGTAGCAGCAATCGCTATTGCAGGTAGACTGGATTTTAATCCGATGACTGACACACTTACTAATGATAAAGGTGAAGAAGTAAAATTCGATGAACCGACAGGT
The DNA here is from genome assembly GCA_020631235.1 of Saprospiraceae bacterium. Taxonomy (GTDB): domain Bacteria; phylum Bacteroidota; class Bacteroidia; order Chitinophagales; family Saprospiraceae; genus JAHDDO01. The sequence goes on along the minus strand of JAHDHQ010000025.1, from coordinate 44,042 downwards.
TTTGAACTACCACCCAATGGTTTTGGAGTAGAAGACAGAGGTTTTAATGCCCCCGCAGAAGATGGTAGCAACATAGAAGTAATCGTGGATCCTAAATCAGAACGATTACAACTATTAACTCCTTTTGTTCCTATCACACAAGAGGGAGTAAACAATATGCGTGTACTCATTAAGGTAAAAGGCAAATGTACTACAGACCATATTTCTATGGCAGGACCTTGGTTGACTTACAGAGGTCATTTGCAAAATATCTCAGAGAACTGTTATACAGGCGCTATCAATTATTTTAATGACGAAGCTAACTCAGTCATTAATTACATAAAAAATGAATACGTTCCAGTACCAGATTCGGCTAAGACCTATCAATCAAATGGTATAGGCACTGTCGTTTTTGGAGAAGAAAACCTTGGAGAAGGGTCTTCAAGAGAACATGCGGCCATGGAACCTAGGTTTTTGGGTGTCAATGCAGTTATCGTAAAATCTTTTGCTAGAATACACGAAACTAACTTAAAGAAGCAAGGAATGCTCGCGCTAACCTTTGTGGATAAAGCTGACTATGATTTAGTAAGGCAAGATGACATTGTTTCTATTACTGATTTTGATCAAATGGCGCCAGGGAAACCTTTAACCATAAGACTAGATCACCAAGATGGAACTAAAGACGAATTTAAAGTAGACCACACCTACAATCAAGCTCAAATTGATTGGGTTAAAGCTGGATCTGCACTCAATAAAATACGGCAGGATTTAGCAGGTAATGACTCCATCGTAGATAAAGTAAGTGACGCCGGAGCTAAAGCTGTAGATACAACTGTAGATGCAGGTAAAAAAGTGGTAGCTGGCGCTGCAGGCTTGGCTTCAAGTGCAGTGGATACAGGTAAAAAAGTAGCCACAGGAGCGGCAGATATAGCCTCTGGGGCTGTGGACACAGGTAAAAAAGTAGTATCTGGGGCGGCTAATGTCGCTGGCGATGCTGTAGAAACTACGGCCAAAGCTGGTAAGTCAATATTAAGGTGGCTTTTACCACTTCTTGCCGTTTTACTCGGTTTGGGATTTTTAGCTCGAATGGGTTGCAATACAGGTGTGGATGTAATCGATAATGCTGCAGAAAAAACTATGGGCGCAACTGAAAATGTGGTTGGAGGAGCAGCTGACTTGGCAAAAAAAGGAGCTGAAAAAGTAGTAGATGGTGCAGGCGCTGTGGCCGGTGCAGCAGGAGATGCCGTAGCTGGAGTTGTAGATGTCACTGGAGAAGCATTTAAATGGACAGCTGGTGCCATAGGAAGTGTATTCGAAAAAACGGATGATATAGCTGTGGCCGCTTGGGATAAAATGATCGTGAGTGCTGGATCTGCAGGTGATCAAATGAAAAAATTTATTGCCAGTGGGTTTAAAGGAGATCCTAATTTTAGCTTAAAAAATGCCAATTTTGCTACTGGTTCTTCTGAACTTAGTGGACAAATGAAAGGTGAATTAAATGGAGTTGTGGCATTTATGAAAGCTTATCCAAGTACAAAACTTGCTGTTATGGGTTATACTGATAATACAGGAGATCCTGATGACAATGTAACACTGTCTAAAAACAGAGCTAAATCAGTTATGATGTTTCTGGCAAATAATGGAATAGACGCTTCAAGAGTAGCCTCAGAAGGTTATGGTCAAGAAAATCCAATAGCAGATAACAACACAGAAAAAGGAAGAGCACAGAACCGAAGAATCGAGCTTCGACTGATGAAATAATCTTTTTTTGAACAAATAAGTAATGAGCTGCATTTAAAAAATTAGGTGCAGCTTTTTTTGTGCTGAGCTGTTTATTTTAGTCCAATGTTGTCCTCCTTAAGCTGGACGTTTAATAGCTAAATAAGCAAGCAAATAAACTTTGTCTAATCTTACAATACGATACTCTAATGAAACTAAACTATATTCTGAGCATACTCCTACTAGTATTGATTCATTTATCTTGTACTAGAGATACCGTAGACCCCATAGACATAGAGTGTGATCCCGAGGGCACTAGTCAAACGCGCTATCTAACTAATATACAGCCTATAATTAATACTTCTTGTGCAAATGTAGGCTGTCATGATGGAACAAACATGTCAGACGAAGTATCTGATTATAGAACATACGAGGGTATGCTTCCTGAACTTGAAAATGGTTCCATTTTCACTGAAGTGTTTGAGTTGTTTACCATGCCTGTGCCCGGTACTCAAGCAAACAATAACTTCTCGATAGAAGACAAAGAATTATTACAGTGTTGGATAGAAAATGGATTTCCTAAATAATTGTTAGATTACAGTGATTTTTTTCATAAGTTCTAAATAATTTACTTACATTTCATTCAATCATTATAATTTAGAAGTATTCATTAGAACACTTAATCATAAAAATTTTAGAGTATGAGAATCCTATTACTTACCATTAGTTTATTTGCCTTTCTTTTACCACTGAAAGCACAAATTTCTTCTTACGACATATCTACTTTTCAAGAACCTAACAGACAACAAAAACGAGGCGGAGTGGAATTTGATGCAAGATTTCAAACCCAAAATCAAAAGGCTGATCCTTTAACAGATAGTGAAAAAATGAGTGCTTTTAATGCCAACATTGGCGCCTATGATGCACGATTTTCAGACCAACTCTTAACTGAGTCTTCCAGTAATTCCAGCTTTTATGCCAGATTTAGTAGCGGTAGTGACAACACTGACAACTCTGGTTTTTTTAATACAAATTTTACGCTTGGCCATAACATGCAAAAAAGGTGGTTTAATGAGTCATTGCGCTTTTTCGGGCTTGGTTTTCAGTTTGTAGGCAGTAACGATATCATTAGAAATAGATTTGAAGATACATCAGAAAACTATAGTATTACAAACAATTATGTACAGCTAGCTTTACCTTTATCAGTAGGTAAAGGACAGCCTCAAAACACCAACGATGCATGGCATGCCATCACTATCTTAGAATTTTTAGAAGTGCAAGGCATGCTATCCAAACCCGCTTTCTCTGACGATGAAATCATTGCTTTTGCTAATGAATTATCACTCATAAGAAATGTAAGAAATACTGATCCTAGACTTGAACGCATTACTGAAGTTGAGCGCTTAGCAAATTATCTGGTGGATAATAATATGGTTAACTCCACAGATTATCGATTTTTTGCGCATGTCCACGATGCTTGGATTTTTGAAAATTTTGAAGCCAGAGAAAGTGGTACAAGATTATCTATCGGTCTAGAACCAGATGTAATTGTAAACCAAAATATTGATCGTTTTGACGAAAATGATATCATCACAAGAGCAGGTGTAGACCTTTTTATTGCTTATGATTTTTACAAGCCTTTGTCTTTAGACTGGCAGTTTGATTTAGAGTCAAAACTGTCTGTAGGACCAAGTAAAACATTTTATGGTGGTGATTTAGAAATACTCAATAGTGGCTTATATCTCAGATCTGAATTAAGTACAAATATTGGTATTGGTCATTTCCTGAATAGGCGTACATTTTGGGAAGTAGATTTTAGACCTTCATTGGTTAATGTAGACTGGCAAGATGAATTAACTCCTAATGGTTTAAATTCTACCTACTTAAATGCATGGCTAACTGGCCAATATTTGTATTACTTTTCACCCCAATTCTCTATGAATGTTCGTGGTTCAGTAAACCTAAATCGACAATCGGGAGATATAGCATTGAACCCTTTTTATAATCGGAATGAAATAAGAGTTTCTAGCTTCTACAGATTTTATTAAGCTTTTAATTCAGTTCGACCAGTCGGATATAAAATCGAATAAAATCTTCATACTCTTTTATGGCAATTCGTTCGTTTATACCATGAATAGTATGAAGGTTTTTTGGATGCATGATCATAGGCCGAAAGTATAATGTCTCATCGCATACTTCAGAAAAATGTTTTGCGTCCGTCCCTGCCATTACTAAACCTGGACTAACGATAGTTTCCGGAAAAACTTCTAATATGCTTTGCTCTACCCTTTCATAAAAGACACTATTTGTATTTGCAATATTTGAAGCAGGAGTCGTTTCTCCTATGACTGTAATGTTAATCCGATCGTCACCAATTACTTTTTTTATATGGTCCAATACTGTTTCTTCTGTATCACCTTGTAATAATCTAAAATTGAGACATGCAGTAGCTTGCTCTGGAATGATATTTTCTTGTTTTCCACTAGAAAATATGGTCGCTGCCGTGGTCGTTCGTATGGAAGCATTCCCGACATTGGACCCCTCATAACTACGCTTAATCAAGGGTGCAAATAGCCATTGGTTAGATAGTATTATACGCTGAAAAAAAGGCATTTCTGGAGCAATGCATGATAGCATCTGTTTGACAGGTAGAGTCAATCTAGAAGAAAGTCCTTGGTGGTTTAGTTTGGTTAATGCCTTGGATATGACATCTATGGAAGTCTCTGGAGAAGGCATCGATGAATGACCACCATCCATTTTTGTACTTAACTCTACACTACAGTATCCTTTTTGAGCAATACCTATTAGAGAAACTTGTTTGTCGATGTTAGGTATCAGATCTTTCGTTATGGTTAAGCCTTCATCCAGTGCATAAGCAAATTGTATATCATTCGATTTAAAATACTCGGCCATTTTCTGAGCACCGAGTTTACCCCCAACTTCTTCATCATGGCCAATACACAAATAAATATCTCGGTCAGGTCTGATACCATTTACTAAACAATGTTCTACGGCTTCCAATATACCCAACACAGCAACCTTATCATCTAATGCTCCTCTACCCCAGATAGTATCAGTAGCCATTTTGCCAGACCAAGGATCATATCTCCATGCCTCTCGTTCATTATCAATAACTTGGACAACATCTAAATGTGCATACAACATTATCGGCTGTTCAGAGCTGTTCTGTCCTTTCCAGTGGTAAATATGACTAAAATCAGAAATTATGGTGTGCTCTAGTTGCTGGTTTATTAGTGGATAAGTCCTTTCGAGCCAATTATTAAATGCTACATACTGACTGGAGTCAATCTGGTAATCCATGTAACTAATAGTCTTTAATTGCAAAGCTTCAGAAAAGTGCTTAACCGCTTGCTCACCTATCGCGATTTTAGGAATCGCTTGGTATTCTGATTGTTCTTGCCCATTATAAAATGCACTAATGATGAGCCCGAAAAATAGACAACACAGTCCTATTAAAGCAAGTATAAAATATTTCTTGATAACTTTTCTTTTTCTCAAGATAAGCGCTTTTCATTAATCCTGATTAAATGGCATGTTTAAGCCACGTTTACATGATGGCTTTTATTTTAAATGACCAAGTAATTTACTTTCTTTTAGTCGTGTAATATCAACAACAATATAGCGATGCAAACCAATGTACCATTGGTGACTTATAGAGAAATCAATGGCATGTAATCAAGGATTATGATTATTTTTTGCGCATGATTGGTTCGCTTCCAGTTGGCAAAGTATTCGTTTCACATTCGTCGATGATCGCTTCGAAATCAGTACTTGCGGGTACTTCAAAACCTGCCTTTAGTTCTACCGAAATTTCAGCTTTATAAAGCACATCCTCCGTATTGCCTAATGATCCTTCTGAACGTAAATGACTAGATGCTGAATACGTCCCTGTGCCTTCACTTCCATCTAACTCTACTAAGGGCGTACAAGTATCACTATTCCCCCAATCAATTTGAAGCAAATTTAAACCATAGGTTATATCAGAAGAAAGAATACATCCAGAAGCTAAAAAAGGATAATTACCCCAGTTTCCTTCATACCCCGTATAACTATCTTCGTTGTCAGGATAAGTATCGTAATATGCATGAAGGACCGGATCGGCAGGGTCAGAAATATCATATACTTTGGTACCATCTTCATAATAAGAAATGTATAAATAATCGCCTAAGACATATGGATTGTGGGGCGTGGAATTACCATTCATCTCTAGATTATCTTGAAAGGTTGTTTCTACAAATAAATCTAAACTACTGGTATGGATATCCGCTAAATCGATAACTCCCATAGGCTGACCTGTAGGCACTTCTTCCGCGTAGTAAGCATAAGCACCATCCTCACTTATCCACGAACTGTGGTTGTAAGCTCCTGTTTCCACATAACCGAGCAATTCGATGTTGTTTAGATCTGCAAAGTCATACACAAAGTAACCATCATAACCGTGTGAACAATATCCAGTATCATTTTGAACATATATATCATGAATATGGAAACCTCCACCGACTCCAGCAATGGCATTTAAGTCATATTCTCCAATTAATGTTGGGTCGTCAGGCGTTACCGATAGATCTAAAATCACTACTTCATCCGTTTGATTACTTCCATGGACTGCATATAGTCTACCTGCATCTTCATCAATGTAAATATTATGCATATCATCCCAAAACATATTCGTAGTTAACTCATGAGTTACATCACCATCAGGTAAAGCAGATAAATCAAAAATGTGTAAACCCTCACTACATCCATCACAGACAGCGTACATGTAATCTTCATAAGTTTTGAAATCTCTCCAAGTTACCGTATTCCCTCCATCAAAACCATACACTCGTTCTGGGGCCGTACAATCGGTTACATCGATAACCAATATTGAATCTGCATTTCCTAATAAAGCATATTCTTCACCTGTATCTGTAGTATAACCCCAAATATCATTATACTGCAATGGACTCGAACCTCCTGTGGTAGGATATCCATCGGGGTCCCAATGACCAACTCTCTCCATCAATAATGAGTCTAATTCTACTGGAGGAGGCGGTCCGCCCCCAACAATATTACTAATTTCATAAGTACAAGCACTTCCTCCACATCCGTCAATAAAGAAATAATAGGTATCGCCCTCAGTTAATCCACTTAAAACTATGTGATTAATAGGGTCACTTATACCATTTGGTTCGCAGACGACTGACATGTTATAGGAACAATCAGTATATAATCCATACTGAATACCTGTTTTTTCAATTCCAGATCCTGGTGGAAATTCTATGGTATCGCAATTAGATAGAGCTATCTCAAACTCTAAGGTTGTAGATCCTGCCAAAAATGCAAACCAAGAACTATTATGAAACGCTCCACCATTCGGACAAAGAGGATTAGGTCCATCACTTGACATTTCGGAGCCCATAACTTCTACAAAACCTTCTAAGTGATTAAACTCTCCTAAAATGCACGCAGAGGCTTCATCACAAGTCATGTAATCTACGGGCGTATCACAATCTTGTCCAAACGACATTGAACAAAAAACAAAGAAAAATATAGGAATTAAGTATGCACTTTTCATGGTGACTGTATTTCGTACCATTAAGTTAAGTAAAGCTTGTATCAATTACTAATTCTTTGACTCTAAACAAAGGTTATCAATAATATAGACCTATAAAATAAAAAAGGTCCGACTAAAGTAGCCGAACCTTTTTTACAAATAAGCTATATTTTAATGCACGCCGTGCATAAGTTTCTTTAATAATGGGTTTAACAACATGATTAAAACCCCTGCTGCAATCGGTACTAAAGTAAAAATTCCGAAGAACGTACTCAAAGAATATTGCTCAGTGATTTGATCAATCATACCACCCAATGTATGAGCCAGTTTATTTCCAATTGCAATGGCGAGATACCATATACCAAACATAAAGGCTATCATCCTTCCTGGTACTAACTTGCTTAAATAAGAGAGTCCTACAGGAGATAAACAAAGTTCACCTAAGGTATGGAATAAATAAGCCCAAACGAGCCACATCATACTAACAGAAGCTGTTTTAGCTCCTTGTGCAATACCCAATGCTCCAAATACTAAAAAACCAAAGCCTATCCCTAATAAAATCAGACCAAAGCCATATTTAAAGGCAGCACTTGGATTGTATTTACTTTCCCACCATCTCGAAAACAAGGGTGCAAACATGATAATAAACAATGAATTTAAAATGGCAAACCAAGTCGCAGGAACCTCTGTACCTACTGTATTTAATTCATTCCAAATTTTGAAACCTACAATACCCCAAACAATCAGGAAACTGAATGCAAGAATGATATTTGATAAAGATATTCGGCTAAAGGTTTGGGCAAATAGGCGTATCAATACCCAAGTTATAATTACTAGTGGTATAATCGTCACTACTAAATCTATGATCTTGAATGTTGTCGCGCTTCCTCCTGTGAGTGATCGTTGGGTATAATCAGCAGCAAAAATAGGCAGAGTTCCTGCTGCTTGCTCAAAAGAAGCCCAGAAAAACACGGTAAAGAATGCAAAAATGGCTACTGCTATTAATCGATCTCTGACTAAAGGTGTATAGCGAGTTAAACGACTTATGAGTACAACAAAAAACATCAATAATGCTGTGAGAATTACCCAATTTGCCATCGACCCTTTAGCGCCGCCAGGAATCAACTCATAACCGCCTATAGTAGATAATGGGTCATTAAATATCCAAACTATAGATAATAAAGCAAAGGCCGCAATAAGTATTTTATCCACCAATGTGAAAGGATTTAATCGATCGCCTTCTGGAATAACAATATCTTTTACACTCTTGGCATCTGGTTTATCTCCGATATTTCCAAATAGATCTTTAGCAAACCAAAACTGAAGCATGCCCAAAAACATAAAAATTCCAGCTAAACCGAAACCCCAACTCCAACTTATTTTTTCTCCTAAATAACCACAAAGCATAATACCTAAAAATGCTCCTGCATTTACTCCCATATAAAAAATGGTATAGGCACCATCCTTTTTCTCCGGATGATTTTCATATAATTTCGATATGATCGACGTCATATTAGGTTTAAAGAAACCATTTCCAATAATCAGAAAAGCAATACCTATATATAAAAACATAGGCGTTTCGACAGCCATAGAAGCATGGCCCAAGGTCATCAGTAAAGCACCAATTCCAACTGCATTTCGATAACCTATTTTATTATCGGCTAACCACCCCCCAGCAATAGGTGTAAGGTATACTAACAAAGCATATGTTCCCAATAATGACAAAGCAGCTTCTCGTTCCCATCCCCATCCTGGATTTGGCCCTGTCAGTTCTCCGATTAGAAAAATCACTAATAAGGCTCTCATCCCATAATAAGAAAATCTCTCCCACATTTCTGTAAAAAACAGTACGAATAATTGGGAAGGATGTCCTAACACATTCCCATAAAAAATATCTTTTTTAGTATCACTCATAGTTTATATAATATTGTTTTGACTAATTGATTATTGATTATTTTTCTTCATCCTCTACTCCATGAGTAAGGGTTTCCAATCTAGACCTAAATAAGAGTACAAGAATTCCAAAAACAACACAAAAGATTGCTATACCAGTAAATATTTTGAATTCACCTAAGTTTTGAGCCGACTCTCCTAAAAAGCCTGCTAGTTTGTTACCAAAACCGGTCATGGCAAAATATACACCCATCATTATAGAACCGTATTTTAATGGTGCCAATTTTGTAATAAAAGACAAGGCCACTGGACTTATACATAATTCGCCAATTGTATGGAATAAATAAGCCAACACCAACCAAACCATAGCTGAAGATCCCGCTGTTTCATATTGTGAAGAAGCCGCCGACATGAAAAAGAAACCTGTCCCCATTATGATTAAGCCTATAATCATTTTAAATAAAGAAGAAGATAATCTCCCTTTGAGTTTTCTTTTAGCCCAAAAAGCTGCTATACCTGTCCCTAAGAAAATAATGAACATTGCGTTGAGGCTTTGAAACCATGATGCTGGCACTTCAAATCCCATAAGCAAACGATTGGTTTTCTCCTTTGCATAAATATTCATCAAACCCCCAGCCTGCTCGAAAGCACCCCAAAAGACAATAACCAAAATGAAACTTAATAATAAAACAACAATTCTATCTTTTTCTATTTTGGTTAATGGGCGTTTCATTGCCTCTACTTCTTCCTGATTAACTGATGTACCAAAATAATTGCCCACATCAACTAAATGTTTTTGGCCCCATAGATATACTAACATTCCCAATAACATACCTATTCCTGCTAATCCAAATCCATAATGCCAACCATGAACTTCTCCTACATATCCAACAATAATACTGGAAAGAAAAGCTCCTATATTTATTCCTATGTAAAAAATGGTAAAACCTTTATCTCTCCTAATATCGCCTTGCTTGTATAAACCACCTACCATGGTTGAAATATTAGGCTTTAATAAGCCTACACCTGCGATAATTAAACCCAAACCACTATAAAATGCCCACATTTGTTCTACAGCCAATATTCCATGTCCAAAACACAATAAAATACCTCCATAAAGAACAGATTTTTTTTGTCCTATCATTTTATCTGCTATCCACCCACCTGGTATAGATGCAACATATACAAGCATTGTATACCACCCGTATAGCTTTAATGCTTCGCCATCTGTCCAACCTAAGCCTGGATTGTCTTCAGTTGTTTTAGCGACTAGATATAATACGAGAATAGCTCGCATACCATAATAACTAAAACGTTCCCACATTTCAGTAAAAAACAATACAAACAACCCAATAGGATGTCCAAAAATTTGCCTCTCAGCAACTCCTGTAACTTGATTCGACATATAATTTGATTTTTAAAAAGAGATAGTAGATTTCGTAATTTTGCCCTTTAGCCTACGCAAAATAGTAAAATCATGCCCGTATACAAAATATAAATGAAGTACTGGAAATTTAGATTAGCCTTTTAGTCTCTCCTCCGCTATGCTAAGTCGCCATCCCATGGTTTCTACCACCAATTCTAACATGGAAATATATTCTTCCTTTTGTTCTACTGCACGTTCTAATAATTGGCTATCTATAGCCTTATCTTCGATAAAATCCTTGGCTCTTTGTTGGATTTCAGTGAGATCTTGTTCTGAAAAACTATTAAAAGTACCTTCTTGGATATCGTAATAATCCAAGTCATGATCTAATGATATAATGCTAGGATTAGGAAAAGAATCGATCCTGATTTCATGATTTTTTTCGTCTACAGTAATGTCTAAACCCTTAAAATCATATCCTGCAGAAACACTGGCATTTACTCGTATCAAAACTTTTTTTCTAAAGGGAAAAAAGTCATAATAATAATAGTCCTTGTAATCATATACTTCCGAAAGGTGAGCTTCTACGGTGACTAACTTAGATACTTTTTGTATACTTTTTAAAACTACAGTTGCTTCTTCTTTTTTCTGTAATGTTTGCAAGGCTTTGTATTGATAATACACATATCCGAGTGAGACTATACTCAGTAAACAAAGACCTATGATTAATATTTTAGTAATGCTTTTCAAAATAGCTTGTCTATAGTATATTCCGAGTCCACTAATATAGCTTTAACCGAACCTACCGACACTGCAGATTCTATAAGTAATGGAACCTTGCTTTGATTTGCCGATACGTATATATTCATCTCATTGCCTTCTTTAAACACATCACCTGTAACTAATTGTGGCGAAATATGAATGACCTCTTGTGTACCCAATCCTTTTACTTTTATTTCATCCCGAGCCAACACATTTACATTAAGATTAAATAACTCTTTATCAAAGAAAACACTGATAGGTAAAGCATTATTCTGTTTTATATATTGGTCATCAATATTTCTCAAGTAATACATGATGGATACCATATCTTGTACACAACTCTCAAAGCTAAAGTCTAATCGCTTAATCTTACTCTTATGTTTTCCAATGTATTCTGTGGCCGTTTGATTTATTTGATCGAATACCACAGAATCATATCTCATATAATTTCCTTCGGCAATATCTCGTACAAAGGTCTTGGGTAGCATAGTCTCTTTATCTATGGTACTCTCAAAACGATCTCTCACTTTAAAAAATGGATCATAGCTCGAATAAGTAGAACCCAAAGTAAGCATTTGATAAGTTGAGTCAGTTTCAAAAATTTCAAAACTCACTTCACCCGCAGGAATCCAAATAAACTGCCAATTGTAATACACCTTGTAAACCAACTTTTCACCCGCTTGAAAAGCTATATTTTGAATATCACAGGGCATTTGCTCAAGATGTTGCGCATTGGCTTTTAGACCAACATTGAACCAAAGCAAAAGCAGAATTATATGTCTTAATATATTAATCACTTAATCAGTAAAACGTTTATTTTCCTCAATATTATTAATCCGAAAAACGCAGGAAGGACTAGATTTATTACCCACAAAGTCCAAGTAGATGCTAAAATGGTCCAGTCATTGAGTTCAAAACTCCCTAAAATGAACAAAGCAATACTGCTTCTCGCCAAGATAGAAAAACCACCTGGCAACGGAATCCCGGATTGGACAAGATAGATGATCGTTATGCCTGCTAATACTAATGATAAACTCAATTCCGCCCCAAAGAAATAAAGCAAACACGCATATTGCAAACTATAACAGGCATAACGCAAGCCTGCGTATAGTAAAACGATAAATTGAATCCTAAAATTCCATAATGCTATTGATTCAGCTGTTTTTTGAATTAAACTTATCTTAATTTTTTTCAAAACATTGATCCAAATGGGTATTGTAAAATACATGATGGTGCAAAAAGCAATCATAGCAAACAGCCAAATCGATGATATTTGTTCGATTCCTCTCAAAACTTTAAAGTGTTCGAAAAAACAATAAAGCGAAGATAAACCTACAAGTACGGTCACTAGGTTTTGACTTATGCTCGAAAGTAAGGTGCTGGCTACAGCGATAGGCCTGTGTCGCTTTTCGTTAACAAGCAACATTCGCCCATAGTATTCACCTATTCGCTGAGGAGAAATAATGCCAAAACTCATACCTACGAAGATGCTTTTTAAAGCTTCTAACAAATGTATATTAGCTTTTACATTGATTAAAGATTGCCATTTCTTTGCTTCTAAAAACCAATTTATAGGCGCTATTAATATCACTGCAAGAAGATAGTATACATTTTGTTTCATGGAATCCCACGATTGGGATGCCCATAATTCGACGATATTGTTTTGTACAAACAATTGATAGTACAACAATCCTAGCAGCGCTAAAAATAGCAAGCTTTTAAGTATGTATTCTAATCTTTTCAAAATGAAAGAAGCTAGTCAATAAAAGTACGCTTAATATTAACTAAATTTGATATATGTCAGAAAACTACAAAATCTTAGGCATTGATCCAGGTACCAATGTACTTGGATATGGACTGTTAGAAGTTAGAGGAAAAGAAGTAAAAATCATAGATCTCGGTGTTATCCATCTAGAAAAATATGAAAATCACCAAACTAAACTAAAAGAGATCTTTCTCCAATTACAGGAAATCATAGAAGCATATTTGCCAAAAGAAATGGCTGTTGAAGCTCCATTTTTTGGCAAAAACGTACAATCTATGCTTAAGTTAGGTAGAGCTCAAGGAGTAGCTATGGCTGCAGCTATGACCATGGGTGTTAATATTACGGAGTATGCCCCAAAGAAAATTAAAAAAGCGATTACTGGAAATGGTAATGCTTCTAAGGAGCAAGTATGGCAAATGCTAAACAGGATTCTTAAAACAAAGATTGAGACAAAATATTTAGATGCAACAGATGCATTGGCTGCCGCTTACTGCAAATACAATGAAATCAACAATCCGCTCGCCGGATTAACGGGCGCAAAATCCTGGAAAAACTTTATTAACTCTAATCCCTCCAGGGTCAAAGGCTTATAAAAAGGAAGAAGCAATACTACTCGCTAAGTCTGAAAATGCATCTTGACTCATTTCTACACGTTTCTTGGTAAAATCAAGGTCGTGTATTTTATTGATAGGAACTAGGTGTACATGTGCATGAGGAACTTCTAAACCTATAACCGAAACACCAATACGTTCGCAAGAAATTTGCTTTTCGATAGCAGCTGCTACACGCTTACTAAAAGCAAATAGTGCTGCGTAAGACTCATCATCAAGATCAAAAATATAATCTACTTCCTTTTTAGGAATGACTAATGTGTGGCCTTTTGCTAGTGGATTTATATCTAAAAATGCTAGATGATTCTCATCTTCAGCTACTTTGTAACAAGGAATGGTCCCATCTACTATTTTACTGAATATACTGGCCATTACAAGCTTATGTCTAAAATCTTAAATTCAATAGAACCTCTTGGCGTTTTTACCTCAGCTAACTCCCCTTTCTTCTTCCCCAATAAACCATCACCTATGGGAGAAGTTACTGATATCTTTTTTTGTGCGATATCTGCCTCACTTTCTGATACTAGCTGGTAAGTTACCTCTTTATTTGTTTTTAGGTTTTGGATTGTTACTTTGGACAAAATAGTAACTACGCTGGTGTCTAGTTGACTAGTATCTATTAGTCTTGAGTTGGCCAATGTCAATTCTAGTTTATTGATCCTCATTTCTAATAAACCTTGTGCATCTTTAGCTGCATCATATTCAGCATTTTCTGATAAATCTCCTTTATCCCTAGCTTCTGCGATGGCCTGAGAAACCTCTCTCCGCCCATTGGTCTTCATTTCTTCTAATTCAGCCTTAAGTTTATCATAACCCTCTTGGGTCAAATAACTAATCTTACTCATAAACTTTTTAATTTATCTATTAAGCATCAAGACGCCCCTACATAGTAGAGGCGTCTTGCTTTATTTTTCTTAAAACGAAAATATAATCGAATTAGTTCAAATCTAATTTAAAATAATAGACCTAGTCCAAAGTTGTGCGTTCCACCAAATGGATTAGTGGTTCTATAGGCATAATTTAAACTAAGGATTGTTGATTTGTCTTTAGACATTGGAACATACGCGGATGCACCACCTGCAAATCCTGTGTAAACATTTTGTGTTTCTCCATTCCCTTGTCCAATTTCGTACTTGTAGGCACCTCTCAAAGCTATCAAATTGTTAAAATTGAATTCTAAACCTACTCCAACTTGATCTCTTGAGAATGCATTAGATGTAAAGTTTGCTAATGCGCGTAAGTAAGCAAATGTCGCTGATCTGCCCTCTTCTTCATTAGCTGGATTGTTGATCACAAAGAAATCGTATGACATACCAATATTTAACATTGATGGCAGTTCGAAAGAAGCTGGTTTTACTGCAAACTCGATAGGATAATCTGGATTATTACTCGATGTATTACTACTTGCCACTGATATACCTTCACCGGAAAATCTCATTGGAGTTCCTATGTTTCTCAAAGATATTCCTAATTTAAAATTATCATTAGCTCCAGAAACATATTGAACACCTGCATCGAGTGCAGCACCAAATGCATTCAGGTTCGGTAAAGTTTCTGAAATCGCTCTCACCAAAATTCCAACCGAAATTTTATTTTCATATGTGTATGAATATCCTAAGCCCATATTGAAAAAACTTGGAGTATAAGTTGCTCCGGTTCCTTCAGGTTGACTACTAGTAGTTACGTCAATATCTCCAAAATTTACAGAAGCTAAGGAGATAGCAAAAGCACCACGTTCTCCTCTTTTTTGTGCATATCCAAGCGAATTTAACTGGATACCTGTTCCTTCATAAAGTCTTGCGTTTCCAAGCTGCAATTCTCGGCCTTCGATTCTTCCGATCCCAGCAACATTAATTCTCATAGCTTCCACTCCACTCGCAAAAGATGTATTCATACTGTGGAATCCTGCGCTTCTAGCCCAT
Source organism: Saprospiraceae bacterium (assembly GCA_020631235.1). Taxonomy (GTDB): domain Bacteria; phylum Bacteroidota; class Bacteroidia; order Chitinophagales; family Saprospiraceae; genus JAHDDO01. Next base: position 28,468 of record JAHDHQ010000025.1, on the reverse strand, counting down.
GGGTTAAATAACAACTCGGCAGCTCCAGACTCTCCTTGTCGATCTGGATTACCCGCTATTAAAACCATTTGACTACAAACAAATATTCCTACGATTAAAAGTTGTATATATTTCTTCATATTCTTTTCTATTTTTGATAAGAAGGGTAAACAATGAAAACCATTGTTTACCCACTTATAATTTTTATAATCCAGAAGGATCAAATTCTCTATTTAATCCAAACCACTTAATTGTTCTTGATTCTCCTAGTTCTGGAGCCTCAATATGAATTAAGTAAACACCACTTGCTACAGGGATACCAGCATAATTCTTTAAATCCCAATCTAAAGAAGGAACTGTTTGAGTAGTTTGAACTCCTGCGCTCGCAATACCTTTCGCAGTCTCCGTTTCTGATCGGTTGTACTCTCTGATGAATTTACCATCTAAACTATAGATAGAAACTGTACACTCATCAGGAAGGTTTGTAATCCTCACTAAATTTTGAAACTGGTTTGCTTCGTATGCAGAAATACCATAGTATGGATTTGGTACTGCTCTTACTTCTTCTAGAGCTCCTTCATACTCCTCTTGTTCCAAAACTGATGGAGATTTACCATCTATAACAAACTCATATCTTGGATTTCCTCCAATAGTATTACAACTTACCGCTTCATCCAAAATAAACTCTCGCTCTAAGCTGTATTCATTATTGACTCTTAATTTAACAGTTAAATCATTTGGAATAACTCCTTCTTCATATGAGTCTAAAGTTACATTTCCTGGCAACATTACCATGGAACACCATGTTACTGATCTCAATACGTTTCTCATTCCGATTAGATTTGATGCTAATGCTTCTGCAATCTCTGCACAACCATCATAATCTTGACGCGTACAATAAACATTGTGTCCTCCACCCATAACTAACTCTCTTATTAAAGGATCAGCAGGATCAAACAATGGTGTAGCAAATTGACTTGATGGGTTAAATAACATATCCCCACCTAATGGAATATTATCTGCTAATAAGTCAATTTTATCTTCATCAAAAATCGAATTTTCTCCAAAGAAAATATTTACACGTTTACCAGTTTCTACATCAATCGCATATCCAGGGAACCAACTCATACCCACTGTTCCATCATTCATAGGGTTACCATCTTTATCAACTGATGGAGATTGTCTTAACTCCATCATATTTGCATCTCCAATAGTTGTTTCTATAACTCCTATTACAGGTTCTAGATAATCTTCAGTAGCTGTTTCTACCACTACGCATCTTGACCATTTTGATTTGTCTGAGGTAAAGACGATATCTACATTATTTAGATTATATAAACCATTATCACTTAATATCTGCTGATGGAAACTAGAATTTTTCCAAGCTGGCGTAATGTAAAAATCAAATAATGGATCCTGTGATTGTCTATAGTCACATAACCAGAAAGGATACCAATAGCCGTCACCAAAAGTACTGAATGCTTGAGTCATATCATCCCCAAAATTAGCCTGTCCTTCGTTTGTTTTTAAAAAGTCAAAAACTGCCGCAAATGGTCCCAATGGTTGGTCTTCTGTTTCAAATCCTGCTCCATCATCTTCAACCGCAGCAAACCAAATAACATCATTCACATTATTATAACTCAACTCTGCTGAAACTAACCCATTTTCTGGTGTGACATTTGTTCCTGGCTCGTCTGCCTGATTTATTTCTATACTAAATCCAAACTGACCAAAAATCTGTTCATTGATTTCATCAATGGTAGCAGTAGACTGGAATACTTCTCCCGTCTCTTTGTGCGTTAATTGCCAAGTAGCACTATCTTGGAATTCACATAAACCACCGCCAACAAATTCTCCTAAAATTTCTAACTCATATGTACCATCAACAACATCTAGTGGATTGTAGATTTTAACATTAATCGGTCCTCTACCATCAACATATTGTAATTTCTCAATGTTTTCACCATTTAGAATTCTTTCATACATTTCATCGGTTAATTCCATGGAGTTACCACCACTTCCTACACCTTCAAGTCTGAATATGGTAGGTCCATCACCGTAAAAAGAATTCATGTTTTCATAGACAATCGGTCTTGGAATGGCTGTATAGTTTTTAATGTTCAATCTACCTTCTCTGTAAGGAGTTTTTTGACCTAAACCTGTAGACACATCGAAAGGCTCATACTCATTGTAAGCATAAGCTATTACCGTGAAGTAATACTCTTTATGATTGATTAATGATCGATCGCCCTCAGCAAAAGCATCTTCATTTATTTGGAATGTATGTGCGACTCCTTTGTCTCCTCCATTCACTTTAATTTCATAGTTAAACACTAAATCACCTGCATCAGAGGTAGGGTTTACTGTAGACTCCCAATTGTATAATTCAGTAATTCCATTTTTAACATCTACCTGTCTAACTAATTTTGCTCTTGTTACATCATCTAATTCTTGTGCCGAAACATTCGAGTGAGCTAACTGATAGATTTTATATCCTTCAAATACATAATCTATATCTTCAGCACCTTCTTCCGCTAAAATATCTTCTTCTCTATATGTTTCATTAAAATTGTTTCTGGCTGGGTCATTACTCAATACCAATACTATTTCTCTATCTAATTCTATAACACATAAATCGGGTGCATCAGGTCCTCTAGGTATTTCGAAACAGTTGTCAAATACTGCTTGAGCAAGATCATCCGCCGCTAAAAGTCTAGAAATGTCTGGACATGGATAAGTAATATCTGGAACCCATGGAACTCCTATAATCAACTCATTAACAGCTCCTGGTGTTAATAAAAATGGACCTGAAGCTTGAATAGTTCTACGATCACCAAAAGCTAAATCAGCTGTACACATTGACCATCCATCAGAATTAGGTGCGTCAGGAAATACAAACTTAACTGAATCCGTACTTCCTAAATTTAAACCACTCCCACCGAAAGTGACTGCTCCACCTTGTGGCCATAAACCTTGTAAAACATTGTAATAACCTTCTGCTTCATTCGGGTCACATGTTAAAGGATCTGGACCACCAACTCCGCAATTATTCAAATATAAAAATGAAGACATACCTAATTCCACTAAGGTATCAAAAGAACCTCCGATTGGTGGATTTGTTAAAGTAGTGTCACCATTTGCATCAATGTTAAACTGCTTAGGGCCTAATGGTCCTCTAAAATAATCGACACCTAAAATAGGCACTCTATCACAATAAGTAGGAACACCAGAATCACAGTTACAACCTGTAGATCCATCCGTTAAATCCTCATTGTAGACATACATTAAACTTCTATCAACATCACAACCGATGTAATCATCTGTATGGCAACCTAAATCTGGATCCACCCAAAGAGCAAAGTAAGCATCTCGAATATCCACACTTGCTCTATTTACCAATTTATATCTTTGGAAAGTCATGTCATTTAATTCATCATTGGTTGCATAACCAAAAGATTGAACCTGTACTTCCATATTAATCGCTGCACCATTAGAAAGTGCGTGTGGCGCTCCTGCATCATTAAAAATCCAGAAAATCATTTCATCTGGAACTAAAGTCTCTGCTTTTTTCCTAGTATCTGGCTCACAACCTCTGATGTCAATGATCGGAAAATCTCCCATTACAGGATCATAGAGTCCATCCTGATCTTCATCCCAGAAAGATCCTAATCCTTGGTCATTAAATGGCAATTCGAAACCATAAAAGTCCGCAAATTCTTCATTTCCTAATGCTGGCCAATAACGAACCCCATCAGGTATAGAGTCTATATTCAAATTACAATCAGGATTGTTTATACAATTATTGTAAATACCAATTACTTGTAAGATATCTGCTCCCGTGACTTCAAAGAATCTATCCCATTCATTACACTGTTCTAAATCTGTCAACCCAGTTTCTGGATCTAATGGACCAGGGAAAAAATCTACACCTCCACTTCTATAATCTCCAGCCGCTACTTTAAGGTTTCCTGATGGATCGTATCCACCTAACCATATAGACGCTGCAAAGATAGAAGAGACTTCTGGTACACCAGAACCTGGCTCTTGTTTAGGTACTATATACCTACCTTCTCCTTGACCATCCCACCATACATCTCCACCTGTTAAAAGACGGGCTCTAACATTATTGATACTTTGATCTGTCTGAGCCGATGATGGCACACAATCTTCACGAAAGTTTATATTCTCGTTTGTTGTTTTCGTTCCTTTTGTACTTCTATTTGGGTCAATGTGCGCATGAGCCGTTAATGCTGAAGCGACAATGATAAATAGAGTAAAAAGCTTTATTATTCTATGCATTATAATAAATTTTCTGGTTGACTAAATTAAAAGTTAAATAATACCCCAAGGTAAATTCTTCTTGGTCTTGTATAATAATCCGGATTTAATACTCTCCAACTGTGTGCTGCTAAGAAGCTTTCTACATCTGCTCCTTGCTCTACAATTTGACGTATTTGATCCTGACCAAAAGAAGAAACTAAATACCCATCATCCTGTGGATCTCCAGTTACTCTGTAAACATCCACTACATTCCTTGTATTAAATAAGTTTTCGAATCTTAAATAAGCATTGATGTTTAAACTACGCTTTGATTCTTCATTAAATTTCACATTAAACTGTCTATCAATTTTTAAATCAGTATTGAAGACCCATGGCTTTCTAGACCCATTGATATTTAATAATCCTGATTGGCCTAAAGCAGCATCTACTGTTTGATAAGCTGAATAAGGTCTTCCAGATATAGCTGTCACAATAGCATTCAAACCAGTATTGGCAAAAATAGGGATGTTAGAAATAGTAGGTCCTGTATATTTCTTACCTGATCCGTATCTGTAATCAATAGTACCTGCAATTCTGTGTCTCTCATCATAACTAAGTGGGAATAAAGTTCTTAATACACCTCTCGAACTTAAACCTCTCGATGAATTTGCATCAGATCCAGAACCATCTGCAAATTGTAACGTATAGTTAACACCCAACTCCAAGTTACCTGTTCGTCTTAAATCATAAGCAAAAGAAAATCCTTTAACTGTACCAAAATCAAGATTGCCAAAAGTTTGATACTGATTTACCGGTGCAGGCAAATTGGTATATACTCTTTGCTGTATCATGTCTCTTAACTCCTTATAATAAGCCGACATTTTTATTGCTGAAGAGTTCGATACTTTTTGCTGGAAACCTACTTCATAATCAATCGTTCTTTCAGGTCTTAGTGCAGGGTTTCCTGCAGCTGCATCATCTGAACTAAATCTAATAGGGTTTTCAAAGTAATAATAGTTAAGCGCTGTAGCTACTGAGTTTGAAGGCGGTCGCTGAACTAATACATCATAGTGTGCAAAAAATCCAGCGTCTTCAGAAATAGGGAATGAAAAAGCTAGCCTTGGCATCCAATTTAACTGAGGAGTATAATCTTCAAAAGATACATCTGGATCAAAATCTGGATTATTAATTTCCAAAATTCTGTTTTCTGCGTCTTTGTAATACGGATAAACTAAACCTCCACCAAAAATAGCTGCGCCACTACTTGCAGATGCACCATTCGGGAAGAACCATTGATCTCCGTCTCTGTAAGCTACTACATTTGTCGAACCTTCTGCATCAACATAAACCTTGTAATCATCTTGAACTGAACCAGGTTGGCTTAATTCAGAATTTATATCGTAAAAATTACCCGCTTCTTCTATTTCATATAGAGAATATGGGTCTTTAAGAATTCTAGCATTTGCATCAAAGTAGTCAGCTCTTACTCCGACTCTAAATATGATGTCTTTATAGATAAACTTATCTTGTAAATATCCAGCTGCGTAAATCGGCTGATGAGGAGCAACATTAAAAGTTCTAACACCGTTCTCATCTCTTCCTGTAAAGAAATCATTAAATGTTACATCTTGAGTTAATTTATTACCCAAATAATCGTAACCAAAATAATTTAAGTTTAGCTGGTCAAAGTTATTTAACTCACCTGCAGAAAACATATCCAAAGTCAACTGACTTGGGTCTAATCCATCTACATTTACATACTCTCCCAATCCTTGATTCGTCATTTCTCTTACTCTCCTAAAGAAATAACTATCCGGAAATTCGTCTTCCTGAGTTGCTGTTGCATATTGAGTAAACTCAACCTCACCATCTACTGGATTAATAAATTGAGAAAATGTTCCGATCGGACTATTTATATCGACTGAGGTGATATGTTGGTTAGCTCTTAATTGAGCCAAAGTCCATAATCTTCTTGGGTTCATTTCCCATTCTCTGTTGGTTCTTAATTCGCCTAAGAATCCAAATTGTATGCTATGCTTTCCATCAGCTGAGCTTCCCGGAAAAATATCAAACCCACTGGATACTCTTACAGTATAAGTATCTTGTTCTCTTTTGAAAAATCTGTTATACACAGATCCCACATTATTAAACAATCCCCAAACGTCATCCAAAGTAGGATCTTCAAATCCATTTTGATCATGCATCAATGATAATCCTGGATTGATGTCTGTGTTAGGTGTAAATTCGCCCAACTGCTCTGCATACCCTTGATGAGTCCAAGGAATACCTTGAAAATCAACAAATATATCACCTTCATAAGTAGAAGTGTCGCCTGTAAATTGCGAAGCTACTGCTTCCCAATTCCTTGCTTGATCTCCCCAATATCCATAATTAAATAAATTGTCCTCATGTCGCTTATCAAACGTCGATTGGAAATTTTTCTCATAACCAATTTGAATCGTATAATTGGCATTTTGTATTAAAGCCGCATTTGCTTCTTCATCATCTGGATCAAAGCCTTGTCTTCCGAGTTTATGTCTAAATCTGAAGTTTCCTCTGTAACCACTTCTATAATAAGTTGGATTATTTACCCAATTTAACAATGCCCATGCGTGTCCATTAGTATTTTCGTCATTGTCTACACCTCTTGGAGCAAATTGATCGCGACTATCAAAATAAGAACCCGACAAACTTACATCAATGTTTTCACTAACTCGAGCGTCAATTTTTGCGTTTATGGAGTAATCTACATCTGTTTCGTTTGGTCTTCTTTTTACACGGTCACCAATTTCTGCATCTGTTAAAGTCTCAGCAGTCGGTAATGTTGTTCCTGTGATAGAATAAGTAGGATTTGCTGTTAATTCATTAATCAACTCCTCACTAGCTCTATAGTTACCAAAAGCAGAAGGATCATCATCTGCGATGTTTGTGTATTGGCCAGAAAGTCTGAATCCTAATATAGACTGTCCTTCTTTGTTCTTTAATATTGGTCCATTAATGTTTCCAGATAATAGGTTATATCCATAACCATCTAAAAACTCTGAAGTCTCTACTTCAAATCCTCCACCAAATGATTGGGATGGCCCCTTAGTGGTAATGGATATAACTCCTCCAGTAACATCACCATACTTTGCTTCAATTCCACCAGTGATCACTTGTAATTGATCAATTTCAGATTGCGGCACTAAGCCATTTATATTGTCACCGCTTACTCGAACACCATCTACATAATAAAAGGTAGAATTAGCTCTGGATCCTCTCACAGAAATATCACCTCCGTCTATGGTAGATAAACCAGCCGTTGTTCCGGCTATGGCAGTGATGTTTTTAGTCGGAAGGTTTTTGATGGTTTCGGCTGTAACTACATTTCCAGATGAAGTTTCATCGATATTGATGAGGGGCACTTTATATGCCTTTATTACTACATCTATTCCAACTAAAACACCCTCTTCAACCATAGAGGTATTTAAATAGTTAGCTGAGCCAGCTTTGACTATTACTCCTGTAGTTTTAGACGTTGCATACCCTAAAAAACGTACTTCTACATCGTAGGTTCCAGGATCTAAATTCGAAAAATTGTAATTACCATCGAAATCCGTTTGTGTTCCGGTAATTAAAACATCATTTTTATATAAAATGACATCAGCAAATGGAATAAGTTCTCCACTCGCTTCTTCAGAAATCGTTCCTTGTAAAGATGTTTGAGCTGTCATCACTGACGTTGCTGCAAACAATACAAGCATAACTCGTAAAAATTTTAGCATAAATTGAATTTTTTGTGTTACACCATTTAAAAATGGTGCACAATTTTACTAAATAATGAATCGCCAACAAAATTTTTGTTTTACACAGTAGAAGAATAATCAAAAATTTCATCAAGTAACTTATCAATTTTTTCAGACATCACTTTTGATATCTTGAAAAACGAATCGTGGGTCCAACCTGCAATATGTGGACTCAATACAACATTTGGAAGCTGATACAGCTTCCTGTATACTTGATCTGTGGATTTTTCGATTGTGTGTGGTTTTTCATTTTCAAAAACATCCAAACAGGCTCCTCCAATTTGTCCATGGATTAACCCATCGAGCAAATCTTCTGTGTTAACTATAGCTCCGCGAGAAGTATTTATTATAACAACTCCCGGTCTACATTTTTTTAAAAAATCAGCATCAACTATATGATGCGTCTCTTCTGTCAAAGGTATATGCAAACTTATTACGTCTGCATTAGTCTGTAGGTGTTTCAGAGAAACTTCCTCAATGTTATGAAATTCCTTGCAATATTGCACTTTATATTTGTCATAACTTATTACTTTTTGTGATAAACACGACATTTTTTGGGCAAATCGACGGCCCGTATTGCCAAAACCGATCACGCCAAATGTTAAATTTGAAATTTCCTTACCTCTAAACTTCTCCCTATTCCATTTATAGTCTCTAACTTCTGAGTCTGCTCTGTGCAAATTATTTTTTAAGCTTAGGATCATTCCTAAAGCATGCTCAGCGACTGCATTAGCATTTGCCTCTGGTGTCCTTACAAACTGCACTTGTTTTTTACTTAAATATTGAGTGTCAATGCCGTCCATACCAGAACCTAAACGACCTATAATTTGAACTTTTTCAGCTTTATCAATCAAGGATCTTGGCCATTTAATTTTGCTATTTACAATAACAATTTGATATTGGTCACAACACGCTTCAAAGGATTCAGGAGTTATATTTGGTAAATAATCACAAGCTATAGACTTATGCTTAAAGTAGTCTAATAGAAAGGGATGCACATGATCGGTTACTATTGCTTTCAAGTTTTAATATAATTTGCAAACAAGATTACAAATTCTAATTATAAACAATAGCCTAATTTGGTCTTAGATTTATATTTTTCAATGTATATATTTGCAGCAAATTTATAAACCGACCTTAATGCCAAAAGATCATTCAATTAAATCCGTTTTAATTATTGGGAGTGGACCAATTATTATTGGACAAGCATGCGAATTTGATTACTCAGGAACACAAGCTTCTAGATCGTTAAGAGAAGAAGGAATCGAAGTAAGTTTAATCAATTCCAATCCTGCAACCATCATGACTGACCCTTTAACTGCAGATCATATCTATCTTTTACCTCTCGATGTTCCTAGTCTTATTAAGATATTAGAAGAAAGGCAAATCGACGCAGTACTTCCTACCATGGGTGGACAAACTGCATTGAACTTAGCTATTGAGGCAGGAAAACAAGGAGTATGGGATAAATACAATGTAAAGATGATCGGTGTGGACTTAGAAGCCATTGATCTTGCTGAAAATAGAGAACGATTTAAAGAACATGTTATCAGTTTAGGTTTATCTCATGCACCTTCACAAATAGCCAATTCGTTTCTTGAGGGTAAAGAAGCGGCCCAAGCCATAGGTTTTCCTTTGGTTATTAGACCTTCATTTACGCTGGGAGGTACTGGTGGAGGTTTTGTAATGGTCGAAGAAGATTTTGATGCTGCATTGCGAAGAGGATTAGATGCTTCTCCGACACACGAAGTAATGATCGACAAAGCGGTTTTGGGATGGAAAGAATATGAGTTAGAGCTACTAAGAGATGCTAATGACAATGTTACCATAATATGTACTGTGGAAAATTTGGACCCTATGGGTATCCACACTGGAGATAGTATTACTGTAGCACCTGCAATGACTTTGTCTGATACTGCTTTCCAACAAATGAGAAATGAAGCCATTAAACTCATGAGATCGATGGGCGAGTTTGCAGGTGGTTGCAACGTCCAATTTGCTATGAATCCAGAAACAGAAGAACTCATTTGCATTGAAATCAACCCAAGAGTTTCTAGATCTTCCGCATTGGCCAGTAAAGCGACAGGTTACCCCATTGCTAAAATTGCAGCAAAATTAGCTATAGGTTATACGCTGGATGAATTAAAAAATCAAATAACAAAAAATACTTCAGCATTTTTCGAGCCTACTTTAGATTATGTTATTGTCAAAATGCCTCGATGGAATTTTGAAAAATTTTATGGCTCAGACAACACGTTAGGACTTCAAATGAAGTCTGTAGGTGAAGTGATGGCTATTGGTAGAACATTTTTAGAAGCTTTACAAAAGGCTTGTCAAAGTCAAGAAAACAATCGAGCTGGCTTAGGAGCAGACAAAAAAGAGTGGATTAGAACGGAGGATATTTTGGAACGCTTAGAAAAGGTGAGTGATGATAGAATCTATCGGTTAAAAGATGCTTTGAGATTAGGTGTACCTACAAAAACAGTGCATAAATTAACTAGAATTGACCCTTGGTATATAACACAAATCAAGCAACTTGTAGAATTAGAAAAAGAATTACTCAAATATAATGTAGCCGAAGATTTGCCAGTCGAATTTTTTAGAAGACTTAAGGTTTGTGGATATTCTGATGCACAAATCGCATGGCTATTAAGAATCAATGAAGAAGAAGTAACCAAGCAACGATACAAGTTGGGCATAAGAAGAACTTATAAAATGGTGGATACTTGTGCAGCTGAATTCGAAGCTAAGACTCCTTATTTCTATTCTACTTTTGATCAAGAAAATGAATCTATCGTCAGCGATAAAAAGAAAATCATTGTTTTAGGTTCGGGGCCCAATCGAATCGGCCAAGGAATAGAATTTGACTATTGCTGCGTGCATGGTGTAATGGCAATCAAAGAAGCTGGCTATGAAGCAATTATGATTAATTGTAATCCGGAAACCGTTTCCACTGATTTTGATATAGCTGACAAACTATATTTCGAACCTATATTTTGGGAGCATATAAAAGAGATTATAGACCTCGAACAACCAGAAGGAGTAGTCGTTCAGTTAGGTGGGCAAACGGCATTGAAACTAGCCGAAAAACTACATCAGCATGGTATTAAAATCATAGGTACTGATTTTGATAGTATGGATTTAGCAGAAGATAGAGGCCGATTTTCTGATCGTTTAAAAGAGTTAAGTATCCCTTATCCAGATTATGGAGTGGCGGACGATGTGGATCAAGCAATAGATATTGCTAATAAGGTAAGCTACCCTGTTCTAGTCAGACCATCCTATGTTCTCGGTGGTCAACGAATGAGAATCGTCATCAATGATGATGAACTGCAGCGTCAGGTGCTTTCCATTTTCAAACATATGCCTGACAACAAAGTACTAATTGATCAGTTTTTAGAAAGAGCTAAAGAAGCTGAAATTGATGCTATTTGTGATGGAGAAGATGTGCATATTATGGGTATTATGGAACACATAGAACCTGCGGGAATCCACTCGGGAGATAGCTCAGCAGTTTTACCTACTTATAGTTTAAGTGATGATGTCTTAGATCAAATGGCAAAATATACTAAACAATTAGCCTTAGATCTTAAGATAAAGGGGCTTATCAATATCCAATTTGCTATAAAGGATGAAAAGGTTTATGTTATTGAAGCAAATCCAAGGGCTTCTAGAACAACACCTTTTATCGCTAAAGCGTATCAAGCTCCTTTCTTAAACATTGCCACAAAAGTTATGCTTGGTGCTAAGTTGAAGGATTTTGATATCGTAAAAAACTTGAATGGATATGCCATTAAAATTCCAATATTTTCCTTTAACAAGTTCCCTAATGTAGACAAACAACTAGGACCTGAAATGAAATCAACGGGTGAAGCAATACACTTTATTGAAGACTTAAAAGATCCAGTATTTCTAGAAATCGAACGACAGCGATATATGTATTTAACTCGCTAGTGCTACCTTAATTCTTCGAATGGAGTAGCGACAGGAATTGCAAATTCTTCAGGAACATGTGGCAAAAACACACGTAAACTTTCAGCACTGTGCTTTTGAAGATTTACAAATTTCCAGGTTTTTCCTTCATCTTCTGTGCTTGCTAAAATATATGCGGTAGAAGTAAAAGCACCAGTTCCAAAATGGACGTTCCACTTATAAGGGACTAACATAACTATTCCTTTAGCCGTAGCCATCGGATCACCGGCTGTCTGCACCACCAACTCTTTGGTAACTAAACCCGATTCGTCTAGTTGTTCTTTATCCATTTTCGCATTCTCAATAAAATAATCTAATCCTCCACCCATATCCACTATAGAAGGATAGGTCATTTCAGCCAAAGCCGCATAATCATCTGAGTATAGTATATCAAGATATTTTTGAGATGCCGTATGGACATCATCCGCTGTTTCAGCCTGTCCAAAAGCCATAAAAGATGTCAATACCATTAAGAAACTAAACGCAATTTTATTTATCATTTTCTGATTATTATAGTTTACAATATTGAGACGTCGAAAGTTTGTTATCGGATCAAATATGATCAAACAAAAGTATTTATTTAGTATTTAATTAACTTTTCCAGATATCATTCCACTCTAAATCTATTTCTCCTTGATAAAAATGAGCCGCTGTTTGTTTAAAAGAATCCGTTAAGTCTGAAACAAGAAATTTATGTTTAACTGCTTGATCTGTATTGTTTTCAATGTTGTTTTCGACCAACACTTCTTTTAATCTTGATGCTGCAACTAAGGTCGAGTCCAATACTGATATTTCATTTCCAACAATAGACTGAATCTCATCTTTAATTAAAGGATAATGGGTACAAGCTAACAAAAGGGCTTCAATATCCTTAAATGCTGCATTGTCCAGATACTTATGTATGATTTCCTTACTTATATTGTTTTGATAAAAACCTTCCTCGATCATCGGCACAAGTAATGGAGTAGCCATTTGGTGTACTTCAATGTTGCTTTTCTTAGAAAGTAGTTTCTGTCTATATTTGTCTGACCTAATAGTAGCCCTAGTTGCAATGATGCCCACTTTTTCAAAGTCTTGATTGATTACTTCATCAACCAGTGGATTCACCACATCCACCACTGGCACTTTAATCAAATCATCATTCATCACACTATCATATGCTGCAGTTGCAGCCGTGTTGCATGCCACAACAATACATTTGCATCCTTGAGCTAAGAGAAAATGACAAATCTTGTGGGTATAATGCTTAATGGCCACATCTGATTTCTCTCCATAAGGTAGATGCTTTGTGTCACCAAAATAAATGATCGATTCATTGGGCAATAAATCAGTAATCGATTTCGCCACCGTTAATCCCCCTATTCCGGAGTCAAATATCCCAATGGGGCCATTCGCTTGCACATCAAAAGAAGTCAAAACTTTACATGCCCAATTTTGCCTTCACAAGATTTCCGACATCTGCTGATTCGTCACCATATAAAATGAACCCTGTGCTGTAGTCAAAAATGTAATCAAATCCATTTTCATCAGCTACAGCATCTATCGCATTTTGTATCTTATCCCTAATAGGGCTTAATAGTGTTTCGCTTTTTTCTAATATCTTTTGCTGACTCGATTGCTCAAACTCTAGAATCTTATTTTCTTCTTCTTTTAACTTTTGAGCTTCTGTTTCTAATTGCACAGGCGAGATTTCACCTTGTGCTTGTTTTCTTTCCAAATCTTGATATTTGTTTTGAAAAGACTGCAGCATCTCTTGACCTTTTTTTTGCAATTGTGTCTGATATGCTTCGATATTAGAATTGGCTTCTTTTACTTCAGGTAAACTTTGAATTAACTCTTGTGTGTTTACAAAACCAAATTTTTGCGCGTGAATACTCATGCTTAATAATAGACATAAGCAAAGAGAGCTAATTTTAGTTATCATTTCCAGTTTCATTGTTTTCTTATTTTAAATAGTGGCTGCAAAATTAGAGAAAAATTTAATTCCCTAGATTTCTTTTTATTTCCTCTGTTTTATCATATTCTTCACTCGCGAACAATAATCCTGCAGCACTACTTTTATCAAAAATCAAATCATATCCTCTATCCGTTGCATATTTCTCAATTGCCGCAAATACATTTTCTTGAATTGGATTAACTAGCTCTTGCCTTTTGGTAAATAAATCTCCTTCAGGGCCGAATTTCTGTTTTTGCATTTCTCTGACATTTTTCTCCATCTCCATGATTTCATTCTCACGTTGTACTTTCACATCATCACTTAATAAAACTTGTTCAGCTTGGTATTTATTGAACATGCTTTTGATAGCATCATACTCCTGCGCAATTTCTTGTCTCCATTTAGCTGACAAATTATCAATCTCTTTTTGAGCATTAACAAAATCATCGTTTGATTCTAAAATGGCATTTACATCTACGATAGCTATTCTTTGAGCTTCAGCATTAAAGAAGAAAGCCATAAGTAACGCTAGGATAAGAGTCATTTTTTTCATAATTCTACATTTTATTTATTCAAAAATCAATTTTGCCATAAGCACTTAACGGATACAGCGATTTTCAGTTGCACAAAAATACAATTAATTCATGCTTTTTATCATAACGCTTATAACCAGGTAGTTTAGTTTCAATGTCATTTTTCTTAGTTAACAAACAATTAGACACAATAGATTGATTAACAGATGTTTATTAGCATTGGTCTCATATTATTTTGTAAATTTTTAACGATAGATTAACCACTAATTAGAATGATTTAACAAATTTGTTCTTTCAATCCAAAACCAGCATTATGAAAAGTCTCTTTCAGTTTAACCTAGATGATTTTAATATTTCCACCTTAAGAAATGTCATAAATGAAGGACATAGTATAGAGTTAAGTGATGATATTATCGAACGTGTACGAAAGGGTAATGCATTTTTACAAAACAAACTAAATGACCAAAACGCAGTAATATATGGTGTAAACACTGGTTTTGGTTCCTTATGTAACACCATTATTGATGACGATAAATTAGCTGATTTACAATATAATCTCATAAGATCACATGCTTGTGGAACAGGTGATCTAGTTCCTTATACCATATGCAAACTGATCTTGCTATCCAAGATAAGAAATCTGTCATATGGTTTTTCAGGAGTGAGTGTCAAATTGTTAGAAGCCTTAGTAAAATTGTATAATCTAGACATTATTCCAGTCATTTACCAATTAGGATCACTTGGTGCTTCGGGAGATCTAGCACCATTGGCACATATGAGTCTACCCTTACTTGGAGAAGGAAAAGTATACTTCCAACAAAAGTTATGTTCAATGGAAGAGATTTTACCAAACGTCGATTTTACTCCCATTTCTTTAGGTGCAAAAGAAGGACTTTCCCTTTTAAATGGCACTCAGTTTTCTTTGTCTTATGCTATATGGAATGTGGCTCATGCTGAACGTATAGTTAAACTATCTAATTTAATAGCTTGTATCTCTTCGGAAGGTTACAACTGCATGATAGACCCCTATTTGCCACAACTCCATTCGGTTAGAAACCAATCTGGCCAACAGCAAGTAGCTCAAGAAATGTTCGAAATTCTCTCAAACAGTCCAATTATTCAAGGTCCCAATCATGATGTTCAAGATCCATACTCTTTTAGGTGTATACCCCAAGTCCATGGTGCTAGTTATGATGCTTTACAATATGTACGGAAGATCGTCGAAAATGAAATTAATGCAGTAACGGACAATCCCAATATTTTTCCAGATGATAACCTCATCGTTTCAGGAGGTAATTTTCATGCTCAGCCATTAGCATTGCCCTTAGATTTTCTAGCTATTGCACTAGCTGAGCTAGGTAACATATCAGAAAGAAGAATTTATAAATTGGTCAACGGAGACCGTGACCTTCCATCCTATTTAACCAAAAATCCAGGACTAGAATCTGGGTTTATGATTGCACAATATACCGCTGCTTCAATTGTCAGCCAAAATAAACAATTTTGTTCTCCGGCGTCTATCGATTCCATAACCTCATCCAAAGGTCAAGAAGATCATGTAAGCATGGCTGCCAACAGTGCGACCAAATGCTATAAGGTAGTGGAGAACTTATATCGTATTTTATCTATTGAGCTAATGACTGCTGCTCAAGCAGTATCCTTTAGGAGACCCCAAAAATCAAATGAAAAAATACAATCATTTTTAGATCAATATCGATTAGATGTGGCCCCATTAGAAAAAGATCGAGTGCTTCATTACGACATTGAACGGGGCGTGCATTTTTTAATGGATACAGATTTTATTTTCTAAGCCAAACCTCTCTTTGAGGAAAAGGTATTTCAATGTTGTTTTCCCTAAATAAGGCGTCAATCTTGAATCGCATATCACTTTTTATATCTTCCATAACACGGTAGCTTTTAGAAAAAAAGTATAAACTAAAAACTAAAGAAGAGTCTCCAAAAGATTCGAATCTTACAAAGGGAGAAGGTTCATTCATTATGTATGGATTTGAATCCGTAATCGAAAGCAATAATTGTTTAACCATTTGTGTATCAGAACCATATGCTACACCGATGCTTAAGGTCTGTCTAACCCGACTATTAAAGTGGGTCCAATTCACCACACTTTCGTTGACTAACTTACTATTAGGGATTAAAACAGTGGTACTATCCCATATTTCAATAATCGAAGAACGCAAACCAATACGTTTTACTTCACCTACCATTTCTCCAACTTTAATAATATCTCCAACTTCTACGGAACGCTCAAATAACAAAACAATCCCTGAAATAAAGTCATTAAAGGTGGATTGCAATCCCAAGCCAATCCCGACCAACAATGCTGCAGCTCCACCCAGCAATAAAGTCATATCTATGCCTAAACTATCTAGAGCTACAACGACTGCAATCGTATATATGACATATTTGAGTAATTGATTAATGGAATATTGAGCTCCGATATCAATGCCATTCCTTTTGTATAGATTATAAAGCACCAATTGGATGACCACCCAAATAAATAATCTCGCACCTAAGATGATGAGAACAAAAATGAGAATGTTACTTATGTTAAATGTGATGACTCGTCCATTATCCAAAGTGTTGTGAAAAATAGGATAGTCTAGGTTGAGCATTCTGATAAACACTAAAACGGCTAGAATGTACACAAAATACTGTCCTATCCGCGAAGCAGAATCCTCTTGATTAATACTAAACTGTGATTTATTTGGCGTATCGCGATCTCTGTTTTGATAATAACTATGTATTAAGACATTTGAGGTTATCCAGTTAAAAAACCTAGCTATTTGGAAGATTAAAATGGCGATCAATAAATAAATAGCACGTACCGAAATATGATCACTTTGAATTATAGTATAGTCAATGCTAAAAACAATTAGAACAAGCAATAAGCCAAGAATTATAAATATATAATTGAGAATCTTCTTGACACCATTCCATTTTTCATCACTAATGTCATATTTGTTTTTGATGATGGGTATAAACCTGTTTTTAACTACTTTTCTAAACAAAAGCAACATTGAAACAATCAAAAAACTCAATAAAATATTACCTGGAGTAAGCTCAATCACTCCTATTTTTATCCATATTTTATTTAACATTTCTGATAACATATAAACAAGATAAATATAATCCTGTAACAATAACAAGGATTTAAATATGCTAAATTTTAATATTTATTCTAACTGTTAATTTACTCACCTAACTCTCTCTTTTTCAGATATATTATAATAATTAGGTATATAACGAATAGATATTTTATTTATATAAATTTTCTAAATATTAGAGGTATATTTGACGCAACTATAAGTATGCTTAAAATTCTGATTGTTTCAGAGCAATTTACTTGTCTTATTTATTATTTATCGATAAACCAAAATCAACCTAGAATGATTAAAAGGCTACACTCTTTTATCTTATTTTTCTGTGCTTTCTGTGCACTGTCCAATATTGCTGTTGGACAAATACCTACAGTCATAGAACCATTAGATCCTGTTTATGTGGAATGTGAAGAAGATATTCCTTCCAGTCCTGAAATAACGGTAGATCCTAATTGTGATATCACTCAATTAATCAACATGATGTGCCTAAACACTGGTTATCCCATAGCATTATGTGATGCTAATAGTGCTCCTGATGAAGATGGAACCAACACATGGTCAATGTGGTTGCCCCAACTGGCTGGTGCTGGGTATGCGCCTTCTGAATATTGGGTATTTGATGCGAATGGCTCCAAACTTGAATTTTATGATGGAGGGTTTGCTCATTTAACAGGAACCATACAAAACGTGGATGATGCATCCTATGGTTTTGTTTTAGACATGTGGTTTAAAGATGGAAAGAACTACGATGATTGGTCAGATGATGGAGGCAGTTTTATAGACCATATTGGCGTAGCCACTGCAAATGGGTGGTATCAAGATTGGGATTATTATATACTCATGGAAGTCGTATCTCAATTGAGAGGAATTAATGCACTGGATGGCAACAACCTTTTGCTCTCACACAAACCAGGTGATTATACTTATGGGTTTCAAAACGGTCTTGGAGCTAACAATAAAAATCTTGCCGAAGGATTTGGTGGTTGGTTTAATTTTGCTGGATATATAAATGGACAATTTATCAATGGAAATGGAGATTTAGCAACAGATACTAGTTGTTCTCCAGGTCTTGAAGAAGAATGCCCGAATTGTACGGACATAACTTGTTTTTGGGAATTTGTGGATGAGTGCGGAAATTACGGTTGTGTAACTCAAGTCGTAGTAGTTGAAGATGAAACTGCTCCAACTTTTGATAATTGCCCAGCCAATGAAACTATTGCATGTGATGAAATGTCGACCTCTGTGCCTGATGTCACAGCGAGCGACAATTGTGATATGGGTTCGGTTACTGTAGAATATCTAGGTGAAACAATGGTTAGCGATGCGAATTGCACAAAAGTATACGAAAGAGAATGGAAAGCTACAGATTGTAAGGGTCACATGACTACTTGTTTGCAAACCATCACTACTGAAGACACTAACGACCCTAGCTTTACAAGCATTCCAGAAGATGTAGTTATTCAATGTAATGAAAGTCTTCCAACCGACTTAGCTGAAGGCGAAGATGGATGTACAGAAGTTACTGCAAGCTACGATGATGAAACTACTCCTGGAGATTGTCCACATGAGTATGTAGTTACTAGGACACATACCTTATCTGATGAATGTGGGAATGAAATTACAGGTGTGCAAATAATAACCGTTGTAGATACTGAAGGTCCTGTGTTTGATGATTTCGAGGCGGAAGTAACTTTCAATTGTAATGATATTGGTGATTTAGAAGATTTGACAGCCACAGATAACTGTGGAATGGTTACTATAACTTGTAATACTGATGAAGTATCTGGCGGTTGCGCTGGAACATACTTAAGAGAATGTATTGCTGTGGATGAATGCGGAAATCAAACAACAGCCACGCAAGTAGTAAATATTATAGATGACGAAGCTCCAGTTATTAATCACCCAGATGATTTTACTGTAGAATGTGATGAAGATTTACCCACTGCTCCTGATGTAACTGCTGCCGACAATTGTGATGATGATGTCGTGCCTAGTTTGGTTATAAACACAGAAATAATCGATGATTGTACAAGCATTATGACTTGGACTTGGACAGCTGTTGACCATTGTGATAATGAATCAACAGAAACTACAACAGTAACTATTACTGATAGTGAGCCACCAGTTTGGGGCCCTTATGATCCAGTTATAAATGTTTCTTGTAATGATGATGTAGATGACTGCGAAGGAAATCACCCAGATGTCAGCGATAATTGTGATGATGATGTAGCCATATTTTGCTCTACTGAAATGGTATCTGGTGGATGTATTGACAACTTAATTCGTAAATACTGGGCGATCGATAATTGTGGAAATGTTTCAGATACAATAGAAGTAATCATTAATGTAGTTGATGATGAAGCACCAAGCTTTACAAATTTTCCTGAAAACATGAATGTAGAATGTGATGAAACATATCCAACTACTCAGGAAATAGAAGATATGATTACTTACGCAGATAATTGCACTTCTGTAACTTTGGTTTTTGAAGGAGAAACTACTACTCCAGGGAATTGTGAAAATGCGTTTTCTGTTGAAAGATGTTGGAGTTTAATTGATGCTTGCGGAAATGAAGGCGATATTATGTGCCATACCGTAAATGTAGATGATAATACTCCACCTGTGATTTCAGGTTTAGGCGATGATGGTACTTATGAATGTGGAAGTAACCCAATGTTTTCAGAGCCAAATGCGGAAGACAATTGTAATTTAGTGTCGTTTGATTTTGTGGAAACAATCACAGGTACAAATTGTGCAGGTGATGTAATTACTAGAACTTGGACAGCAACGGATGCTTGTGGAAATGTGTCTTCCGAATCTCAAACTATGACAGCGGTTGACGATGTGGACCCAACAATAACTGGAATAGGTGCTGATGGAACCTATAATTGTGGTGATAACGCCATCTTTTCAGAGCCAAATGCGGAAGACAATTGCAATTTAGTTTCTTTTGACTTCGTAGATGTGGTAACTGAAACTAATTGTGCTGGTGATGTAATCACTAGAACTTGGACAGCTACTGATAATTGTGGTAATACAACTACTGACTCTCAAACCATGACACCTTCGGATGATGTAGATCCTACAATTGTAGGTGTGGCACCAGATGGCACTTACGAATGTGGGGCGAATCCTAGCTTCTCTGAACCTATTGCTGGTGACAATTGCGACTTAGTTTCTTTTGACTTTGTCGATGTAGTAAGCGAAACTAACTGTGCGGGTGATGTAATTACTAGAACTTGGACAGCTACCGATAATTGTGGTAACACAGCTACTGCCTCTCAAACTATGACGCCAACTGATGATGTAGACCCTACTATCACAGGGGTAGGTCAAGATGGTTCGTATGAGTGTGGCGAAAATCCAACTTTCTCTGAGCCAGATGTAAGTGATAATTGCAATTTAGTTTCTTTTGACTTCGTGGATGCGGTAAGCGAAACTAACTGTGCGGGTGATGTAATCACTAGAACTTGGACAGCTACTGATAATTGTGGAAATACAACTACAGCCACGCAAACAATGACGCCAACTGATGATGTAGATCCTATCATCTTAGGGGTAGGTCAAGATGGCACTTATGAGTGTGGTGAAAATCCAACTTTCTCTGAGCCAGATGCTAGTGATAATTGTAACCTCGTTTCTTTTGACTTCGTGGATGTAGTAAGCGAAACTAACTGTGCGGGTGATGTAATCACTAGAACTTGGACAGCTACCGATAATTGTGGTAATACAACTACAGCTTCGCAAACAATGACCCCAACTGATGATGTAGATCCTACTATCACAGGGGTAGGTCAAGATGGCACTTATGAGTGTGGTGAAAACCCTACTTTCTCTGAGCCAGATGCAAGCGATAATTGTAACCTCGTTTCTTTTGACTTTGTAGATGTGGTAAGCGAAACTAACTGTGCTGGTGATGTAATTACTAGAACTTGGACGGCTACCGATAATTGTGGTAACACAACTACAGCTTCGCAAACAATGACGCCAACTGATGATGTAGATCCTACTATCACAGGGGTAGGTCAAGATGGCACTTATGAGTGTGGTGAAAACCCTACTTTCTCTCAGCCAGATGCTAGTGATAATTGTAACCTCGTTTCTTTTGACTTTGTCGATGTAGTAAGCGAAACTAACTGTGCTGGTGATGTAATCACTAGAACTTGGACAGCTACCGATAATTGTGGTAATACAACAACAGCGTCGCAAACAATGACAGCAACTGATGATGTAGATCCTATCATCACAGGGGTAGGTCAAGATGGTTCGTATGAGTGTGGTGACAACCCTACTTTCTCTCAGCCAGATGCAAGTGATAATTGTAACCTCGTTTCTTTTGACTATGTGGATGTAGTATCTGAAACTAATTGTGCTGGTGATGTCATCACTAGAACTTGGACAGCTACTGATAATTGTGGTAATACAACTACAGCCACGCAAACAATGACGCCAACTGATGATGTAGATCCTATCATCTTAGGGGTAGGTCAAGATGGCACTTATGAGTGTGGTGAAAATCCAACTTTCTCTGAGCCAGATGCTAGTGATAATTGTAACCTCGTTTCTTTTGACTTCGTGGATGTAGTAAGCGAAACTAACTGTGCGGGTGATGTAATCACTAGAACTTGGACAGCTACCGATAATTGTGGTAATACAACTACAGCTTCGCAAACAATGACCCCAACTGATGATGTAGATCCTACTATCACAGGGGTAGGTCAAGATGGCACTTATGAGTGTGGTGAAAACCCTACTTTCTCTGAGCCAGATGCAAGCGATAATTGTAACCTCGTTTCTTTTGACTTTGTAGATGTGGTAAGCGAAACTAACTGTGCTGGTGATGTAATTACTAGAACTTGGACGGCTACCGATAATTGTGGTAACACAACTACAGCTTCGCAAACAATGACGCCAACTGATGATGTAGATCCTACTATCACAGGGGTAGGTCAAGATGGTTCGTATGAGTGTGGCGAAAATCCAACTTTCTCTGAACCAGATGCAAGTGATAATTGTAACCTCGTTTCTTTCGATTTTGTGGATGTAGTAAGCGAAACTAACTGTGCGGGTGATGTAATTACTAGAACTTGGACAGCTACTGATAATTGTGGTAATACAGCTACAGCTTCACAAACGATGACGCCAACTGATGATGTAGATCCTATCATCTCAGGGGTAGGTCAAGATGGTTCGTATGAGTGTGGTGACAACCCTACTTTCTCTGAACCAGATGCAAGCGATAATTGTAATCTTGTTTCTTTTGACTTTGTCGATGTAGTAAGCGAAACTAACTGTGCTGGTGATGTAATTACTAGAACTTGGACAGCTACCGATAATTGTGGTAATACAGCTACTGCTTCACAAACGATGACAGCAATGGATGATGTGAATCCTACCATCACGGGGGTAGGTCAAGATGGTAACTATGAATGTGGTGAAAATCCGATATTCTCTATGCCAGATGCAAATGATAATTGTAACCTCGTTTCTTTTGACTTTGTGGATGTGGTAACTGAAACTAACTGTGCTGGTGATGTGATCACTAGAACTTGGACAGCTACCGATAATTGTGGTAACACAGCTACTGCATCTCAAACAATGACCCCAACTGATGATGTAGATCCTATCATAACAGGTGTAGGTCAAGATGGTTCTTATGAGTGTGGTGATAACCCTACTTTCTCTGAGCCAGATGCTAGTGATAATTGTAACCTCGTTTCTTTTGACTTCGTGGATGTGGTAAGCGAAACTAACTGTGCTGGTGATGTCATCACTAGAACTTGGACGGCTACTGATAACTGCGGAAACACTGCCACTGCTTCGCAAACGATGACACCAACAGATGATATAGATCCTACCATTACTGGTATAGGTCAAGATGGTACTTTCCAATGTGGAGAAAATCCAATGTTCTCTGAGCCTGAAGCAACTGACAATTGTAATTTAGTAGCTTTTGACTCAAGCAGTGTTGTTTCAGGTACTAATTGTGCTGGAGAAATAATCACTAGAACTTGGACGGCTACTGATAATTGTGGTAATACAACAACAGCGTCGCAAACTATGACGCCAACTGATGATGTAGATCCTGTAATCACTGGAGTAGGTCAAGATGGTTCTTATGAGTGTGGTGATAACCCTACTTTCTCTGAGCCAGATGCTAGTGATAATTGTAACTTAGTTTCTTTTGACTTTGTAGATGTGGTAACTGAAACTAACTGTGCTGGTGATATAATCACTAGAACTTGGACGGCTACTGATAATTGTGGTAACACAGCTACTGCATCTCAAACAATGACAGCAACTGATGATGTAGATCCTACTATCACAGGGGTAGGTCAAGATGGATCTTATGAGTGTGGTGATAACCCTACTTTCTCTGAGCCAGATGCTAGTGATAATTGTAACCTCGTTTCTTTTGACTTTGTCGATGTAGTAAGCGAAACTAACTGTGCTGGTGATGTAATCACTAGAACTTGGACAGCTACCGATAATTGTGGTAATACAACAACAGCGTCGCAAACAATGACAGCAACTGATGATGTAGATCCTATCATCACAGGGGTAGGTCAAGATGGTTCGTATGAGTGTGGTAACAACCCTACTTTCTCTGAGCCAGATGCAAGCGATAATTGTAACTTAGTTTCTTTTGACTTTGTCGATGTAGTAAGCGAAACTAACTGTGCTGGTGATGTAATCACTAGAACTTGGACAGCTACCGATAATTGTGGTAATACAACAACAGCGTCGCAAACAATGACAGCAACTGATGATGTAGATCCTATCATCACAGGGGTAGGTCAAGATGGTTCGTATGAGTGTGGTAACAACCCTACTTTCTCTGAGCCAGATGCAAGTGATAATTGTAACTTAGTTTCTTTTGACTTTGTGGATGTAGTATCTGAAACTAATTGTGCTGGTGATGTAATCACTAGAACTTGGACAGCTACTGATAATTGTGGTAACACAGCTACAGCGTCGCAAACTATGACGCCAACTGATGATGTAAATCCTATCATCACAGGTGTAGGTCAAGATGGTTCGTATGAATGTGGTGAAAACCCTACTTTCTCTCAGCCAGATGCAAGTGATAATTGTAACCTCGTTTCTTTTGACTTTGTCGATGTAGTATCTGAAACTAATTGTGCTGGTGATGTAATCACTAGAACTTGGACGGCTACTGATAATTGTGGAAACACTGCTACAGCCTCTCAAACTATGACGCCAACTGATGATGTAAATCCTACTATCACAAGTGTAGGTCAAGATGGTTCTTATGAGTGTGGCGAAAATCCAACTTTCTCTGTGCCAGATGCAAGCGATAATTGTAACCTCGTTTCTTTTGACTTTGTAGATGTAGTAAATGAAACTAACTGTGCTGGTGATGTAATCACTAGAACTTGGACGGCTACCGATAATTGTGGTAATACAACAACAGCGTCGCAAACTATGACCCCAACTGATGATATAGATCCTATCATCACAGGGGTAGGTCAAGATGGTTCTTATGAGTGTGGTGACAACCCTACTTTCTCTGAGCCAGATGCAAGCGATAATTGTAACTTAGTTTCTTTTGACTTTGTCGATGTAGTAAGCGAAACTAACTGTGCTGGTGATGTAATCACTAGAACTTGGACAGCTACCGATAATTGTGGAAATACAGCTACGGCTTCGCAAACTATGAGTGCAGCTGATGATGTGGATCCTACCATTACAGGAGTTGGAGCCGATGGCACTTATGAATGTGGCGATGATCCTGTTTTCTCTTCACCTGAAGCTAGCGATAATTGTAATTTAATATCTTTCAATTCTACAGATGTGGTTACTGGAACTAATTGCGCGGGAGATATAATTACCAGAAGTTGGACAGCTGTTGATGCGTGTGGAAACTCTGTTTCTGCAATCCAGACTATGACACCAGTAGATAATACAGTTCCTGTAATTACAGGAACTACTCAAGATGGTATATATCAATGTGGAGAATCGCCAATCTTTGATGAGCCAAGTGCTGATGATAACTGTAACTTAGTATCATTTGATTTTGTAGACACCGTTACAGGTTCAAATTGTGCAGGTGATATAATCACTAGAACTTGGACGGCTACCGATAATTGTGACAATACAGCCACCTACAGCCAAACTATGACGCCTATTGATGAAGAAGATCCTAGTATTACGGGAATAGAGCAAGATGGTATTTACGAGTGTGGTGAGAATCCTAGTTTTTCAGAACCAACGGCAGATGATAATTGCAACTTGGTTTCCTTCGATTTTGTTGATGTGGTTACTGAAACAAATTGTGCGGGTGATATAATCACTAGAACTTGGACTGCTACCGACAATTGTGGCAATAGCACTACTGCTTCGCAAACAATGACCCCTCAAGACAACGTGGATCCAGTATTTGATTGTATCACAAATGGTGATTGCCCTATTGATGAAGTTTTAGCTTGTAATCAAACACCTTCTGACTTAACACTAACAGCAAGTGATAATTGTTCGGATGCTACTGTTACATTAGTTGAAAACATCAATACTGAGGGTTGTACAGAAACCATAACTAGAACTTACACTGCAACGGATGCTTGTGGTAATACTTCTTCTATAAGTTATAATATTACTGTTAAGAATGATAATATAGCTCCTGTATGGGATACAGATATAGAGCCTGTCATTTATGTAGATTGTAATGATGGAGCCATTCCTTCTTGTGAAGAAACAACTCCAGAATACTTTGAAAATTGTGAGGAATGTCCCGTAGAAGTATTTTGCATGGATGAATCTGTCTCAGGCGGCTGTGTAGATGATATTATTAGAAAATATTGGTTAGAAGATGCTTGCGGTAATGTATCTGATACCATTGAACAAATCATAAAGATTGTAGACGAAGATGCTCCATTCTTTACAAACTTCCCTTCAGGAGGTATGTATGAATGTTCAGATGATTCTTCAATTCCAAGTGTAGAAGACATGGAGTCTATGATCAGTTTTGACGATAATTGTTCGTCTGTTACTTTAATTTATGAAGGAGAAACTACAGAGACTGGACAATGTGAAGATGCTCTAATCATTACAAGATGTTGGTCTTTAGAAGATGCATGTGGAAATGAAAGTGAACCAATGTGTGTAACCATTTCTACTGAAGATACAACGGCACCAGTATTTGATTGTGTTGCTAACAACAATTGTCCAGAAAATCAAACCATTGATTGTGCGGAAGATGTGCCTGGGCCTTTAAGTTTAACAGCAAGTGATAACTGTGATAATGAAGTTGTGGTGACTGTAGAAACTAGCGAATCTAATACTGATTGTCCGAAAACAATTACGTATAATTATACTGCATCAGATAATTGTGGCAATGTAAATACATATCAATATGCTATCATAATTAATGATGAGATTGCGCCAGTAATTACATTGACTGGAACAGCTGAGATCTCAATCGAATGTGATGAAACTGTCCCAGCTGAAGGAGCCACTGCCTCAGATAACTGTGACAATAATGTTACGGTAAACGTTAGTGAGGATATTAATTATCCAGATCAAAATTGCCAGACGTGTTATGTAATTACAAGAACATACACAGCTACAGATTTATGCGGAAATTCAGCTAACCCAGTAGTTCAAACTATAAGCGTTGATGATAATACAGCACCTGTTTTTGTAGGTGATTTACCAGAAAACATGGTGTTAGACTGTGAAGATGCTTTACCTGGAGTTCCAACATTGGAAGCGATAGATAATTGTGATGACAATGTAAATATTACGTATACAGAAGAAACCATCGGTGATGATATTCCTGATGATGCAGAAGAGTTCTGTTCTTTATTCCAACCAGATAACAATGCTGATATAGTTTGTTACGGTGATGGTGCACCAGCATGGTCAATGTATCTCCCTAGTTTTGTATATGGAGGATATAACTATTATACTATTGTAGATGGTTCTTATACTGTATTTAGTGATGGAACATCGCAAATAACAGCTACATTACAAAGTGTTGATAATCCTGCAGGTGAATGGTTATTGGAGCTTAATTTAAGCGAAGGATATAATTGGACCGACTGGTCTGCACTTGGCGGATCATATAAAGATGATTGTGGTGTAGTCAATGATGATAACAATTATCATGAAGACTGGACTTACTACGCAATAGAAAATACCAGTACATTAACTGGTTTGGGTGATTTTACAGGGTCTTTACTTAACCTAACTCATGCTCCGGCTAGTTATTACTATGGTTATCAGGTAGGTATAGGAGCAAATAATGTTAATTCCAATTTTGGAAGCGGTGGTTGGTTCTTCTATGAAGGAAACTTTGTAGAAAACTCTACAGATACTGAAATAGAAGTGGAATCTGATTTAGGAGATTTTGCTTTCGAGCATGATTGCTGCCCTAATTATAAAGTTATCAGAACATGGTGTGCAACAGATTGCAAAGGCAATGAAGTATGTCACGAGCAGTGCATAGAGTATGATGGATTCGAAGAACCTACTGGTGACAGCAAGCCAGATAATGTAGGAAATAGTGTCAATAATGGACCTAACTCAATTGATTATAAATTATTCCCTAATCCTTCTAATGGGATGATTAACCTAGAGATCAAGACGAGTATAGATCCAACGATAACTATAGAAATCTTTGATGTAACTGGTTCTGATGTTTATAGAAAGACTATTACAAGAGAACAAATGGATGTTATTTTACCTATAGATTTACAAACATTTAAAAGTGGAATCTATTACGTAAGATTAAAGTCTGCTAATAGTAATGTCCAGATGGAACAAATCATGATTGCTAAGTAAAAATTAGCATTGATCATAAAATAAAAGAGGCTGTCTCATAAGTAGGCGGCCTCTTTTTTTTTTTATTGTGCTCATATATTG
>JAHDHQ010000024.1:56857-66678 GCA_020631235.1 Saprospiraceae bacterium | reverse complement strand
CGCCAGTCCCCATATTATCCGTCCCATCTGGACCCTCATTATACGCACATATCGTGTATACTACTGTCTCCGAAGATGTTCCAGTATTTGTTAAAGTGCCTGGTTCTATCGTGGCTCCATTGGTTAAGATATCATCCATAGCTGTGCTTACTCCGCCTATATTTGGCCCTGCTACTACACTTGTCACCAATCCATTTACTCCTGATATCAATGTGAAAGTCCCTGGTGCCATTCCTGGACTACAAAAAGTAATCGTTGATGCATCGCCATCACCATCACTATCTGTAGGATCACCATCTGTTATTTCCGCTTCCGGTGTAGGTAAAATAGTAACAGTGTATGTAACACAACTTCCTAAAACTTCATCTGTAGGTCCATTATCATCATCACCTGGAACCGCAACACAATCATCTCCAGTAGCCATATTATCCATTCCATCAGGTCCAAAATTATAGGGACAAATGGTATATATTACAACTTGATTTGTTGTTCCAGTATTTGTCAATGTTCCGGTTTCAATAGCGTCACCATCACTAATAATGTCATTCAACATAGTGGTAATACCAGTTACATTAGAAGCTCCAGTAATATCAACTGAAGTTACAATTGCGTTATCTCCAGCAACAATAGTTAATGTTCCTGGAGGAACTTCATTGTTACACATTGTATAAGTATGTGGATCTCCATCTCCGTCACTATCCGTTGGATCTCCATCAGCTATATCAGCTTCGGGTTCATTACACATAACACACAATAAATGTGGCTCTATTTTTATAATCGACATACAATCTTCACATAATGGGCCGGGTGGATCGGTACCATTTAGTCCATTACCATCTGATGTAACTGTTATTTCTAAATTATCTCCGGCAACATATGTCACTACTATTCCAGTTAAAGGGGTTCCAAACGTGTATGATGTAATCGGAGCATCAAAGCCTGTAGAACTTATTGTATAAGTACCTGCCCCAGCTTCCAAAGGATATCCACCAGTGATAGTGATATCCACTAAAAATGTTCCGTCGTCTATTGCAGGACATGAAGTAGTAATTGTTACAATAATTGGTTCTAAAACTACAAAAGGTGTTTCATTTCCAATTACTCCACATCCTACAGGATCAGTAGGTGGATTAGTAAGATATGCTTCTATATCGCTTAACATTTGTCCTACAAAAGGAGTAACAATAGGATCAGGTGAATCAGCTGTTAAATAATGAAAGCCCACTATTGTATAATCTCCAGGTGGCAGACCACTACACAAGTTAGCTTGTTGAACTGCTGGATCCATTGCATCTGGGATACCATCTGGTGTACCAACTACGGTTGTTGTAAATGCTGGTGTACCCATAGGATCTTGAGTATCATTATCTGTTGCATCAAATTCACACACCACTTCACCAGCCGCATTTACAACTAAAAAAGTATATGTATAATCTAAAGGATCAGTACAGTTAGGGACCACAAAATTTGTCATATCTATAGTTAGATCAGCATCGCCCGTAGGGTCTGTTTCGCCATTTGAGCAAAAGTAGTCACAACTTAAAGCAATGTCTGAACCAGAAGCATCACAGCCTAAAAGGGGTAAAGGTGGACATGCAGGACATTCTGTAATTCCCCCATCACCAGTTGTATTAATTCCACCATTATCAATAACACCACCACCAGCATAATCATCAGGGACGTTTCCTGAAAAGAATCCACCTGTAAGTGTTATAGTTTCATCAGCCCATATTCCACCTCCAACAGTTGCTGTATTATTAATAAAAGATGTATTATCAATGGTAAATGGTCCAGTCCCACCTGCAGCAGAATAAGCAATTGCTCCTCCATCACCACTCGTTGTTGAAGCAAGATTCCCATAAAATATTGAATTAGAAATATCAACGATTGGTCCATCCCATATTCTAATTGCTCCACCTCCAGAACCAGTTCCTGTCGTAGCTTGAGCTTCATTACAAACAAAAGAAGTACCATCTATATTTAAAAAGGAATTTTCTCCAGAATTATAAATTGCTCCACCTTCACCTGCTGTTCCAAAAGCTAGGTTTCCTGCAAAGGTTCCTCCAATGATATCAACTGTTGTGAGAGACGCATTTTGCAGTTTTGTTATAACAAGAGCACCACCATACCCTGCCCTTTTATTGCAAAGAAAGTCTGTATTGTTTATGTCAACATCTAATTCCCAGCTTCCACTATTTGCTGTATTTTCAATTTCTAATGCCCCAGTTGAAACAGTCTCTGCACCTGGTGGGTTATTGGCAAATAAACAATTGTTAAGCTCAACCGATGTATTTCCATATCCATAGGTAAAATTATCTCCAACATCAATATGCAATGGCGTAGTTGTCGGATTACCATTAAATTCAACATTATTTAAGACTACATTTGTGCTAGCATATATTCCAATTGCTCCGCCATCAGTCCCGTTATAGCCAGTCAAAGTAATATCGTTTATAACCCAATTATTGTGTTCAGCAATGATCAACCATTTTGAACTTGCAGACAAATTCTCAAGTAATGCTCCATTTCCATTTATTGTGACATCATCACTTAAGTTTTCTTGAACCCAATTTACATCACCATCAGTGCCATCAGTATTATAATAACATGATCTAAAATTGACGGTGATTGGCCCTGGACAATCTGTTATTGCCTCCAGAACACTTGGCGTTCCCGAATTCCAATCAGTTAGCGGATTGTCAAACGAACCCAAGGGTTGTGAAGTATCGAATGGTCCGTCTTGCGGAGATGCAAACCAAAAATCTGAACCTATGGCTGGACATTGAGAATAGAGTTTTGTTGTACTAAAAGACCCTAAAATAATGAGAAGAAATAAGTAAAGTTTAGCTTGATGAATAGATGAATTACCAATATACTTGTTAGTAATTAATCTAATCTTTTTGAATAGATTTTTCATTTATAGGTTGGTTTAAAAAGCTCTTTTCGAGAAGTATCTATGTGTAACTTATTCTATCATTTCTCGAGTAATAGAATAATACCTAACCTCCCAAAATATAATTAGTTTTCAGACTAGTAAACTTATAATATATATGTTAAAATCAATTATAAGTCTGATTTTCAATCGATTAAACATGTTCTGATTCACTGAATTTGAACCTTTTAAAGGGATTTAATCAAAACTTATGTATTATTTGGGTCTATTCTTGTAATTCTTATGTCACAAATGTTAACTTAGGTAACAATTAATTTAACATTTTATTAATTTCAATTAAAAAGGCAATAAATTTTTAAATGAGAAGGCTCTTCAATGGATATTAAATTAATAATCTTAATTGCTGTTTCTATAATTTCGTTTGGCGGTTTTATACTATTAACTGCCATGCGATATTTCCGCTCTCTAATACACTATACACTTGGCGCTTTTTATTTTCTATGTATTTTTTTGATCTTTTGTTCTACCGCGCTAATTAATTTTTATGGTGCTGAAACAGAAAATGTTCTAGTAACAATAATGTCCTATTTATTTTTCCCAGCTCTTTTGAGTATTTCGCCCTTGGTCTATTTGTATATTAAGTCTTTTTCATTCCAAAAAAAAGAAAAGACCTTCTTTGAAACTTATATATATAATTTCATTCCCCCTTTCTTTTTACTTATAATTAATGTATTTGCTTACATCGCATTAAATCAAATAGAAGTGAATAGTGAAAACTCAATCTCACTGGAAACAGCGTTAAGATATACTAACTTTATAGCACTATTTTTTGTTTTTTTAATTCAGAACATCGTCTATACATTTTTATCTTCAAAATCTATTAAAGATTATAAACTTAATTATTTGAGCAACTTAGATGAAATAAATCTAAACAAGGCTACTATTTCATGGTTATGGCAGTTTCTTATAAGTTATATTTTACTTTTCTCAATGCTATATCTATTTCAGCTTAATCTCTTGTCAGATATCAAAGTATTCATGAGGATATTCGTTCTCCTATATTTAGTTTGGCTTCTCTATAAAGCTAAACATCACCATAAATTACTTGAGCGGAAGGCACATAACCCATATTTACAGCCAGACCAGAAAAAAAGGCTAAATCTAAAACTACTTAAGGTCATGCGAGAGCAAAAAATATATTCAGACCCTAACTTAAACCTCCAAAAATTAGCCAAGATGGTTGATAGTAATAGTAAATATTTATCAAAGTTTATCAATCAAGAATACAATGTAAATGTATCTCAATTTATTAATGAATACAGAATCAAAGAAGCTCAAAATCTTCTAAAAAACCCTCAAAATTCTATTTACACGATGGAGTATCTTGCTGAATTGACTGGGTATAATTCGAAATCTTCATTTTATAATGCTTTTAAAAAGATTACAGGAATGACGCCAACGGAATTTAAACAAAGCTCAAAAAGCTAAATTGTTAAGTTAGCCTTTTTATTTTGCCACATTTTGGTGTATCCCCAATTGTAAGACAGGTTTATCAGAAATTTAGACTAATAAATCACATTAACAATTATTATAATATTTCTTTGTAAGTAACTATCAGATTGTTAAAAACTAAGCTCCACTTCTGTATTTTTCTGATGGTGTTTTATCCACAATGAATGTCTCTTTCAAAGCTATAATATTTAAAGTACTCTTCCATCAGTGGGTGGATTCAAATAGATTTTTTCGTATTTGATGGTTTTCCACAATGTTTCAATGAAGACATTGTCTGTTGCTCTATTATTGCGATCCATACTCAATTTGATCCCACGCTCTGTACCTAACACCATCGAAGTGAACTCTTATTCACTTGAAACCTTTACGCTTCAACCACTTCCACATCCGCTTAGTCTTGAGTAGTTTATCTCTTGCTCTGCTTGCTCCTTTGGACTCTTCATCGCCTTGGCAAATACCACTTCTGCATTCTTCAAAAACTGATGTTTCCTTTGTGATATCTGATTCGAGTGAGTTTATGTTTCTTTACTCATTCAGATAAACATTGCTTTTATAGTAAATTTTGATGCAAACTTCCTTCTAGTTCTCATGCAATAATTGAGCGTAAATTCATAACCAAAATTCCTGTCATATTTATTGGGGATTCTTCATTTATTTATTAATCTAATATTTATTAAGAGCTACTTCCCCAGTACAGTCACATCACCTGCCAATACTAATTCTTTTGCATCAACTGTTAACGCTTTGATTACATAGACATAGACGCCGGAAACAACAGACTCATCATTAAATGTTCCATCCCATCCTTCAGAAGGGTCATTTGCTTGAAAGTTATTATTCTCAAATATCAAATTTCCCCATCGATCATAAATTAACATAACCTCTACATCTACAATTTTATCCGGATTTGCTCCTGGAAAGAAAGTACTATTCTCTGAAGTTCCATTGATTGAGATAACATTTGGAATAAAAATATCAATGATTGCTTCTACAAAAATGGTGATTTCCAAAAATTCAGTACAACCATTCATATCTTCTACCACTACTTGATAAGTTGTTGTTTGATTTGGTGAAGTTTGGGTAGTTAGACAATCATCACAAGTGACAGTTTCATCTGAGATCCAACTAACAGAGGCAATTTCAGATTCATTAATGTTAAGCAGCGTTGCAGTTAATTCTACTTCTTCTCCTTCTTGAATATTTATTTTATCAGCTTGTATATCAAGAGACCAGTTTTGAATCTGTTGAATAGTAATATTACTTTCAAAAGCGCATCCATTATTGTCGACAATAAGTAATTCGTATTCTCCAAGCTCTAATGATAACAAATCTTCTTCCAAAAGTTCAACTCCATCGAGGAAAATATTGAACGGAGATTGGCCATTTGTAATTTCAGTTATAATTACACTCCCAAAGTTTGATGTGTTACAAAGTGGATTTTGAATTTCAATAATCACATTTAATTCTGTGGCTATAGCCGTCACTTCAACTTGATCGACATTGGAGCAACCAGTCATCATATCTAGGACTGTAAACTCATAAACTCCTTCCTGATCAACTTCTATTATTTCAGTATCATTATTACCTAGCACACTAGGCCCATCCCAATTTATTGTTGCATTTACCGAATTTGTTGTTCCTTCAAGAAAGACCGAGGTTTGTTCACAACCAATATTCATGTCTGCCCCAGCATTAACTTCTGGCAAGCTATTAATAATTAATTCTAATTGTGCTGGTTCGCCCTCACAACCATTTTCTGATTGTGTTACGAAGTATGTGACCATACCTGCATTGTCTGAATTTATAGAAGGAGGTATCATCCCCAAGCTATTTCCCATTTCATCATAAAAAGTAAGATTTGCTCCTTCAATATTAATAGGTAAAACTTCATCTCCCTGACAATAGATAATAGGATCTAAAATTAAAGTTTCTGGAGTCGGCATAATCGAAACATTTAATGTAAAAGTTGCAGGCACACAAAGTCCAGTGCCATCCGGATCATTGGTAACGCCACTTATGATTACAGATTGGTTATTGATATCATCTATTCCAGGTGTATAACTTGTGTTTTCAGCAAATGCATCTGCAAAAACTCCATCACCATCAGTCATCCATGAAACACTATTTGCTCCTCCTCCCAGAATTGCTTCTAAGCTCAGTAATTCTCCTTCACAAATCATTGATAAAGCTATAACATCAATTAATGCAGGATTGTTACAATCACAATCTTCGATGGTAACATTTAAAACAAAATCATCATAACAATCATCCACTGGAGAGAAGATGTAAGCACTAGTTCCAACCATATTAGTGCTAATTGAATTAGGCATCCAAGACCCCATAATACCGCTATCTGAGAATTCTGGCAAAGGGGCAGGAGTATCATCAAGACAGAATAAATCATTAATGTCAAAGCTTAATTCTCCAGCCAAAATAATTTCAATAGCAATCTCATAAGAAGACGCACATTGATTCGCATCAGGAGTAAATATATAGTTTGTAATGCCAACTACCTCAGTAGAAACAATAGATGGTGACCAGGTACCAGTCAAACCATTTTCAGAGATACTTGGCAACAAGTTTGCTGATGTATTTTGACAATATTGGTTTTCTAAAGTGAATTCTGGATCTAATTTTTGCGTTATACTTACTACAATACTTGCTTCAGCAGCACTACAAGCCTCATCTCCATCAGGATCATCTGAAGTAACTAATATCGTTACTGAACCATTTAGTATATCATTCATACCTGGTGTGTAAATACTATTACTCAGCATTACATTGTTAAAAGTACCATCTCCATTTGTGCTCCATGTGCTAGTAGAAGCACTTCCACCTAAAATAGCGGTAACTTCAATAGATTCACCTTCACATATAGGCATTATATCTTCTATACTTATCAGAGCTGGATCCATACATCCACAATCAATAATTTCAACTTCAACAGTGAATTCATTATTGCAATTATCTGTCGGAGTGAAAATATAGTTGACAAGCCCAGGACTACTTGTAGATATGCTTGAAGGAGACCAAGTACCACTTATACCATTATCCGAAATTGCTAACAAATCATCCGGGACATCATCAATACAATACTCATCATTAATATTAAATACCGGATCAAGTACTGGAACAATAGTTATAGTAATATTTTCTGAAGCAATTTCACACGGCCCTGCTCCATCTGGATCGTCAGTAGAAATGCTTATATCTACCATCCCATTAAGAATATCTTGATTACCTGGAGTGTATGTTGTTGTTAGACTGTTTTCATTTAGGAAACTTCCATCACCAGTACTTGACCAAGTAACAACACTGCCTCCTCCTCCAAGCACCGACTCAAGATTTAAGGATTCATTAGCACATATAAGGGAAACAGAATTTATTGATATTGTAGCAGGGTTATCGCAATCACAATTATTTATATCAATATTTAATGTAAAAGGATTTGTACAGTAATCATTTGGAGTAAAAATATAATCAAAACTCCCTGTTTCACTTGTGTTTATGACATTCGGGGACCATGTTCCAACTAATCCATTATCAGAGTTAGCTGGTAATGCAGATGGCATATCATCTACACAATATTCCATCCCAAGTGTAAATAATGGATCCACCAATGATAATATCGTAACTGTAATACTACTAGCTGAAGGTGAACAAGGTCCTGCTCCATCTGGATCATCTGTAGTTGCTGTTAGAACAACAACTTCATTATTAATATCGTTTGCTCCCAATGTGTAGGATGGATCCTCGCTATTTGAATTTGAGAACATTCCATCTCCTGAACTCGTCCAACTCACACTTGAAGCACTGCCTGCAATAGTTGCATTCAAATTAATTATTTCATTTTCACAAATCGGACCCACCATGTCGACAGAAACCATAGCTGGGTCTAAGCAACCACAATCTTCAACAGTGACATTTAATGTATAGCTATTAAAGCAATCTGTTGAGGGAGTAAACACATACGATGACGTCCCGGGAGTACTTGCATCAATTGTATTTGGAAACCATGTTCCAACAGCTCCGTTTATCGAAATTAATGGTAACATATCTACAGGATCGTCAATACAGTATTCGTCTTCAATATCAAATAATGGATCTTCTAAAGGTAATACCGATACGGTTAATGTGTATGAATCTGCACAAAATTCTAGATCAGGTGTAAATAAATATGATGTTACTCCTGTAAATGAAGTATTTATTAAGCTAGGTGACCAAGATCCGTTAACTCCATTATCTGATGTTCCACTCAAAACATCAGGAACATCACCTGCACAATATATATCATTTATGCCATCAAATTCTGGAATTATAGATTCATCAACCGTTACAGTTAGTAAATATTCTGAAGCGCATTCATCCATATCTGGAGTAAAAGTATATACGGAAACTCCAACATTAATTGTATTTATATTCGGAGGGTTCCAAGATCCGTCAATACCGTTGTCAGACATATCTGGCAATAAATCAGCAACATCATCTTCACAGTAGATATTTTCAATATTAAATACCGGATCAAATTCCTCTTCAATGGTAACATTCAAGGTAAATGAAGTAGCGCACTCATCTGAGTTTGGATTAAATACATATGATGTAACTCCTAGTAATGAAGTGTTTATATTAGATGGAATCCATGTTCCCATAATTCCATTATCAGAAATTCCAGGTAAAACATCGGCTATATCATTCTCACAATATTCGTCATCAATTATGAATAATGGACTTTCTAATGCTAAAATTGTAATTATAATATCTGTTGAGACTGCCGAACAAGGTCCGGCTCCATCAGGATCGTCTGTCATTGCTGATATTGTAACATTACCATTTGCAATATCTCCGGCTCCAAATGTGTAATTTGGATTAGTAATCATATTGTTATCAAACATTCCATCCCCGTCACTTGACCAAGTAATCATTGTCGCACTTCCTGAAAGTGTCCCAATAAGATTTACAACATCAGTTTCGCATGTAGCAGGAATCGGATCTATAGTTAGCATAGCTGGATCATCACAACCGCAATCATCTATAGTTACAACAAGCACAAATTCAGCATTACATCCTTCATCAGGTGTGAATGTATAATTTGTCATTCCTGGAGTAGTGGTATTTATAACTGCCGGTATCCAAGTTCCCTCAATTCCATTATCAGATGTTCCACTCAGTATTTCTGGCGTATCACCAACACAATAATTAGTTTCTATAGAGAATTCTGGATCTGTTGGTTCCTCTATAACAATAGTTAACATTGTCTCTGTTGCGCACTCTCCCATTACTGGCGTAAATGTATATATCGTAGTTGTAGTATTATCAATAGAAGGCGTCCATACTCCATCATAACCATTAATACTTGTTGTTGGTAAATCTGGAATCGACTCTCCTTCACAATATGGTCCCACTGGATCAAAAGTCG
>JAHDHQ010000024.1:0-56757 GCA_020631235.1 Saprospiraceae bacterium | reverse complement strand
ATCCATTTGTACTGGTTGTCGGTAAATCTGGAATCGACTCTCCTTCACAATATGGTCCCACTGGATCAAAAGTCGGTATTTCTGGAGCATCTATCGTAATGGTCAAAGTAGTCTCTTCTGCACATTCATCCATAGCTGGTGTGAATGTATAAGTAGTGGTCATTGTATTATCAATAGCGGGTGACCAGGTGCCATCATATCCATTTGTACTGGTTGTCGGTAAATCTGGAATCGACTCTCCTTCACAATATGGCCCTACTGGATCAAAGATCGGTGTATCTACAGCGTCTATTGTAATGGTTAACGTAACTTCTTCTGCACATTCATCCATTGCTGGAGTAAATGTATAGGTCGTTGTCATTGTATTATCTATCGCTGGTGACCATGTCCCATCGTATCCATTGGTACTCGTTGTCGGTAATTCTGGAATCGTTGAACCTTCACAATATGGCCCTACTGGATCAAAGGTCGGTGTATCTGCAGGGTCTATTGTTATGGTTAACGTAACTTCTTCTGCACACTCATCCATTGCTGGAGTAAATGTATAGGTCGTTGTCATTGTATTATCTATCGCTGGTGACCATGTCCCATCGTATCCATTGGTACTCGTTGTCGGTAATTCTGGAATCGTTGAACCTTCACAATATGGCCCTACTGGATCAAAGGTCGGTGTATCTGCAGGGTCAACAGTTACAGTTACACTCTCAATTGTTTCGCAAAATCCTGCATCGTCTGTTACTGTAACAAAATAGGTTGTTGTAGTTGTAGGTGTAACTGTTATAGTAGGAGTAGTTTCTGTTGTCTCCCACTCATAAGTACCTCCACCAGTTGCCGTTAAATCAGAAGATTCCCCTTCACAAATTGCGGCAGGATCAGCGGTTACCATAACCATTGGAGCAACTCCTAATTCAACCTCTAAAACATCTCCTGTAAGAAAGCATCCCCAATCAATAACAAATGATCCACCAGAAACTTCAAATATTGTTATTGGGACCAGATAAATAGAACCGCCACTACAAATTTGTGTATCATCAAATGGATCGACATAATTACCATTCATGTCTATTTCCAAACCTATGGCGTCAAAGTCTTCTAGAATTGCATCAAGTGCATTTGCATCTGAATATGCTTGTGTAAGAGGCAATACTGGTGGATCACAAAATACCAAGAACCCAATGGTTTCCTGATTGGTATCCCCGGTCCAATTGGTTGTTTCTGATAGTGGTGTCGTATCATCTTTACAAACTTGGCCATCCATACCGTCAGAATTAAGTGTCACCACACACCCAGAACCATAATAATCCATGCATAACTCATCGCCTAAATCAGCATTCATGCTACACCCCGCTGGGATTTGTACAGTTAGACATAAAATATAAGTGGTATTAGGATCGAGTCCAGTGTATTCAGGATTAAATCCAATCAAGTGACCATTTACATTTGGGTTGGGATTAGCGATGGTTGCTCCACAACCTTCGCTTAATGTCCATGTAGGATCATAATCTTCTGGAAAACATAAAAACCCAGAAATCGTTCCTCCTAACACCATTCCTACAAAACCTGTAGCATCTGAAACCACCTCAAAACAATTTGTGATTTCAGCGGCCCCATTAATGGCACAATCAGGTGTCCAGCATGAAGAATATGTTCTATCATCATAAGTAGCTACACTAGCCATTCCATCCTCAGTGCAAGGATCAGAACATGTTCCACATCCAGTTTCTCCTCCATCAGCATCATATAACCAAACATAGGTATTTGCTAATTCAACACAATTATTATTTGTTGCCGTAACAGTAACACAAAAAGTGTAATCTGTGTTTGAAGACACATCATATTCTAATCCATCAAACCCAACGCTAGCTGGTCCAGAACTTGATACTTCAGCTCCACATGTTGATTCATAAACGTTATAGACTCTATCAAAATCGCAATCAAAATCTAAATATTCAATTGCATTAACAAAACCTACAGTAGTTTCGGAAGCACCAGTTGTGTATTCCCAGCAAAGAGTATATGAAGTTCCTGAGGAAAATGGTAAAGGTGGCGATATTACATATATAGCATCTAATCCTGCCCCATCATAGCTTGATTGCGCTTCAGCCGCCGAGCAATAATGCATCCCACCACAAACCGGGTTATCACACTCACAAGGAGAGTCTACAAGATAATTAAGTACAATTAAATCTCCAGAATCAAAACACCCATCATCATTAAAGTCCGGGTCCAGTTCTTTTGGATTTACATCACAGTTGACATAATCTAGTGTAATCACGATAACCCATAAGGTTGACTCAGTAGGAAAACTACTAGAATAACCTCCATTATTTGTATCACTGGTAGGCATCACATCTAAACCTAAAAAACAAGGACAAGTAGATGAAGCACCAAATGTTGCCGGGTCATCCAGGTCACATCCATTTGCAATAGGGTCACAATCAAAAATAGCTAATGCAACTCCCGCTGGATAACTTCCATCGCCTGGTGTAGGTAAAATAGCTGTTCCATCTTCTTCAAAACCAATAGTAGTACCATCTGGAATATCATAGCTAGTTGCGATACTTTGCGCAGAACCATCAAAATCTATATTTAACCCACCTGCGAAGGTATCATCACAGGCAAGAGGAATTGCAATATGACAATCATCAGCTGGATGATCATCATGAACATCTACAACAATTGAACTTGGACTGCCTGTTATAACTATTACTGCTGTAAAACACAAAAGTTCATCATCATGCGATGGAAAAGCTTCCAATGTTGTCCAACGTACTTCATCCGTTCCAGCTTCAATTGATCCTGTATATAAATCTGAAGTACCTGTTGTCAAGTCTGGAGGAGAAAATGAAACAATATCAACGTCAGAACCATCAAAATCAACCCCAAACCATTCTGGAGATCCCTCCATACCAAGAAATTCAATACAAATATCAAAAGTGTATTCCGTTTCACCTCCACCTAGATCAACTGTCGATATTAAAGTTGCTGAAGCTTCATCGCAAGCAATAGACAAATTTAACTTCGTAAAGAAAGTTAATAGCAGAAGTAAAGTATATCTTAAACAAAGAGAATTGAATGCCCTATTGAGAGAAAATATATTTGCTTCTTTACAAATTTGAGTATTTGATAAGCTAAGTTTTATCATCTATATTCGATTTTTAAAATGTGTTTTGGAACGCTAACTCAATCGAGTAAACTGAAACCACATTATGTTTGGTTAATCTAGATAAAAGATAGGATATGTATAAATAATTATAATCTGAATAAGGTGCTAGTGTGTTTGAATTCATGGAAAACATACAAATAGCAGAAAATAAAACTCTACACCTCCTTTGTTCTGAGCGACATATCAACAACCTTAGATTTGAATAAGATTAAAAATTTAGACTAGAAATTGAAAAAGATTTGGGCTTTCATTAAGATATTCTCCAAAAAAATTCTTTTCAATCATACTCTTTTTGAGTCTATCTATCTCATCCGAATGGGGAATTTCAATTCCCACAACTGCTGGACCCGAATTTCTATTATGCTTTTTAGAATATTCAAAATGAGTAATATCATCTTGGGGCCCCAGAACTTCATTTAAAAACTCCCTTAAAGCACCTGCTCTTTGCGGGAAACGGATAATAAAATAGTGCTTTAGTCCTGCATGTAACATAGCTCGTTCTCTAATTTCTGCAGTCCGGGTAATATCGTTATTCGAGCCACTAATAAGACAAACCACTGTTTTACTCTTAATGTCCTCTTTATAGTCATCAAGTACAGCTGTGGTTAAAGCTCCGGCCGGTTCCACAACTATGGCCTGTTTATTATATAATTCGAGAAGAGTCTGGCAAATTTTACCTTCAGAAACGGTGGTAACATCATGCAAAGTTGCCTTACAAATACTAAAATTTAGTTTACCCACCTGTTTAACCGCGGCACCATCTACAAACATATCTATATTATCAAGTTCAACGGTTGATTGATTTTGAATAGAAGTTTGCATTGAGGGAGCACCACTAGGCTCTACACCTATAATCTTTGTTTTCTTCGATAATTGAGAAAACACAGATGAAACACCAGCAGCCAGCCCACCTCCTCCAATAGGAAGAAATAAAAAATCAATAGGGTCCTTTGACTGCTCTAAAATTTCAAACCCAATAGTTCCTTGACCTTCAATAATTTTCTTATCATCAAATGCATGGACAAAAACTAATTTATTTTTTTCGGCAAATAATTTAGCTTCAGCCAATGCATCATCAAAACTATCACCTATGAGTCTTACTTCCACATATCCTCGACCAAACATATTCACTTGTTCTATTTTTTGTTTGGGAGTGGGTGAAGGCATAAAAATGTAACCTTTTGCTTTCAATTTAAAACAAGATACGGCGACACCTTGTGCGTGATTACCTGCACTGGCAGCAACTACTCCGTTTCGTAGTTCTTCTTTCTTTAAAGAGCATATTTTGTTAAATGCTCCTCTAATTTTATAAGACCTAACTTGTTGCAAATCTTCACGTTTAAATAGAACATTAGCCTTGTATTTTTCAGAATAATAATCATTACGTTGCAATGAAGACCTTACAACTACTTCATCTATCCTATTGGCTGCTTTTCTAATATCATTTAAATTTGGAAAGTATAGTCCCATATCTAACTTAAATCTTTCATTGATGTCATAAAGTTTCTCAATTTAGTTCCAATTATTTCTATTGGATGTGAACGTATACTTTCGTTAATTTCTATCAATCTACCATTATCTATTTCATTCGATAAAGAAAATGGGATGCCGATAACCTCACTATCAAGCCCATCTACAAAATCTCTCAATAAAGGTTCGCATGCATGATTAAATAAATAGCAACCGTATTCAGCTGTATCGGAAATAATTTTATTCATTTCATAAAGCTTATTCCTTGCAATAGTGTTAGCAATTAAAGGAGCTTCGTGCAAAGATTCGTAATATGCGGATTCGGCTTTGATTCCACCTTCTGTCATAGTTTCAAATGCTAATTCTACCCCTGCCTTCAAAAAAGCTATCATTAGAATACCAGCATCAAAATAAGTCTGTTCATTAATATATTTTTCAGTCGTTTCACTTTTTTCAAAAGATGTTTCTTGGGTTTGCTTTCGCCACGTAAGAAGCTCCACATCATTGTTTGTCCAATCTTTCATCATCCTTTCAGAAAATTTGCCAGACATAATATTATTCATATGTAATTGAAAAAGAGGGGCTAAAATAGATTTAAGTTCCTCAGATAATTCGAAAGCTTTAATTTTGGATGGATTATTTAATCGGTCCATCATATTTGTTATTCCACCATGTTTTAATGCTTCTGTTAATTTCTCCCAGCCAAACTGTACTAATTTTGCAGCATATCCTGGGGCTATTCCATTATCAATCATTTTATCAAATGATAATAAAGAACCTGTTTGTAGCATTCCACACAATATAGTTTGTTCACCCATTAAATCGCTTTTGACTTCTGCCACAAACGAAGAATGTAGGACACCTGCCTTATGGGCCCCAGTAGCTACTGCGTAGGCTTTTGCATATAAAAGTCCTTTTTTTTCTGGATCATTTTCTGAGTGGACAGCAATTAATGATGGCACTCCAAAGCCTCTAATAAATTCCTCTCTAACCTCTGTTCCAGGTGATTTTGGGGCCATCATTATCACAGTGATATCTTCTCTAATTTTCATTCCCTCTTCAACCATATTAAAACCATGAGAATAAGATAATACTGAGTCCTTCTTCATTAATGGAACAATTTCCTTTATGACAGAGGTATGTTGTTTGTCAGGCGTTAAATTTATCACCAAATCAGCGGAAGGAATCATCTCATTATGAGTCCCTACTTTAAAATCATGTGCCT
Source organism: Saprospiraceae bacterium (assembly GCA_020631235.1). Taxonomy (GTDB): domain Bacteria; phylum Bacteroidota; class Bacteroidia; order Chitinophagales; family Saprospiraceae; genus JAHDDO01. The sequence continues at coordinate 50,896 of JAHDHQ010000024.1, read as the reverse complement.
TAGCATTAATAAACGAATCTCTTTCATTTTTTATAGATGAAGCTCTCAAGGAATATGAAACATCTAAGCCACTATCCCTCATGTTTAATCCTTGATTTAGTCCTTGCGATCCACATCCAACAATAACAATTTTCTTACCTTTCAATAAGTTAACTCCATTATCAAACTCTTCTGGCTCCATAAAATCACACTTCCCAAGTTCGCTTATTTTTTTATTCCAAGGAATACTGTTAAAATAATTGCTCATTTTCATTTTAAGTTAAATAGATTAGAAATATTATCTTGGCTTTCTGTTTCTTTTTCCATGGCTTCTACAATCGAAGCAAGCGTTTTCATGGGCTTTGTTATAGCCACCCTTCCTGATCTTACAAACTCAAGAATTCCAAAAGGTTTCAGTTCCTCAAACAGACTCTGTGTTTCTTCTTTATGTCCTGTTTTCTCTAAAACTGTAAATGCTGTTTCCACTGTTAAAACACGCGCATTATGCGCTCTGACAATATTTTCGGCCTTCCCTCCCGAAGCTAAAACACTAGTTTTCACCTTATACAGTGCAATTTCTTGGAAGACAACATCATTATCTAGATGATACACTGCTTTAATTACCTCAACTTGCTTTTCAAGCTGTTTGATTATTTTTATTACATTCTCCTCACATTCTGTTATAACAATAGTATATCGATAAATGCCATCTAGCTCACTTTCGCCAGCCGCAATACTTTCAATATTTATTTTCCTTCTAGTAAAGATGATGGTGACTCTATTTAGAATGCCGACCACATCCTCGGTAAAAACAGAAATTGTATATTTTTCTTTGAGTTTATACATTATTTTAATCTTATATCAGCCACTGAATCTCCGGTTGCAACCATAGGAAATACATTGTTTTCTTTACCTACCATTACCTCTAGAAAATAAGGGCCTTCAAAATCCAACATAGTTTTAATAGCTCCTTTGAGATACTTTCTTTGTTTTACTTTATTAGTTTCAATACCATATCCAGCCACAATAGTTTGGAAATCTGGGTTAATCATTGTCGTTGAAGCATACCGCTTATCAAAAAATAATTCCTGCCATTGTCGCACCATTCCCAAGAATTCATTATTTAAAAGAATAATTTTAACAGCTGTTTTAAATTGAAAAATAGTACCTAGTTCTTGAAGTGTCATTTGGAAACCTCCATCGCCGACTATAGCAATAACTTCTTTGTTTGGTTCACCCATTTTTGCCCCAATAGCCGCGGGCAGACAAAAGCCCATCGTGCCTAAACCTCCAGAAGTAATCGAAGATTTAGATGCTTTAAATTTAGCATACCTACAAGTAATCATTTGATGTTGTCCTACATCAGAAACTATAACATTTTTATTGTCGGAAACTTCATTGATTAAATTCAAAACCTCGCCCATAGATAATTGATCAACCACTGGGTTTAGTTCTTGATATATAACTGCTTCGATTTCTTCTTTTTCTAATTCTCTGAATTGCTGGAGCCATTCAGGATGTGTTCTTGCTTCGATATGCGCAGTCAAATAAGGTAGAATCTCTTTTACATCCCCTATTAATGGATAATTTGCAAATACATTTTTATTGATTTCAGCTTCATCAATCTCAATATGAACAATTTGGGCCTGTTTTGCATATTTTTCTAAATTACCTGTTACTCGATCATCAAACCTCATTCCGATAGCAATGAGCAAATCACATTCATTCGTCAATTTATTTGGAGCATAATTTCCATGCATGCCTAACATTCCAACATTCAAGTAGTGATCAGAATCTAAGGCTGAGAGTCCAAGTATAGTCCATGCTGAAGGGATACCAGATTTTTCAATGAAGTCTTTAAATTCGCTTTCCGCATTTCCAAGTATAACACCTTGCCCAAACAAAATTAATGGCCTTTCTGCCTCATTTATCTGCTCAATCACCTTTTCGCACATTCCCTTATTGAACTTTGGTATAGGTAAATAACTTCTCATACCAGTGAAGGTTGTATAATTAAAGTGAAATGGCTCAAATTGGGCGTCTTTTGTAATATCCACAAGTACAGGGCCTGGTTTGCCTGATCTTGCTATAAAGAATGCTTTAGCAAGAGCAAAAGGAATTTCTTGCGCATTTGTTACTTGGAAATTCCATTTAGTAACCGGCATTGAAATGCCTATGACATCAGTTTCTTGAAAGGCGTCCGAGCCCAGAAGATGGGCTGCCACTTGACCAGTAATACACACAAGTGGAGTGCTATCAACCTGTGCATCCGCTATGCCAGTAATTAAATTAGTAGCACCTGGACCAGATGTAGCAATGCAAACACCTACTTTTCCAGTAGCTCTTGCATATCCTTGTGCTGCATGGACTGCTCCTTGTTCATGTCGAGTCAAAACATGCTTTAATTCTTCCTCTACATCATACAATGCATCATACACCGGCATTATTGCTCCTCCTGGATATCCAAAAATTAAATCAACGCCTTCAGCAATCAAACACTTTACTACGGCTTGAGCACCACTAATTTTCTTCTTTTCATTGTTTTTAACCATTCTAACCTGCCTATTTTAATATACATCTGTCACACATCCAATCGATGCACTCGATACTGTTTTAGCATATTTATATAAAGTGCCTTTCGTTACTCTTAGCTGAGGCTGTACCCATTTTTCTCTTCTTAACTTCCATTCCTCGTCGGATACATCAGCATGTATGGTGTTTTTAACTGCATCAATAGTTATTGTATCACCATCTTTCAGTAATGCAATATTGCCACCCACTTGTGCCTCAGGGGAAATATGCCCAACAACAAAACCATGAGACCCGCCAGAAAACCGACCATCCGTAATTAAGGCTACTTCATTTCCCAAACCTGCACCAATAATGGCCGAAGTTGGTTTTAGCATTTCAGGCATTCCTGGTCCTCCTTTAGGCCCTACATATCTAATGACTACTACCATCCCTTTGCGGACCTCTCTTGACTGTATCCCTAAATTTGCCTCCTCTTCAGAATTATAGATTTTTGCAATACCCGAGAAGAGCTTACCTTCTTTTCCTGTTATTTTAGCCACAGCTCCCTCGGAAGCCAAATTTCCTTTTAAAATCCTGAGATGGCCAGTTGGTTTAATCGGACTTGTGATTGGTTTTATTATATCTTGTGTTTTATCAATATCCTTGGCATCTTTGACATTTTCCTCTAAAGAGTCCCCTGTAATTGTCAAACAAGTGCCATCTATTAAACCTTCTTTAATCAAATATTTTACTATGGATGGAATACCTCCTATCTTGTGAAGATCTTCCATCAAATATTTACCACTTGGCTTTAGGTTAGCTAGTAAAGGCGTTGCATCAGAAATAGCTTGAAAATCATCTAGAGTATAATCGACTTCTGCTGCATGGGCAATGGCTAAAAAATGTAAAACAGCATTAGTAGAACCACCTAGAACTGTAACTAATCGAATGGCATTATCAATTGATCTTTTTGTCACAATATCTCGAGGCTTTAAATCCAATTCAAGTAGCTTTTTTATGGCTTTACCTGCAATTTTGCATTCATGTTTTTTTAAGACACTATCTGCAGGATTAGATGCATTATATGGTAATGACATACCTAATCCTTCAATTGCTGAAGCCATGGTATTAGCAGTATACATTCCGCCACAAGCTCCTGCTCCAGGGCAAGCATTCTCAATGATACTATCATATTCCATTTGATCTATCTCTCCTACAATTTTTTTCCCATATGCTTCAAAAGCAGAAACTATATCTAGTTTTTTATTCTTGTAACAACCCGATTTTATAGCTCCTCCGTAAATTAAAATTGAAGGTCTATTTAATCTTAACATTGCCATTAGTGCTCCTGGCATATTCTTATCACAACCAACAACTGTGATAAGACCATCATAAGCCATTGCTTCTACTACAGACTCCATTGAATCAGCAATTATATCTCTGGATGGTAATGAAAATCGCATCCCAGGCGTCCCCATAGATATGCCATCACTTATGCCGATTGTATTAAAAATCAAACCAACTATATCTGCATCATTAGTTCCTTTTTTTACGAGTTCTGCTAATGTGTTTAAATGCATATTACAAGGATTACCTTCATAGCCTGTACTTCCAATGCCTACAAATGGTTTTCTAAAATCATCTTTTGTTAATCCAATGGCATGAAGCATAGCTTTAGAAGCAGGTTGTGAATCTACTTGTGTTAATTGCTGACTGTGTTTATTTAGTATCATTATTAACTATTATCAAAAAAAATCTGAAATCAATACATAGATTCCTCAGACAACTAATGCATCTACATTAACTGCCATAAACTAAATTAATTATTATGCTTATTCAACTATGTTGGAAATGAATCTGCTTTGTGCATATTCACGGAATCTTGATATTTGACCTCTAAATCAGTACAAAATAAGTTGTGCAGCAAAGGAGTTTATTTTGCTAACTTTTTTTTGGGGGAAATACCAATCTGATCTTTTTACTTTTCATTATTTTAAAACTTGCCATCTCAGACCATCAATTGTACTTTCTTAAAAGCCAAATTTCAAAAGTTTCTGATAAATAAGTAGGTGATTGAATGATTTTTCACTGCCGTAAATTAGGAATTGTTGTTCTCAATTAAATTATGATAACACTAAATTCGACCCAAGACTAGATTTACAGGTGTCAAAAACCAATTAAGTGTGAGCTTTACCCTAAACACAATTAATATGATTAAACTTGGCCATTTTTTATTGAGTGCATAAAGTTTATTTTTAAAAATATTATACCCTCAGTTTAATCATCTTAGAACCTCAATATACCCTTCCAGCAGGTCGACGACCACTAGTTCTCCATCGACAGTTTGTAAAAGCTCACAAACATAGTAATAGCTTGCATCATCTACTGGATTTCCATTTAATGCATTTCCATTCCAATTTAGTTCAGGATCATTCGTCTCAAATATCAAATTCCCCCATCGATTATACACTGTAAAGTTTACCGACTCTATAAATAGGTTTTTCCTAGGTACAAAAAGATCATTAGATCCATCTGCATTGGGAGTAAAAGTATTAGGCAGTTCATATATAGCACAAGATTCTGCGCAAATCGCCGATGATAGCATACTTTCATTGCCTACTTCATCTAGTGCGCTAATCTTATAGCACCCAGAAACTATATTTTCTCTAAAATCCTCATACACAAACTCACCCACAGGAATTTCAGCGAGCCATTCGTATAATCCATTTTGTACGTTTAAGCTGTAAATATTAAATGCAACCACATCTTCATTCTCAGGACACTCTAAAAGCTCTAAACTCCAACTCAAGGTATTATATAGTTCTTCTGCCGTTGGGTCTTCTGCTAACAAATCACAAATGGAAAACAAGTTGAGATCTGGTGGACAAGGAGGTAGTAATCTACAGGTGTACCACAATTTTCCTGCGAATCATTAATGATGGGTTCTGGGAAACCCGTCATACCATAGGTACCTATCGTGGAAACAAAATAGCAATACTCTTGTCCATTTTCTAAATTAAAGTCTGTATAAGCATTAGTAGTGCTGGAGTCAATCAATTCAAAACTGGATACATCGTCATTAAACCTATAGATGTAATGCAAATAGTTTTGCCAAGGAACTTGGACATCCCAAGACAACATATTTCGTTTATCATTCCCTTGTACATTCAAAAACACACTGCTTGCTGCTGTAGACGCTTTGGTATCACCTACAGGCTGGATAAGCATTTGATATACATATTGAAGATCTCTTGTGTTTAAACCATTGTCTTCATAATTACTGATAGTAAAATCAGAATACACTAATTCATTCCATGTTTGTATGGTTTCAAAAGCCGAACCAAGGCTTGCCCGTTTCAACTCAAATTGATAAGGACCTGGTAACAATAACGTATCAAAGTCTGAAGCCGCAGGATTTATCCACGCCACATCTATTTTACCATCTACATCTGATGTTTCAGCCACAGAAACCTGAGTTATAAAAGGCACATCTTTCGTAAGTTGGATACATGTTTCTTCACTCGCAATACTCTCCACTCTATTAAATGAAATTCCATCGTCTGTGAGCTCTGCAAACTCACCTACTATCCGGTAGCAATAAATCTTACTTAAATCTACTGTTTCATCGGTGTAGGTGTATTTATCGTCTTCAAATTCGTTGGTTATAAACTCTATTTTCTCATAAGCCATTCCATCTAATCCATTAAAACATTCCTCTGGCACATTTGGATTACTGCCTTCTTTCCGCCAAACACTAAACCCTACAAATTTTTCTGTAGCTGCTAAATCGCAATGGTAGGGTTTATCCCATGTCAAAAAGACAGCATTCATAACTTTGGCTGATTCCACATTTTCTGGAGGCGGACCTAAAACTTTGATTCGAATGGTTTTTAAGGTAACTAAACCTTGGCCTAAGGCCCCAAAATCGTCTTGAGCCCGAATAACCACCTGATAAAATTGCTCTCTTATATGGCTACAGTTGGTTTGCCAAATGAGTTGTGCAGTAAAAGGCGGTGTAGTAAATTCATCTGGTCCACTTATCACCGCTTTTGATTGATCTACAAAGAAAGGTCCTCCAGTGGCAGATAAAATAACCTGCTGACCTTCATCCAAATCATTTATGTTTAATTGGATATCAATTTTCTCACCGGCTACTACGCATATTTCATCGATGGTTTCAATGACGGGAGGCTGATTATTGCAGATATCTACAAAGATTTGCATATCACGAATAGTACTACTTATAATAGTCCCATTTCTGTGTTCGTTTACTTTTAAAGCTATATTATATTCTCCTGCAATTTGCGGGGCATCCCAGACAAAATCTCCAGTCAAGGCATCTAGACTGATTATATTCTCTAAAGCATTGGGGCCTATCTGATCTGGAAATTGGTAATTAGAGACCGGAATGCCTTCTCCTTCCATCGGAATAATTAACTCATAAGATATACTATCTCCATCTGCATCGAAAGCTGTAGGGTTATGTATAAATCGCTGTCCAAGGCAGGCAAAATCCAAGGGAGGCTGTAGCAAGAGAACTGAATTATTTAAGCCTTCAAATTGTGCGTTTAACAAGGTAAAGGTCGTCTCCAAATAGAAAGGGATTTCGACCGAATTAGGATAATTTACATTTAATATATTGCTTACTCTGTTTGGATCTTGAAACGAGAGTGTGTAACTCGCGCGACTGGCATAGGTGTGTGTACCACGATAATAATTAATTTTAATGTCCTGCCCTGTAATGATATCACCATTACCATTATCTCTATCCAGTAAGGTGCTCGTACCATCTCCCCAGTTTATGGTTAAACTGTCTCTATCGGCAGAAGTACTGGAAGCCTTGGTATACGTCGTAATAGTAGCTTCTATGGTCAGGGGGCCAATTTGCTTGTAGGTTATCTCTCCTGCCCGGTTATGGGTTGCCGAAAGGTTCCAAGCATAGATCAACAGAAAAAATAGGATATATATCTTTTGGTTCAAATACTATAATTTACAATGTTAATTTAGCTAAACATCTTCATAATTAGTGCTCTTTGTGAAGACATTAAAGCTTTTTTAGTATAAAACGCAAAGGTTCTTTAAAAATTTATACGCCCTCTGGTATTTTACTTCTATTTTTTCTTGCGTTTAAGCATCGCTTAAGACTTTCTTCCCAATGTGGCAACTGGATTTGGAAGGTTTCTTTCAATTTTGTTCCATCTAAAACACTCCATTTAGGTCTTGGTGCTGGCGCAGCATATGTCTCTGTGCTGATACCTTTTACGCTACAATTAACGCCCTCTAATTCGAATATACATCTAGCGTAATCTGCCCAATCTGTTACTCCTTGATTGGTTAAATTATACACTCCATAGGCATCCTTATTTTCAAAAGCATTTTGTTGGACAACCTGCAGTATGGCTTGAGCTATATCTGGCGCATAAGTGGGTGCTCCTTTTTGATCATCCACAATATTTAAACGATCTCTTGTTGCTCCCAATCGTAGCATTGAATTAACAAAATTATGGCCAAAAGGATCATACACCCAACTCGTTCTGAAGATATAGTAATCTGTCAATATACCTTGGATAGCTAGTTCTCCTTCCCATTTGGTTTGTGCATAATAGCCTTTGGGTGTGTTACTATCCTCCTCGCTGATCGGTTTTCCTTCTATAGAATGGTATACATAATCGGAGGAAAGATATATGAGACGACAATCATATTGTAAACATAACTCCGCAATGGTTTCCGTAGCTTTTACATTGATTTGATGACAAACGGCTCGATCTTCTTCAGCTTTATCCACCGCTGTATATGCAGCTGCATGTATAAAATACTGAGGTTTGTGCTTAATAAATAATGTCCTCATACTTTCTGGCTCCATTAAATCTGCTTCATTAATGGATAAACCTAAACCAAGAAAAGTATCGTTTTTTCTCAATGCTGTTTGAATGGCATTGCCTACCTGTCCTCCAAGCCCATTGTACATTATTCGGATCATAAGCTTTATTTATTCGAAGATATAATGCTCACCCCACTTGGATTGTTCAGCATCCTTAGCAGATAATTGGATTAAATCAAGATCTATTTGCCAATCAATATTTAATGTCGTATCTAAAGGATGGATTCCTCCTTCACTCGCCTGGTTGTAAAAATTATCGCACTTATAGCTAAATAAGGCCGATTCACTCAATACCACAAAAGCATGGGCAAAACCTCGAGGAACATACAATTGCTTTTTATTCTCTGCTGATAATTCTACAGCCAAATATTGTCCATAAGTATCCGAAGATTTACGTATATCTAAGATAACATCCAATACTCGCCCTTCTATAACTCGTACTAACTTAGCTTGAGCATGCGGTGGTTTTTGGAAGTGCATACCTCTCAATACTCCTCTCGTCGATCTGGATTCATTATCTTGAACAAAAACACTGTTCGGTAAAATGTCTTTCCAATGATTTAAATTAAATGACTCCATAAAATAACCCCGTTCGTCACCAAAAACACGTGGCTGGGCTATATACACATCTTTAAATTCAGTGCTGATAATTTCCATACTAATTATTTAGCTCTAAAGTAAATACTAATGGGAATTCCGGTAAAATCAAAGTGCTTTCTCATCTGATTCTCTAGAAAATGTCGATAAGATTGTTTGACGTATTCTGGGAAATTGCAAAAGAATGCAAATGAAGGAAACTCTGTAGGAAGCTGAGTCACATACTTTATTTTAATAAATTTATTTCGATGCGAGGGTGGTGGATTTTTCTCTATAACATCCAACATGACTTCGTTTAATTCTGAGGTTGATATTCTAGAGCTACGTCTATTGTAAACTTCTAAAGCTATATCGACCGCTTTATGTATTCTGGTTTTGTCCAATGCTGAGATAAATATTTTGGGCACGTCAACAAAGGGAGAAATTTTTCGGTTTATTTCCTTTTCAAAATCCCTGGCTGAATTGGTTTCTTTTTCGATTAAATCCCATTTATTCACTAAGATAACCAGTCCTTTTTTCCGTTTTTTTATCAAACTAAATATAGCCATATCCTGAGCTTCCACACCGGTTTGCGCATCAATCAACAACAAGCAAACATCGGCTTCTTCTATGGCATTAATCGCTCGTAAAACAGAATAAAACTCTATATTTTCATGCACCTTAGCTTTCTTCCTAATCCCCGCGGTATCGATTAATAAGAACTTCTTATCAAATTTATTATACACCGAGTGTATGGAGTCTCGAGTCGTACCCGCAATATCCGTAACAATGTGCCTGTCTTCACTTAATAATGCATTGGTAAGCGATGATTTCCCGACATTGGGCTGCCCCACAATGGCAATCTTTGCTAAATCTTCATGCATAGGCGGACGATCTGGAAGAAGCTCTACCATTACATCCAGCAATTCTCCAGTACCCGATCCAGTAATCGAACTCAAAAAGTGAGTTTCTTCGAAGCCTAAACTCCAAAATTCATTTGCTTCCAATTGTCGCCGATGGTTATCTACTTTGTTAACGACTAGCATGACCTTCTTAGGCGATTTTCTTAAAATCTTTGCTAGTCGATCATCTAAATCTGTTATGCCAGTGGTGACATCAACCATAAACAAGATGAGGTCTGCCTCATCGATAGCGATCAGGGCTTGCTCTCTTATCGCCGCTTCAAAAACATCGTCTGAACCCTGTACAAATCCTCCTGTATCAATGGTAGTAAAACTCTTACCATTCCACTCAGCCGTATCATAAATCCTATCTCTTGTAACACCACTGAAGTCCTCTATGATAGCCTTGCGGTTTCCTATAAGACGATTAAATAAGGTTGATTTCCCGACATTGGGCCTCCCAACTATTGCAACTACCGATGACATAATTAATATTTACTGCAAATATCCAAAAGATTTCAACGTGCGATCATCATCTCGCCACTTTTCTCGAATCTTTACATAAAGTTCTAAAAATACTTGGCAGCCCAGATATGACTCTATATCCTTCCTAGACTCGATACCTAACTGTTTTATAGCCGAACCACCCTTTCCTAACATGATCATTTTCTGGGACTTTCGCATGACGAAAATCTGGGCATATATATGAACAATAGCTTTCCCATTTTTCTCTTTTTCCTTGTATTCTGTTACAATAACCTCTGAAGCATAAGGAATCTCTTGATGATACAAATCAAGTATGTTTTCTCTGATAATCTCACTCACGAAAAAGCGCTGAGGGCGATCAGACAGCTGATCTTTAGGATAATACGCTGGTCCTTCTGGCAGCGCATCGATAATCTCTTGCTTAAGCGATTCTACACCTGTTTTTTCTAAAGCTGAGGTTCGAAATATCTTAGTCCAATCAAACTTTTCTTTCCACTCCACTTCTATCTCCTCAAGCCTCGTCTTATCTACTAAATCGATTTTATTTAAAACTAAAAAAATAGGTACTTCCATTTTGGCTAGACGCTTCATTACTCGCTTGTCAATACTCTCTGTCCCAGCCACATCATGCACCATCAAAATGACATCAGCATCTTCAAAAATAGTCAGCACCTGTTTGTTCATAGCTTCTTGCATCTTATAACTGGTGCTTGTTATATAACCGGGAGTATCTGAGAAAACAGCTTGATAGCCCTCATCATTCATAATCCCAAAAATCCGATGTCTGGTAGTCTGTGGTTTGCTCGATATAATACACATCTTCTCACCTAAAAGCGCATTCATTAAGGATGATTTCCCCGCATTAGGTTTGCCTATAATGTTTATAAATCCTGATCTATGTGTACTCAATAATCTAGTTTTTTAATTTGTCCCCTAACCAAGGCATCTATTGATTGAATTAAAGGGATGGGTGTCGTGCCCTGCCATTCTATGTCTGCAAATTTATCTCCAAAGTGCAAATAATACTGAATTCCGACTTTTTTCATTTCATCCTCAACATGCTCTCTTGTATTTAGAATAGCTACCCAGCCGTCTTCTTCTTTGATGTCGTCCCACCACTCCTCATAGTAACAGTCGTCTTCACCATGAAAGTTCAGTACATTATCGCACATGAGCACAAATCGTCGCACGCCATTGGACAACAAAGGGTTTAATAGCTCATTTTTAAGCCACATGATGTCATTATTAATCAGATCATTCCATTCTCCGATAAGCTCTATAATAGCAACCTCTTGTTCATAGGCAACAAAAATCAATTTGGCGTATAATGTGGGTGAACCAATACTATCCCATTGCGGATGAATGAAATAGTTATAAATTTTGTTAGTGAATTTGAATTCATCATATACAGCTCCAAAAAAAGGAGATAACTTATCTTCGGAAGCTATATACTGATTCCTCCATTTAAAATATGGCTCGATCGAATGCATAACCCGAAAGTAATAAAGAAATTTATCATCACTGGCCCTGAAAGCAGTGGTAAAAGTACATTGTGCCAAAGCCTTTGCCAATACTTCCAAAAATCGTACAAAGATGAGTATGCAAGAACATTTCTACATCAAATAAATCGCCCCTATCAGCAAGATGACCTATTAACTATAGCAAAAGAGCAAGTGGCACAAGAGACTATCATAAACCATACTGAAAAGGATTTTTCCATCCATGATACCGATCTTCTAACCATCCTAATATGGTCCATGGTAAAATACAAAAGTTGCGATCCATGGATCACACAGCAAGCTTTGCAAAATGAACACCATTATTATCTTTTGTGTAGTCCTAATATCCCATGGAAGGCTGACCCGCTTAGAGAAAACCCCCATAATAGATCTGAGTTGTTCGAGATGTACCACAAACAAATAGAAGGAATGCAACGTCCCTACATAATTATAAAGGACATACATCGTTCTGATAGACATAAGGCAGCCGTAAAGTGGATAAATGATTATTTATAGTTGTTAAAATCATCCAAGATGATATCTTTGAAAAACATTTGGGGTGCCACTAGGCTGAGATTAAACCCATGGAACCTGACCAGGTAATGCTGGAAAGGAAAATGTAAAGACTTCAGTCTAAAAAGGTGCCTATTAATCACTTAATATTTAACCATGCTTAGGATCCTTTGCTTCTTTTTTCTATTATCATTTTCTGGTATTCTTCACGCTCAATTTTCAATAAAAGGTATAGTCACTAATGAAGCGGGCGAACCATTAGATGGTGCTAGTATCTTTTTAAGATTAAGCGATTATGCAACCATTTCTAATGAAGATGGCACCTACAAACTAGATAGCATTCCCGCCGGAGATTATGAGTTAAAGTGCAGTTATGTGGGTTATGAAATTTATACTGACTATTACAGCATCGATTCTGACATCGAACTAGAAATAGTACTTGAAGGCACATTCTATAATCTTGATCAAGTAGAAATTCAAGCCAATAGACATGATACCTATGATCCATTTACTTTTAAGAATGTGAGTGACGAAGACATAAGTATGGATAACCTTGGACAGGATATGCCTTTCTTATTAAAAAATATGCCTTCGACAGTTGTGACCTCTGATGCTGGAGCAGGCGTAGGATATACAGGTATAAGAATCCGTGGGACTGATCCGACAAGAGTCAATGTTACCATTAATGGTATACCACTTAATGATTCGGAATCGCAAGGTGTCTTCTGGGTAAACCTTCCAGATTTTGCCAGTTCAGTGAGCGAAATTCAAGTGCAACGAGGCGTAGGTACTTCGACTAATGGAACAGGTGCTTTCGGTGCAACAGTTAATTTAAACACTGCAGATACAAGACACAAAAATTATGTAGATGCTACACTTGGTTATGGCTCGTTTAATACACGAAAACTAAGTGTAGAAGCTGGGACTGGACTACTCAATGATATGTTTTCAGTGAATGCCAGATTCTCTAAAATCCAATCTGATGGCTATATGGATCGAGCAAGCAGCGATTTGACTTCATGGATGCTATCGGCAGCTCGTATAGGACCTAGTTCTAGCCTGAGACTGAATATCTTTTCTGGCAATGAAAAAACCTACCAATCTTGGAATGGTGTTCCGCAAGCAAGAGTAGATAATGATCAAGATGCACTCATGAATCATTATCAGATAAATAAAGGATCGATTTATCTTACTGAGGCAGACTCCACTAACCTATTTAATAGCGACCGAAGATATAACTATTACACCTACGATAATCAGATAGATGACTATCAGCAAGATCATTATCAACTTCATTATTCTAAAACATTCTCTCCAAAGTTTTCGGCTAAAGTAAGTCTATTTTACACACATGGTTTTGGCTTTTTCGAAGAGTATCGTACTCAAGATGACATGAGATTTTATAATTTATATCCTTTTGTTGTAGGTGGCACTGATACCTTAGAATATGCCGATTTAATCCGAAGACGATGGCTTGATAATGACCTCTACGGTATCATAATCAATAATAATCTAAAAGTCAACGATAAGAATACCGTAGAATTTGGTGGATCTATCCAAAATTATGTAGGTGAGCATTTTGGGGAAGTCATTGATATCATTTTAGCCAGTGCTAATGATAAGTTTCCTCCCTACTATTTTAATATTGGGAAAAAGCTCGACCAACAGTTTTATACTAAATTTAGTGGCAATCTAAGCGATCATTTGTTGTATTTCTTAGATCTACAAGTGAGAGGTATAAACTACCAAGTCGCAGGCACCGACAATAAGTATTTTGGTGATGATGGAAGGCGCGCAGCCATCGATTTATCTGACAATCTACTGTTTTTCAATCCTAAGCTTGGATTTAGTTACATTCGGGATCAGTCGAAAGTATATTTTAGTCTTGCAAGAGCTAATCGCGAACCCGATAGAAATGATTACATCAATGGATACATCGATTCTGATGGCGAAACATTACCCATCCATGAAACTTTGTATGATGGTGAATTAGGTTACCAATTTAATAGTGACAAATGGAATCTTCACTCGAACCTATTTTACATGTATTATCAAAATCAGCTGGTCCTAAATGGTGCACTAAACGATGTCGGAGCCAATTTACGAACAAATGTAGATGAAAGTTATAGAGCTGGTATTGAATTAGATGGCAGCTACCAACTCTCTCAAAAATTAGGATTCATGGCAAACCTGAGCCTAAGTCAAAATAAAATTAAATCGTTTGATGAAATACTCTATGATTATGGGACCGATGAAGTCATCACGAATAATTTTAAGAATACCGATATTTCTTTTTCACCAAACATCGTTGGAAACTTTGGTCTCCAATACACGCCTAAAGAAGCACTCACTTTTATGTGGAACAACCAATATATCGGCAAGCAATACATGGATAACACCATGAATGACGCGCGAAGTTTAGACCCATATTTTGTCAGTGATTTTTCGGCTAGATACAGTTTTGATATACCTAAAATGAAAAAGCTCGACATTACAGCCAAGGTATACAATCTTCTAAACCAACAATACAGTGCGAATGGATATACGTATAGCTATTTGTTTGATGGAGCAATGACGACAGAAAATTTCTTGTACCCACAAGCTGGAACTTATTTTATGCTAAATGTTATTGCAGGCATTTAATCCAATTGAAACAAAAAAAGGATGAGTCATTTTTAATCTTGGGCAGAACCCTTCACTCCGTTCAGGGTCGCTAGGTTACAGCATTCGCTATTCGCTCATCCCTTCGGGACAAGTGCTTTCACAGCGCTTCTGCATGGAACAAGTCGTTATTTTTAAAAAAATAGGGTCCAGCCCTTGCTGTACCCTATCGTTTGATTTACTTAGTTAATTAGGCTAAATAAATCTACTAATGGAAATATGCTTACTCTTTCTTGAATGAGGTTTCTATAATCTGATCAAACAGAGTAATTCTCACTTGGTATTCACCTAAACTGAATCGAGAAATGTCTAATCCAGATACAGCTTTAGACGAAAAGGCATCACCTCTAAACACACGAAAACCTTTATCATTGTAGATTTCAATTTTACGCGTTGTTTCTAAATCTATGCTTCGTTCAAAAGCCAGCAATAAATGATTTCCTTGGGTTTCCATGCTTACGGTAGAGGGTACAATTGAGGGTGGTTTACTTGCTGTTACGGCCATACTGAATAGGCAGAAAACAACTAATGGAAGTGTTCTTTTCATGATTTAAATATTTAATGGTTTCAATAATGATTGTTGTTAGTTCTTTATAATCCAACTTTTTGGATGTTTATGTAAAAGACTGAACTTTCGCTTTTTTAGTTGGCTTTAAAAACTAAATAAATGGATTTTTAAAGTTTTATTAACAAAGAAGGCGACCCGTTTTAAGTCCGTTAAAGAATGCCTCATGTCATAACCGCAAGCCGCCAAAACATACTGACTTAGCTTAGTATAAAGCGTCTTCAAGATCATTAGGTATTCCTGCTTAATAAGCCACTCATTTAGTGCTTATCGCTTAAGCAAGAAAATCTAAATATATCTTCAGTCATCGCTAAATGCTTAATGAAATTTATGCTTACATCAGCGTTTGACGGTAAGCAATCAAGTCTTAACAAGGAGATGCTAATTTTTGAAAAGCTAATGGAAGATGCCTATAAAAAATCAGTGTCTTTTGTTAGTTTCTAATGGAACAGCTCTTGCACTCTTTAGCTTTCTAAACTGTTTAAATATATTATCCTTCAGGAGCTCAAAACGTTGCAGAAGCTTAGCATTATTTTTCAGAATGAGCGGTAGCTTTATTGAGTAGACGTACTTCATCCTCTGTCAAATTACGCCACTCTCCTACTTTTATGCCTTCCAGTAAGACATGCATGATTCTGATTCTCTTGAGATGGAGCACCTTATAATCTAAATACTCGCACATACGTCGTATTTGACGATTTAGACCTTGAACCAAAATTATTTTAAACATGAAATTCCCCATTTGATACACTTTGCAAGGTTTAGTCTTTGTGCCAAGTATAGGTATACCATTAGCCATCTTTTTTATGAAGGTTTGGTCTATTTTCTTGTCTACTTTGACAACGTAAACTTTTTCGTGCGCATTACCTGCTCGTAAAATCTTGTTGACTATATCGCCATCATTGGTCAAAAAAATAAGTCCTTGAGAAGGTTTATCCAATCGACCTATGGGGAATAGACGTTGTGGATGGTTTATATAATCGATAATATTCCTGGGTTCTCTTCGATCGGTAGTACAAACGATTCCCGGAGGTTTGTGAAAAGCTATGTAAATCGGCTTTGCTTTCGGAGCAGCAATGATTTTTCCATCCACTTTTACTTCATCATTTACTTCTACTCGATTGCCCTTTTTTGCCACCTGACCATTGAGCAATACTTTACCTTCTTCAATCCATCTGTCAGCTTCCCTGCGCGAACAAATGCCCGTGCTGCTGATAAATTTATTCAGACTGATAGAATTCTCATTGGATGATTTTTTAGTTTCCACAGGACAAAGATACGTTCAGAAGTAGATAATCCCTATTTTAGACCATATGAAATACCGCTGGTTATATATTATGTTTTTGTGTCAATATTGCTTAGGCTATACAACCACTTGTCATGCTCAGATAAATAATGAACGTGTATTTGATTGGTCAAAAACAGGTCAAACCATTGATTTCCCCTCAATAGATACATTTATAAATGTGGTGGATGCTGGAGTCGATCCTACTGGTAATAGTCCTTGTGATTCTATGATCCATGTGTTCATTCAATCGACTGACTCTTTAGTAAGGAGTTTATACTTCCCTGCGGGCAACTATTTATTTCATAATACCCTTGAGCTCTCATCTTTTATAGAAATAGCTGGAGATGGTCCAGATAAGACTCAATTTATATTTGATTTAAATGGTTCAGGACACTGCATACAGGCTAAAGGATCTAAATTAGGCGAAGTAAGCCACTTAAGTCAATCAGCAATGCTTAAGGATTTACAGCTTGTACTGGATACCTCAACAAACCTAGTGGCGGGAGATCTTATTCAGATAATTCCGAGTGACACTAGCTTAGTGACCTCTAGCTGGGCGATTGGAAGTACTGGACAGATAGCCAGAATCGAAGATGTTCAAGAACAAACCATTATTCTTGAAAGTCCACTGAGACGTAGTTTTATTTTAGATGAAAATCATGTTCAAGCTGAAAAAGTGGTCCTGTTAAATCCTATTCGACAAGTTTATCTTCATGATCTCAGCATAGAAAGAAAAGATCCTACCACAAGCCAAACCAGTAATGTGTTCTTTGATATATCTAGTGAATGTCGTATTTCTTGCATCGAGAGCTACCGGTCAAATTTTGCACATATATGCATTCAAAATAGTCATCATATCGAGGTTGAAAATACTTACATGACAGATGCTTTCGATTTTGGTGGTGGTGGTAAAGCCTATGGAGTTGTACTTCAATTTGCAAGCAGTGAATGTCTGATCCAAAATAACCATTTCGAACGTTTACGACATGCTATATTACTTCAAGCAGGCCCCAATGGTAATGTGATTGCCTATAATTATTCCGTTGATCCATTCTGGACAGGAACCAATCTTCCAGATGATGCTGCAGGAGACTTAGTCCTTCATGGCAATTACCCATTCGCTAATTTGTTTGAAGGTAATGTGGTTCAAAACATCGTAATCGATGATTCCCATGGGCAAAATGGCCCTTTAAATACTTTCTTTAGAAATCGTGCAGAAAAGTATGGTATTGTAATGAATTTTGGAATACCTACAGACCAACAGAATTTCATTGGAAATGAAATAACGAATGATGGCTTCTTTTTAGGAAACTACCTCTTGTTTGGTGAAGATCATTACGAACTAGGTAATAACCATAAAGGCGACATTATCCCCAATGAAATTGTAAGCATTAATGAATCCAGCTTGTATCTGGAACAAGCCGATAACTACTACCTACAAATGGCACATTGGCCACCCATAGGTATTCCCAATGCACTCGATGAGCACCAGATAGAAAGTCAGTTTAAATGGCAAGAGCAACTCGATTTTTGTGAGCCAATACAAATCTCACCAAGCCAACAAAATGAGCTTGAACACAGCATGACCATTTACCCAAATCCCAGTAATGGGATCCTCCAATGGAACAGTCCAGGAATAAACATTGAAGCGATACAGATTTATTCGATAGATGGATTACTAATAGAATCTAAATCTGTAGGAACAGATAATACATTAGCTCTGGCTCATTTAGCATCTGGCAGCTACATCCTAAAATTTAGAGATACCAAACATCAGATTTACCCGCTTTTATGGATTAAAGACTAAAACCATCAGAATCTCGACATTGAACCATAAAAAACTGCCATAGCTTCATATTTTCTGCCTATTTTAGACATCATAAAATCAATCGAATGCGTCATAATACACTTGTCTCAACTAGTATCCTTATACTATCTTTTCTTTTCAGCTTTTCTGCTGATCTTTCTGCACAAAAAAAGAAAAAATCTAAACCTGAACCCGCAAAACATTATCTCGATGATGTTTCCCTTTCAGGACTTAAATATCGAGAAGTAGGACCTGCCTTAACTTCAGGCAGAATCTCAGACTTTGCAGTAAACCCAGCGGATGACCGAGAATATTATGTTGCCACTTCATCGGGAGGTGTATGGAAAACTACCAATGCAGGCACAACTTACAAACCCATTTTCGATAGTCAAGGTTCGTATTCTATAGGCTGCGTAACTATGGATCCTAACGACTCGAACACTATTTGGGTAGGAACAGGGGAAAACAACAACCAGCGATCAGTAGCTTATGGTGATGGTGTGTATAAGTCTACCAATGGCGGATCTTCTTGGGAACATATGGGACTTAAGGAATCAGAACACATTGGAAAAATTATCGTTCACCCAGATGATAGCCAAACCGTATACGTAGCAGCCATAGGCCCTCTATGGAGTAGCGGTGGAGATCGTGGATTATATAAATCTACAGATGGTGGAAAAACATGGAATGCTACCCTAGAAATAGATAAATATACAGGCATTACTGACTTGGTAATGGATCCTTCAGATCCCAACATTATGTATGCAGCAGCTCTACAAAGAGGTAGACATGTATATACTTATTTAGGAGGTGGACCGGGTTCTGCGATCTATAAATCCACGGATGCTGGAGAAACTTGGAATATGGTCAATAAAGGTTTGCCATCAGTAGAAATGGGAAGAATCGGATTAAGCATAAGTCCTGCAGCACCTAAAACAGTCTATGCTATTGTCGAAGCAGCAGAAGGTAAATCGGGTTTCTATAAAACTACAAACGGTGGCGTAGTCTGGGAAAAAGTAGGATCTTATGTGACGAGTGGTAACTACTACCAAGAGATCATTGCTGACCCAATAGACCCCAACATTATTTATGGAATGGATACATGGCTACACAAAAGTATCGACGGGGGTAAAACCTTTAAGAAGGTACCAGAAAATACTAAACACGTAGATAACCACTGCATTTGGATTAATCCAAAACAAAATAAGCATTGGAGAGTGGGTTGTGATGGCGGAATTTATGAAACTTGGGACAATGGCTCTACTTGGGAGTTTAAAGCTAATCTACCCGTTACGCAATTTTATAAAGTCTCAGTAGATAATGCTAAACCATTTTACCATATCTACGGAGGAACACAAGACAATTTTAGTATTGGAGGACCCTCTCGGACACAAACTAAGCACGGAATACTAAATTCAGATTGGTATATCACGCATGGAGGTGATGGTTTCGAATCCCAAGCCGATCCAGAAAATCCAGATTTGATTTATGCTCAATCCCAGTATGGAGTATTGGTGCGATTCGATAAACGAAGTGGTGAAGAAGTGGGTATCCAACCCAAAGAACGCAAAGGAGAAGATGCCTATCGATGGAATTGGGATGCTCCCTTAATTGCCAGTCCGCATAAATCAGGAAGAGTATATTTTGCAGCCAATAAAGTGTTTAGATCAGATGATTATGGTAATTCTTGGGAAGTGATTAGTGATGATCTTTCTCGACAATTAGATAGAAATACATTGCCTGTAATGGATCGAGTTTGGGGCGTAGATGCCGTAGTTAAGAACCGATCTACTAGCCCATATGGCACCATCGTAGCTATGTCAGAATCACCCATTAACGAAAATCTTATTATTGTCGGTACAGATGATGGACTCATCCACGTGAGTGAAAATGGAGGTGACTCGTGGAGAAAAATAGACAATATTTCAGGGGTGCCTAATCGTACTTACGTAAACATGGTTTATGCATCAAAACATGACGAAAATGTGATTTACGCTCTCTTTAACCACCATAAATATGGTGACTTTAAGCCTTATGTATTTAAGTCTAGCAACAAAGGGGTAAGTTGGACAAACATCAGCAATAATCTACCCAAGAGAGGTTCAAGCTACAGCATAGAAGAAGATCATGAAGACCCCAATCTATTATTTGTAGGCACAGAGTTTAGTGCTTTCTTTAGTCAGGATGGAGGGAAACATTGGAAAAAATTATCTAACGGCTTACCGACAGTTGCGGTCAGAGATTTGGCGATCCAAAAAGATCAGGAAGATTTAGTGCTCGGTACCTTTGGTCGCGGATTTTATGTATTAGATGATTATTCGGCTTTACGCCACATTGAACAAAAAAATCTGGATCAAACGGCAACTATCTTTCCAATTAGAGATGCCTTACAATACGAACAAAGCAAACCACTTGGATTAGCCGGAAAATCATTCCAAGGTGATGCCTTTTATGCTGGTGAAGACTTAGGCCCAGTCGCCTTAATTAGATATCATATTAAAGATGACTACACGACATTGGCAAAAGATAGAAAGAAGAAAGAAAAAGAACTTATCAAAGCAGGTAGAGATACTCCATTCCCAAGCTACGAAGAATATAAAGCCGAAAAGGAGCAGAAGAAAACTCAATTAGTTTTTACAATCAAAGATGAAGCAGGCAAGATAGTCCGAAAACTCTATAAAAAACCAAGTAAAGGCTTGCATACCCTAAAATGGGACCTTCGTTACCCTAGTAAGGAAGCCATAAACTTTGACAAGCCTTCCTTTTACAATCCGTTTAATGAGGCGAGCAAAGGAATCATGGCAAAACCTGGGAAATACTCGGTAGAAATGTCGCTCATTAAGGATGGTGAGATAAGCCAAGTTGCAGAAGCTGTGAGTTTCAATGTCGTGCCTTTAGACAATGGTATTATGCCAGCAAAAGATAAGGAAGCTAAATTGGCATTCCAACAAGAAGTAACTGAATTTGGTCGATCCATGGAAGGAGCTCAGTACTTAATGGGTGAGCTGAATAAAAAAATGAAATACATGGAAAAAGCGGTGGAATATATCGAGGATGAGGATAGCAAATACATATCAGAAATCAATTCCATCAAACAATCGCTTAAAAATATAAGAGAACAAATGTATGGTGACCCAATTAAGCGAAAATTAGATATCGATCAGCCAGTAACGCCAGCTGGTAGACTTGGATGGATTAACTATGAGCAAGGAAACTCTTCGGCTGATCCTACAGGAACCCACAAAATGAGCTTAGCGATTGCAAAAGAAGAATTTGCACCTATTTTCGATGCGCTGATGAAACTCGCCAAAGAAGATATTCCGGCCTTAGAGCAAAAACTAGAAGATGCAGATGCACCTTATACACCAGGTAGATCGATACAAATGATGCAGGGAGGACAGCAATAAAAGCACATTTAAAAACAATTAATAAATTAAGGATGAAGTATATTTTTCATATCATTTGTACAATAATCTTGGTCAATGCTGCTCAAGGCCAAAACCAAGATTATTTCTTCAAAGTACCACCTTCAGCAATCGAAGGTCAAATGCCTGACTGGGCAGCTCTAATGTACTCAAACGATCCAAATGTAGAAGCAGTCAATGCTGCTTACGACAAGTATTACAGTATACATCCTTTTGTTAAAAATGTGCATGTCCAGAATTACAAATATTGGCTAAAGAATATACAATCATGCTTAAATGAAGATGGCTATATACGCATTCCTAATACTGAACAGCTAAAAGCCAAACACGCAAGGCTTCAGGCCCAGCGGTCAGAACATAAATCACTCACAGGCACCTGGGAAAACATCGGTCCATTCAACACCTATAAAAATGATGGTTCGCTTGAATTGAGACCTACTCAAACCAATGTAAGTGCCATAGCTGTGGCACCATCAAATAAGGACATTATGTACTGTGGTGCAGACACAGGAGGTGGGATATTTAAGTCCATTGATCATGGGATGAACTGGTTTTTAGTTTCATCAGACTACCCTATTACGAATGCCTCTGATTTGAAAGTGCACCCACAAAATCCAGATATTGTATATGTAGGCCATGGAAACCATATTTACCAATCCGTGGATGGCGGAGTGACTTGGGTTTTACTGCAAGATGCAGGTAATCGAGTTCAACAGTTTTACATACATCGAACACAACCGAATATCGTTTTTGCAGCTACCTCGAATGGTCTACTCAAATCATCAGATAATGGAAGTACTTGGGAAAATATCTTTAGTGACCATTGTTGGGATATAGAAGCACACACGGTAAATCCAGATATCTTGTATATAGCCGTTCATAATGCCTCATTACGTCGTGCCCAGATTTACAAATCATTCGATAATGGCGACACTTGGGAGCTAAAAGATAATAATTGGTATGTTCCTACTGACTTTAATAATGCTTCAGATATTGGCTGTAAAATCGGACTTACACCTGCTGACCCAGACCGAGTATACGCTGGATTAATAGGTGCTAGCAAAGCCAATGATAATGGTTGGATTGGTATCTACTACAGCCTCGATGGTGGAGATTCTTGGGTAAATCCTGATGGCATTGACGGAGGTCCTTATGCATCTGGAAGCGATATGAACACCAATTGGTTTTATGCTGGGTATAGCAGTGGTTATCATCAAGGCTGGTACAATTATGATCTAGATGTTTCGCATAATGATCCAGATAAACTTTGGGTAGGCACCATATGGGCTTGTGAGTCAGGCAATCGTGGAGCCAATATCGAGTATATCCGAGGTACTAGATCGCTAGAGATGCACGCAGATATTCAGGATATTGATGTGGTCGGCGACGAAATTTGGTATACTTCAGATGGAGGCATTAATTACTCTAATGATGAAATGCAAACCGTAGAAATACGGAATACCGGGATATCAGCCAGCACCTATTGGGGTTTTAGTCATGGATGGAATGAGGATACTTGGACTGGAGGGAGGTATCATAATGGTAATGCAGCCTACCACGAAAATTATGGTGTAGGCGAAACAGTGTTTCTTGGTGGCGCAGAAACTGCCACTGGATATATTAATCCACTGGATAATCGAACGATGCACTTTTCAGATATTGGAGATAAAAAAATTACGGATCAATTAGATCAGCCTACCAGTAATATCCCCAATCTTGGACTATATCCTAATGAAGCATATACAGATTTAAATTCGAGTGAAATAGAATATCATCCGACCTATTCCAATATACTTTATCTTGGAAATGCCAATACTTTTTATCGATCTACAAATGGTGGTATAAAATTCGAGCCTTTGCATAGCTTTGCTGAAGGCTCACGCGTACTAGAGTTTGAAATATCAAGGCTTGATCCCAATATAATTTATTGTCTAGTTATCTATAACAACGTCGGAACAATCTATAAATCAGGTGATGGTGGAACAAGTTTTACGGCCATTAATCCAGTGCCAAGTAACAACATATCCAGGCTAGATTTGACGATGGATCCTAATAGCCTAGATAAACTTTGGGTAATAAGTTATTATGGAGCAAACGGTCAAAAAGTATTTGCTTCTGAAGATGGAGGACAATCTTGGACCAATAAATCTACTAGCATGCTTGACGGTCATAGAATGCTCGATGTCTTGTACCAAGCAGGCACTGATGATGTGGTTTATTTAGCTACCGATTATGGAGTGTTTTACTATGATAATGCAGCTTCAGACTGGGTTTTGTACGCTGATGGGTTGCCATTATTAACTACGGCATTAATCTTCAAACCCTTTTATAGAGATAGCAAATTAAGATTGTCAACCGCTAGAGGAATCTGGGAAGCACCTTTTGCTGTTCCATCTAACCCGATAGCAGAACCAATGACTGCTGACCCCGTAGTTTACTGTTCGAGAGATACTGTACAATTTGATGATCATTCCTTTTTAGATCATGAAGGTGCGAGTTGGTTATGGACCTTCGATCCTGAACCTTCTTACATCAGTTCTATCACCGCAAGAAATCCAAGGGTCGCGTTCCAAGAACAAGGAAGTTATCAAGTAAGTCTCACGATAACCGACGGACAAGGGAAAGAGTCGACGAAAACCATAGACAATGTAATCAGCCTCCAAGATCAATGCATCCCAGATGCTTTTGCTGGCAGTGCCTTACACTGTGAAGCCAATCCGGATCATGTAACCATCCCAAGCCTAGATATCAATACTCAAAATATAAGTATTTCGGCATGGGTAAAACCTGATGGCATACAAGGAGAATATACTGGAATTGTAATCAACGAAGGAACTACAGCTGGGTTAAATTTTAGACCAAATAATGAACTTGCCTACCACTGGCCAGATGGTGCGTGGTGGTGGGGATCTGGTTTAATCGTTGAGCCAGGAGTATGGTCACATGTAGCTCTAGTTGCTGATTCTACAGGGATCACAGTATACTTAAATGGTGTTGCTGCAAAACACAGTTTTAATGTACCAGCGGTGGATTTTGGAGCTATGCGAATTGGCTCCTATAAAGGCTGGGGAAGTCGAAATTTTGTAGGTGAATTAGATGAAGTATCTATATGGAATAAAACATTGACCCAAGAAGAAATTCGGGGTTTAAGGCACTTAACTAGAACAGGAGAGCAAGCCTACGATGAAGCTCTGGTGGCTTATTATCAGTTCAATGCTGATACAGATGCAAATGTTCTCGATAAAATAGGAACGCGACATGGTAGTTTAAGTGGCAATGCAAATAAAATAGTTTCAACAGCTCCAATAGGTAATGGAGTTAGTGCATCTTATACCTTAGATGGATCAGCTAATTATTTATTTGAAAACAGCGAAACTGCCCTGGGAATAGCAGATGTTGGATTTTCTGGAGAAATGGTTGTAAGCCGACTCTCTACCCTTCCAGATAGTTTGCCAAATACTAATCCGCATACGGGGAATCACTGGATCATAAACTATTATGGCGTCGAAGATTTTCCATTGTTAGAGTCTGTACTATTAAGCACAAGCGCTGGAATAGCTATAGGTGATCCTTCGAATGCTCAACTGTATATAAGATCGGAAAATGCATACCTAAATGAATGGGAAGCAGTTTGTACGGCACAAGAACTGAGCAGTGGCAAATACCAATATGGAAACGATTGTGGTATCCAGCAAGCCGTACAACTATTTATCCAATCGGTGGATGATAGCCCGATCAAAAAGGACTATGCTTATAGCAACACGAATGTGCATATTTGTGAAGGAGAAAGTATCTTTTTAGGTGGTGCTATGCAGTCCGAAGCAGGTAGCTATTATGATACCTTAACAATATCTGAAGTCTTAGATAGCATTATCGTTAGTCACTTAGTCATAGATTCCGCAAGTGAAGGAGTAGATGTTAGAACTGCTTGCGGTTCTTTTGAGTGGATCGATGGGAATATTTATAGTGAAAGTACTACAGATGTGAGTATTAATTTAGAAGGAGCGGCATCGAATGGCTGTGACTCGATCGTGACATTGGACCTAAGCATTCTTCAGGCAAGTGAAGGAGTCGATGAAGTTATAGCCTGTCAGTCCTATACCTGGATCGATGGTGTGGAATATACATCCGATAATAATTCAGCAACTTTTGTACTAGTAGGTGAAGCATATAATGGTTGTGACTCGATCGTTAGTCTAGCATTGGACATCCAAGAAATAGCGGAAGGAACAGATGTTATAACATCTTGCGAGCCCATAACATGGATCGATGGCAATAGCTATTCTGCCACAAATAACGATGCGAGCTTTTTATTAGAGGGTGGAGCTGCCAATGGCTGCGATTCGTTGGTCAGTTTAGATTTTACCTTACTGACAGCTGCCACTGGTATTGATATGATTCAGGCTTGTGAGTCTTACACTTGGATTGATGGTCAGACTTATACAGAGAGCAATGAAAGTTCAACTTATATATTAGAAGCTGCTGCGGAGAATGGATGTGATTCTGTAGTAACGTTAAATCTAGAAATTCTAGCTCCTGAAACACTTACTGATGTTATAGAAGCCTGTGGCAGTTACCTATGGATCGATGGAATTGAATATACAAGCTCTAACAATACAGCCTTGTTTGTGGAAGCAAATGCAGCTGATAATGGTTGCGATTTAATACATGCGTTAAACTTAACGATTTTAGAAACAGCAATCGGTGAGGATTTTGTCCAATCTTGCGAACCTATTACATGGATTGACGGAGAAATATACACGGAATCTAATAATTCAGCCAGTTATCTTTTAGCAGGTGCCGCAAGTAATGGTTGTGATTCTTTGGTGAACTTAAATCTTGAGATTTATGAGGAAGCAATCGGTACTGAGACCGTAAGCGCTTGCCAATCATATGAATGGATAGATGGAATCATTTATGATGAGAATAATAACTCAGCCAGTGTGGTACTAGAGGGTGCCTCATCCACCGGTTGTGATTCCACGGTGTTGCTAGATTTGACCATACTCGACCATAGTTATGAAACGGAAGTAGTTGAAGCATGCTTTGAGTATACCTGGATAGATGGCAACACCTATTATACATCTAATAATGAAGCTACCCATACGATTCCAGGAGCAGCGGCCAATGGTTGTGATTCCATTTATACACTAGATTTAACCATTATAGAACACAATTACACGGTACTACCAGCGACAAATTCCCTCTCTGTTTTTGCTGACGAAGGTGCAAACTTCCAATGGGTAGATTGTAATGATGATTTTATGCCTATTGAAGGAGCGACTGAGGCAACATACGAAGTCACCGTCTCAGGATCATATGCGGTTTTAGTGACTCAAGATGGCTGTACCAGCATGAGTACGTGTTACGAATTTATGATTTCTTCAAATGAGGATTTGGGCGAAGCACAAGTATATACTATCTATCCTAATCCATTTGCACATACACTGAATCTAAGTTCTGATCAGTCTATGGCTGGGATAATCATTCAGCAATTTTCTGCGCATGGAAAATTCGTTTCGGAAATCAAATACGCGCATGATGGAAGCAACATTCAATTTAGTCTTCAAGGTCCAGCTGGAGTTTATTATTTGAAGTTGATAGATAAAAACGGACATTCCGTGATACGAAAAGTGGTGAAAATGTAGTGCTTAATAGATGCCCCAAGCTTATGATCAGGCAAAAGATGGCCTTAAATCTATAGCCAATTTGAGAAAGCTTAGCTATTTAGTCATCATTAGGAATACTCATTTTCTTTCGGCTTTTGGTGGGTGTCTTGATTGGTAGCTAAGGGCTATCCATGATTATGGAATACTAGCTTTTTATAGAAGAATAAAACATAGCTAAAACCCACAAGGGTTAATGCATAGCCAGTAACTAATCTGAGTGAAACAGGAATGACGTGCCACAAAATCAAATTAGCTATTAAAATTAGCACTATACCCAATTTGCCACTCTTTAAATAATTTAAACTCAATATTAGGAGGCCAAGGTTGAAAACTTTAGAACTAGGCCCTATAGACATAAAAGGCTTCCAAATCGATGGAACCTGAGAAATATGCCTAGTGAATTCAGCTCGTAATTCCTCGCTATCAAAACTCCAGAAAATAAAATCTAATACACACATTCCGATGATACAAACTATTCCAATTAAAGTTAAAGGACTCCCAATATAGCTATAGATTGATTTAGGAAAAGAAACGACTTGTGGAATCATGAAAACCGCACCCACTAACAAAAACCAATGAGCAAAATCAATTGGATTTTGCTCATAGACAAAATCATTGCCTTGAGTCAAAATTACTTGACCGATTAAAAAACAAATGAGGCCGACAATAAAGAGTATTCTATAAAACATAAAAATAGCTTGACTAAAAAATAGTAAATTAAATGCTACTATTTAGATTGCTTCAGAATATATACAAAAGGGTCTAAATACTCTGCAAACTATGTAAACGACCATGTAAGATTATACTTCTTTGGGATCATTACTTAGACAAATAAACTTTCCATAGTGATGCTTTGGGTCACTAAGCCTACTCCATGTGTACCTTTTATCCCAAAGCTTGTAATCATTACCGTATTCACCCCTTTTTTCGTTTTACTATCTTTTGTAAATTGAGTTTCCTTATTTCTCAAGCTCAGCGCATACTTCGCATCAATGGTGAAGACATCATTATAAAATTTCATTTCACACAAATTGACCATATTATCATTCCTATTAATGACAAGGTCCACCTGTGCTTTAGAATTACTCCATGCATAGTTTTGTGAAGCTATCTGATCACATTTCATGGCTTTTTTTATGGATTCTATATGCTTATAACATAGCATTTCGAAAGCATATCCACTCCACGTTTTGTATTCATTTTTTTGATACAATTTAGTCCAACTATTGCCTTTATATCGCCTTATAAACTGGAGATGAAACAGACAAAACTCGTCAAAAATTCTATAAATCGTTCGCTTTCTATTCGAACGGTATGCCTGATATTTTTCGATAAATCCAGACTCTATCAGCTCCATCAATGATTTTGAGAATTGGCCACCAGAAGATAAACCTTTATCCTTAATAATATCATCTCTAGACATTCCTTTCTTGGGACCTTTAGCGAGTGTATTGATAATTTGTTCATGATATGAGCCTTCATCAAAAAGTGATTTAAACACTTCATCAAATTCATATTCGAGCAATGCGCCCTTTTGAAAGCAAATTCGATCAATGGCCGTCACGGATGAATCCCCTTGCTGAACATGTTCTAAGTATTCCGCCACTCCACCTAATGTCATAAATATTTTAAGAATTTCAACATCTGGAAGATTGATCTTTTTGGATTTGAATAGCTCTTTAACTTCTGGCAATTTAAAGGGTTCTAGCTTAATTTTCCTTGTAATCCTATTATGGAGTCCTCCTTTGTTGCGAATGATTTTCTTTATCATATATGACGCTGCTGATCCACAGACCACCACAATCAAATCCTTTCGCGTAGAACAATAGTGATTCCAAAAATTTTCAAAGGCAGGCAGAAATCCTGAACGCATGGTATCCACCCATGGAAATTCATCAATAAAAATCACCTTCTTCTTCTTGGTTTCCCTTTTGCTCTTAAAATATTGTTTAAGAAGATTGAAGGCTTGGAGCCAATTTGCTGGACTTTCATCTTTGAATTTATTAGAGATTTCTCCTAACTGAATCATAAAGTTCTCAATCTGATCGGCTCTATGACCGTCCCTTAGTCCAGAAAAACTAAAGACTATATGCTTAGCGTAATACTCTCTAATCAAAAAAGTCTTGCCTATCCGTCTTCTCCCATAAACGGCAACCAACTCTGATCTGTGACTGTTCAGTGCTGCTTCTAGTTGGTCTTTTTCTAAAGCTCTTCCTACAACTATTTTGGCCATAAAAATATTTTAAATGCAGCCAAAAATACAAATATTTTAGCATTTTGGCTGCTATTCAGATTAGACATGTGCATTGTTGAAGTGCAGCCAAAATTATACGAATATTCAAATTTTGGCTGCTATTCAAAAATAATATAAAGAATGTTTGATTAGTTTATGTTGTCATTTATTAAACAAAATCTTGTCATCTGCCTAGAAACAACATTCAATAAAACGCTATCTTAGTAGACAAACCATCTCTAGATGAAAATCAATCTTTGCTTCCTTTTTCTATGCTTCATCCAGACTTCGATAGCCCAGTCCTTGTACAATCCTAATATCAATTATGATCCTAAAGGCGGACTGTTCGATGTAGATTCATTACGAAGTATAGACATTCAGTTTTATAATCCAAACTATCATCAAGTACTTGTTCAAAACTGGGAAGCTAATAATGGAGAGCGATTACCTGCTCGAATCGATTTAAGTAACGGAACAAGTCTAGATAGTGTCGGAATTCGATACAAGGGTAACTCTACCTTTGCTTTTGCGAATGATAATAACAATCGAAAATTACCTTGGAATATAGACATAAATGACATCGTTAAAGGTCAGCGTTTAATGGATTATCCCAAGTTAAAACTAGCCAATGGCTATTTTGATCCTACATTTTGTCGGGAAGTTAGTGCCTATAAAGTGTATAATGAATATATGCCTTCTTCTGAGGCTAATTTTTTAAGGGTCAATGTCGATGGCCAATATTTAGGCCTTTATCTTAATACAGAATCGGTCGATCGAAATTTTTTAGATAAACATTTTGGTGAAAGTGATGGTGTGTTTTTCAAATGTGATCCGATACAGCAATTTGGCCAGCAAGGTGAGATGGGTGATAGTGACTTACGTTATTTAGGTCCAGATACGACAGATTATTATAGTCATTATTCACTTAAATCGGATTATGGATGGGACCAAATGGTAAAGCTAACAGACATTATAAATAATGATCCAGACCGATTAGATTCCATCATGAATGTAGATCGCGCATTATGGGCTTTTGCTGTCAATAATGTCATAGCCAACTTTGATACTTACAATGGACTTTTTAGACATAATTACTATTTATATCAGACAAAGGATAGTCTGTTCCAAATGATTCCTTGGGATTTGTCCGAATCATATGTTTCCTTGTTTTTAGGCTTTGTATTTGATGGCAACGATTTGTACGAATATGACCCTTATGAAGGATATGGCTCAGTGGGTACTCCCCTAGTAAACGCTCTAACTCGAAATCCTCAATCTTTGCGAGGTAAAATATACACAGCTCACCTGAGAACTATTGTCGAAGAACAATTAGAAACAGAATATATAGCTAATAATGTAAGCCAATTCCAAGAATTAATTAGAAATAGTGTGGCACAGGATAACAATAAACTGTTTACTTTAGGTCAATTTACTTCCAATGTTACGACCGATATTATTATTCCATTTGCTTTCTCTTCAGCAGCAATTTTACCCACGATCGAGCGACGGAGAAACTTCTTAAATGCACATCCTGAACTATTACACGAAGCCCCTGAAATAACGGAAATTGATATATCAATTAATAATAATATGTCTTTTGTAAGCGTAGAAGTTTCAGGAGCCAACAAGGTAGAACTCATGGTCAGTAATAATGGCTTCCAATCCAAGTTTCAATCCTTTGAGATGTATGATGATGGTACGAATGGGGATGAGAATTCGGGAGATGGAATATATACCCTGGCTATGCCTTATCAAACATCAGCTCAACCACTCGCCTATTATATTCGAGCTCACACCGATCAAGCCATTAGCTTGCTTCCTGAACGTGCCGAGTATCAATATTTTATTTTCCAAGGCAATGGAGATTTAGTCATAAATGAGTGTATGGCAAGTAATACTAATAATGCCATGGATCCTGATGGAGAGTTTGAAGATTGGATAGAGTTGTACAATAATGGCGATGAGATCATTGATTTATCAGGGTACTTTCTTTCCGACAATCCCAACCAATTAGATAAATGGTTTTTCCCAGAAGGTGTAGACATTGGACCTGAAGAATATTTAATTATCTGGGCAGATGGCGAAGTCGAACAAGGAGGTCTCCACTGTGCATTTAGTTTGAACGCGGATGGCGAAACTATTTATTTGTCTGATGCAGAGGGTCGGTTAATCGATCAGATGCAGTTTCCAAGCCAGATGGAAAATAGAGGTTTTGGTAGATATCCAAATGGAAATGGAATGTTCCAAGATTTGTTTCCCAGTTTTAATGCAGAGAATACCTTGGTTTCTAATAGTAGTGAATCTATCGAATTAGCTAATATGTTAAGTGTATTCCCATCACCCGCGACTGATTTGATTAATGTACAGTTGCAGTTGGACTTTAGCGGTGATTATCAGCTAGAGATACTAAATGCACAAGGGAAACGAGTTAAAACTCTCGATATTTGTAATACCTGAAGCGATATTTGCTTTGGCCAAATTAAGTTGGCTAACCAAATGAAATACCTATTATATTCTTTAAATTATCATGAATTAACCAGCAAGAAACTATTCGGTTTTTAATTAAAACTTGGACTTAAACAATACCTAACCCAAATCATTCAAATTAGCAGCCACCGCTTCCCAATTAATCACATTGAAGAAGTTTTTGATGTAGTCGCCTCTCCTATTCTGATAGTTTAGATAATAAGCATGCTCCCACACATCGATACCAAGAATGGGTGTGCCAGCTTCTTCCACCACATTAGCCATTAATGGATTATCTTGATTGGGAGTAGAACTAACAAATAATTTCCCATCTTTTCCCACAGATAACCAAGCCCAGCCCGAACCAAATCGAGTTTTAGCTGCCTTAGCAAATATTTCCTGGAATTTTTCCAGTGAACCGAATGTGCTCATCAAAGCATCTTTCAATGCACCTGCAGGCATAGCACCTCCGCCGGGTTTCATCACTTCCCAAAACAAACTGTGGTTGTAATGCCCTCCTCCGTTGTTCCGTATGGCTATATCCTGATCACTGTCTGTAACAGACTTTACTATTTGGCTTAAACTCGTATCTTTTATTTGATTTTTGTCCAATGCCGCGTTAAGTTTTTTTACATAACCTGCATGATGTTTACCATGATGTATTTCCATAGTTTTAGCATCAATATTGGGTACAAGAGCATCCATACCAAATCCTAGAGCAGGCAACGAAAAAGGTCCAGCCTTCTCTAAATTTGCGGCTTTACTTTTAGTGTTTTTTTGTGATGTAGAAGACGATTGACAGCTAGATAAAGGACTCATTAATGTCCCTACAGTTAATACAGTTCCTGCTTTTATAAAGGCTCTTTTTTTCATGATGCATACATTGTGTTCTCTAAGGTAATGAGAAAAGAAAAGAAAATAAGCAAACAAATGGCATAAGTCTTTTATAACTAATGGAAGTATGCCTCTCAAAATGCTATCTTTGGAAAAATTACGATTATGGAAGATAATATGGTCATGTTTACGGTTTCGGAATTGAAAATCATGACTGCTCAGCATATTCTTAGAGAAGCTGGTATTCGAAGTTTTGTAATGAATAAAAAAGATTCTGCTCATGCGGGTGTTTTTGGAGATATCGAACTGCATGTGCTGGAAATTGATAAAGAAGCGGCTAAGAAGCTCCTGTTTGAAAATGGTATTATAGAATAGCATGTTGTTAGCCTTTACTATTCTTGTAAACTCAATGATAGCCTTGGTTTTTAAAGGCTTTGAGCGCTATGGTATACATAACTTGCACGCCATTATTATCAATTATTTTGTGTGTGCCATTACGGCATCTCTAATCTTTATGAAGCCGGCCATTAGCCCATCCATGGTTCAGTATAAATGGTTTGTCCCAGCCATTCTATTGGCTGTTCTTTTCATTTTTATTTTCAATGTCGTGGCATCTTCTGTTCAAAAGTTAGGGGTTTTGGTTACTACTATCTTCCAGAAAATGTCTATGGTGTTCCCTAGCATAGTGGGGATTTTAGTATTTAATGAGGTATTTAACCTCAGTAAGGGACTGGGTATAAGTTTAGCAGTGATTGCCATTTTATTGATTAATTACCCATCAAAAAAGAACGATGGTGAATTTACTAAACTCAAAAAATGGTGGTACTTAGCAGTGCTTACTATTCTTGGCAGCGGTATCATTGAAATTGGTTTGTATATGATTAGCGCTTATGGTTGGTCAGATGGTAGTAATGTAGAATTTACGGCCAGTTTATTCTTTTTTGCAGGTTGCTTAGGTTTGATATTTTATTTGATAAAATCCATTAAGTCTCCCACCGCTTTTACATGGAAAGATGTTTTGTGGGGAGTGCTTTTGGGCGTACCTAATTTCTTTTCCATCTATTGGATTATGGTGATGCTGGAGCGAGGAATGGACGGCTCAGTGGTATTCCCCATATTGAATGTAGGTATCATTGTAGTAAATGCCTTGATGGGTTATTTCCTATTTAAAGAACAAGTTTCAGGTATTCGTTTCTTTGGGGTTATTTGTGCGCTAATTGCCATAGCTCTTTTAGTTTCTTAGTAAGATATGGGTGCAACTCAAGATACATATACTAGTATAGCCTCAATGGCGACTGGCGAATACAAAGAAAAAGGAAGTAAATTTATTGCTTATGCCTTCCCCATGGATTCCGTCGAGGCATTCAATGAGCAATTGAAAAAATTAAAAAAAGAACACCTCAAATCTAGACATCATTGTTATGCATATCGCATTGGCTTAACTGGTGAACCCTATCGGATTAATGATGATGGAGAACCATCAGGGACCGCTGGCAAACCTATTTATGGACAATTAATTAAAGAGAACTTATCTGACATAGGAGTCATTGTTGTACGTTATTTTGGAGGAGTAAAATTGGGCACCTCAGGTTTGATTAGATCCTATAAGGAAGCAACCATACTTGCTCTAGATAATGTTTTCCCTATCGAAAAAACCGTGACAAAAAAGGTGTTATTATCATTTACTTACGAAAGACTTGGGGCCATCATGGAAGCGATAAAAGGCATTGAAACTATAAAAACTGAAAAGCTCTTTGAAGATACTCCTCGTATCATTATGCATGTCCCACAAAGCCTCACTGAACAAACCATTACCCAATTAAAAGCAAATATGCTTCACCGAAGCATCCAAGATATTACAGACGATACGGAAGTAACAGATTGTGACTTTAGGGTTCTCGAAACATGATTAAATCAAGCCAACATACGTGCAAAAATGGTGAAGTAATCACGATTCGGATAGCTTCTACAAAAGACGCAGACAGCTTAAATGCTCTTAAACGATCATATATCAATACATCCGACTACATACCTTTGACAGCTAAGGAGTATAAATATGATGTAGCCGGTGAGTCTGAAATGCTCAGTGTAGTTGATTTACATCAAAATAGCCTTGTTTTGCTGGCAGAGAACGAAAATGGTCTAATCGGCAACGCAGATCTGACAGGATATCAAAGAAAAGCGATGCACCATGTGGCTATGTTAGGTATGGGAATGGACATAGCTTGGCGCAATCAAGGTATTGGGAGTTTTTTACTAGAGCGAGTAATAGTGTGGGCAAAGCAATCCCCATTACAGATTATTTGTCTTGATGTATATGATGAGAATACAGCAGCAAAAGCTTTATACCTAAAGTATGGATTTATAAGCTATGGTATAGTTCCGGGCTACTTTAGACATGGAAATCAGTCTTATAATCTAAACAGAATGATGCTGGCTTTATAAATTGATAAAGCACACTCTATCAAAAATAACTATTGCCAACCAGGGTATACGCTTAAAAATAAAAGCCCCGATTTATTTAAAAATCGAGGCTTTATTTCTCTGAAAGTTAAACTAGCTACCACACATGAGGCATCCATCTTCCATGGTACACACCTCTCCTTCTGCGGCTTCGAGATCCATAACTTCTTGTTCTTTGCCCGCTTTTTCTACAAATTTCTTTTGATATTTCTCGCTCAGTGTAAACTGTATTGCGTCTACTGCTGATTTAGATCTGAGATAATACATACCTGTTTTCAGTCCTTTTTTCCATCCATAAAAGTGCATGGAAGATAGTTTACCGAAATTAGCATCCTGCACAAAGAGATTTAGACTTTGGCTCTGGCATATAAATGCTCCTCTATCGGCCGCCATATCTATAATCACTTTCTGGCTGATTTCCCACACCGTCTTATATAAATCTTTGATATCTTGAGGTATGCCTGGTATGTTTTGAACACTACCTTTTGCGGCCATAAGTGCTTCCTTCATTTCATCATCCCAAAGATTTAGTTTAATTAAATCTCTTAATAAATGTTTGTTTAGAATGATGTACTCACCAGATAAGGTTCGTCGAGTATAGATGTTCGAAGTATAAGGTTCGAAACACTCATTATTCCCTAATATTTGCGATGTAGAAGCTGTTGGCATAGGTGCAATAAGTAAACTATTACGCAGTCCAGATTTTTTGATTTTTGCTTTCAAAGCTGACCAATCAAAACGATCGGAAGGCTTGACGCCCCATAAATCATATTGTAATTTCCCTTTGCTTGCTGGTGAACCTTTATACGTTTCGTAAGCACCATCTTTTTCAGCTAATGCGTTTGATTCTTTTACAGCACCATAGTATATTGCTTCGAAGATATCTTTATTTAATTGCTTAGCTTCTTCGCTATCAAATGGTAGTCTTAGCTTGATAAAAGCATCGGCTAAGCCTTGTACACCGATCCCGATAGGTCGATGTCTCATATTTGAGTTTTTAGCCTCGATGACAGGATAATAATTAATATCGATTACCTTGTTTAGGTTACGCGTTATGACTTGTGTCACTTCTACCAATTTATCGAAATCAAACGTCTGCTTTTCTTCATCCACAAATTTTACAAGTGAGATAGAAGCTAAGTTACACACAGCTACTTCGTCTTTAGAAGTATACTCCATGATCTCAGTACATAAGTTACTTGATCGTATAGTTCCTAAGTTTTTCTGATTTGATTTTTCGTTGGCAGCATCTTTATACAATATATATGGTGTTCCTGTTTCTATTTGTGATTCCAATATGGAGAACCATAAATCTCTTGCTTTTATCGTAGATCTACCCTTTCCCTCAGCTTCGTATTTTTCATATAGCTTTTTAAATTCATCACCATACACGTCACATAGCCCTGGTGCTTCATTAGGACAGAATAATGTCCAGTCTGTATCTTGCTCTACTCTTTCCATAAAGAGATCAGAAATCCACATAGCATAGAATAGATCTCTTGCACGCATCTCCTCTGCTCCTGTATTTTTCTTTAAGTCTAAGAAATCTTTTATATCGGCATGCCATGGTTCTAGATAAACGGCGAATGCGCCTTTCCTCTTTCCTCCTCCTTGGTCTACATATCTTGCTGTATCATTAAACACTTTTAGCATCGGGATGATTCCATTCGAAGTCCCCCCTGTACCTTTAATATAACTTCCTTTTGCTCTCACATTATGTATGCTTAAGCCTATGCCACCTGCAGATTGTGAAATCTTAGCACAACGAGTTAAAGTTTCGAATATTCCACTAATGCTATCCTCTGTGGTGGATAATAAAAAACAAGAAGAAAGTTGTGGTTTTGGTGTTCCTGCGTTAAATAAAGTAGGTGTTGCATGGATAAACCACTTTTCAGACATATAGTTATATGTTTCAATGGCATCTTCAATATCTTCTCCGTGTATCCCTACTGCTGCTCTCATCAACATATGCTGCGGACGTTCTACAACTTCCCCATTCATTCTTAGTAAATATGAACGTTCTAAAGTTTTAAATCCGAAATAATCAAAGTTATAATCTCGATCATAGATTATGGCAGCATCTAACTTATCTGCGTTCTTTTTGATTATTTCCATGGTAAAGTCAGAGATTAATCCAGCTTTACCCCCCGTTTTGGGATCGATATAGTGGTATAAGTCCTCCATGGTTTCGGAGAACGATTTTTTAGTTTGCTTGTGTAAGTTTGAGATAGCAATTCGAGCGGCTAGCTGAGCGAACTGAGGATGTTTAGTTGTCAGCGATGCAGCCGTTTCTGCAGCTAGATTATCTAACTGTACAGTGGTTACTCCGTCGTATAATCCTTGAATAACTTTTTTAGAAATCTCTATATGGTCTACGTAGTTTGTGTTAAGTCCATAACACAATTTTCCTATTCTTGCTGTGATCTTATCGAAACTGACATCTTGGGCTTTCCCATTACGTTTAATTACTTGCATCATTCGAATACATGTTTTTCTAGGTTAATAAAACAAAAAGTTTCTAGTCTCCTTCTCTCTAGTTGGTTGCCTTAGTAGTGTGTGTAGTTTTGCTTAAAAGTTGTTTAAACTTAAAAGTCCTCGTCCAAAGTAAAGATTTGCTTGTCTTTACCTGACATAACACCCGCTTTTTGGTAATCACCTACACGCTTCTCGAAGAAGTTTGTTTTCCCTTGCAGAGAAATCATTTCCATCCAAGGGAATGGGTTTTCTGCATTATACACTTTAGGGTTGCCTAGTGATACTAATAATCGATCTGCTACAAATTCTATGTATTGGCACATCATTTCTGCATTCATACCTATTAAGTTTACAGGTAATGCATCCGTAACAAATTCCTTTTCTATTTCTACTGCATCACAAATAATTTGTGATATAGTGTCTTTAGGTATTTTATTTACGATGTGTTGGTTATAAAGTAAACAAGCAAAATCACAGTGCATCCCTTCATCTCTTGAAATAAGTTCATTCGAGAAAGTTAGCCCTGGCATTAAGCCACGCTTTTTTAACCAGAATATAGAACAAAACGATCCTGAAAAGAAAATGCCTTCTACTGCAGCAAAAGCAATCAGTCGTTCTGCAAAACTTCCTTCATCTATCCATCGTAAAGCCCAATCTGCTTTCTTTTTTACACACTCCATATTTTCGAGTGCGTTAAACAGATAATCTTTTTCTTTAGTATCTTTTATATACGTGTCAATTAATAAAGAATACGTTTCTGAATGTATGTTTTCCATAGCAATTTGGAATCCATAAAAGAATTTAGCTTCAGTATACTGTACTTCAGTTACCATATTCTCTGCTAAATTTTCATTGACAATGCCATCACTGGCAGCAAAGAAGGCTAAAACGTGTTTTATAAAATGACGTTCGTTATCATTTAATTTATTGGCCCAATCTGAAAGGTCTTGATGTAAATCAATTTCTTCAACTGTCCATATAGAGGCGACAGATTTTTTGTAAAAATCCCATATATCATGGTGCTCCACTGGGAAGATTACGAATCGGTTTGGATTTTCTTTCAGAATAGGTTCAATCATGGTCTTTTGAAGGCTTAAATTATATTAAAATCTTTTGTAATATCTAATGTACAACAATCAAATAATAAAGAGTCTACTTCCCTTAGAAAAATATCATATATTTTTCTTTTGTATGTATACAGCTTTGTTATGTAATTGTTTAGGTTTTCAACACGATGCTAAAGGTTAATCAGTTGGTTTGTTTAGTTTGCATCAAAACCGTTCTACAAAATAAATACAAATATTTTATAATATGTTCATTGTTTTATCCACATATGTGGATAACTATTCTACAAATACTGCTTTGAAAAAAGAAGAAATTTACAAGGCTAAAGCATCATTTTTGATGCCTTCTGAAGAACCATATGAGCCCAAGCCCCAAAACAATTGAGAATGCGATAATTAGATAAAAGGCAAAGCGACTATCTTGAAATGGCAAATGGGATAAATTCATCCCATAAAAGCTTGCTACCAATGTCGGGACCATCAAAATTATGGTGACCACTGTCAAACGCTGAATAAAATTATTCATGTTATTTGATATAATCGAAGCGTAGGCTTCCATCGTACCACTGAGGATATTTGTATAAACATTAGACATTTCCAAAGCTTGTCCATTATCAATAATCACATCTTCAAATATATCCTGATATAATTCGTCGTCCTTAATCTTTAAAAAGTCTGTGCGCTTCATCTTCATCATTAATAGATCATTGGCACTTAATGAGTTTACAAAAAACACTAAACTCTTTTCGATCCTAAGTAGTTGCTTGAGTTCTTTATTACGACTACTGTTATAGAGTTCTTGCTCGATTAGATTACGTTTAAGATTTAATTTTTTCAAGCATTCAAGAAACCAAAATGTGTTTTGCTCAAAAATCTGCAAAATAAATTTTCGCTGATCACTCGCATTGAAGTTTCTGACTTTACCTTCTAAAAATCGCTTAAGAATGGGATTATCTGCTTGAGAAATAGTGACGATTAAATCATCCTTAATGATGATACCAATAGGAACCGTAATAAAGATAGCTTCATTTTCCTGCGCATTAATGTTCATCATCGGTGTATTCACCAAAATTAAATTTGCGGTTTCTTCTCGCTCATATCTCGAGCGCTCATCTATATCTAATGAATCAGTAAGAAAATCAACCGGAATATCCAATGTATGCGCTAAGCCTTCTAATTCGTTAGGCTCAAAAGGTGGGTAAATATTAATCCAATTGCAAGACTGAGCTTGATCCACCTCTTGCAGCTCTTTGTGCTCTGCTTGAAGGTAGTGGATCATAATCTATAGTTTGCATTATCATAATTAAAAATATCTACTTTGCTAAAAGCAACAATCGAACCATAAAACTAGTCAAATCTCAACACTTTAACAGGCTTTATGTGACTTACTAAGTAACTCGGTAATAACATAAAGAGCACAATGATTAAAATGGTGGCGATATTGAGCAAAACAATCTGCCAAAACTCGACTTGTATGGGAGCAGTGGCTACGTAATAATTAACTTCGTCCAGTTTTATAAATTCAAACTTCTTTTGTAGGAAACAAAAACCTAATCCTAAGACATTCCCTAAGACCACTCCAAAACCAGTAATCCAAAATGCTAGATAAATAAATATCTTCCGAATGGACCAATGATTATATCCAAGTGCTTTGAGCACTCCGATCATCCTAGATCGCTCGAGTATTATAATAAGTATAACCGTCGTCATGTTAATAATCGATACTAAAATCATCAAGAAAAGTATGATATATTCATTGATCTTTTGCAAATCTAGCCAATCAAAAATATTTGGAAATTTGTCTTTAATGGTTTCCGCAAATTGGTTTCTGGGCAATATTTCAGCATAAATGTAATCTGCATACAAATCCATATCTTCTACCTTATCCAAAAAGATTTCATACCCAGCTACCTCATCTTGTTCCCAATCCAGCAAGTCTTGCAATATACGGATGTCACACATGGCAAATTTTACATCATACTCTTCCAGTCCTGTTTTGTAAATTCCGGCAATTTGGAAGGATCTCTTTTTTGTATTTCGTTCTTGGACAAACTGCACAATTAATTTATCACCTACATCTACTTTTAATCGTTCGGATGTGCGCTGAGATATTAAAATCTCACGACTTGCTAAGGTGTCATTCCATCGAATGGAATCTCCTTTAATGATAAATGCTTCTAATTGTTTCCAGTCAAAATCCTTGTTTATACCTTTCAGCATAATTCCTTCTAATTCTGATTTAGATTGGATGATGCCTGGCAAGAAGGCAAAGGAATGTACTTGCTTAATCCCTCCTTCTGATATTAAATCTTGATTTTGATACTGTTTAATGATGCCATCATTATCTACCGGCTCGATGCCTCTAATATTTTGTATGCTATCTACCAGTAAAGCAGAATACTGAATCGGCTTATAATCATAAGAGCGAGTAACATGTATATCCGTTACATGGATATGTCCCCAAAATCCAAAAATCTTCTCTGAAATTTTTTGATTGAAACCAGTAATAATAGACATACTGACTATCATCACAGCAAGACCTAAGGCAATCGCTAAAATAGCAATGCGAACGATTATCTTCGAAAAAGACTTTTGGCCTTGAAAGGCAATTCTACGGGCAATAAAAAATTCTGTATTCATTGATATTAGCTAAAGTACTAATATTACCTTTGTGAAAAAATACTCAAGGATGAATTTCGTAGAAGAGTTGAGATGGAGAGGCATGTTACATGACATGACTCCCGGCGCTGAAGAAAAATTAGCTGAAGGAATGGCTTGTGGTTATATTGGCTTTGACCCCACCGCTCCTTCACTGACTATAGGTAATTATGTGCAAATTATGTTGCTGAGTTTCTGGCAAAAGTCAGGTAATAAACCATACGTACTCATGGGTGGAGCCACTGGACGGATAGGTGATCCATCTGGAAAGGATAAAGAACGTGAATTAAAGTCTTTTGAAGAATTAGACTCAAATCTCCAGTTTCAAAAGGATCAGATAAAACAATTTTTAAACTTTGAAGATGGCCCGAACAAAGCAGAGTTTGTAAACAACATTGATTTTTATCAATCCATGAACGTCTTGGATTTTTTACGCGACGTTGGGAAAACACTCACTGTAAACTATATGATGTCTAAAGATTCAGTGAAAAATCGATTAGACACTGGATTATCTTTTACTGAATTTAGCTATCAATTATTGCAAGCTTATGATTTTCAATGCTTGTATGAAAAAGAAAATTGTCAATTCCAAATGGGAGGTTCTGACCAATGGGGCAATATTACGTCTGGAAGTGAATTTATTCGCCGTAATACACAAGGAAAAGCCTATGCCATCACGACCCCATTATTAACAAAAAGTGATGGAAGCAAATTTGGAAAATCAGCGGAAGGGAATGTTTGGCTGGATAGCCGTTTGACATCACCTTATGCTT
This sequence comes from Saprospiraceae bacterium, assembly GCA_020631235.1. Lineage (GTDB taxonomy): Bacteria > Bacteroidota > Bacteroidia > Chitinophagales > Saprospiraceae > JAHDDO01. The sequence continues at coordinate 8,168 of JAHDHQ010000024.1, read as the reverse complement.
TTTATCAATTTTGGTTAAACGCCGATGATGCCGATTTAGAAAAATATTTCAAATACTTTTCTTACAAAAATAAAGAAGAGCAAACCGCATTATTTGCTGAATTTGGGGAAAACCCTCAACATTTAAAACGACTATTCGCTGCGGAAATTACGGAGCGCATTCATGGAAAGGAAGAACTAGAACAAGTCCAAGCTGTGACAGAAATTTTATTTAATAAAAAAGCTTCGCAAGAACAATTACTGAGTCTTTCCTCAAAAAGTTTTGACCTAATACACGGAGCTATAAGTGCTTTTGATTTGCCAATGTCGCTCATCGAAGCTCAAACCGGTTTACTCGATATCATGGCAGAATCCACAAACATCTGCCAATCTAAAAGTGAAGCCCGCAAGGCAATAAAGAATAATGCCGTATCTTTAAACAAGATTAAAGTACAATCAGAAGATACCAAAATTAACAAAACCCATTTAATCCATGACAAGTATATTATGCTTGAAAATGGAAAGAAAAATAAATACTTACTCCAATTTGTTTAAAATTCAAGATAAGATGACATTAAAGCAACTGATCAAATTAGAAGATAAAGCTAAAGAGGTTTGGGTTATCAGCCCTACCCTACATTATGATGTAGAGAATAAGGATTTTGCCGAACTAGTCTCTGTAAACTTGGGTCAAAAAACTAAATATAAATACATCGTTCCTGCTACAACTACAGTGCAAAAGAATATGAAGTTGTACAAAAAAATGTACAAAATGACCAATGATGAAATGAACGATAACTTCTTATTATTGTCACCAACAGAGTTTAATCCATTCATCATGGAATGTGCGGTCTATAACGCAAGTTCAGATTGCATCGCTTGTGCCGCTCCGGCTTTAGAAGATAGCAATGATGTTATCCGGTTTAATAAAAAGACATCTAAGGACATGGCTAAAGCTTTTAAAGCTCTTTGGAAGACCTATAAACGCACAAACCCTTAGATCATTTTTGATTGAATGTTTCTTTGACTTTGATTAGCGCTAATCTTATGTCGAAACTTGTCAGTCTATGGCTTACATGTTTTTGGATACGGTCTTCAAACATATCCCATGTCATAGATGCATCTATCAGCATAAGTGCTTTCTCAAAACATTGAATTATATTGTTGAGCAAGGTATCCGAATAAAAATCATATTCCATATTAAAATGCAATCCCGCTTCACTGGCGTGTAAGTAGATATCTGCCATCTCATGATCGAAAATGGCATTTTTGTGGGCTTCTTTTAATAAAGATTTTAATTTTTTTATCCTTGGCCTTCTAGGTTTTCTATAGCTTCGAGTGGCAAAACATTTACTGATTTCTTTTTTTAATGTAGCGTACATTTTAACTCGATCTTCATCTGACCCTAGTTCCATTTTGTAGTACTCCTTAACTCCTTTTACTTTATCAAATAAATGAGTGATTTCCTCTTTAAGGTCATCTATTTCTAGAGAATCAATATGCTTTAAAAATTGGGACTTTCTCATTGTAATGTAGGGTCTTTAGCTAGGATGTTTTGTGCCTTATAAAGCATTTAAACCCTTGGAATAAAGATGCTTTGATTGCTTTTCTCGAATACTATCTTTTGAGCCAAAAATGTAACTTATACCCATCGTAAAATGGCTTGGCCTAAGTTTGTATGGAAAATAATATTCGGAAGACAACTCATCTTTCATGATATTGGCATTTATAGGTGTGATGAATTGGCCAAAAGTACCATGTAACAATAATTCTGGAACGATCTGAAGCTCTAATCCAACTGATGTTGAAAAATAAATATTACTTACACTAGGCGTATTAGTGAAAACTTCACTAGCGATGATCATTTCACATACAGCTATCGAATCAGTTGATTTCCATGGAGATACTTCAATGCTTGGATAAGAGTGCCTTTGACGATTATAGACAGGTATGTGAGTGACGACCCCTAAACTTAGATTAAATAATTCTGGCACGATTCTATACTTCACTGCTAAGGGCACCCTGATAGTCGCAATTTGATTATTCATTTTTGGGCTGGGTGTTCCTAACATGACCGTGCCTTCAGGGATCATAACTTCAGGCATATACAAACTATCACATCCATCTGGAAGATTAGTAAAGTCTGGATCAAAAGTAGGTGGCACATAATTTTCTAATGTGTCACCAGGAATCCATTCGGAAGATATGAAAATATTTCGCTTATAATAATCGAAACTTGCAAAGCCAAACCCAAGTCCCCCTTCTACAAAAAAATGTTCGTTTAAAGAGAAATCCACAAGAACGTCTAGCCCTAAGGATTGAAGTCCTCGTATAAGGTAAAGATCTTCATTAACTTGGTTTAGTTGGCTGGCTAAGTAGATAGTATCCATACCTTCTATCTTTCTCTGGACACCATTAAAACTTCGTTCTATTCTTTCACTCCGATGTATTTCTTGACTACCCCCAGCATGTGCTTTTATAGAAAACCACTGAGCGTTCAAAGATGACGCCCATACACTTATAAAAAGTAAAAAAACAAGATTACGCATCTGAATTGATTAAAGCTTAGTAACATTAAGTAAACACAATTATCAGTATATACTTAACTTTGTGATTTAAAAGTAATCAATTCCTATCCTATGAAAAATTTAATCTTCATATTATTATTTAGCTTTTGCTGCCTTCAAAATGGACAAACCCAAATTAAAGACTTCTTAAAAAAAGTAGACGAGACTATTAACGAAGCAGTTAATGAAATAGAATCGGGTGAGATCGGAGAAAAATTAGAGGAGGCTGTAGAACAAATTTCCGAAGAAATCGATGCAGGATTAGAAGAATCTGGCAATGAAATGAGGACCAGCGACCTAAAATTAGAAGAAGAAAGTGAAGAAGTACCAAACGATGAAGTACCTAATGCTAAAGACAATAACACGGAAGAATCTTTTGGTTCTAGCTTAAATAAAGCCCTCAATGGAATATTAGGTACCAATGGACCTGCTGACAACATTGAACCAAATACAGAAATCATTTCCTTTAAAATGGAATCAACCATAGTAGCATCGGAAAACAAGAAAGTACCTAAAGGATCTGGCTATACCGCTTACTATGCCTTTGACCAATGGATGACTGGCATGCATATGGAATACTTCGAAGAAGCAGATAATGAAGAAACATCCATCAGTAAAATTGTCTTGAATTTAGAGGAGAAAACCAAGACCATGTGTACTAGATCTAAAAATGGGGAATGGACAGGCATAAAAATGTGGATGACTGACTATACCATAAATCTTGGAGATCAAGGACTCAGTAATGACGAGACCATAAGCCCAACTGGAAATACTAAAACTATTGAAGGCTATCTGTGCGAGGAATTCGAAATTAATGATGGCGAAGTATATGGTACTGTATGGGCTACGAAGCAGATCGATATAAATCTTGCGCTACTCAGTAAAAGTCTGATGGGAGGTCTGGGGTTCAAGATGAAAAGCAGCCAACCATCTCAAGAATACCTACAAGAATATTTCTGGTTAGAAAGTAATCTGAGAGATGATGCTAATAAGACGAGAACTGTCTCTACCATAAACAATATCCGAACAGGTGCAAATATTGATAAATCTCAGTTTAACTTAAGTGGTATAGATATCCAAACAGACATGACTAAATAAAAAGATCTACTTGTAATCTAACATATATTGTTCCGAAGAATCTCGCTCCACAAATTGCAGCGAAATCGAATTAATACAATACCTTAATCCTGTCGGCTTAGGACCATCATTAAAAACGTGACCTAAGTGACCGCCGCATCGATTACACATAACTTCTGTCCGGGGATATCCCAAATCGTAATCCGTATCTTCACGTATGTATTCTTCTTCTATAGGCTGGTAATAACTGGGCCAACCAGTTCCAGATTTATATTTGGTTTTTGCATCAAACAAAGGCATCCCACAAGCGCTACAAGCATATAAACCATCCTGTTTGTAATCCCAATATCTTCCCGTAAAAGCACGCTCTGTACCTTTTTTCCTTAAAACATAGTAAGCGTTGTCGTCGAGTTGGGAAGCCCACCACTCTTCAGGCTGGTTAATGCTAGCAACCTTTTTACCGGACGGAAGCACAAGTTCAAAAAACGCTTGCTCCTCGGTATTTAAAACCGATGTTTTGTCCGTTTCCGTCGGTTTATCCGTTTTTGTATTATCACTTATTTTAGATTTTTGAGCAGTGCATGAAAGACTTACCAAACTTAATATTAGAATAAAATACTTCATAGATATGTATTATAGTACCTAAAGGTATAACACAAAATCTGCAAGGCCTGTTCAATGGTGATATTTTTCAGTATATAAATAATCGAATATAATCCACCAAGCATTTCACTGATTGTAAAAATATCAGTATTTTAAATCTAATAAAATCAACATTGGTAAAACACACCTAAGACATGGATATACAACAAACTTCCTTTTTTGATGCCATCAAGAAAAACAGTCCTAATCACAAATTGAATATTGATGAATTGTCTGCAGTGCTGTGTTTACAAAAAGGGGCTGTCTATAAAAGAATCAATGGTACTACTCCCTTAGATTTTCACGAAATAGGCTTGTTAGCAAAACACTATAAAATTTCGCTGGATGAAGTGATGCAGCCTGATCGCTATATATCTATGTATCATCGTTTTTTAAAGCATGGAAATGCAAATACCCTTGAGTATTTTGACCATTTCTCTTCCATGCTTAAGCCATTGTCAAACGAACATTCTGAGTCGTTTGTTTACTTAGCCAACGAATTACCTATTTTCTACTATTTCTATTTTGATCATATTTTTAATTTTTCCTTCTCACTATGGAATCATTTACATTGGAAAGAAGGAAGAATTTCTATTGCACGAAATGAGATGATCGATAACAAAATCAAAGAGTATAGAAATCAAATTAAAAATCAATACTACGCATGCCCAGTTACTGAAATTTGGAATTCTAACATGTTGAATAATTTATATCAACAAATTATTTTTTGTATTTCGATACGAGCTTTTGAAAAGAGAGCTTTCATTGATGCATTAGTGAAGGATATAGAATCTTTGATTGTGCATCTCCAACATATTACCAAATCTACAGAAGAAAACTATGAAAGCAATCGGCCTGAAAGAGCCAAAATCTATATCAACGAATTTGGAAACTATCTAAATATAGTGATGTATAAATCAAGTCAACATAAAATGACTTTTATCGGTTATGACTACCCTCATTTTGCGCTTTCCTCGAATGACCGATTTTATGATTTCTCCATGGATTGGATCGATAAAATAAAGCGTAGGTCTGTACTTATTTCGAGTGAAGGTTATCAGTATCGTGAATTGTTTTTTCATCGATTGCAAAAGGACTTTGAACAATTTAAAGGTAGAATCGAGAAACTGATTGCAGTTTATTATGAGTAAGTATAACATTAATCATTTCCATTCAAAGACGACAATTTGAGATAAAAAGTGATGTCTCAATAAGGGTTTTAGATATCTTAATCATCCTGATCCAAAGTCATTGAAATGAATAAATTCCTATGTTTCCTCCTACTTCTCAGTTCACAGTTATTTTGCCAACAGGAATGGACCTATTCTGAACCTACGCATGATGGAGAAATGAGTATAGAGATGATTCAAATTAGCGATGGATCTTATCTTTCCATCACAAGCGTTTCCACAGATAGTTGTCGATATATTGGAGGATTAAGGAAATTTAATGCTCTTGGCCAACTATTATGGTCTAAGGAATATGCCAACCCAGAAAGCCAGACTAATCAGCTATATTTCAGACAGATCATAGAAACACCAAATTGTATATTTATCAGAGCAGGATCTGAGTTTAGTACACATGGAAATATTCTAATGAAATTAGATAAGGAGGGAAATGTAATCCAAAATTTCGTACTCACTCAAGAAGTTATGAATATGGCTTATTACCAAGAAGAAGATCTATTATATATCGAACATCTAGTTGATTTAGACCTAACGAATAAGGGATCTGCCTTTGCCTTATATTCACTAGACCTTCAACTAAATATCTTCAAAACTGCTTACCAATTAGGCTTACCTGCTTTGCTGGATAAAGCTAAGATCAATAGTGACAAATCAATTTCTACCTGGCGAGCTGAAGGAGAACGATGGTTTTTCAAGACCGTTACTTTTGATGGTGATGTTCTAGTTGAGGCTGAAGTTACTGGAGATGAAAATCCTTTGTATGGTGAACTTGATGCAATCCAACTCAGCGAAAAGAGATGGTTGATTGCACCTGGCGGTCTATTCCAGCAAAGCGAAGAAAATCTAAGCCTTTTTACCATTGACACCGAAAATGCAGAAACTAAGTATCACTTCATGTTTGGTAATAGTACCTTAACTCATGTAACCGACTTGTGGTCAATAGGTACTTATATAGTGGTTTCTATTGGAGGCAATAATAATCAAGGAGAATACTTCTATGTTTTTAACCAGCAATTACAGCTGATAAACCAGTTTAATTTATATAACCATCTTCTTGAAAATACTGAAGATGAACATGATTTTCTGATATCCAGAGTAAACCTGAACGACAAGGGAGAATTACTTACTGCAGGTGCTCCCTATATCCTTAGTGAGATGAATGGTGACATCGTTCCGGGTGGATATCTCAATGCTGTTTATCCACTCTTCAATAAACTAGGTCTCTCAATTAGCAATACAACTAATCCTTTACCCATAACTTTTACTATATACCCGAATCCTACCAGGAGTTTTATTACAATTACCTTGGACAAAATATTTATTGGAGGTAACTATAGTATCACAGACATGCAAGGAAGAAAAGTCCACCAATCAATAATTGAAAGTGAATCTATAACTCATGATTTGAATCAATTACTGAAAGGAAAGTATATAATCAACCTGGCAAAAGATGACATTCAAAAGAGTAACGTGCTTGTTATAAATTAGTTATAGCTTTTATTCTGCAATCACAAATACAAGGTGAAAAAATAACTGATAAGCTTTTCAAAATAAAATTGACAATAATAAAATTACTAAATGAAATTTATCCTAATCATTATTATATCACTTTAGTTACACATTCATAGTTTGAGTTCTCAAGAGTGGCTGCCAGTAGGAACTCAATGGACATTTGATAGTTCAGTTTTGGGTCAACAAGTAGAAGATGACATTTATACAATAACTGGAACTGAAGAAATCAAAGGGAAAATTTGCAGTAAACTTGAAAAAACTCATTTCTCATGTGATCTAAGACCAATGATAGAATACTTTTATAAAGATGAAGGAAAACTGTACTGTTATGATTCAGAATTAGATGAATTTTTATTCTTTCTCGATTTCTCTGTAAATGTTGGAGATACTATTAAAATACCAAGCTATCCTCAACAAAATATGTTTACAAATAGAGATACAAATTTCATGAGAATTGATTCTATTTTTTCTAAAGACTTCAATGGTCTATGCCTGAAAATATTTTATAAATCGGTAGGTTACTATGATTCAAATAATGAATTGGTATTCAATGCAATAACTGGAAAAAAAAGAAAAGTTTTTGTTGAAGATATTGGTTATCTCACTTCATTCTTTAATTGGATAGAAACTGGATGGTGTGATGCTGCATATTCTACACCTTTGAAATCTTTTAGTATCCCTGGTTTTGGAACTTGGGATGCAGATGAGTTATTAAGTCAAAATGAAATTTATCACGTCAATCAATTTAATGTTTACCCTAATCCCGCTCGTAACCAAATTCTAATTAAAAATTTACCATTGGAATATGGTTCAATATTAATAACGAACACTGCGGGTGAAATTGTGAAGAGTATAAAAAAACGCAATAAACTAAAGTCAATAAAAGTTGATATTTCTCAATTGCCAAAAGGTCTTTATATAGTTTTGGTATCGGATTCAGAAAATGATTATATTCATTCAAAGAAAATAATTAAAAATTAACGACAGCTAACAATAGATAATCACAGCATATCTATCCTTCGCTGAGATTTGCTGGATATCATTATCTATTAGGCACAATAAACCAAAAAATTCAAGCTATTATATATAACTATTGAAAATAGAATCCGATTTACGTAATTTTCAAAATAAATATCAGCAATCGAACTCATAGAAATAATACCCCTATTCATATTTTCCAATGCAATATTCTTGGGGTTATTGTT
>JAHDHQ010000042.1 GCA_020631235.1 Saprospiraceae bacterium | reverse complement strand
ATAGCATCTACACAAGATTCTTTACATCCATATTTATTATCAAATTTAGATTTTGTAACAGAATCATTTATGTTAATCGCGGGCATTGGTAGTGTTCCATTGTTCATTCTTTCGTAAAGTCTATGAACACCTGTGGTTGTCTCTTCAGATAATCCTTTAATGTCTTTAACCAGTTCTGGGTATCTATCTAATACCATATTGGTTAAATCACCTCCATCATCCAAAATCATATTTAAAGGTTTACCTCCTTCAAAGGCAAACAATGTTTGTTCTATACACCAGTCAAATTCTTCTTCATTCATTCCTTTCCATGCGTATACAGGAACGCCTGCTTCAGCAATTGCAGCAGCAGCATGATCTTGGGTCGAAAATATATTACACGAAGACCAAGTGACTTCTGCACCAAGTTCTACCAAGGTCTCAATAAGTACAGCTGTTTGTATGGTCATATGTAGACAGCCCGCAATTCTTGCTCCTGCAAGCGGTTTAGAATCACCATATTCTTCTCTTAAAGACATTAAGCCTGGCATTTCTGCTTCGGCTAAGTGCATTTCTTTTCTACCCCATCCGGCTAGAGAAATATCTTTTACTTTATACTTTAATGTTTGATCTGTACCTATCATTTTTATTTGTTTTTAAATCGAGTGCAAAAGTATTGCATTCTAAGTCGATATTCAAGTTAAATATAGTAAACGGCATACTCCACACTTTATGTTGTGTTCTAAGTATAGCACTTTATATAATTAAGAGTAAGTATCAATGTTAGCGTATTTAGCATTCTCCTCGATGAAAGCTCTTCTCGGAGGTACTTCATCACCCATCAGCATAGAAAAGGTTACATCTGAGCTCATGGCGTTTGTGATATTTACTTGCCTTAAGGTTCTGCCATCAGGATCCATAGTAGTTTCCCAAAGTTGTTCGGCGTTCATTTCCCCTAGACCCTTATATCTTTGCGTTTTAATACCTGTTGCTTCTGGGTTGCCTTTCGAATAAAATTCGATGGCTTCTTGTCTTTCTTCTTCGGACCAACAGTATCGGAAACTATTTCCTTTTTTGACCATATAAAGCGGTGGAGCCGCAATATAAATATGTCCCGCTTCTACTAATTCGCGCATGTATCTAAAAAAGAAAGTTAATATAAGCGTTACGATATGACTTCCATCTACATCGGCATCACACATGATGACTATTTTATGATAGCGGAGTTTTTCAATATTGAGAATTCTTTCTCCATCCACTTCCTCTATACTTACCCCTAAGGCGGTAAACATGTTCTTTATCTCTTCATTTTCATATATTTTATGTTCCAATGCCTTTTCCACATTTAAGATCTTCCCTCTTAATGGAAGTATGGCTTGAAAGTTTCTATCTCTTCCCTGTTTAGCTGTCCCTCCGGCCGAATCTCCCTCAACGAGAAATATTTCTGACTCTTCGGGTCTTTTCGAGCTGCAATCCGATAATTTTCCAGGTAGGCCACTGCCGGTAAGTACATTTTTACGTTGCACCATCTCTCTGGCCTTTCTCGCGGCATGTCGAGCTGTCGCCGCAATAATAACCTTATCTATGATTCGCTTTGCTTCTTTAGGGTTTTCCTCAAGATATTGTTTGAGTATTTCACCAACGCATCTGGACACAATACCAGTGACCTCACTATTTCCTAATTCGCCTTTAGTTTGACCTTTAAATTGTGGTTCAGGTACTTTAACAGAAACAATGGCTGTCAAACCTTCTCTAAAATCTTCACCTGATATGGCAAATTTTAGCTTACTAAACATATTATTGTCTTTACCATATTGAGTAAAGACTCGGTTAACGGCTCGTTTAAAACCACTTACATGCGTACCACCTTCTCGTGTATTAATGTTATTTACAAATGAATATAAATTTTCCGAGTAGCTTGTGTTGTATTGCAAAGCTACTTCCACTTCCACATTATCTTCCTTGCCAGTAACGTGTATTGGGTTTTCTATGATTGGTGTTCGTGCTTCGTCTAGAAACTGAACAAACTCTTTTAATCCTCCTTCAGAAGTAAACGTTTCTGTTTTAAAACCACCTTCAGCATCACTATCTTTTACTCGTTCGTCTGTGATCGTAAGAATTAATCCTTTATTTAAATAGGACATTTCCCGCATCCTATTTGCTAAAACATCATATTTATATTCTAATGTTTCGAAAATTTCAGGATCTGGTTTATAGGTAATAATGGTCCCTGTTATATCAGTTTTACCTATTTCTTTGACTTCTGTTAATGGTTTTCCTTGAGAATATTCTTGTGTGTGAATTCCACCATCTCTGTGTACTTCTGCCTTCAAAGAAATAGATAAAGCATTTACACAAGACACACCCACACCATGCAATCCACCAGAAACCTTATAAGTGTCTTTATCAAATTTACCTCCAGCATGTAATACAGTCATTACTACCTCGAGAGCTGATTTCTTAAGCTTAGCGTGCATCCCTACAGGAATACCTCGACCATCATCCGTAACTCGGATACTACCGTCTGGCAAAATCGCCAAATCTATTTTGCTACAATGTCCTGCTAAATGCTCATCGATAGAGTTATCAATAACTTCCCAAACCAAATGATGTAGACCTTTTGAATCGGTACTACCAATGTACATTCCTGGCCTTTTTCTTACCGCTTCTAAACCTTCCAATGCGGTTATATTACTCGCATCGTAATTACTTTTTTGATTACTCATATTTGTGCCTTAATTTGGTCTTTACTTAGGAGTGCAAAGATAGTCAATTACCCTCGCAATAACTAACAATTATAGCCCTTAGAAGGTTTATTTTCAGCTATTTTTGTATGCATAAATTAATTAATAGCATTAGACTTGAATATTACTAAAAAGATCCAAAGTATAGAAGCTTGGAATGAGCTTGCAAGTACCATTCTTGCCACGCACAAAGGCTGGCATCTTTTCCTAAAGGGACCATTAGGTGCGGGCAAAACAAGTTTTGTAAAAGCTTATTGCGCTGCTCTAAATATAGAAGATGAAGTTTCTAGTCCGAGTTATTCGTTGGTGCAGGAGTATGGAGACCAAGAAAGAGTATTTCATTTAGATTTATATCGATTAGACAGCATTGATCAGTTGTTAGAAATTGGAATTGAGGAATATATGTATTCTGATAAGGTTTGTTGCATTGAATGGCCAGATTTAGTTATCGAATATTTCCCAGATTTAAAGTATCTTATCATTGAAATTAAAGTTTTGGATGATGGTGTAAGGATGGTCAATATAACTATGCCTTAAGGGTTTGTGTATACTTTGTCATTTAATGTAATAAGTTCATTAACTTCAACCTATGGATGAGAATAAAGGTAAGACTGGTTTTTCTAAATTCTTTACGGAGGGTCAATATGTCACTCAAACCGAAAAATTAGCTGTCATGGAACGCAATGAAAGTGTCAGTATAGGAATACCAAAAGAAACTACACTAAGCGAAAATAGAGTGGCCTTGGTGCCCAATTCCATCCGATCTTTGCTGGGATATGAACATAAAGTTATTGTCGAAAATGGGGCAGGTATAAAATCCCATTATACCGATCATGATTTTTCTGAGGCTGGAGCGGAAATGGCTACGGATAGAGCTAAAGTTTTTGAATCAGATATAGTGGTGAAGATTACACCTCCGACAATGGAGGAGCTGGAATATTTTAAACCAGGACAAACTTTGATAGCACCATTGCACTTACCTTATATCACTGAAGAGTATATCCGTACATTGCTGAAGAAAAAAGTAACGGCCATAGCTATGGAATATCTTCAAGCTGATAATGGCGCCTATCCTATTGTGCGAGTCATGAGTGAATTAGCAGGGATGTGCGTAATCAATGTAGCCTCTGAATTATTAAGTTCGCCTAGTGGTGGCAGAGGTGTTTTATTAGGAGGTGTATCCGGTGTGCCGCCAGCAAAAGTAGTTATTTTAGGCGCCGGTGTCGTGGGTGAATTTGCGACAAAAGCTGCGCTGGGCTTAGGAGCAAGTGTTCGTATTTTTGACAATAATATTTCTAAGCTAATGCGAATACAATCACTTGTAGGTCAGTCACTGCATACATCGACGTTTAATCCTGTCTACCTAGGATATCAATTGATGAGTGCAGATGTAGTCATTGGAGCTGTACATAGTGACTTAGGTCGTACGCCGATATATGTTACAGAAAGTATGGTCGAAAATATGAAAGAAGGATCCGTCATTATTGATGTCAGTATAGACCAAGGAGGATGCATAGAGACATCCAAGATGACGACATTGGACAAACCAACCTTTAAAAAACATGGAGTGGTCCACTATTGTGTTCCAAATATTCCTTCTAGAGTGCCTAGAACTGCTTCTGTTGCTATCTCGAATATAATTACGGGCATTTTAGTGAAAATATGTAATGCAAAATCGATCAGCGAACTTTTGTATTATGACAAAGGGATCAGACATGGAGTCTATACATTCAAAGGCTGCTTAACTAATAAATATTTAGGTAAACGCTTTGCGATCCAAGATCGAGATATTAACCTTTTGCTTACATCCAGTTTTTAAGCTTATATAGCGCAGCATCATGGACTTCTCCTAAGGAATGCTTAGTTAGTGTGTAATCTGCTTTTTAAGTACTTTATTTGACCATTATGGTTTGATTCATGTTCCACCACATGAAACCATTTACAATAGTTATTGGTCGGGCTACCCCAGAAACTTGTGTCAATTTTTTGGAGCCAATCATCATCATACTTTGCTAATTCAGCTAGACTAAAGGACCTACAAGCTGCCAATTTTTCTAAATAATATTCTAATGTTTTACCTTTAAACATAGCTCTTCCCGCGTCACCCAAATTAGAGGCAGCATCATACATTTTATCCGCTTCTGCGCCCATTTCAAAATGTATATTTCCTTGAAAAGTATTTTCTTGATAAAACCGTTCAGTGGCTACTAAATGCATCAACATGGCACCTATAGAATTAGAATTTTCATCGTGTAAATAATCAAGATCTTTAACAGACATTCCATAGACTGGCCTTAAAATGGTAGCTCTCATCCAGTTCATCATGGAAACCAAGGTGCCAATTTGAGGTGTATATCCTTCTTTAGGCCCTACAATATTAATCCCGTTTACTTCTTGGCTAGCATTTCCTTGTGAATGCAATGTTTTTTGAATACCCAAAAAGCTGCCTGTTCCAAGTCCAAGCACTACTGTTTTTTTCAGGAAATTTCTTCGTTTATCCATGATGATTTATTGTTTTAAATGATTGATGTATGTTCAGCCCTTGGCTAATAAGATCCATGGGCATCAATGACTTATGTTTATTCTTCTTTTATGGCTTGTTCAGTATTTATATAATTCGTGTCAATTATGTTTTTTACATCATTGAGTGCATTCTCTGCATTATCAGAAGATATCAATGTTTTAAATACATCCATTTTAGTTTTGTAGATTTTAGTTTCTTTGATTTGATCATTAAATGCAAAGAAAATCGTAAACCAAAGGATGACGAAAATTAAAATGGCTCGAGTCCAAAACTTTGTGCGTGATAATTTCATAGATTATATTCTTTGTAGCATCCAATCTGCCATTTTTTTAATGACTTCTGTCTTTTTATACGAACGCATAATTTCATGTGCTAAGTCATCCCACATGACAATCTCTTTATCTGACGAAACTGCGCCATCATATAACATTTCAGAACTTTTAGGTTCTATAATAGTATCATCTTTACCATGCATTACTAAAAAAGGAAAATCTACTTTTTCAAAGGATTGTTGCATTTTTTTAGTCGCCTTAATAATGGCTGAACCTGGAGCTGCACAGATTTTGTCGCTATAAATATATGGGTCTTCTTTATACTTTACTTGCTCTTCAGGGACTTTAGAAATGCCATCAACTGGCAGTGCGGCAGCTTTAAATCTGGGAGCTATGGCTGCAATAATGCCTGACATTTTCTGCAATAATGGAGAAAGATCTTCTGCAATTTTCAATGCGGGTCCAGTGAAAACACACCCTCTAAATAAGTCCTTATCCACATCGTTATTTAACAAATAGGTGATGGTCGTGAGCGCCCCAACACTATGTGCATAAAAATAAAATGGCTTGTCAAAAGATAAATAACTTAAGATCTTATCTAAATCATCTAAATATTCTTGAAAGTCATCCATATAACAATCGACGCCTTCTGATCTTCCATGTGCTTTAAAATCATATCCGAAAACTGAAAAACCAGCAAGATTAAAAGCTTCGGCGACTTCATTATAACGCTCTATATGCTCGCCATAACCATGGACGATTAACACATTAGCCTTTGGTTGTTCATGTTGCCAATGAACATTATACAATTTTTTTCCGTCTGCTCCTTCAAGAAAATATGTGCTTTTCATTTACTTAATTGTTCTATTAATGTACTCATACATTTTGACAAGTTATAAAATAAAATGCCTAAAAGCAGAAAGCCCACTTTTTACAAAGTGGGCTTTCAAAATGTTCATGTTTTAATCACATGTATTTTATCCTCCAAAATCATCGAAGGCAATATTCTCTTCAGGAACTCCTAAACTATCCAATGTTCTAATCACGGATTGGTTCATCATAGGAGGGCCACAGAAATAGTACTCTATTTCTTCAGGTTCAGGATGATTCTTTAAATACTCATCATGACAGACACTCATTATATATCCTTTAAAGCCATCTCCTGGAGCGTCTATATTTTCTTTTACTTGCCAGTTATCCTCTTCTAAAGGATTATCAAGGGCGACATAAAATTTAAAGTTTGGAAACTCTTTTTCAATTTTTCTGAACTCTTCTATGTAAAACAACTCTCTTTTTGTTCGTCCTCCATACCAGAAAGATACTTTTCGATCCGTCGTTTTTAAGGTATGGAAAAGGTGGAATAGATGTGATCTTAATGGTGCCATTCCAGCTCCACCACCTATATACACCATCTCTTTTTTAGTTTCCTTAATAAAGAACTCACCATAAGGTCCAGAGATAGTACACTTGTCACCTGGTTTTAAACCGAATACATAAGAAGAACAAACACCAGGATTAACATCCATCCAATCATTCTTTGCTCTATCCCATGGTGGTGTTGCAATACGAATATTAAGCTTTACAATATTTCCTTCAGCTGGGTGATTAGCCATGGAGTATGCTCTAAACTGCTCTTCATCATTGACCATTTTTAAAGGCCAAAGGTTAAATTTATCCCATTCTGATTTAAATTTTTGCGGATCATCATGATGATCAGGGTGAGCATCAATATTCATTTCGCTAAATGGAACAACCACTTCTGGTACATCTATTTGAATGTATCCTCCAGATTCAAAATCTAGAGTCTCTCCTTCAGGCAATTTTACAACAAACTCCTTGATGAAAGAAGCCACATTGTAATTGGACACCACTTCACATTCCCATTTTTTGATACCAAATATTTCTTCGGGAATTCTGATTTCCATATCATTTCTAACCTTTACCTGGCAAGCCAGTCTAAGACCTTCTTCGGCTTCCTTTTTGGTCATGTGATTCATCTCTGTGGGAAGCACATCTCCACCTCCTTCATCTATGTGACATTCGCACATTGCACATGTACCACCTCCACCACAAGCAGAAGGTAAAAAGATACTTTTTTCTGACAAAGCAGAAAGTAATGTACTTCCTGGACTTACCATCATGGGATTTTCTGTATCTCCATTAATAATAAGTTTTACTTCACCTTGTGGAACCAATTGTTTTCTAGCATAGATTAACAACATAGATAAAGCTAAAATAACTCCACAAAACACTGCTAGTGCTGCGAAAATTGGTCCTATAGCTATTAAAAATAAGCTCATGTTATTTGTGATTTCTAGTTAATCAATTAAAATGCAGAAGGGTCAATACCCATCAAACTCATAAAGGCCATACCCATTAGACCTGTTAAAATAAATGCCATTCCCAAACCTCTTAATGGTCCTGGCACTGCTGAATATCTTATTTTTTCGCGAATGGCTGCAATGGCAATAATAGCCAAAAACCAACCAAAGCCTCCACCAAGTCCAAAAGCCACCGATTCACCAAAGTTGTATTCTTTAGATACCATGAATAGAGAGCCTCCAAGAATTGCACAATTTACCGTAATCAATGGCAAGAAAATACCTAGTGAATTGTATAGTGAAGGTGACATTTTCTCGATTACCATTTCTACTAGCTGAACCATCGAAGCAATAACTGCAATAAATAATATCAATCGCAAAAAGGTCAAGTCCATTCCGAATAGACCATTTTCACTTAACAATTGAGTATTTATAAGCCAGTTAATAGGCATCGTGATACCAAGTACAAAAATGACAGCTAATCCTAATCCAAATGCAGTTTTTACAGATTTAGATACAGCAAGATATGAGCACATACCAAGAAAATAAGCCAAGGCTAGATTCTCAATAAAGGCTGATTTTATAAATATATTTATTAATTCTCCCATGATGAATATTTATGAAATATCAATAAGTTTTCTGTTCCATGCTCTATGTACCCAAATAAGTACACCGATTACAAACATGGCTGATGGAAATAATACCATTAAATTATTTGGTTGATAACCAGGAATGGTAAGCATATAATCGCTAGTAGGCCCTAATAATTTATAACCTAACAATGATCCTTTACCGAAGAACTCTCTAATCATTGCAATAATGATTAAGATAATACCATATCCAAGTCCATTACCTATCCCATCCAATAATGATCTCCACGGATTATTAGCCGAAGCAAAAGCTTCTAAACGTCCCATGATGATACAATTAGTGATGATTAATCCGATAAATACGGAGAGTTCTTTATAAATATTGTAGTCTAATGCCTTCAAGGTTAGCTCTACAACTGTAACTAAGAAAGCAATAATGACCAGTTGCACGATCATTCTCACTTGCTTAGGAATGTACATTCTTAAAAGTGATGTAAATAGATTCGCAAAAGCACACACAAAAATTACGGCAATCGACATAACGATTGCTTTATCTAATAATGTGGTTACTGCTAATGCTGAGCAAATACCTAGTACTTGTACTGTTACTGGGTTATTATCGTTTAGAGGATCTATTAAAAGCTTGCGCTCTTTTTTCCCAAAACTTATAGCTGATTCTTTTTTTGCAATTTGTACGTCTGCCATATTAATACATATTGTGAAGGCTTAGCCTTTCTTTACTGAGTTAATAAATGGTTCATAATACTTCAAGCCACGCTTCATCATTTCGGCAACACCATCGGCTGTGATGGTCGCACCAGATATTCCATCAACTTCATACATAGGATTTTTTGCACCTCCTTTAATAACTCCAACAGACCTAAATGTGCCATTGTCATCATAAATTTTTCTTCCTACAAACTGGTTTGCCCAATCTTTGTTATCCTTAATTTCGGCACCTAACCCTGGTGTCTCTCCTTTGTGGTCGAAGGCCACACCAGCAATGGTATTTAAATCCGACTCAAAAGCAATGTTACCCCAGATCTCGTCCCATAAACCCATACCTCTTACGTTGAAAATATAGTATTTAGAACCATCATCTTTGGTGAAAACATAGATAGGTAAAATGCGGTCCATTTCATCTTTCTTCTTTTCTTTCGCCATATCTAAATGTTCGGCCTTTCCGCCTTTATATCCAACAGCGCGAACATCTTCCTCTGTAAGGAAGTCTCCTTTCATGTTCATCACTTTTTGTTCGATTTGTTTGCCGAAAATACCATCCACTTGGTCATCAGTTAAAGCATCAAAATCACCAGATAACTGATCCTTAACAGCAGCTAATACGGCTTTTTTATTGTATACGGCTTCGTTTTTATCATGGATAGGTTTTAATCCTGTAGACATAAGCGACAGAACTAAAGCCACAATCGATGTCATGATTAATACGAATATGATTGTTTGTCTTGTACTATGCACGGGCTAATCTTTTATTGATGTTTGATTCGATTACGTAGTGATCAATCAAAGCTGAAAAAGTATTAAAAAACAATATCGCCAACATCCATCCTTCTGGATATGCTGGGTTCATTACTCTTACGATCATTCCTATAAAACCAATCCCAAAACCGTAAATCCATTTTCCACGATTGGTAGCTGTTGCTGTAACTGGGTCTGTTGCCATAAATGCCATTGCAAAGAAGAAACTTCCCATCCAGAATTGGTAATACCAAGGCACTGTCATGAAAGGTGTGGCGCCCCATGCATTAAGTAATAATGACATTGCTACGGCACCTAGGAACATACTCAACATAATTCTCCAACTTGCAATTCTTGTCACTAATAAAAAGACAGCACCTAGTAAAATAAATATTTTGCTTGTTTCGCCAATCGATCCTGGTATGGTACCCCACCACATTTGTGCAGTTGTATAGTGCTCAGTTACTGCATCCCATCCACCAGCATATGCGAGTGCAAGCGGAGTAGCACCTGTGTATCCATCTGCAACCACCGTCTTGGCGGCGTCGAAGGTGTCTATATCCATCCATCCGAAGAGATGGTTCATAAGTCCATGCCACATTCCATAATCAGCAGATGTCCCAGCAGCTAAATTTTCAAAACCACTTACCCAAACTTGATCACCTGAAATTGTGGTAGGATAAGCAAAGAAGACAAAGACCCTAGCCAATAAAGCTACGTTCCAAATGTTCATACCTGTACCTCCAAAGGCTTCTTTACCGATAATTACTGCAAAAGCTACAGAAACGCATAGTATCCAAATAGGTAGATCTGGCGGCATAATGAGTGGTATAAGAGCACCAGTTACCAGAAATCCTTCTTCTACGGCGTGACCTTTCTTTGCTGCAAAATAAAACTCAATGGCAAGACCCACAATATTGGCCCATATAAACAAAGGCAACAATTTGATTAAGCCATGAGCTAATTTTAAATGAAAACCTTCAAGAAACCCTAAATACTGCCCAGCAGCCACAAAATGCTGGTGTCCAATATTGTATGTTCCAAACAAGTAGCACAGCTGCATAGCTATCACTACGTGAATCATGGTTCGCTTTAAATCCATTCCATCTCGGATATGCACACCTCCCTTTGTTACAGAGTTAGGAGAGTACATTAAGGTAAAGAAGGCATCGTATGCGGTATGTAGAAAAGGACTTTTTTTCTTATCCGGTTCTATCTTCTTCCAAAAATCGAGTAAACCCATTTGTTAATGTGTATGGTTTTTTAATTGTTTTCTTATCTATTGTTGAGCTCTAATCATATCCAAACCTTCTCTCAAAATACTTTGTAAAGGTTGTTTTGAAGTACAGGCAAATTCGCACAATGCTACATCTTCTTCGCTCAACTCATGGATTCCTAATCCTTCCATTCTTTCGTAGTCATTAGTAACAATGGCTTTAAAAAGATGTTGAGGGTAAGTGTTAACTGGTAGCATATTTTCATATTCTCCCGTCATTACAAAAGCTCTTTTCTCACCATGCGTATTTGTAGTTGGTGTAAATTTATGATTAGGGAAAAGAAAATTGGGAAATGTGCCTGAAACACTTGGTCTTGGAGTTACAGGTAATAACCAACCAAATAATTCGTGATCATTTCCTTCAGGAATAACTGTAATTTGGTCATCTCTTAAATCAAGATACTGCGTCATTTCTTTTTGCTTCCCAGAGAGAACATCCCCTGAAATAACTCTAAGTCCTTCTGTAGACAATTGTCCATTGAGTAATTCACTGATGTTTGCCCCTACATAAGTTTTTACATATGATGGATTATTTACTTCAGAACCAGTTATAGCTACTACTCTGGACATATCCAAATGACCTTTACTAAAAAGTGCCCCTATGGTAATTACATCTTGAACCCCTAAGGTCCACACTACATCCTTTAATTTAATTGGATTTATGTGATGTATTTGAATACCGACATTACCCGCTGGGTGTGGTCCCTTGAACCAATGTTTTTCTACGTTATTTATTGAAGCCAAAGGACTAGAACCTTTACTTCCATCCAATGAAAGTATAACCTTTCCTTCAGTGAGTGCGTTTAGCACATTAATACCTGCTTGAAAATCATTTACTCTATTAGCCACGATAACATCCATAGAAGGTGCCAGTGGTGCTGTGTCAAAACCTGAAACAAAAATATCTCTAGGTGCTACTGCTGGATCTGCAACTGTATCAAAGGGTCTAGCATTAATTAATGTCCATGCTCCAGATGACAATAATGTATCAATTACATTTTGTCTAGCATTGCTACCTTCCAATGATGGTATATCAAACGATTTATGAGACTGCGTTTTATCAGCAAGAATAACCACCTCAGAAATGGCTCTTTTCTCTCCTCTGTTAATCTCAACTACTTCTCCACTTACTGGTGCAGTGTATTTTATGTCTGGATTTCCTTTGTCATAAAATAATACATCCCCTGCCTTTACTTCATTGCCTACTTCAACCACCATTTTGGGGATAGGAGCAATTCCTCTAAAGTTTGTAGGTTGGATAGCGTATCTATTCACATTAACTTCAGTTACTCCACCACTTGCTTCACCTGCGAGTTTGATGTTGTGCCCTTTTTTGAGTGAATGAAAATTTTCTTTAGCAAACGAAGGTGCTTTGGCACTACCAAAATCTGAAACTCTCGGAAAGAGACTCATGTTTTCTTTCTGGGTGTCAATACCCGATTTCTTTGCTTCAATTTGAATGAGGTTGTCGGTGATTGATAAGATTGATGCTAATAATAGCAAAACACCAACAATGATTAATACTGTAGTAAGCATAATTATGTTTTCTCAGCTTTTCGTACGAATAATATCGACAAACGTCGATTAGTTTTGGCCCTAAAATCACCGCAAATATATTAAACCATACTATTGGAAGAACATTTTAAGCTTAAAATCGAAATTTGAAACTCAAATTCTTTCTCTATTTGCTTTCAACATCTTTGATTAGTTGATTTTTTGGCATCTCTAAAATAAGCTTATTATGCCTTGAATTACCTAATACCAAGTCTTCTAATGAGCTTATTTAGATTAATTCAAAATAATTTAATTGCAAACATTTCTCTGCAAGCAAAAAGAATATTATGAATGTCATCAAATAAGGTAATGCAATACCAACTTAATCATATATGTAAATTAATTGTAATATGTTAATTAAGTACATTATTTTTACCGCTTAGGTTCTCTTTTTCCGATTCATTAAATATGGCCATTTAAATATTTACCATGAATCAATCCAAATCGCTATTAATCAGAAACTCCTGGTTTAACAACAGTAAACAAATTCAAAAATGCGTGGCTATTTTGGTTTTGTCATACTTGATTATATTACCTTCTTTTGGTTTTAATTATGATGTAACCTCGCATCTTAAAGATTGGGATCCATTACCCTTTTGCGAATCAATTATTTTTATTGAAAATGGTCAAGAGCTAAAGCCTTTTGAGGTTATCGAGGAAAATTTGCCCAATAAAATGTTTGCAGGAAATCCTGCTATTTCATTAACCAAGGAGGCTACCAATGGGCCAAATGATTTGGGCGGTAATAATTATAATATTACTTGGACTGTGGAAATGAGTAATACTGGAGATGAAACCGTTTTTGTGACTTCTTGGTGGGATGATTTCGAGGGAATTAACAATACAAATGGAGTTCCATTGACGGTTGTTCCTTCTGGAAGTAGTATTAGTTCTATGTCAGGAATGTCCAATGGTTCCTCAGTGAGCTTAGCTGATGCAAATGGAAATTGGGATGGAACAACAGCTAACCAAGATGTAATGGACTCCTATCCATTTACTTTATTAGTGGGTGAGTCTATTACCGTAACTTTTGTTACTCAATACGTTTTAGTTGCCAGTTCTTCGGTTTATAATACAACAGGAGGGGATGCTGAGTGGAATAATAATGGGACCATAGAACCAGTGAATATTATGGATGCATTTGGATCACAAGGCGGATTGCCTGGTGCAATGGCTAGTGCAGACGTGAATAAATCGGAAAAATGTGTAGCTTATGATCCCACTGCTAACCGCCACTATATTAGCTACCAAGTAGATGTAATCAATACTGGTGCCCTAGATATCACAGATTTAGAAGTAAGAGATTCATTGTTTTTATTTAATGGGACACAGATAAATGTGGTCAGCACCAACATATCAACTAAAGTTTTGGATACATCTACGGGAATGCCATTAAACAGTCCTGACTCATTGAAGTTTGGCAGTGGAAATCAAGGGGTTTTTACTGGAAACATGAATGGAACCTATGAGGAAAAAGAAGTCATTAAAGTAGTTGGTCAAAACACACCCACCCTAAATGAAGGGGAAACCTTAAGTATCTGTTTAACTTTTGAAGTAGAATTAGTCTCCATTGGTGCTTATGGGAACAATAGCAATTGGCATTTTTCACAATTAAACGCTGCATGTGGGTCAGTTAGTAATAGAGTTGAAATTTATGATCAAGGTGTGTCATTAGATGACCAGAATTTAGCTCAAAATTGGGCTTCCTCAAATGCTACTTGGATATGCCCAACTCAAACTTGGAAAGAATTAGAATCAATTGAAGTTATTTCAAGTAACCCTTTAACTTATCGAAAATTATTTTGCGCCCGCTGATTGCAGTCCTACTTGTACCATGATTCCAAGGTTTAATTATGAATGTGACGATCAAAATACAGGAAATCAAACGGATGATGAATATGCCGTGAGTCTTACAGTGGATAATGCTTATGAAGGCACATTTGATTTAAGTGGAAGTATTAATGAATCTGGATTAAATTATAATGAAACCTATAATAATCGCTGGATAGTTCCTGCCAATGGCTCTATGTTGTCGATAACAGTCAGTGATCCTACGATTGAAGATTGCGCACAGACATTTATCTTAGGGCCATTAGAACATTGTTCGCTTTGCCCAGATGGCAATTGCTTTGAAATCCAAGTGATTAAACAGGACAAGGAATAGACTTTAGACTTTAGACTTTAGACTTTAGACTTTAGACTTTAGACTTTAGAC
>JAHDHQ010000023.1 GCA_020631235.1 Saprospiraceae bacterium | reverse complement strand
TAGGACGCCAGGTTTTCATCCTGGTAGCAGGGGTTCGAATCCCCTACGGGCTACTGAAGAGCTCTCACATAGTGAGGGCTCTTTTTTTTATTGGCTATAAAACAGTGCAGCCCATATCTAAGTCTTAAAGTTTCCCTATCTATAATCAAAAACCTAGATATTCCCCTTGTTTTACGTGCATTGCCTTAGATCTTTAGAATGGAATAATGGTAAATACTGTAGCTAACTTTTAGTAGTTAAGCCCATAAAAAGCCAAACTCTCTTTGGTTTTTATGAAAGACCTTGCCGACGAAATCCCAACAATGAGATAGTAAAAAATAAAAACTTTAACTACTATACCTCGAATGATATTCATGGGATCTGCTATGCAAACTATCAATTGAAATAAGCAGAAAATACTAAAACCTATTACAAATCCTAAAAATGGATTTTTCTCAGCAAATATGGCCGATAAAGCAATGACCCCAATGATGATTGCATTTATCGTATTAACCGTAGTATCTTGAAACTGATTATGTTCTACAAGGGCAGCAATAAATTGCAATATCACAATTCCCCAGAGGGCAATTTTACCATTGCGGACATCTTTTTCTTCTTTTAAATATTGCTTTTTTAGATTGAGAATTTCTTTAGCACTTTCAGCATCTTTTTTGCTATTATATTTTATCCCTTCATCTAATATATCATCGTTTAACATATTAATTATTTGCTGCTCTTAGAGCATATTTAATAATTATAAACACAATGAATAAAATCCACCACCACTGACCGCTACCTTCTTTACTTTCAGCTATTTCAGGTTCTGGTATTTTCGCTATTAAGGAAGCTTCGTGTACCAAGACACCCGCCTTTTCTGCACTTAAGCCTCTTGAAGTAAAATTGGTAATAACTTGATCAATGGTTCGATGCTTTTCAAGCATGCCTACAGCGTCCTTTATGAGTTGCTGATTCTTAGATGCATCACCCACGTCCCCATCGTTTAACAAGCCTCTTTCCTTGGCAACAAAGATGGCTGCATCTACAACTTCCTGTGAATGATTAGCTTGTTGATTTATGATTTCCAATAATTGGGGGCCAGAATAACTTCTACTCGCACTTACTAATTGACTATGTGATTGTTCCATATGATTGATTTTTACCTTAAAATACAACTTTTTATTTATAAGAAATAATCCCTATTTAAATTCTAAATTTTAGATAAAAAATCACTTTATCATCAGGCATCAAAGCTTGTATTTATAATTTTAAGCAATTTTTTATCATTAATACAAGCGCACTAAATTCCTGTTTTACAATTTGTATTTGTATGTAACATACTTTATAGATATTTTTTGCAACAAAGCATACGTATAGATGCATCGGTAAAACCCAAAAAACAATAACAGGTATTCTTTACGATAATAGTTTTATCAGCTGACCTTATATGTTGTACTTTTGAATGGTGTAATTAACAAAATGCTGAACATTCTTTTCACAGGCAAATCCGACTTTGAATATAACCGGGTAAAAATCTTACTAGCTGGTTTACATCAATTAGACCAAGTAAATGTTGCAATATTTCCTATTAAGTCAAGAAAAACATTTGACAAACAAAGGTTCCTGGAACTAGACGCTGAAGCGGACTTCATTTACATACCTCCATTTAGACACAGAGACGTTTCATTTATTAAAAAAATCACAACTAAGCCTGTAGTATTTGACCCTTTGATTTCTAAATATCTCACTAAAATTGATGACTACAAACAACCTTGGAAAGGTCCATTTAAGTATTTTTTAGATAAATTACCATTCCAGAAATGTGATATCCTTTTGGCAGATACTGAAGCTCACAAAAACTATTTTTCTAATACATTCTCCATCAACGAAAACAAAATCTTCACATTGCCTATTGGAATTGATAGCAGACTATTTTATCCTGTTCCGAAACTCCAAGATGACATTTTTAAAGTAGGTTTTTATGGATCATTTGTGCCTTTGCAAGGTGTACCCCTTATCATTGAAACAGCAAACATTCTAAAGCATCAAACTGAAATAAAGTTCGATATTATAGGATCAGGTTATGATCTTAATAAAGTAAATAAGCTAATACACAAATACCAACTAAACAATATTAACATGCACGGTTGGTTAAATTACGAAGCATTAAATGAAGCCATAAATGCATTTGATCTATGTCTTGGTATTTTTGGCAAATCAAAAAAGGCAAGCATGGTTATCCCAAACAAAGTATATCATTATGCTGCCTTAAACAAAGCCATTATCACCCGAGAAACTCCTGGTATCAAGGAAATATTTACACACAACAAAGATATTTGCTTAACGAGCAATAGACCAGAACAAATGGCAGAGGCGATCTTGAATCTATATAAAAGTCAAGAACAAAGGAAACGGATAGGCGATCAGGCTGGTAGATTAATTCACGAAAATTACAACGCAAAAAACATTGGCGAAAAATTCATTGAAATATTAAAGATATATTCCAATAAGCACAAACGTCCAAAATAAATATCAACCTAAGCTAAATCGATAATCAAATCATATTTCTCTAATAATAACCAACAATCAACTGGGGTTTAAACTCAAGTATTCGGAATATCCGCTTTCTTAAAGCTGTATAATTGATTGGCCTCTTTCTCTTTAAACTCCATAACAAGACGTAATGCATCTGGAACCACATCGCTACAAGCTGTGATTAATGAACCCGATTTTGCATTTTCTATCGCATAGCTAATCGCTTCTTTTTCAGACTTAAACACGTCTACTTTTTTATTAGGATCATGCGACTTTATTCCTTTCATTAATAAGGCGATTAATTCTTCTTCAGATTTACCTCTTAGATTCTTGTCTTGTCGAATAATAATTTCGTCAAACATTTCAGAAGCAATTTTACCCATCTCCACATTGTCTTCGTCTCTCCTGTCTCCTATTCCAGCGATAATCCCTACTTTGGGTTTTCCATCCAGATTTTCTATAAATTTTTTCAAGGCCGTCATTCCTGCAGCATTATGCGCATAATCTAACAAAACTTGAAAATGCTCAAACTCAAATAAGTTTAGCCTACCTGGGGTTTGTGATGGTGATGGAATAAACGACTCCAAAGCCATTTTTATATCTCTAAGATCAAAGCCACGAACATAGCCGGTAAGTACTGCTGGCAAGACATTTTGGATCATGAATCTGGCTTTCCCACCATATGTCAGAGGCACATTTACAGCTTTAACGACTCGCATTTTCCAATCTCCTTTGCAGATAGTGATAAATCCATTTTCGTAAATAGCGGATAATCCATTATTTCTAGAATGTCTTTTTATATTTTCATTCTCTTCATCCATGGAAAATAAGGCCACATTACAGTTAACATTTTTACGCATATCATAAACGAGAGGGTCATCTGCGTTTAGAATAGCATAGCCATCAGGCAGCACTGTCTCGGGAACAACTCCCTTTAGCCTTGCCATTTGTTCGACGGTATTTACACCTCTTAGCCCTAAATGGTCAGGCGCAATATTGGTCACTACAGCCACATCACAATTATGGAAACCTAAGCCAGCACGCAAAAGGCCGCCTCTTGCGGTCTCCAGTACTGCAAAATCTATGGTCGGATCTTTAAGTACAAACTCTGCACTTACAGGTCCTGTACAATCTCCTACATCTAACATATGATTTTGAATGTAGATACCATCTGATGTGGTGTAACCTACCTTTAACCCCATCATTTTCACCATATGTGCAATTAGCCTAGTCGTAGTTGTTTTGCCGTTGGTTCCCGTGACGGCGACGATCGGAATACGAGAGGTAGAACCAGGAGGGAACAACATATCGACAACATTAGCTGCCACATTTCTTGGCAATCCTTCTGTTGGAGCCAAATGCATTCTAAATCCAGGACCAGCATTGACTTCTAAAACAGCACCGCCAGTCTCGCTCAAAGGTTTCGAAATATCAGAGGTCATGACATCTATCCCACAAATATTGAGTCCTATCACTCTAGCAATCCTTTCAGCCATAAATATATTTTCAGGATGGACGATATCAGTAACATCTTTAGCTGTACCTCCTGTACTTAGGTTTGCTGTCTCTTTGAGGTTTAAGACTTCATTTTTGTCCAATATTGTTTCTAATGTGTAAGACTTGGCCTTCAAAATATTTTCAGTCATTTCATTGATCTTGATCATGGTCAAGACTTTTTCATGGCCATAACCTCTGCGAGGATCTTTATTCACTTCATCTACTAATTCTTGGATAGTAGATTTTCCATCTCCTACAACATGAGCTGGTGTTCTTAAGGCTGCAGCAACTAATTTATAATCGATCACAAGCAAACGATAATCATCTCCTGTTATATATTTTTCGACAATCACAGATCGAGAGATTTCTTTTGCAGCTTTAAATCCTTCTAATGCATCCTCCCAGTTCTGGATGTTAATCGTTATACCTCTACCATGATTACCGTTTATAGGTTTAATAACTAATGGGTATTTTACATAATCGACTGCTTCTTTTAGTCCTCTCTCAGTACGAATTATCTCCCCTTTCGGAACAGCTATTTCAGCTTGCTGGAGTAAGTGCTTTGTATCTTCTTTGTCACATGCTAATTCTACACCAATACTACTCGTATCACTAGATACAGTAGCTTGTATACGTTTCTGATTCATGCCGTATCCTAACTGGCAAAGTGAATATCTATTCAATCTTATCCATGGAATACCTCTATTAACTGCCTCCTGAATGATCGAACCTGTACTTGGCCCTAATCTTTCTCGTTCTCGAATTTCTCTCATTTCTTGAATATCCTCTTCCAAATCATAAGCTTTGTTTTCGGATAATGCCCTAGCAATCCTAACTGATGCTTTAGCAGCATATCTTCCGGCTTTTTCTTCCATGTAAGCAAAAACAACACTGTAGACCCCATGCTCTCCATATCCACGTGTCCTTCCGAAGCCAACATCCATTCCGGCTAGCGTTTGTATTTCTAAGGCTATATGTTCAATGACATGTCCCATCCAAGTACCTTCCTTCACGCGTTGGAAAAAACCACCCGCCTCTCCTACGGAGCATCGATGTTCGTACATCCCAGGAAACATGACTTTTAATCGTTCTAAAAACCCATCAATTTTATCAGTGGGCTTTTCCTCATATTCCTGCAAATCAAGGGTCATAACAATTAGCTTATGTCTTCTGATTGACCAGTAGTTAGGTCCGCGCATGGCTCTGATTTCTCGTATTTCCATTTTGATTTAATTTGAGCAGTGAGGTAATTTATTGTTCTGACTAAATATAGTTAAACCTTACGAATTCACATGATTTATCGCTTATTTTGCACAAAATTTATACACTGAGATATGGCTTTTAAAGGTATTCTTATTCCGGTAGGTGGTAATGAAGATAAAGGAGTTGAAAAATCAGACGACTATACACTGGATTTTATAAAAGAGGGCATTTTAAGTCGGATAGTTAAAGAAAGCGGAGGCCTCAATGCGCGCATCAAAGTAATTACGACAGCTTCACAAATACCAGTAGAAGTTGGAGAAAATTATACCAAAGCATTTGGCAGATTAGCCTGTACTGATGTGCATGTATTGGATATCAGAACAAAAGAAGATGCTGAAGATCCAGAAAACATCCGTCATATTCAAGAGGCTGATTGTATTATGATGTCGGGAGGTGATCAATCCAGGATTGTGGATATCATAGGTTCTACTTCCATGCATCGATTAATCAAGCATAGATTTCAAAACGAAAGAATTGTTATTGCGGGTACAAGCGCAGGCGCCATGGCCATGTCAAATGAAATGATCTCAGGTGGAAGCAGTTCTGAAGCGCTTATAAAAGGTTCGGTAAGAATGCGTGATGGAATGAATCTTATACCAGGTTTAATTATAGATTCACATTTTATTCAACGAGGAAGATTTGGAAGGCTTGCTGAAGCCGTGGCTAGACACTCTCATTTATTAGGTGTAGGTCTTGCCGAAGATACGGGTATGATCATCGAGAATTGTAATCAAATAAAGGTTATCGGATCCGGTATGGTTATTATTTTTGATCCAGGAAGTTTGAGTCATAATAATGTGGAAATCTTACCAGAAGGAACACCTATGACGATGACTGATCTGACCGTCCATGTGCTAGCCAATGGTGATTCATTTATCATTGATGAGAGAAAAGTGGTCGTGTTGCCTGTTGATGCAGATTTTGAATAGAGTAATGAACTTTTAATAATACTTCTATTTAAACTTTATAGATTAGAACATTTGAAGCATTTCTATTCTTGCTTGCTCTATACATGCCTTCGCAATTAAAAGGCATTACGATATTTCCTTTTCGATCGATGCCGACTACCCCCCCATCACCGCCTAATTTTAATAAGTGTGTATTAATGGATTGATGACTGGCATCATACAAACTCATGCCTCCATACTCCATCATGCATGAAATATCGTATGCTGTCACTCCCTTCATTAAATATTCGCCACTGCCCGTACACGAAATAGCACAAGTATTATTATTTGCATAAGTTCCAGCCCCTATGATTGGACTATCCCCTATTCTACCAAATTTTTTATTGGTCATTCCACCCGTAGAAGTGGCTGCTGCTAAATCACCATGACTATCTAGAGCTACGGCCCCAACGGTACCTAAATATTGTTTTGGTTTGTCAGAATGATCCAATTGAAAATCGTCGCTCCCTTTCATTCTTTGCCATTGATTAAAACGGTGATCATCATGAAAATATTCAGCATTTTCCATAGCCACATTATATGGTTTCGCAAATTTTAAAGCTCCTTCTCCCATTAATAAAATATGATCACTGTGTACCATTACTAATTTTGCTAATTGTATAGGGTTTTTAACACCTTGAACAGCAGCTACGGCTCCAGCATCTAATGCTTTACCACTCATGATAGAAGCATCTAACTCATGTGATCCTTCGGCATTAAAAACGGCCCCTTTACCAGCATTAAAGAGTGGACAATCTTCTAAGGAACTAACCGATGCAACCACTGCATCTATGGATGAGCCTCCTCCTCGCAATATGGCATAACCAGCATCTCTTGCTTTCGTCAACGCCTCGACATAAGTTTTTTCTTTTTCTTCAGACATTAAAGATTTAGATATTGTTCCTGCTCCACCGTGAATGGCTATTCCATAATTATACATAAGTGTCTTATTATTGAATTCAAGTTACTAGAAAAGGATAAATTGAACAAATCGAATGGATTTCAAATTCGATTTAATAGGATAAATTATACTCACTTAGCAACGTTTCCGAAAAGAAATGCATATAGATAGTAGAACAAGTTTTATCTTATACTACAACACACATTATGCGATCTATACTACTTTCCATTTATTGCCTATGTTTTTTAAGTATCCTGCATGCCCAAGATTTTATGGGTCCAACAGATGTTTGCTTTGATGATTGTGAAATATATTCTTTTAGTTATCCCAATGGGAACCTTCCTTATTGGCAAGTCTCTGGTGGAGCCATTAATACAAACACAGGAACGAATATTGAAATTTGTTGGACAGGGCCATCAGGACAAATCGATATTTTCGATCCATTAATCGATCCTTCGAGCCCAAGTTTTACACAAGCAATTAATATTGAAAACAAACCAAATACAGACATAATTTTTCCAAGTTTTCCCATTTGTGCAGAAGTAGATTCCCTTGATCAAAATGAACAAGATATACCGCCTGTTATTTGCCAATCTGTCTGCTCCAGTTCTGATATACAGTACTTTCCTACAGGAAATAGTACAAGTACTTATACATGGGAAGTTATCGGTGCTGATGATTTTCAATTACAAGGTGATGGTATATATATAGAATGGCCAGAGGAAGGACATGGATCTCTAATGCTTATAGAAGAAAATATTTTAGGTTGCAAAGATTCCATTCGTTATTGTATTGAGGTTATAGATAAACCTAATATCAGCATTGGAACAAAAACAGGAGTCAATCTTTCTGATATATGTATAGGACAAACAGTTTACTTTGAATCTAATACAAACAATGCTGTACAATTTGAGTGGTTAACTTCTGATGGGCAATCAAGTCAAGAAGTCAATCCAGCTTTCCAATTTAATGAATCAGGTAATTATACCGTATCGTTAATTGCCGCGACTGAATGCTTATGTTTTGATACCAGCACTGTAAACATTATTGTCAATGAATATTTTACTCCCACTATTGAATGTGCAGGTACAATATGCAGCTCTGATCAAGCTAGCTATTATGCTGGAGAGAATTGCGCTAGCTATCAATGGAGCATTTCACCAAACGGAGAAATAATCCAAGGAGGCAAGTTATTTGACAATTATGTGACCGTAGAGTGGAAAACAGGTCAAGAAGGGATAGTCACATTGTCAACAATAAATTGTGATGACCCAGATATATGTTCAAATCCTACCAGTATTATAATCCCGATAATTTCATCAGATTTAGTCATCGAAGGATTAGATGTCGTTTGCAGAAACGGAGCAAATACTTATAGTGTTCCATTTTTTGAAGGTGCAAGTTACCAGTGGAATGTAACTGGCAACGGAATCATATACCAAGGTTTAGGTACCAATACTATTTCTGTATTATGGGACGAAACTGCGTGGGAACCTGACACTTCCTTAATCGAAGTATTCGTTGATCATTGCTATCTCGATTGCTCAAGTTCAGCTTCGAAAGCTGTGGATTTGCTGACTAAATTTGAGTTAAATACTTCGCCTATACAATGTAACGAAGAAAACACTTACATCTATGCTTTTGCAGGATGGAATAATGCAGTTGTTGATTGGTATGTGACTCCGCCAAACGGCAGTTCAGAATATCTAGCAGCATCTAACTCTTCAAGCTTGAGTAAAACTTTTACTGAAGGTACTGGACTATACAAGGTGAGAGCAGAAGAAAACACAAGCTCATTTTGCAATAATGAAGCGGTTGTTTTCTTTAATATCATTGAAAAGCCAACAACTCCTTCTGATTTGAATGGAGACACCTTTATTTGCTTAGGAAATTATTACGAGTATTTTTTGGATCCACTCCCCAGCAATCTGCAATATACATGGAATGTGACAGACGGAACAAGCAGTAAACAGTTTACTGGGACAAGCATCTTTTATCAATGGATTTCTAATGGCCCTTATGAAATTAGCGTTTACATTGATGATCTACAAACGCATTGTAGATCAGAAGCTCTAGTTATACCAATTAATCGTTTAGATATTGGCGAAATAATAGGTGACGAACAAAGCTGTATTGACAACATTGGACAATATGAAATATTAAATACTACACTTGATGATGTTCAATGGTCGGTAGATCCAAGCAGTGCAGGAACAATAGAAATAGTAGAGAATGGAAATGTTAACGTCCATTGGCATGAATCCGGTGCTTTTAAACTAATAGCTAGTGTATGTTCTGTCCAACTTGAATTAAACATAAACGTGGTTCCAAACCCATTAAGCAACCTAAATTATCCAGATGGAATCTGTCCCGGAGATTGGGCAACAATTAACTTACCTATCTCTCCATCAAGTCAAGTTGCTGTCTATAATGAAACAGGTGATTTAATAGCTAGTGATATAAATTTTGATTTGACGGCAGGATATTATTGGCTTGAGGTAGAAGATGAAAATTCATGTTTATTTAAAGAAGCTTTTTATATTGATGAATATCCAGAGCCGGAAGTCAATATTTCTTCAGACGAACTGGAACAACTTTGTGAGCCTGAAGGATTAGTAGTCATAGAAGCTTATGTCACTAATGAAGTAAGCAGCTATGAATGGTTCCTTGATGGTAATCCAATAGGCTTCAATAATCCACGTTTATTAGGTGCTGGGCCGGGTACTTACCAAGTTAAAGTAACCAATCACTATGGCTGCGAAGCCTTATCTCCTCCCTTAACCGCTTCTTGTGTGGCTAGTACCTGTGAATGTAGACCAGATGGAGGTACTGCCTTTTCATATGTTCAAAATGAATATTGTAATGAGTTTTCCTTCACGAACCAGTCATTTTCATATGTAGCTGGTAGTTTAGTGTATAATTTTAATGACCCACAAAGTGGTCCTAATAATACTACAACTGATGAAAACCCAGATCATACTTTTAGTCATCCCGGTCATTTTGCAGTGGCTCTTTTAGGTACTGTTCCTCATGCTACCATTCCTGGTCAATTTTGTGGCGCTTCTTATGTAGAATTTATTACTGTTCCCGCTGCTGCCGATTTTGAGTTTTCTGAAGCATGTGCAAACCAAGAAATGCAATTTAATGAACTGTGTAATTATTTATATGAATATACCATTGATAGCTATACTTGGGATTTTGGAGATCCAGCTTCGGGTATAAACAACCTATCATTTGATCAAAACCCAACACATATTTTTTCTGCTCCCGGTACATTTCAAGTTACATTAACTATAGAAACAAATACCGCTTGTAAATCAAGAAAGACATATGAAGTAATTGTAAGAGAATCTCCTAATATCGACATCTATTTACCAAACAGCACCTGTGAAAAAACCGGGCTCGCTTTCAGTGCCAATGCAGAGGATTTATATGACTTAAGCTGGGATTTTGGAGATCCTTTAAGTGGTGCAGCTAATGGATCTTCCAACCCAGAGCCTATACATTCTTTTGAAAACCCTGGTTCCTATTTAATTTCTTTGTCAGCAAAAAATCTTTATGCTTGCGAAGCAAAAACAATAACAGGTTTAGATGTAACTCAGCAAATAGGTTCAGGTGAAATCATGTTAGATCAAGCTTCTCCTGCCTGCTATGGAGATTCTATCAAACTAACGGCTCCAGCAGGTATTGCTTATCTGTGGAGTAATGGGGCTTCTACCCAAGAAGTTTTTGTTAAATCATCTGGAATCTATGAAGTTACTGTAAGCACAACTAATGCATGTAACTATACTCCAGAACCTGTAGCCATAGAGTTTATTAAACCTATCGACCCAATAATTGTAGGTCAGATATTTCCTCCAGGCAGTTATCAAGCTGACGAATATTTTGGAAGCATAGAAATATGCGAAGGTGAAGTCTTTTCATTGCGAACTAATTACTTTCCAAATGCTCGCTACCAATGGTCAATAGGACCTGATTTTTATTTAGTAAATTATAGTTATTTGTCAGCCTTGGCACCAGGAGAACACATTGTTACACTTAGTGTTTTAGACAATATTTCCGGTTGCGAAATAGCCGCTGAAGATTTTAAGATTATTATTCGTCCTAGACCACAAAACATATTTATAGTTTCTGATCAAAGCAACATGTGTGAAGGGAACACTTTTACTTTTTCTGTAGACACACCTGTCACAGGCGTAAGATACCATTGGAATAATGGAGTTATTGGTGAGCAAATTACTGTAGAATCACCTGGCTATTACTATTGCATTGGCATTAATGAATATGGGTGCTCCACTACAAGTAATTATTTACAAATTCATGCATTGCCTAGCACCGATGGATTTTTAGTAGGCTGTGAGGAGGTTTGTTTTCCTGATACATTATGTGTTCATGGTGATTATAACACCACTCAATATCAATGGCTCTTAGATGGTACTTCCATACCAGGAAGTAATGAATCCTCAATTGTTATCAATCAAGTAGGCGATTATCAAGTTGTTCTTGAAAATACCTATGGATGTTCTGATACAACTGGCATCTTAAGCATTAGTCCTAAAACTAATGCCCAAACGATGAAAGGAAAAGTTTTCTTAGATGAAAACCAGGATGGCCTATTTAATGGTATGGACTTAGAACTGAGTAATGTGCCTGTACATATTATGTCAGGCAATATCAGTATGGATGTTATTATGACCGATTTAAATGGGAATTATTTATTTGACCCGATGCTTATTTCATCCGGCACTATAGAAATAGATATTGCGGGATTGAGTTTTAATACAACATCTCCTACGAGTTATAGTTTTGGATTTAATGCCTGCATCGAAGACCAAGAAAATAATTTTCCACTCATCGATGATTGTCCTACAATGATTGAAGAG
The DNA here is from genome assembly GCA_020631235.1 of Saprospiraceae bacterium. Lineage (GTDB taxonomy): Bacteria > Bacteroidota > Bacteroidia > Chitinophagales > Saprospiraceae > JAHDDO01. Next base: position 55,728 of record JAHDHQ010000023.1, on the reverse strand, counting down.
AGCTTGACCCTTGAAACATGTCCAGACGAACCAATTGTTTATGAAGGAAATATTTATGCTGCTAATGATCTAGATACCTTATTTTTCACGACTGATGCGGGTTGTGATTCAATGTTGTTCATCCAGGTCAATCCACTAATATTACCTGATGCTGACCTCCTTACAACCCACGCATGTATTGGTTCAACAAATGGTAGTGTTCAGATAATAAATGTAAGTATACCCGGTAGCACCTTCAGCCTCGATGGCGCTTCCTATACTACAGACATTGAATTTTCAGGTTTAGCTATTGGTAGCCACACCGTAGATATTTTAAGTCCAGAAGGATGTATAAATACCCTTGATTTCATAATTGATACTGTAAGCGAACCTGTTGTTGATTTCAGCTTGAGCAAAAGTTGTTTTAATACAGATGAAGGATCGCTTAGTATTTTATCCAGCTCGAGTCCAGATCTAATGTTTGCGCTAGATGATAATAGCAACTATAGTACTGATTTATTTTTTGATGATCTGAGTATAGGAAATCATACTTTGTATGTTATTGATGCTAATGGTTGCGAATACTCTTATCCATTTGATATTGAAGCCTACCCTTCAGTTTCGCTTGACATTTTAAGCGAGAATAGCTGTGCAGATGGCATTTCTGGGACTATAATCATCGATAATTTATCTAGTCCAAATTTAAGTTTTAGTATCGATGTTGCATCCGATTTCAAAACAGACTTAGAATATAACAACCTTGATGCAGGAAATCACACACTTTGGGTACTAGATGAAAATAATTGCCTGAGTAGTTATCCCTTCACAATAGGTATCTACGAAGAACCCAGCTTAAACATAGTTACTGAAAATTCATGTGAGGAAGAAAATACAGGTGTTTTAATAATTTCAAATGTATCCGAACCCGGACTTAGTTTTGCTATTGATGTAGCATCGGGATTTAATACTGATCTCACATTCTATGATCTTAGCCCAGGTATCCACACATTATATATTTTAGATGCTAACGATTGCCTTACTTCTATGCCATTCACGATAGATATTTTCGCACCTCCAGGTATTAACTTAACGACTCAAAGTTCATGCGAAAATGTAGCCTCTGGTAGTGTAAGTATAAGCACAAATGAAACTGGATTAAGCTACTCCATAGACGGAGTAACATATACTGGAGATCAGGTTTTTGATGACTTGCCTATTGGACAACATATTCTTTATGTAAATAATGGTGTTTGTGATTTTGGCTTTTTGTTCAATATCGAAGCCGTAGACATTCCCGATATCCAAATATTGAGTCAATCATCATGTGATGGAGCAACGGATGGAAGCATAGAAATAGTTACTAATAGTGCAAACTATACCTTTTCCCTAGACAACCTTACATTTAATAATGAGTTGTTTTATGAAGGTTTAGAGGCAGGCAATCACAGCCTTTTTGTGTTGACAGATGATGGTTGTCTTTTCGAATATGCATTCACCATAAATACGGTATCCAACGAGACTCCTACAATCATTACTACCCATAGTTGCGAAAACGTTGATAATGGAATAATAGAAATGGTCTCTACAGAAGTAGATATTCAGTATTCACTGGATGGAATAAATTTTCAATCCAATCCAATATTTGATGGTTTACAAGCAAATAATTATACAGTATATATCATGTTTGGAAACGGTTGTGAAGACCAAATAAGCATAGATATTGAACAAGCCCAAGCTATGGATGTTTTATTCGTAGACCCGCCCACCGATTGTTCTACATCTACGGTAGCATTAACACCACAAATAATAAACAGTAATGGTATGGTGGAATACTTGTGGAGTGATGGTAGCACCAGTCCTGGCATGATAGCTACAGAATCCGGAGAATACACTGTTGAAGTTATCGATGATTGTGAAACGAGAGAATATACTTATCAAGTAGACTTAAGTGAAGCAGAGCATAATTCAAATGTTTTTGTACCCAATGTATTCTTGAGAGACTCAGATGATGAACAGTCAATATTTAAACCAATGACGCCAAGAAACATGCAAATTTTAGACTGGGAATTTAGAGTCTATGATCGTTGGGGAAATCTAATGTTTCTAACTGATGATGCTACTCTTGGGTGGGATGGTCATTATGATGGTGAAATAGTAAACCCTGGTGTTTTTGTTTGGATGTATGACATTACTACTGAGTTTTGTGAAGAAAAAACACACCTTCGTAAATATGGAGATGTAACTCTTTTAAGATAGCCAAGGTTAATCTGTTAAAATGATACACTTTAACATTACAAGGGAACTTTATTTTTTTTGTGACGCCCATTTTTTCATTCGTCAAAAGAGTGTTATTACATCACATAAAAAACATTGACATGTTACAACAATTAAAAAGTCTTGCCATTAAAAAATTATCTGAAAAAATGCTTTCTAATTCATTAAGCTCTGAAGCAACCGGTGCTGCAGCTAATGAGGGAGCAGGAGCTCTGATCGCTTCTTTAACTGAAAAGCTTGGGGCTGGTAATATAGATCAAGTAAAAGATTTATTTTCTAATGGAGGTCAAACCATGGAAGAAAACGGAATTTTTCAAGAAATTACGGGCAAACTGGGTAATATCCTACAAAGCCAAGGCATGAGTGCTGAAGAAGCAGTAGCGGAAGCGAAAAATACAGCACCTGATTTGATCAACGGATTAAAAGAAAAATTTACATCTAATGCAGCAGAAGATAGTGCATTTGACATCAGTCAAATATCCAATCTATTAGGAGGAGATGCAGCAGGAATGATAAACAAAGTGAAGGGTCTATTCTAAAGACAAGGGTATTGACACCTCAAATGTTAAGGCTTTTGCTGATTTAGCAAAAGCCTTTTTTTATTTATATCTGGAAAAACCACAAAGTACTGAAAAGGTCATATTTACATATTTTATAATATAAATATGACTTTTTTTATAATATTTTAAATATTGAGAACCATTTCACTAGTTATTAATGTTACCTTTATTGTAAGGTTAGCTGGAGTAGTTCGCTTCAGGCCTTAATTTTTTATTATTTAAATTTTATTTTATGAACATTTTTGTAGCAAAATTAAGCTATGACACGCAAGATTCTGATCTTCAAAACGCATTCGAAGAATACGGTGAAGTTGAATCTGTAAAGATCATTATGGACAAATTTACTGGTAAGTCAAAAGGCTACGGCTTTGTTGAAATGCCTAACGACGAAGAAGCAACTAATGCTATCAACGGTTTAAATGATGTCGAAATGGACGGAAGAACCATCGTTGTTAAAAAAGCAGAACCGAGAGAAAGACGTGATAATCGCGGCGGTGGCGGCGGCGGTTACAACAGAAGATACTAGAAGATAATTCTAAGAATATTTTTTGTAAGCCTTCCATTTTGGAAGGCTTTTTTTATAGTTCATTTTTAAGCAATTAACCTATGATTATCGATTCATATCCTCCCAATCTTGACTAGCTTACACAATTGCCCATTACAAAGAATAAATAGACCTGAGTATCACAATCTATCATCTGTGGTATTCAGCTTCTTGTGTATATTTAATTGATCATTAAGCCAAATTTGTATGATTCAAAAAATCATTTCCGAAAATCTACACATTCAAGCAAGTAATATTCAAAAATTAGCAGGATATGATAGTGAAAACTATCTGGTATCAACTGCTGAGGCAAAATATCTAATAAAAATATATAGGGATGCCCGCTTATTAGAACAGATAAAAGAAGAACAAAGAATCATCGATCACCTCGACCATATACTCTCTGTTAAGTTACCCTTGCAGTTAAAACCCATTGTGATACTTCCAGATGGTTCGTTTATAAGAACTTGCCGATTTATCGAAGGTTCCTTTCTACATCAAGTAGATATAAATCAAGCCTTGCTTAGGCATTATGGGCAAAGCATTGGAAAAATGCATAAAGTCCTTATGCCATTAAATTCAGCAGAAATAAAAGCAAAGAGGAGTACTTGGGATTTACAATTTGCCATGGACAACGTTGACAAATTAAAATACATCCTAAAACCTAAAGATCAAAAGTTGGTGCACTACTTTCTAGATCAGTACAATCATCGAGTATTACCCAAAATAAAACAACTCCCTAAAAGCATCATTCATGGAGATTTAAATGAACATAATATTCTAGTAAACCAGACAAGCTTGGTAGGCTTGATCGATTTTGGTGATTGCTCATATGGTCCCCTAATAAATGATATTGCCATAGCACTGTGTTATTTGCTTATGCTTGATGATTCCATAGATCTGGATCTATTGAGCCCCTTCATATCCGCCTATCATGCTATCAGACCTATAATGATCGAGGAAATAGATTTGATTTTTTGGTTAATTGCAGCAAGATTATGTGTTTCGGTTTTACATTCTGCTGAGGCGAAGGCTTTGAGCACTGATACAGATTATATTTTGATAAGCGAAAAGGCGGCTTGGAATTTATTGCACAAATGGATAAGCATCAACCCAATTTCTTACGAACAATCCTTGAGGAAAGCACTCGGTTTTAAAAGTATAGAAACTACTATCGAAAGCATTACAGAAAAAAGAACGACACAAATAGGACATGGCTTAAGTCTCAGTTATACGGTACCTATACACATGCAATCTGCTGCTTTTCAATATATGTTTGATGCATCAGGAAATACTTATTTAGATGCTTATAATAATATTCCTATTATTGGTCATTCGCATCCAAAAATCGCAGAAGTAATATCAGAAAAATCAAGAAAGTTAAATACTAATACAAGATATCATTACGACGAATTAACACAATATAGTGAGCATCTCCTATCCTATTTTCCAGAAAAACTAAATCGGCTTTATTTAGTGAATTCTGGAAGTGCAGCCAGTGATTTAGCGGCACGTTTAGTCAGAAACTATACAAAAAGAAAAAGCATTTTAGTAACTAATCATGGCTATCATGGTAATTCGACAATAGGCATTAATCTTAGCCCATATAAATTCAATAGCAAAGGAGGAAAAGGGGAAGCAGATAGCACCATTACACTCCCTCTTCCTAAAGCATATAATGGAGATTTTGCTACTAGGGAACAATATGTACAAAGCGCAATTAATACCATCGAACACAACATTGGCCTAAATAATAAACCTGCTGCTTACTTTACGGAATGTATCTCTGGTTGTGGAGGCCAAGTTCCTTTAATGAAAGGATATTTAAAGGATCTTCAAAAATATTTGTCTGAAAAGGAAATACTCTTGGTAACAGATGAAGTGCAAACAGGTTTTGGAAGATTAGGAAAATACTTTTGGGGATATGAAATGATGGAAGTCATTCCTGATATAGTTATTATAGGAAAACCTATGGGAAATGGACATCCTATAGGAGGAGTGATTACCACGGAAGAAATATCAACAGCTTTTGATAATGGAATGGAGTTTTTCAGTTCATTTGGAGGCAACCCTATTTCTTGTGCCATTGGAAAAACCGTTTTAGAAGTTATAGAAAACGAGGGCTTACAAGATCAAGCAAGAGAAGTGGGTCACTATTTTAAATCTGAATTACAAGCCTTACAAATTAAACATGCAGCTATCGGTGACATTAGAGGTGAAGGATTATTTCTTGGTATAGAACTGGCTGATTATGACAACAAATCATCTACTGAAATAGCCAAATACATTAAAGAAAAAATGAAGCAAAATTATATACTTACAAGCACTGATGGCCCACTAAATAATGTTATCAAAACAAAACCACCTCTATGCTTTTCTGTATCAAATGTGCAGAGATTTGTACAACAATTAGATGATATCTTGAGTGCATAAAAAAAGAGTCTCTTTTGCAAAAGACTCTTTTTGAATTTTATGTTATTTGCTTATAGTTTTATAAACTTATTGATGACAAAGGCATCTTCAGTATTAAGTTTAATGTAATACATACCTTTTGGTAATTCTGATACATTAACTTTATCATTATTTAGGTACATAGTCCATACTTGTCCTTGCGTATTCATTATGCTTGCTTGATTTGTTATGTTCAAGCTTGTGGAAATCTGTAACACATCACTTACTGGATTAGGACTTAAATTTATCTCAGAAGGATCTAGTAAGTCTTTATTTGATGAGATAGGAATAAAATCTGCTCCATATCTAGGCAGCATCTGATAACCATCAGCAAAAGGACTATCAGCATCAAACTGGCCACCTATTCCTATTACATGAAAGGCCCCAGTTGGAGCAGGCTCAGTATATAATTCCATATCATTATCTATTCTTACAACTATTGTTTCCGTACCATTGGTCACATCTACATTGAATCCAGGTCCAGAATTTGTCCATTGAGAAGGATCTACGAGGCTTGCATTGTCAAAGCGAACTAATCTTGATTCAGTTTCTTCACTTAGTGTAGTTATGACTGAAGGCTCCACTAATGGATTATTGTCCGTTAGTAATGTAGCATTATCTACATAGATCTGAGCTAATCCATTAAACTGACCTAAATTACCCGTAAGTTCTACCCAGTCGCCCTCATTCACTTCATAGCCAAAATTATCAGATGCAGAAAAGACACCTATCCCTGCAGTGTTGTCACTGTTAATAACAGTAAATTGTAGACCACCTGGCCTGAAATTGACACCATAAACAATAGCTTGTATTTTTACATACTCATCGTTCATGATAAGTACACCATCACTATCTGTCTGTATAACGTCTATCAAATTAGAAACTCCTACATCAGGAGTATAGCAAACAGTAGCGGTATTTGGTCCAGCTTTAATATCTGAACCATCATAATTATAATCACCCTCAGAAGGACACCAATTGTCAGGAGTATCATTACTGGCATTCAAAGCGATAACACCAATGGATTGGACTGTGCCATCGATTGCTTCCTTCCAATCAGATGAATATCTAACCGAGTCAACCACTGCCCCATCTAAGGTGCTTATCGATATCAAATCACTATTATCATCTAATCCAAATCCACCCCATCCCATAGCTGTTTGATCAGGAAATGCGGATGTAAATACTTCGACATCTGAAGTAATGGTATGATACGCGCCTGGCATTAGGACAGGTCCTCCAGCTAAGGAAAAAGTACTTGAGGATATCGTAATTTCACTGAGATCGACTTCCTCTGTCCCATTATTATATATCTCTATAAAATCATACTCATCGCTCGGACTTTCAAATAATATTTCACTAATCACCAACTGTGGTAATGGTTCACTCATATCACATTCTACAGTATTTGCTACACCAGGTGTGCCTAAAAAATCAGCACCATTAATCATAACTCCCGTATTATTTGTAGCTGCTTCCCATACATGTCCATCTGCATTGTCGGCAGCTAGATCACATAACTCAATACTTGCTCCTGCTCCGTTAGTGCCTTCTTCGAAAGTCGGCCATAATCCGTCCGTTTTGTAATCTATATAATCAAGGACATTACCGTCTGCATCCATTATTTCGATGTCCTCACCACCATTACTTAAAGCTCCTCCTTCCCATTCAATGGCATTTGTACCAAATACCTCCAGCATTGTAACACTGCTTTTTGCTGTCAACAAATACCCATTCGCTGCAATACTTACATTACCAAAGGTTAACTCGACACCTTGACTAAAACTGTATCCTTCTAGATTTATTGGGTTTTCTGTATTGTTGTAAATCTCAATGTATTCTAAGGAATCTGCCCCTGACTCAGGTGGATTGTAACTTACTTCCGAGATAACGATTTGCGCATTTGTGCTGATAAAAAAGCACAACAGTAATAGTGTGGTAAAAATATTCTTCATGGCTAGTTATTAAATTTGAATGTAAATTAAGAAAGCGAATTGATAACACAAAAAAAGTCGACTCTATTAAGAGTCGACTTCTATAAGTTTAGTGGAATAAAAGATTAGAAATATAATTTCAATCCAGCATTCCATGTTCTTCCAAAACCAAACCAACCTCTTGTATTGTTGATTTCATCTCCTGGACGATCTATTAAATCTGAAATGTATTCTACGTTGAATAAGTTGTTTACATTCGCTCTAAATCTAGCTTCCATTCCACCAAATGGAAACTTCCAAGACAATCCAGCATCTGTTAAACCATAAGGATCTAATTTTAAAGGTTGAACACCTATTAATCCTTCGTCATCACGATCATCTGGTTGGAAAGCAGCATATAAATTATCCGCGTAAAAATATTGTCCATCGATAGATAAACCATCTAACAATTCCCACTCAAAACCAGCACCTAAAGTTGTTTGTGCCGCATCTCCCACTTTAATGTCCTTTAAGAATAGTTGTGTTTCTCCGATAACCTCATTACTAGCATCTGATACAGTACCAGTAGGGTCATTTTTCCATTCCCAATTTCCAACAGAAGCAAAACCAGTCACTTCAAAACCATCAAATAATCCAAATGCCAAATCTAGCTCAACACCTGTATGTAAAGCATCAACTCCTTGTAGATTTAAGAAATAAGCTACTCCTTCAGCATCTTGGAAATTAGATACCTCGGTTTTGTTTGACCAACTAGTATAATATCCATTTAAGTTAGCTGTAAACCTTCTGTCTCTATATCCATATCCAGCTTCTACCGCTATTACTCCTTCATTTGTAGCATCAGTATTAGGTGCATCATTGTTAAATGTTGGGAATAAAGCATCAAAATAAGGAGCTCTAGAAATATAACCTGCGTTTACAAATACATTATTGGAAGCATTGATATTATAATTTGCTCCTAATTTTACATTTCCTCCTATGAAACTCAACCAATCAGTTGTATTAGAATCTTCAGGCTTATTAAAGAAATCGATTCTTCTCATTTGAGTGTAGTTAACTGCACCTGAAACAAAAGCTGATAAACCACTATTAGAATATTCTAATTGTCCATATGTTCCATACCAATTAATGTTTTCATCATTATAGTAATCAATTCGGTCGTTAACATCTACGCTACCAAATAATCGGTCTGCATCATTGGTTGGTCTAATCAATCTTCCAAATTCATTATCATCTTTAACTCCATCTGCATTTAGATCTACCCAGTCAACTTGGTTATTAACATTATCATCATCAAACCAAAAGTCAGCACCTAATAAATCGATGGTTTTTCTGTAGTGAGAACCAGTATACCATCTTAAATCAACACCACCTGTTAAAGTGATATCACTAGTAAGTTCAGTAGTTACATTCGAAAGTAAACCTACCCACTGGTGTTCGTTCATAGAAGCACGCTTAATCAAACCATTTTGTTTGTTAACAGCAATTTGTGCCGAACCTGTTTCTCCATCAGCTGTCTCGTAGTTTAATGCCACCATTGATGTATCGTACAAAGTGTTTTCTAATCCTTGATTGTACTTAGCTACTTCATCAAATTGGAAATGTCCATATGCATCTCTTGCTTGTCTAAATTCTCTTTCTCTGTAAGCTCCATCTCCTCTAACTAGACCTCCGATATCTCCTGTTCCACCACCACGACCAACAGATACATAAGCAGATGTAACTATATCTGTCTTATCATTCATGTTGAAAATATGTGATAAACCAATTTGTGGCTTATGATAAAAATTCTCTCTGATGTGAAAATCTTGTCCATTGTACGAACCAAAATCATCATTCCATCGCTTACCATATTTATTTAACTGATCAGAAATACCATGTTCGAATGATCTTTGACCATGTCTCTGAGGTGCACCAAAACCAGTAAGCATAACTAAATGCTTGTCACCAATTTCTTTGGCTGCAGAAAAGAAATAACTGTAAGCATCAATGTATGCACCTTCAATATAACCATCACCGGTTGTTCTAGACCCAGCTACAGTAAAAGCCCAACCTTTTTCAGATCTTCCAGTAGATAAAGTCATTCCTGTCTTTCTATAATTATCATTTCCGATAGAAGTAAATACATTACCTCCTGCTTCTTGATCAGTCGTTTTGGTAATGATGTTAATTGTACCTCCTACAGAAGCCACGGCTAATTTCGAAGCTCCCAAACCACGCTGAATCTGAGTTGTTCTCGTTACATCTCCAAGTCCAGCCCAGTTAGACCAATAAATTTTGTTGTCTTCCATTCCATTAACTGGTATACCATTAATCAGTAAGGCAACATCTTCCTGAGCAAAACCTCTCACATTAATTCTAGAATCTCCAAAACCTCCAGAGCCTTTGGTAGCATAAATAGATGGCGTGTTTCTTAAAACATCGACAAACTCTTGGTTTCCAAGCTTAGCTTCGAATACCTCAGTAGGTATGTTAGAAACAGCTACAGGCGTTTTACGATCTATAGCAACATCTGCTACAACCATAACCTCTTCTAATCCAATACCGCCTTCTTCTAAACCTATCATCCCTAGGTCTCCAGTTCGAATAACGGTAATTGTTTTTTCAAGAAATCCAATATAAGAGATGATAATATCATCGCCTTCATTGGCTTCCAGGGAAAAGCCTCCATCAACATCTGTGATGGTTCCTGTGGTAGACCCTTCGACTATAACCGTGGCACCCACCATCGGATCGCCAGTCGTATCATCTACGATTTTCCCAGAAACTGTGCTTTGACTAAAAAGGAAAGCTGAACTACAAAGAAATAGTAGTAGTGTAATAAGTTTTTTCATATTGATTTTTTTGTTACCGCTAATGTAAATCAAATTAAGAAAATACCTATATGTTTAATATCAATACTTTATCAACAGAATATCAACATATTCTTTTAAGACGGGATAAATATTTCTGCCATCATGCATCGAACACTTCCTCCACCATATCGTTCGATAGTGGGAATGTCAATTACCATCGTTTCTGTCGATTGATGTATGCTTTCAAGTTGTTCGTTGTTTAGGGAATCAAAAGCGGATTGAGACATAACCAGAAAGGGCTTTCTAGCTTTATTTTTAACTTGTAACATATTTCCAGCAAACTGTTCGACTTGTTCTAAGCTAATATCCACTATTTTTTTATGAGTCTTTTGTAGTGCTCGGAGGACTTTTTCTTTTTGTTCAATGTCTTTTATAGTATCCAAACTAATCACAGCCAAATTTTCGCCTAAAGCCATCATTACATTTGTATGATAAATGGCTTCTCCTTGTCTATCCACTGCGTCAAAACAAATTTTCTCATAAGACATTCGCTCACATAAATCGTCTAATACTTCTTCATCAGTCCTTGGGCTTAAACATGCATAACATATTTTATGTACTCTATCGATGATCATGCTGCCTGTCCCTTCCAAATACTTTGATTGATTTTCATAGGCTTCTAAGTATATCCTGTGGGAAAAACCATAGGCATCTATGAGCTTTTGCATATAATCAGGGATTCGTTCAATCCTTCTATTCTCAGCAAACATAGGATAACTGATGATTTCACCTGTTGTATGACAGCTAAACCAATTATTGGGAAAAATGGCATCAGGCTTTGCAGGAATGTCACCGTCATCCATTACGAGAACATCTATTCCTTTGGCCCGTAATTGGACAACCATTTGATCAAATTCGCTTAAGGCAGCCGCTTTAATTTTTTCTACTTCTTTAGCTCCCTCTGAATCTTGAAACGAATTATTGGTTGCCGTTTCGGTGTTGTACCCGAAATTTGCTGGTCTTACCATTAAAATTGTATCCGTTATCGTAGATGCTGCTCTCTGCTTCATAAACTTGATTCTTTCTTTAATTTTTTGGCCAATGTTGCGCCCAAATATTGATCGATCAAATGATGCACCAAATATATAACAGGTGTAAGTAAAATGGCCATAATGAACTTATAAAAATAATTCATAAGTCCAATGGCGACCACTCTTGTCAGCGGCCAATCTGCACCTATGTAAAAAGCAATGATCAATACAACAAAGCTATCTATAAACTGAGAAACAAGTGTCGAGCCCGTTGCTCGAAGCCATACTTTGGCTTCACCTGTGTATTTCTTAATACCTTGAAAAACATAAACATCCACCAATTGTCCAATTAAAAACGCTACTAGTGACCCTACAATTATCCATAGCCCTTGCCCAAATATTTTTTTAAATGCAAGATTCATGTCAGGGATTCCTATTCCTTTTTCATCAATACCACTTTGATATTGCCACCAATCATTAGGTGCAATATTAATGGCTAAGAAAATCATTATAAAAGCATATATGATCAGCCCTACCGTGAGAAAAGATAATTGACGCACTCCTTTTTTACCGTAATATTCATTGATGACGTCCGTCATTACAAAAACGACTGGCCATAATAAAACACCGGCAGTAAGATTAAAGCCTAAACCATCGACTCCAAACATACTCCAATCAAATGGAGTAAAACCTAATGTCTTTTCCAAAGAAAATATTTTAATACCCACAAATTCAGCTAAAAGGGCATTCGAAATGAAGAAACCTGATAAAATAATGAACAATTTTCCTTCTTTTCCGATATTCATAAGGCAATATGACTGTGTGGTTTAATTTGGCTAAGATAGTTTAACTGGATAATTAGTTAAATAACTTTTAGAAAATTAGCTTTGCAAACCAAATTCAATTTCATTGTAAGCATTAAACGCAAATGGCTAAAATTCCCATTAATATAAAAACTGGCAACACTGAACAACCCGAGTCTCAATCCTCTATCATTGTAGGTATAGATTTAGGAACCACTAACAGTTTAGTATCTATAATCAAAGATGGTGAAGCCATTGTGTTGAAGTCTAGCTCTGGACACAAAGGCTTGGTGCCTTCCATTATCCATTTTGATGACAATAATACAGTAATTGTCGGAACGCAAGCAAAAGGCTTCTTAGATTCCAAACCAGATCAAACCATCTACTCTTCTAAACGACTTATGGGCAAATCTTATAAAGATTTAGCAGCTAAGGAAGCAGTCCTAGGCTATACTATCATAGAAGGCCAGCAAGAAGATAGTTTAGTGCGAGTAAAAGTCAAAGATCAATATTTTTCGCCCATCGAATTATCCAGTTATATACTGAGTAATCTCAAGGTAGAAGCCGAAAACATCATTGGACAAACCATAGAAAAAGCGGTAATTACCGTTCCGGCTTACTTTAATGATGTGCAACGACAAGCTACGAGAGACGCTGGAAAATTAGCCGGTTTAGAAGTATTAAGGATCGTAAACGAACCAACCGCAGCCAGTCTAGCTTATGGTGTCGGCATTGATCAAACTGAAGAACAGCATATTGCAGTATATGACCTTGGTGGAGGCACTTTTGATATTAGTATATTAAGTCTTCAAGATGGTATTTTCGAAGTTCTGTCGACCCATGGTGATACTTTTTTGGGTGGCGATGATATTGACAAAGCGATTGTAAACCACTGGAATCAAACGCTCAAACTTCCTGATCCAAGTGTTCTTCGCTTGGCTGCGGAAGAAGCTAAAATAGCCCTTTCAACGCAAGCAACATTCAGCACCACCTATCATGACTTATCACTTAAACTAGATGTACAAACTTTTAATGCACTGATCAAAGACATCGTGCAAAAAACGATGACCGCTTGCGCACAAGCTATAAGTGATTCTGGCATCGACAAGGAAGCATTAGATAAGGTGATTTTAGTCGGAGGATCCACGCGAATCCCGTATATAAAAAAAGCAGTAGGTGATTTTTTCCAAACAGAAGTGTATGATAAAATAAACCCTGATGAAGTGGTCGCGAAAGGTGCTGCCATCCAAGCAGACATACTTGCTGGGAACCGAAAAGATATATTACTATTAGATGTTACTCCCCTTTCTTTAGGTATAGAAACTGTGGGTGGTTTAATGGATACAATCATTCCTAGAAATACTAAAGTACCTCATAGAGCTGGACGCCAATACACTACCTCAGTCGATGGACAAAAGCACTTAAAAGTGAGTATTTTTCAGGGGGAGCGAGATTTAATAAAAGACAATCGGAAACTGGGTGAATTTATTCTCCAAAACATTCCGCCAATGCCTGCAGGAATCCCCAAAATAGACATTCATTTTATTTTAGATACCGATGGTATATTGACGGTAAAAGCTAAAGAATTAAGATCTAATACCGAAACCCAAATTCAAGTGCATTCCCAGTATGGTATTTCGGAAGAAGAAATGGGTAAAATGTTGGTCGAATCTTTAAGTTTTGCCAAAGATGATATGCAAAAGCGCGCACTCATTGAAGCTCAGACAGAAGCCAAAAGTGTCATTTTAGCCAGTGAAAAATTTATTGCCCAAAACAAAGAATGGCTCTCCAAAGAACAACAAAGTAGCCTTATTAATCATGTTCAACATCTTGAAGAAAAGGTCAGGAATGGATCAAAAGATGAGATTCTAAATACAATGGATAAACTCAATGAATATTCTAGACCTTTGGCAGAAATAGCCTTGGATAAAAATGTAAGTAAACATCTTAAAAACCAGCAATTAGATTAATGGATCACAGCAAAATAAAAACACTAGGACAGTTAAAAAAAGCAAAGTATGCTTCTAAAAGTGTAAAGCAAGAAATGAGAGATAACCTGATCGCTCGATTGCAAAACAATGAAGCTTCCTTTCCCAGTATTTTAGGATTCGAAGAGACCGTTATTCCTGATTTAGAACGGGCTATACTTTCAAAACACAATATTTTACTGCTCGGATTACGAGGACAAGCAAAAACCAGATTAGCAAGATTGTGCTTAGATCTGCTTGATGAATATATGCCGATTATCGAAGGGTCAGAAATCAACGATGACCCTTTACATCCTATTAGTAGGTTCGGTATAGACATAGTCGACAAAATGGGTGACAAAACACCTATTTCTTGGATGCACCGCTCGGAGCGTTATGTAGAAAAGTTGGCGACACCGGACGTGAGTGTTGCCGATTTGATTGGTGATGTGGATCCGATTAAAGCGGCCACTTTAAAATTGCCTTATTCGGATGAACGTGTCATTCATTTCGGTCTGATTACTAGAGCACATCGTAGCATATTTGTGATCAATGAGTTGCCGGATTTGCAAGCCAGGATTCAGGTTTCGTTGTTTAATATTTTGCAAGAAGAAGATCTTCAAATACGTGGTTTTAAACTAAGGCTACCCTTAGATGTGCAATTTATTTTTACGGCTAATCCAGAAGATTACACTAACAGGGGAAGTATTATTACACCGCTTAAGGATAGAATCGAGAGTCAGATTTTGACCCACTATCCTACCTCTATCGATATTGCTAAACAGATTACCGAGCAAGAGGCTAAAATAGATCCTACTGTTGCAAAAAAAGTGGCTGTCTCTGAAATGCTAAAAGATTTGCTTGAGCATTTTGTGTTTGAGTTGAGACGCAGTGAGCTTATCGATGAAAAAAGTGGTGTATCTGCGCGTTTGAGTATATCATCTTACGAAAACCTAATGAGTACTGCAGAGCGCAGAATGCTGAAGAATAAAGAGACCAAAACCATGGCCAGAATTACTGATTTTTGGGGAGTGATCCCTTCGGTAACAGGTAAAGTCGAGCTGGTTTATGAAGGCGAACAAATCGGGCCATATAATGTCGCGATCAATATTTTGAATGAAGCGATAAAGGAGGTGTTTTTGCAGTTTTTCCCACACCCAGAACAATGGGAAGACGGAATCGAGGACAATCCATATGGAGCAACAAGAATGTGGTTTAATGCGGGTAATGTAGTCAATCTTGAAAATGATTATTCTGATAAAGAGTATAAAGCTAATCTTGATCAAATACCTGGCATAAAGGCAAGGATTGCAGCTTTAGATATTCCTAAATCTGAAAGCTATCTATATAAAGAACTGCTTTTGCACGGTTTGGCTGCTTTCGACATTATTAACAAAAACATCTTTAATAATAAACTTCAATTTAGTGATCAACTCAGTAATATGCTGGATGACTTAGATGATGATTATGGCATGAACTAATGAGGGATTTGCCATTTATCGGCATATAAGCCATAACAAACATCCATGAGTTCTCGACAGATATAAGCTTCATCTCGCAGCTGAGGTTGGTTAACATGGAAGGCAAATGTTTTTATGCCCCCTTCATGCAATTTTTTATAGTAGTTTTTATTGTTTCTGATGGTGTTCTGAGAGACGGCTAGGTATTCTACACCTAACTGATTTAATTTATTGACTGGATCTTTACCTAAATATTGCACCATTGTTTCTGACATAATGCAGTTATGAAGCCCCACAGATTGAGCGTTCTCAATGGCATCAAAAGAAAATAATTCCATCATTAAACGATCCTTATGATCAAAAGCTTTAATAAAAGGGATCGGCTCATTTAATTTGTCGGTTACTAGAATAGCATCAGATCTGTGTTTAAACCATTTATTTAAACTGCTTAAATCCAAAGGTGTATATTTTTCATGGATTTTGTATTTCATGAAAGTCTTTAAATCCACTGGCACCTTTCCTTCATATCCAACCTTACGTTTCCAACTCTCCCAATCATGGGCACAAACATATTGGTCATCACTTGTCTTAAGTATGTCTAATTCAAATAGTTTAAATCCATTATCATATGAGTGATTCAAGGCTTCTAGACAATTGGTGTAGGTCCGTTTATCGATCATACCTCCAGCATGGGCAATAAAGCGATGTGGATCACTACATCTGTCTAAAACTGTTTTCGTGTCATTTACGGACTCAAAAGGTTTAAGCGGAAACTGATAGGTTATCTTATCATTTGTTCGAGCTTCACTGACAATACCATGCTTTGAAACTGACAAATAGGCTTGCCTGTTTGCTAGGCTTGATAATTTGTAGAATCCCAATTGCCTAAAACGATCGGCTTGCTTTTTAATTTCGTCTCCTGCTGAATTATGGACAAAAAGAATACAGTATTTTTGCTGCTCTTGTACTTGTTGTAACTCGCTGTATAATGAATCCACTTGATTCGGATTTTTGTAGGTATCAAACACCTTGTAATCATATCTTCCATCATTGTAAATGAGCACATTGACGCCCCTTTTGGGTCTTATGGATTTTGTGCCTAAATGTAGTACAGATTCTCCGTGATCATCGTTTGTCCATGCTGTAGATTGAATGTAAATTTTCTTTGGGTCTTTTGTTTGTTTTTTTAGATTTTGGGTCTTTGATGGTTTAAGTTTAAAATCAACAAATGCTTCATTGAGTTGCACAAACTCGGTTCGATGTTTCTTAACAAATGTCGGTTTGTCTCCGGATATAAAATCAGATAAAAATTGAGCATTGTGTTGAACACCTGCACCTGATAGAATGATTGGAGCCAAATCTATGGGGTATATTTTATCTATGGAATCTAAAAGACTTGCTTCCATATTACTGAGTATGTACAAGGCTCTGTCATAATCAAAATCATTTAACACTCTAGCTGAGTTACCCATTAACAAATGATCAGGGACAATATAAAATATGGTGTTTTCCAATGCTCCTTTTTCTTTAAGGAAATCGATTAAACTAGCTATTTGATTGTCCAATGCTGTGAGCATTAATTCAAGATCACTTTTTTGTTCTGGATAAGTATTAGCAATTCTTGCATCCAATACTCCATTAGGATGATGCGTGGATATCGTAGAACAATAGAAGGCAAAGGGCTTTTGTTTGTCGATTAAGTCTTCCAACTCCACTTTAGCCAAATCGAATAAATCTTTATCATGAAGCCCCCAATAATAAGTGTAGTATTTAGGATCATAGTTTTTTTCGGACTTGACTTCAATTCCCATGAGTTCGAACATATTTTTCATACCTGCAAACTCAGCATTTCCAAGTAAATATAATTGCTCGTACCCAGCCTTTTTTAGAACATGAGGAATACTGTTTAACTTGATGTTTCTAGCATTAGCAAAGACATTATTTCCATGTTTTTTAAAAAACATTGGCAGCCCAGTGAAATAGGTGTATAAAGCACTGATGGTATTGTCCGAACCAATCTCAGCTTCCATTCGACGGAAAGTGTATTCTTCAGATAATCGTTTTAAATTGGGTATTAAATGGACTAAATCATCTTGAAAGTAGCCTAGTTCCACTGACTCTAAAGCTAAAAAGACTATGTTTTTTCCTGGGCTTGCTGTAATTTTAGATTTAGGGACATATGTAGTTAGTCCTAAGGCATCTAAACTAGTTTGCTGATTTACTTGCTTGGCAAAGTGAACCTCAGAAATTTCTTTTAAATGATCGACCATGCCTTCATTTAGAAACAGACATGTGCCACATAATAAAGCAAGCACCAAAGCTTTCCACCCTCGAACAAATTGATTTGTTTGGAGATAGTTATCTAATCTAAATAACACACCAACTGGAATCAAAAAAGCAGCTATTAAAACAATGGCTTCCTTCCAATAAAAACCGGCCATTTCGCCTATAATCCCAAAACTGAACTGTTGATAATATTTGTAATCTATGAGTGAATCGCCAATCAAAACTGAGCTTAACTGGAAACCCGCAAGTACCAATCCCAAGGTGATTATTCCCTTTCGCAGCCATGAAAATTTAGGAAAAAATTGAGCAATGAAAAAGAATAGAAAAACTAAAAATATTAATTGAGTTATGTTAAAAAACAAATTCATATGCTAGTTTAAAGATAACTATTCAAGTAGAAATAATGATTAAAGGAAAAAGGATATTAGTCAGTAACCCTCAATACTTAAAACATATAACTTACCTCCATCCGAAGACTCTTTTTCAGAAGCCAAGATAAAGCCTATACCAGGAGCATAACATAAAGCTTCAAGGTCGTCATCCACATGCAAATTAAGGATATGTTTAGGAGTTATATTGTAGGAACTGTCTATTCCCATAACTTGAATATAGCTTTGTTTGGGTTTGCTCGTATCATCATTACAGAGTAGAAGAAACTCATTGGATTGTTTCAAAAATACAGCATCAGTAGGCGCAGCTGGCACGAAGAAAGAATCTATAGGAACAAGCGTAGAATCGCCTAAATGGGTAATGTATAAAGTGGAATATTCCGAGTGCTTTCTTTGTTTTGAAAACATTAAAATCATACTGTCTTGTACAAGCAATGATTCACAATCAAAATCATGGAGCAAGTCATCAAAACTAAATTGATTTTCATAATAGACAGGATATATTGTTGGGTTTTGAACATTATCTAAGGGAACACTATAGATTTTCAAATCTTGTCTATCACCTGCATTATTCCCAATATCGCCAATATAAAAATGTCCTTGTTCTATGCACAAAGCTTCCCAATCAGTATTGCTAATGCTAGATATACTAATAGTATCTAACAAGGTAAATTGCTCACTTTCTATGCGATAGATATTGGCTTCATCACCTCCATCATTGAGTGCGTAAAGTATTCCATCATAAAAAGCTAAACCTGAGCATTCATTGAGCGTTTCTGGTAAATCAGCTAAAAATTGCACATCAAAAAGTAAGGTCTTTGTTCTTTCAAACCGACATGAATGCAGTAGCAGCAACATTGAACAAAAAATAAAAATCCTTCGAGCCGTCATTTAACCTTGGTTATCCTTTGCACATAAGACCGATCCTTTTGGTGAGCTAATAAAATAAGCTGTCCTGAAGGTAAATAGTCTACATTCCACTCAATAAAATGTGTACCTATATGTGGTGATTGAATTGTCCGAGTCATTATCTCTTGGCCCATTGTATTATACAAACTTAGCGCTAGGTCTTCCTCGATTTCGTTATTTAACTTGATTTCCAAACGATCTGATTGGATTAATACGGAGTTAAGCCATTCATGATCTGGCATGGAGGAATAAACGGCCATTATCGAGGTATCATCCATAGAAAATCGTCTTTGCAATTTACTAACTGGGACCGTATATGTGTTGCCATTTTCTTGAATCTCCCAATGGTTAAAATAGTAGCCTGGTAAAGGTTTTGCTTCTAACAAAATGGGTACATGCTTAAAGTAGATCCAATTTTTATCTATATCAATATTGTCTAAAGAATTTAGATGGATTATTCCTGCTTCGGTGATATTTTGGTCAATCTTAAGATTCACTAATCCTCCTAGGTCAAAAAAATCATCCATGTACTGCATAGCATAAGCAGGCCTTTCCTTTATGAAGTTCCTGATATTTTCTATCTCTACATTTTCCCAATTTTCAAACGTAGCGCTAGGCCATTGATCAAAATGATGAGGCATTTCATCCTCAACGCGAAAGACAAATTCATTAAATGCCGGCAACATGATTTCGGGATGTAATGTAGTGTTATAGATATCCTGATGCCTATTAAAAAAGTAATGTCTAAAGGCTTCATTTTCTAGGAATCCATACAGTGTATTTATAAAAACATTGGTATCAGCAAATGAGCTGAGTTTGTTTAGAAGAGAGTTTTCTTCTGGTATAGTCCACTCATGCCTTCCTAGTGAAATATCCATATCAAAGAGTAGGTATCGCCACTTGTCCGATGGCAATTTGCCCCTCCAAAACTTTATGTTATTCTGTGGCCAAGCGGTGCTATTATTTCCAATTTGACATATAAAGTAATCAACCATATTCTCTAGATCAAACATCGAAGCAGCTTGTGTGTAAAGATGTTTGTTTGATAAATCATGGGATAGGACAAAATCATAAGAAGATACAAAATGCTCATCATCTCCTTCCAAAGTAACTATCTGCTCTTCCAATAAATCAAATGCTTTAATACCATAATTGGTTTCCAAGTAATATTTATCCATTTTCTCCCTAAGTCCCATCATTCCATAATAGTTGCCATTTATGTAAACAACTATTGGTTCGTAGGCATTAGCATCCAGATTTAATGGTTTAGACAACAAATAACTTTGTAAAAATCCATCTCTGCAATGGCCTGCATTATGATCTCCGCTGGCATTACGCACCACTAAACGTTTAAAACTATTTAAGTCAGGTTTGTCATCAAAAAACGGAAATTCAAAAAAAGCTTGTCCATACTTTTCTTTGGCTAAAAGCTTAAATGTTTTTTGTGCTTGTGTTCTAGATTCACGACCGCCGTGCATGGCAATATCTGCTCTTCCTTGAAAGGCCGAATCTTTAAAATTTCTGTATTCAAAAAGTACTTCGCTCTCGAGATCTTCCCAATAATTAGCTCCAAGATAAGGCCACTCTGAGGATGCATTAGGCCCTTCGACAAATACTCCGGTTTCAGAGTTAAAAAGATCATCATCATTGGCTAAAACACTTAAGATAGGTAAAGAATGATCATGCTCAAATAGATAGGTTTTACAAATGAATGGTGAAGGTAAAAGACCTGATTCTACCTGTCGAGCACAAATAATCGTATTACTCGTTATACTCAGCGCGTTCTCATAGACTAATGCTTCTCCCTCATAATTATTTAGATAGTATTCCACAATACCATTTGGGTTTGTTGGAAGTATTTCTAAGTCAAAATTCTCTGTAAAATATCCAGAATCCATAGAGAAAATAGCTGATCCTGATGTTTCCAATGGCATATTAGCATTCATTGTACCAGGTGTAGGAATAGCAAAATTCCACTCATCATTGATCTGTGCAAACGCAAGGTCTTCCTCTAATGCTGGCACTAACAACTCGTCCAAAATGGCTCCTTCACTGTTCGATAGGTATAGTCGTTCACCGCTTGATGATATTTTAAAATTAGTATGATAATAGTCATTCACTTCATCGGTTCCATCAGCGAGAATAATCAATAGTTGATTGGGGTTTAGATCTACATCTGGAAAGGCCCATAATGTAAGTAGGTCTTTGTCATCACTCAAATAAAGGTCTGACAAACTAAGTATATCTTCGGAAGTATTCTTTAACTCAATCCAATCAGGAGATTGGTTGTTAATAACTAAGCTTTGTGCATTTTTACTAACTACTTCATTAAATTGTAACTGGGCAAATAGAGCACTTTTACAGAAAAGCAAACAACATAACAAAGCAGCCCCAAACCGTATTTTATATACCAAGCCCATGGCTTAAAAATACATATATCATCGAGAATTGTTTAATCTTAAGTGTCGTGTTGTTTACTTGCTCAACAGATAGCTATTTATCTTCTCTTTTTCTTTTTACGTTTTTTCTTCTTGCGCTTTTTCTTTTTGCGAGGGTTTCTTTCTCTAACTTCTTCCTCTTCCTCTTCCTCTATTTGATCTAGATCATTATTATCCATTAAGTTGATTGGAGATGGATTAGGAAAAGTATAGGTCACTCGGAAGTGGTAATTCACTGTAATGTTATTTACATCATGATTTAAACCGATCACTATAGGACGTATAATACCAGTACCTCCAAAATCTACGCCGAAGCCATCCTTAATATGATGCTTATATCCCATAGTAGGTCCTATACCCACAGTTGTGGTATGTCTATCCTCCAGATCAACTCCATAGTTAAAAGCATAATCAGAAAAGTAATCATCATCAATCGAGATTTGTGTGCCGACCCTTATTACTGCACCAATGTATGATCCAAAACCAAGAAAATCTCTAACTTCATTAGGGATATAATATTTAGCTGCGAGGTTTGTTTCAAATAATCTTCTATTGTAGGAAACTCCAAAAATTTCATCTGGGTCTTGAGATGGTAAACCTAAATCATCCGAAATACTCGAAATGGCTCCTTCAAAACCCCACTTAGCTTCGTTGTATTCAATGCCTAAATATGGAATGTTTGTCAATTTAAGACCCAGCTTTGCCGTATAATTTGTTTGAGCTTCTGCACTAAAACAAAGGCTAAATAAGAATAGTATAAAAAAATGTTTTTTCATATTATGTACTAATTAACAATCGCTTCGTAAATATTTTCGTCTTTTTTATCTCTAAAATCTACCGCACTCATTTCAGATACTCCTATTTCTTGCATGTACACACCATAAAGCACATCGACTTCTTTCATTGTAGCTTTATTATGGGTAATAATGATAAATTGTGAATTGTCTGAAAAAGTCCTGATCAAATTGGTAAATTTTGCTACGTTACGATCATCTAACGGAGCATCCACTTCATCGAGTATACAAAATGGTGCAGGTTTTAGTAAATACAAACTAAAAAGTAAGGCAGTAGCTGTTAAAGTTTTCTCTCCACCGGATAACTGACTTAATGATTTAGGCCTTTTACCTTTAGGTTTGGCGATGATTTCAATCTTAGAATCGAGCGGGTTTTCTTCGTCCAACAAAATAAGATCACAATCATCATCTTCAGTAAATAGGCTTCTAAAGGTTACTTGGAAGTTTTGTTTAACCAAGGAAAAAGCTTCCATATATTTATCTGTCGCTGTGGTCTCGATCTCATTTATGGTTTGCTTTAAGTCTTCTTGTGCATAGAGAATATCATCCCTCTGACCTACAATATAGTCATGACGTTCTTTTATTTCTTCATAGGCGGTTATTGCCATCGGATTAATATCTCCATAATTTGCCAGACGATGTTTTAGTCTCTCTACCTCGAGCTCTAAATCTTCCAAAGCCTTTAAATCTTCGGGCAGTTCGAAGGCATTAATGCCCGCTCTATCGATTTCAAACTCTATATTCAGTCGATTATATATTTCTTTTTCTTCGAATTGATAGGTGTGTACTTTTTCATTGAGTTGATTTTGTAAGGATTGTTGATTCATCAGATTCTGGTTAGTGATTCTGATGTTTTTTTCTAAATCATGCAAAGCTGCTTTTTTACTGAAGAATGCCTCTTCAGCACTGTTTAGAAGTTGCGCTTTATCAGATTTACTTTGGAGTAACGTTTTTAATTTGTTTTCAAAATCACCTGAACTTTCTGCCATTTCCACTAATGACTGCTCTATTCGCTTTATCTGTGCAGCGTCATTTTCTGTAGATTGACGCATGCGCGCTAAATTTTCCTCAATATTCTTGATTTCTGTACGTGTTATATTAGCTTCATTTTGAGCTTTAACCAAACTAAGATTATGGGTATTGTAATTCTGTTGTAATTCGTTTAATTTTATTTGAGCAGTACCTAGAGTGCTACTGTGATGTTTTAAAGCTGCTTCTTTGTCAGCAAATTCTTTATCGATATTAAGCAAGCGTTCTTTAGCTTCTTTAATTTCTTTTTCTGCCGTTTGTATCGTGGCTAATCGTTCCTTTTTAAGTTGTTCGTTATTATTTTCTCGTTGATTTATTTGCTCGATGCTTTGTTCCAGATTAGTGATTTGGAAACGTAAGCCTTGTAAGTCTACTTCTATTTTTCTGTGTTCCTCATCTAAAGCTATGGAAGGGTTTGCCGCAATTTTTGCTTCTAATTCTACTAATTCTTTTGATTTCTGTTCAATGTTGCTTTCGTTCTTATTGATGGTTTTAGTTAGGCTTTCCAAGGCTTTTTTACGACCTAGCTTTTTACCTTCAAACAAACCCTTGGAGCCTCCACTGATGGTAAAATCATCTACTATCCATGTCCCTTCTTTATTTATAATTTTGACCTCTGATGACTGATCCTGGAAATGTTCAGCAATGTAAACATCGTTAAACAATTGAGCCATTAAGGGAGCATATTTCTTATCGCAGCTAATGAGATCCGTAGCTGCTATGGCATCCTTTATCTTTGTATCCGAAGCTGGATTAGGCGTTTGCTTCACCCTAGATAAAACCAAAAACTTAGCTCTTCCTTTTTGTGCACTCTTTAAAAGATCTATCGCTTCGAACGCTTGTTCGTCAGTATCAACGATGAAGTGATTTATATAGGGTTCGATGTATTTTTCTATCGATTCGCGATATTCCGATGGGCAATCAAAAGCGTCGCTTAGCATTGGCATTTTGCCTTTGTAGTGCTCGTACAAAAATTTAACTGAGGCAGGAAAACCTTCCATAGAATCTACCATACTTTTTAGTAGGTTATATTCATTTCTATGCTTATCTAAGGCTCTTTTTTCGTTGTCCAATGTTGTTTTAAGTTCACTTCTCCGTGTCTCGCTTTTATCTAGGAGTTCTTTTTCTTTACCTAATTGCTCTAGGATTTTGTTTGCTTTATTTTGCGTTGCTTTTTGCTGATTCTCTAGGTCTTTTAGGATAGTATTTTTAGCTTGTTTCGAAGTGACGATTTCGTCTATTTGTAATTGAAAACCTTTTAATTGTTGTTTTACGTTACTAACCGTATTTTCTTTAATAGCAATGTCCTTTTCTAATCGATATTTTTCGTTTTGTATTTGTTCGAAAGCTTGGCTTTGAGATTTAGCTTGTGTATCGAGTGATTGGAATTCTACTTGATATTGTTTCAGATTTTCTAAGGCTTCGAGTTGGATTTTCTGGCACTTTTGTTCTTCGCTTAACTGTACGGTAAGCGTATTGTTTAGTTCTTTTATCCGATCATTGAATCTAGATTCGTCTTCGAGTGAACGTTCGATCGATAAGCTTAGTTTCTGTTTGTTTTGTTTGAAGAAATCGATTTTTTGTGCTTGAATCTTGGTTTGATTTTCTAGATCTCGAATCGATTCAAAAAGTTGATTGGTTTCTTTTTGGTTTGCGCTAAGTTTTTGTTCTAGTTCTATGCTTTCTTTTTGACCTGCTTCTAGAGCTGCTTCAAAGTTTCTGAGATCAGACTTTAATTTGATGCTTCGATCTCTTTCCGTATTAATTTTAGTTTTTAGCTCTGTTAACTGGGCGGCCAGTTTTTCTAATTTGAGCTTAGAGCTATGGACATGTATTTGTTTGTACTTGTCTTTTAATTTATAATATCTCTCTGTCCGCTTGGCCTGTTTTTCTAGACCTTTCATGTTTGTTTCTAGCTCGAACAACAAGTCTTCTACCCTATTTAAATCCGCTTCGGTGAGTTTAAGCTTGTTTATGGTTTCTCTTTTTCTAATTTTAAATTTAGATATGCCGGCTGCTTGTTCAAACATTTTTCTACGGGCATTGTCTTTATCGGCCAGAATATCATCCACCATGCCTAATTCTATGATGGCATACGAATTAGAACCAATCCCAGAATCCATAAACAGGTTGGTGATATCTTTTAATCGGCACTTGACATCATTTAAGCGATATTCAGACTCGCCTGATCGATACAGTATTCTAGAAATAGCCACTTCTTGATACTCCGTAGGAAGAATGTTTCTTGTATTTTCAAAACTCAAGGTCACTTGAGCCATCCCTCCTTTTTTACGATTTTTGGTACCATTAAAAATAACATCACCCATCGATTCTAGTCTAAGCTCCTTGCTCTTTTGTTCGCCTAAAACCCATCGAATAGAGTCGACTATATTAGACTTACCACTACCATTAGGACCTACGATACCAATCATTGGTTCGTTAAAATGGATAATGGTTTTATTAGCAAAACTTTTAAATCCTCGTATTTCTAGACTCTTTAACCTCATATAAGAAAACAAATATATGAAAGTCACAAATACGTTTGCCTAGAATTAGGCAGTATAATTATCTTTAAGCAAATATTCAATGAACCATGAAAGTAAAACTGCTCTTTCTAGTACCAACGTTCCTTTTAATCATTCAATGCCAAAGCCCTAGTTCTATGAAACTTAAAACATCCATGACTGATAAAATCGCAGAGAATACACCACCAATAGCTGATAAAATAGCTTACCCGATGGAAATACATGGAGATACTCGTGTAGACAACTACTATTGGATGAGGCTGAGTGACGAACAAAAAAACGCAGAAAATCCGGATGAGGCGACCAAAAAAGTGGTGAGCTACATTGAACAAGAAAATCAATACACAGATTCTGTCATGGCTCATCTCGATCCCTTAAAAGATCATCTTTTTGAAGAAATTAAAAGCCGCATCAAACAAACTGATCTATCTGTTCCGTACAAATACCATGGTTATTATTACATCACGAGGTATAATGAAGGGCAAGAATATCCTATATATTCAAGAAAAAAGGGATCACTGGATGCGACCGAAGAAATTATGCTAGATGTAAACGAATTAGCCAAAGACTATGATTTTTATGTTGTCGGAGGTCGAAATGTTAGCTTAAACAACGAATTATTAGCTTATGGAGAAGACACCTTAAGTAGGAGGATTTATAATATCCGGTTTAAGAATCTTAACACAGGTGAGATGCTAGATGATGTGATAGAAAACACAACAGGAAGAGTGGTCTGGGCAAATGATAATAAGACGGTATTTTATACACGAAAAGATGCCGCATTAAGAGCATACAAAATATTTAAGCATGTCATTGGCACTGATGCAAAAGATGACGTGGAAGTTTTCCATGAAGCAGATGAGACCTTTAATGCTTATGTTTATAAAACTAAATCTGATCAATATATTGTCATCGGTTCATCGGCTACCCTATCGAATGAATACAGAATTTTAGATGCAGACAATCCTTCGGGATCTTTTAAGCTGTTTAGCCCTCGAGAAAGAAAACTAGAATATTCCATCAGTCATTTTGATGGTCATTGGTACATCCTTACCAATAAAGATGGGGCGACCAACTTTAAACTCATGAAAACGCCGGAGGCAAATACATCCCAAGAAAACTGGGAAGATGTGATTGGGCACCGAAAAGAAACACTATTAGAAGGTGTAGAAATATTTAAAGATTTTATGGTCTTGTCCGAAAGATCCAATGCTAGTACCAATATTCAAATTAGACCTTGGAATGGAGACAAACCTCATTTTATAGACTTTGGAGAAACTGCTTATACCGTTTATACTTCAGTTAATCCAGAATTTAACACTGATCAACTACGTATATCGTATACATCTATGACGACGCCTAATACTACCTATGATTACGACATGAATAAGCGCCAACTGGATTTGCTTAAACAACAAGAGGTGTTAGGTGATTTTAATCCGATTAATTATACATCTGAGCGTGTGATGGTCAAAGCCAGAGACGGTGTAGAAGTACCTATGAGTATTGTATATAAAAATGGATTTAAAAAGGACGGAACCATGCCAGTATTACTTTATGGTTATGGCTCTTATGGCTACAGTATGGATCCTTATTTTTCTTCGGTGCGATTGAGCTTGTTAGATCGAGGATTTGCTTATGCGATTGCACATATTCGAGGCGGTCAAGAAATGGGACGCCAATGGTATGAAAATGGAAAATATTTAAAAAAGAAAAACACCTTTACCGATTTTATAGATTGTGGAAAATACTTAGTCGATCAGAAATACGCGGATGCAGGACATTTATATGCCATGGGAGGAAGTGCTGGTGGATTACTCATGGGTGCGGTGATGAATATGGCTCCTGAGCTTTGGAATGGTGTGATTGCCGCTGTACCTTTTGTGGATGTGGTAACAACGATGTTAGATGAAAGTATTCCACTGACCACTGGAGAATTTGACGAATGGGGAAATCCAAAAGACAAGACTTATTATGAGTATATGAAGAGTTACTCACCGTATGATAATGTCGAACAAAAAGACTATCCATCGACGCTTATTACTACAGGCTATTTTGATTCTCAAGTCCAATATTGGGAACCTTTAAAATGGATTGCTAAATTAAGAGATCAAAAAACAGACAACAACCCTTTATTGTTGCATTGTCAAATGGAAACAGGGCATTCTGGTTCGTCAGGAAGATTTGAGCGACTTAAAACATCCGCTTTAGAATATGCTTATTTATTAGATCGAGCGGGGCTTGCTGAGGTAGTTAAACCGATTGTAAAAGATTAAGTAGTTTGGCTTTTTCTAGGCTCCAGTGAAAATGTTTTTTTGCGGATAAACAGGCTTGTGTTTTCAGCGCGTACAGTTGAGAATCTTCGAGTTGTTTTATCGTTTGTATTAGTGCTTCGGTGGTATAAGCTTCCGTGAGAACAGCTACGTCGTGATCTTTGGTGATATGTAGATACTCCGGAAATGCCATATTTATGGATGGTATGCCTGCTTGTATGTAATCAAAAAATTTGTTAGCTAAAGAGTAGGTATAATTTAAACTTAATGGTTCTAGCATATTGAGACCGATGCTTGCTTGTTTAGACAAATGATGCAAATCGGAAGGTTTGACCCAACCTTTAAATTCGACACGATCTGTTAGCTTTAGCTCTTTAACTTTTAGTCTTAATTCTTTCGACAAATCACCTTCTCCTGCTATGATTAATCTATAATCTGGCAATTGTTTGATAGCATCTATGGCCAGTTCGATGCCTCGTCCAGTATTTAGTGCACCTTGATAAATGAGTGTTTTATTGTTTCCGTTAGGTCGCGCATCATCTTTTTTAAGTATGGGTACATTGCGTACAACTTCGAACTGCTTTTTGTACAAGGTTTTAAATATATCCGCTAGACTTTGGTTGACCGTAATACAAACGGAAGTTTTAGGAATAATCCATTTTGCTAGTGCTGCCCAAATTTGTTTTTTAATGGGTTTATTGAGCAACTCAGGCACTTCAGTAAAGTATTCATGGCTATCGAAGATTAATGCTGCTTTTTTTCTTCCCAAATAGCCAGCTAATAAGGTATCTAAATCTACTGCATAAACAAGCTCTTTTTGTTTTAGCAAAAGCTTTAAAATTAGCCGAATATTAAATTCAAGGTAAAATAAGATGCCCGACGAAAACCAAGTGTTTATGGCTGTATGAATTACTTTAGGATGTTTGTATGTGCCTCTGGACAACCAAGTAACTTGGTATTGCATATCTAACAAGACAGCAATAACTCTTTGAATACGCCGATCGTAGTCCGCATAACTTGTGGAACAGATGACAATCCGTTTATGCATTCAAAATAATTTTTTGAGCGATTATGTCTATTTGTTTTTCATCTTCCATTTCTTGTAGTATCCTCTTACAAAAAGCCCATTCCGCTTTAGAGAATGACATCTTTAGTAGACTGAAGCTAGTGTTTCCTTCAGACAAAGATCGCATTAATCGGTCCTTAATTTCTGATTTTTTTGCGGTATTTAAATGGGGCTCGCAATTGTCGCATATCCCACATGATAGACTATTTGTATCCCCAAAATACTGATCAATGTAAATTTGTCGGCAATTTTCGAAGTCCACATAATCAAACATCGCTTGCAAAGATTCTGTGCCTTTTTTGAGTTTCACTTCATAGACTTCCTTGGGTATAAATAATCGGTCACGATCTGGTCTTTTGAGCAAAAAACTCACATATGGTTTTTGGTGACTCGGTATATATTCTAATAAATATAAAGCTTGCAACTTTTTGATGATCGGCAAATGATCTTTTCGTTTAAGATCCAATTTTGTTTCGATAAGCATTTCATTTATCTTAACGAACTCCAGGAATAATCCTTCGTATATGCGCAGAACACCTCTTAGATAGGCTTGTAAATTAGGATCTACTTTGTCGCTCCGTAACCAAGCCTTGTATCTTTGCTGGTGAATGCGCATTCTAGAGGGCTGATAAATGGCATCCGACAAATAGATATAGTTAGCTGCCTGGATGATTTTTAAAGCATAAAAAGCTTGCAAAGACATCAGAGAATATTTCAAGCAAAATTCTCCCAAATCAAAGCGATATCGCTGACCTACACCTTCGCCCGGAGGGATGTGGTAATGGCTACAAAGTGCTTGATAAACTTTTGAGATGTATTCTTTTGTGGGAAAGCTTTGGCTTAATTCTTTTTTCTTTTTTTGTTGGTCATAGTCTTTATACAAAATGATCACCCTTGATGGTTTTCCATCTCTTCCTGCCCGGCCTGCTTCCTGGATGTATTCTTCTAAACTTGGAGTAATCTCATAGTGAATCACATATCGCACGTCTGGTTTATCAATGCCCATCCCAAAAGCATTGGTAGCTACAATCAAAGGTACTTCGTCGTCAATCCAGCTGTTTTGTATGGCTTCTTTTTCTTCAATCTTTAATCCACCGTGAAACGCTTTTGATACCAAACCATTATTATTCAGCAACTGGCTAATTTCTTTAGTCAGTCGCCTACTTCTCACATAGATGAGTCCTGTTTCATGTTTATTAGCTTTTGCAAACGAAAGGATAAAACCCAATTTATCTTCTGTTTTAAAGACCTCATAAGCAAGGTTTGATCTTCGAGCAGAGTGCACAAATTGCTGGACATCTTTAAGTTGAAGGTTTTGGATAATATCTTTCTGAACCTTTGGAGTGGCTGTTGCAGTTACGGCTATAGTTGGTACTTTGAGTTGTTTACTCAGTTGTGTAATTTTACGATAACTGGGTCTAAAATCGTGGCCCCATTGTGATATACAATGCGCTTCATCAACAGCGATCATGGATACATTCATTCGACCCACCCTAGCTGCAAACATGGGACTTGTAATTCGTTCTGGAGAAAGGTAGAGTAATTTAATATGTCCCTGCATGGCCATTTCTAAGGTCCGATCTTGGGACTTATGGTTCATACCGCTATGCACAGATTCAGCCGCAATATTGCGTTTTTTCAGTTGATTAACTTGATCCTCCATCAAGGCAATCAAAGGAGAAATGACTAAGCACAAACCATCTAAGTGTAGGGCTGGGAGTTGGTAACATAACGACTTTCCTCCACCAGTAGCTAATATAGCTAAGGTATCTTTTTTATCCGTGATAGCATCTATGATGGGCCACTGAGCTTCTCTTAAGCTGGTATAGCCCCAATATTGCTTGAGATTTTGTTCAATCTTGTCTCTTTTAGATAAGTTCATTTACAGTTTAGGACAATCTATACGGTAGAATAAAGTTTTGCCTAAATTATAATGAAATCTAATCATTCCCATAAAATAGTAATCATTTACTTCAGGATTACCTCTTTTCTTGCCGGCATAGTTACCAGGAAAACTGCCTTCAGCTTTACCATTGTACTCGTCTATACGTTGTGATAATATAGCTGAGGTTTCACCATTAAAGAAATATAAATCATCAAAAGATACATAATTAGTACTGACATCATCTAGATAGTCAGTCGATGTAAATCGGATATTTATTTCAGTACTCAAGGCCACTTTTTTATTGATTCTAACTTTTGCCCCTCCTCCAAAATGAATAGCTCCTTGAAAGAGTTTATAGGGTTTGGGTTTTCCCTGAATCCCTTGACCTTCTGTTCCCAGCGGTTGTAATTTATAAGTTTGTCCTTGGTAAATGGTTTTAGGGTTAAAATGAAAAGCGGATATTCCTGCTGTAAGGTATGGGGTAAAAAATCTGCCTTCTTGCTCATAATCAAATCCAAAAATGTAATAGTTGGCTGATAATGATATTTCGGCAATGTGTGAAAAAAAACTTAGATTTCTTTCCTTTTGAGTTTCACTGCTGGCATAACTATCATCGCCTGACACCTTTCCATATAAAAGTCCAAGATTGAAACCTAAATAATCGTTAAGCTGCCTTTCCATTTTTACATCAAATGCACCCTTAGATTGCGCCACATTATTACCAAAACTTGGGGAATTCAAATCACCGCCATACATACTAGAACCAATGCCTAGGGCAAATTCATACGATTGAGTATGTACTGAATCTATCGAAAAAAAAGACAAAAGTATAACACAACTGGTCATGCGTCTAAATAATGCAATCATAGCTTAATTTAATTATAAATTTATCAGGTGGTTAAATAATACACATTGGATCAAAGTATATAAAACAAATATATGTGCAGATTATTATCTTTGTGCGCATTAGCGATAAATTAACACAAGAACAAACTACCAAGGATTTAAACATTTATTTCAAAAAAAATAATTACTATGAAATTTTTATTCTCTTCACTAGTTTTCTTAATCAGCTTCCAAGCGACACTTTTTGGTCAGGCGCCAGAAAACTGGTTTCACCAAGACCCTACCAATAGCGAATGGCATGGTGTTGCCACTGAGCAAGCTTATGAAAAGCTCAAAGGCAAAAAAGGCGAAATGGTTGTTGTGGCTGTGATTGATTCAGGAGTCGACATTGAACATGAAGACCTGAAGGATGTGGTTTGGGTTAACCCTGGAGAAATTGCTGGAAATGGGATTGATGACGATAAGAATGGTTACATAGACGATGTATATGGTTGGAACTTTATAGGTGGAGCAAACGGCAATGTAAATGAGGACACCTATGAGGCTACTAGATTATATAAAAAATATAAATACAAGTACGAAAATGCTGTTAGAGATCAACTGTCTAAAAACGAACAAAAAGATTACGACAAATTTAAAGTTGTAGAAAAGGAGGTAATGGCTAAAATCGACCGTGCAACAGAGCGATTAGAAGGTATTAAGTCAAGAGAAGAAACCATCATTAGCTCAGTAGATGCAGTACAAGAAGCATTAGGCGATATGGAAATAACTGCAGAAAATGTATCTGCACTTGAAGGTGGTGAAGCCATAAGTATGGGTAAAGAAATTGTAACCAGCTTTTTAGGTGAAGGCACTGAAATTACTGATTTTGCAAAAATAAAAGAACTTGTTGTT
Organism: Saprospiraceae bacterium; assembly: GCA_020631235.1. Taxonomy (GTDB): domain Bacteria; phylum Bacteroidota; class Bacteroidia; order Chitinophagales; family Saprospiraceae; genus JAHDDO01. The sequence goes on along the minus strand of JAHDHQ010000023.1, from coordinate 22,596 downwards.
GGCGAATTAGATGGAGCGAAAAACTATTACCAAGGTCAGTTAGACCATGCTTATAACATCGATTTTAACCCTAGAACCATTGTAGGCGATAATTATAACGATTCTTCAGAAAAGTACTATGGTAATAATGACGTAGAAGGTCCGGACGCATTACATGGGACTCATGTTGCAGGAATTATCGGCGCAACCAGAAACAATGGAGTTGGTATGAATGGCGTAGCAGACAACGTGCGTATCATGTCTGTTAGAACAGTACCTAATGGTGATGAAAGAGACAAAGATGTAGCTAATGCTATTCGATATGCTGTAGATAATGGAGCATCAATCATCAACATGAGTTTTGGAAAAGGTTTTTCTTGGGATAAGGCAGTCGTTGATGAGGCTGTAAAATATGCGACAAAAAATGATGTATTATTAGTACATGCTGCTGGAAACTCTAGTCAAAATAATGACATCACAGACAACTTCCCTAATGATTCTTTCGAAAAGAAAAGTATGTTTTGTAAAGGATCAGATACATGGATGGAAATTGGTGCATTAAACTTTGCACAAGGCGAAAACTTCTGTGCTCCATTCTCAAACTATGGTAAAGCAGAGGTAGATCTATTTTCTCCGGGCATGCAGATTTATGCAACATTGCCTGATAATGAATATGCTAATCTTCAAGGTACAAGTATGGCTGCTCCAGTTGTGGCTGGTGTAGCAGCTATTTTGAGATCTTATTTCCCTGAGTTATCAGCCCAACAAGTAAAAGAAATTCTTGAATCTACGGTTGTACCTATTAATGAGCAAGTATTGATTCCTGGTGAGAAAGAGAAAAAAGCAGCCTTCAGTTCACTAAGTGTGACGGGTGGTGTAGTTAATGCAGAATCCGCAGTGGCTAAAGCCATGACTACTAAAGGTAAGCGTAAAAAGAAAATCAGAGAAAAAGCAAAAACAAATTCTATGAAAGTAGCCAAAGCTACTTCAGGAAAAGCATAATTAGAAAAGCCCGATTAACGTCGGGCTTTTTTATTACTTTCAAGTCATAAACCTAGGATGATGAACGAATTTGTTTCAAGAGCTATTGAGGATATAGAAATACGAGAATTGTTTGGTATATTGACCGGTGCTGTAGCTCCTCGACCTATTGCAATGGCTAGTACCATTTCTAAAGATGGCTCGGTTAATCTAAGCCCATTTAGTTTTTTTAATTGTTTTGGAGCTAATCCTGCCACTTTGGTATTCTCTCCATCCAGAAGAGTTAGAGATAATACCACGAAACACACTTTAGACAATGTAATAGAACATCCTGAGGTAGTGGTTAATATTTGTAATTACTCTATGGTAGAACAAGTATCCTTATCAAGTGGTGAATACGCCGGTGGAGTCAATGAATTTATCAAATCTGGACTTACGCCTATCTCCTCCAATATAATAAAACCTCCAAGAATTGCAGAAGCACCTGTATCATTCGAATGTAAAGTAAAAGATGTTATTGCTTTGGGAGACCAACGTGGTGCTGGTAATCTTGTCATTTCCGAAATTGTTTATGTGCATATTTCAAAAGATGTATTAAACAGTTCTGGAAAAATTGATCCTTTTAAATTAGATCCAATATCTCGTTTAGGCGGCAATTGGTACGGCCGAATTACTGCTGACTCGCTGTTTGAAGTCGATAAACCACTAGGAAAACCTGGAATTGGATTTGATGCATTGCCTAAAGAAGTTTTGCAAAGTGAAATTTTATCCGCAAATGACTTAGCAAAATTAGCTTCCGTGAGCGAACTTCCAGCAATTACTGAAGGAATAGAATCAGAAAACAACATTGAACAAAAACATACTCAAGCGAAAGCTTGTTTATTATCAGGTGATGTCGATCAGGCATGGAAAATCTTACTCGCTTAACGTAATTAAAATATGAAGACCAACCCAGTATTATTTAATCCATTATTACAAGGCAAAGCAAGTTACAAAGGAGGCAAAACGATTAATGATATAGCCTTGCCAGAAGAAATTCAATTATATAAATTATCTTCAAACGAAAACCCCATAGGTCCATCGCCAAAAGCTATTGAAGCACTGAATAAAGTTTTACCGAATTTACATATCTATCCTGATCGAACAGACATCAGATTTAGAGAAAAATTGCGTGATTTTTACGGCAAAACCATGAGTGTAGATCACTTTTTATGCAGTAATAGTGGTGTAGCTTTACTAGAAATGATTTCTCGAGCGTTTTTGCAAGAAGGAAATGAAATTATCATTTCAAATCCAGCTTTTGGGCCTTACGAAATGTTCGCCTTAAAGCAGGGAGCAAAAGTTATAGATATACCTTTAATGGAACCTGACTTCAGTCTTGATGCAGATGGTATATTAGATGCAATAACAGAAAATACAAGACTAATATATGTTACCAATCCCAATAACCCCACAGGAACATACATCCCTCAAGATGATATTGACTACTTAGTCGAACATTTACCTGATCATGTCATTTTAGTCTATGATGAGGTCTATTTCCATTTTGCAGATGCCGAAGATTTTAGCCTCGCCATGCCCTATGTCTTAGCTGATAAAAATGTTATTGCTGTTAATAGTTTTGCAAAATCCTATGGGCTAGCTGGTTTACGTATGGGTTATGGTTACGCCAAGCCTGAAATCATGAATTACATGCGTAATATTCAGCGACCATTCTTTATCAATATTGCTGGAATGGAAGCAGCCATGGCAGCTCTAGACGACAAAGAGCATATCAGTGCCACAGTAAAAATGGTTCAGACTCAAAAGGAGAAAATCTACTCATGTCTGGAACAAATCGGAGCTAAATATTGGAGGAGTCAGTCAAACTTTATTCTAATTAAACCACCAGTGAGTGAAAGTCAATTTGAACAAGATATGTTGCAATATGGTTTGATGGTTAGGCCAGTAGCTAATTTTGGCGCGCCTGGATGTATACGGATTTCCATAGGTAATGATGCGGCAACAGATGCATTAATCAAGGCATTGAATCAGGTTTATGCAAAGTATACATAAACATCTTAGTTGAGATCTAGTGAAAAAGAAAAGAATACCGGAAATACCCTTTCAAAATCAGGAAAACCCAGTTTCGCCATTTGATGTTGTCAAACTCGAGGATCTTTTTAAAAAAGGTTTAGATCATGATATAGAGAGAAATCATTCAGTTAAATTTTACATCATATTCTTCGTTTATGAAGGAGAAGGTATTCATACGATAGATTTTGTTGATTATGAATATAAAGCCGGTACGGTATTACTTATCCGAAAAGATCAGATACATAAATTCTGGAGAAACTCCAATGTCAAAGGATATTTATTAGTCTTCAAAGAGGAGTTTATTGTTGGGCATTTAAATAAAATGGAAGCTGCAAAAACGATGCAGTTATTCAATGAATCTTTAAGTTTTCCTAAAATCATATTTAATAGTCAAGAAGAATTTTCTGATTTCACTATATTGATCAAACACTTGGAATCAGAATACTATGCTAAAGATGATTTCTCTATTGGGATAACAAGAAGTGTTTTACATATAGTCATTACTAAGCTTTTCAGGATTAAATCTAAAGCTGGATATTTTGTAGAAAAGAAAAAATATATATCACAATTTTTAGAGTTCCAAAACTTGGTTGAATCCGAATGTTTACATAATCGGAAAGTAGCTCATTACGCAAGCCAAATGTCTATTTCTACAAAAACATTGAATAATGTAGTAAATCATATAGTAAATACTTCTGCAAAAGTTTTCATTGATGAAATAGCAATTTTACACATTAAAAGACTGCTTATTAACACCCAACACTCTATCAAAGAAATTGCTTATTTAGCCGGTTTTAGTGATCCTACTAATTTCTTCAAATTCTTTAAAAAATACTCTAAGACTTCTCCAAAACTATTTAGAGAAACTCATAACAGTGCTTTCCCTTTTTGACATTTTATAATGGCATTTTCACCATTTAAAAAACGATAATGTGGGCCATTTTTATGCTATTATTAACAAATAGCAAACAAATGAATTTTTTAAAAAGTTTTTTCTCATTTTCAGTCCTTATTCTTTCTATCTATTCGTGTGGAAATAACAGAAGTCCGATTCAGAAAGATGCAGTAGTTACTGTCACAAACACCTTTCAATCTACAGCCTTCACTATGGATGAGGAAGTAGCCATTGAGGATCTTTTTATGGCTCCAGCAGGATCATTAGCAGCAACAGCCACCATAAGCGAAGATGTGGAGTTTCCTGCTTATTTACTTAATCTTTATGATATCGATATCGATAGAAACAGTATCGAATTTACTGTCGTTGCTCAAGAAAATGATCCTACCTATGGAGAATTATTTCGAGTGCTAGAAGCAAACACTTTTGATCGATATTATTTCACTTTCGACGAAGCACAAAATGTACGTGAAGGCAATTCAAATAATTCATCCGTAAATTTCAAGACTATAGAAGATAATGTTTTTGTAGTGGAGATAACGGAAGGTTATGACTTTAAACCAGGACAGAATTTCAAAATTTCTTTAGACTAATTTAAACGTCTACAGAAGATTGTAATTATAAACGTAATTGCTTCCACTTTTCTATTAAGATGCACTTCGAACATCAATTATAAGTCACAAAAAATTATTAATTGTACTCGACCCAGCCAACAAGAAAAGCATGCAAAGCACCAAGAAGTTAAGAGCTAAACAAACAGTTCAAACTCTTGGTGCTTTCTTGATGCCAAGCCATATTATCAAAGCATTTACGAAATGAATGATCATCCTTAATTTTCGATCACAAGTCTGCTCTTTCAGTCTTTTTCTCCCCAGAGACTTTCTTTCTTTTTTATCTTGAAATCAGAAAATATTCCAGAAATACCTACAAATTTATATTTAGATACTATAGCACTTTTTTTAAGCAATAAGATGTAGCTATTTTTAATCAATAAATTTTAAAAGCATCTTATCATTTACTAGTTTACATTTGTAGATTTCCAATGTTGCGACCATGTGATAGACCATCTATTTATCACAAACTTGGACTAAAAAAAGCATTCGTAATAAATGATCCACCAATATTTGAAGGTATGGTAGAAAGCAAATCAAAAGAAAAGTTCATCCTCTTAAAAGATAAACGCAAGTTGGGATTTAAAGAGTATGGAGTATTGGATGGTTTCCCAATCATATATTGTCATGGATCTCAAAGTTCTCGCTTAGAAATGCATTACGATCTGACCTTTGCTCAAAATCATCATTTACGCATCATTACAATAGACAGACCAGGTCACGGTTTATCTGATTATAACCCCAAAGGAAGTATTATACATTTTGCAGAAGACGTAAAGCAATTGCTAAGTTCTTTAAATATTACAAAATTCTCAGTGGCTGGTATGTCTGCTGGTGCTCCATTTGCTTTAGGGATAGCCTATTGTTTACCCACTATGGTCCATAAAACATCAATCATAAGCGGCTTTGCACCATATAACACAAAAAGTAAAAAACACCTATCTAAGGAAGTCAACACCATACTTCAGCTTGCTAAAAATGTACCCTTGTTGCTCAGACTTTTACTAAAAATCCAAGCAAAACATATCAAACGTAAACCCAAACAAGCGCTCGCTAGTTTCTTAAAAATAATGAGCCCTCCAGATCAACTAATATTAAAAAATGGAGAAGTCATGAAATTGATAGAAGCGATGTTTAAGGAGGCTTTTAGAAATGGTGGTCGAGGTGTAGCTTTTGAAATTTCAAAAATCTTAGTTCAAGATTGGGGATTCTCTCTTGATCAAATAAATATACCTGTACATTTTTGGCATGGAGAAAAAGACAACAATGTACCTTTCGAATGGGCGGTATTAATGGATAATTCTATTAAACACTCAAAGCTTACTTCTTATGAAAACGAAGGTCATTTGATCATATTTGAACATGCTGACGAAATATTTGCTGATTTAAAGTATGCTAGTAAATGAATCTAAAAAGTCTCAGCATAGGTGCTTTTGTCTTTATAGGATTGTTTTCTTCAAACAGCCTGGATGCACAAGGTTTTATAAAAAGATATTTTAACAATATCGTTAATAATACTAAGGATATATCACAACCGCAGCTTTTAGTATATCCAACGCTTGCCTTTGCTCCAGAAACGAGTTGGGAATTTGGTCTTAGCTCCTTGTATGTATATTATGCTAAGCGAGATACTACGAATCGATTAAGTGAGATCAATGCATTTACCTTCTTTACATTGGAAAATCAATATGGATTTTGGTTCGATCATGCCATCTATTCACATAAAAATCGTTGGTTTTTCTTAGGTCGTGCGCGCATACAAAGTTTTCCCTTGTTTTATCATGGGATAGGCATTGAAACACCTAAAAAGAGTATAGCGAAAGTCGAGACTAACCAAGTGCTTATCAAGGAGCGCATTCTAAGAAGGCTCATGCATGACATCTATGTGGGTGTAGAATTCGATTATCAGCGACTCTCTAATACTGAATTTGTTTTTAGTGATGTCGAACAGCCAAATTTCGACTTTCCTTTAGGCCATGAAGGATCCAGTAATATTGGCTTTGGCTTGGGATTAATACAGGATAACAGACATAATGTTTTGAATGTCCGAAAAGGGATTTTTTCAGAGCTTGCCTTCATTCATTATAATCCTATTTGGGGAAGTACTTACACATTTACTTCCGTTTTATCAGATACTCGCATTTATCGACCTGTCTATAAAAATAATGTATTTGCGGCTCAACTTCTGGGTCAATTTAATTTTGGAGATGTCCCATTTAATCAAATGGCATTGATGGGTGGGGAAAGTATAATGAGAGGATATTATTATGGTCGATATAGAGATAAACATCAAATAGCCGCACAAGTCGAATACCGTTTTTTACCGATTCCATTGCACTTTACTAAACGTTTAGGTTTTGCGCTTTTTGTAAGTACAAGTACCGTATTCGATCAACTAAATAGAGTACGAGCTATTGATTTTGTTGTTTCAGGCGGAGCTGGGTTAAGGTTCCTACTTTTCCCTAAAAAAGACATATGGACTCGATTAGATTTTGCGCTCACTAAGGAAAGCACTGGTTTTTATCTTTTCATAGGCGAATCTTTCTAGTTTAGGAATAAATCAGTGAATATAAATATTGGATATATTTGTTAGCTAATTATACATCCATTGGTAAAAGCTAAAAAAAGCGCACTAACATTTATTTTCATAACTATTTTGCTTGATGCAATAGGTTTAGGGATTATTATTCCAGTCATCCCTAAAATGATACAAACTATAGGTGGATTAGATCTTGATGATGCAGCGCTCATAGGAGGTTATTTGGGTTCTACCTACGCTTTGATGCAGTTTTTCTTTTCGCCTATTTTGGGCAATTTAAGCGATCGATATGGACGTCGCCCTATCTTGCTTATTTCATTATTTGGCCTAGGGTTAGATTACTTATTTACAGCCTTTGCTCCATCTATATTTTGGTTATTTATAGCTCGAATTATTTCAGGTATTTGTGGTGCTAGTTTTTCTACTGCATCAGCTTACATGGCTGACATTAGTACTCCAGAAACTAGAGGAATGAATTTTGGTCTTATTGGTGTTGCCTTTGGTCTGGGTTTTATAATCGGTCCTGTCATTGGAGGTGTTTTGGGTGAGTATGGCTATGCTGTACCGTTTATAGCTGCTGCGATTTTAAGTTTGATCAATGTCATTTATGGGTATTTTATTCTTCCTGAATCATTACCCAAAGAAAAACGGAGAACCTTTGAATGGAAGAGAGCTAATCCTGTAGGGTCTTTAAAACTACTGAATAGATATCCTTTAATCTGGAGTTTGGTTATCGCTCTTTTCTTGTTGTACATTTCGGCACACGCTAATCAATCTACTTGGACCTTTATAACCAAAGAAAAATTTGCTTGGAATGAGTCTATGATTGGTTATTCTCTCGGCTTAATTGGAGTTATGATTGCACTTGTACAGGGTTTACTAATCAGGTGGGCTGTCCCCTATTTGGGTGAAAAAAAAGCAGTATATATCGGTCTCTTATTTTACACCCTTGGGTACTTACTTTTTGCTTTAGCTCCTAGTGGTTTATATATGTTTTTATTTATTGTTCCATTTGTATTAGGCGGCATTGCCACACCTACTATACAAGGCATGATTGCTAATTTTGTGCCTGACAACCAGCAAGGTGAATTGCAAGGTGCTATAACCAGTGTTATAAGTATTACTTCCATTATTGGCCCATTTATCATGACTCAATTATTTAAAATTTATGCTGATGACCAAGGTCTATATTTTCCAGGATCTCCCTTTGTGGCAGCATCCATATTGAGTTTTGCAAGTTTGCTTATCATGATTTTTGCTTTTAAAAACAATCCAAATACATATCAAAGTTCTTAATCCATGGAAATAGATAAAGTAGTGCACTTTGTTCGTCAATTTGTTCCATTAGAAGATTCAATATTGGAGCGCATGTTACCAATCCTTTCGCAGGTGGAACTTAAGAAAAATGAAATTTGGCAAAAAGAAGGTAGCATAGGCAGCTCTATGGGCTTTATAAACCATGGTATTATGCGATTGTACTTTACTGAAAATGGGGAGGAGTTTACTCAGGAATTTTATGCAGAAAATGAGTTTGCAAGCAATTTTATAAGTTATGTTAAAAAAGAACCTTCCAAAACTGCCATTCAAGCACTAGAACCTTGCCAATTGATTGTTATGCACCTAGATGATCTGCAACGATTGTATGATGAGGTACCTGCCCTCGATCGATTTGGGAGATTGTATGCTGAAAAAATGCTCATTGAAATGTATGATAAAATGAATGGCATCTTGGGTGAAACACCAGAGCAACGCTACTATAAGCTTCTAGATTCAAAACCAGATATATTTAATCGAGTCAAACAATATTATATAGCTCAATATTTAGGTATCCGACCAGAAAGTTTAAGTCGCATTAGAAAGCGTCATATGGAGAATGCTAAATTTTCTTAACTCAGGTCAATGAAATTGGCGGATTTACGCTGCATTTTTGTTACATAAAACAAAAAAAGAGTCATGACTAAAATCGCACGCATTTTATTTATCATCACCAATCTCGCAGGTGTACTGATAGGTTGTTTACACCTGATGGCTCATTACAGCGAATTAGTTACTCCAGCTCTATCGGAGGCATTAGATTTTGACACATTTGTAACTGGGCAGGATACTAATACATATAAGCTATGGCAAGGCTTTAGCTTTATGATGGGCTGCTCATTTATTTGTATTGGTTTGTTAAATTTGGTGACCAGCAAAGTTAGTTCTGAAGGAATCCCACCACCTTTATATCCATGCTTAATGATGGCTTTTTCTTGTTGTGTAGCTTATAGTGGCTATGCTTTTTTTGCGGCTTTTCAGTTGTATGGAGGTTTAGCGCTTGTTCTTATTAATGGATATATCCTGTGGGTCAGTTTTCGTAAATACACTTAAAAACTAATACTATGAAAGAGCTAATTCTATCACTTAATGGTTTCATATTTTTCTCTATTTCTTTAATGCATTTTTACTGGGCCTTTGGTGGCAGATACGGTTTGGTTGCTGCCATTCCCGAAAGGTTTCATGCTGAAGGAATGAAATTTGGTTTTCCTATGAAATTAGCTACTTTATTTATGGCTTTTGTATTTGGCTTTATCGGCTTTACATATGTTTTCCCAATGCTGGATTTTGGTATGACATGGCTTCAAAAGTATCATAACACATTTACTTTTTTCATCATTGGTATTTTAATGATTCGTGCTATTGGGGATTTTAATTTTGTAGGTTTTTTCAAAAAGGATAAGCGGGGTGTATTTGCACGAAACGATAGTAAATATTATGCGCCTTTGTGTCTGTACCTAGCCTTGAGTACCTTGTGTGTTGTGGTCTTTTAATTATAATTTAGCAAAGGTTAGGGAGTTAAAAGATGGGGTTCTAATTTATATTTTAGCGTTGAGATCAAAGCGTATTCGTTGTCCTGTCTCTAAATATTCACCTGTTGGCACTAATTGATTTACGAGGTAGTATTTAGATACAATATTGACTTTTTTAGTGATATTATAGGCTACCACCAATTCAGCTCCTTGGAAATTAGTTAATCTGCCATCTGGAGAATTATACACCGAATAATCCCATCTAGCCCAGTCATTTTGGGCCATGTAGTCCAAGGCCGCATATCTTTGTAAAGAAGTATAAGTCACTTTAATTTTCCAATCTTTTGCATTGTATAATTGACCATATTGAATACCTATAGAGAAACCCTGTTTTTCGTTTTTAAATGGTGTCGAGATAAACACATTACTCGAATAATCCTCCAGATTATGATAATAATCTGCATCTATCCATAGTTTGTCGGAAGATAAAACCTTCATTTTTGCACCTAAATGAAAAATGCTATAATCTAACTCAAAAGATGCATATCCATCTGGAATATTCGGGATATTTCTCATTAAGTAGATGGAAGGAAATATTTTTAGTCGTTTATTAAAACAAATCAAGCTTGTCTGCAAACCTTGAAAATAAGCATCATTGCTGAGTGAATTTCCGTTCGAAGCTAAAATGTAATGACCAAGTTGGACAGTAAATTGAGTGCCTTTTGTTTCTCCAAAATGTATAGTTCTTTTCAGGTATAAACCTTCAGGAAATACATTATCACTCCAAAATAACTCATTGTTTTTATCAAACGAAAATGAATTTTTTCCTAACCAAAAGGTATAATTTTTTGAAGTGTAATTAAAAAACAATTTTTCAAAACCTATAGGTAGTGTTCCAAACTCTTTAAAGCCTTTACCCAAAGTAAGTTGAGGATCTTGTTGTTTGTTTTGATCACCTGTTCTTATTCTAAAACCAAAACTATATTTGTTTTTGCTGTAGGTAGCACCTGTTCTCAGGCGATATCTAAATCGACTGCGGTTTGTTCTATAAGTTCCATCTGACTTTCTAGAATCCCAATCTTGTTCTACTCTAAACCTAAAGTCCAATTCAAAATCAGTATGTGCTAATATCGAGTCTACTTGAGCTACAGACTCATGGCATAAACCACATAATAATAGGACAATAAATATCCATTGGTTTTTCATCGAATGATAAGAATTATAAATTGTAAATTTAATCAATTCATTACATGGCAATTATAAATGGCCACCTAATATGCGTTTGACTGCTTTATTATAGAAAATAAAACTCTGTGATTAGCGTATGATAGAACAACTTACACATTAAATCTAAAATGCATAACATCTCCATCTTTAACAACATACTCCTTCCCTTCTACTGACAATTTTCCCGCTTCTTTCACTGCAGCTTCAGATCCATATTGCACAAAATCATCGTATCCAATGACTTCTGCGCGAATAAACCCTTTTTCGAAATCCGTATGAATAACTCCGGCTGCTTGAGGAGCTTTTGACCCTTTTCTAACTGTCCATGCACGTACTTCCTTTTCTCCCGCTGTAAAATAAGTGATCAAATTTAATAAATCATAACAAGCACGAATCACTCTGTTTACGCCTGGTTCGGACAGCCCCATTTCTTTAACGAATTCCAAGCGTTCTTCTGGATCATCTAATTCAATAATTTCAGCTTCTATGGCCGCGCTGATGTAAATTACTTCAGCATTTTCATCCTTTACAGCTTCTTCGAAAACCTTCGTAAATTCGTTTCCATTTACGGCTGAAGACTCATCTACATTACACACATAAATAATCGGTTTTGCAGTAAGTAAACTCAACTCTTTAAATATTTCTTCAGCTAAATCATCTACATCATAAGTTCGTGCTGGATTTCCATCTTCTAAATGGGCAAGAATAGCACTCGCAATCTCTACTTTCTTTAAATCTTCTTTATTTCCACTCTTTGATTGCTTTTTATACTTATCCAAACGTTTATCTACGGTCTCTATGTCCTTTAGAATAAGTTCTGTGTCAATAATTTCTTTGTCTCTAACCGGATCTACATTACCATCGACATGCACTACATTATCATCTTCAAAACATCTAACAACATGGACAATGGCATCCGTTTCTCTAATGTTAGCTAAAAATTGATTTCCGAGTCCTTCACCTTTACTAGCTCCTTTAATAAGACCAGCAATATCTACTATCTCAACGGTAGTCGGCAATGTTTTTTGAGGACTCACCAATTCTGTAAGTTTATCCAATCTTGCATCAGGTACCGTGATCACACCAACGTTAGGATCCTTTGTGGCAAAAGGATAGTTAGCTGCTAAAGCCTTAGCATTAGTTAATGCATTAAACAATGTTGATTTTCCAACATTTGGTAATCCTACAATACCGCCTTGTAAACCCATAATTTGTCCAATTTTAAGTGTGCAAATATAGATTAACTTTACAGTTTAAATATTATGATTCTTTCTAATTTTTAGACCTGCTCGAAAAGTAAGTTATTTAATAGATGAATTATTTAGCACATGCATTTTTATCTCATCATAAACCTGACCTCCTAGTTGGGAATATTCTGGCTGACATTATCAAGCAGAAAGAGTTCACTGATTATTCCCTGGGTGTGCAGGAAGGCATTATAATGCACCGAAAAATAGATTCCTTTACAGACCAACATCCAGTAGTCAGAAACTGCACAAAACTATTGCAATCGAGGCATGGAAAATATTCACCAGTTGTGATGGATTTGCTTTGGGATTTAGTATTAGCCGAACAGTGGGATACTAGAACAGATATAGATTTTAATGAGTTTGTAGAAACTACCTATCAAGTCTTACTGAGCCGAAAAGAGGAATATCCGAAACACATTTTAGACAAGCTTGAATTCTTAATCGGAAAAGATTTTTTGACTATGTATTCCCATCTTGAAGGAATGCAAACTATTCTCGATCGTATACAGTCCAGAACAAAGTTTAAGTCCAACTTTAGTGCAGCGCTTGAAGATTATACAAATCATAAAGAAACATTCTTTGAGGCTTTTAATATCTTTTTTCCTGAACTACAAATAGTCCTTAACAAATGGACTGCGTAGGCATAAGTTAAATGGTTTCTTTCTTCTTTTCAGTCTGAAAAGCAAGGTAATTAAGAAATATAAAACTAAGGCAACTATTAAAATTACTGGAATAAACCAAGTACCGAGAATTTCATCATTTGGATCCACTGTGTTACTTGTTCCAAGTATAAAATGACCTTCTCCGATGTAGAATCCCATTTTAGATGGAAATAAAATTTTCCAAAAAATGGAAACTATGAAGGTTCCTAGTAAAAGATATAGATAGATATGATTGTGTAAAATATTCCATTGTAAACCTTGGAGGCATTATTTACTATCTGAAAGTAATCCTCCATATTATCAGAGAAATGTAAATTACAAGACGACTAGAATACGAGCTACTTTAATATTTATAGTATTTTTGCAGCATAAAATCATAAATATAAATACCAATGAAAAAATTCTTATCAATTCTAATTTGCTTATTTGCTATTTCAAGTGTTTCTACTGCTCAAGTAAAAACGCCTGCTGCAAGTCCATCTTGTAAAATCGAACAATCCCTAGGATTAACAACTGTAACATTGGAGTTTTCTCGTCCAAGTAAAAAGGATAGAGAAATTTTTGGAGGTTTAGTACCTTATGATGCACAATGGAGAACAGGTGCAAATAAAAACACAATGGTTACTTTTTCTGACAAAGTAAACGTTGGAGGAACTGATGTTGAACCAGGGACTTATGCATTATTTACAACACCAGGAAAATCATCTTGGACATGGGCATTATATACTGATACAGAAAACTGGGGAACACCAGAAGAGTGGGACGAGGCTAAAGTTGCTGCAACTGGAACAGTTAGTCCTTCGGCTAACAGCAATGAAACAGAATCATTTAATGTATACTTAGACAACTTAAGAGACGCTTCTGCTTTCTTAACTATTGATTGGGACAATACAAAAGTTCAAATTCCTTTAACCGTAGCTACAGAAGGTATGGTAATGGAATCAATCGAAAAAACGATGGCTGGGCCAAGTGGTAATGATTACTATAACGCCGCTCGATTCTATAGAGAAAATGGTAAGGACCTCGCTACGGCTTTAGAGTGGATAGATAAAGCAACCGAAATCAGAGGAGAAAAATTCTGGATATTAAGACATAAGTCATTAATCCAGGCTGATATGGGTGATTACAAAGGAGCTATTACTACAGCAACAAGATCATTAGAATTAGCTAAAGAAGCTAACTACGATAATTACATAAAATTAAATGAAGCTTCTATCAAAGAATGGGGCATGAAAAAGTAAACCAATACTGAGAGTGCGTTCGTAGAACGCCTCATTCCAAAAACAGGATTGTTTAGAGAGCTTATCATACGATAAGCTCTTTTTTTATATCGCGGATCTTTTAAAAGCAAGTAATTGTAATAAACTCGCAATAATGATTACCAAAAGACTACCGATTAAATTTAACCATAAGAAAGGCACAAAATCAATCCACCACAAATATATAATGACAACTTCCGTTATCAGCCCGGCTACTAAGACCGCCTTTGCCTTAATAAAACGCATAAAGAAGCCGCATAGAAAAATACCCAAGATCGTTCCATAAAAGATCGAACCAATAATATTTACAAACTGAATCAAATTTTCAAACAAAGTGCCAAAGCAGGCAAATAATATAGCCACCACTCCCCACATTAAAGTCAGTAATTGAGAAGCTCTCACTGATTGCACTCCCTCAAGGCTTGGATTAAATAAACGCTTATAAATATCAATAGTGGTTGTGGACGCTAAAGCATTTAACTCGGCAGCAGTCGATGACATAGCGGCACTAAAGATCATAGCTAATAGCAAACCTAAAATACCCACAGGAATATTATTTAAGATAAAATGTAGAAATACATAATCTTTATCGTTTTCGGAAGCATCTGGCAAAGCTTTTTTAATAGTAGCTTTTGCTTCAGCCCGTACTTTTTCTTCTTGCAGCAGATATCCTTTATATGCTTGAACATTTTGCTCATCCCAGCGATCTCCTATTAATTCCATCCGCTCATTTACTAAACCTTGGTAGGTGCTTTCTAAAGCGCTTATCTCGGATTGATATTCGGTTTGCTTTACATCATTAACTAACTTCTCATTAAAAAAAATGGGTGCTGGATTAAACTGATAAAAGATGAAAACGAAAACACCTATTAATAATATAAAAAATTGCAATGGGACCTTAAGCAAACCATTAAAGAGCAATCCTCTCCTACTTTCTTCCAATGACTGGCTGCTTAAATAACGTTGCACCTGAGATTGGTCTGTTCCAAAATAAGACAAAGCAAGAAAGGTCCCTCCGATGATTCCTGACCAAAAAGTATATCTATTTTCTAGATCAAATGAAAAATCCAATATATCCATCTTTCCTGAAGCACCTGCCATGCTTAATGCATCCGTAAAACTGACTGCTTCAGGTAGTTTATTGAGAATGATAAAAAAAGCAAGAAATAAGCCTAGAAAGATGACCGTCATTTGTTGTTTATGGGTAACGTTAACGGCTTTTGTTCCTCCTAAAACAGTATATAAAATCACTAAAACACCTATTATAATGACTGTCAGTCTTAAATCCCAAGCTAGAATAGTAGATAAAATGATAGCCGGAGCATAAATGGTTATTCCCGCGGCTAAACCTCGCTGAATTAAAAACAAAAAAGCCGTAAAAACACGTGTGTTAACATCAAATCGTTCTTCTAAATATTGGTAGGCTGTAAATACTTTTAATCGCTTGTAAATCGGCACAAAATAAATGCAAATAATAATCATGGCTATGGGTAGGCCAAAGTAAAACTGCACAAATCCCATCCCATCGTGGAAAGCTTGGCCTGGTGTAGAAAGAAAAGTAATGGCACTCGCTTGAGTAGCCATAACGGATAAACCTACTGTCCACCATCTCGCTTCATTACCGCCTAATAAATAATCATTGAGATTTTGCTGCTTTCTAGTTTTCCATATACCAAATCCAATAATGAACCCTATGGTACCTAAAAGAACGATCCAATCAAAAATACTCATATGCTAAATGCATTCATGATTAAATAAAAGACAAGTATATACAATACATTTAATCCTATGACTAATAAATAATGCTTCCCTTTAACTCCTTTGATCATTTAGCGCTTGTTTGTACCTAAAGATATAAGATTCGCTAACAAGCGATACGCCCCAGGCACACCAGCGGGTAATTCTCTAAAAAAAGAAAGTCCAGTGTAAACAAAATATCCATCACCATATGGAGCAATCAATAATGAACCTTCTTTGGCTTCTTCACCTGCATCATTCATGGAAAGTATAGCCTCATACTCTTGAGACCATTCGTTTGGAAAATAAAGTCCTCGTTCTTGCACCCAACCATCCCAGTCTTCTTCTGTTAGTTGATTTGGATAAAACATGGAAGGATGATTCGGTTTTAAAACACTCACTTCCGCATCTTCTTGACAAACTCGATCTCTTGATAATTGCAATTTGTAAGGAGCAATATCTTCTGACTTAAGTCGCCAAGTGGTATTATATTGAGTAATTAAATTACCTCCGGCTTTGGCATACTCAAATAATTTAGCTTGGACAATATTCATTTCTTCGACAGTATTATAAGCTCTGATACCTATCAGTATTGCTTGATATTGTGACAAGTTTTCTATACCATCTGAAGGATCTAATATATCCACTGTATAGCCCATATTCTGAAGGGCCTCTGGAATTTTATCGCCTGCACCCATAATGTAAGCCACTTTTTCTTTCCCCCTTCGGACTAAAGGAATGCGACTTGCTACGGCAGAAGCATCTAGAGAAACTGTCTGCTCGGGAATATGATCATAAGCAATCGTGTGCGTCGTTTTTGTAAATGCTTTATCACCAATGGTTGCCACTGGTTTTATGGATACCACAGATCGATTTTCGGGAGGTGAAACTCTAAAGTTGAGTATTTTTTTCTCTCCCTTAAACTCAAAAGCCCAATCTTGGCTCTTAGGAGTTGCCGTCCAACCATCAGGAAGGTCTAAACGTATTTTTCCTTCAATGTCGTTCTTACCCGCTTGGACTTCTACCGGTATGACTTTCTCTTCAGTATTTGCAAATATGTAAACGTCATCCGATAATGCAACTGATACCTCAGGGATAATCTCAAAAGGCTTAGTGATTTCGCCATATGAAGCTTCAACATATTTATGCATCACTGATTTAGAAATTCGCATTTGCTTGCCTTCTATTTTGAGGTCAAAATGTATGGTCATGGCTGCATCACTGATTGGTTTGCCTATAAGATTTTCATCATTAACCGCGTAAGAGCCAAGACTGTGGTTTTTATTTAACCAATATGGATTAGTATAATTTAATGGTGCTGCTACCGCTATTTCTTCGTAAAATATTTGTTCTTCACCAGTAACCAATGTCGCATTTATAGCTTTTGATTTAATCACTGGTTCAACATCATAAGATAGCAATTCTATCTCAGTGTCTGTCTGATTAGTTGCCTCTATTTTTAATTCTATGCTATCACCCATTGATGCTTTATGGACATCCACAAATCCATCTAGATACAATCCACTGCAGGCAATAATTATGTCTTCTAAATCTTTTAATTTTTTTATTCTCCAATGCTGATCTCCTGTTTGTTCGATTAAATCATATAAATCGATTAAAGCAATAACTGAAGCTTTGGGTGAGGTAAAATCAAAGTCCTCAATTATTAGTTCTAGCGCTTCCTTTACTGCTTGACCTCCCTTAACTCTAGACCAGCTAATATCTATGCCTTCAAAGGGTGAATTCGATGGTGCAGGGTTACTGCCTTTGATGATTTCTAGATATTCTTGCCTTGAAGCACGACTTCCTGCCGAACCAAAACCTTGACATTTATGCATACTTCTGGCTGCAGAAGCAATTTCGCCATTTGATTGTCCCATCAGTGGTATATAGGTGCCGATATCCATACTTATCAAATTTGATTTATCTGCCTTCGCAAATTTTTCACGGCTACCATAAAACCACCAAGAAGTATTAAAAAACAATCTGGATGCTTGCCAAGGTTCCGTAAAGGCTAATTGTTCGGGAAATACATTCTTATCGCCTGCCATTTCAAATACTTCGTGACTAAGCATTGCTGAACTGGTATGATGACCATGTGTTTTACCCGGTGTCCGATGATCAAAACGATTGATGATTATGTCTGGTTTAAAAGTCCTAATAACTTGAATTATATCAGACATAGCTTGATCTTTATCCCATATAGACAAAGTCTCATCGGGATGCTTAGAGTATCCAAAATCAATAGCCCGGCTAAAATATTGGCCTCCACCATCAATTGACCGCGCCTGCATAAGCTCTTGCGTCCGTAAAACACCCAATAGATCACCTATTTCTGTGCCTATTAAGTTCTGACCACCATCGCCTCTTGTAAAAGAAAAATAGGACGTATTTGCATGCAATACATTGGAAAAGTAAGAGATCATACGCGTGTTTTCATCATCCGGATGGGCAGCTACGTATAACACATTAGCCAGTGTATTTAACTTTAATAATGCCTTATAAATGTCATTGCTAGACTGAATATTTTTTTGTTGGCCAATGCTGGGAATCGACAACAGCACAAGAGTATACAACAAGCTAACTTTTGCGATCTTAATCATGGTAAAGGTCTTCTAAATCAATAGATTATAAAATCTATTATGTGTTAATTATAATTATCTTTTTCCCTTTCAGGAATATATTGTGCACTTTTAAGTATCAAAACTAACCGATGCTAATTCTCTCAATACTGTGTGTTACCATATTCATGATTCTCTGCATTCAATTAATGAAGCGTTCTAGAATCATTTAAGTGGCCGGCTTAATTTCTGGCATTTGACAATCCTCTTCTGGCGCTTTACCGCAAACTGTGCATTCTCCCATATTATTCTTGATCATAGGATTATTGCTAGCACAAGTTCCTCTAAATTCATTTCCAGTAAATATGTATCTTATGTTTATTAAAGCAAAGGATATTATAAACACCCCAAATACAATTGCTAAAGTAACTAGAAAACTGCTCATCATTTTTCTGTATTTTGCTGTTCAATTGAAGTAACAAAGTTACTATAATACAGTTTAGAAATGGATGAAAAATTAAAGGCTTTTGGCAGATTACTTGACATTATGGATGAATTAAGGGAAAAGTGCCCTTGGGATAGAAAGCAGACCATGGAATCCTTACGTAATCTAACTATAGAAGAAACGTATGAACTAGCCGACGCGATATTGGACAAAAATCAAAATGAAATCAAAGAAGAGATCGGTGATTTAATGCTCCATATGGTTTTCTATGCTAAAATAGGTGAAGAAAATGGAGCCTTTAATATAACTGATGCACTCAATGGTATTTGTGAAAAACTAATCAATAGACATCCGCACATCTATGGAGATGTAAAAGTCGATAATGAGGATGATGTCAAGAAAAACTGGGAAGAACTTAAACTCAGAGAAGGCAAAAAATCAGTGCTATCTGGTGTCCCTCGCTCTCTACCAGCTATGGTCAAAGCCACTCGTATGCAGGAAAAAACGGCGCAAGTAGGTTTTGAGTGGAACCATATCGATGATGTTTATGAAAAAGTGAAGGAAGAACTTTCTGAATTAGAGGAAGCAAAAATGAACGGCGACCAAGAAAAAATCGAGGAAGAATTTGGCGATGTTCTTTTTTCACTCATCAATTATGGAAGGTTTTTAAATGTAGAACCCGAAACAGCATTGGAAAAAATAAATCGAAAATTTAAATACCGATTTGAATACATAGAAAGTCATGCTTCGAAGCCCTTGAAAAAAATGACCTTAGCTGAAATGGATGATTTGTGGAATCAAGCAAAAATAAATTAGCCCGATGGGTAATTAAATAAGCTAAACAATTACATTAGCTTGTATAAAACCAGCAAAAATTGGAAAAAGTATTAGTCACAGGCGCCTCAGGTCAATTGGGTTCTGAATTAGTCGCTGCATTGAGAGAAAAATACGGAGTGATGCAAGTCATCTCCTCCGATATCAAAGAAACAAATGATGATCCTAATTTTTTAATGCTGGACATCTTAAATAAAACAAGATTACGTGAGATTGTCGTAGAGCATAAGGTCACTCAAGTCTACCATTTAGCTGCCATCCTTTCGGCTAGTGGAGAGTGGGATCCTAAAAAAACATGGAATGTAAATCTTAATGGACTCTTGAGTATCTTAAATTTAGGAAGAGATGGTTTAATAAATAAGATATTTTTTCCCAGCACCATAGCTGTTCATGGTCCACATACACCTAAACAAGATACGCCGCAGTTTACTGATTTTACACCTTCTACAGTTTATGGAATTAGTAAAGTAACTGGTGAACTTTGGTGCAATTATTACCACCAACGCTATGGTGTAGATGTACGATCTATAAGATATCCAGGAATTATCAGTTGGAAAACTAAGCCACATGGAGGTACCACTGATTATGCTGTAGAAATATTTTATGACGCAATAGAAAAAGGTACTTATGAGTGTTTCTTAAAAGAAGATACCATGTTACCTATGATGTATATCGATGATGCCATCAACGGCACGATCCAACTCATGGATGCCGATAAAGAAAAACTATCTTTAAGAACAAGCTACAACCTAGCTGCAGTTAGTTTCACACCAAAGCAAATTAGTGATCTCATTAAGCAAAAAATGGACAATTTTAGCATCAGTTACAAACCTGATTTCAGACAAGCCATTGCAGATTCTTGGTCACAAACCATAGATGATAATTATGCCAGAAAAGACTGGAATTGGAATCCAAAATACGATTTAGAAGATATTGTCGAAACCATGTTGAAGAATTTAAACATCAAATTAAACGGATAAATAATGTTTGATAAAGTAAGAAAAGAATTACAAGCAGAACTTGAAGCAATTAAAGATGCTGGATTGTATAAAAGCGAACGAGTGATAAGTACTCCTCAATCCGCTAGCATAGCCACAAATGGTCAGGATGTATTGAATTTTTGTGCTAATAATTATTTAGGATTATCTTCTGACCCATCACTCACACAAGCAGCAAAAGATGCCATCGACACGCATGGTTATGGTATGTCTTCCGTCCGGTTTATATGCGGCACACAAGACATACACAAAGAACTTGAACGTAAGACAGCGGAGTTTTTAGGGATGGAAGATTGTATACTATACGCTGCTGCTTTTGATGCTAATGGAGGACTTTTCGAACCACTTCTCACGAAAGAAGATGCCATTGTATCGGATGCATTAAATCATGCTTCTATCATTGACGGCATTCGTTTGTGTAAAGCGGCTAGATATAGATATGCTACCAATGACATGAATGATTTAAAAGCAAAGTTAGAAGAAGCAAAAGTAGCCGGAGCAAGGAGAATCATGATTGCTACGGATGGTGTATTTAGTATGGATGGCACGATTGCTCAAATAGACAAAATTTGTGACTTGGCAGATCAATTTGGGGCAATGGTAATGGTTGACGAATGTCACTCTACTGGATTTGTGGGGAAAACTGGAAGAGGCACGCATGAGCATACAGGAGCTATGGGAAGAGTGGACATTATCACGGGCACATACGGTAAAGCCTTGGGAGGTGCATCTGGCGGATTTACAGCCGCTCGAAAGGAAATTGTGGATATTTTGAGACAACGATCTAGACCTTATTTATTTTCCAATACAGTGGCTCCTTCTATTGTAGGGGCATCCATCAAAGCGATCGATTTATTAAGCCAATCGACACATTTAAGAGATAAGCTTGAACAAAACACAAAATACTTTAGAGATAAAATGGTCACTGCAGGATTTGACATTATTGACGGGGTACATCCTATCGTACCTATCATGCTTTATGATGCGAAATTATCCCAAGATTTTTCTAATAAATTACTGGAGGAAGGTATATATGTGATTGGCTTCTTTTACCCTGTGGTACCTAAGGATAAAGCCCGTATTAGAGTACAGATTTCAGCGGGGCATGATACCGAGCACTTAGATCAAGCTATAACAGCGTTTACAAAAGTAGGCAAAGAATTAGGTGTGATATAACCCATAGTCGGACGAGCTCATATAGCGCGTTTGTAGTTCTTAAAAAGAGCAAAAAAAAAAGCGGAAATGAACATGGTTTATTTCCGCTTTTTAAATTGATCAACTTAGATTATTTCTAGATATTATTTTTAATGTTTGTCAGAAGAATGCGTACAGCTATTCTGTCATCTGTATGAGATTTAGCTGGGTATGTCTGATACACACTTTTCCAATAATCAAAATTTTGTTGGCTAACTATTAAGTACGGAGCTAGTTCTTCTTCGTTATGAACTATTGTAGCACCATGCTCTTTATTGATTGCGTTTACAAATATTCTGCTTACATCTTCAGGTACAGCATCCATGATAGTTGCTATTTCAGCAATGGATTGCGTACCTCCATTAAATGTTGAAATATTAGGGTTGATGACATTTTGTGCTACCAAATTTATGGTAAAGCCTATCATCACACAGATTATAATTAATACATTTTTCATACTCATATTTTTTAAAAGCTCTTGAGGTCAACCCCAAGAGCCCATTATATTTTAATCGATAACAATCATTTTCTTCGTTTCAGAGAAAGATCCACTTTCTAAAGT
>JAHDHQ010000041.1 GCA_020631235.1 Saprospiraceae bacterium | reverse complement strand
GTAACATTACTCCAATTACTACTTCTTTCAATTTACCTAGTGGAGAAGAAGTCATTATTGAAACAGGAAAATTAGCAACACAAGCGCATGGTAGTGTTGTAGTACGTATAGGTAAAACCATGTTGTTTTGTTCAGTGGTATCAAATCCAGAGCCGAGAGAAGGACAAAACTTTTTTCCATTATCGGTAGACTACCAAGAAAAATTCGCTTCCATCGGTAGAATTCCAGGAAACTTTTTCAGAAGAGAAACACGTCTAAACGATTATGAGATCTTAATCTGTCGATTAGTTGATCGAGCGATTAGACCATTATTTCCGGATGGTTATATGAATGAAACGCAGGTTTTAATCAACTTAATTTCGGCTGATACAGAAACATTGCCTGATGCGTATGCTGCGCTTGCAGCCTCAGCGGCACTATCGGTATCCAACATTAATTTTGATGGTCCTATATCAGAAGTGCGTGTAGCTAAGATTGATGGAGAGTTTGTCGTTAATCCTAGCCGAACGGCACTTAAGGAGGCAAGCATGGAGATTATTGTTGCAGCTACCTTGGATAACGTGATGATGGTAGAAGGAGAGGCAAAAGAATGTCAAGAAGCTGAACTTATCGAAGCAATTAAAGTAGGGCATGAAGCGATTAAGGTTCAATGTCAAGCTCAGTTAGACCTCGCGAATAAAGTAGGAGAGAAGGCAACCGTTAAAAGAGAATTGCCAACAGTAGAAGTTAATGAAGAATTAATGTCTACTATCAAAGGTATCGTTGTAGATCCTATTTTAGAAGTGTCTAGAGCTGCCTTAGCTAAACATGATAGAAAAGATAGATTCAAAAAGATTAAAGAATCTATGAAAGAAACTTTACTCGAAAAAATGGGTGAAGAATATATGGAGGAGCATGGAGATCAAGCTTCAGAGTATTTTAACAAAATCCAAAAAGAAACCATTCGTACAATGGTGCTTGCTGAAAACACAAGATTGGATGGAAGAAAATTTGATCAGGTAAGACCTATATGGACGGAAGTAAACTACTTGCCATCAGCACACGGCTCAGCTATCTTTAATAGAGGAGAAACACAGGCTTTAACATCATTAACCCTAGGGACAAAGCTTGATAAACAAATGGTAGATACTGCTTTAGATTCTGGATATGATGATTTTATCCTGCACTATAATTTCCCTGCATTTTCAGTAGGTGAGATTAAGCCTATGAGAGGTCCTGGTCGTAGAGAAGTTGGTCACGCTAACTTAGCAGGAAGATCATTAAGACAAGTACTACCAGAAGAAAATCCATATACAATCCGTATTGTTTCAGATATTTTAGAATCTAATGGTTCATCTTCAATGGCCACCGTTTGTGCGGGTTCTTTAGCACTCATGGATGCAGGTATCAAAATTGATGCACCAGTATCAGGTATCGCGATGGGTATGATCTCAGATGGTACAAATCACGCTATCCTTTCTGATATCTTAGGAGATGAAGATGCATTAGGAGATATGGATTTTAAAGTAACCGGAACCGAAAAAGGTATTACTGGTTGCCAGATGGATATAAAAATTGATGGACTTCCTTACTCTCTTTTAGAAGAGGCATTAGAACAAGCTAAGGCTGGACGACTTCATATTTTAGGCGAAATGGCTAAGACTATTAGCACAGCGAATGATGATCTAAAACCTCATGCTCCACGTATGGTCGAAATTAAAATCGATAAGAGCTATATAGGTGCAGTTATCGGACCTGGAGGAAAAGTAATACAAGAAATACAAGCAGAAACAGAAACGGTTATTAATATAGAAGAACAAGGAAACTTCGGTATAGTGTCGATTTCTAGTAGCAATAAGCAAGCGATTGATGATGCATTAGCACGTATTAACAAAATTACCTTTACTCCAAGTGTAGGAGAATCTTATGATGGGGTAGTCGCATCAGTTATGCCTTATGGTGTATTTGTTGATTTCCACGGAAAGAGTGGCTTGATCCACGTAACAGAGATTTCTCACTCGAGAATTAATAATGTGGCGGATGTATTTAAAGAAGGTGACCCAGTGAAGTTTAAAATTGTAGGTGTAGATAAGAAATCTGGCAAACTAAGACTATCAAGAAAAGTATTATTGCCTCATCCAAATGATGAAAAGCAAGGATAATTTTTAAGAGAATATAAAAAAGAGCCTCAACGTAAAAGTTGGGGCTTTTTTATTTTATAAGATGCGAGACATTAGACAGTACTTAGTACTTAGTACTTAGTAGACATTAGACATTAGACAATAGACAGTACTTGGTACTTAGTATTTAGTAGATAATAGACATTAGATAGCAGACAATAGATAATAGACGTTAGACATTAGACATTAGACAGACATTAGACAATAGACAGTACTTGGTACTTAGTACTTAGTACTTAGTAGATAATAGACATTAGATAGCAGACAATAGATAATAGACATTAGATACTATAAAATCTAAATACTAAATACTAACATCTAACATCTAACATCTAACATCTAACATCTAACATCTAACATCTAAGTACTAAGTACTAAGTACTAAGTACTAAGTACTGCGTACTGCGTACTGCGTACTGCGTACAGCGCACTGCGTACAGCGCACTAATTCCCAACAAATGCCATTTTTAAAAGAAAACATATTATCTTAATCTTTAATAGGTGTAATGACCCAGAAATATGTCTTAAAGAAGGGGATAATAGATTTTAAGCCCGGATTGGTCGGAAATTATATCTTTCTGATTAATTAATTGAACTATATCTGCAATAAGACTGTATAGTTTGTAAGTTTAATAAAGGAGTACACATTAGATGCGACAACTAAAGATAACACAGAAAATAACGAATCGCGAGAGCCTCGCCTTAGACAAATATCTAAATGATATTTCTAAGATCGATATGCTTACAGCAGATGAGGAAGCTGTGTTAGCTAGAAAAATTCGCGATGGTGACAATGATGCTCTAGAGCGATTAACTGAAGCGAATCTACGATTTGTTGTTTCTGTAGCTAAGCAATACCAGAATCAAGGACTTTCACTTTCTGACTTAATTAATGAGGGAAATGTAGGCTTGATGAAGGCTGCACGTCGTTTTGACGAAACACGTGGATTTAAGTTTATCTCTTACGCTGTATGGTGGATTAGACAGTCGATTCTTCAAGCCATCGTTGAGTATAGTCGGATGGTCCGTTTACCCTTAAATAAAGTAAACTCCTACAGTAAAGTAAATGAAGCTTATGTTTCTTTTACCCAAAAGTTTGAAAGAGAACCATCGATAGAAGAGTTGGCCGATTTATTAGAAATGAAGCCCAAAGAAGTGAGTAATGTGTTGCACAATAGCAATGGAAGACATATTTCGGTAGATGCCCCTATAGGCGGAGACGAAGGTAGTTCTACTATGTTAGATGTAATGGCATTAGGTGATGAAGAAAGCCCAGATTTAAGTTTAATGGCGCAATCATTAAAAGATGAGGTCTTAAATGGTTTATCCACCTTATCTCCACGTGAAGTGGATGTGCTCAGAGCTTATTATGGCTTAGGAGGACATGCTTCATTAAATCTCGAAGAAATAGGCGAACTTTATGGCTTGACTAGAGAGCGAGTAAGGCAAATAAAAGAAAGAGCTTTAAGGAGATTAAGAAAATCAGCCAACAAAAACGCACTCAGATCATATCTGGGAGAATAAATTTTCTACAAATTTTATGAGGAATATTATAATATTAGCCATAGCAGGTGCTGCATTTGGATACATATTTTTTCAAATATTGGATTTCTTTTTCAGTGTCAGCAGCCCTAAGTCTCGAGTTCGCAAAGATCGGAAGTTTGGTAAAGTTGAGTTAGAAGCACTAGCACAAGATCTCGTGCCTTTAGATCAGGAAGAAATGGCCTTGCTATCTTTTGAAAAAACACAAAAACGTAGACCTAAAGCTACCTACACTAATTTTTTTGGTAAAATTAATTCCATCTACCATGAAGCACTCGTTGCATACTACATCTATGAATACGGTGATGGAAGGATGTTGTTGCTGAGTCAGTTTTCTTCGACACAAGTTAGTTTTTACTTTGATGGCAAACAGTGCTTGGTGACCATAGATGGGGTGGATAAGTATGCTATTCAAAAAAATTATGATTTTCTTGACATTTCTACGCAAAATAGGATGGCTTATTTGGACGTTCAGAAAGAAGCAGAAGTTGCTGTAGTTTTTGCTGGAGAAAAAGAACTTGCGCATATAAATTGGACAACTGAAACACGAGAAAGCGGAAGGATCTTCAGCATTTACAATGCAAGTAATGAAGAAGAAAAAATCATTAATTACTGCTATTCTATTGTAAACTTATTTAACTTATTTTAAACATGAAGACAATTTTTACCTTAGCCCTTACAGCAATATTTGCCTTATCACTTAATGCTCAAGATTCTACCAAAGTAGATATAGAAACACAATTAAGGAATAGCCTAGAAACATTGGAAATGAAAATAGACCAATTGGAATGGGCAGAAATTCAAGATAAAGCAGAATTGTACATTAACGATAATAAACCTACCAAAGAAGATTTTGAAAAGTTTAAGGCTAAAAGCAAAGAAACTATAGCAGAACTAAGAGCTAAAGATTATTCTAGCATCCGAGAACTAGAAAAAGGATTCGAACATACGATGGAAGATTTGGGCGAAATTGTTAGAGGAATTTCCAGCGATTTTGAAAGCTTGATTGAAGAAATGGAAGTGAAAAAGCCTGGAAAAACAAAAGAGGTAAAACAGATTTAATAAGTAAACGGCACATTGCGGATTTAATTCAGTTTTTTTATTAAAAAATTGAACAACAAAGCAGTACTTTGCATTAGTATTGAAGAATTTATAAGATATGAGTGTTCTAGATTTAGTTAGAATTGTAATATATAGATGTCACGAAAAAGGCTTGGAGATTTTTTTAATCGACTCAGATTTAGAAAATGATCCTAATATATGGAGTCTACCGTCAGGTGGATCTACTTCTGAAGCCATCAAGCAGGGAAACAGTGATTTTATAGAATTAGATTCTGAGTTAGGAGCTAATGGAGAAAGGATTAGAACATTTGCCATCGAAGCAGACTGGCATGAGATCCCTTCTATAAGAGGTATGATTAAGCATGATATAAAATTGGTTAAGTCCTCCATTAAAGAAGCCGAAAAAGGCACCTATATCACTGTGAAGGAAGCTTTTAAGAAAGTCTTACCCAACGAATATAGAGCACTTAAGGAATTAAAGGACATCATCCTAGATAAGAATCTTCTCAAGGTAATCTAGACAAATTTCCATACAAAGAACATTTGGTTTAACGTTATGCAATCCTTAGTTTTGTTGCTTAATGTGACAATAATACATGGCACTCAAACAAACCAATCTTAGCCTCCCTAACCAAACTAATTTTTATCGCGGTAAAGTGCGCGATGTGTATTTTCTCGAACAACAATTAGCGGTTGTTGCATCCGATAGGATTTCAGCATTTGATCATATATTACCTAGGGCCATTCCTTTCAAAGGTCAAGTTTTAAACGGTATCGCTACCTATTTCTTAAATAAAACGGCGGATATAGTACCCAACTGGTATGAGGCTAGCCCACACCCAAATGTCGCTATAGGAAAGCTGTGTGAACCGATACGATTAGAAATGGTTGTTCGAGGATATTTAGCTGGTCATGCTTGGCGAACCTACAAAGGTGGTGTTAGGGTTTTATGTGGTGTGAATATGCCCGAAGGGATGAAAGAAGCTGATGCATTTCCTGCGCCGATCATCACTCCGGCCACCAAGGCGGAAGAAGGTCATGATGAGGATATTTCAGAAGAGGATATACTGGCTCAAGGTATAGTTAGCCAAGAACTCTGGGATCAATTAAAAAAGGCATCATTAGCCTTATTTGAGCGAGGTTCTCAAATGGCAAAAAAGCAAGGATTAATTCTGGTAGATACAAAATACGAGTTTGGAATGTACGATGGACAATTGTATTTGATCGATGAAATCCATACACCTGACAGTTCCAGATACTATTACTTAGACGGTTACGAAGAACGACAGCAGTCTGGAGAAAAACAAAAGCAGCTTAGCAAAGAATTTGTGCGAGAATGGCTAATGGAGAATGGCTTTCAAGGCTTAGAAGGGCAACAAATGCCTTTAATGCCTGATGACTTTGTGGATAAGATTACCGACCGATATATCGAATTGTATGAACGTATAACAGGTGAGTCTTTTACAAAGAAAGATTATTCTGAAGAAGACATTGCTTCATCCATAGTCCGCTATTTAAACGACTAATATGCGCTGGGATAATTGTTTTACGTCCATCAGAATCGGAGACTCTAAAAATCGTGCAGACATCAGATCTCAGTATACACGAGACTATGATAAGATTATTTTTTCTTCACCTTTCAGAAGGTTGCAAAATAAGACTCAAGTTTTTCCATTGCCAGGAACTAGCTTTGTGCACAATAGACATACTCATTCGCTAGAGGTAGCCTCTGTAGGTAGATCTTTGGCTTCGATTGTGGGTGATTTTATTGCAGAAGAAAAAATCAAAGATAAAGATCATCCTGCGTATTCTTTTTACAAATACGAATTGCCAGCAGTTATATCTTCCGCTTGTTTAGCGCATGATATAGGAAATCCTGCTTTTGGTCATTCAGGCGAAGATGCCATTTCAGAATTTTTTAAACTCCACGCTTCTTTAAAAATTGATGGGGAAGAACTAGGGTCATACATGGCTCCTGAAGAATGGAATGATTTAATCAACTTTGAAGGAAATGCTAATGCCTTCAGGATTTTAACGCGTGTTTTTGATGGAAAATCGCCTTACGGTATGGGAATAACTCTGTCCACGCTGGTTTCCATGATGAAGTATCCTTGTAACTCTAATCAGGTAAATAAGCAATACAAACATCGGAAGAAGTACGGATATTTCCAGTCGGATGCTAAAGGCTTTCAGTTTCTTGCCGAACATACTAATATGATCCCTGATGTAAATGAAGATGGTGTTTATTTACGACATCCTTTTGTTTACTTGGTAGAAGCGGCTGATGATATTTGTTATAATATCATAGATATGGAAGATGCACATCGCTTGGGTATTCTGGGTACCCAGCAAGTGTCAGAAGCCTTCCTGCATATCATAGAAGATATCGATGGAAATGAATCATCTCTTGTCAGAACAAAAGATATTTTTAGTAAAATAGGTGATGCGAATGAGTCAATAGCATTCTTACGTTCGGTACTTATAAATGTTTTAGTGACAGCGGCTAGTCAGCAGTTTATAGAAAATCATGAAGCCATTCTTGAAGGGCGTTTTAATGAGTCTTTAGTAGGTGTTTTAGAAGGTAGAAGCCCAGGTCTCAAGGATTTGATTAAAATGTCAGTCGAGCGCATCTATCAATATTCTTCGGTCATAGAGGTAGAACTTGCTGGGTTTCACGTTATGTCAGAATTACTCAATATTTATGTGCCATCGGCTTTAAAAGCAAAACGCAGTACTTTGGATAAATCTGTATTGTCCATGATGCCTACGCAATTTAAAGGGGATATTAATAATGCGAGCCATTACCTTCGAGTGATGAATGTCATAGATCATATATCTAGTATGACCGATGCCTATGCAACCGAACATTATCGTAGATTGCGCGGTATCGAGATTCGAAATCATGATTAGACTTCTTCAGACAAAATCCGTTAAAGATAAAATATAAGCACATTAACCAGAAATGGCATTAACTAATGATAACACATCTTATCATTTCTTTCAGAAATGTTAGTGCTTAATACCCGCTAGGAGTCTTTCTCTAGACTCTGCTCAATAAAAAAAGATAAAAGAACTGCGAATAGCTTATTTATCCGACAGTTTTTTACCTACAGGTTTCCAGCCACCGGGTTTGAATGTATAGTTGCCTTCGATGTCTTTAGCCCATCTTCCCGGTAAGTATATCTGGCCCTCTTTCTTAGAAATACACTTTCCTTTTTTCCATACAAAATCGTCTTTTTTGTACACGTAGTAACCGCTTACCCATTGTTTACCTGCACCACAATCCTCGGCAGCCATAGACTTTGCCTTAGGTGGTTTTTTGCGCACGGTAATTTCCTTGGTGGGCGTACAATTTGTAAAAAACAACATTGAACAAAATCCTAAAATAAATACAAATGTTTGCTTCATGATCTCTCTGTTTTCGAACCGCAAATATGCAGCATCTGTTTTAAACATTATTTGCTAATCTCCAATTTTTGATTCCATCTAGCATCTTTGCTTTGCAATTGCAAGAAATAAGTCCCTGATATGATGTTACTTACATCCAGCGTGATGTGGT
Source organism: Saprospiraceae bacterium (assembly GCA_020631235.1). Classification (GTDB taxonomy): domain Bacteria; phylum Bacteroidota; class Bacteroidia; order Chitinophagales; family Saprospiraceae; genus JAHDDO01. The sequence goes on along the minus strand of JAHDHQ010000041.1, from coordinate 7,040 downwards.
CAGCAGCGGTTAAGGATGCTTGGGTACTCAGTACTTTTTGCCCTTGGAGATTAGTTAAGCTGATAGTATACAACCCAGCTTTAAAGTCGGCCACTTCGATATTAAGCACATCTTTAGCTGGGTTAGGATATATACTAAGTCGCTCAGGTGTAGGATTATCAGTATCAGTTAAATCATTAATGACTACAAAATCAAACTGCACTCCACCTCCATGATCCGATAAAAACGATTTAACGGGAACATAAATATCATTAACGAGCTCTTCAGATATACTTAATGCTCCTTGTCCATTACCTCCAAAAAACCAAAAGTACAATCCATCGTGCGAGGAGTCATTAAAGTTTAAGGTATAGCAACCTGAAGCGACATTGAGCAAATCCAAATACTCCGTATTATTAGCCATACCACTTCTTTCCATGACGATATTACCACCTGCGTCTTTAAGCGTATAACTGTTATCTGAAGCTACATTATTAGTTAACACTCGTATGCTCATAGTCCCTTCAAACTCAAATAGCTCTACATTGTCAAAAGTACTCACTATATAATCGTTATCTGGCTGATCATCGCTTTGTCCATTGACAGAAAGAAGTCTCACATCGAAAAAGTTTTCTCCTGTAGGTGCATCCCAAAAATCCATATCAAACAAAGCAATTTCGATATCTTTTTCTTGCAGAGGCATGATGCTCCCTGTCCAATTGTACACTTTTGTGATGTGATCACGGACACCATATTCGATCTCCATAGAAGTGATTTCAGTAGCACCACTATTTCTGATTTTTATGGTAGGTGTATTACAAGAAGGGTTTAGTCGCTCGTATTCTACACGTTGATTATTCGGTCTGATGACTGCCTCTATCGATGCATCCAAATTGTGATTATAATCTCCATACGTTACTAATTGGTGAGAAATTAGATAGTTAGCTGCATCCATCCAGTTGCCATTTACCCCGTAATCTATACTAATCTCATCACCGATGTTTACATGATCGGTGATGTTAAGTCGATGCAAATCTGTTTCCATCCCAGGGCACCAGCCAGCTCGATCAAAAATCCATGTACCACCTTGCGGGTAGATCGGATTAAAGCCACATTCTTTCCATACATTAAACATGTATTCTTGTTGGCCTCCATTAATATTTACGTAATGTTGCCTAGGCATAAATTCTCCGTTTTGGCCATGACCCGTAATCGATGATCGTACGTTATAGTAGCTTGCCTCAGGGTTTAGCTGGATTGTTCTAGGCTCATTTCTATCATCAGCTTGAATTTGGTCAAACCATGCACGGCGCATTGGCCAGATGTTTTGTAGACTCATCACATCTCGTTCAGGAGTCCCTTCAATGTAGATAAACTCTATATCTAATTCTTCTTGCCACTCTCCACCAAATTCGATAGATAGCTGTTTTTCGCCTTTTAGTATATGCGTAAAATCAGTCACATCGAACATAAATATTTTTCCTTCTGGTCCAAGGTCGAGACCATTTCCATACGGAGTAACCAATGAAAGGAGTTCGTACTTCGCATCAAATTTTTGGTAGTAGGTTAGCTCTTGGATACCGACACCATCTTCTGGCTGATGATAGATAGAGTCAAGCTTATTCCCAAATTCGTCATAGACATACGAGTATCCTGCAGGATAGACATTGATTCGGCTTAGCTCGACGATATCTGTGCCATCAAGACCATAATTAATCACTTCATATTGAGGGATTAATACCGAGTCTGTTTCAGTGTAGCTTTCAGAGGAGATGGTGTAATCGCCTTGCATTACCTGTATATTTGCTTTACTGGTGTGCATTTGAAACTGGTTGTATAATTCTTCACCACGCAACTTTTTCCAATAAGGCCCATTCATCACAGTATGATTCTCTTTTAAAGAAGCATCCGCTACATCGGCACCTTGACCTTCGTTAAAAGGGTAGTAGCTCAGTAAATGATTGTAATCAGGATGACTATCATCTATAGATTGGCGCATCCATGTTTGTATAGTGGTTTGGTCCAATGCTTTGTCCCATAGTTGGAACTCATCCACTAATCCATAATAGGGTCTGTCATAAGACCATATATTTCCGATAATAAATCTAGCAACTTGCTGAATGGTTTGTGTTTTATCTGAAGCGCTTACAAAAGGTTCTCCGTTGATGTATATTGTCTGTATACCTTCCGTTGCATTTTTTACAAAAGCATAATGATTCCATTGGCCTTCGTATTGTTCAGGACTTGCTGCCCCTTCTACGCGGTCACCCGCACAGTCCCAATATAATAGGCCATTGCTCCAAGGCAAGTGAGAACTGATTTGTCGTCCATTAGAGGCATCTTGACCATTGAAGATAAAGGTATTTAAAGGCAATTTTTCGGCATCACCTTTGGCCCAGAAAGCTACTGTCACCTCATTTTCTATTGAGGATAGAGCATCTGTAGGAACTTGCATGGAATTAGAGCCTACACAGTTCATCACTGCATTTTCGGTGTTGCTATTGATGTTTTGAACTTCGGATGTTGTAGTACCTGCAAGGCTCAGTGATGCATTGTTTTCTTGGTTAGAAAAGCTTGTTTCGATCACGATATTCGAACTGCCATCCCATTCGTATGGCGATTGGAATGCTAGTTCGTTCCATCCGTCTTGAAAAATAGTGTGATTGTAATATACGGTAGACCATCCTTCTTCGATCGGTGAAGCATTTTCGAAGCTGTTAAGCAAAGTGGGCGCTAATTTAATTTTTAGGTAATCTGCGACACCATTGGCGGCATTGGCAAATAAACCTAAACCATAAATAGGTCCTGCTACGGCACCGGCATTTGTTAACTCTTCCGCTGTGTATATGGTTTGATTTCTTCCAATGTTGTTATTTGTAGAAACGGCCACATTTTCTGTTCCTTCACCCACAGTACTAATGATGGGATTCGAAGCAGTTATAGTGTTATTTGCCAGTTCGTATACATAATAATCATATACTGGTGTATTTAAGTAGTCCAGAATTAATTCGTCATAACCTGGGATGATGTAGTCAGGGTGATAAGCTCTCAGTGAGTCGGTGGCGCTCGGATCTGTGACAAAGGTATTACAGCTATAATCCCACTCTCGGCATCCTACAGCCCCGTTTCCGACAGCTGCATCATGACATCTCATGTGGTATTTCATGTATATTTTACGATACGTTTTAGTAGGGTCGTCTGGGAAGGTAAATGTTTCCCGACGAGTATCACTATCCCAAGTGAAGGTTTGGACGAAGGTAGTATCCTGAGCCAGGATAAGGCTAGAAGAAAATATAGATATGAAAATGAATAAACACTTATGCATGGTTGGTTTTTTAATTATTTGCAATCTTTTTCAAGAAACAACAAAATACAAATATACTTTTTGAATTTTATTCTAATTAAAAGGAAACTTATTGATAAGATGATTCGTTACTTTTGCACGCTGCTTTTAGATAAGCAGAAAAGTTATTTGAATGGTTGGGAAAAAGTAAAAATCCAGTTTGCAAGTTTAAAACTTGTGATATGTACTTTGTTTATGTGTTGTTTAGTGAGGGTTTTGGCAAACACTATACTGGTCAAACTAATAATATTAAACGGAGATTGGCACTTCATAATGAAGGAAAGGTTAAATCTTCAAGACCTTATATGCCATATAGAGTGGTTTGTTTAATTCGAAAAGATACCAGAGCTGAGGCTTTAATACTTGAGAGAAAAATTAAGAATCTTAAGTCAGGAAAGAGGTTTAGGGCTTTCATTAAGAAATATAATGAATTAGATCTTTGCAGAAGTTTGAATTTAATCTGATTATTTGGCCCGATGAAAATGCTATGCATTTTATCGGAGCTTCGGACAAATCGTGATACGATTTCGTCCGGAAGGTGTTAGTTGTTTTTAGTTTGATCATAAGGACATGATAAAAAGTTCTTAGGTTTAAGAAAGAAAACGGGGCCCGATGAAACTGCGTTGCAGTTTATCGGAGCTTCGGACAAATCGTGGTACGATTTCGTCCGGAAGGTGTTAGTTGTTTTTAGTTTGATCATAAGGACATGATAAAAAGTTCTTAGGTTTAAGAAAGAAAACGGGGCCCGATGAAACTGCGTTGCAGTTTATCGGAGCTTCCGACAAATCGTAAAACGATTTCGTCGGGGCTGAATTGGTATCGACAGGAAAGATGGCTGATATGTAAGCATGCAGGAGCAGTGATTACGCACTCCTTTAACAAATGGTAATCAACAATAATTGGCGACAATAGATTCGCATTAGCTGCCTAATCAAGGATTAGCATAGCTTTTTGCACTGTTGGGTGGATGTCTGATAAACCCATTTCCAGTGTATAATGACCGTCATGCTTCGCGCTGACACTCAGACTAGGAGTAGTAATGCTTTGGTATTACTCCGAAGCTAAAGAAGATAAGTTGATAGTTGGTTGCTTGTACACCTGCTTGATATCGAAAATTTAAGAACAAGCTAAGCATGTAGAAAGCTTATTTGTACTTTCTCTGGACCCGGGTTCGACTCCCGGCAGCTCCACTTTGAGCTTAACTGCATTTAATTGTAATTTATAAGATATTGTAAATCAGTTAAATGTGGTTAAGTTGTTTTTTGTAGATATATTTATTTTACCACATTTTTTACTATTTGTTGAACATTTGTTGACCATTGTTGACCAGTATACCTAGCAAGATATATATTAAGTACAATAGACCCAACAAGATACAATTTCGAAGACAACTGTGTTAGAGCCGCAAATCGGGAGGAAAAGGGGCAATTATTTTTCAAAGAAATACTTGTATTCCCTAATCCTTCAAATGGACAAATTAATGTAATTAATAAGTCAAATACTCGTTTTAACAAGGTGGATGTATTAGATTTGAAAGGAAGAATTCTTTATACTGGTAAAGTTGATTTAGAACCTAAAAAATCAATAAGCCTAAATTTAGAAACAATCTCAAATGGGCTGTACTATATCAAATTATCAAATAGGGCAAGTAATGTATGGACTGAAAAAATCATTATCCAATAGCCTGTGGATTTTGTGTATGCTCAGCTTTCATTTTGAAATTACTGCACAAAATAAAAGCGATTATATATGGCTAGGAGGAAGGAATACATCCACAGCCATTGGTATAGAAGGATTCATGTTAGATTTTAATAATGGCAGACTAGATATAAATCCAGTTAGTTCAGCCTTAGAATTTGATATGAATAACGTTTCTATGTGTGACAAGGAAGGAAATCTTTTGTTTTATTCCAATGGCTGTGCAATCGCCAATGTTAACCATGAAATTATGGAGAATGGGCATGATATAAATGCAGGCGAATTTTTTGAACTACTATGGCTTGGGGACTGTCGATTTGGTTATCCAGGATACCAGGATATTTTGTCGATTAAAAGTTTAGCAAGAGATAACTCTTATTATTTGGTAACCACTCCTGTGATATTAAACAATGGAGAAACCTATAAAGATGTAATTCAGTATTCTGAAATTGATATGAATTTGGATGCTGGGTTAGGTGAGGTTACGATAAAAAATGAGAGTATATTATTAGGTGTTGAGATATTGGCCGGATATATGACGGGGACACAGTTAGCTGATGGTTCATCTTGGATTATAAACATAAGCAAAAACCCAATTAGTTTTATAAAGACAAAAATTGATACTGGCGGAATATATTTTCATGATCAGCAATTTGTTGGAAGTAATCTAAATGAGGAGTCGAGTGGTGGTGGGACATCAGCATTTTCACCTGATGGAAGTAAATACGCTTTTTTCAATAAATATGATCAGCTCCATCTTTTTGATTTTGATAGAGAAACTGGAACCTTAAGTAATCATAAAAATGTATTTATTGCTCAGGCACCACTTTTTTCGAGTCTGGAATTTTCATCCAATGGAAGATTTATTTATATAGCTACTCAGGAAGCTGTATTTCAAATTGATCTGCTGACCGCTGCTAGCGAATATGAAGTTGAGTTAATTGCAGAGTTTAATAATGTACAAAACCCTCAAAGTGCAGATATGTTTTTGCTAAGAAGAGGTCCTGATTGTAGAATCTACATAGCTGCTGTCAGTGAGTCAAGAAGTTATGGAGTAATAAACTTCCCAAATAGAAAAGGTCAGGAATGTGAGTTAATACAGCAAGGCATTGAGCTTCCTTACATGACGGGTGTTGTATCACTTCCTAATTTTCCGAATTATAGGATAAATGAACATGATGTTTGTGATTCAACTATTGTAGGGATCTATTCAGTTGTTGAAGATTTAAAACAACGGTTTATAGTCTACCCAAATCCAGCATTGGAATTTGTTAACATATTACTGCCTGAATATGATTTAAATGGAAGGGTAGAGGTCCACAATAATTTCGGACAACTAATGCTAAATGAGTATATTTCAGGATACGAAATGCGTTTGGATGTGAGTGGATTAAAATCAGGTCATTACTACATTTCTATTAGTTCAGATAATAATAGATTTAGAACGGAGCCTTTAATAATTATCAGATAGAATGCTATTTAAGATTTTATGTTAAAAATCATGTGAGTAAATTTATCTTTGACAAGATATCTCATTATGCTTTGGACAAAAAACAGTCTTGTATTTATCCAAGTTTTACAAAAAACTTGTGAGTATAATTTAATTAAAAATCTCCTTAACATTAAGTCTCAAAGCTATAACAGGAACTAAAAATAAATTTCTTTCTCTGGATGAAAAATTGGTAGCATAAGTAGTGTTTATGTCGCTTAAATACTGATCCACATTTTGTTTGTTGAAATATCTAGCGGTGAGACCAAATTTTAAAGCAATTTTATTATTGACTTTTGAAGGATTAACTAGTAATCCAGTGCTCAAATTGCCTGTCCCAAATTGACGGCTAATTCTCATGCTCCCTTCTTGCAAATTGGAGTTCTGCGAAGAAATTCTGTTTATTACCGAATAATCTTTACCAAAGCTCATATTTACGAATGGTTTTATTTTTTTCAGTTCGTTTTTATTCGCAATATATTCTAAACCAATTACTGGGGTTCCAAGTAATATTTGATTAAAGCCTAAGGA